>CAWFLY010000010.1:0-1100606 GCA_963816735.1 uncultured Actinomycetes bacterium
GGGCGAGTCTCCTTGACGTTTCGTGGGCGGTTCCAGAATGCCGACGGCGACTAGGACGAGCGTAAGAGTTCTCTGAGCATCGTCTAAGAGATACCGCGCAGTTGCGCTTCGCGCCGTCATGCTAAGGGCGTGTTAGCCCAGCCTCCGCCGCGGCCCGCCCAGTTCCTTCGGGTCAATGCGCGTACACATACGGCGACGGTGACGCTGATCGCGTCGTACGACGGCGAGAACAACGGCTTCAACTTCGACGGCTACTCGCGCAAGCTCATGTGGACCGTGCCGCGTAACTGGAAGATCCGCGTGATCTGCGAGAACCGCGGTCCGCTCCGCAACTCGTGTGCCGTCGTACACGGGCCGAACACCACTACGCCCGCGTTCCGGCATTCGACGACGCGACAACCGACCATCGGCCTCGAGGAGGGGCACAAGGCGACGTTCACTTTCCGCGCGTCCCGCCTCGGGGTCTACCGCTTCGCGAGCCTTGTCCCCGGCCACGAGGAGGCTCGCCAGTGGGACGTCCTCAGCGTCGTCCGCCGTGGCCGACCCTCCGTCGTTCGCCTCTAGCCGTAGCGCTGAAGACCTAGTCGCGAGAGCGGCGGCGGATTGCGATCACCCACCAGATCGTGATCGCGATCAGGAGAGCGATGGGGATCGTCAGACCGAGAATGCTGCCTTCGAGGAATGAGGCGATCACGTCCATGAGAGCTCCTCCGGTTGTCGGGGCTCGACTGCCGGCGCCGTGTCGGCGGCGGCAGGTTCGAGCCAGAGATAGACGAAGACGATGAAGAGAGCGAAGTTCGCGAGCGAGCCGGGCACCCACATCACCCCGGCGCCGACCTGCTGGTCGCCGAGCGGTGAGAGCCCGAACGCGCGCTCGTGGAGCGACGCGTAGTAGGGGTAGAGCGGGTGCGTCGCCTCTGCGAGGACGATCGCGAGGATCCAGCCCGGGATCGCGCCCGCAGCGAACCAGCCTGCGCGGCGCAGATGGTCGATCCGCGCGCGGATGGGCGGCGCCTCGAGCAGCGGCCCCCAATAGAGGAGAGCTGCCGCCATGAACGCCGTGTGCTCGAGGAGGTGGATCCCCTCGTTCTCGGCCGCGGCGTCGTAGAGGTACGGCACGTGCCAGAGGCCGAGCACTGCACCGAGCACGCAGAGGGCGACCTTCGGGTTGGTTAGCGTTCTCGTCAGCGAGCGCAGCGGGGCGGACCAGCGCCCCCGGGCGAGTCCGCGCGCGACCGCGCGACGCGGGGCGGCCGGGAAGCACAACCACATACGAGGCCACGGCCTCCCAAGCACGAGGAGCGGCGCGGCGAACGCGATCAGGAGGACGTGCTGCGTCATGTGGAGGGCGAACGAGGTGTCGGCCCATTCGTCGAACGGCGGCTCGAGCGCGACGAACGTGATCGCGACGCCGAGGTAGAAGCACGCTTCCCGTCCCCAGCGGTGGCGCCCGCGCCCGCCGAGCGCATACAGAGCCACGGCGAGCGCGCACGCGGCGAGGGGCGGGACAGACACGCCGCTAGACGAGGTAGAGGACGATCCAGGTGACCACGGCGATCCCGGCCAGGAACGTCCAGTAGAAGCTCAGCGCGACGAGTTCGCCGCGTACGAGTGAGAGGGGGTCGCTGATGTCGTGGCCCCCGTCAGGCGATTCCGGCGACGCCTTGCGGTAGCGGTAGGACGTCGCGAGCGTCGTCTCGAGCCAGAACATCGCACCGAGGACGAAAAGGAAGAGGAACGCCGTCCAGCCGAAGTAGATGCTCGCGTAGCCGCCGTCGGCAGGGCCGAACCCCTCGTGCGTCCATGCGAACACCTGCACTACGAGTCCCACGAGGCCGGCGAGAAGCGCGATCAGGCCTTTCAGCCGCCAGGCCGATTGCCGCCCGGCGACGTGGTCGGCGAGCCCGAGCCGCACGAGCAGCGCGCTCACGACGTAACAGACGACGACGGCGGTGCCCCAGCCGATCGAGCTGTCGACGCCACTCGGTTTCCACATCCCGGCGTTGTTGACTGAGCGGAGATAGAAGAAGCCGAAAAGGAACGCGACGAAGAAGAAGGCGGTCGCCCCGGCGAGGAGGTAGCCGGCCGCGGAGAGGTTCCGCGTCATGACCTCCGGCGGTTCCGCCTCGATGCGCCCCGGGTCGTTGCTGTCGTGTGCAAGTTCGGCGCCGCTCATGTCACTCCATTCCCGCTGGCGCTCCGGCCGGAGCTCCCGCCGGAGCGAAGCGGAAGCCCAGCGGCGCTCCTTCGCCGTAGCCGTACGGATCGCTCGTGAAGACGGGGAGGCGGTCGAAGTTGTTCACCGGCACGGGGGACGGCAGCTGGAACTCGATCGAGCGCGAGTCCCACGGGTTCGCCGCCGCCGGCTTCTTCACGAACGCGAGTGACCAGACGAGGTTGAAGAGGAAGACGAGCATCGAGATGCCGAGGAGGAACGCCGAGACGGAGACCCAGTCGTTGAGGAACTGGAGCCCATCCGGGTACGTGACGACACGCCGCGGCTGGCCCTTGAAGCCCGCGATGAAGAGCGGGAAGAACGTCGAGTTGAAGAAGATGAACATCGTCCAGAAATGGATCTTCCCGAGCCGCTCGTTGAGCTCGAAGCCGACCATCTTCGGCAGCCAGTAGTAGATGCCGGCGAAGAAGGTGAAGACAAGCCCGCCCATGATCGTGTAGTGGAAGTGCGCCATCGAGAAGAAACTGCCGTGTGTCGTCGTGTCGCTCGGCGTATCGGAGAGGAAGACGCCCGAGAGTCCGCCGATGAGGAAGTTGAAGAACCACGCGAGGCAGAAGAGCATCGGCACCGTGTATCGGATCCGTCCGCGCCAGAGGGTCATCATCCCGCAGAGGAACGTGAAGCCGGTCGGGATGGAGATGAGCTCGGTCGAGAGGATGTAGAACGGCCGCAGATCGCCGTTGATCCCGCTCACGAAGAGGTGGTGCTGCCAGACGAACCACGAGAGGAGCGAGACGCCGAGCAGTCCGGCCACGGCGAGCCGATAACCCCAGAGCGGCTTGCGGGCGAAGACGGGAAGGATCTCGAGGACGATCGCGAAGCCCGGGAGGGCGAGGATGTAGACCTCGGGGTGCCCGAAGATCCAGAAGAGGTTTTGGTAGAGGTAGGGACTGCCGCCCCCGGCGGTTAAGAAGTTCGTCGTCTGCGCCGTCCGGTCGAGCGCCTCCATCGAGAGCGCCGCAATGAGTACCGGGGCGGCGAGCACCATGAGTACCGCTGTCGAGACGACGCCCCAGACGAAGATCGGCAGGCGCGTCCATGTGAGCCCCGGCGCGCGCATCGTGACGATGGTCGCCAGCATGTTCACGCCGAGCAGCGTCATCGAGATTCCGACGAGCGCGAAGAAGAGGATGTAGTTGTCCATCCCGGGGTTCGATTCGTTCGAGAGCGGCGCATAGCCCGTCCACCCGGTCGGGAAGCCGCCGAAGAAGATCGTCGTCGTGAGAATCCCGCCCGCAGCCATGAGCAGCCAGAACGTCAGCGCCTCGATCCGGGGGAACGCCATTCGTCGCGCACCGATCATGATCGGGACGAGGTAGTTGGCGAACGGGCCGAGGATCCCGCTCGTCATCATCCCCATCATCATCGTGCCGTGCAGCCCCACGATCGTCAGGTACGTGCCGGCGGGGAAGACCTGGTTGTGCGGCGTCAAGAGCTCGAAGCGGATGAGCATCGCGTTCAGGCCGCCGATGAAGAAGAACAGCCCGATTCCCCAGAGGTACTGGATGCCGACGACCTTGTGGTCGGTGCAGAGGCTGAAGTAGCGGCCGATCCCTTCCGTCTCTTTCTCACGCAGTGACGGCGGGTAGCCGAGCATGCGCCGCACCGGGTAGTTGAGGAAGCCGAGCCCGATGAGGAAGCCGACGACCCCACCGATGTAGGCGAAGAAGACGGAGAGCTCGTTGTAGTCGATGTCCCCGAAGTAGTCGAGGCTCGGCGCGACGACCGCGTGCCCCCCGAACCAGCCGACGTACCAGCCGACGATGCCGAGGATGATCGCCGTGAGGAGGTTGAAACCGATCAGGCGGCGCCAGAGCGGTTTCGGCGGTGCGGCGGCTGCGGACGCGGTCATCCGGCCCTCCTCTGCGGGTCGGGGAGATATGTGAGGGAATACGGCGCGTCACGGTTCATGTACGGCTTGATCGAGGCGTAGATCTTCTGCTCGCTCGCCGCCCATGACGTGAATTGCGAGGAGCTGACGACGCGGCCGTTGTTGAACATGTAGCCGTGCCAGAGGCCGCAGAGCTCGGCGCAGCGCACGTGGAACGCCGTCGGGGACTTCGTCTCGACGTACGCGACGTTGTCGACGCCCGGATTCGCGTCGGCCTTCACGCCGAGCTCGACCGCCCAGAAGGAGTGAATGACGTCGAGTGACGTGACGTGCAGCTCGACAACCGTGTCCGCCGGCAGGACGAGCTGGTTCGACTCGAGCCCGCCGAGTGACGGGTAGCGGTACGTGAACTGCCACTGCTGGCCGATCACCTGCACCTGCAAGGCGCTCTGGTGACCCGCCGGGAGGGCGATCGGGTTCGGCCCCTGGCCGCCGCCGGCGCCGTCCTGCAGCAGTTCGTACGTTCCGAAGCCGGCGAGGAACAGCACCATGGCCGACGTGATGACGATCCAGAGGACCTGCACCGTGGAGTCATTGCGGAGCGGCGGTCCGTCGAGCAGCGTCTCGTTCTTCTCCGGCCGGAACGTGACGAGGCCGTAGACGAAGAACACCGCGAGGAGGCAGATGACCGGCGTCATCAGCGCCGTCATGACCTGGTTGTCGAACACCTGCCCCTGGCTCTGGACGGTCGCGTTTCCCGGCGGGAAGAGCGGGCCGACGTAGATCGCGACGAGCGGCGTCGCGACGACGCTCAGAAGCAGCCATGCAATGACGACACGGCGGCCGTGTTTCGCGGTTCCGGTGGACGGCGAGGGAGCAGCAGTCGACAAGGCGCTATGCCTTCACGTTGAGGAAGCCGTCCATGTAGCCGATCGTCTGCATCGGCCCGCCGAAGCCGTTGATCCACCCGGCTGCGCACGGCACGAAGCACTGCCAGCGGAAGTGGCCGGGGGTCGTTGTGTGGAAGGTGAACTGCACCGTCCGGTGCGCTGTCGTCATCGGGCAGGGCGCGTACCCGCACTGGTTCTTCGCGTCGTCCGCGACGCCCGGGATCGCGACGATGAGCCCTAGTTCGGGCACGGCGAACGTGTGCGACGCGTCCATCGGGTCGACTGCCGTTGTCGGCATCCCGTCGACGAGCATCTGGTTGCCGTCGATCCCCTGGGGCCGTCCGAGGAACGGGTTGCGGAGGCCGCTCGCGCCGTCGAAGTTGTAGATCGTCACGTGGACGGTCGCGTGCGCGGGCAGGTTCCAGACGGTCTCGCGCTTCCACCCGTTTGGCGTACCGACGAGGTACGAGACCCAGTCGGGGTTCGGGCTCAGCTTCGGCCCGATCGCGGCGACCGTCATGATCTTCAGGTCGACGACGGGATGGCCGTTGACGGTCGTAACGGGGACGGTGTACGCGGGCGAACCTGCGAGTTGCGTGAGGTTCCAGGTGTAGAAGCCGACGAGCATCCCGGTGAGGGCGATCGCAACGCCGACAACCGCGAGCTTGGTCCCCGTACGCATCCGGGGAGTTTCGTATCACGATCGGATAGCGAGAGTCAAGACGCCGCGAACCGCGGTGCCGGCCAGGGAGAGGGTAGGCCGGCACCGAGGTACGCGTTCGGGTTGAGTTAGGCGGCCTCCGCGAGCTTGTCGACCTCATCGGCCGCAAGCAGGAGACGGTTCGGGTTGGTCGCAGGAGGGTGCGAGGCCGTCTCGGGGGTGGCTGCCATGGGTGCATCGTCACCCGCGAGCGTGAGAAGCGCCTGAGCGCGCCGTGAGAGTTGACTAAGTCCTGTCGAGTGCGGCGCGGAGGGACGCGACGTACTCGCGCAGCGCGTCCGCGCCGTCCTCCGCCGCGAGCAGCGCGCGGGAGCCGACGACGACGCCGTCCGCGAGCTCGGCTGCGGCGCGCGCCTGGTCGGGCGTGGAGATGCCGAAGCCGGCGTAGAGCGGAGCGCTTGTTGCGGCGCGGGCGCGCTCGACGAGGCCCGCGAGCGCGGGGGAGAGGTCGTCGCGTGCCCCGGTCGTTCCTGCGACGGTGACGAGATAGAGCCACCCGTCCGTCTGCTCGCCCGCGAGCCGGATCCTCGCGTCGGTCGACGTCGGAGCGACGAGCTGAACGCGCCGCAGCTCTTCCCGGTCGCCGGCTGGGAGGTCGGCGATGATCAGGCTCGTCGCGCCGGCGGTGGCGGCGTCCGCCGCGAAACGCTCCCAGCCGTACGCCTCGAGGAGCGACGCATAGGTCATCGGGATGAGCGGCGTCTCGGGGAGCGCGTCGCGCGTCTGCGCGAGGACGTCGAGGCACGCCTTGGTGCGCATCCCGCGCGCGAGAGCGCGCTCGGCGGCACGACGGATGACCGGCCCGTCGGCGAGTGGGTCCGAGAACGGGAACCCGAGCTCGACGATGTCCGCGCCTCCGTCGACCGCCGCGCGCGCGAGTTCCGGCGTCTCCGGCTCGGTCATGAGGTAGATGACGAGCGTCTTCCGGCTCACCGTCGTAGCCCCATGCCGCGGGGGAGGACTTGGAAGCCGAAGCGCGCGTAGAACGGCTCGAGCTCCGCGTCGCAGGAGAGGTCGACCATGTACAGAGACTCGAGTTTGGCGAGCAGCCGTCGCATCAGCTCCGTTCCGATGCCCTGACCCTGGTACTCCGGCAGAACCTCGAGGAGCGGGATACAGGCGCTCAAGACACCGTCGCTGATCGCGGTGACGAAGCCGACGACACGCGTCCCGTCGAGCGCGAGCACGCATTGAGCGCTGCCGTGCAAGAGCCGCAGGTGCTCCTCCGGCGTCGGCGCCTTGCGCCAGCCCACGAAGAAGCCGCGCAAGTCGTCCGCGCGGACGCTGTCGAGCGAGGTCGTGTACTCAACCATTGAGGTGTGCCAGCGCTTCGGCGAGGTCTTTGTCGCCGCGGCCGCTGAGGCCGACGAGGATGAGGTCGGTGTCGAGGTCGCGGGCGCGTGCGAGGGCGTGCGCCGGTTCGAGGGCTGGGACGATCCCTTCCGTCCGCGCAAGGTCGCGGAACGCGGCGAGCGCTTCGTCGTCGGTCGCGACTCTGTATTCGGCGCGGCCCGTGTCGCGGAGGAAGGCGTGCTCGGGACCGACGCCGGGATAGTCGAGGCCGGCGGAGATCGAGTGCGCGTCGGCGATCTGTCCGTCCTCGTCCGCGAGGACGGACGAGCGCGCGCCGTGGAGGATCGCCGCGCGGCCCGAGCCGAGCGACGCGGCGCCCGCGGCCTCGACGCCGACGAGGCGCACGTCCGCTGTCCTCGAGGAAGCCGTGGAAGATGCCGATCGCGTTCGAGCCGCCGCCGACGCACGCGACGACCGCCTCGGGAAGCCGACCTTCGACGGCGAGGAACTGCTCGCGCGCCTCGCGGCCGATGACGGACTGCAGCTCGGCGACGATCTCCGGATACGGCGCCGGGCCGACGCACGAGCCGATGAGGTAGTGCGTCGTCTCGACGTTCGCGATCCAGTCGCGGATCGCCTCGCTCGTCGCTTCCTTCAGCGTCTTCGTGCCGAAGTCGACCGGGCGCACCTCGGCGCCCATGAGGTGCATGCGCTCGACGTTGGGCTGCTGGCGGCGCATGTCCTCCTCGCCCATGTACACGACGCACTCGAGGCCGAAGCGCGCGCACACGGTCGCGGTCGCGACGCCGTGCTGGCCCGCGCCGGTCTCGGCGACGATGCGGTGCTTGCCGAGCCGCCGCGCGAGCACCGCCTGGCCGAGCGCGTTGTTGAGCTTGTGCGCGCCGGTGTGGAGGAGATCCTCCCGCTTGAGGTAGATCCGCTTGCCGGGCGCGAAGCGCTCCGCGAGCGTGAGCGGCGTCGGGCGGCCGGCGTACGTCGCGAGGAGCGCGTCGAGCTCGGCGCGGAAGCTCTCGTCTTGTTGCGCGGCGCGCCAGCCGGCGTCGAGCTCGTCGAGCGCCGGGATCAGCGTCTCCGGGACGTAGCGCCCGCCGTACTCGCCGAAGTCGCTCATGACGCGTGCAGCCTCTACGAACGCGCGCACTTTCGCGTGATCCTTGATTCCGGGCGCGGACTCGAGCCGCGACGCACGCGTCGACCGCCCACGGCTGGACGGTCTCGATCGCGGCACGCACGTTGTCCGGCCCGAGCCCGCCGGCGAGCATCGACCCGAGCGCACCGCGTGCCGTCGGCGCGTTCTTCCAGTGGTCGGGATCGAGCTCGTCCCACGGGTGGTCGAGCACGAAGCCGCGACGTGCCCGGCTGTCGCGCGACCGAGATATCCGCGGCGGCCTCTGACCTTGCCCTCGTCGGGCTCGTAGACCTGCACGAGATCGGCGCCGCGATCATCCGCCTCGCCGACGGAGACCGCGACCGACAGCGCCGTGTCGGGGACGTCGAGGACGGCGGCGCGCTTGGCGCGGCGATCCCTCGGCGAAGATGAAGCCGAGCATGTCGGCGCCCGCCTCGACCGCGGCGTCGACGTCCTCCTGGCGCGTCAGGCCGCAGACCTTCACGAGCGGACGCGAGATCGAGGTCGCGGAGCTTCGCCTCCGGGTCGGACGCCTGCATGAGCGAGGTGCCGACGAGCACGGCGTCGGCGCCGGCGAGCTCTGCTTCGGCCGCCTGGGCGCGCGAGTGGATGGCGCTCTCGGCGACCACGAGGTCGTCGGTCTCGTGGCGCCGCCAAGCGACAAGTCGAAGCTGCTCGTTGCGGTCGATCGCGAACGTCGAGAGGTCGCGCGCGTTGACGCCGATGACGCCGTCGCCGAGACGCATTGCGCGGTCGAGCTCCTCGTCGTCGTGTGCCTCGACGAGCGTGTCGAGACCGATGTCGCGCGGCGTACCGCTGACGAGCGTCGTCGTCGTCTCGTCGTCGAGGTCGCGGAGGATGAGGAGCGCGGCGTCGGCGCCCGCCTCGCGCACCTCGCGCAGCTGCTCCTCGGTCGAGAAGAAGCCCTTCGCGAGCAGCGGCAGCGTCTGTCACTGCGCGCGCGGCGCGCAGGTCGTCGATGCGTCCCGCCGAAGCGCTCGTCGACGAGGACCGAGATGGCGCTCGCGCCGCCGCGCTCGTACGCCGGGACGATGTCCTCGACGCGCGCGTCCGGCCGGATGTCGCCCATCGACGGCGAGCGCCGCTTGAACTCCGCGATCGCGGAGAGCCGTCGCCCCGACAGTGCGTCCTGGAAGCCTCATGTCCGGGAGAACTCCACGAGCTCGTCGAGCCGCGCCGCCGCCGCGCCGGAGTCGAGCGCCTCGCGCGCGTGCTCGAGACCTTCGCGGATGTCGTCCGCCTCGCTGACCGCGGCGATCCCGCCGGCGGCGTTGAGGAGCACGGCGGAGCGGTGGCCGCCGTCCGCGCCGCGCGAGCACGTCGCGCAGCGCCGCGGCGTTCGTCGCCGGATCGCCGCCGCGCAGCTCCTCCGGCGAGCAGCGCTCGATCCCGAGGTCGAGCGGATCGAGCTCGTACTCGCGGATCTGGCCCGAGTGAACTTCGCACACGAGGTTCGGGCCGCACGGCGAGAGCTCGTCGATCCCGCCCGCGCCGTGCACGACGTACGCGCGCGTCACGTCGAGCTGGACGAGCGCCGCGGCGAGCGTCCGCGCGAGCTCGGGCGAGTAGACGCCGAGGACGAGCGCCCGCGCGCCGGCGGGGTTCGTGAGCGGGCCGAGCACGTTGAACACGGTACGCGTGGCGAGCTCGCGCCGGACGGGCGCCGCGTGGCGCATCGCCGGATGGTGCGCCTGCGCGAAGAGGAAGCCGAAGCCGAGCTCGTCGATCGACCGCTCGATCTTCTCCGGGGGCAGCTCGAGCTGGAAGCCGAGCGCCTCGAGCACGTCCGCCGAGCCGGTCTGCGACGACGCGGCGCGGTTGCCGTGCTTCGCGACCGCCGCTCCCGCCGCCGCCGTGACGAGGGCCGCCGCGGTCGAGATGTTGTACGTGTTCGCGCCGTCGCCGCCGGTGCCGACGACATCGACGATGTCGGTGCGCTTCGGGTGGACGCGGAGGACGTGCTCGCGCATCGCCTCGGCGCAGCCCGCGATCTCGTCCGCCGTCTCGCCCTTCGCGCGCAGCGCGACGAGGAAGCCGGCGATCTGCGCCTGCGTCGCCTCGCCGCCCATGATCTCGCCCATCGTCGCGCGCGCCTCGTCGCGCGACAGGTCGTGGCCGTCGAGCAGGCGCGGGATGACCGCCTGGATCACAGCCGCCCCGCGAGGAAGTTGCGCGCGAGCGCCGGGCCGTCGGGCGTGAGCACCGACTCGGGATGGAACTGGACGCCGACCGCGGGCAGCTCGCGGTGCCGCACCGCCATCACCTCGCCGTCGTCCGCGAACGCCGTCGGCTCGAGCACATCGGGGAGTCGCGTCGCGGCGAGCGAGTGGTAGCGGCCGGCCTCGAACGGATCCGGAAGGCCGTCGAACAGCCCGGTGCCGTCGTGCCGCACGGGACTCGCCTTGCCGTGCACGAGCTCGCGCGCGTAGCCGACCTCGCCGCCGCAGACCTCGACGAGCGCCTGGTGGCCGAGGCAGACGCCGAGCGTCGGAGTCGTGGGGAGGAGGCGCTCGAGGATCGCGCGCGTCGCGCCCGCGTCGCGCGGGCGGCCGGGGCCGGGCGAGATGACGAGGTGCGACGGCGCCAGCCGCTCCGCTTCGTCCGGGTCGATCTCGTCGTTGCGGCGCACGACGACCTCCTCGCCGAGCGCGCCGAACAGGTGCGCGAGGTTCCACGAGAACGAGTCGTAGTTGTCGATGAGGAGGATCACGCCTGCTCCGACTCTGCCAGGTCGATCGCCGTCTCCAGCGCCCGCAGCTTGGCGAGGCACTCCTCGTGCTCGGCTGCGGGGTCGGAGTCCGCGACGATCCCGCCGCCCGCCTGCAGATGCGCGACGCCGTCGCGCAGCCAGAGCGTCCGAATCGCGATGCACGTGTCGAGCTCCCGCTCGGCCGGCACGCAGTACCCGACCGCGCCTGCGTAGATGCCCCGCCGATGCTGTTCGAGCTCGCTGATGATCTGCATCGCCCGCACCTTCGGCGCGCCCGAGACCGTGCCGGCGGGGAACGTCGCGCGCAGCAGCTCGAAGGGCGTCACGCCGTCGCACAGTTCGCCCGAGACCTCGGAGACGAGATGCGTCACGTGCGAGTAGCGCTCGGGCTCCATGAACCGGTCGACGTGCACGGATCCCGGCACGCAGACGCGCGAGAGGTCGTTGCGGCCGAGGTCGACGAGCATCGTGTGCTCGGCGCGGTCCTTCTCCGAAGTGAGCAGCTCGCTCTCGTCCTTGCCGCCCGGCCACACCGTCCCCGCGATCGGGTTCAGCTCGGCGCGCGAGCCGCTGCACTTGACGACCGTCTCCGGCGAGCTGCCCACGAGCGCGAGATCGCCGAACTCGAAGAGAAAGAGGTACGGCGACGGGTTGACGCGGCGCAGCGCGCGGTAGAGCTCGACCGCCGAGGCGGACGTCGGCCGCTCGGCGCGCTGCGAGACGACGACCTGGAAGACGTCGCCCTCGCGGATGTGCTCCTTCGCCCGCTCGACGCGCCGGAGGTGCTCCTCGCGCGACGGCTCGCGCACGAGCGGGCCGCGCTCGCCGCTGCCGCGCGGCACGTCCGGCTCCGGCCCTTCGAGCACGCTCGCGTCTCCGCGCACGAGCTCGGCGACGCCGCGCGCGTGGTCGAAGCGAACGAGGACGTCGGGAACGAGCCAGCGGCTCTCGGGCGTGTCCGGCCCGTCGGCGGGCAGCGTGACGGTCGGCTCGATCCGGGCTACCGCGTCGTAGCCGAGGTAGCCGAAGACCGGCTCGCCGAGCGTCTCCGCCTCCTCGAAGCCGACGATCCGCGAGCCCGCGCCGACGAAGCTGTGCCGTCCCAGTCGCCCGCGCTCGACCGACTCGAGGAGAAACGCGCCCGCGCTCCGCTCCCGCAGGCGGAGGTACGCGCCGAGCGGAGTCAGGAGGTCGGTTGCGATTTCGGTTCAGACATAGAAAAGGCCCCTCACGGAGCCGGATCGAGCGGACGGGTTGTCGCGAGCACTCAGCGTGCGCGCAGGCTCCCGCCTCGCTCGGCGCGCCAAACCCACCAAGTCGGGACGGAAGTCATGGCCGGAGCGTAGGCGAGGCTCGAGGCGAACGTCAAGCAACGCCACGTGCGACAGGTCCGGTGTCAGCACCCGAACCGTGTTGTCGTCGGGGTAGCGGCGAGTCTCCGCGAGGTTCATACGAGTTCGTACCGCCGGATTTCGCGGAAAGGGTCTCGGCCGAACGACCCGCGTCCAGTGTCAGACTCCGGACGGTCTCGGCGTCGGCCGGCGTCACGCGGCGAACTCGTGCCCCGCGCCTTCGAGCGCGTCGACGGCGCGGCCGAGGTCGGACGAGCGCACGAGGACGTAGTCGGACTCGAAGGTCGAGATGACGAAGATCGGAACCTCGGCCTCGGCGAGCGGCTCGACGAGCGACGCGATGACGCCCGGTGAGCGAGAAGTCGTAGCGGCCCCATCGTCTCGAGCAGCGTCCAGCCGCGGTCGACGTTCTCGCCCTCCGGCACGTCGTGGTCGCGGCAGACGACCGACACTTCGTGCTCGGTGCGCGTCACCGACCGGAACGGCCCCTTGTCCACCCACTCCGGCAGCTCGGCGCCTGGCTGGAGGCGGACGACGGCGTAGCTGTCGGGAAGCGTCCGGAGCTTGCACGCCGGGACGCTACCGCGGAGTGGCGCAAACGGGCGCAGGTAGTGTCGCGCCGTGCCTCTTCCCGAGCTGCTCGAACGCCTGCTGACGACGCCCGGTCCCTCCGGACAGGAGCGCGCCGCCGCCGCCGTGTGGCGGGAGGCGGCTGCCCCGGTCGGCGAGGTTTCCTCCGACGCGCTGGGCAACTCGTGGGTGCGCGTGCCGGGCACGGCGGGAGGCCCGTCGCTCGCACTCGTCGGCCACATCGACGAGATCGCCGTCGTCGTCACCAATCTCGGCGACGACGGACTCGCCGCCGTGCGACAGGGCAGCGGCTGGGATCCCGACCGTGATGGTCGGCCAGCGCGTCGACGTCCTCACGCGGAACGGCCCCGTCCCCGGCGTCGTCGCCCGGAAGGAGCAGAAGCGCAAGGCAGGTTCTGACCGCAAGCCGGTCGAGCGCGACGATCTCGTGCTCGACGTCGGCGCGAAGGACGGCGACGAGCTGCGGAAGTCTCATCCGTCCCGGCGACAACGTCATCTGGCACGGCGCGCCGCTCGCTTTGCAGGGCAATCGCGTCGTCTCGCGCGCGTTCGACAACAGGATGGGCTGCTACGTCGCGCTCGAGTCCGCGCGGCGGATCGCCGAGGCCGGCGGCGCGCCCGGCGACGTGATCGCCGTGGCCGCGGTGATGGAGGAGGTCGGGGACTTCGCCGGCTCGCGCACGGCCGCGTTCTCCATCGAGCCCGATCTCGCGGTGGCGATCGACGTCACGCACGCGACCGACGTGCGCGGCGGCGATCCCGACGACGAGGGCAAGGTCCTCATGGGCGGCGGCCCGACGATCTCGCGCGGCCCGTCGATCCACGAGGACGTCTTCGAGCTGCTCTACTCCACGGCCGAGCAGGAGGGCATCCCGCTCGCGGTCGAGGTCTCGCCGCGCGGCTCGACGTCGACCGACGGCGATGCGGTCTACCTCAGCCGCGGGGGCGTGCCTACGGGTCTCGTCTCCGTGCCGCTGCGCTACATGCACTCGCCGATCGAGATGCTCGACCTCGACGACCTCGAGCGCGCGGTGCAGCTCGTCGTGGCGTTCGCGCGCAGGCTCGAGCCCGGCATGAGCTTCACTGGCTAAGTTGGAAGCGTGAGCTCGCTCGGTCATCGTTTCCGCCGTTCGCACGCCGTTCGGCAAGCTCGGCGGCGGGCTCGCGGCGTTCTCGGCGACCGAGCTTGGCGCTGTCGCGATTCGCGGCGCGCTCGAGCGCATCGGCCTCGAGGGCAGCGAGGTCGACTACGTGATCATGGGCCAGGTGCTGCAGGCCGGCGCCGGGCAGGCGCCCGCGCGGCAGGCGGCGGTCGGCGGCGGGATCCCGATCGACGTCCCCTCCGACACGATCAACAAGGTGTGCGCGTCGTCGATCCGCGCGGTCGAGATCGCCGACTCGATGATCCGCGCCGGCGACGTCGAGGTCGTCGTGACGGGCGGGATGGAGTCGATGACGAACGCGCCGTACGCGCTGCCGAAGGCGCGCCAGGGCTACCGGATGGGCGACGGGGCGCTGGTCGATCTCATGATGTGGGACGCGCTGCGCTCGACGTTCGACGGGAAGCACATGGTCGTTCAGGCCGCCGGCGGTGGCCCGCGAGCTCGGCATCGGGCGCGAGGAACAGGACGCGTGGGCGCTCCGCTCGCAGGAGCGCGCGGCCGCAGCGCAGGACGCCGGGCTGTTCGACGACGAGATCGTTCCGGTCGGCGAGGTGACCGCCGACGAGGCGGTCCGGCGCGACACGACGCTCGAGAAGCTCGCCTCGCTGAAGCCGGTGATGGATCCCGAGGGGACGGTCACCGCCGGCAACGCGCCGGGCGTGAACGACGGCGCGTCGTGCGTCGTCGTCTGCTCGGAGGAGTTCGCCGCGCGCCGCGGCCTCGAGCCGCTCGCGACGGTCGTCGCGCAGGGCTACGTCGCGGACGAGTTCGCGTGGCTCGCGCGCACGCCCGGCAACGCCGGCGACGCAGGCGCTCGAGAAGGCGGGCAAGACGATCGGCGACGTGAAGCGCGTCGAGGTGAACGAGGCGTTCTGCTCGGTCGCGCTCAACTCGCTCGCGATGCTCGGCGCCGACCCGGAGACCGCGAACGTCAACGGCGGCGCGGTCGCGCTCGGCCATCCGGTCGGCGCGAGCGGCGGCCGCATCCTCGGCACGATGATCCACGACCTCCGCCGCAACGGCGGCGGGCTCGGTCTCGCCGCGATCTGCTCCGGCGGCGGCCAGGGCGACGCGCTCCTGATCGAGGTCTAGCCCCGCACTTGACCTGCACTTGACCGGGCGCCTTCCGCCCATCACGATGTGCGGAAGGAGGCGCGATGGATGAGGACACGCGTCTGCGGCTGGAATACGACAGCGGCACGGAGTTGCTCCGCGGCCTGACGGAGACGCGCTTCCGGCTGCTCGCGCTCGTCCCGACCGTCGCCGGCGCGGTCGTTGCGCTCGTCAACGGCCACCAGACCGCGGTGGAGCTGCTCGCGATCGGACTGCTCGGACTCTGCGCGAGCGTCGGCGTTCTCCTCTACGAGCTGCGCAACGGGGAGATCCAGAGTGCGGTGGAGCAACGGGTCGCGGAAGTGGAGCGGCGGCTGCTCCCAGACGGACCGCTCGTGGTCGGCCCGGGAAACCGCCTGCTCGGCTTGGTGCCCGTCTCGAGGACGGGTGCCCTCGCGCTGGTCTACGGAGCCGCCCTCGGCGGCTGGGGCTATCTCGTCGCGTGGGGGGCGCTGCGGGCAGCCGGGGTGACAGGCGCGGCTCGCCCCGCCGGGCTCGCGATCGGCGCCGCCTTCGGCGTCCTCATGGCGTTCGAGATCGTCAGGCTCGAGCGCTCGGGCTGACTTCGGCGAGGAACTCGAGCAGCGTCCGCGCGACGAGTTCCGGCTCGCGCAGCGTGACGTAGTGGTCGGAGTCGAGCTCGACGTGGCGCGCGTTCGGCGCTTCGGCGGCGATGAGCGGGCCGATCTCGCGGAAGCCCGGCGGGTCGTGTGACACGGTGACGACGAGGGTCGGGACGGAGAGCTCGTCGAGCCGCTCGTTCGCCGGCGGGCCGGCCGGCCGGCGCGGCTCGACGCCTGCCGGCAGCGGGTTCGCGTCGGGCGTTGCGAACCACAGTCGCGCGATCCGCTCATCGGCACCGAGCGGCGCCCAGACCTCGAGGTCGACGGCGAGCATCGCGTCGAAGTCGCCCTCCGCCTCTGCGGCGTCGTAGCGCGCCTCCTGCTCCTCGGTGTACGGAGCGGCGGCGTGGCCGGCGAGGCCCGGCGCGACGAGGGCGAGCGCCGAGATCCGCTTCGGGATGGTCGAGCGCGATCTCGGTCGCGAGCCGGCCGCCGAGCGAGAGGCCCGCGAGCGCCGCGCGTTCCACGCCGAGCTCGTCGAGCACGCCGATCACGTCGTCCTCCCACGACCACGGCGCGGCCGGCCCGGTCGAGCGGCCGAAGAAGCGGAGGTCGGTGCGAATCACGCGGAACCGCTCCGCGAGGAACGGGACGACCGGCTCCCACAGGCCCGAGTCGCCGAGCCCGCCGTGCAGCAGGAGAAGCGCCGGCCCGCTGCCCGCCTCGTCGTACCAGAGCCGTGCTCCGTTCACCTCAACCGTCGGCACGCCGGCGACGTTAACGTCCCAGCCATGGACTTCGAGCACGTTCTCGTCGTCGGCGCGGGCCAGATGGGCGGCGGCATCGCGCAGGTCGTCGCCGCCTCCGGGCCGCCGCGTCTCGCTGTACGACTCGTACCCCGGCGCGACCGAGCGCGGCCTCGCGACGATGCGCAAGAGCCTCGAGAAGCTCGCGGAGAAGGGCGGCGCCGATCCGGACGAGGTGCTCGCGCGCGTCACCGCCGTCGACGAGATCACGCCCGCCGACCTCATGGTCGAAGCCGTGATCGAGGACTTCGAGATCAAGCAGGACGTCTTCCGCCGCGCCGACGCGGTGCTCCCGCCGACCGCGATCCTCGCGTCGAACACGTCCTCGATCCCGATCACGTCGCTCGCCGCCGCGACGCAACGACCCGACCGCGTGATCGGCATGCACTTCTTCAACCCGGTGCCGGTCCTCAAGCTCGTCGAGGTCGTGCGCGGGAGGGAGACGTCCGACGAAACGGCGACGAAGATCGTCGCGCTCGCCGAGGCGCTCGGCAAGACGCCGGCGGTCGCGAACGACTTCCCCGGCTTCGTCTCGAACCGGATTCTCATGCCGTACTCAACGAGGCCGTCTGGGCGCTGCACGACGGCGTCGCCGAGCCGGAGGCGATCGACACGATCGCGAAGCTCGGCTTCGCGCACCCGATGGGGCCGCTCGCGCTCGCCGACCTGATCGGCCTCGACACGTGCGTCGCGATCATGGAAGTCCTCCACGACGGGCTCGGCGACGACAAGTACGCGCCGTGCCCGCTCCTCCGCGAGCACGTCGCCGCAGGCCGCCTCGGCCGCAAGTCGGGCGAGGGCTTCTACACGTACTAGCCCCTCGAACGAGTTAGGCCGAGTGGTCAAGGCGCCGCCTCGGTTGGCCGATAGGACCGAGGGTAAGGGTGAAGGGTGAAGGGAGGTTCTAGGTGGGAACGGTCAATGATCTGCGGATCCTGCTCGTCGACGACGAGCCGGCGACTGCTCGAGTTGTTGCGCGTGACGTTCGAGGGAGCCGCGTTCACGGTGACGGAGGCCGCATCCGGCGAGGAGGCGCTCGCGCTTCTCGGCGGCGAACCGCCGGACGCCGTTGTTCTCGACCTCCGTCTGCCGGGTATCAGCGGAGCCGACCTCTGCGGGCGCCTGCGTCGAGACGACGAGACGCGCGAGATCCCGATCGTCGTCCTGAGCGGCGGCGACAGCGCGGAACTCGACCGCGCCTGCAAGGCCGGTGCAGACGAAGTGATCGGGAAACCGTTCAGCCCACTCGAGCTGCTCTCCGTCGTCGAGAGGCTCACGAGTCGCGACGGGCTGGTGCGGATACACCCGCGCGACGTGATCGAACACGACGAACAACTCCTGCTCTACGCACAGGATCTCCGCCACCTCATCGAGCTGGAGCGCGCGCAGCGGCTCCTGATCGCGAACGCATTCAAGGCGACCGTCTCGGCGCTCGCGGGCGCCCTCGAGTCGAAGGATCTCGTCAGCGCTCTCCACTCGCACCGGGTGCGCGGGTACGCGGTCTGCATCCTCGCGAAGCTCGACCCCGGAGCGCTCGACCGCGATCCCGGGATCGAGCACGGCTTCCTTCTCCACGACGTCGGCAAGATCGGCATCCCCGACTCGATCCTCCGCAAGCGCGGGTTGCTTGACCCACGCCGAGCGGCAGCGGATGCAAACGCACACGGTGATCGGCGAGCGGATGCTCACGGGGATCCCGTTTCTCGAGGGAGAGGGGCTGCGCGTCGTGCGCTCGCACCACGAGCGGTGGGACGGCGGCGGCTATCCGGACGGCTTGGCCGAGCATGAGATCCCGCTCACGGCGCGCGTCTTCGCCGTGGCGGATGCGCTCGACGCGATGACGAGCAACCGTCCGTACCGGCACGCGCTGCCGTGGGAGGCGGCCCACGACGAGATCCGTGCGCAGTCGGGGCGCCAGTTCGATCCGGTGGTCGTCGAGGCGTTCCTCTCGTGCGAGGAACGGATGCGCGATGCGCCACGAGAGCCTCTCGCCGCTGCCTGAGCCGCGCGCATAGCATCACACCTATGAGCGTAGGCTCGACGGAGCTCAACAAAGAGCGCAGGTGCCGGCTTGGCCGGCGCCGGAGCGGATAAGTGGACTTCGAACTGACGCCGGAGCAGAAGGAGATCCAGGCGCTCACGCGCGACTTCGTCGCCGCCGAGGTCGAGCCGCACGCGGCCGAGTGGGATCGCGAGCACCGCTTCCCGACCGACGTCTACGAGAAGCTCGCCGAGCTGGGCCTGATGGGCGTCTGCGTGCCGGAGGAGTACGGCGGCGCGGGCGCCGACTTCGTCGCGTACGTGCTCGTGCTCGAGGAGCTCTCGCGCGGCGACGCCGGCGTCGGCGTGACGGTCGCCGTCCACACGAGCGCGGTGACGCTGCCGCTCCTGCATTTCGGGACGGAGGAACAGCGCGCCCGCTTCGTGCCGCCGCTCGCGCGAGGCGAGTTGATCGGCGCGTTCGCGCTCACCGAGTCCGAGGCAGGATCGGACGCCAGTGCGATACGGACCCCGGCGACCCCGGAGGACGGCGGCTGGCGGATCTCCGGCGCGAAGCAGTTCATCTCCACCGCCGAGAACGCGGGCACGTTCCTCTTCTTCGCGCGCACGGACCCCGACGCGCCGCGCGCGAGGGGAATCTCCGCGTTCGTGCTTGACGCCGACGATGTCCGAGTCACGAGCCGCGAAGACAAGATGGGCCTCAACTCCTCGACGACGAACTCGATCGCGGTCGACGCGTTCGTCGACGCCGACCGCCTACTCGACGAGCAGGGGAAGGGCTTCCACATCGCCATGTCGACGCTCGACGGCGGGCGCATCGGCATTGCCGCGCAGGCGGTCGGGATCGCGCAGGCCGCGTACGACGTGGCGCGCGAGTATGCGAAGGAGCGCCACGCCTTCGGGCAGCCGATCGGGAAGTTCCAGGCGATCCAGGCCAAGCTCGCCGACATGGCGACCGACATCGAAGCGGCGCGGCTGCTCGTTCATCGCGCGGCCTGGCTGAAGCAGAACGACCGGCCGCACACCGAAGCGGGGGCCAAGGCGAAGCTCTTCGCCTCGGCGGTGGCTCGCCGCCAGACGAGCGAGGCGATCCAGATCCTCGGCGGCAACGGCTACATGAAGGAGTTCCCGGTCGAGCGCTACTACCGCGACGCGAAGGTCACCGAGATCTACGAGGGCACGAGCGAGATCCAGCGCCTCGTCATCGCGCGCTCGGTGCTGAGCGGTGAGCTGGCCGCCACTCGTACCTGACGTCCGGCGTCTTCTCCTCGTTGCCCGGCGCCGTCGGTGAACTCGATCGCGGTCAGCGCCGTGCGCCTCGTAGAAGCGGCGCGCGCCGTCGTTCTGCTGGAACGACCCAGAGCGTGAAGCCAGCCGGTCGGAGCGTTCTTCACGTGGTCGAAGAGCGCGTGCCGATGCCCGTCCCGATCCGCTCGGGTCGAGCGAAGAGGTAGCATCAGCTCGTCGCCGGTGAGGAGGCGAAGCCGCGGACGCCGCCCTCGTCCCAGACCCACGGCTCGTCTTCGGCGAACTGGCGCGCGAACCAGCGCGAGATGCTCCTCGATGCGTGTGGAGCTACGGGGAGGAACGTGAGCGAGCGCGAAGGACGGTCGTACAGCTCGCGACGATCTCGTCGACATCCTCGCTCGTCGCGCGTCTGATCACGGTCGTACTCTAGGTCGGTGCCTCGCGACAGGAACGAGCCCGTCCGCCTGACGAGCATCTACACCGGCGGCGGCGACAAGGGACAGACGAGCCTCGGCGACGGCTCGCGCGTCTCGAAGCTCGACCCGCGCATCGTCGCGCTCGGCGACGTCGACGAGCTGAACTCCGTGGTGGGGTGGTGCGCTGCGGGGCTCGACCGCATCCAGAACGAGCTCTTCGACCTCGGCGCCGATCTCTCCGTTCCGCGCCGGCGACGACGACGGCTTCGCATCGAGCAGGACGTACATCGACCGGCTCGAGGCGGAGATCGACGAGGCGAACGCCCAGCTCGAGCCGCTGAAGAGCTTTGTTCTCCCCGGCGGGACGGAGACTGCGGCGCGTCTTTACCTCGCGCGCGCCGTCTGCCGGCGCGCTGAGCGCGCCGTTCTCGCTGTTGACGCGGCGAATCCGCTCGTCGCGGTCTATCTCAACCGGCTCTCCGATCTCCTGTTCGTGCTTGCGCGCCTCGCGAACGGCGGCCACGAGCCGCTCTGGCGGCCGGGCGATTCTCGCGACTAGCGGGGAAGAGTCCCTCGGACGAGGACTCAAGTCGGGTCCTCAACTAATCGAACGAGGGATACCGCGAGGCCCCGATATCGCTTACACTCGGCGCGTTTGACCTGCGGTCCACATGCGGCTCTTAGGAGGGCGGACGATTGGTAGCTCTACGGCAGACGACTTCTAGGCCTGGTTCCCTCGACACGTGGAGCGCTCGGGCGTGGACGCTCGCACTCTTGCGCTAGCGGTCACGACGGTCGCATTCGTCGCCGGGCTACCCGGTACGGGAACCTGGGTGCACGTCGCGACTCCGCATTTCCTCTCGAAGGCACTCGGCCGGCCGCGGCCGACGCGAAGCTCGTGCGTCACCCGGGCGCAGGGGACGACGCTGCGCATGGGTGGCTCCTCGTTCGGCATCAGCCATGGGAACGTCTCGTTTGCTCTCGCCGCAGAGGGAGTAGGCAGCGCCCCCTGGAGCACGTACGCGCACGGCGTCGGGCGTCCCGCTCCCTTCGGGCTCGAGACCGTCACGGCGAGCCGCACGAAGGTCGAGCAGTTCCTCACCGTCGGCCGCCACATGGGAACGACCACGTGGCGCTGGAAGTTTGCCGGCCTCCCCTCGAATTTGACGCCGCGGGTCGGCGCTGACGGCTACGTCGCGTTCCTCGTCGGCACCGGAGCCGTAAAGCGGCTGTCGCAGGATGCCTTCATCGCGCCGCCGGCGATTCTCGACGCGAGCGGCAAGCGGATTCCCCAGAAGAACCTCCATTGGTCGGTCTCCTTCGCGCGGGCGGGCACTGGTGGCTGAACCTCCGCGTGCACGACTCGAAGCTGCCGACGCCGTACGTGATCGACCCGATCGCGATGCGCGGTACCGCAACGAGCAATGCCACTGGCACCAGCGGGCGACGACGCTCACGCTCACGGCGCCCACCGGCGTCGTCGCGAACGATGTGATGGTCGCCCAGACCACGGTGCGGAACAACGCCGCCATTTCCTCGACGAGCTCCAACTTCACGCAGATCGGCTCGACGACGACGAACGGCACGGCCTCGAGCAGGCGGTGTGGTATCGCGTCGCGACCGGGAACGAGGGCGGTAACTCCTTCAGCTGGACGTGGTCGGGAAGCGTCGACGCCTCGGGCGGCATTACGGCGTTCAGCGGCGTGAACACGACCACTCCCGTCGACGTCTCCACCTCGAACACCGGCACTCCGGCACGCACGGCGACCGCGAGTGCGGTGACGACGACGCAGGCCAACGACGAGATCCTTGCTCTCTATGGGGCGCAGGGAATCGCCGGCACTGACGTCACGCTCGACGCAGGATGCGAGCCAGAACGTCACGCAGCAATACACGGTCATCTCTCGGAAGCAGCGCCCACTCGTCGAGGTCTCGCTCGACCGGCTCCGCCGGCACGTCGCTTCAGGCCTCGATCGGGACGACGGGGACATTTCACCGCCACGCTCAATAGCAGCAGCCCCTGGATCACCCACACGATCGCGCTCCAGCCCGCTCCGACGAACTGCACGTCGTGTACGTGGACGGGCGGCGGCGGGAACAACAACTGGACCACCGGCGCGAACTGGTCGGGTGGCCTCCCGCCCGCGACTGACGGCTCGGCGACGCTGACGTTCCCGAGCGGCGCGGCGCGGCTGAGCAACACGAACGACGAGACCGCCGGCACGACGTTCGCCGGCATCGTCATCTCGGGCAGCGGTTACACGCTCGCCGGCAACCAGGTGACACTCGGCGCGAGCGGGATCAGCGACTCGACGACGTCCGGCAGCAGCACGATCAGCCTGCCTGCTGACGTCGACAGCCGGCCGGACGGTCAGCGTCACGAACGCGGCCGAGACGCTCATGCTTGAGCGGCGTCTACTCCGGTAGCGGCGGCGGCATCTCGAAGAGCGGCTCCGGCGTCCTCACGGTGTCGGGCACGAACACGTTCACGGGCGGCGTCGACGTTGAGCGCGGGCACGTTGAACATCAACAACGCGTCGGCGCTGGGCACGACGGCGGGGACGTTCACGATTTCCGGCGGCACGATCGACAACACGTCGGGCAGCTCGATCACGACGAGCAACTATCCGCAGACCTGGAGCGGCAACTTCACGTTCACCGGCACGAACGACCTGAATCTCGGCACGGGCAACGTGACGCTGAGCGGCGCCCGCGCAGGTGACCGTTTCCGGGGGCACGCTGACGGTCGGTGGCGTGATCAACGACGGCGCGAGTACCTTCACGCTGACGAAGTCGGGGCGGGTGCGCTGACGCTGTCGGGGCGAACCGTTCGGCGGTGGGACGACGCTGAGCGCGGGCACGTTGAACATCAACAACGCGTCGGCGCTCGGGCGAGCACCGGGACGTTCACGATTTCCGGCGGCACGATCGACAACACCACGGCGGTCGATCACGACGAGCAACTATCCGCAGACCTGGAGTGGGAACTTCACCTTCACAGGTACGAACGCGCTGAATCTCGGGACGGGCGCGGTGGCGATGACCGCCTCGCGGCAGGTGACGGTTTCCGGAAGCACGCTGACTGTTGGTGGCGTCATCAGCGGCTCGACCTTTGGTCTGACGAAGCTCGGCGCCGGCACCTTGACCCTCTCTGGCAACAACACGTACAACGGCACGACCACGGTGAGCGCGGGCACGCTTACCGTCAACGGTTCTCAGAGCTCGAGCGCGGTCAGCCTGAACGGCGGCACGCTGAAGGGGACCGGTACCACGGGCACCGTCACCTCGACCGCGTCGGGCGGGACGCTCGCGCCGGGTAACCCCGCTCCAGGGATCCTCAACAGCGGCAACGTCAACCTCGCGACCGGAGGCCCGACGTTCTCTGTCGCTCTCAACGGCACGACCGCGGGCTCGGGCTACAGCCAGCTGAACGTCACAGGCACGGTCAATCTCACCGGTGCCACGCTGAGCGGATCGCTCGGCTACACGCCGACGAACGGCGACAGCTACACGATCGTCAACAACGACAGCACCGACGCCGTCACCGGGACGTTCTCCGGCCTGTCGGAAGGAACTGGCCTCGTGATCGGCGGCAAGTCGTTCCGCATCAGCTACGTGGGCGGCACCGGGAACGACGTCGTCCTCACGGCCGGCGGTGCGACGAAGCTCGCCGTCAGCTCGGTTCCGGGGAGCGCGACGGTGGACACGAACTTCTCCGTCACGGTGCAGAGCCGGGACGCGAACGGCAACTGCGTCCAGGTCAACTCGAACACCGCGATCTCGCTCGCGGGTTCGACGGCACCGGCACGCTGAGCGGCAACACCGGGACGATCACGGCCGGAACGTGCAGCGTCACACTCAGCTCCGTCCAGGACAACAAGGCCGAGACGATTACGTTGACGGCGTCGCGCACGAGCGGCGACAGCCTGACGACGTCGGTCGCGTCCTCGTCGTTCGTTGTCGGCAACGGCAGCTTTACGACGAATACGGCGGTGGCTGTCAACGGGACGCCGACGGTGGGCACGGCGTCGACATTGACGGCGGGTTCGTATACGCCTGTGCCGACAGGTACGTCGTATCAGTGGCAGTTGTGCAATAGCTCGGGTCTCAGCTGCTCGAACATTGGTGGCGCGACGTCGAGCACGTACACGCCGGTCGCCGGCGATGTCGGATCGACGTTGCGGGTGGTGGAGACGGTCACGCGCTCCAGTTACAACAACGGCGGTTCGACGTCTGCGGCGTCGCCGGTTGTGGTCAATGGCAGCTTCGTGACGAATACGGCGGTGTCGATTAATGGGACGCCGACGGTTGGTACGGCTTCGACGTTGACGGCGGGTTCGTACACGCCGGCGCCGACGGGTACGTCGTATCAGTGGCAGTTGTGCAATAGCTCGGGTGCGAGCTGTGCGGATATCGGTGGCGCGACGGTGAGCACGTATACGCCGGTCGCCGGCGATGTCGGTGGGACGTTCCGCGTGGTGGAGACGGTGACGAAGTCGGGTTACAACAACGGCGGTTCGACGTCTGCGGCGAGCCCGGTTGTGATCAACGGAAGCTTCGTGACGAATACGGCGGTGTCGATCAATGGGACGCCGACGGTGGGTACGGCGTCGACGTTGACGGCGGGGAGTTACACGCCTGCGCCGACGGGTACGTCGTATCAGTGGCGGTTGTGCAATAGCTCGGGTGCGAGCTGTGCGGATATCGGTGGCGCGACGGCGAGCACGTACACGCCGGTCGCCGGCGATGTCGGTGGGACGCTCCGGGTGGTGGAGACGGTGACGAAGTCGGGTTACAACAACGGCGGTTCGACGTCTGCGGCGAGCCCGGTTGTGATCAACGGCAGCTTCGTTACGAACACGGCGGTCGTCGATCAACGGGACGCCGACGGTCGGTACGGCGTCGACGCTGACGGCGGGTTCGCTACACGCCGACTCCGACGGGTACGTCGTATCAGTGGCGGTTGTGCAATAGCTCGGGTGCGAGCTGTGCGGACATCGGTGGCGCGACGAGCGAGCACGTACACGCCGGTCGCCGGCGATGTCGGCGGGACGCTGCGGGTTGTGGAGACGGTCACGAAGTCGGGTTACAACAACGGCGGTTCGACGTCTGCGGCGTCGCCGGTTGTGATCAACGGCAGCTTCGTCACGAACACGGCGGTGTCGATCAACGGGACGCCGACGGTGGGTACGGCGTCGACGTTGACGGCGGGGAGTTACACGCCGTCGCCGACGGGCACGTCGTATCAGTGGCGGTTGTGCGACAGCTCCGGTAGCCAGCTGCTCGGATATCGGTGGCGCGACGAGTTCGACGTATACGCCGGTTGCCGGCGATGTCGGTTCCACGTTGCGCGTGGTCGAGACCGTCACGAAGGCTGGTTACAACAACGGCGGTTCGACGTCTGCGGCGTCGCCGGTTGTGGTCAACGGGAGCTTCGTGACGAATACGGCGGTGTCGATCAACGGCACGCCGACGGTGGGTACGGCGTCGACGTTGACGGCGGGGAGCTACACGCCGACGCCGACGGGTACGTCGTATCAGTGGCGGTTGTGCGACAGCTCCGGTGCCAGCTGCGCGGATATCGGTGGCGCGACGAGTTCGACGTATACGCCGGTTGCCGGCGATGTCGGTTCCACGTTGCGCGTGGTCGAGACCGTCACGAAGGCTGGTTACAACAACGGCGGTTCGACGTCTGCGGCGTCGCCGGTTGTGGTCAACGGGAGCTTCGTGACGAATACGGCGGTGTCGATCAACGGGACGCCGACGGTGGGCACTGCGTCGACGTTGACGGCCGGGAGCTACACGCCGACGCCGACCGGTAGCTCGTATCAGTGGCGGCAGTGCGATAGCTCGGGCAACAGCTGCTCGGATATCGGCGGCGCGACCTCGAGCACGTACACGCCGGTCGCTGGGGACGTCGGTTCAACGTTGCGGGTAGTCGAGACGGTCTCGAAGGCCGGCTACAACAACGGCAGCTCGACGTCCGCGGCGAGCCCGGTTGTGATCAACGGCGACTTCGCGATGACGTCCGACGTCGTGATCGACGGCACGCCGACGGTCGGCACCACCTTGACGATCACGAACAGCGTCTTCTCGCCGACCGCATCGTCGGTTTCGCAGCAGTGGGAGCTGTGCAACAGCTCGGGCGGCAGCTGCGCGAACATCGGCGGCGCGACGAACAAGACGTACACGCCGGTTGCCGGCGACGTCGGGAAGACCCTGCGGATCGTCCAGACGGTGTCGAGGGCCGGTTACAACGACGCCAGCTCTACCTCGAACGCGACCGCGGTCGGTCATCAAGGGCGACTTCACGACGAGCACGGCGGTCGCGATCAACGGGACGCCGACGGTTGGTACGGCATCGACGATCACTGCCGGGAGCTACTCGCCGACGCCGGCGTCCAGCTCGTATCAGTGGGAGTCGTGCGATAGCGCCGGAAACAACTGTTCGAACATCGGTGGCGCGACCTCGAGCACGTACACGCCGGTCGCGGGCGATGTCGGATCGACGCTGCGCGTCGTCGAGACGGTGTCGAAGAGCGGCTACAACGACGGCAGCTCGACGTCTGACAGGAGCGCGCTCGTCGTCAAGGGCCCGATCACGACGAATACTGCGGTGTCGATCAACGGCACGCCGACGGTCGGCACGGCGTCGACGTTGACGGCGGGGAGCTACACGCCGGCTCCGACGGGTACGTCGTATCAGTGGCGGCTGTGCGACAGCTCGGGTGCGAGCTGCGCGGACATCGGTGGCGCGACGAGCAGCACGTACACGCCGGTCGCCGGCGATGTCGGCGGCACCCTCCGCGTCGTGGAGACGGTCACGAAGGCCGGCTACAGCGACGGCGGCTCGACGTCTGCGGCGAGCCCGGTCGTCGTCAACGGCAGCATCGCGACGAACACGGCGGTGGCGGTGAACGGGACGCCGATGGTCGATGCAGCGTCGACGCTGACGGCGGGGAGCTACACGCCGACGCCCTCGTCCAGCTCGTATCAGTGGCGGCTGTGCAACGGCTCGGGCACGAGCTGCGCGGACATCGGCGGCGCGACGAGTTCGACGTACACGCCGGTAGCGGGCGATGTCGGCGGCACCCTCCGCGTCGTGGAGACGGTGTCCAAGGCGGGATACAACAACGGCGGCTCGACGTCTGCCGCGAGCCCGGTCGTCGTCAACGCGAGCTTCTCGACGACCACGGCGGTGGCGATCAACGGCACGCCGACGGCTCGGCACGGCGACGACGATCACGAACGGCGTCTATTCGCCGTCGCCCACCTCGAGGTCGTATCAGTGGCGGCTCTGCGACAGCTCGGGTGCGAGCTGCGCGGACATCGGTGGCGCGACGAGCAACACGTACACGCCGCTCTCCGGTCAGGTCGGCTCGACGTTGCGGGTCGTGGAGACGGTGTCGAAGGCGGGCTACAACAACGGCAGCTCGACCTCGAGCGCGGTCGTGGTCAACGGCATCTTCGCCGACGACCACGGCGGTGGCGATCAACGGGACGCCGACGGTCGGTACCGCCGCCACGCTGACGGCGGGGACGTACACGCCTTCGCCCACCAGCCGGTCGTATCAGTGGAAGCGGTGCGACTCGAGCGGCAACAACTGCGTGAACATCTCGGGCGCGACGTACAAGACGTACACGCCGGTACCGGCTGACGTCGGGACGAAGTTGCGCGTGGTCGAGACGGCGACGGCGACGCTCTACAGCGGCGGGTCCACGTCTGCCGCGTCGGCTCTGGTCGTCAAGGGCACCTTCGTGGTGAACACGAAGGTCCAGATCTTCGGCTACCCGAAGCACGGCGTGACGTCGTCGATCACGCAGGGCTCCTACACGCCGACGCCGACGTCACGGACGTATCAGTGGATGCGGTGCACCGGCACCACCATCGCGAGCTGCACGAACATCTCCGGCGCGACGGCGAAGACGTACAAGCCTGTGGCCGCTGACGTCGGGAAGAGACTGCGTGTGGTCGAGACGGTCTCGGCGGCCGGCTACAACAACCTCAGCGTCACGTCGGACGCGTCCACGAAGGTGACGTAAGGCCCGGCAGCTCGACCGCGAACGACCGCCTAGACTTCATGGGCAATGGCGACGACCGACAAGACGGAGCGCACCGGCGGCGCCGGCGAGTGGCGCGAGCGCTACGAGAAGACGCCGGAGCGGCAGGGCGAGCTCTTCTCCACGATCTCGGGCGTCGAGAACGAGCCGCTCTACTCGCCCGACGACGTCGAGATCGACTACGAGCGCGACCTCGGCTGGCCCGGCTCGTTCCCGTTCACGCGCGGCGTCTACCCGTCGATGTACCGCGGCCGGCTCTGGACGATGCGCCAGTTCGCCGGCTTCGGGACCGCGGAGGAGACGAACGAGCGGTTCCGCTACCTGACCGAGCACGGCCAGACCGGGCTGTCGCACCGCGTTCGACATGCCGACGCTGATGGGCTACGACTCCGACCATCCGCGCTCGCTCGGCGAGGTCGGCCGCGAGGGCGTCGCGATCGACTCGCTCGCCGACATGGAGACGCTCTTCGACGGGATCCCGCTCGGCGAGGTCTCGACCTCGATGACGATCAACGGCCCGGCCGCGATGCTGCTCGCGTTCTACGCGTGCGTCGGCGAGGAGCAGGGCGTGCCGCTCGCCGCGCTGCGCGGGACCGTCCAGACGGACATCCTCAAGGAGTACATCGCGCAGAAGGAGTGGATCTTCCCGCCGCACCCGTCGATGCGGCTCGTCGTCGACATGGTCGAGTGGTGCGCCGAGCACATGCCGCTCATGCACCCGGTCTCGATCTCCGGGTACCACATCCGCGAGGCCGGCTCGAACGCGGCGCAGGAGCTTGCGTTCACGCTGTCCAACGGGTTCGCGCTGGTCGAGGCATGTCTCGAGCGCGGCTTGGACATCGACTCGTTCGCGCCGCGGTTGTCGTTCTTTTTCAACGCGCATCTCGACTTCTTCGAGGAGATCGCGAAGTACCGCGCGGCGCGCCGGATCTGGGCGACGCAGATGCGGGACAAGTACGGCGCGAAGGATCCGCGGAGCTGGCTCATGCGGTTCCACACGCAGACCGCCGGCGTGTCGCTCACGGCGCAGCAGCCGGAGGTCAATCTCATCCGCACCGCGATCGAGGCGCTCGCGGCCGTGCTTGGGCGGGACGCAGTCGCTCCACACGAACTCGTTCGACGAAGCGTTGGCGCTGCCGACCGAGCACGCAGTGCGGCTCGCGCTGCGCACGCAGCAGGTGATCGCGCACGAGACCGGCGTCGTGAACACGGCCGATCCGCTCGGCGGCTCGTACTACCTCGAGCAGCTCACGAACGAGCTCGAGCGGCAGGCGTACGACTACTTCGCGCAGATCGAGGAGCTCGGCGGCGTCATCCCCGCGATCGAGCAGAACTTCCAGCAGCGCGAGATCGCCGAGGCGAGCTACCGCTACCAGGCGGAGGTCGAGCGCGGCGAGCGCGTCATCGTCGGCGTCAACCGGTACCAGCTCGAGGAAGAGCAGCAGATCGAGCTCCTCCGCATCGATCCCGCGCTCGAGACGAAGCAGGTCGAGCGCGTGCAGGCGGTGCGCGCCGACCGCGACTCGGCGGCGGCGGAGGCCGCGATCGCGCGCCTCAAGGAGGACGCCGCGGTCGAGGGCCGCAACCTCATGGAGCCGATCATGGACGCCTCCCGCGCGTACGTCACGATGGGCGAGATGTGCGACGCACTACGCGACGTGTGGGGCACGTGGCGCGAGACACCTGTCTTCTAGCGACCCGTCCCCCAAAGACACGTCCGGAACCGGGTTCCGGACGTGTCTTCTAGGGTCATGCGGCGCCGCGGGTACGTCGCGGTACTGCAGGTGGTTACTTCACGGTCCAGCGGTAGGGCAGCGCCTTCGAGGGGTTGCCTGCCTTGTCGATGGCGTAGACGGAGAACGTGTGCACGCCCTTCTTGAGACCGGTGTAGGTCTTCGGGTTCGTGCAGCGCGCCGGGATCTTCTTGTCGAGCGAGCAGAAGTACGTGAACGTCTTGCTCACGTTGTCGGTGGCGCGGAACTTGAGCTTCGCCGTGGTCGACGTGGTCGTCAACGCCGGCTTGAGAACGAAGAAGCCCTTTGGCCGCACGCGATCGCCAGGAACCTTCCCGGCGGCGGCGACGTTGAGTCCGGCCATCTGGTTCCCGATCAGGTCGCCGAGCTCGCCGGCCGAGGGTTGCGAGTCGTTGACGGGCAGCGCCTCGTGGTTCTCGACGTCGTACGGCCCGGTGTACTTGAAGAACTGGTACTTGCGGACGATCGACTTGCTCTTGGCGCCGAGCTGGTCGCTGTTGGCGAGCTCCGTCTGGATGCTGTTCGACCCAGCCTGGATCAGCAGCCACTCGGTCTCGACCTCAACCGCGTGGTCGGGGACATGAACGTCGCCCGAGACGAGGTGGTTGAGGTCCGACGGGGCGGGCGACTCGGTCATGTACACCTTGACCCAGACCGCGTCGCCCAGCTGCTGGCCAGGGTCGGGCTCCGGTGCAGGGGCGACGACGTTGACGACCGGGTTCGGGTTAATGGCCGGGTGGAGAGGTGGGCTCGTGCTCCACTGCGGCGCGGGAACCGGCACGCCTCCGCCGAAGGGCATGAGCTGGCCCTGGTGCACGGGGTCCGCGACGAGCCATTGGTACACGACGTTCGTCGGGTTTGCGGTCAGGCCGAGGCCGAAGTGCTCGCACCCGGCGGTCGGGTAGTTCGCGGAGCCACCCGTCCAGCACTCATGGCCCCCCGTCGCCTGGATCGGCGTGGGGGCGACCGGAGTGCTCGCGGTGAATTTCTTTGCCACCGCGTCCCACGGACTCGCGTAGATGACGTAGACGCCCCCGGCGAACGGTGTGATCGTCGGGTTGCCGTAGCGCTCATACGGCGCACCGAACGTGTAGGTGATGTCGGAGGCCGACACGCCGTCGAGTTCGATCTCGAAGCCCTCGGTCTCCTGCCCGGTGTCGTTGAACACGTCGAAGTTGCTGATCGTCCCGTATGACACGGACGTGGTGTGCTTGGTGCTTGCGGATGCGGCGCCGGGGATTGTCACAACCATCCCCAGCAACAACGCTGTGGCGCCCGCCGCCGCCACCATGGAAACGGCTCTCATTTCTGGGTCACCTCCGATTTCGCGCCGAATGGCGCGTCAATGATGTGCGCGACAAACGGTACGCGCGCGGCGCGGAGGATCAGTAAGTAGAAAGCCCCGATTCGAGCTAGGCTCACCGCTATGGCTGGGAAGATCCGCGTAGTCGTCGCGAAGCCGGGCCTCGACGGGCACGATCGTGGCGCGAAGATCATCGCCCGCGCGCTCCGCGACGCCGGCATGGAGGTCATCTACACCGGCCTCCACCAGACGCCCGAGCAGATCGTCGAGACGGCGATCCAGGAGGACGCCGACGCGGTCGGGATCTCGATCCTCTCCGGCGCGCACATGACGCTCGTGCCGCGCATCATCGAGTTGCTGCGCGCCGAGGGGGCCGACGACGTCGTCGTCACCGTCGGCGGGACGATCCCCGACGACGACGCCGCAGAGCTCAAGAAGCTCGGCGTCGCCGGCGTGTTCGGCCCGGGCGCGACGACCGGCGAGATCGTCGATTTCATCGCGGCGCGGTGCCGCTTAATGCGGCACCGGGAGGGGCTCCGGGTCGATTCCGCGCGGCGTACGCGGGATCGAAGACGTGCCTGCGTGAGCGTTCTCGTCACGAACGACGGCGGCGTCGCGCTCGTCACGATCGACCGCCAGGACGCGCTCAACGCACTCAACGTCGAGACGCTGACCGAGCTCCGCGACCGTCTCCGCGAGCTTGCAGCAGGACGACACCGCGCGCGTCGTCGTCCTCACCGGCGCCGGGGAGAAGGCCTTCGTCGCCGGCGCCGACATCAAGTACATGAGCGGTCTCGACGCCGAGCGCCGCGCGAAGGACTGGGGCGCACTCGGACACGAAGCCGCACGCCTGCTCGAGGAGATGCCGAAGCCGACGATCGCCGCGATCAACGGCTTCGCGCTCGGCGGCGGCTGCGAGCTCGCGCTCGGCTGCGACATCCGCTACGCGTCGAGCAAAGCCCGGCTCGGCCAGCCGGAGATCGACCTCGGCATCGTCCCCGGCTGGGGCGGCACGCAGCGCCTCGCGCGCGTCTGCGGCCTCGGCGTCGCGAAGGAGCTCGATCCTCACCGGCCGGATGGTCGACGCGGAAGAGGCGCTGCGGATCGGTCTCGTCAACGCAATCGCCGATCCCGTCCTCGATCACGCGCTCGCCGTCGCGCGAAGCTCGCGGAGAAGAGCCCGGTCGCGCTTCGCGTCGCGAAGCGCCTGCTCAACGCTCTCGCCCGGCGCGCTCGAGCGCGAGGCGGAGGAGTTCGGCGACCTCTTCGCGAGCGAGGACGCGAAGGAGGGCCTCGCCGCCTTCGCCGAGAAGCGCGCTCCGAAGTTCACCGGCAGGTAGCTCACGAGGCAGGAATCGGCGCCGCTGCCGCGTAATCGGCTGGTCCGATGCGCAGCGCGCCTTCTCCTCTGCGTCGTCGTGGCGACCGTCGCCGCCGTCGGCGACGCCCGTAGCGCTCGCCGGCCGCAATCCGCAGGTCGCCGGGCTACAGGTCGCGCTCCGCGCGCACGGCCTCTACGGCGGCGCGATCGACGCGATCCGCGGGCCGCTCACGTCCAGGGCGTCCGCGACTTCCAGCGCGCCCACCATCTCCGTGTCACCGGTCGCGCCGGCCTCAACACCCGCGTCGCGCTCGGCGCGCTCGGCCGTCCGCTCTACGGCAGGCGGCTGCTCGATGCGCGGCAACGTCGGCTGGGACGTTGCCGTTCTCCAGTTCCTCCTCGTCCGTCACGGGATCACCGTTCCGGTCAACGGCCACTTCGGCGCGCGGACGCTGCGCGGCGTCGAGCGTTTCCAGCGACGGGCGCAGCTCTCCGCCGACGGCATCGTCGGGCCGACGACGCGGGCCGCGCTCGCGCATCGCCACGCGCGGCGCACGCCGCCGCGCACCATGAGCATCGCCTCGGTCCGGCTCCTGCTCGACCACTGGGCCGCGCACTACGGCGTGAACGTCGCACCTCGTGCGCGGGCTCGCGTGGATGGAGTCGGGCTACAACAACCGGCTCGTCTCGGAGACCGGGGCGCGCGGGATCATGCAGATCGAGCCGTACACGTGGCGATTCGTCGAGACCGTGCTGATCGGCCATCACGTCGGGCACGGCGCGAGCGGGAACATCCACGTCGGCGTCCGGCTATCTCCGCCATCTCCTGCGACGACTTCCACGGCAACACGCGGAAGGCTCTTGCGGGCTGGTACCAGGGCGAGCGCGCGGTCCGCAGGCACGGCATGTACCGGGAGACGCGCGTGTTCGTGAAAGACGTGCTCTCGCTCGCCGCGAGTATGTGAATCACGCGTCCGGCCGCCGCAACTAGAGTCCCGCCCGTATGAAGATCGCCGTCTGCGTCAAGCATGTCCCCGAGGGAGCCGGTCGGATCGATCCCGGGACGAAGCGCCTCGACCGCTCCGGCGAGGGCTCGCTCAACCACTTCGACGCGAACGCGGTCGAGGAGGCGCTGCGGCTCAAGGGCGACTCCGACACCGAGGTCGTCGCCGTCTCGCTCGGCCCGCAGAAGGCGCTCGACTCGCTGCGCAAGGCGCTCGCGATGGGTGCCGACCGCGCGGTGCTCGTCTCCGACGACGCCGCCGCGGGGTCGGATCTCGTCGCGACGAGCCGTCTGCTCGCGGCGGCGCTCGCGAAGGAGGAGCCGGATCTCGTTCTCTTCGGCCAGCAGGCGTCCGACGCCGACGGCGCCGTGCTCTGGGCCGCGGTCGCCGAGCGGCTCGGCCGCCCGGTCGTCTCCCAGGCGATGGAGCTGACCGTCGACGGCGGCTCGCTCCGCGCGAAGCGCCAGACGGAGTTCGGCTACGACACGATCGAGGCGCCGCTGCCGGCCGTCGTCGCGGTGAGCGACGCGATCAACGAGCCGCGGTACCCGTCGCTCAAGGGGATCATGGGCGCGAAGAAGAAGCAGCAGGACGTCCTCTCGCTCGCCGACCTCGGCGTCGACGCGGGCGACGTGGGGGAGGCCGGCTCGCGCACGACCGTGCTCGCGCTCGGCACGCCGCCCGCGCGCGGCGACGCGAGGAAGATCGAGGACGACGGCAACGCCGCGCAGGCGATCGTCGACTTCCTCGCGGAGAAGAGGCTGATCTGATGGCACGCTCGTCTTCCTCGAGCACCACGGCGACGCGATCCAGAAGGGCTCGCTCGGCGTGCTCTCGAAGGCCGCCTCGCTCGGTGACGTCGACGCCGTGATCATCGGCGAGGGCGCGAAGTCGCTCGCCGCGCAGGCCGGCGACGTACGGCGCGGAGAAGGTCTGGGCGTGCGAGGACGCCGAGGTCGCGCAGCCGCTGCCGCAGCCGCGGATCGACGTGCTCGCGCAGGTCGTCGCCGACGGCGGCTACGACACCGTCCTGTTCGCGAACTCCGTCCTCGCCGCGGACGTCGCCGCCGGTCTCGCCGCACGGCTCGACGCCGGGCTCAACTGGGATCTCGCCGACATCGAGCTGCAGGGCGGCGAGCTCGTCGGCAAGCGCCCCGCGCTGCAGGACTCCGTCTACGTCGACGTCGGCTGGACGAGCACGCCGCGCCTCGCCCTCTTCCGCGCCGGCTCGTTCGACGCGACCGAGACCGGCGGCGGCGAGCCGGAGGTCGTCGACGTCTCGCCGCAGTACGCCGCGCACTCGACCGCGCTCACGCTCGTCGCGCAGGACGCGGCGGAGTCGGGCGGCGTGAACATCGAGGACGCCGACGTGATCGTCGCGGGCGGCCGCGGCCTCGGCGCGCCCGAGAACTTCACGCTCGCGGAGGAGCTCGCGCAGTCGCTCGGCGGCGCGGTCGGCGCGACGCGCGCCGTCGTCGACGCCGGCTGGTACCCGTACTCGGCGCAGATCGGCCAGACCGGCAAGACCGTCTCGCCGAAGCTCTACGTCGCGCTCGGCATCTCGGGCGCGATCCAGCACAAGGTCGGCATGCAGAGCTCCGGCACGATCGTCGCCATCAACAAGGACGCGAACGCGCCGATCTTCGACTTCAGCGACCTCGGCGTCGTCGGCGACGTCCACGAGATCGTCCCGAAGCTCACCGAGCTGATCCGTCGCGCGGATCAGCGGCTGCGATGAGCCGCCCGTCGAACTTCCCGCCGCCGTTCAACGCCGCGGACTTCGTCGCGCCGCCGACCGACCCGGTCGACGAGCGGATCGAGGTCGGCGTGCTCATCGTCGGCGCCGGCCCGGCGGGGCTCGCATGCGCGATCCGGCTCGGCCAGCTGCTCGAGGCCGACCCGGAGACGGCGGAGCGCCTGGGCGAAGTTCCCGTCGCGCTGCTCGAGAAGGGCAAGCAGCCCGGCTCGCATCTCCTCTCGGGCGCGGTCGTCAACCCGCGCGCGCTTGCGGCGCCTCTTCGGCGAGGGCTTCCGGATGCAGGACCTGCCGAACTACGGCGAGGTGCACGGCGAGGCCGTCTACGTGCTCACGAAGCGCAACGCGCTCCGCATCCCGCCGCCGCCGCCGATGAAGAACCACGGCAACTGGATCTTCTCCCTGTCGCAGCTCGGCCGCTACCTCGCGGAGAAAGCGGAAGAGGGCGGCACGATGATCCTCCCCGAAACCGCGGCGCAGAAGCTCCTCGTCGACCACGGCCGCGTCGTCGGCGTCCGCACCGGCGACAAGGGACGCGGCCGCGAGGGACAGGAGCTGCCGAACTTCGAGCCGGGCGCCGACCTCGTCGCGAAGGTCACCGTCCTCGCCGAGGGGACGCAGGGCCATCTCACCGGCGTCGCGATCGACCGCTTCGGCCTGCGCGGCAACGAGCCGCAGGTCTGGGAGCTCGGCGTCAAGGAGGTCTGGAAGGTCGCGAAGCCGCTCAAGAACATCGTCCACACGATGGGCTGGCCGCTGCGCGGCGGCGCGAAGTACCGCGAGTTCGGCGGCTCGTTCATCTATCCGCTCGGCGAGGACATGGTCACGATCGGTCTCGTCGTCGGCCTCGACTACCGCGACTCCGAGCTCTCCGTCCACGACCTGCTGCAGGAGCTGAAGACGCACCCGAAGATCCGCAAGATCCTCGAGGGCGGCGAGCGGCTCGAGTGGGGAGCGAAGACGATCCCGAGCGGCGGCTTCCACTCGCTGCCGAGCAAGCTCCACGCGCCCGGGCTGCTTCTGTGCGGCGACGGCGCGGGGATGGTCAACATCCCGCGACTCAAGGGCGTCCACTACGCGATCGAGTCGGGCCGGCTCGCGGCGGAGGCCGCGTACCGCGCGCTTCAGCGCGGCGAGACGCCGGCGACCGCGCTCGCGTCGTACGACGACGCGATCCGCGAGAGCTTCATCTGGAAGGACCTCAAGGAGGTGCGCGACATGCGCCAGGTCTTCCAGCGCGGCTTCGTCGTCGGCGGCGCGCTTCGCGAGCGCGATGACCGTCTCGAAGGGCCGGCTCAGCGCCGGGAAGAAGCAGGCGGAACCCGACGCCGACGCGTCGCTCATCACGACGAACCGCGCCGCGAGCTATCCCGCGCCAGACGGGAAGCTCACGTTCGACAAGCTCTCGTCGGTCTTCGCGTCGGGGAACAAGACGCGCGACGACCAGCCAAACCACATCCGCATCGAGCGGAAAGTGTCCGCCGACGTCGCGCGGATGTGGGCCGCGATGTGCCCCGCGCACGTCTACGAGGTCGGCGCCGAGGCGGACGACGGCACCGTCACGCTCGAGGTCGCGCCGTCGAACTGCGTCCAGTGCGGCGCGATCACCGCGAAGGGCGGCCGTCTGACGCCGCCCGAGGGCGGCTCCGGGCCCGGAATACACGAGCACCTGAGCGGCGAAAATCGCGTTTTACGGGCGCTTTACCCCGCACGACCGCGCGTTTGACGCACAATGAGGTCATGCGGAACCGCCGTTTCCTTCTCCTCGCAGCCGATCCTCGTGGCGCTCAACATCTCGCTCTGGATCGTGCCGCAGGGGCTCGCGCTTGCAGCGCGTCATGGTCGCGGTCGTTGTTCGGGAAGAGCATGGTGCGCGCCCAAGTCCTCAACACGAGCGGAGTCACGTGGCACGTCGACCGTGGCGTCGTGGTCAGCAACTCGCCGGGACGCTCACGGTGCGCGAGGCCGACGCGACGATTCAGGCGATCTCGGTCGTCTCCGTCGGCGACGAAAGTCACCGCGGGCGGCGCCGCCATCAAGCTCAAGGCGTCAAGCCCGGCTGGCACGTCCTCGTGACGTGGCCCGACCCGAGCGGCCCGGCCGACTCCGTGGTGGTCGAGAAGAAGCACGCCTAAGGGCGTAGGCGTCTGCGCGCTGACCCGCTTATCCTGCGGCTGTGAACGCTCGCGCCACCGGCGGAGTTCTCCTACTTGTCGAGGACGACGACTCGATCGGTCGTCTCGTCAAGCAGTACCTCGAGCAGCAGGACAGCTGGCGCGTCGTCTGGCTTCGGTCGGGCGAGGAGGCGGTTAGCGAACTTCGCCACCATCCGGTCCGCCTCGTCGTGCTCGACATCGGGCTGCCGGGGATCGACGGCTTCGAGGTCTGTCGCCGCATCCGCGCCGGCTCGAACGTGCCGATCATCATGCTCACTGCGCGCGACGAGGAACCCGATCGCGTCGCGGGGCTCGAGATCGGCGCCGACGACTACGTCGCCAAGCCGTTCTCGCCGCGAGAGCTCTCGGCGCGGATCAAGGCGATCCTCCGCCGCTCGGAGCAGCGCAACGCGGATCGAGGTGCTGTCGGCCCGCGAGGTCGTCCTGCGGCGCGACTCGCGCGAGGTGACCGTCGGCGGTGCTCCGGTCGAGCTCACGGGCAAGGAGTTCGACCTCCTCGCGTGCTTCCTCGAGCATCCCGGCATCGTCCTCTCGCGCGAGCGGTTGCTCGATCTCGTCTGGGGGATGACGTACCCCGGCGGCACGCGCACGGTGGACATGCACGTCGCGCAGCTGCGCCGCAAGCTCGGCGACGCGGAAGGGATCCGCACCGTGCGCGGCGCCGGTTACAAGCTCATCGCGACGGATTGATGCGCGGCGCGAGTCTCCGCTCGCGGCTCTTCCAGGCGATCGGAGTCGTCGTCATCATCTGTGTCGCGCTGACGATCGGCCTCGGCCTCGTCCTCACGCGGCGCGCGGTGGAGAAGGCGACGCTGCAGGATGTCGCGCACCAGGCCGACATCGTCGCGCAGGCGGTGCAGGCGTCTGTGACGCGAACCGTCCCGCCGAACGTCCAGGCGATCCTCCGCCAACAGCACGAGAGCTACTCGACGGAACGCGGCGATCCTTCCTCAGTTCGCGCAGCAGAGTCTCGGGGCCCATCGGCCTGTGCAGGGGACCTCGACCTCCGGCGGCGTCTCGTACTACTTCGCCGCGCGGTACTCGACCCCCCACGACCTCATCCTCTTGCGCCCGCAGAGCACGGCGACGTCGCTCTGGTCGCCGTACGTCTGGGGGCTGCTCATCGCCGCAGGCGCTGGCGGCCTGCTCGCCGCGGTCGCCGCGTTCCTCGTCGCGCGCCGGATCTCACGCCCGATCGACCGGATCGCGACGGCCGCGCGCACGCTCGCGGGCGGCACGCATCCCGAGCCGGTGCCGGTCGAGGGCGCCACCGAGATCGCGACACTCGCCGCTTCGTTCAACGCGCTCGTCGAGCAGCTTCAGCGAGCGCAGGAAGCGGAGCGGAATTTCCTCCTCTCGGTCAGCCACGAGCTCAAGACGCCGCTCACCGCGATCCGCGGCTACGCCGAGGCGGTCGAGGACGGCGCGATCGAGCCGCGCGAGGCGGCTGCGATCGTGACGGCAGAGGCTAGGAGGCTGGAGCGGCTCGTCAAGGACCTCCTCGACTTCGCGCGTATGAACAAGACCGACTTCAGCGTGCACAACGCGGAGATCGACCTCGCCGACGTGGTGGAGGACGCGGCGCGCCGCTACCAGCAGACCGCAGCGGAGTTCGGCGTGACGCTGCATGCGGTGACGAGTGGACCTGCCCCGGCAGTTGCCGATGCCGACCGCGTCCTCCAGGTCGTCTCCAACCTCGTCGAGAACGCGTTGCGCCTCACTCCCGCCGGCGGCGAGGTGCGCGTCGTCGCCGAGCCCGGTGTCCTCCGCGTCGAGGACACCGGCCCGGGCCTCGACGACGGCGACCGGGAGCACGCGTTCGAGCGCTTCTACCTCCATGAGCGCTACGGGCGTGAGCGGCCGGTCGGCACGGGTCTCGGGCTTGCGATCGTGAAGGAGCTGACGCTCGCGATGGGCGGGAGCGTCGCCGTCGAGAGCGGCGCGGGAAAGCTGACCGTGTTCACCGTCCGGCTCGGTCTGCCTGTCGGCGCTCGGGTTCCTGCGTGATCGACGTCGCGGCAGCGCGCGAACGGATCGCCGGACGCGTGCTCCGGACGCCGGCGTTGCGGTCGCACGACGGCGTCTGGCTCAAGGCCGAGCTCTTCCAGCACACGGGCTCGTTCAAGGCCCGCGGCGCGATCAACCGGATCCTTGCTTTGACTGAGGAAGAGAAGAGGCGTGGCGTCGTGACGTGGTCGGCCGGCAATCACGCGCAGGCGGTCGCCTGGGCCGCGCGGGCGGAAGGCGTCGACTGTGTCGTCGAGATGTGGGAGAGCGCGAGCGCGTTCAAAATCGAGCGCACGCGCGGGTTCGGCGCGACGGTCGATCTCTCACCTCCGGATCCGTCGGCTGCGTACGATCGCGCGCTCGAGCTCGTCGAGCGCGAGGGGCGCGTCTTCGTCCATCCGCACAGCGATCCGCTCGTCGTCGCGGGTCACGGCACGCTCGCGCTCGAGTTGCTCGAGGACGTACCGGATCTCGAGACGGTGGTCGTCGGCGTCGGCGGCGGCGGCCTGGTCTCGGGCATCGTCGCGGCACTCGACGGCCGCGCGCGCGTCGTTGCCGTCGAGCCGGAGCGCTCGCCCGCCTTCAGCGCCGGGCTCGAAGCCGGCCGATCGGTCCCCGTCGGCACCGACACGATCGCGGACGGCCTCGCTCCTCCGTTCGCGGGCGACCTGCCGCTCGAGCTTTGCCGCGGTCGCGTCGAGAACGTCCTCGTGACCGAGGACGAGATCGCGGAAGGCATGCGTTTCCTCTACGCGCAGGCGAAGCTCGCATGCGAGCCCGCGGGCGCGGCGGCGTTCGGAGCGGTGCTCGCGGGGAAGGTCGAAGCCGGCCCGCGCGTGGCCGTAATCGTCTCGGGCGGCAACGTGGAAGCCCATAGGGCCGCTGCTATCTTGGATAAGCAATGAAGACCGGCATTCATCCCGAATACGTCGTCGCCACGGTGACGTGCTCGTGCGGAAACACGTTCCAGACGCGCTCGACAAAGTCCGAGCTGCACGTCGACATCTGCTCCCAGTGCCACCCGTTCTACACGGGCAAGCAGAAGCTCATGGACCAGGGCGGCCGCGTCGAGCGGTTCCAGCGCCGGCTCGAGGCCGCTGAGCGCGCGAAGCGCGCTCGCTAGCCCACCGCGATGGCCAACGTCGGAGGCCAAGCTGTCCTCGAGGGCGTGATGATGCGTGGCCCCGGCAACTGGGCCGTCGCCGTCCGCAAGCCGTCCGGCGAGATCGCGCACGTCTCCCACTCCATCGATTCCGCGATGGCGCGCCACCTCGCGTTCCGGTTGCCGATCGTGCGCGGCGTGATCGCGCTCGGCGAGTCGCTCGCCATCGGCTTTCGGGCGCTGTCCGTTTCGGCGCACTACGCCGCCGTCGAGGAGACCGAGGGGGACGAGGAGCCGGCCGAGATCGGCCGCTGGGCGCTGTTCTTCTCGTTCATGGTCGCGATCGGGTTTGCCCTCGCCGTGTTCAAGGTCGGGCCAGGGCTTCTCGCCGACCTCCTGCCGATCTCGAACGGCCCGCTATTCGTGCTCGCCGAGGCGCTGATCAGAATCACCATCTTCGTCGGCTACCTCGCGCTCCTGAGCTTGCTCCCGCACCTGAAGCGCGTCTTCCAGTACCACGCAGCCGAGCACAAGGCGATCAACGCGTACGAGGCCGGAGTGGAGCTCACGCCCGAGAACGCGCAGCGGTTCTCGCTCATCCATCCGCGCTGCGGAACGTCGTTCCTCTTCTGGGTCGTCGTGATCAGCGCGTTTGTGTACGCGCCGTTCGGCCGGCTGCCGTGGCAGTACGTGATCCTCACACGCGCGCTGCTGCTCCTCCCGATCGCCGGCCTCGCGTACGAGCTGATCCGCCTCGCCGGCAAGCACTCGGACAACAAGATCTTGATGACGCTGCTCGCGCCCGGGTTGTGGCTGCAGCGGCTGACGACGCGTGAGCCGACGCTCGACCAGCTCGAGGTCTCGATCCACGCGCTCAGTGAGGTGCTCGATCTCGAGAACGTTGGTAGCGAACAATCTCTAGTGGAGGTGATGGCTTGATGGCAACTGATCGTCGTGCAGAGGTCGTCTGGCAGGGGAGCCTCCTCGAAGGCTCCGGAACGATCGTCTCGACGACGAGCGGCGCGATCGGTGAGCAGCCGGTCACTTGGGTCAACCGCTCCGAGGACGCGCCGACGGCGACGAGTCCTGAGGAGCTCATCGCGGCTGCGCACGCGTCGTGTTTCTCGATGGCGCTCTCGGGCGCGCTCGCACGCGCAGAGACGCCGCCGACCGAGCTCCGCACCTCGGCGACCGTCACGTTCCAGCCGGGCGAGGGGATCACGACGCGTCGCGCTGACGGTCGAGGGCACCGTCCCCGGCCTTGACGAGGACGGGTTCCGCGAGGCGGCGCAAACCGCGAAGGAGAACTGCCCCGTCTCGAAGGCGCTCGCCGGCGTCCCGGAGATCAGCCTGGAGGCCCGGCTAACGTAGGCGCGGCCATGGCCGCCGACTTCGAACAACCTCGTTGCGGAGCTCGCGCGCTCCTACGAGGAGACTCCAGACTCGCATGTCCGATCCGTCGGTCTACAACGACCACCGCGAGGCGGCCGACGTCGGACGGCGCTTGAAGGAGCTCGAGCAGCCGTACAAGCTCGCGCGCGAGTGGCAGTTGGTGCGCGACGACCTCGCGGCGGCGCGCGACGACGCCGACCTCCGCGAGCTCGTCCCGGATCTCGAAGCACGCGCGGCGAGCATCGAGGAGCAGCTGCGCGTCGCACTCGTCCCGACCGATCCCGCCGACCGCAAGGACGTTCTCGTCGAGGTGCGCCAGGGTGTCGGCGGCGACGAGGCAGCGCTCTGGGCCGGCGACATCTACCGGATGCTCGTTCGCTACGCCGAGCGGCGCGGCTACAAGGTCGAGGAGCTCGAGGCGAGCCATTCGGACGGCGGCGGCTACAAGGAAGTGACGTTCGCGGTGAAGGGCGACGGCGCGTACTCCGTCTTCAAGTGGGAGGGCGGCACGCACCGCGTCCAGCGCGTTCCCGAGACCGAGAGCGCCGGGCGGATCCACACGTCCACCGCAACGGTCGCGGTGATGCCGGAGGCGGAGGAGGTCGAGATCGAAATCGACCCGAACGACCTCAAGATCGACGTCTACCGCTCGACCGGCCCCGGCGGCCAGTCGGTGAACACGACCGACTCCGCGGTGCGCATCACGCACGTCCCGACCGGCGTTGTCGTCGCGATGCAGGACGAGAAATCGCAGCTCCAGAACAAGGACAAGGCGATGCGCGTCCTTCGCGCGCGCCTGTACGAGCGCGAGCGTGAGCTGCAGCGCGCCGAGCTCGACGCGACGCGCAACGCGCAGATCGGCAGCGGCGAGCGGGCGGAGAAGATCCGCACGTACAACTTCCCCGAGAACCGCCTCACCGACCACCGCGTGAAGCTCACCGTCCACCAGCTCGACCGGATCCTCGGAGGCGAGCTCGACGAGTTCACCGAGGCGCTCGTCACCGACGACCGTCGGCGCGCGCTCGGCGAGTGATCGCGCGCGAGGCGCTCGCCGACGCCGAGCGGCGCCTGGCGGCTGCGGGCGTCGAGACGCCGCGCGTCGATGCGGAGTGGCTCGTCGCGCACGTGCTCGGGACGACGCGCTCGGGTCTGGCGGCGCGGGGCGACGAGGAGGTGGACGGCTTGGAGCCGCTGCTCGCGCGGCGCGAGGCGCGGGAACCGCTCGCGTACGTCCTCGGTGAGTGGGGCTTCCGGCGGCTGACGCTGAAGACCGACGCGCGCGCGCTCGTGCCGCGGCCCGAGACGGAGACGCTCGTCGAGCGCGCACTCGCGCTCGTCGCGGAGTCCGAGCGGCCGCGGATTCTCGACGTCGGCGTCGGTTCCGGCGCGATCGCGCTCGCGCTAAAGGACGAGCGACCCGACGCGGTTGTCATCGGCGTGGACATCTCCCCGGAGGCAGCTCGCGCTCGCGCGCGAGAACGCCGAGCGGCTGGGGCTGGACGTCGAGCTTCGCGAACAGGACGGGGTGGAGGCGGCCGGCGAGGGTTGGGATCTCGTCGTTGCGAATCCGCCGTACGTCGAGAGCCTCGACGGGCTGCAGGTTGAGCTCCACTTCGAGCCGGAGGTTGCGCTCATCGGCGCGGGCGCGCACGAGCGCCTCGCGCACGCGACCGACGCGCGGTTCGTCGCCTTCGAGGTCGGGGACGGCCAGGCTCCTGCGGTCGGGGAGATCCTCGCGAGTGCGGGCTGGCGCGACGTGCGCATCACGCCGGATCTGACGGGAACCGACCGCGTCGTGGAAGGTGCGAAGTGAACGACGCCGTCGCGGCACTCCGTGCAGGCCAGGCCGTGATCCTCCCGACCGACACGGTCTACGGACTGTGCGCGCTGCCGGAGCACGAGGACGTCCTCTACGAGCTGAAAGGTCGCGACCGCTCGAAGCCGGTCGCGCTCATCGCCGCCGACATCGATGCGCTCCTCGCCGCGGTGCCGGGACTCGACCGCGCCGTACTCGAGCGCTACCTGCCGGGCGCGTACACGCTCGTCTTCGAGAGCGCCGGCGTGCGTGTGCCGAATCTTCCGCCGGAGGCCGCCGACGTCGTGCGCGAAGTCGGCGTTGTCGCCGCGACGAGCGCGAACCTCTCCGGCGGCCCGGACTCACGCCGCGTCGAGGACATCCCAGAGGAGATCCGCGCAGCCTGTCGGCGCGATCGTCGACGCGGGCGAGCTGCCGGGTACGCCGTCAACGGTCATGGATCTCCGCGGCGCCGAGCCGGTCGTGCTCCGCCACGGCGCGGGCAAACTTTCTAGCTAGCGGGGATCGTCGCTGCGGACCTGGGCGAGGCATTCGATCGAGCCGTCCTTCGCCGAGAAGCGCGACCGCCTCGAGTGTCGCTCGTCTGCCGATGCGTTGCCGTGTAGTGGATGTGCGCGACCCAGGCACCCGGGCCGAACACGTGTCGCTGGCCGAGCACTTTGCCGTTCGCGCCGCGGACGACGACCTGGAACTGGTTCTCGAAGATCCGTGCGCTCAGTGCCCGGCGACGGTGACGACGCCACGCTTGATGGACACGACATGCACCGACAATCCGCGACACGTCTGCGTCGTGCCCGGAGGCGGGGCGCTCTTCCAGAGGTCGATCGCCAGCCGCGTTCCCGGTTACGACCGCGTACGAGACGTACTTGAACCGGTGCGGCCGCGAAGCTCATCGTGACGTGGAGCGCTCTGAGTTCCCGCCTGGAGCGCAACGCGCACGCCGTTGCCGGTTCGCCCGGTCGTCTGCGAAGTCACGCCCGGGTGTGCGAAACGGATGGCCGCCATCGTCGCCGTGAGTTTGCGGAGCTCGACCTCGTTGACGGGAACTCTCCCGTTGAAGTCGACGACGACGCGAACAAACGCCGGGTGATCGCCGATCCGTACGTTCGTCGCGGTGAGTTGGGACGCCGCGCCGGCGAGCGCGGGAAGCGTGAGCAACCCCACCGCCGTCATAACCGCGATCCCGCGCATGTGCATTGACCAAAGTATGCCCGAGGGGTCGTCCCGTAGCATCAGAAATATGGCCACGACGCAGGCGACATTCGAGGAGTTGAAGCACGCCGGGCTCGACGAGATCGATCCCGACATCGCGGCTCTCCTCACGAAGGAGCTCGAGCGCCAGCGCGGCACGATCGAGCTGATCGCGTCGGAGAACTTCACATGGCCGGCAGTGATGGAAGCGGTCGGTTCGACGCCGACGAACAAGTACGCGGAGGGCTATCCCGGTCGCCGCTACTACGGCGGTTGCGAGGTCGTCGACGAGATCGAGCAGCTCGCGATCGACCGCGCGAAGGAGCTCTTCGGCGCCGAGCATGCGAACGTCCAGCCGCACGCGGGCGCGCCGACGAACATGGCTGTCTACGCCGCCGCGATGGAGCCGGGCGACACGCTCCTCGCGCTGAGCCTCGCCCACGGCGGCCACCTCACGCACGGCCACAAGGTCAACTTCTCGGGCCGCTTCTACAACGTCGTGCACTACGGCGTCTCGCCCGAGACGATGCTCGTCGACTACGACGACGTGCTCGCGAAGGCGAAGGAGGCGCGGCCGAAGGTCATCGTCTGCGGCGGCTCGGCGTATCCGCGCACGGTGGAGACGGACAAGTTCCGCGCGATCGCCGACGAGGTGGGCGCGCTGCTCCTCTGCGATATGGCCCACTTCGCGGGACTCGTCGCCGCGGGGCTGCAGCCGAATCCGGTCGAGCACTGCGACTTCGTCACCTCGACGACGCACAAGACGCTCGCCGGCCCGCGCGCCGGGTTCATCCTCTGCCGCGAGGAGCACGCGAAGGCGGTCGACTCGGCCGTCATGCCGGGGATGCAGGGCGGCCCGCTCGAGCACACGATCGCCGCGAAGGCGACGTGCTTCCGCATCGCGATGACCGAGGCGTTCCGCGACTACCAGTCGCGCGTGCGGGCGAACGCCGACGCGCTCGCCGAGTCGATCATCGACGGCGGTCTCGGGATCATCACCGGCGGCACCGACACGCATCTCATGCTCGTCGACCTGCGCGAGTCGGAATGGACGGGCAAGGCGGCCGAGGAACGGCTCGACGAGATCGACGTCACCGTCAATCGCAACACCGTCCCGTTCGACGAGCGCTCGCCGTTCGTCACCTCAGGCATCCGCCTCGGCACGCCGGCGATGACGATGCGCGGCTTCGACGAGGACGACTTCCGCGAGGTCGGCGCGATCATCTGCGAGGCACTCACCGACACGCCCGACATCGACGGCTTGCGCGCGCGCGTCGCCGCACTCCTTGCGCAGCACCCGCTGTATCCCGGCTTCCGCGGCTACACGACGTACGTCGCGTGAGCGAATCGCGGCTCACGGTGGTCGAGCACCCGCTCGTCCAGCACAAGCTCAGCTACCTCCGCGACAAGGACACGCCGACCGTCCACTTCCGCAAGCTCACCGAGGAGATCACGCTGCTCCTCACGTACGAGGCGACGAAGGCCATGCCCACCGAGGACGCGGAGATCGAGACGCCGCTCGAGCGGATGACGGGGCAGCGCATCTCGGGCAAGAAGGTCGCGGTGTGCCCGGTGCTGCGCGCCGGGATGGGGATGCTCGACGGTGTCCTTTCCCTTGTCCCGAGCGCGCGCGTCGGCTTCATCGGGCATGTACCGCAACGAGGAGACGCTCGAGGCGGTGCAGTACTTCGTGAAGCTCCCGGTCGACCTCGCCGAGCGCGACGCGATCATCCTCGACCCGATGCTCGCGACCGGCCACTCGAGCTGCGCGGCGATCGACGCCGTGAAGGAGGCGGGCGCGCAGACGGTGACGCTCGTCTGCATCGTCGCGGCGCCGGAGGGGATCGCGGAAGTCCACCGTCTGCATCCGGACGTCCACATCGTGTGCGCCGCGGTCGACCGTGGCCTGAACGAGCGCGGCTACATCGTCCCCGGACTCGGGGACGCGGGCGACCGGCTCTACGGCACGAAGTAAGCTCCACGCGATGTCTCGCGCCCTCGCACTCGCGTCTGGGCTTATCCTCGTCGGGCTGCTTTCGGCGGGCTGCGGCGGCGGCTATCAAGGGGCCATCCGGCAAGGGGCCAAAGAGTGGTTCGGCGACGGCAACCCCAAGATCTTGCGGATCGAGACTGTCCGTGATCTCGGCGGCAACAAACAGATCGTCGCCACGATCCAGGGGCACTTCACGCTCCCTCCCGGCGGCTCGTTCACACGTCGGACGAGGCCATCGAAGCCGCCACCGTTCCACTACGCCTGGCTGAGCTTCAGCGATCCGAAGGGGATGGCAGGCGAAGAGGCGACTACCGCGTCGCAGATCGCGGCGATCGACAACGCTCACGGCGCGAGACCGGTGTTGAGCATTTTCCCGTTCACCCCGTTGACGGCGATCCGTTGCGTCATCCCGCGCGGTAACTCGTCCGCGACGATCGACGGACGGTGCAGCACGCACTTCAGCGGACCGTTCGACCACCCGACGTCGATCACGTTCCACGAGGCGTGGGCATTCGCGCAGGCCTCGTGGGGTACGCGTGCGACGAAGGGTGGCGGATGGATCGTCGCCCTCGACCCGCACGGGCACGTTCGGTCGGTCAGCCGGTTCGGTGACCTCCCGCCGCAACTCTGGAAGTAGCGGCGGAGAGGCGTAAAGTTCGCGTCGTGGTCAGGTCCGTAGGCGTGAAGCTGGGGCAGCCGCTGTGGCGGCGCTCATTCTCGGTGCCGCGATCGCCGGCGCCACCGCGCTTCCGTGGAACCCGCTCGACGGCCAGGGGCACTCGTGCCCGCCGCGAGCATCGGTTTCCGCATGCACCTACCCGTTGACGCCCGGCTGGGTCATCCCGGCTGCAGTCGCGATGGGTTTGGTCGGGCTCGCCGCAGCGGCGGGTGTCCTCGCGGCCGCCCGTCGGCGAAGCTGAGCGCCGCGCAGGCTGAGGCGTCTAGGCGGCGAAGTACGCTGGTCCCGTGGTTGTCGGGTACATCAGCGGCCCGCATCTCAGCGTCGTCGACCAGCTCTCCGACAATCTCGACGTCGTCTGGGGCGCCGTTATCGCGTTCGTCATCGTCGTTCTGCTCACGCCGGCGGTGGGAGGGATGGCGCGGCGGCTCGGCATCGTCGACCTGCCCGGCGGGCGGCGCATCAACCAGCTGCCGGTGCCGCGGCTCGGCGGGCTGGCGCTCTTCCTCGGGATGCTCGTGCCTGCGCTCGCCTTCCTTCACACCGGCCGCGAGAACCGCGGCATTCTCCTCGGCGCGGCCATCGCGGTCACGGTCGGGATCATCGACGACTTTCGCGGGCTGCCGTGGTACGGGAAGCTCGGCGGGCAGCTCGCCGCCGCCGGTGTTGCGGTCGGGTTCGGGATCTGGGTCGATCGCTTCACGTTCCCGTTCGTCGGCATCCACACGCTGCCCGCGTGGCGTCGGGATGCCGCTGACGATCCTCTGGATCGTCGCGATCATGAACATGTTCAACTTCCTCGACGGGCTCGACGGCCTCGCCGCGGGCGTCGCGGCGATCTCGGGCATGACGTTCAGCGTGATCGCGCTGTCGCTCGGGAAGGTCGACGCTGCGGTGCTCTCGGCGATCGTGTTCGGCGCGTGCGTCGGCTTTCTCCGCCACAACTTCTATCCGGCGCGGATCTTCATGGGCGACTCCGGCGCGCTGCTGCTCGGGTTCGTGCTCGCGACGGTCGCGGTGCAGGGACTCTTGAAGACGGCGGCGACCGTGGCGCTGTTCTTCCCGCTGCTCGTGCTCGCGGTGCCGATCTTCGACACGACGTTCGTCGTCTTGCGGCGTCTTCGGCGGGGGGAGAAGGTGTTCGAGGCGGACCAGGCGCACATCCATCACCGCTTCCTGCGGCGCGGCTTCTCGCAGCGGCGGGCGGCGCTGACGATCTGGGCGTGGTGCCTCTCGCTCTCGCTTGCCGCGTTCGCGACGCGGTTCGTCCCGTTCCGCGCGCACGGCGTGTGGCACCCGTGGTGGACGGCGCTTGCGGCCGGCGTTCGCGCTCGTCGCGGTGCTGTTCTCCGTCTACGTCGTCTACGTGCTCGAGATCGTGAAGCTCGCGAACCCGATCCAGAAGCGCCGCCGCGCGAACGATCCGCTCAAGAAGACCGCGTAACGAAGTCGGCGAGCGCGTCGTTGAACGGCGCACCGAGGCGTTGCACCGAATGGCCGGCCCCGGTGAAGACGGCTCGTTCTGCGCCGAGGCGTTCTTCGAGCACGTCCGCGATCGCCTCGAACGCCGCATGGTGCGCGCCGGTCACGACGAGCTTCGGGAACGGCGTGACGGCGAGCGCGTCGAGCGGGATCTCGGCCTCCGACGGTAGGCGCTCGACCATCAGCGTCCTCGCGCCCTGGAGCAGCGCGGGGTTGAACTCCCCCTGCGGGACCGGCGTGCCGACGGCGGTGAAGAACGTCGCGAGGAACGCGGCAGGGTCGCGCGGTCCCTCGCTCCACAGCCATTCGGCGCCGCTGACGAACTCGTCCACCGCCGGCACGCCACGCGCGACCGAGGTCGCGGGCGGCTCGATGACCGTGAGCGAGCCGAGCTCCGGACGCGCCGCGGCGAGCAGCAGGGCGATCACGCCGCCGTAGGAGTGCCCGACGACGTGCGTTCCCGGCTCGACGAACTGCTCGAACCAGACCGCTTCGTCCTCGAAATCGACGCGATCGACGTCGGGGCCGGGCGGGAAGCCGCGCCGGTTCGGGAGGACGAGCTCGAAGCGGTCGGCGAGCGGCTTCTGCGCCGCCCAGGTCAGCTCCGCGTTGACGACGGAACCGTGCACGAACAAGAGGCGAGGTTGTTTACCCATGCGGGATTCCGGTGTCACAAAGTACCGGGTTGGCCGACGTTGGCACGATGCTATTCTCGCCCCGGATGCAGGGGACCACGTCGTCGCAGTTCAACGCCGCCGGAGCCGGCGGCGTTCTTCTAGCCGTGCTCGTCGCCGGGATCGGTATCGGCGTGCTCATCGGGTACGCGGCCGGCTCGGCCGCGATCGGAGCGCTGCTCGGCGCCGTGTTCGGCATTCTCGGAGGGATCTTCGCCGTCTACCGCCGCTACAACGTCTGATGCTCGGCTCGGTCTTCTCCTCGCCGCGCGACGAGCCGAACCACCTGCTGCCGGCGGCTTGCGGGACGGTCGTCGTGCTGCTCCTCCTGCCGGTCTTCCTCATTCTCGGCTGGAACATCGCCGGGTGGGGGCTCGCCGCGGTGCTCTGGCTCGGCCTGCACGGCATCGATTACCTGCTCGTGCGGCTCCGGAATGACAGGGACGGCGGCGTCGCAAACTCGGGGATGCAGGCGTTCGGGCTTCTCTTCAAGGTCATCGCGCTACTCGTCGTGCTGTTCGCGGCGCTCTCGAAGAGCCAGGATGTCGCGCTGACGGCAGCGCTGACGTACGGCCTCGCGTACACGTTCGAGCTCGGTTTCTCGCTCAGCTCGTACTTCGGGAGCCCGACGCGTTGACGAGGCTGCGGACACTTCTCGTCGTCGCACTTCTCGCGCTCGTCGCTGTCCCGGCCGCGTCTGCGGAGGATTTCACCCCGACGACGGAGTTCGAGCAGCACGCGTGGATCTCGATCCACCTCGGCCCGATCGACCTGTCGATCACGAAGGCGGTCGCGTATCTCATGCTCGCCACCGTCCTCACGTGCGCGCTCGGGATCTTCACGATGCGGAGCCGGCTCGCCCTGTTGCCGAGCAAGCGGCAGACGATCGGCGAGGCCCTCTACCAACTCGCTCAGGATCAGATCGCGAAACAGGGGCTGCCGACGAAGGCACTCGGCCGCTGGTTCCCGTACGTCGCGACCCTGCTGCTCTTCATCTTCATGGTCAATCTGCTCGGCTTCATCCCGCTGCCGCTGACCGGCGAGACGTGGCACCACATCCCGACGTGGGGGATCTACGCCGCGACGAGCTCGCTCTCGGTAACGCTCGCGCTCGCCCTCGTCACGTTCTTCATCACGCACTACGAGGGCATCCGCTGGAACGGCGCGTCGAAGTACTTCAAGAGCTGGATTCCCGAGGCACCGAAGGGTCTCCTGATCCTCATCGTGCCACTCGAGATTCTCGGCCAGATCATGCGCGTGATCTCGCTCAGCGTCAGGCTCTTCGCGAATATGCTCGCCGGGCACATCCTGATCCTCACCTTCCTCGGACTGATCTTCATTTTCGAGTCCTACGTTCTGTTCGCGATGGTCATCCCGGCGACGGTCTTCTACCTCTTCGAGGTCGTGATCGTGATCGGCATCCAGGCATTCATCTTTGCCACCCTGTCCGCCATCTACATCGGCTCGGCGATCGAGCCGGAGCACTAAGGAGGAAACGAAATGCTCAGCATCCTTGCCGCATCCACCGGCACCGGCATAACGAACGCCGGCAAGGCGATCGGCCTCGCACTCGGCGTCGGGCTCGGCGCCGCCGGAGCCGGTGTCGGCATCGGCATCATCTTCGGTTCGATGATCCAGTCCGTCGCTCGCCAGCCCGAGCTTCGGAGCGAGCTGCAGGGAATCCAGTGGCTCGGGTTCGCACTCACCGAGGCAGTCGTGTTCTACGGCCTACTCGGCTCGATCCTGGCCTACGTTCTCGTCAAGTAAGTGCTCGCATCGAACCCACTCATCTCGGTACAGCCGGGGCTGATGATCTGGACGATCGTCTGCTTCCTCATCGCGCTGTTCGTGCTGAAGCGGTACGCATTCGGGCCGATCCAGGGCATGCTCGACAAGCGGCAGGAGACGATCGCCGACTCGATCAAGGCAGCCGAGGACGCCCGCGACGAGTCGCAAAAGCTCCTCGAGCAGCACAAGCAGCTCATCGGGGAGGCGCGGAGTGAGGCCGAAGGGATCCTCGCCGAGGCGCGCAAGACGCGCGAGTCGATGGAAACGAGAATGAAAGAGGAGACCGAGACCGAGCGGCAGCGCCGGCTCGAGGAGACGAAGAAGGAGATCGCGGCCGAGACGAGCCGTGCGCTCGCCCAGATCCGCTCCGAGGTCGCCGATCTCACCCTCGAGGCCGCCTCTCGCGTCGTCGGTAAGACGCTCGACGCCGAGCGCGACCGCGAGCTGATCTCCGAGGCGATCGCAGGCCTCGACTTCTCGCGCCTCGAGGAGAGCGCCTAGCCCGCATGGCCTCCGCGCACCGCATCTACGCCGAAGCACTCTTCGGCGCTGCAAAGGACGCCGGCCGGCTCGTGCCCGTGCACGAGGCACTGAGCGACTTCGCTGCCATGGCGGCAGAGTCGCACGCGGTCCGCTCCGTCCTCCGCAACCCGCAGTTCGACCCCGGCGTGAAGGCGCAGATACTCGCCGATCTCGCCGGCGAGTCCGAGCCGCTGTTCACCAACTTCCTCCGGGTGACGGCGGAGAAGGGTCGCGCGGGCGAGATCGAGGAGATCGCTAAGGAGTTTGAGGTGCTCATGGCGCGCGAGGAGAGGCGCCTCACCGTCGAGCTGACCACCGCGCGTGAGCTGAGCGACTCCGAGGCGGACGCGATTCTCGGCGAGATCGCGAAGGCCGCCGGCCGCAAGGTCGACGCGACGCGCAAGGTCGACCCCGACCTCGTCGGCGGCATCGTCCTCAACGTCGGCTCGTTGCGCGTCGACGCGAGCGTCCGCGGCAGATTGGAACGACTACGACACGAACTCGTGAAGAGATGAGGAGAACGCTTTGAAGCTCAGGCCCGAAGAGATCACGTCGATTCTGCGTCAGCGGATCGAGCAGTACGACGTCGAGACCGACCTCGCGGAGGTCGGCACCGTCCTCCAGGTCGGCGACGGGATCGCCCGCATCTACGGGCTCGAGAACGCCGTCGCGATGGAGATGCTCGAGCTCGAGCACGAGGTCGTCGGCCTCGCGTTCAACCTCGAGGAGGACGACGTCGGCGCCGCGCTCTTCGGCGAGTGGCAGAAGGTGAGCGAGGGCGAGCCGGTGCGCCGCAGTGGCAAGGTCGCGAGCGTCCCCGTCGGCGAGGCGCTGCTCGGCCGCGTCGTCGATCCGCTCGGCAACCCGCTCGACGGCCGCGGGCCGATCGACACGACGGAAAGGCGCCCGCTCGAATTCAAGGCTCCGGGTGTCATCGAGCGCCAGCCGGTGAAGGAGCCGCTCATGACCGGCATCAAGTCGATCGACTCGATGACGAACGTCGGCCGCGGCCAGCGCGAGCTCATCATCGGCGACCGCTCTACCGGCAAGACCGCGCTCCTGATCGACACGATCCTCAACCAGAAGGACACCGACGTCCATTGCATCTACGTCGCTATCGGCCAGAAGGCGTCGACGGTCGCGGGCATCTACGAGCGGCTGCGCGAGGCGGGCGCGATGGAGTACACGACGATCGTCTCCGCCGCGGCGAACGAGGCCGCGCCGATCAAGTGGATGGCCCCGTTCGCGGGCGCCGCGATGGGCGAGTACTTCCTCTTCAACGGCAAGCACGCGCTCGTGATGTTCGACGACCTCTCGAAGCACGCGGACGCGTACCGGCAGCTCTCACTGCTGCTGCGTCGCCCGCCGGGCCGCGAGGCGTTCCCCGGTGACGTCTTCTACCTCCACTCGCGGCTCCTCGAGCGCGCGTGCAAGCTGAACGACGAGAACGGCGGCGGGTCGCTGACCGCGCTGCCGGTGATCGAGACGCAGGCCGGCGACATCTCGGCCTACATCCCGACGAACGTCATCTCCATCACCGACGGGCAGATCTTCCTCAACTCCGACCTCTTCTTCTCGGGCGTCCGTCCGGCCGTCAACGTCGGCACCTCGGTGTCGCGTGTCGGCTCGGCCGCGCAGACGAAGGCGATGAAGAAGGTTGCCGGGCGTCTGCGGCTCGACCTCGCGCAGTACCGCGAGCTCGAGGCGTTCGCGCAGTTCGGCTCCGAGCTCGACAGGGCGACGCAGCAGGCGCTGACCCGCGGCGCAAAGATGGTCGCGACGCTCAACCAGCCGCAGTACGACCCGTGGCCGATGGAGGAGCAGGTCGTCGCGATCTGGGCCGGCAACGAGGGCTTCCTCGACGACATCCCGACGCCGCAGGTTTCGCGGTTCCAGGAGGAGCTTCGTGAGCATCTCCGGGCGGAGGGTGGCGTATACAAGACGATCCGCGAGAGCGGCGACATCGCCGACGACACCGCAACGGCGCTGAAGGCCGAGCTCGACAAGTTCAAGAACGGCTTCAACGTCGAAGGCGACTCCACCGTCTAAGTGGCGTCGCTCCAAGACATCCGGCGGAGGATCAACTCCGTCCGCAACACGCGCAAGATCACGAAGGCTCTCGAGCTCGTGGCCGGCGCGCGGCTGCGGCGTGCGCAGGCGCGGAGCGAGGAGATGCGCCCGTACGCCGACCGGATGCAGGAGCTCATGGTCGGCACGGCGCAGGCGGCGGCGTCCGTCCGGAACCTGAAGCTGCTGCAGCAGCACGACGAGGTCAAGCGCGTCGGGATCGTCCTCGTGACGGGCGACCGCGGGCTCGCCGGGCCGTTCAACGGCCAGGTGCTGCGCACCGGGTTCGAGCTCGAGCGCGAGGCGCGCGCCGCGGGCCAGGAGGTCGCGTGGCTTGCCGTCGGGCGCAAGGGCGCTTCGTCCCTGAAGTTCCGCCGCTACGAGCTCGCCGGGGAGTGGGCCGGCTTTGCCGACAAGCCGAGCTACCACGACGCGCAGGCGGTTGGGCACCGACTGGCCGAGTTGTACGAGAGCGGGGAGGTCGACCGCGTCCTGCTCGTCTACAACCGCTTCGAGTCTGCCCTCGTCCAGCGCGTCACGACGACCGAGCTGCTGCCGATCGGCGAGGACGTGCTCGCTGCCGATGGGGAGGAGAAGAAGGGCCCGAAGGCCGACTTCATCTACGAGCCGGAGCCGGAGCAGATCCTCGAGCGGCTCCTTCCGGTGTATCTCGAGACGGAGATCTACCGCGCGCTGCTCGACTCGGCGGCGGCGTTCCTCGCGTCGCAGATGAACGCGATGCGGAGCGCATCGAAGAACGCCGGCGAGTTGATCGACAATCTCACGCTCTCGCTCAACCGCGCCCGCCAGGCCCAGATCACCCAGGAAATCCTGGAAATCGTCGCCGGCGCAGACGCCCTCGCCGGCTAATCGAGTCCGGAAACGCTGCGCATTTCCGGACTGTGGGCGGAACTCCGGCCGGGAAGAGCGCGGTCTTCCCAGCCTCCGTGCGAAACTCTCGTTTTGGTGCGAAATCGACACATCTCGCCCTTGACAGAACGGTGGTCCATCTAGGCGGTGTCGGACACCGCTCGGGCTACCCTCGGCTGGTGGAACGGAGATTCGGCCTTGTCGTGCTCGCGCTGCTGGCGGCGTCGGCGCTCTCGATCGGAACGCTCGCGGTGCGGATGCACGAGACGGGCAGCCAGCATTACAGGTTCCTGCTCTGGAATCTCTTCCTCGCCTGGGTGCCGCTCATCGCAGCTTCCGTCGCCTTCGTCCTCGCGCGGCGGGGGGCCGTGGTCTTCGCGGGCGTGTTCGTCGTCGTGTGGCTGCTGTTCTTCCCGAACGCGCCGTACATGCTGACCGACTTCGTCCACCTCAGCGGGCACGGGGCGTCTCCGCTCTGGTACGACGCCTTGATGCTGTCGTCGTTCGCGTGGACGGCACTGATGCTCGGCTTTGTCTCGCTCTACCTCATCCAGGCGGTCGTCGCGCCCCGCGTGAGCGCTGCCGTGGGCTGGATTGTCGTGGTGTGTGCGCTCGGGCTCGCGAGCGTCGGCGTCTACCTCGGTCGCTTCGCCGGCTTCAACAGCTGGGACGCGCTGACGCGGCCGCGCCACGTCCTCTCCGAAATCGCGCAGGAAACCAACAGCCCGCTACACGACCCGAAGATGGTCGCGGCGCTGCTCGCACTCACCGCATCCCTCTTCATCGGCTATCTCGTCGTGTACGCGTTCGCCGCCCTCCGCCTCGACGACGGGGAGATGTAGCTCGGTCACGAACCGTTACTGCGGGCGGATTGCGGCGTTCAGCAGCACGAGCATCGCCTCGATGTCGAACGGGTCGCCGCCGGCGACGCGTAGGGCGAGGCCGTTGAGCACGGACGTCACGAAGCGGCCGAGCTCGACCCACTCGAGGTCGGCGCGCAGCCGGCCGGCTTCCTGCTCCCGCTGGAACCACTCCTGAATGCGCGGGCCGGCGTCGGCGGCTTTCGTGTCGAGGCGCCGGACGAAGTCCTCGTCGTGGCGCATGCGGCTCTGCGTCTCGATCAGGACGGCGAGCCACTCCGGGTCTTCGGCCGAGAGTGCACGGAACGCGGCGTCGAGACCCGACTCGAGCAGGATGTCGCCGAAGCGGGCGTTCATGTCCATCGAGAGTGCGACGAACAGTTCCTTCTTGTTTTCGAAGTAGTGGAAGATGGCGCCGCGGGAGAGACCGGTCGCCTCTTCGAGCCGTTTCACAGTCGCGCCCTCGTACCCGTACTCCGCGAAGGCGCCGCGAGCGCCCGCGAGGATCTCCTCCTTGCGCGCGTCGAGATGCTCCTGCGAGACCTTCGGCATGGCTTGGATACTAGCCACTTGACAAAACCGTACGTACGTATTATTTTACTCGCCATGTGGAGAAACCGCTCACTCGTCGGCTTGATTTCCGCCGAGCTCGTCTCACTCACGGGCTCGTCGATGACGTTCGTCGCCCTGCCGTGGTTCGTCCTCGCCACGACCGGTTCGACCGCGAAGATGGGGTGGGTCCTCGCGGCGGAGATGTTGCCGATCGCGCTCTTCGGCATCCCTGCCGGGACTGTGATCTCGAAGCTCGGCTCGAAGCGGACGATGCTGATCTGCGATGCCGCGCGCGGGCCGCTGATGCTCGTGATTCCGATCCTTCACCACTACGGCAAGCTGTCGTTTCCGGCGCTGCTCGCAATGACGTTCGCGGTCGGGATCTTCACCGCCCCGTATATGGCCGCGTCGCGCCTGATCATCCCGGAGGTCGCGGGGGAGGACGAGCAGGCGGCGGCCAGCGTGAGCGCGCTCCTGTCGGGCGCGAACCAGCTGACGCAGCTCGCCGGCCCCGTGCTGGCGGGCTTGCTCCTCGTCGCGACGAGCCCTGCCACGGTGCTCGTCATCGACGCCGGCACGTACGTCTTCTCCTTCCTCATCATCGCGACGGTCGTCAGTGTCGGCCGGCGCATCGAGGCGGCCGCGCGGCAGAAGGGCATGCTCTCAGGCGTGAAGTTCCTGTTCGGCGACTCGCTGCTCGGCCCGATCACGATCGCGGCGTGCGTCATCAACTTCGTCGCTCAGGGGATCATCATCGGGGTCGAGGCGATCGCGTGGTTCCGGTATGACCAGAGCGGTCACGTGCTCGGCTACCTCTTCGCCGGCTTCGGCATCGGGGCTCTCGCCGGCGCACTCGTCGCACAGCAGGCGTCGCAGAAGGTGCCGCTCCTGAAGCTCGCGGCGGTCGCCATCGTCGCCATGCCGCTGCCGCTGTTCTTCCTCTCGCCGTCGACGGCGTGGCCGGTCGCCGTCGTGATCGTCGCCGCCTTCGGGTTCTTCGTGCCGCTCGTCAACGCGCCGATCGTCGGTCTGCTCCTGTTGCGCACGCCGGTGGAGCTCCGGCCGAAGGTCGTCACGGGATTCATGACGGTCGCGACGATGGCAGGCCCGTTCGGGTTCATCGCCGCCGGGTTCCTCCTGCGCCGCGTCTCGATCAACTCGTTCTTCATCGGTTTGCCGGCGCTGCTTCTCGTCGGGAGCCTCGGCTTCGCGGCGGTGCTGCTGCGGCACTCGGATAGCGAGCAGCTTGAGGCGGCCCCCGCCGTCTAGCGCCCGCAGGCCGAGACGAACACGACGTTGGGGCCGTTCACGCCGAGACCGCCGCCATCGCTGCCCCCGCAGAGCGACCTGTCTCCTTCTTGCCACTTCGAACGGGTCCAGTCCCAGCTCCTGAATAGACCGCCGCCCGGCCGGGTCGTGTCGCTCGAAGCCGAGTTGACGGACGTCGCGCCGTGGCGCGTGACGACGAACTCCCAGGCGATCGCCTCGGTGTTGTGGTGAGGGACGTACGCGGCCGAGAGAGCTTCGTACGGTGGCGCGACATGCACGCCGCGCAGGTTGGGAGGCGTGGCGATGAGCACCTGCGCGGCGTAGAAGCCACGTCCCCGGCGGAGGGTGACCGAGCATCGCGACTGCATGGGCGGCGCGTTCCCGGTCGGCGGGTCGATCCGGCCGACGACGGAGACGCCGGACGTGCGCGGGCGGCAGTGATCGAGCAGGTGCCCTGTTGCGGCGACGACTTCGCTCACTGCGGCCGTCTCGCTCGCCGGTAATCCCGGAGAGGTGACCGCGACCCGAACCGGGTGCAACGCAGAGAGTCCGCACCCGGGTGTGACGCGCAGCGGGCCATCCCAGCGGACGCGGAGGTCTCGCAGTGTCTCGGTCTTCGTCGCGCCCGGCGCGATCGGGGTGGGCGGGAGGTACGGAGTGGAGATGTTCTCGAGCGGCACTCTCGTGTCGTACGTCGTCCCGTCGGGGCTTCTCACGACAGCCCAAAATCCGCCGTACTCCCCGAGGTACTCCTTGACCGTCTTGCTCGAGACGTTGTGAAACGCGAACGAGATCCCGAGTTCGTCTCCTACCTGCACCGGTGTCGTCAGGGTCGCGGTGCAGCGAACTGCGCCGCCGAGGATCGGGCTGCTCGAGCTGACGGTGCCGCTGTTCACGCCATCGCTGCTCCCGCACGCGGACGCTGCTAGCACGACCGCAGCGAGCAGAGCGGCGCCGACCGAGAGCCTCACCCCACGGACGATACGCTCGTGCCGTGGAGGTCGTCCGGATTCTCGTCGCGATTGTCGGCGGCTGTGCCGTCCTCTGGGCGTTGCTCGAGGCGATCCGGGCGTTCGTGATTCCGCGCGGCGTGCAGCTCCGCTCGCGCGTCGTCTTCTACTGGGTGTTCCGGCTCCTGCGCTGGGTTGCGCGCGCCCGCGGCGCGGTCGAGCGCGAGGCGAAGGACGCGATCATGGTCTACGGCGCACCGATCGCCGTGCTCGGCCTGCCACTCCTCTGGCTCATCACGACACTGCTCGGATTTGCAGGGATTTTCTGGGCGATCGACGGCGGCGGGTTCGGCGACGCGGTCGTCGTCAGCGGCTCGTCGCTCTTCACGCTCGGGTTCGAAAAGCCGGACGGCGTGGGCGGGGCGATCGTCGCGTTCGCGTGCGCGACGATCGGGCTCGGCCTGCTCGCGCTCGTGATCTCGTACCTGCCGACGCTCAACTCCGCTTTCTCGCGCCGCGAGTCGGTCGTCGCGATGCTCGACGCCCGCGCCGGCACGCCGCCGAACGCGGTGACGCTGATCGAGCGGCATCACGTCTTCGCCGGGATCGAGACGCTCGACGCGCTCTGGCCGGAGTGGGAGCGGTGGATCGTCGACGTGGGGGAGACGCATTACACGCATCCGATGCTCGTCTTCTTCCGCTCGTCCGAGCCGCAGCACTCGTGGGTGACCGCGACGGCGACCCTGCTCGAGGCGGCGAACTTCCGGCTCTCGTCGATCGACGCGTCTGGCGCGGGGAACGCGGCGGCGTGGATGTTCTACCGCGCCGGGTCTCGGAGCGGTGCAGCGTCTCCGCGGCGTTCTTCGACGTATCGGATCGCCGACCGCGAGATCGCGCCGGTCGACCGCGGCGAGTTCGAGCGCGTTCTCGCCCATTTCGCGGAGGTGGGTGTCAACGTCGTCGCCGACCGCGAGCTCGCGTGGGAACGCTTCTGCCGGCGCCGCGCCGAGTACGAGCCGGTGCTCGACGCGCTCGCCCGTCTCGTCGACGCGCCGGCCGGCCTCTGGCCTGCCACTTCTCCCGAGGTTTGAGCGCTCCACTCGGCTAATCTCCGCCCGCACCCGACCACCTCACGCACAGGGGAGAGAGAACTAGTGGCCGACAAGAACACGGGCAAGATCGTCGAGATCAAGGGCGTCGTGCTCGACGCCGTTTTCCCGGACAAGCTCCCCGAGATCTACCACGCGCTGAGCGTTCAGGTGCAGGAGCAGGACGGCGGCACACGCGAGCTGATCGCAGAGGTGCAGCAGCATCTCGGCGACGACCGCGTTCGCGCTGTCGCAATGGAAACGACCGACGGATTGGCGCGCGGGGTCGAGATCGTCGATACGCAGCAGCCGATCTCGGTCCCGGTCGGCGACGTGACGCTCGGCCGCATCTGGAACGTCATCGGCGACCCGGTCGACGGTAAGCCGGCTGCGACGGGCGAGCGCTGGCCGATCCACCGCGATCCGCCGACGTTCAGCGAGCTTTCCCCGACCATCGAGATCTTCGAGACGGGCATCAAGGTCATCGACCTCGTTGCGCCGTTCGTCCGCGGCGGCAAGGTCGGCCTCTTCGGCGGCGCCGGCGTGGGCAAGACGGTGACGATCACCGAGCTCATCAACAACGTCGCGCTCCAGCACGGCGGCGTGTCGGTCTTCGCCGGCGTCGGCGAGCGCACGCGCGAGGGCAACGACCTCATGCTCGAGATGCAGGAGTCGGGCGTCATGGACAAGGTCGCGATGTGTTACGGCCAGATGAACGAGCCGCCGGGAGCGCGCCTGCGCGTCGGTCTCTCCGGCCTGACGATGGCGGAGTACTTCCGCGACCAGGGCCAGGACACGCTGCTCTTCATCGACAACATCTTCCGGTTCGTCCAGGCCGGCTCTGAGGTCTCGGCGCTGCTCGGCCGCATGCCGAGCGCCGTCGGTTACCAGCCGACGCTCGCGACCGAGATGGGGCAGCTGCAGGAGCGGATCACGTCGACGAAGACCGGTTCGGTCACGTCGGTGCAGGCGATCTACGTCCCCGCCGACGACCTCACGGACCCGGCCCCGGCGAACACGTTCGCCCATCTCGACTCGACGACCGTGCTCGACCGGAGCATCGTCGAGAAGGGCATCTACCCGGCCGTCCATCCGCTGCGATCGAACTCGCGCGCGCTGCAGCCGGGCATCGTCTCCGACGAGCACTACCGGTGCGCGACGCGGGTGCAGGAGCTGCTCCAGCGCTACGCCGACCTGCAGGACATCATCGCGATCCTCGGCATCGACGAGCTCTCGGACGAGGACAAGGTCGTCGTGCAGCGGGCGCGCAAGATCGAGCGTTTCCTCTCGCAGCCGTTCTTCACGGCGGCGCAGTTCACGGGCACGCCGGGCGAGTACGTGAAGCTCGAGGACACGATCCGCGGCTTCACGGAGATCCTCGACGGCAAGCACGACGACCTGCCGGAGCAGGCGTTCTACATGGTCGGGACGATCGAGCAGGTCGTCGAGCGCGCGAAGCAGCTCGCCGGAGACGACTCCGCGCCGGAGCCCGAGCCGGAACCCGAGCTCGAGCCTGAGCCTGAGCCCGCGGCCGCGTAGTGGCCGACCATCCGGTGTTCCCGGTCTCGGTCGTCACGCCGGAAGGCGCGGCGTTCGAGGGCGACGCCGAGATGCTGATCGTGCCCGGCCAGTCGGGCGAGATCGGCGTGCTCGCGCGGCATGCGCCGCTCGTCGCGATGCTCAAGTCCGGCTCGACGCGCGTCCATCTCGACGGCGGCGAGGTGCGCGAGTTCGCGACCGGCCCCGGGCTTCTTCCAGGTGCTCGAGAACCGGGCGATCGCTCTCGTCGACGACGCCGTCGCGGCGGGCGAGATCGACATCGCGCGGGCGCAGAAGCAGCTCGAGGACGCGCAGGCGGAGCTCGCGAAGGTCGAGTCGGGCGACTCCACCGCCGACAAGTGGCAGCTCGAGCAGCGCATCCGTCACGCCGAGAACCAGCTCTCCGTTAGCTCGGGAAGCTGACGCTTCCCTCACTAGTAGCTCACGAGTCCTGCGGACTCGCTCGCTGTCGTAGGCACTGCGGCGCGGAAGAGCGCGGTCTTCCGCGCCTTCGGGCTGAGACCTCGTCCCCCGCCGCGGCAGGCGCCTGTGACTAAGCCCGGCTTCGCCGAGTCTTAGCCTCCGGCCGGAAGGCCTGGCGGCTCAGTAGCGGTCGATCTCGACGAGCCGTTCGTCGCTGATCCCGAAGTGGTGCGCGATCTCGTGGAAGACGACGCGCCGCACGAGCGCTGTCAGTTTCTCGCCGTCACCGCCCGCGATTCGCTCGATCGGTCCGCGGTAGATCGTGATCTTGTCTGGCAGCGCGCCGGCGTAGTACGGCCCTCGGTTGCCCCACGGGATTCCTTCGTAGAGGCCGAGGAGTGGCTGGCCGGGCGGTGGCTCGGCCTCGACCGTCACCGCGACGTTGGTCATGAGCCCGGCGAGGTCCTCCGGCAGCGCGTCGAGTGCATCGGAGACGAGCCGGTCGAAGTGCGCTTCGTCGCGGGCGTTGTCGTTCATGCCCGCGAGTGTAGGGATCGGGACGGGCCGCCTAGTCGCCCGCCGCCGGCGGCATTCCGCGGGTCGCGTACCAGATGGCGAACCAGATCAGGAGCGGGATAAAAACGAACAGTACGAAGACGATCGCCATACCCGCAGTGGCGAATACGAAGCCCCACCTTCCGAGATTGTCTCCAGGCCGGTTCTCTTCCATCGCGCGACTCGAAGGCTACTCGGATCGCCGGAACCCGGACCCGGACCCCCACCCAAAGGGCGGGGCCGTGGTCCCTCCGCCCTCGCTATCGAGCGTAACCCTTGATCGGCAATGGTTCTGTCGCGGCTTCGTATCGAAACCGCACGCCGGCGCGCGCTACGACGAGCGTTCGGACGCGCTGAGCGCACCGTCGTGCGCGGGCAGATAGAGCCGCTCGACGTACTCCGACACCATCCGCGCGGTGCCGAAGCGCGGCCCGAGCTCCGCGATCGACTCGCGCATGAGGGCGAGCCAGCGCTGCGGAAGCCCGTCGCCGTCGCGCTCGTAGAACGTGGGGATGACGTCCTGCTCGAGCACGGCGAAGAGCGCGTCGGCGTCCGCCTCGTCCTGCTCCGCGTCGCCCAGCACCCCGAGCGCGTCCCCTGCGCCGATCGCGAACCCGTACGCCGGCGAGGCCGCCTCGGCCCACCAGCCGTCGAGGATCGAGCAGTTGAGGACGCCGTTCAGCGCGGCCTTCATCCCGGATGTCCCCGACGCCTCGTACGGCCGGCGTGGCGTATTGAGCCAGACGTCGACGCCCTGCACGAGCCGCCGCGCGAGCGTCATCTCGTAATCCGCGAGGAACACGACGCGCCCCGCCGCCGCCGGCGTGCGCGTGAAGTCGAGGACGCGCTGGATCACGTCCTTGCCGGCCTCGTCCTGCGGGTGCGCCTTCCCGGCGACGAGTATCTGGATCGGCCGCTCCGGATCTGCGAGCAGCTCGTGGAGCCGATCGGGGCGCGTGAAGAGGAGGCTCGAGCGCTTGTACGTGGCGAAGCGGCGCGCGAGGCCGATTGTCAGGACTTCGGGGTCGAGTTCCGGCGCGCCGCGCGTCGTCGCGATGTGCTCGAGGAGCCGCCGTTTCGCGCTCCTGTGAGCGGCCCACAAGTCGGCGTCCGAGGTCTCCCGGGCGCGCTCGAACTGCGGGTCGGTGTCGCCGAGCAGCGCCTCGAGCTCGCCGGAGACCCACGTTCGCTGGTGCACGCCGTTCGTGACGGAGACGATCGGCACGTCGTGCAAGGGCCGGTCGGGCCACAGGGGCTGCCACATCTCGCGCGCGACCTCGCCGTGCAGCTCGGACACGCCGTTCGCGAACCGCGACGTCCGGAGCGCGAACGGCGTCAGCCCGAAGCGCGTGTCGTCGGGCTCGACCTTGCCGAGCGCGGCGAACTCGTCCCAGCCCGAGCCCGCAGCGCGCGACGAGGTCACCGACGTTGTGGCGCACGAGCTCGGGGTCGAACTGCTCGTTTCCGGCGGGGACCGGCGTGTGCGTGGTGAAGACGGTCGTCGCGCGCACGTGCGCGAGCGCGTCGGCGGTCGCCATGCCGTTGTCCTCCACCAGCTCGCGCAGCCGCTCGAGCTGTAAGAACGCTGAGTGCCCCTCGTTCAGGTGAAACACCGTCGGCGCGAGGCCGAGCCGCCGCAGCACGCGAACGCCTCCGACGCCAAGCACGAGCTCTTGCCGGATGCGGTTCACCCGGTCGCCGCCGTAGAGCGTGTCCGTCACCGCGCGGGCCCAGTCTGGGTTCCCTTCCACCTTCGTGTCGAGGAGATAGAGAGAGATGCGCCCGACCCGCACGCGCCAGATGCCGATCCGAACCGGGAACAGCCGTCCCTCGTCATCCGCGAGCTCGACGACGGGCGCCATCGGCACGAGCTCGAGCGGCAGGCGGCTCATATCGAGCCGCGGGTAACGCTCGATCTGCCGGTCGTGCTCGTCGAGCCGCTGCCGGAAGTAGCCCCGGCGGTAGAAGAGCCCGATCGCCGACGAGCGGGACACCGAGCTCCGACGCCGCCTTCAGATGGTCGCCGGCGAGGATCCCGAGACCGCCCGAGTAGATCGGCAGGCTCTCGTCGAGGCCGAACTCCGCCGAGAAGTACGCGACGAGGAAATCGTCCGGCCGCTCGAGGCCTGTCCACCACGTCTCGGCGCCGCGGTCGCGGATCAGCCGCCCCTGCACGCGTTCGAGCCGGGCGAGGTAGTCGGCGTCGAGAGCAGCGCTCGAGGTCCGCGTCGGTCAGCTCCGAGAGCAGCGCGGTCGGGTTCGAGTGGAGCTCGGCGAACCGGCGCGGGTCGAGCTCGCTCGAACAGCGGCCGCGCCTCGGCAATCCACGTAAACGAGAAGTCGCTCGCGATCGCGGCCAGCGCCGCGCGCAGAGTCGCCCCGTCGTGAACCCCCGACCACGAGCGGGCACGCTAGCGGTGCCGCGCTACCGTCCTTGCTGTGAACCGGCTCGAAGCCATCCTGCGGGAACGGATCGCCGTGCTCGACGGCTCCTGGGGGGTGCTCATCCAGCGGCAGGTGCGCGGGGAGGAGGCGTACCGCGGCGATCGGTTCCGCGACCACCCGCGCGACGTCGCCGGCAATCCCGACCTCCTCAACCTCACCCGGCCGGACGTCGTGCGCGACATCCATCGCTCGTACTTCGAGGCGGGCGCCGACATCGCCACGACGAACACGTTCACGGCGACGCGCGTCGGCCAGGCGGACTACGCATTGCAGGACTTCGCCGCGGAGATGTCGTACGAGGGAGCGCGGCTCGCACGCGAGTTGGCGACGGAGTTCGACGGCATCGTCGCCGGCTCCGTCGGGCCGCTAAACGTTTCGCTCTCGCTTTCGCCTCGCGTCGACGACCCGGCGTACCGCTCTGCGACGTTCGACGAGGTCGTGGAGACGTACGTGGAGCAGATCCGCGCGCTGCGCGACGGCGGCGTCGACCTGCTCCTCATCGAGACGGTCTTCGACACGCTCAACGCGAAGGCCGCGATCTTCGCTGCGCAGGACGCCGCGCCCGAGCTGCCGCTCTGGCTCTCGTTCACGGCGGTCGACCGCAGCGGCCGGAACCTCTCCGCGCAGACCGTCGAGGCGTTCTGGATCTCGGTCGAGCACGCGCAGCCGCTCGTCGTCGGCGTCAACTGCTCGCTCGGCGCGAGCGAGATGCGGCCCTACGTGGAGGATCTCGCGGCAGATCGCGCCGACGTGGGTCGCGTGCCATCCGAACGCCGGCCTGCCGAACGCGCTCGGCGAGCACGACGAGAAGCCGGAGGACACGAGCCGCTTCCTCGGCGAGTTCGCGCGCGACGGCCTCGTCAACATCGTCGGCGGCTGCTGCGGCACGACGCCCGAGCACGTCCGGCAGATCGTCGCCGCGGTCGACGGCGTCGACGCCGCGCGTCGTTCCCGAGCCGCCGCGCGCGACGCGCTTCAGCGGCATGGAGCCGTTCGAGCTGCGCCACGACGCCGCGTCGAATTTCGTGATGGTCGGCGAGCGGACGAACGTCACCGGCTCGGCGCGTTTCCGCCGGCTCGTCGAGGGCGGCGACATGCAGGAGGCGCTCGACGTCGCGATCGAGCAGGTGCGCGGCGGCGCGAACCTCCTCGACGTGAACATGGACGCCGACCTGCTCGACGGCGAGCAGGCGATGACGACGTTCCTCAACCTCGTTGCGACCGAGCCCGAGGTCGCGCGCATCCCGATCATGGTCGACAGCTCGCGCTGGACGGTGCTCGAGGCCGGGCTCAAGTGCATCCAGGGCAAGGGCGTCGTCAACTCGATCTCGCTGAAGGAGGGCGAGGACGAGTTCCTCGAGCACGCGCGCCGCGTGCGCCGCTACGGCGCAGGTGTCGTCGTCATGGCGTTCGACGAGCAGGGCCAGGCCGACACCGGCGAGCGCAAGGTCGCGATCTGCGAGCGCGCGTACACGCTGCTCACCGAGGAGGCGGGCTTCGCGCCGGAGGATCTGATCTTCGACGCGAACGTCCTCGCCGTCGCGACCGGCATCGACGAGCACCGCGGCTTCGCGAAGGCGTTCCTCGAGGCGCTGCCGCTCATCAAGGAACGCTGCCCGGGCGCGAAGACGAGCGGCGGGATCTCGAACTTGAGCTTCGCGTTCCGCGGCAACGACGCGGTGCGCGAGGCGATGCACTCCGCGTTCCTCTTCCACGCGATCCGCGCCGGCCTCGACATGGGCATCGTCAACGCCGGCCAGCTCGTCGTGTACGAGGACATCGCGCCGGAGCTCCTCGAGCTCGTCGAGGACGTGATCTTCGACCGGCGCGACGACGCGACCGAGCGGCTCGTCGAGTACGCGAGCCGCGTGAGCGGCGAAGGGAAGCGGCGCGAGATCGACCTCTCGTGGCGCGAGGCGCCGGTCGAGAAGCGCATCGAGTACGCGCTCGTCCACGGCGTCGTCGACTTCATCGAGGAGGACACGGAAGAGGCGCGGCAGCGCGCCGAACGGCCGCTCGACGTGATCGAAGGGCCGCTCATGTCCGGCATGCAGGTCGTCGGCGACCTGTTCGGCGAGGGGAAGATGTTTCTCCCGCAGGTGGTGAAGAGCGCGCGCGCGATGAAGCGCGCCGTCGCCTATCTCGAGCCGTACATGGAGGCCGAGCAGGCCGCGGGCGGTCGCGCCCGCGCGCGCGGCAAGGCCGTGCTCGCGACGGTGAAGGGCGACGTCCACGACATCGGCAAGAACATCGTCGGCGTCGTCCTCGGCTGCAACGACTACGAGGTGATCGATCTCGGCGTGATGGTGCCGGCGGAGCAGATCCTCGACACGGCGGCGGCGGAGGGCGCCAACATCGTCGGTCTGTCGGGCCTGATCACGCCGTCGCTCGACCAGATGGTCGATGTCGCGCGCGAGATGGAGCGGCGCGGCCTCGACCTGCCGCTGTTGATCGGCGGCGCGACGACCTCGCGCCAACACACGGCAGTGCGGATCGCGCCCGCGTACTCGCAGCCGGTCGTCCACGTCCTCGACGCTTCGCGCGTCGTCGGCGTCGTCTCGGCCCTCCTCGATCCCGAGCGGCGCGCGCGGCTCGACGCCGAGAACCGGCTCGACCAGGAGCGGTTGCGCGATCTCCATGCGGAGAAGGAGCGCAAGCCGCTGCTCTCGCTCGAGCGCGCGCGGGAGAACCGGCACCGCGTCGCGTTCGACGACCTGCCGGTGCCCGAGTTCACGGGTCGCCGCGAGGTGGAGGTCGATCTCGCAACGCTCCGCGACTACATCGACTGGCAGTTCTTCTTCCATGCGTGGGAGCTGAAAGGGAAGTTCCCGCAGATCCTCGACCAGCCGGCCGCGCGCGAGCTGTGGGACGACGCGCAGGCGCTCCTCGAAGACATCGTTAGTAACAGTCTGTTACAAGCGAGGGGAGTGTTCGGGTTCTGGCCGGCGCACGCGGAGGGCGACGACGTCGTCGTCGGCGACACGCGCTTCTGCTTCCTCCGCCAGCAGACCGATTACGGCGACTCGCGTCCGAACCGGAGCCTCGCCGACTACGTCGCGCCCGCGGGCGACCACGTCGGCGCGTTCGCGGTCACGGCGGGGATCGGCGCCGACGAGCTCGCCGCGCAGTTCGTGGCCGACCACGACGACTACCACGCGATCATGGTCAAGGCGCTCGCCGACCGGTTCGCCGAGGCATTCGCCGAGTACCTCCACGAGACCGCGCGCCGCGCGTGGTACGAGACCGGCCCGAAGCTCAGCGGCGAGGACCTGTTCGCGGAGCGGTTCCGCGGCATCCGGCCCGCGTTCGGCTATCCGGCGTGCCCCGACCACACGCGAGAAGGCCAAGCTGTTCGCGCTCCTCGGCGCGGAGGATGCGGGCCTTGCGCTCACCGAGACGTACGCGATGACCCCCGCCGCGAGCGTCAGCGGCCTCTACTTCGCGCATCCGGACGCGCGGTACTTCTCCGTCGGCCGCGTCGCCGGCGACCAGGTCGCCGACTACGCGGCGCGCAAGGCGATTCCCGTCGACGAGGCCGAACGCCGGCTGCGGCCGAATCTCGCGTACTCCCCGGTAGGTGACGACGAGACCGAGGAGAAAGCCTTAGCAACTTCTTCAGGAAGCTGAGGTATTCTCGGCCGACGGCGCTCGCGAGCGCCATTTCACGTATGCGGACGTCAAAAAGGGTGGAAGAGGCGGTTCTTGGAGCGTCCAGACGGCGGGCGGCCAGGCCGTCGCGCCGGCTGCTCCTCTCGCCGGTAAGCCGCTACGAGTCGAGCCGCGTCGACGCGCTCGGTCGGAGGGCAGATCCTGCGCGGCCTCGGCTGGTTCTTCCTCGTTGTGCTCGTGATCGGCGCCGGCATCGGCGGCGGTGCGTACCTCTACGCCCACGAGAGCCTCAACGTCATCAACGGAAGCAACCAGGGCGGTGGGCTTTCCAAGACGACGAAGCTGCTCCACACTCGCGGAGCCCGGCAAGCCGGCGGTCGCGCTCGATCGCCGGGTACGACCACCGGGCAGGAGAGGGGACGAGCTCGTACGCGGGCTCGAACTCCGACACGCTCATGCTCCTCCGCGCCGACCCGAAGAACCACACGCTCTCGCTCCTCTCGTTCCCGCGCGACCTGAACGTCCCGATCTACTGCAAGGGCGACACGATTTCGACGTATGACCGGATCAACGCCGCGTGGGCCGATTGCGGCAGCGACGGAGGCCCGTACGCCGCGCTCGACACGATCTCGCATCTGACCGGGGCGTGCCGATCAACTACCTGATCACGCTCGATTTCAACGCCTTCACGCAGATCGTCCACCGCATCGAGGGCGTCTACCTCAACGTCGACCGGCGCTACTACAACCCGCTCGGCACCGGCTGGTCGGCGATCAACCTCCATCCGGGCTATCAGCGGCTCAGCGGCTCAAACGCGCTCTCGTACGTCCGGTTCCGGCACCTCGACTCCGACATCTACCGCAACGGCCGCCAGCAGCTGTTCATGGAAGCGCTCAAGCAGCGGCTCAAGCAGACGCTCACTCTGTCGAACCTCTTCGAGATTCCGAAGATCATCGGCGCCGTGAAGGGGAACCTCGCGATCGAGAAGGCCGGACGGGAGCTCAGTGACGTGGGACGAGATGAAGTCGTACCTCGGCCTCCTGATCGGCCTGCCGGCGGGGCATCTTCTGCGGAACTCGATCCCGCCCCGGAGCTCCCGAGCTATCAACGTCGGCGGCGCCGACGAGCTGCAGGCCTCGCCGGAAGCCATCGCCGCGCGCGGTGCACTCGTTCCTCCACCCGGTCGTGCCGGCCGTGCAGCACGCGCACAAGGGGACGAAGACGCCGACGCTGCCGCACAAGACGATCTCGGTGCTCGTCGTCAATGCCGGAGACATCACCGGCGAGGCGTCGGACACGAGCTACCGGCTCCACAAGGTCGGCTTCGTCACGAAGACGCTCCCGGCGTCGACGCCGGCCAACGCGCCGCCGGCGCTCGACACGGTCGTCTACTACGACCCGTCGCAGGCGAACGGGCAAGAAGGCGGCGGAGGAGCTCGCGGCGCTGTTCGGCTCCCACACGCAGCGTCGCGCCGATGACCACCGGCGATCGCCTCGCTCGCGCATAAGGCGGGCGATCCGCTCACCGTCGTCGCGGTCGGCACGTTGTACAGCGGCAAGCTGAAGCTCCCGCACAAGAGCAAGCCGCCGAGCCACGACCACGGCGAACGCGCAGGTGCAGGACGGCGTGGCGATGACGCTCTCGGCCGTCCGCTCCAAACAGCACGCGGCCCACTTCCCGCTCATGGTCCCGCACAGGGTCGCGCTCGGCTCGTCGCTCTCGACCGAGGAGGGCGTGCGCCTCTTCAAGCCGCTGATCGGCAAGAAGGAGTTCGTCCTCACGTTCTACGGCCCGGGGTCGTTCGATTACTGGCAGGTCGAGGAGTCGGACTGGACGGACGCGCCGCTCTTCGCGAACCCGACGTCGCATTTCGTCCACAAGGGCCGGAAATACGAGGAGTTCACGAACGGCGGCAAGATCCAGAGGATCGCCCTCAGGACGGGCAAAGCCGTCTACTGGGTGCAGAACACGATCCTCAACGAGCCTGTCGAACGCGACGATGATCGCGATCGCCGAGAGTCTCCAGACCCACCACTGACGCCAACTACGCTAGACCCGTGGCGCGGATAGGAATCTTCGGAGCCGGCTATGTCGGCCTCGTCACCGGTGCGTGCTTCGCCGACCTCGGCCACGACGTCGTCCTCCGCGACGTCGTCCCCGAGCGCGTCGAGCGCTTGCGCGCGGGCGAGGTGCCGATCTACGAGCCCGGACTCGAGGACGTCATCGCGCGCAACCGCGAGCGGATGTCGTTCACGCTCGACGTGCACGAGGCGGTCGACGGCGCGGAGTTCCTCTATGTCGCGGTCGGCACGCCGCCGACGTACTCGGGCGACGCCGATCTCTCGTTCGTCTGGAGCGTCGTCGACGAGCTGCCGGAGGACATGCCGGGCCGGCCGCTCCTCGTCATGAAGAGCACCGTGCCGGTCGGGACGGGAGCGAAGGTGCGCGCTCGGCTCGACGCGCGCGGCCTCACCGGCGTCGGCTACGTCTCCAACCCCGAGTTCCTCGCGGAGGGCAGCGCGATCCGCGACTTCATGAACCCCGATCGCATCGTCGTCGGCGCCTCCGAGCCGGAGGACGGCGAGCGCGTCGCCGGGCTTCACGCGAAGCTCGACACCGACGTCCTCCACATGGATGTCGCCTCCGCCGAGCTCGTGAAGCTCGCCGCGAACGCCTTCCTCTCGACGCGCGTCAGCTTCATCAACGAGATCGCGAACGTCTGCGAGCTCGTCGGCGCGGACGTCGTCGACGTCGCGCGCGGCGTCGGCCTCGACCATCGCCTCGGCCCGCACTTCCTGAAAGCGGGCATCGGCTTCGGCGGTTCGTGCTTCCCGAAGGACGTCACCGCGCTCAAACAGCTCGCGGGCAACTCCGGCTATCCGTTCCTCCTCCTGCAGGCGGTCTGGGAGGTGAACGAGCTGCAGAAGCGGCGTGTCGTGCAGAAGCTCCAGCAGCGGCTCGGAAGCCTGCGCGGGAAGACCGTGGCGCTGCTCGGCCTCGCGTTCAAGCCGAACACCGACGACATGCGTGAGGCGCCGAGCCGCGTAATCGCGGCGCGCCTGATCGCCGAGGGCGCCGACGTGCGCGGCTGGGATCCGGTCGCGCGGCCCGACGATCTGCCCGGCCTCGAGCTCTGCGACTCCGTCCTCGACGCGGTGCGCGGCGCGGACGCCGCGATCGTCGTCACGGAGTGGCCCGAGCTGCGCGACGTCCTCCCGAGCGACGAGGTGCGCGACGCGATGGCGCGGCCGCTCGTCGTCGACGGGCGCAATCTTCTCGATGCCGCGGCGATGGCCGCAGCGGGTTTCGAGTACGAGGCGATCGGCCGGCCGACGAAGGCAACCGCGGCGGCCCCCAGTATTGGAAGCGCGCGCTGATGGAGGCGCTGATGCTCGCGGGCGGAAAGGCGGAACGGCTGGGCGATGCGGCGCAAGGCCTGCCGAAGCCGCTCGTCCCGGTCGGCGGTTTCCCGCTCGCGGAGTACACGGTCGCGCGGCTCGTCGACGCGGGCGTGACCCGCATCGTCGTCGCCTGCCGCGCCGGGCAGGAGGACGTCTTCATGAACGCGCTCGTCGGCCTCGGCGCCGAGATCGAGCCGGTGGGCGAGACCGAGCCGCTCGGCCGCGGCGGCGGCCTTCGCTTCGCCGCGTCGCATCGCGCCGAGAGCGGGCCGGTGCTTGCGCTCAACGGGGACGAGCTGCTCGACCTCGACTACGGAGGCCTCGTCGCCGAGCACGCCGAGAGCGGCGCGGCCGCGACGATCGTCGTCGCGCAGGTGCGCTCGGGCTTCGGCGTCGTCGACATCGAAGAGAACGGCATGGTCACCGGCTTTCGCGAAGCGCCGATGCTCGAACAGTGGGTGAACTCCGGCGTCTACGTCCTCGGCGAGGAAGCGCTCGAACGGCTGCCCGAGCGCGGGGACCACGAGCTCTCGACCTTCCCCGAGCTTGCCGCCGAGGGCAAGCTCCGCGGCCACCGCCACACCGGCGTCTGGCTGACGGTGAACACGCCGAAGGATCTCCGCCGCGCGGCCGACTTCATGGAGGAGCACCCCGACTGGAAGCCGCAGAGGCAGTCGGCATGAGCGCGCTCGACCGCTTTGCCTTCGAGCCGCGCCGCGTCGAGAAGCCGTGGGGCTGGGAGCTCATCTGGGCCGTCGCAGACGCGTACGTCGGGAAGGTCTTGTTCGTCCGGGCGGGCGAGTCGCTCTCGCTCCAGTACCACGAGCGAGAAGGACGAGAGCTGGTACGTCGAGTCGGGCCGCGCGCGCCTCGAGCTCGGCGACGTGGGGCAGGAGACGCTCGACGAGGAGATCATCACGGCCGGCGCGTGCTTCCGCTACCGCCCGGGCACCGTCCACCGCGTCACCGCGATCGAGGACACGACGATCCTCGAGGTCTCGACGCCGCATCTCGACGACGTCGTCCGGCTCGAAGACCAGTACGGCCGCGAGGGCACGTCTGCAGCCTGACCGTGTCCTGCTCTGGGACGGGTGCGTCAACGTCCGCGACCTTGGAGGACTGCCGCTCGAAGGCGGCGGCGAGACGGCGTTCGGCGTCGTCGTTCGTTCCGACTCGATCCGCTCGCTGACCGACGCGGGTTGGCAGGCGCTCGTCGACTACGGCGTCCGGAAGGCGATCGACCTGCGCTCCGACTCCGACGCTGTCGGCGACCCGCCGGGCGACGTCCCGATCGAGATCGTCCGGATCCCGGTCGGCAGCAACGACGTGCCGGTCGTCGCGCGAGTGGCCGTCGATGCAGGAGGCATACGCAGGACTGCTCGGCCACTTTCAGACAGAGTTCGCCGGCGCGGTCACGGAGATCGCGCGTTCCGACGAGCCGGTCGTGGTGCACTGCCTCGTCGGCCGCGACCGCACCGGGCTCGTCTGCGGGCTCATGCTTCGGCTCGTGGGCGTCGACCTCGAGACGATCGCCGCTGACCACGCACGCAGCGACGACTATCTCGCGCCGTGGTGGCAACCGTGGCACGACTCCGCGCCCGACGAGGAGACGAGGCAGCGGCGCATGCGTGTCACGACGATGCCGGAGCGCGCGATGGCCGACGTCCTCCGCGACGTCGACGTCCGTTCGTATCTGATCGCTGGAGGGGCAGATCCCCAAGACCTTGACACGCTCGTGCTAAGGTTGCGCGATGGCGTACACGGTCGGTGACGCGGCACGGCAATCGGGCTGGTCTGCCCGCATGCTCCGGTACCTCGAGCACGCCGGCCTTGTCGTCCCGTCGCGCAGCGCCGGCGGCTATCGCCAGTACGGGCTGCGCGAGCTGAACCAGCTTCGTTCGCTCGCCGAGCTCCGGAGCCGTTTCGGCCTCGGTATCGGCGACATTGCCTTCGCGGCACGGCTCCGTCGCGAGCCCGAGCTCCGCACCGCGGTCGACGGCTGGCTCGCCGGCATGGACGACACTTCGTTCCTCGAATGGGAACAGCGCAAGCACGAGCGGCTCCTTAGCGCCGCGTAATCGAGAAAGGAACCGATGGCAACAACACAGCGCTACGACGTAAAGGATCTCGCCCTCGCGGAGGAGGGCAAGCGGCGGATCGAGTGGGCCGACCGGCAGATGCCGGTGCTCGCCGCGATCCGCGAGCGGTTCGAGCAGGAGCAGCCGCTCACGGGCTACCGCATCTCCGCCTGTCTCCACGTGACGACCGAGACCGCGAACCTCATGCGGACGCTGAAGGCGGGCGGCGCCGACGTCGTGCTGTGCGCCTCGAACCCGCTCTCGACGCAGGACGACGTCGCCGCGGCGCTCGTCTCCGAGTTCGACATCTCCGTCTTCGCGATCAAGGGCGAGGACAACGACACGTACTACGCGCACATCGAGGCGGCAGTCGACCACAAGCCGCACTTCACGATGGACGACGGCGCCGACGTGATCGGCGTCCTCCACTCGGCCCGCCGCGAGCAGCTCGGCGACATCATCGCCGGCACCGAGGAGACGACCACGGGCGTCATCCGGCTCAAGGCGCTCGAGGCGGAGGGCAAGCTCGGCTTCCCGATCATCGCCGTCAACGAGGCGATGACGAAGCACATGTTCGACAACCGCTACGGCACCGGCCAGTCGACGGTCGACGGGATCATCCGCGCGACGAACGTCCTCCTCGCCGGCAAGAAGTTCGTCATCGCCGGCTACGGCTGGGTCGGCCGCGGCGTCGCCTCGCGGGCGCACGGGCACGGCGCGCACGTGATCATCACCGAGGTCGATCCGCTGCGCGCGCTCGAGGCCATGATGGACGGCTTCGAGGTGATGACGATGGCGGAGGCCGCCGAGGTCGGCGACATCTTCTGCACCGCGACAGGCGACAAGCACGTCATCGCGCGGGCGCACATGGAGCGGATGAAGGACGGCGCGATCCTCTGCGAACACGGGCCACTTCAACGTCGAGATCGAGATCTCGGCTCTGCGCGAGCTTGCCGCCGAGCACGAGCACGCCCGCGAGTTCGTCGAGGAGTTCACGCTCGCGAACGGCAATCGCGTCTACCTCATCGCCGACGGCCGGCTCGTCAACCTCGCCGCGGCTGAGGGGCATCCTGCGCTCGTGATGGACATGTCCTTCGCGAACCAGGCGCTCGGGATCGAGTACGCCGTGCAGCACGCCGGCGAGCTCGACAACAAGGTCTATCCGGTGCCGGCGGAGATCGACGCCGAGATCGCGCGTCTCAAGCTCGCGACGATGGGCGTCGAGATCGACCAGCTCACGGAGGAGCAGGCGAAGTACCTCGCCTCGTGGGACGAGGGCACCTGATCCTTTCGGACACGTCCTCCCGGGACACGTCCGGTACCAGGTACCGGACGTGTCCTGTTCGGACGCTGAGTGCGCCAAGATCGCCTTGACGATGACCTCCTTCTGTTCCGCATGGCCGCTTTGGCCATGTCCGGTGCCTGGCCACTCGGACATGTCCGGACCTGGTTCGAGACATGTCTCGGAGGTGGCAGGTGAAGGTCGTCCTGCTCGCCGCGGGCTACGCGACCCGCTTGCGCCCGCTGACCGACGACAGGCCGAAACACCTGTTGCCGGTCGGCGGGCGCCCGATGCTCGACTGGGTGCTCGACCGCGTCCACGAGCTCGACGAGGTCGACGGCGTCCATCTCGTGACGAACAGCCGCTTCGCGCCGCACTTCGCGGAGTGGGCGGCGACGCATGACGTCACCGTCCACGACGACGGCACGACGTCCAACGACGACCGGCTCGGCGCGGTCGGCGACCTCAAGCTCGTGATCGACAGCGCCAGCCTCGCCGGCGAAGAGCTCCTCGTCCTCGCGGGCGACAACCTCTTCGAGCTTTCGCTGCCGGAGTTCGCGGCGTGGTCGCGCGCCAAGCCGCAGCCGGCGAGCGCCGTCCCGCTCCACGACGTCGGCGACTTCGAGCTCGCGACGCACTATGGGATTGCGACGACTGACGGAGACGACCGCATCGTCGAGTTCGTCGAGAAGCCGAGCGAGCCGGCGTCGACGCTCGCTTCGACGCTGATCTACCTCCTGCCGCCCGAGCACGTCGCGCTCATCGACGCGTATCTCGGCGAGGGCCAGAGCCCAGACAACGCCGGCAGCTTCCTCGGTTGGCTTGCCGACCGCGAGCCGGTGTACGGCTACCCGTTCGTGTCGGGCTGGCACGACATCGGGAGCCACTCGCAGCTGCTCGAGGCCGACAACTGGCTTCGTCGCGAGGCTGGAATGCCCGAGCGCTCGTCGTACAGCCTCGACTGAACCTCTGGCGGGATGACCACGCGCCGATGGGGGCGTGCACAGCGCGTTCCAGCGGCCCGTGCTTTGTTCTGTCAGAGGTTCCAACAAGCCGGCACGATTTCGACACACCTCCGCGCCTAGCGTAGGACGGTGCTCGATCTTCTCCTGCCGCAGCGCTGCGTCGTCTGCGAGGCGGGAGGGAGCCAGCTGTGCGCGGCATGTCGCGACGACCTGGCGCGGATCGAGCCGCCGCTCTGCGCGCGCTGCGGCGCGCCGGTCGCGTGGCCGGTCGAGCGCTGCCGGGAGTGCGCGGGGCGGAGGATCGCGTTCGCAACGGCACGTGCGGCGGTCGGCTACGACGAGGCCGCCCGCCGCTTCGTCCACAGCTGGAAGGAGCGCGGCCTGCGGCGGCTCGCAGCCGAGGCCGCGGCGCTCGTCGCGGAACGCTCTCGCACGTCCCGGTGTCGACGCGCTCACCTTCGTCCCGGCCGACCGCACCCGCCGCCTCGCGCGTGGCCACAACCCCGCCGAGCGGCTCGCGCGCGAACTTGCGCTGCTCTGGGAGCTCCCGTGCGAGCCGCTGCTCGAACGCGTGCGCGGCGGCACGGCAGCGCGGCGCGACGGCCGCCGAGCGCCGCAGCGTCCGCGGCGCGTTCCGCGCCGACAGCGACGGCGCCGCGCCGCGTAGTCCTCGTCGACGACGTCTACACGACCGGAGCGACCGCGTCCGCCGCGTCCACGACACTTCGCGCGGCCGGCGCGCGGCGCGTCGAGGTCGTGACCTTCGCGCGCGCTCTCCGCCGCATCTAGATTTCAGGGCAGAGGAATCCGACAGGGGGAGGCTGTCGATGGAACTTCACGTCAAGGGCAAGAACCTCGAGGTGGACGACTCGATCCGAAGCTACGCCGAGCGAAAGCTCGAGCAAACTCGAGCGTCGCGTGCACGACTCGACACGGGTCGAGCTCGAGCTCGCAGTGGAGAAGAACCCGTCGATCGCCGACTCGCAGGTCGCCGAGGCGATCGTCCACCTGAAGGGCCGCGGACGCTTGCGAGCGCGCGAGGCCGCGACCGACATGAAGGCCGCGATCGACGAGCTCGCCGACAAGCTCGTCCGCCAGGTCGGCGACCGCCACGACAAGCACGTGCAGCGGCCGCAAGCACGTGGACGACGTCGAGCTCGCCGAGCCGCCGACGGAGATCACGGAGGCCTAGTGGGACTCTTCCGCAAGAAGGAGACGTACAACGAGCAGATGCTCCGCGAGGCAGGGCTCGATCGCGTCGTCTTCAACACGCCGCAGGCGCCGATCGACGCCGGTCCGCTGCCGGGCGCCACAGGGGACATCAGGCCAGGTGCCTGGGCGCCCGGGCCGCGGGCCTGGGATACCGTGACGAGCGTCGTGGCGCCAGGCATGCAGGGCGATCACGTCGACTTCACGACACTCCCGAACGGTGACCTCATCCTCGGCTCTGGGGACGGTGACGGCGACCTGGCGCCGTTCGCCGACGCGATCGAGGAGCACATCGCGCCGCCGTACACGGCGAACGCAACGCGCCAGGACGGCGACCTCTGGGGCGTCGGCGCGAAGCGGATCGAGGTCGAGGTGTTCGCGTTCCCCGACGCGCGACGAGCTCGAGCTCTCGCAGAACGACGGCGTGGCCGAGTTCCGCGTCGACGGCGAGCCGAGCGACGCGGCGGCACCGGTCACACTCCAGCAGTCTCGGCGAACGAGCGGGCCCGGACTTCTGCGTCGAGGCCCACCGCATCGACGGCGACTACTGGGAGGTCATGGTCAGCCAGCTCTAGGCGGCTACCCTGGACCCGTGGCGCAGCAGCTCGGAGGAATGGAGAAGGTCCTGCGCGTCGGCGAGGGCCGGCGCATCAAGCGTCTCCAGCAGCAGGCCGCGTACATCACGTCGCTCGAGCCGCAGTACGAGAAGCTCTCCGACGCAGAGCTGCAAGGTCTGACGGCCGCGTTCCGCCAGCGGCTCGAGAACGGCGAGAGCCTCGACGAGCTCGTCTTCGACGCGTTCGCGGCCGTTCGCGAGGCGCGCAAGCGCGCGTCCGACCAGCGGATGTTCGACGTCCAGCTGATGGGCGGGATCGTCCTCCACGAGGGCGACATCGCCGAGATGAAGACGGGCGAAGGCAAGACGTTCGTCGCGAGCCTCGCGCTCTATCTCAACGGACTCACTGGCCTCGGCGCGCACCTCGTCACGACGAACGACTACCTCGCGCAGCGCGACGCCGAGTGGAACCGGCCCGTCTTCGAGTCGCTCGGGATGACGGTCGCCTCGATCGAGTCGATGCAGCCGTTCGACGAGAAGAAGCCGGCGTACGAGGCGGACATCACGTACGGGACGAACTCGGAGTTCGGCTTCGACTATCTCCGCGACAACATGGCCGTCTCGCTCGACGCGTGCGTCCAGCGCGGCCACGTCTTTGCGATCGTCGACGAGGTCGACTCGATCCTCATCGACGAGGCGCGGACGCCGCTCATCATCTCCGGCGAGCCCGAGACCGCCGCGCAGATCTACTACGACTTCGCGCGCATCGCCGCGCAGCTCGACGGACTCCGCTCGACTCCCGGCGACCCGAAGGGACATGCCGAGAAGATCGGCGCCGACTACGAGTACGACGAGAAGTTCAAGACGGTCGGCATCACGCAGCACGGCGTCGAGAAGGTCGAGCGCGCGCTGCGGATCGACAACCTCTACGCGCCGCAGAACACGCAGCTCGTCAACCACCTCATCCAGTCGCTCAAGGCCGCAGTCGCTGTTCCACATCGACGTCGAGTACGTGATCCAGGACGGCGAGGTGAAGATCGTCGACGAGTTCACGGGCCGCATCATGGAAGGCCGCCGCTGGAGCGAAGGCCTCCACCAGGCCGTCGAGGCGAAGGAGGGCGTGAAGATCCAGGAGGAGTTCCAGACCCTCGGCACGATCACCCTCCAGAACTACTTCCGCCTGTACGAGAAGCTCGCCGGGATGACCGGTACGGCGAAGACGGAGGAGAAGGAGTTCGTCGAGATCTACGACCTCGACGTCGTCGAGATCCCGACGAACCAGCCGGTCACGCGCCTCGACGAGAACGACTTCGTCTTCAAGTCGAAGGAGGGGAAGTTCGCCGCCGTCGCCCGCGACATCGAGGAGCGCTCGAAGACGGGCCAGCCGGTGCTCGTCGGCACGATCGCGGTCGAGACGTCGGAGTACCTCTCGCAGCTGCTGACGCGCAAGGGGGTCAAGCACACCGTCCTCAACGCGAAGGAGCACGCGCGCGAGGCCGAGATCATCCAGGACGCGGGCCAGCCCGGCGCGGTCACGATCGCGACGAACATGGCCGGCCGCGGCGTCGACATCAAGCTCGGCGAGGGCGTGCTCGAGCTCGGCGGTCTCTACGTCCTCGGCACCGAGCGCCACGAGTCGCGGCGCATCGACAACCAGCTGCGCGGCCGTTCGGGCCGCCAGGGCGACCCCGGCGAGACGCGCTTCTACCTCTCCGGCACCGACGATCTCGTGCGCCTGTTCGCCGGCGACCGGATCAGCGGGATCATGGAGCCGCTTCAAGATCCCCGACGACCAGCCGATGGAGGCGAAGATCCTCTCCAAGCAGATCGAGGGCGCGCAGAAGAAGGTCGAGGAGCAGAACTTCGTCATGCGCAAGAACGTCCTCAAGTACGACGACGTCATGAACAAGCAGCGCATGGTGATCTACGAGCAGCGCCGCGACGTGCTCGAGGGCCAGGACCTGTCCGAGGAGATCAAGAGCTGGATCGACGAGGTGATCGAGGACACCGTCCACGTCTTCACGCGAGGATCCGTCGCAGCGCCGACTGGGATCTCGAGGCGCTCACGAACGCGATGGCCGCGCTGTACCAGACCGAGATCACCGCGGCCGAGCTGCGCGAGGATCTCGACGAGATCTCCCGCGAGGCGCTCATCGAGGAGTTCCAGACCGACGCGGGCGACGAGTACACAGGCGAAGGAGGAGGAGTTCGGCCCCGACCTCATGCGCGAGCTCGAGCGCTTCGTCGTGCTCCAGGTCGTCGACGTCCGCTGGCGCGAGCACCTCGAGAACATGGAGGCGCTGCGCGAGGGCATCCACCTGCGCTCGATGGCGCAGAAGGATCCGCTCGTCGAGTACACGCAGGAGGGCGAGCGGATGTTCGCCGACCTCGGCCGCGCGATCCGCAGCGAGGTCGTGCTCCATCTCTTCCACGCGGAGCTCGCGCCGGAGGAGGCGCAGCAGCAGCTCGCGCAGGCGCAGACCGCGCCCGGCAACATCCACTACGAGCACGAGACCTCTGCGGGAGCCGACGTGATCGACGCCGCGCTCGGCGGCGGCGGAGCGGTCGACGTCGCGCCGGCCGCAGCGGCGCCGGTCCGCGCAGAGCGAGCTCGACAAGATCGGCCGCAACGACCCGTGCTGGTGCGGCAGCGGCAAGAAGTTCAAGAAGTGCCACGGCGCATAGCTCGCGAAAGCTGCGCTTTCGCTCGCTGAGTGGCGGAACTCCGCGCGCCGGAAGCGCGGTTCCGGCGCGCTACGTGCTGAGACCTCATTACCCGCCGCGGCGGGCGCCTAGGGCGCGCGCCGGGGAGCGGGGGAGCCTGCAGCTAAGTCGCCGCCGCGCGGGTAGTTTCCGGCTGTTTCCAACGTGCTCCGCTTACCTCCATCGTCGTTTGCAAGCTCTATGTCTTGAGCGTGTAATTCGGCGGTAAAGGGACTGCGAATTCAGGGCGTGAGCTTCCTCCGTTCGGGAGACTGGTGAATGCAGGTCGTTCGATCGAAGGAGGTCTCGCGATGTTCCTGCTGATCTTGCTGGCACTGCTCGCGATCGTCGCGTTCGGAGTCGGTTTCACGATCCACTGGCTGTTCGTTGTCGCGGTCGTTCTCGCGCTCGTCTGGCTGATCTCGCTGCTACTCGGCGGTCTCGGCGGGCGGACACGCAGCACCTGGTGGTAGTCGCAGCCCCCTTGTGAAAGGAGAGAGAGATGGGTATTGGAGTCAGTCTGATCCTGATCGCCGTGGGCGCGATCCTCACGTGGGCAGTCGAAACGACCGTCTCGGGCGTGAGCATCCATGCCGTCGGCGTGATCCTGCTGGTGGTCGGAACGGTCGGTCTGCTGATCTCGCTCGCGTTCTGGTCGAGCTGGGGCGCAGGCGCGCCCGGTAGCCGCCGCCGTACGACCACGATCGAAGAACCGCCGCCGCCCGGCTATTGAGCACGGCCGAATCGAAAGGAGAACGGTCATCGACACGATCATCGAGCTCCTGACACTCGGACGTGCGCGTGGTCACGCGCGGTTTCGAGAGATCAACGCGCGTCTGCGTGAGCTCACATACGAGGCCGCCGAGGAGGCTTGCTTCTTCTGTGAGTGCGCCGACGCGCGTTGTGCCGGAGCTATCTGGATGACCGGCGGGGAATTCGATGCGCTCGTCAACAACCTGGGTTGCTTCGCGGTCATGCATGGCCATGTCGATGACGAGTTCGATTCGGTCGTCGGCCGGAACAGCCGGTACGTGCTCGTGCTGCCCTCCTCAGCGAGGCCGACGGGCGGGGAGCCTGACTGCCGGCTCCCCGCTCCGACGCCTCGCTCGGAACGCGACTAGTCCGCGACTCTCGTCCGCCACAAGACCGGCGCCACCGCGTATCGCTACCTCTCGCCTGACGACCGCGACTTCTTCGCCGTCTACCGGCGCCTGCCGGGCAGCTTCACGGTTCCGTTCGTCAAGCACTTCGGAACGTACGTTCACGGGTTCGACTGGTTCTGGATCGCGATTGCCGCCTGGGCGGCCATTCGCACCGCGGGCGGGACGGCCGTTCTCGGAATGGGACGCCGCCGCTCGTAGACCCCGTTAGCGGAGTGCGCGCCAGCGCTTCGCCAGCTCGCCGCCGTCGAGTCTCTCTGCGGCGTCGAGCGCGTTGCCGGCGCGCTTCGACGTGCTCCGGCCGAACGCTCCCAGCAGCACCCACTTCCGCGTGAGCCGGACGAGCCGCAGCCGGTCGTTCGTGAGGTCGAGCTGTCGTTTCGGGTCGAGGTAGAGGTCGACCGCGACCTTCTCGACGAGCCGCGGGTCGGCGGGTGCTCCGGTCGCCTGCTCGATCCGATGGGCGACGAGCGAGGACAGCACCTGGATCTCCCGGACGCCGGTGCGCACGGCGATCCCGACAGAGACCGAGCTCGAGGCGATCATCGCCCACGGGAGGCGGGTGAACTTCGCGCCGCGGGCGACGATGCGGACGACGGGAGTCGCGAGCACGACGACCCGTTGCACCTTGTCGGCGAGCTCCTCGGTTCCCTCCTGGCCCGGACAGCCGGCGCCTCCCCTCGGCCGCCGAGGTCACGCGATCCTCGCTGAGCAGTACGCGGGCAACCGCGGCGTGCACGAGGCGATCGACAGCGTCCACGAGCGCGCTTCCCGACTTCACCGTGGCGGCGCTCGCGGTGCGCGCGTACGCACTCAGCTTCTCCCTGTCCGCCACTGTCCGGAGCCTAGGTGGAGGCCGGATAGGATGGCCGTCGCGATGGCCGACGAAGTCCAGATCCCGCTCTCCGAGCAGCTTTCGGAGATCGGCGCCCAGCTCGACTGGGTGCGTGGTTACCTTTGACCCCGCTTCGCTGACGGCCCGTCTCGCAGAGCTCGAAACCGAGCTCAACAAGCCCGACTTCTGGAACGACCAGCAGCGCGCCGCGAAGCTCAGCGCCGAGCACCAGCGCACGCAGCAGAAGCTCCAGCGCTACGACGAGCTCGTCTCGAACGTCGAGTTCCTCCGGAGGGCGTCGGCACGTTCCCCGACGAGGAGCTCGTGCCGACTGTTGCGCCAGGTCCAGGCCGAGCTCGCGCGCCTGCAGGAGGACGCGCTCTTCTCCGGCGAGTACGACAGCGGCGACGCGGTCGTCACGATCCAGTCCGACGCCGGCGGCACCGACGCGCAGGACTGGGCCGAGATCCTCCTGCGCATGTACCTCCGCTGGGCCGAGCAGCGCGGTCTCAAGACCGAGGTGATCGACCAGAGCCCGGGGGAGGAGTACGGGATCAAGTCGGCGACGATGACGATGCGTGGCGAGAACGCGTACGGGATCCTGAAGGCCGAGCGCGGCAAGCATCGCCTCGTCCGCCAGAGCCCGTTCGACTCGGCGCATCGCCGGCACACGAGCTTCGCGCAGGTCATCGTCGCGCCGCTCCTCGACGACGCCGCCGCGATCGAGATCGATGACGACGACATCCGCATCGACACGTTCCGCTCCTCGGGCGCGGGCGGCCAGCACGTGAACAAGACCGACTCCGCCGTGCGCATCACGCACATGCCGAGCGGCATCGTCGTCTCCTGCCAGAACGAGCGGAGCCAGGCAGCGAACAGGGAGACCGCGCTCAAGAGTCCTTCGCTCGCGCCTCGCCGAGAAGGCGGAGGAGGAGCGCGAGGCCGAGCTCGCGCGCGAGCGCGGCGGCGTGAACATGGGCTTCGGCGGCACCGCGATCCGCAGCTACGTCCTGCACCCGTACACGCAGGTGAAGGACGCGCGCACCGGCTTCGAGGTCGGCAACGCGCAGAGCGTCCTCGACGGCGATCTCGACGGCTTCATCCGCGCCTATCTCCTGCAAACGGCAGGAGAGGGCTAGGAAGCTAGCGCGCGGGGACGCGGAGCTCGACGCGGTGGCACGCGCTGCAGGCGAAGGCCTCCAGGGGAAGCGTGCCCTCGCTCAGCTCCGCGTACGCGCCGAACAGGAGCTGCCATCCGCCTGAAGTCCCGCCGACGCGGAACTGCTCCACGCCCATCGACGTCATCGTCCCGCCGCACCGAAGGCACGCGTCCGCGGCCGGCACGTTCGGCTGGTCACTCATGGCGAGACCATATACCGAGGCAGGACTGCGCCTAGTACGCGATCCGAAGCACGGCTCGCTAGAGTGGGGAGTTCTTCCACCGTGTTCGAACCGGCTGTTGAGCCGGAACCCGACACCGTGACTGACCTACAGCTGGAAACATCCGTGACCGACCACCCGTCGGACAGCCTCTCCAGCTTTCCGCGGCGACCGGGTCGATGATCGTCTTCGAGGACGTCTCGAAGATCTACGAGCCGGACGTCGTCGCGCTCGACCGCGTGAGCTTCGGGATCGACAAGGGCGAGTTCGTCTTCATCGTCGGCGCGTCGGGCTCGGGCAAGACGACGCTCGTGCGGCTCCTCCTCAAGGAGCTCGACGCGACGAGCGGGAAGATCATCATCGGCGGCCGCGACATCGCGCGCCTGCAGCACCGCAAGGTCTCGATGCTGCGCCGCAACATCGGCTGCGTCTTCCAGGACTTCAAGCTCCTCCCGAGCCGCACCGCCGCCGACAACATCGCGTACGCGCTCAAGGTGCAGGGAGAGTCGCGCGCCTCGATCCGGCGCAAGGTGCCCGAGGTGCTGACGATGGTCGGGCTCGCGACCAAGGCGAGTTCGTTCCCCGACGAGCTCTCGGGCGGCGAGCAGCAGCGCGTCTCGATCGCGCGCGCCGTCGTCAACCATCCGCCGCTCCTCGTCTGCGACGAGCCGACGGGGAACCTCGACCCCGACACGAGCGTCGGGATCATGCAGCTCCTCTACCGCATCAACCGCTCCGGCACGACGATCCTCATGGTCACGCACGACCGCGAGATGGTCGACAAGATGCGCAAGCGCGTGATCGCGCTCGAGGACGGCAAGCTCGCGCGAGACGAGCGCCGCGGGGGATACACCTCCGAATGAGCGTAGGCTTGACGGAGCTCATCAAAGAGCGGAGGCGGCGGCTTGGCCGGCGCCGGAGCGGGAAATGAGCAAAGTTCGCCTGCTCTTCAGCGAGTCGTGGGCGTCGATCCGGCAGAACCTCTCGACGACGGTCGCCGCGACGATGACCGTCCTCATCGGGATGTGCCTGCTCGGGCTGTTCATCGCGCTCGGCACGTGGGTGCTCTCGTGGAGCGGCCACCTGCAGAAACAGCTGCAGGTGAAGGTCTATTTCTGCACCACGGAGTCGATGAGCGACTGCTCCGCGAATCCCACGTCGCAACAGGAGCAGGCGGTCGGCGCCGCTCTCCGCAGGCGACCCCGACGTGAAGAGCGTCGTCTTCGTCTCGAAGGCCGAGGCCCTGAAACGGGAGCAGCACGACAATCCGGAGTTCTTCAAGGTGCCGCTCCTCGCCAACCCGCTGCCCGACGCGTGGGTCGTGACGACGACATCCGGTGACCTGACGCCGGTGGTGGGGAAGAAAATCTGCAAGGCGCACTACGCCGGCGTCGAGCCGTGCGCGACCGCCGATACCGGCGGACTCGGCGACGCGGGCGGCGTGCAATGGGGCAGCACGATCACGAAACGGGTGCTGACGATCGGGAAGGTGATCTCGCTCGTCTTCCTCATCGCGGTGATCCTCCTCGTGATCGCCTCGACGCTGCTCATCGCGAACACGATCCGGCTCTCGATCTTCTCGCGACGCCGCGAGATCGAGGTGATGAAGCTCGTCGGCGCCACGAACTGGTTCATCCGCGGCCCGTTCATGCTCGAGGGGCTCCTGTGTGGGCTGTGTGGCTCTCTCCTCGCGGTCCTTCTGCTCTTCCTCGGGAAGACGCTCGTTCTGCCGACCTTCAACGGGTATGTCTCGAGCGGCGGCTCCGACGGCGTCTCGGCGATTCCGTTCTCGCTCAATGCGCTCTGCCTTGTCGTCGCCGGGCTCTTGCTGGGCGCCGCCGGCTCCGGGTTGACCATCCGCCGCTTCCTCCAGGTCTGAGTTGGCGCGGAAGCCGGGACGCCAGAAGCGTCCCAGCCGGAGCGAGCGGCATCGGCGGCGCGCACCGGCGCGCAAGCCCGTCTCCGAGCTGACCGTCCGTCTCCCCGAGCGGAGCACCGAGCCCGAGACGGTGATCGCGCACCTCGGTCCGACGAACTCCGGCAAGACGCACGACGCGCTCCGCTTCCTCGTCGAGAGCGGCCGCGGTGTGTACGCGGCGCCGTTGCGGATGCTTGCGCAGGAGGCCTACCGGCGGCTGAGCGAGGAGCTGGGAGAGGGAAAGGTCGGGCTCGTGACCGGCGAAGAGCGGATCGACAAGGACGCGCCGATCCTCTGTTGCACCGCCGAGATGGCGCCGCTGCAGCGGGGAGACGCTCGTCTTGGACGAGGTCCAGTGGGCGGAGGATGAAGAGCGCGGCTCGGCGTGGACGCGCCTCATGCTCGGCGGCGAGTACCGCAACATCCTCCTGCTCGGCGCGGTCGAGGCGTTGCCGCTCGTGCGCCACGCGTTTCCGCAGGTCGAGGTGCGCTTCTTCGAGCGCAAGGCGCCCGCTCGACTGGCTCGGCAAGAAGGCGATCACGGGACTCAGTCCGGCCACGGTCGTCGTCGCGTTCTCGCGGCGCGCCGTGATCGGCCTCGCAGGCGAGCTGAACCAGCTCCATCCGGGCCGGGTCGCGTGTCTCTACGGCGCGATGCCGCTCGCTTCGCGGCGCGAGGAGATCGACCGCTTCATCGCCGGCGAGGCGGAGGTGTGCGCCGCGACCGACGTCCTCGGCCACGGCGTCAATCTGCCATGCGAAACCCTGCTATTCGCCGAGACGACGAAGTTCGACGGCAAGGAGCGGCGCCCTCTCGAGCCGTGGGAGATCGCGCAGATCGCGGGGCGCGCCGGCCGTTACGGCTTCCACGAGCGCGGTCACGTCGGCGTGCTCACCGGCCTGCCGTGGGCGAATCCCGATCCCGATCTCGTGCGCGCCGCGCTTGCTGCCGCACGTCCCGATCGCCGACGGCCACCTCGGCTATCGCATCGTCGACTCGGGCCGTCTCCGCGCGCAGCTCTCCGACCTCAACGTCACGCGCGTGGACGAGCTCGAGCCGGCGCTCGCACGCGTGGCGGCACGCGGCGCTGCGCTTCTGGAGCGGCGACGGCTGGCTCGAGGTCGAGTCGATTCAGCCGCTCCTGCTGCGGCTCGACGCGCTGCGCGACGCGCTCAAGCACTCGCACCGCACGCTCCCGCTCGCGGACGTCTGGAAGCTCATGCAGGCGCCGATCGACGAGGACGGGCTGCCGCTCCTCGCGACGCTCGCCGCCGCGCTCGCCGGCGACAAGCCGCAGCACACGGTCATCGGCTGGATCCTCGACGCGCAAGCGCCTCCAGGCCGCGAGCCTCGAGGAGGCCGAGCACGCGGCGCGCGAGGCGTCGATCCTCCGCTGGTTCGCGCTGCAGTACCCGGGCGTCGCGGGCGTCACGATCGAACGCGCCGCCGCGCTCGAGGAAACGGCAGCGGCCCGAGTCGTCCGCGAGCTGCGCGCGGAGATCGAGGATCCGACGATCGGCCGCTGCCGCGTCTGCGGCGCGCGCACCGCGCCGTGGGCGAGCCTCTGCGACCAGCACTACATGCAGCGCAGCGTGATCGCGGTCGGCGCCGTTAGCTTGACGCGCCGGCGGAGCGGCTCAGACTTGGAGTCGATGCGGCGTTTCGTTTTCGCAAGCGTTTTCGACTCGACGAGGTCGCTCCTCGCGCTCGTCATCGCTGCCATCGCAATCGCCGGAGACGTTGTACGTCGGCCTTCACCCGTTCGGTCATGCCGCCGGGCGACTGCAGCGGCTGGGCGGCTCGTCCTCGTATTGCTCGAGCTATCCGACGCGAGTTCGGGTGGCAGACTTCCCGTTGCGGTTGTGATCGGTTTCGTCGGACTAGTTCGGCCGCCGTTCGTCGCGACCTGGCGTCGTACGAGGCGGCGTCCTCAGCGCGCCGCTTCCGCAGTTCCCGCGCAGTGGCGCTGAGGCGGCTGATCGTCTAGCGCAGCACGAGCTGCGTGCAGCGGAAGAGCGCGAGCGTCTTCCCGACCGCGTCGGTCACGGTCGCGTCCCACAGCTGCGTCGTCCGGCCGCCGTGCACCATGCGCGCCTCGCACTCGATCGTCCCGCTCGCGCGCGCTGCCGAGGAAGTTCGTCTTCAGCTCGATCGTCGTGAAGCCGGTCGCGCCGTCCGGGCAGGTTGAGGACGCAGCCGTAGCCGGCGACCGAGTCGGCGAACCCGACGACGGTGCCCGCGTGGAGGTAGCCGTTCGGCGCCATGTGCTTCTCCTCGATCGCGAGCCGCGCGCGCATATAGCCGTCGCCCGGCTCGACGAACTCGATCCCGAGCAGGCCGGGGAAGCCGACCGACCCCAGCTCCTTCAGATCGGCGAGCGAGATCTCCACCGGGCCGACCCTACACTTGGCCTCCATGGCTGGAGAGAAGCTCATCGTCGACAACCGCCGCGCGCGGCACGAGTACCACCTCAGCGACCGGTTCGAGGCTGGCCTCGTCCTCCAGGGGACGGAGGTCAAGTCGCTGCGCGGCGGCCAGGCGACGCTCCAGCAGGCATACGCAGAGGTGCGCGACGGCGAAGGCTGGCTCGTCGGCCTCCACGTGCCGGAGTACACCGAGGGGAACCGCGCCAACCACGAGCCGGACCGGCCGCGGAAGCTCCTCCTCCACCGCAAGGAGCTCGAGCGGCTCGCGTCGAGTGTCGCGGAGAAGGGCTTCACAGTCGTCCCGACGCGCCTCTACTTCAAGGGCGGGAAAGTGAAGGTGGAACTCGCGCTCGCGAAGGGCAAGGAGCTGCGCGACAAGCGGCGAGACATCGCCGCGCGTGACGCGAACCGCCAGATCGAGCGCGAGCTCAAGGAGCTACGCCGGTGAGCATTCGCAAGCGCGGGCAGCGCTCTGAGACGTGAACGAGAACTGGTTCGTCGTCAACGTCGCCGACGCCGAGTGGCTGACGAGTGAGGGAGGGGAGAAGCGCTCGTCCGGCTCGGAGACGACGTTCGGCGCCGACTTCGAGCAGGTCGGCGTGCGGATCCACGTCCTGCCGCCCGGCGAGCCGAACGGCTGCTACCACCGCGAGTCGCAGCAGGAGGACTTCCTCGTCCTCTCCGGGGAGTGCATCCTCATCGTCGAAGGAGAGGAGCGACGGCTGAAGCAGTGGGACTTCTTCCACAGCCCGGCCGGGACAGAGCACATCTTCGTCGGCGCTGGCGACGAGCCGTGCGCGATCTTCATGTGCGGCTCCCGGACGGGGGAGTGGACCGTGCGCTATCCCGTTTCCGACGTTGCGGCGAAGCACGGGGCGAGCGTCGAGCAGGAAACGATGAGCCCCGACGAGGCGTACGCCGACTGGCAGCCGTCCCGGCGCGGCAAGCCGTCGTACTGGGCCGATCTGCCTGGGCCTAGCCCTGGGTACACTCCGCTGCGAACAACACATACGGGGGCGACCTGGCTTCGACGTGGTCGATCCATCCGGATGAGCTGCAAGCCGAGGTCGCCGGTCGGCCTCGTTAATCCACCGGCAAAAACCAAATGCGAAGAACGATCTCGCACTCGCTGCCTAACCTAGTTAGCTAGCGACGCCCCTCCGGGTTGGGCCCGTGGCCCGGAGCAGGCGCTAACCAACGGGCTCGGCGCTTAGGGAGAGCCACTCGCCCGAGGCGCGACACCTAAAGGAGGGCTGGCTCGTCGGTAGGGCGGTGCACCCCAGCCGGCGAGTGAGATTTAAGTGGCACCTACGCTTGTAGACGCTCAGCCGGTGCGGCTGCGGACGTGGGTTCGATTCCCACCGCCTCCATTCGCTATCGAATCGACAGCATTTCCCGGCCGGTGGCGGAGCGCGGGGAGTAGACCGTACTGCTGCTCATCCATGGATGAGAGGGTCCCGTCCGGTTGATCGGGATTGCGAGACGAGGTTCTCGAGAAGCCCCACAGCCACCTCCGGGGAGGGCATGCGGGCAATCTCGCTCTGGACGCGTTGCGCGTTCTGACGGTAGATGGCGTTGGTCGCGAGGTCGAGGATCGCTGCTTTAACGCGGGTCGGCGTAACGGTTTGCGGGTCGAGCATGATTCCGGCTCCGCAGGCCTCGATTCTCGCGGCGTTGTAGAAATGATCGGCGCCAAGTGGCATCGCAAGGATCGGGATCCCGTGTGTCAGCGCGCCGACTGTCGTGTTGTAGCCGGCGTGGCATACGACCACGTCCACGTGCGGGAAGACCGCCGACTGCGGGAGATACCGCGTGAGTCGAACGTGTTCAGGCTGGGCTCCGAACGCCGCGACGTCCTGATTCGAGCCGACGGTTACGACGACGTTCACCGGCTCAGCGCAGAGTGCTGTCAAGACCAAGTCGAACGGGGTCTTGATGCGGTTGAACACCGTCCCCAGCGTCGCGTAGACGGTTGGTCGGGCCGGGAGGTTCTCGAGCCATCCGAGCTCGGCGGGTCCCCCGACCTCGTACTGAACCGGGCGGATCGGCTGCGCGTTCGCGAACACCTCGCTGCTCTGGGTGAGCTGCATGCTCGGCGGATAGGCGTCGAGGTAGAGGTACGGGCACAGGCGCTCGAGTTGTGGATCCTCAGCCAGGCCGAGCGCGCGTCTCCCGGCATTCCAGCCGTCCCCCATTTGGCGTCCTAAGACCGGCAGGGGATGACACGCTCCGATGCCGAGCACCGCATACGGAATGCCGACGGCCTCGGCGGCGAGCGGGCCTGCCGATTCGATGCTTTCGCTCACCAGCAGGTCAGGTCGAAGCGACCAGAGGAGGCTCACGAGGTCGGGAATGATGGCCGTTGCCGCGCGGGCAAAGACGAGTTGCCAAGCCTCTTCCGTCGTCGCCGGGTTGATCATCGTCGCCGCCTCGCTCGGAAACGTCTCCTCGACGGCCGACTCGAGCCAGTCCGTTCCGGCGGCAACCGCCTGGAAGCCGGCGCGCTCGACCCAAGGCCCGAACGACGCGCTGGTAATGAAGATCACCTCATGGCCGGACCCCTGCAGGGCATGGGCCAGCGGAACCATCGGGTGGAAGTGACCGAGCGCCGGCTGACATGTCATCAGCACTCTCATCGCGTTTGTTGACTTCCCATCACGAGCCTGCGAGGATTGTTGCGGACGGGTGACGGGCGGCCTTTAAATCGTTGAAGGACAAATCTGGGGAGGCGGCAATGACGGATGTGGACAAGGATCCGGACGAGGCTACACCCGTCCCGGCAGAGTCCGACGAGCACGGTCTGACACGCGGCAAGGCGCTTGGCGCTGGTGCGCTGGCCGTCGCGGGCTTGGCGCTGGGAGGAGCGCTCGAGAAGACCGCGAGCGCCGCGACGATGACCACGTCACCGAGCGTGCGCACCGGAGACCTCACGCTGCTCCCGACGTCGACGGCGCAGGCGTACTTCCACAACAATCTCATGGCCGACGCCGACTTCCTCGCGTTCTTTAACCAGTACAAGGCCCAGGGGTTCGACTTCAATCCGGCGCGAGTGCTGCTCGCGATCGGAATGTCTCCGGCCGCGGGAGGGACTGCCGGCGCGGTCGGCGCGCCATTTGCCATAGCCATCGTTCCGGGCGTCAAGCACGGCGCAAAGATCAGCGATCCCTCGCACGAAGTCGTCAGCATCGTCCGTCTAAAGCAGGGACTCGTCTCGTCGGTCGTGGCGTCGAGAGTGAAGGTCAACCACAATCCGTTCCAAATCGCGCAGTTCACGCTGAACGACGGATTCCACGAAGTGACGGCGAGCCGGCACGATCTCCAGTCGATGACCCCAGCGGCGCTCGCGAAGAAGTTGGGCGCGCCGCAGTATCCCAACGATGGGACTTGGGCCGCACTCAACGGCCCGGCCGGAGCCGACGCCACGAATCTCTCGGCAACGGCCTACCAGATCTTGCTCGGCGACAAATTCGCCAAGAAGTGGTACCCGGCGGCGGCGCAGAAGAGTCTCGCCGCAGACGCGCCGCTGCTGAAGAAGTGGTCGGCGGTGAACGAGGCGCGCTACCTCCAGTTCATCCAGACGACCGGCGGCGGCACCCCAGGCGGTACAGCGATGGCAGGCTGCACTACCTGCAGCACTTACGGCTGCACGAGTACCTCCAGCTCTTGGGGCCGCATCGAGCTTTCGGTGAATTGACAGGCGCCACGCTCTGAGCGGGTCGTTGGACGCGATCGCATACCGTCGACCGAAACTCCGCGGCAGTAGTAGCTCCGTCTCCGAGCTCGGAGACGGAGCTGTGCTCGCGGCCATGCTGCCGCTCCTCGATGGCGATCGGTCCGCCGAAGAGATCATCGGTCTGCTCTTGGCCGACGGTTTCGATGTCGCAGACGTGCTCGGCGCGTTCGAAGCGCTGGACCGGGCGGAGCTGCTCGTCGAAACCGTCCCGCCTGAGCTCGCACCACTGCGGCCCGAAGAGGTCACACGGCTCGGAGATCAGGCCGAGGCCCTGGCCGCGTTTGCCGCCCCTGAACAGCTCGTCGAAGGTTCCTGGCCTCCGGCCGGGCTCGCCGCCCAGGCAAAACTCAAGCAGGCGAAGGTCGGCATCGCCGGGGTCGGCGCCGCGGCGCGCGCCCTCTCGCGGACACTCGCTCTTGCCGGAGTTGGCGCGCTTACGCTCGAGGAAGACGGGGCACAGGGACCCTTAGATGAAGTGAGCTCATTCTGCTCGGTGGAACAAGTCGCGGCCGAAGCGTGGCCCGACGTTCTGCCCGACCAGGATCTCGGCCTTCTCGTCTACTTCCCCGACCACTTTGCGGCACAGAGGGCGCGTCTCCTCAACACTGCGTGCGTCGAGCACGATGTTCCGTTCCTGCCGTGCCGCGTCGGTGTCTATATGACCGAGGTCGGGCCTCTCGTCATCCCCGCAGAAACCGCGTGCTACCAGTGCTTCGAGACTCGCCGTCTTGCGATGGGAGGCGGAACCGACGAATTCCTGCAGCGGCGGACGGAACCGCGGCTCGCCTTTCCGATCGGGGTCGAGCTCCTCGCTCTCGAAGTGATCAAGTTCTTGACCGGCGTCACCGAGCCGCTGCTGCGCGGGCATCTTTGGACGCTGCATCTCGTCTCGGGTGCGCATGAGCTGCACCCCGTCTTGAAGATTCCGCGTTGCCCTGTATGCAGCGGGCTGAGAGTTGATCCGCCTCACAGAATCTGGGACGCTTGAGCGCGGCCACGCAGCCTCGCCTCGTTGACTCCGTCACGGGGCTCGTCCGGCCCCCCGAGCTGAGCGAGATCGGCCGGGGCGATCCGGATGTCTTTATCGCCGGTACGGCGACCGGTGACCTGAGCGCCTATGGATTCCAGTGGGCGGCGGAAGTCACCGGCAGCGGAGCCGGGCTGTCGCTCGAGGAAGCCGAGTGGGCGGCGATCGGCGAGTGTGTCGAGCGCTACGCCCTCGCGTCCGTACTGGCCGACGAGGTGGTGTTCGGTTCTCATGCCGAACTGCGCGAGGGCGAAGTCCCATCGGTAGGCCCCGCTGAGTGGGCCTTGTTCGACGAGAGCCAGAGAGGAGCAGGCCCGTTTGCGCCGTTCGACGACGGAACCGAGATCGCCTGGTTGCGAGGCCACAACCTGGGCACCGGACGGGACTGCCTCGTCCCGGCGTGTTTCGTCTGGCTCCCGTACTACGGCGTCAAGCCTGAAGAGAACATCGTCGCGCCGGCCGTGTCGACCGGGGCGGCGTGTGCGGCCTCTCCGACCGTCGCGGCGGTCAAAGGACTCTGCGAGTTGATCGAGCGAGACGCCTTCATGATCGCGTGGAGGAACCAGCTGCGCTGCCCTGCGGTCGAGATCGACGAGGCGAGCGCGCTCGCTCCGATCTTCGAGAGACACTTCGCCCGGCCGGGGTTGACCTACAAGCTCTGGCTGACCACGCTCGATCTCGAAATTGCATCCTTCGTTGGGGTACTCGAAGACAGACGAGATGGAGTCCTTCGCACCATCGTCGGAGGCGCCGCGGCACTCGACCCCGTGGTGGCCGCTCGCAAGACCCTCGTCGAGCTCGCACAGGGCTTGGCTTGGCTCGACCACTTGGGCGATCAGCCGTTCGTGCCCGACGACGATTTCGGCAACGTGGAGAGCTTCGAGGACAGAGTGCGCCTCTACTCGTCGAACGACCTCAGTCCGGCGTTCGAGTTCCTCGGCGCCGCGGACTCGGCCGTCCCGCTGTCCTCGCTGACGTCTCGCGTAGGCCAAAGCGCGACAGACGACCTCGAGCTCTTGCTCGGCATCCTGGCCGAGCATTCACTCGAGACGATCGTCGTCGATCTGACGCCGGCGGATGTCGCCGCCTGTGGACTGCACGTAGTTCGCGCGCTCGTCCCCGGGCTCGAGACGATGGACGGTGACCATCGCTTTCAATTCCTCGGCGGGATGCGCTGGCGAACCGTCCCCGTCGAGCTCGGCCTTCGAGAAGAGCCTTGTGGCCTTGACACGATGAACCCGTACCCGCATCCGTATCCATGAGCGCCACGCAGCCTGATCCCGGCGACGCCTCGCGCGTCAGCGAGCTCTTCCACGAGAACTCGAAGCTCCGCAGCTCGGACACGACCCGTTTCCGTTGGATCGGCTTCGTCAACGACGACGACTCCGTCCGTCGTACGATCTCGCGCCCGGCTCGTCACTATCGCGGTTACCCGGCCCGCCGTCTTCCCGGGCTCGACCCGCCGGAGCCCGGCTCGTTCGAGAGTGTCGCACTCTCGCGACGATCAGCCCAGATGTTCTCCGGTGAGTCGCTTGACCTCGCCGCCCTGAGCAAGATCCTCTATCTGGGCGGTGGCATCACCGACCAGCGGTCAGACGGAATGGGGTCAGTCCTCCACATGCGCGCATGCCCGTCGGGCGGTGCCCTCTATCCACTGGACCTCTACTGCGCCGCGCACGCAGTTGACGGCCTCGAATCCGGCCTTCACTACTACGACCCGCTCGACCATGCGCTCAGGCGTGTGCGAGACGGCGACTTCCGGCCGGAGATAGGACAGGCGATGTGGCTCGACTCGGTTCCGTACTCGGCGGCCTGCCTCATGATCACCGCCACGTTCCGGCGGACGACCTTCAAGTACGGCGAGCGAGGCTACCGATTCGTTCTTCTTGAGGCCGGTCACGTCGCGCAGAATCTGCTCCTGGCGGCGCACGCCGCGGGCTTGGTGGCCACTCCGGTTGGCGGGTTCGTGGACGATGACCTGAACGCACTCATCGGCCTCGACGGCGTCAACGAGGCTGTGATCTACAGCATCCTGGTTGGTGGTCGGCAGCAAGAGGAAGGTTCGTCCGAGTCTCAGGAGACCTAACGCTCACGCCCCGCTTTGGTTGGGGGGCGGCGTCTAGGCAGGTGCGGCTGCGGACGTGGGTTCGATTCCCACCGCCTCCACTAGTACGGGTTCGAGGGAGTAGACCGTCACACTCGGTCGCGAGACCAGAGCAGGATGGCCCGGATCGCAAGGATGCAACGGCGGGCGCAAACTATGGGAGTGTCGTCGCGTATGTCTACGAAACGCCCACTTGTTGTCGGCCTCGCGGCCGGCCTACTGCTCGTTCTAGTGCTCGCCCTGTTCGCCGGGGCCCAGGCTAAGGCGTCCAATGGCGTGGTCGCCTCGGACGGTTTCAGCCGGGCGGTGTCTCGCGGCTGGGGTCGCGCGGATGTCGGCGGGGCGTGGACGGTGCTCGATCGCGCGGCGAGTTGGAGTGTGTCGCGGGGGATGGGGCGTATCCGCGTGGCCGCGAAGGAGCAGCAGCGGGCGGTGTTGAGGAGTGTGTCGGTGCAGGACGTCGACGTGGTGGCGAAGGTGACGCTGCCGCGGTGCACGGGTGCTGGGCATTACTGCGACGCGTTTCTGCTTGGCCGCATGTCGGCCGGCAGGAACCCGACGTATTACCGGGTGGGAGTTGCGCAGGGGACCGGGAACAGGCACATCGTTCTTCGCGCGCAGAGGAGGGACGGGACGAACCTCGTGAACGCTCTCGATACCGGAATTCCCGCCGCTCGGGGGGTGCAGGTCAAGTTGCGGGTGGAGTTCGTAGGGGTCAACCCGACCGTGATCCGGGCGCGCACCTGGGCGGTGGACACGAAGGAGCCTTCGAGTTGGCTGCTCAACATCACTGACGCCACCAGTGCGGAGCAGGTCGCCGGGGCGATCGGGGTGCGAGTGCGCAACGAGGACACCGCAAAGGCGCGCACCTTCGCCCTCCATAGCTACCAAGCAACCACCCTCGCGCCCCCGCCGTCCACCATCGTCAGCGACGGCTTCCAGCGGACGGTTGCGAGCGGCTGGGGAAACGCGGACACCGGAGGGTGGTGGACGGTCGTCGGCTCGCCCTGGAACTGGTCCACCAGTGCAGGCGCGGGCAGCGTGACCGTGACCGCCGCCGGCGAAGAGCGGGCTTATCTGTCGAGCTTCACCGTTCAGAATGCCGACGTCGTCGAGAGGGTCGTCCTTCCGAAGTGCAACACGAACAAGTGCGACGCGTTCGTTCTCGGTCGCTATTCGCCCGCGTATAACCCGACGTACTATCGAGTTGGAGTCGTGCAGGGCGCGGGCGGCGACATCCTCCTCCGCGCGCAGCGCAACGACGGCACCAACCTCGTGAACGATCTCGACACTGGTATTCCCGCTGCCGACGGGGCGCAGGTGATGCTGCGCGTCCAGTTTCAGGGTGCCAACCCGACCGTCATCCGTGCTCGGGCTTGGCGGGCGGGAACTGCCGAACCGACGAGCTGGCTTCTCAACACCACCGACAACACGAGCGCCGAACAGAAGGCCGGCATGCTCGGAGTGCGCCTCCGGAACGAGGACACCGGCAGCGCCCACACCTTCCAGATTACGAGCCTGCAAGCGACGGGGAGTGCGATCCCTGTGGCAGCGACTCCCAACCCGACCGGGGCGGCGCACCGGCTGTACGTCGTCAACGACGGCCGAGTCTACGTCTACGACATCGACAACAACCACGCACTCGTCAAACAGTTCCCCATCCCTGAGCAGGGCAAGCGGGGCGTGATGGTCGACCCCGGTCGAGGACTGCTGTACGTCAGCGAATGCGGTCCGACAACCTGCGCCGGCAGCCACGGAAGCCTGCTCGCGTATGACCTCGTGCACGACGTCGTGGCGTGGATAGCCAACTACTCGTTCGGTGTCGACCAAGGTGCGATCACGCCCGACGGCTCAACCATCTACATGCCGCACGGATCCGACGCCACCGACGGCCAGACTTCGATCCTCGACGCCGGCAACGGGAAACCGACTGGCAGCATCACCACCGGGACTAACGGCCACAACACGGTCGTTTCGCTCGACGGCACCCAGGCGTATCTCACCGGCTGGGCAGGCAGCAACTACAACTTCGCGCATGTGGTCAACACGACCACGAATCAGGTGACGCTCGACGCCGGGCCTACGATCGACGGGATCCGCCCGTTCACGGTCAACGGCACGCACACGATGATGTTCACCACCTCGAGCAACACGTGTGGCTTCCAAGTCCTCAGCCTCGTCACCGGCAAGGTGCTCTACACGGTCCCGTTCAGCGGCTCCTGCGTTTGGAGCGCATCGACCGCGCCCAGCCACGGCATCTCGCTCGCCCCAAACGAGCAACGGCTCTACATCTTCGACGGTCCCCAGGACGTGCTCGAGGTCTATGACGTCAGTGGGCTCCCCGCCTCACCACCGGCGTTTGTTGCCGCGGTGCCGCTCGGCTCGCTCGCCGGCAATTCGAGCCCTTGCCAAACGTACTGCGAGCGCGAAGGCTGGGTATTGAACGACCTCTCCGGCCGCTACGTCTACGTCGGCGACACAGGAGACGTCGTGAGCACGAGCACCCTCAGCGTGGTCACGACGCTCTCAGCCCTCCGTAACACGCGCCAACTGATCGAGGTCGACTGGCAAAGCGGCGTTCCAAGCGCCACGAGCACACGGTTCGGACTCGGCCGCGTAACGAGCTGACCACGGGCGACCGACGACGCGACTACGCTGCGACCGATGTACGCCGAGCCGTCATACACGGCATGAAGTCCGCGCTTGCTCCACTCGTCCTAGCCCTCGGCCTGTGCTGTGTACCCGCCGCGGGCGCTACGGCGTCCGCCACGCCGCTCCGCGTACCGGTCAAATCGCTTATCTTCGGCGACGAGTTCAATGGCCGCGCGGGAACGCGACCTTCCCATCGACTCTGGGGCGTAAAGGCGTACGACCAGTGGTCTGGCTGGTCGCACATCGCACAGAACGGCAGGGGGAGCCTGGTCCTCACCGCGTACAAGAACTCCGACGGCTGGCACACGCCCTGGCTGAGCGGCAGGAGGGGCTACAAGGGTCCCCGCTACGTCGAGGCGCGCGCGAAAGTACCGTGCGGCGCAGGCACATGGTCGGCGCCGATCTGGGAGTGGGCGTACCCGCATGGGCGCGCCCCCGGCTTGGAGAACGATGTGTCCGAGCAGTTCGGCAGTCAGCCGACTACGTACTACGCCACGCTTCACTACTGGACGAGCGACGGTGGCAACCGCCATTCGAAAGAGGCGGTCAATGTGGCCTCGCGTCTCTGCGGCCGCTTCCACACATACGGGGCAGCGGTCTTCAGCAACCGCGTCGTTTTCTACCTCGACGGCGCGCGGAGGGCATCCATCCGCGCGTCGGCGGTCGGCCTCTCCAGCCTCACGAAGTGGAAGGAAGTCATGAACATCGACCTCGCGCTGGGCGGCGGCGGCGGCACGAGCACGCTCGGCAGTCGGGTCGTCCTCGCAGTGGACTTCATCCACGTCTACGCGATGTGAGATAGAGCTCGCGTAACCTGCCGGTCGAGCGAACTCCTGCGTGGGTTCGATTCCCACCGCTTCCATTCGCTGTCGGACCGACGGTAATTGAGGCTTCGCAGTCGCATCACCCTCTACCGGACGACAAGCACTGAGCATCGCGCTTGATGGGCTACGCGTTCGGAGACGCTGCCGAGGGCGCGTGGCCCGTGGAGGCCGCGGCTGCCGACAACGATGAGGTCGGCACACTGCGCAGCCTCGGCGAGCGCGTGGACCGGTGCGGACTCGGCGGGAACGGCGTGCGGGTGGCGGTGGAAGACCCGGCCGCTGTCGATCCGCTTGCCTCCGAGAGCGACGACCCCCTGCAAGGCGCTGTGGTGCCCGCGGGCGAGGTGGCATGCGACCTCCCAGGCGCGCTCGGACGCTTCGGAGCCGTCCAGGCCGACGACGACCTGGCGTGGGAAGTTCGCCTCGTCGGGGATCGGTCGCGCGATGAGGACGCTGCACGGCGCCCGGTGCAGCAGGTCGCCGGCGACGCCGCCGAAGATGATTTCCTCGAATCGGGGGTGTCCGTGTGTCCCGATGGCGAGAAGGGTCGCGTCGAATCGCTCCGCCTCGTGGAGAAGCTCCTCGACGACGAAGCCGTAGAGGCGGCGGGGCTCGGCGGTTCGACCGAGGATTCCTATCGCCGCGTCGAGGGCCGCGGTCCCGGTCTCTTCGAACTCGGCGGCGAGGTCGGGTGCCGGCTGTACGACCGCCGCCGCCTCGAGCGTCGCGCCCGGGTCGGCCAGAAGGGCGGCTTGGCGGCAGGCGTCGAATCCTTCCTTCGTGCCGTCGACCCCGATCACGATGCGAGAGAAGATCGAGTCCGCCGTAGCGGTGGCGTGGTGCGTGGCGTGGGATGTGCGGGGGTCATGAGCTTCCCTTCCGGTCAGTCGGTGAGCGCGCGGAGCGCGTTGAGAATGACGGCGACGTCGATCACTTCCTGCAGGAGAGCGCCCGAGACCGGGGGCAGGAAGCCGGCGGCCGCGAAGCCCATCGCGACCAGCGACGCTCCCATGCCGAGGAAGACGCTCTGGCGTGCGATGTAGAGGGCGCGACGGCTGATCCGGATCGCGTCGGCGATCCGGTCGATGCGGTCTACGAGAATCACCGCATCGGCGGTCTCAGACGAGATGGTCGCGCCGGCCGAGCCCATCGCCACGCCGACGTCCGCGACGGCGAGCGCCGGAGCGTCGTTGATCCCGTCGCCGACCATGACGATGGATCGGAGTTCGGGGCGTGCTTGGAGCGCGCGGACGATCTCGAGCTTCTCGTCGGGGCTCTGCTCGGCGTAGACGCGGTCGACTCCGAGTGTGGCGCCGATGCGCCTCGGCGACGGCGGTCTTGTCGCCTGTCACAAGCGCGACGTGCTTGATCCCGACTTCCCGTAGCTCGGTGACGAGGCTGTCCGAGTCGTCGCGGAGGCGGTCGCCGATCAGCGCGACACCGGCGGCGGCCCCGTCGACAGCGACGAGCACCCTCGCCGCACCGTCGAGCGTGGCGGGAAGGGTCGCGGCGATCTCGTGCTCTGCGAGCCAGCTGCGGCTGCCGACGAGCACCTCGTGGCCGCCGACGCGGCCGATGACGCCGCGGCCGAACGACTCGCTGACCTGCTCGGGGAGCTCGAGCGCGAGGCCTTTGGCCTCGGCGCCTGCGACGAGGGCGTGGGCGAGTGGATGGGCGGAGAGCCGGTCGACGCTGGCCGCCAGACGAAGCGTCTCGTCAGGGTCGAGCCCGTCGAGGGGCACGAGCGTTTCGAGCTCGGGCTTGCCGAGGGTGACGGTGCCCGTCTTGTCGAGGAGAACCGAGTGCGCCTGGCCGAGCTGCTCGATCGTTCCGGCGCCCTTGACGACGACGCCGACGCGAGCGCAGCGGGAGAGCCCGGACATCAGGGCGATCGGGGCGGCGAGGATCAGGGGGCACGGAGTGGCGACGACGAAGACGGAGAGCGCCCGAACGGCGTCTCCGGAGAGCGCCCACGCGACTCCGGCGACGACCGCGGTGACGGGGAGGAAGATCGCGGCGTAGCGATCGGCGATCCGCACGAACGGCGCCGTTTGCTGCTGCGCCGTTTCGACGAGGCGGACGAGGGCCGCGTACGCGCTCTCGGCGGCGGGACGGAGTGCGGTCACCTCGAAGGCGACCCCCGCGCTCGCCGTGCCGCTGCGCACCTGGCCGCCGCGCCGCACCGTCACCGGGCAGGGGCTCGCCCGTGAGGGCCGACTCGTCGACGATCGCCTCGCTGCTCTCGACCATCCCGTCGACCGGCACGACCTCGCCGGCACGCACGAGCACGTGATCGCCGATCTGCACGTCCTCGACGGGAACCTCCTCAACGGAGGAGCCGCGACGCACGAGAGCAACGCGCGGCGCTCGCTCGACGAGCGCGGTCAGTTCGCGCGTGGCCCGCCGGTTGGCCGCTTCCTCGAGCGCGTTCCCACCGGCGAGCATCAACGCGATCACCGCTCCGGCCAGGTACTCGCCGAGGGCGAGGGCTCCGGCCATCGACATGAGGGCGATGGCGTCGACGCCTACGTCCCGGCGCAGGAGCGACCGGAAGACGGACAGCGCCAGCGGGACGAGCAGCAGCGCCGTCGTCGCCGCCCAGATCCAGTCGGCCGCGGTGTGGCGGTTGAGGGCGGCGAGGAGGAGTCCGCTGAGCACCGCGAGGAGCGCGGTTCCCGCGATCACGCGACGGTTGTGCGATCGAAGCGCCGCAAGCCAGCTGCCTCCGTCTCGGTGGTCGTCCTGCTTCGGTACGCCGCCTCGTCTCACCTGGGCAAGCAGCGCTGCGCTGACGACGAGTAGCGCGAATGCCGTCAGCTGCAGGACGCCCTTCGCGCCGTGCGGAAGCTGCTCGCCGAAGACGACGAACCCGGCGGCGATCGGCACGGCGTTCGTCGCCAGCGTCGCGAGGCCGGCTCCGGTCAGTGCGTTCGTGTGCTGGAACGACCCCTGCAAGATGCTGGTGCCGAGGGCGTAGAAGACGATGAGGGAGACTGCCGCGACGAGCCAGACTCCGCCGTAGACGAGGAGCTTCGCGGAGATGTCTCCGCCGGCGAAGAAGAGGCCGGCGGCGAGGCCGAGTGCCGGCCCGGCGGCGAGCCCTGCCCGCCGACGTCCCAGCGCCAGAGCGGCGAGGAAGAGAACGCCGAGCCACAGAGCGACGGCAGCCGCGTGCGGCGGAAGGTCGGCCTGCTTGGTATCGACGATCGACAGTGAAAGGAGGACGAGTCCGGCGAAGGCAACCGCGACGGCGAGTTGCTCGTGCCTGGCGAGACGTCCGGGGTGTCCGTGGACGCTGACGAGAGCCAGCACGGCGATCCCTGACGCGCAAACGGCCTGAACGAGCGAGAGCGGGGCGAGCCGAAGAGCCGCGACATAGAAGAGCCAGCCGGTCGTCTCGGCGGCGAACGCGAGAACCCAGCGTCGATCGGAGAGCAGGAGGCGCACGAACCTGATCGGCTGCCGAGGCGAGAAGCGGGGCATCGCTGAGGCAGCGTCATGCTCGCGTGAATAGGCCCAATTGACGACGACGGCCGACACGAACGCCAGGCCGAGTCCGACTTCCATTTGCATGTCGCGGGTCCTCGATCAGGCTGCTGCTGTCAGCGACTCAGCCATGTTCTCCATGCTCGCTCCTCGCAGCGGCCGCCGTCCTCGGGGGTTCGCCGCACACTGTTCGCGGTTTCACGCCGAGCCGCCGCCACCGCAGCTGCGGTATCAAGACAGGGGACAGCAACCATGACGGTAGGCCCTCCTCTCTCGCCGCCGGCGGGTGCCTCAAGGCCCGTCGTGCCTGCAGCTGGGCTGACGCAAGCCGAGGCCTCCCAGCGCCTCGCCGCGAGCCCCCGCAGGAGGCGGCGACGAAGTAGCCGCTCGTACGCGAGCATCGTCCGGGCCAACGTCTTCACCGTCTTCAATCTGATCCTCGGAGTGGCCGGAGCCGTCACGCTCGCCTTCGGCGAGTGGCAGGACGCGCTCTTCCTCGGGGTCCTCGTCGCCAACGCGACGATCGGCACCGCGCAGGAGGTTCGAGCGAAGCTGGCGCTCGACAAACTCAGCGCTCTCGTCGCCGCGCGGGCGACCGTCGTGCGCGACGGCGAGCCGAGGGAGCTGCCAATCGAGGACGTCGTCGTCGGCGATCTCGTCCGCTTCGGCCCCGGGGACCAGATCGTCGCCGACGGAGAACTGCAGCGGGCGACCTGGCTGCGTCTTGACGAATCGATCCTCACCGGCGAGTCACGGACGGTCGAGCGCGCCAACGGTGACGAGGTTCGTTCAGGCTCGTTTGCCGTCGAGGGGACTGGCGAGTACGTGGTGAGCGCGGTGGGTGAGGACAGCTACGCCGAGCGGCTGACCGGCCAGGCACGCTCGTTCAGGCATCCCCGCTCCCCACTCGAACGGGCGCTGAACCGGCTTCTCTTTGTGCTCGTCGCGGTACTCATCCCCCTGGGTGCCCTCCTCGGGTACGCCCTCTGGCATCGCCACGCCGCCATGAGCACGGCGGTTCCGACGACTGTCGCGGCCGTGGTGACCCTGATCCCGGAGGGGCTGATCCTCCTCGCCAGCCTCACGTATGCCGTTGCTGCGCTGCGGATGGCGCGACTCGGCGCGCTCGCGCAGCAGCTCAACGCGACGGAGTCCCTCGCCTCGGTAGACGTCGTCTGCCTCGACAAGACGGGAACGCTCACGCAGCCGGGGCTGCGCGTGGCCGAGCTCGTCGGACCCGAAACCCTCGCGGGCGAGCTCGGCGTCTATGCCGCCGCCGCGTCCTCGCGCAACGCGACGCTCGATGCCGTCGCGGCCGCCTATCCGGCAGCCGCCACTGCGGTCGAGGAGGAGCTGCCCTTCTCCTCGCGGCGGCGCTTCGGAGCGCAGCGGATCGGCGGCGTCGGCTACATCCTCGGCGCACCGGAGCACTTCAGCCTCGGCGAGCTCTCGTCTGATGCGGCGCGCAGCGCGGTGGAGGGCCGGCGTGTACTCGCGTTCGGCACCGCAGACGAGCTCGACGCGGAGGCACCGGTCGCGCACGGCCTCGTGATGCTCGCCGAGGAGCTGCGAGGCGACGCTCGGGAGACCGTGGCCTGGTTCCAGAGCCAGGGGGTCGAGCTCAAGGTGCTGTCCGGAGACCGGCCCGAGACCGTGGCCTCGATCGCGCGCGATGCAGGCATCGAAGGCGCTGCCATCGACGCCTCGACGTTGCCTGAAGACGACGAGGAGCTGCGGCGGCTCGTTGTCGATACCGCGATCTTCGGCCGCATCGTGCCCGAGCAGAAGCGCAGAGTGGTGGAGGCGCTACGTTCGACCGGGCGCTACGTCGCCATGGTCGGCGACGGCGTCAACGACGTCCCGGCGCTCAAGGCTGCCCAGCTCGCGATCGCGCAGGGAAGCGGGACGCAGATGGCGCGCGCGGTGGCTGATGTCGTCCTCGTTCGAAGCGAGTTCTCCGCCGTGCCGGCGATGGTGGCCGAAGGACGAAAGATCCTCCGGAATGTCCAGCGCGTTGCGAAGCTCTTCGTCACCAAGTCCGCCTTCGCCGCATTCCTCGTGGTCTCCGTCGGGCTCACGTCAATCGCGTATCCGCTGCTTCCTCGCCACCTGACCCTCGCCGCCTCGCTGACGATCGGCATCCCGGGCTTCTTCCTCGCCCTTGCTCCGAGCCGCGGCGCTTACAGCTCGGACGGGTTCTTGCGCCGGCTTGCGCGCTTCTCGCTGCCCGCAGGCACGGCCGCCGGTATCGGCGTTCTCTCCAGTTACTTCTTCAGTCTCAACGTCCTGGACCTCAGCGTCCGCGAATCACGAACCGTGGCCACCACGACGCTCGTCCTCGTCGGCCTCTACTTGATCCTCGCCCTCGAGGCGGAGGGACGACGCCGGAGCGGCGCAGTCGGTCTCCTCGTCTTGACCCTATTGGCGGCGTATGTGGCCGTACTACTCCTGCCCGCCACGCGTAGCTTCTTCCTCCTCGTGCCGCCGTCGGTCGCCACGGTCGTGCCTGCGATCGGTGGCGCCCTCCTCGCCGCGCTGGGCCTCGCCGCCCTTGACCCGCAGTTCGTCCCCTTGCTGCGAGCGGATACTCCTGACGGATCTAGCGAATGAAGACCGGAGTCCGCAGCGGCGTGTTCGCGTAGACGAACGGCGCGTCGGTGAGCGGCATCCGGATGCAGCCGTGCGATGCGGGGTCGGCGGGAACCGGGTCGAAGCCGTGGACTCGAGATGTGGATCGCGCGCTGCGTTCGTCCGTGGTCCGACGACGAGCATGACCTGGCGCTGGAGGTCGAGCTCGAGACCGTGGTGGATGCGGAGCCAAGGCCGTGGGCCGGCGCTGCAGCATCCGGACGCGCGGTCGCCTCGGGCAGTCGGGGAATCCCCCGATGCCGCACGGCTATGGGGGCGGGATGATGGTCGTGCGCTGAGATACGGTCGCGACTAGGGCGAATCTGTTAGCGCGAAGCGGACGGAAGAACCGATCCAAAAGCTTCGAGGCAAACAGAGGACGAAAGCGGCTACGACTCAACGAAGGTCGATGGGGCCCGCGAAAGCGGGCCCCGTTTACGCACGCAAAGGCAGAGTGCGGATTAAGTACGCCGCTCCGATCGTGGCATCTCCCGACGCGTGCAGTCCCCAAGCCGCGCCTTCCGCTGATGGGTTGCTTCATCGCGCGCGCGCCACCGCGGGAGCAACCTCCGGGAAGCTCGCGACGGTCGTCACGGAAGAGTCCCCGACTTCGGTTCGGCGTTCGCTGCCTTCGCGGCGTGTTTCAACGCGATGAGCCCGGCCCAGATGAGAGGGACGGCCCACAAAGCGTGGATCAAGATGCCGACGATCAAGGAGGCGTAGATCGCGAGGGATCCTGCGACGACGAGTTCCCAGTAGCCGGCGCGGTTGGCGACCCCGAGGCGCTTTCGCGCCCGCCACCGGCGAACGTAGAGGAATATCGCTGCGCCGATCGCGAGGAGGATCGGGACCAAGACGAGCCAACGTAGCGCGAGCCCCGCGGAGTAGAGGACGTAGTTCAGGGCAATGATTCCCGCGCCGACGCCGAGCCAGTAGACGGGTTCTCGTCCGCCTCGGGCTCGGGTTCGATTCGCCCAGAAGAGGAAGTGGAGGATTCCGGCCGCCGCGAAGCCGCCAAGGATGAGCCAGTAGCCGACGTGCGAGTCCCACTCGTATTCGTCACCAATGGTGAACGGCAGTTGGAGCACAGCGCCTAGACCGACGGCGGCGCACCAGCCGGGACCGGCGGAGACGCCGAATAACCCGAGCACAAGGCCGAGGAGCGCGGCGGCGAATGCGACGTCGGCGGCGAACCCTTCCCTGTGCTCGACGTCGCTCGTTATCGCCTTGGCGGCGCGCTGGTTGTCGGCGCCCGTGGCGAGTGGCACTGCGCGGGTGACGAGTTGAATGCCGGTAAAGCTCGTTGTCCCCGGGTTGTAATTGGAGCCTTCGCACCCGCCGACGTTGGTTGCGGTCGCGAACGGCAGCACGAAGAAGAGAGCGATAAGCGTGAAGACCGACGGTGAAAACCAGCGGTGAACGTGATCGCGGAACATCGCCGCTTGTATAGCAGACTTGCTATATCAAAGTCAAGGCGTCAGCCACGAAGCGGCGAAGGTGCCGCTCACGGATGCCACGTCGATCTGAACTCCGCGAGGTCGAGCCCGGCGCACGTCATCGCCGCTTCGTACGCCGACTGGAGGTACTCGAGCGCGTGCGCTCGCGGATCGGGCGCCAAGCGGACGTCCTCCCACGGCAGCATCGCGATCCCGGCCGGTGTGTGCTCGGCGCCTGCGATCTTCGCTTCGCGGTAGCCCTTCGGCTCCGGGACCATGAACCCGTAGAACGACGCGTCGTGGCCCGTCCACGGGTTGTCGGTGTTGAAGCCGACGAGGAAGATCTCGTGCGTGTACGCCTCGCGGTTGACGCGCACCTCCGACGTGATCCCCGACGCCCGACCCGTGAAGCGCGTCAGCGACAGGTCGAAGCTTTGCCACATGAACTGAACGGGGCTCTGCTTGCCGGCAAACCAGCCGCTGAACTCCTCGAGGACGGACGCGGAGAAGTCGAGTGCGGCGTGGAATCGCGCGATCGCGTCGCGATCCCACGACGCGTGCTCGGTGTCCTCGGGGAACGGCGTCGTGCCGAGGTTCGCGGCTCCGTACGGCTGCTCCTGGATCGCGACGTCGACATCGAGTTCGGCCAGGGTGGAGTGGAGGCGAGCGTCGAACTCCGAGACGGAGAGCCCATCAAGCGCGAACGCGCGCCGCTCGCCGCCGGCCCGCACGACGAGCTCGTGCGCGACGAGGTCGAGCGTGATGTCGAACGTCGTCCCGTCGCGTCGGAGCGGCCCGGTCGTCAGCCCGCGTACGTCGACATAGAGCGGCGCGTGCCACCAGTGATTCCGCGGCGGCGTCATGGCGAGGCGCACCTTCCCGACGATCTGCGTGAACACGTGAAGCGTGTCCTTCGTTGCGCGCCAGTCGGTGATGCGGAGCTCGGGAAGGGTCGCGCTCATGTCTCGCCAGTGAGACTAGGCTATGACCGATCCACGCCGGGTCGCGCCGCGGGACGAGAACTCGACGAGCGGGACGCGGCAGGCGGGATCGGGAGGAGAACTCGGTATGAAGTACGCACTGGCAATACTCGTTCTGGCCCTGGTCATGTGCTGTGTGCTCGCCGTGGGCGCTACGGCATCCACCGTGCCGCCCGTGCCCGTCAAGTCGCTTATCGTCGACGGTGAGTTCAACGGCCCGGCGGGGACACAACCGAGCCATCGACTCTGGGGTGCGAAGAGTTACGACAGGTGGTCCGGCTGGTCGCACATCGCACAGAACGGCGCCGGGAGCCTGATCCTCACCGCATACAAGAACTCCGCCGGATGGCATACGCCGTGGCTGAGCGGCAAGGTCGGCTACAGCGGCCCCCGTTATGTCGAGGCACGCGCAGCAGTACCGTGCGGCGCAGGCACATGGTCGGCCCCGATCTGGGAGTGGCGGTACCCGTATGGGCAAGTCCCCGGCCTCGAGAACGATGTGTCCGAGCAGCTAGGCCACGAGCCGACTCAGTATCACGCCGCGCTCCACCACTGGACGAGCGGAGACCGCAACATCCAATCGAGCAAGGAACTCACGGCGACCTCGGCTCTCTGCGGCACCTTTCACACGTACGGAGCGGCAGTCTTCCCCGGCCGCGTCGACTTCTACCTCGACGGCGCGCGCACGACTTCCATCCCTGCGTCGGCGGTCGGCCTCACCAACCTCACGAGGTGGAAAGAAGTTATGAACATCGACCTCGCCATGGGCGGCTTGGGCGGGGCGATCACGGTTAGCAGTCCCGTCGTCCTCACGGTGGACTTCATCCACGTCTACAGGATGTGAAGCGCCGTGCTCCCGGAAGCGGTGGGAGCATGAGGGTCAGGCTCGGGGTGAGCGCGATGGCAGGTTCGGTGTGCGCGCTGCCGAAGTAGAGTCTCTCCGCAAGCTTTTGAATCCGAAAGATGGAGGTTGTGTTGCTCGCTGCTTACCCGCAGGGCGGTGTTCTTTGGACGATGTTCGTGTTCTTCATGTGGATCTTGTGGTTCATGCTCCTGTTCACGGTGTTTGGGGACCTGTTCCGCCGTCACGACATCGGGGGCTGGGGTAAGACCGGTTGGGTGGTCTTCGTGATCATCCTGCCCTTCCTGGGTGTCTTCGTCTACCTGATCGCCGAAGGCAAGGCGATGGCTGAGCGCAACGTGAAACAGGCGCAGGCGTCGCAGGCAGACATGGACAACTACATCAAGTCGGTCTCGAGCTCCAGCGGCGCGACCGGCGAGATTGCGCAGGCCAAGCAGCTGCTTGATTCCGGCGCAATCACCCAGGCCGAGTACGACCAGATCAAGTCGAAGGCACTGGCCTAACAGGCCGATGACCGCAACCGTCCGCCCCGGCGCTTCGATTTCCGTTTGCGCCAGGGGCGGCGGTTGGGGCCTTCATGCCGTCCTGATGAGGACGCCTCGTCGCTCGTTGTGGATCGTGGCGCCATGAGTACCTCTGGCCGGGCGCGCGCCGTGCGGAAGGTGACGCCACCAAATCCGCTCGAGCGGCGCATGACGAAGTTCATGCGCGAGCCGCCGTCCGTCAGGCTGGCCGCCGGTGTGATCGTCACGGCCACGGCGCTCGTGGTGCTGGGTTCCTCTGTGTTGATGCGGGTTCTCGACCACTCCGAGTACCCAAATGTCTGGGTCGCCATGTGGTGGGCGCTGCAGACCGTGACGACCGTCGGCTACGGCGACGTGACCCCGAAGCATCCGAGCGGCAGGCTCGTCGGCGCGGTGGTGATGCTCGAAGGGATCGCCTTCCTCACCATCACGACGGCGGTCATCACGTCCACCTTCGTTGCGCGCGCGCAGAGCGAGCGTTCCGATGTCGAGCACGCGGAGAACGCCGAGGTGCTCGCGCGCCTCGACGAGATCAACGAGCGCTTCGACCGACTCGAAGCGAGCCTCGGCAAATGACCGACACGAGCAGTCCGGCTCCAAGCGGCAGCCGTGTGCAGCGGATCCTCGGCTGGGGCAAGAGGCGGTCGGAGCACAAGCTCGTGCGCTTCGGGTTGCAGTGGTTCAAGAGCTACCTCGTGGCGAGCCGCAACTCGGCCTGCGCAATCAGCATCTACTCGTGCCTGTCGGTCCTGCCGGCCGCGCTCGTGTTCATCGCCGTCGTGTACAACGGCAGCGGGGACGTCAACGCCTTCGCGCAGCACCTCGTCGACCATCTCCGTCTCACCGGCGACACCGCAACGCTCGTGCAACAGACGTTCGGAAGCGCCTCGTCGAACGCCCTCGCGGCCACCGTCGCGACGGTCGTGTCGTTCCTCCTCTGGGGAATCGGGATCGGCCAGATCTACCAGAACGTCTACGCGAAAGCCTGGGAGATCGAGGTGGGTTCGCTGGCCGACCAGGCCCTGTACACGATCTTCTTCTTCCTCCTCTCGGCCGCGTTCGCGGGTTCCGTCATCGCGCAGGCGGAGTTGGGTCAGGGCGGAGATTTGGCTGCGCTCTTCGTAGTGGGGATCGTCGGCTCGCTCGCGTTCTGGCTCGTGGTGCCCTACTACCTGCTCCACCGGCAGATCAGCTACCGCCGGCTGCTTCCGGGGGCGTTGATGGCGACCGTCCTCGTCGGCGGCACGGTCGCCGTCGCGCCGCTCTTTCTGCCGGCGACGCTGGCCACGAACGGGCGAGCGTTCGGAGCGTTCGGCATCTCGCTCACGATCGTCGGCTACCTGTTCACGTTGGTGACGATGACAGTCGCCTCCGCGGTCTTCTCTCCGGTGTGGCTCTCGTGGCGCGAGGCCGAGAAGAGCCGCGCCGCGGGCGAATGAGCAAGCCCGAGTCGCGCCGCCAGGTTGTCGTCCGGCAGGGACGGGCGCTCCTGAAAGCGATCAACGAAAACGACGAAGACGCGGTCGAGAGGGCCGTCGTCGCGCTGAGCCAGTCGAAGCGGATTTTCGCGCCGCTCGTCTTCGTCATCGGCGCGTTCGTGATGCTCTTCCAGGGGCTGAGGACGCTGTTCTCCAACTGGCGCCTGCTTCTCATCCAGATTCTCCCGGCGATGTGGATCTGGGTCGCGTTCATGGATCTCAAGCTGCACGTGTTCAAGGGGAAGGACTTCCATGCCTTTTACGGCTGGCCCGTGCTCGTCAGCGTTCTCGCGATCACCGTCGTGACCGCCGCGTGCTTCTATCTCAACGCGGTGTTCGCGTTCGCGATCTCGCAACCCGGCGCGCCGCAGATCCGCCCGGCGTTCGCTCTGGCGCGGCGCCACCTCAATGTCGTCCTCGGTGTCGGGTGCATCGTCGGTGTTGCACTCGGCTTCTCGGCGATCGTCGTCCCGCGCTGGGGCTACCCCTGGTTCGCCCTCTCGATGGGGATCGTCGTCGGAGTGATGATGATGACCTACGTCACCGTCCCGGCCCGGATCATCGGGGTCAAGCCGATCGGCTCTCCGCGGGACAAGATGGCGGCGGCCGCCATCGGCGGAACGATGAGCGCGATCGTCAGCGCGCCCGCGTACATCATCGGGCGGATCGGGATTCTGCTCCTCGGCTCGAAGGCGCTCTTCCCGCTCGCCGTCGCGCTCCTCGTGGTCGGGTTCGCGCTGCTCGCCGGCGCCACCGGCGCGACCAAGGCGATCAAGATGAGCGCGAAGCTCGCCGCGGGGCAGGTTCCAGCTCCCGCGAGCGAGGCCTGACCAACGCGTTCTCGGCCCGCTTCGGCGCGACTTGTCCGCGCGGTAACGGCAGTGTTAGGCTGCTTGCCGTTCGCGCGAGGTCCAATCTCGCGAGGAGGCACGCTGTGGCTGCTGGACGTCGTCTGTTTCGCCTGGTCTGTCTTGCTGGAATCCTGGGTCTGACCACCGCGGCTCTCGCAGGTGCCGCAGTGAGCTGGGGCAAGCTGATCGAGGTGCCCGGCACTGCGGCCCTCAACGCCGGCGGTTCCGCCGAGGTGATGGCGATCTCGTGCGCAACCGCGCGCAACTGTGGGGCCGGCGGCCGCTACACCGACGCCTCCCACCACGCCCAAGCGTTCGTGGCAGCCGAGCAGAGCGGAGTCTGGCACAACGCGACCGAGGTGCCCGGCACCGCGGCCCTCAACGTTGGCGGCTCAGCGGCGGTGACCTCGATCTCGTGTCCCACCGCAGGCAACTGCGCGGCGGGCGGCTACTACTACGACGGCTCCTCGCGCTACCAGGTATTCGTGGTCTCCGAGCAGAGCGGAGTCTGGCACAACGCGATCGAGGTGCCGGGCACCGCTGCCCTCAACGCCGGCGGCGATGCGCGCGTAACCTCGATCTCGTGCCCGAGTGCAGGCAACTGCGTGGCGGGCGGCTCCTACTACGACGGCTCCAGCCATTACCAGACGTTCGTGGTCTCGGAGCAGGGCGGAGTCTGGCACAACGCGATCGAAGTTCCGGGCACGGCGGCCCTCAACGTCGGCAGCGCTGGCACCGCCGAGGCGCGCACGACGTCGGTCTCGTGCTCCCGCGCGGGCAATTGCGCAGCCGGCGGCTGGTACACCGACGGTTCCGGCAACAGTCAGGCGTTCGTGGCGTCCGAAAAGGGGGGAGTCTGGAGCAAGGCGATCAAAGTGCCAGGCACCGCGGCCCTCAACCTCGGCAACGCCGCGTTGTCCTCGGTCTCCTGCACTAAGACAATCGGCTACTGCGCGGCCGTCGGCGTCTACACGGACGGCTCCGGCCGTTGGCAGACGTTCGTGGTGGACCAGAAGAAGGGCATCTGGGGCAAGGCGAAGTCCCTACCGGGTTATGCAGCTCTCAACACAGGGCCTGGGCTCGGGTTCGGCCGCCCCTACATCTCGATCTCGTGCGCCAAGCCGGGCTACTGCGCCGCTGGCGGCTCCTACAACGTTCTCAGCTCCTCTCACCTTGATCCTCACGCGTTCGTCGTGGACGAGAAGATGGGGGTCTGGGGCAAGGCGAGGCCGGAGCTGGGGAACAACTCCGCAGTCGTGTCGATCTCCTGCGCGAGCGCAGGAAACTGCGCGGCCGCTATCCGCACCTACGATCCCATTAGTGTGTTCGGCCCGCCGGGAGCGCCGTTCGTCGTACGCGAGAGCAGCGGGGTTTGGCAGATTCCTGTCGTACTCACTGGGCAGGTCGCCCTCAGTCCGATGGACCAATATGAACTAGAAAGCATCTCCTGCAAGGGGACATCCTGCGCGACCGGCGGCTTCTACATCGACGGCTCCCACCTCGGCCAGGCATTCGTGACGGCGCCCTGAGTTGCGACGCTCGATGTGACCCCCTAGCGTTGCAGGTGCGTTCAGCCTAAAACCTGCTCCCGGAGGTACTGGTGAACGAACGCGATCGCCATGCTGCCCTCGCCGACGGCCGCCGCGACGCGTTTCACGGGCCCGAACCGCACGTCCCCGCACGCGAAGATTCCCGGGACGCTCGTCTCGAGGAGGTACGGATCGCGCTCGAGCTCCCATCGCTCCGCGGCGACGACATCGCTGCCCGTGAGGACGTAGCCCCGCTCGTCGAGTGCTATCTCTGACGAAAGCCACTGCGTCTCGGCGTCGGCGCCAATGAAGATGAAGAGGCCGCCCGACTCGACTGTCTCCGTCTCGCCTGTCGCGGCGTTCCGGATGTCGATCGCCTCGAGCGCGCCGTCGCCGTGCGCGGCCACGACCTCTGTCCCGAAGGCGACGTGGATGTTCGGCCGGGTCGCGATCTGCTCGATGAGGTACCGCGACATGCTCTTCTCGAGCGACGCGCCGCGGTAGAGGATCGTCACGCTCTTCGCGTGTGAGGAGAAGAACATCGCGGCCTGGCCGGCCGAGTTCCCGGCGCCGATGAGGTGGATGTCGAGGCCGTGGGTGTTCGCCGCCTCGCTGCGGGCGGCGCCGTAGAAGATCCCCTTCCCGGCGAGCTCCTCGAAGCCGTCGACCTCGAGCTTTCGCCACGCGACGCCGCACGCGAGGATGATCGTCCGCGCGCGGAGGACGTCGCCGCCGTCGAGATGGACCTGATGCGCGGCGGGATCGATGCGCGTGATCTGCCGCGTGACGACGATCTCGGCGCCGAGCCGCCGCGCCTGCATCAGCGCGCGGCTCGACAGCGAGTCGCCGGAGACGCCCGACGGGAAGCCGAGGTAGTTCTCGATCCGCGACGACGTTCCGGCCTGACCGCCGGGCGCCTCGCACTCGATTGCGATCGTCCGGAGGCCCTCCGACGCCCCGTACACCGCGGCTGCGAGGCCCGCAGGCCCGGCGCCGACGATCACCGTGTCGTACTCCGCCGAGGCCGGCTCGGTCGGGATCTCGAGCAGCTCCGCGACGCGCCGCAACTGCGGCCGGACGACGACCTTGTCGCCGTTGATGATCCGGATCGCCGGCTGGTCGTTCTCGTCCGGGAGGTCGCCGATCCAGTGCGCGGCGTCGGTGGGCACGTCCGGCTGCAGCCAGCGGAACGGAACCTGGTTCCGGTCGAGGAAGCGCCGAAGCTCCGCGCAGGCCGCATCGCGGCGGCGCCCGAGCACGACGGCGCGGTACGCGGTCGGCGCCGCAGCTCGCGCTGCGAGTCCCTTCGGCCCCGAGAGCCGGTTTTCCGCGAGCGCGGTGAGACGCTCGCCGACGACGGGAAGCCACGTGACGAGCTCCTGGTAGTCGTGCAGCTCCAGCCGGAAAATGCGAGTGGGCTCGGCGGCGCGGAAGCCGGCGGGGTGGAGCATCCCGAAAGCGATCGAGAGCTCACCGATCACGCTGCCGGGCAGGCGCTCGCCGATGACGGTGACGACGCCGTCGGCAGCGCGGAGCACGTCGAGGCGTCCCTCGAGGACGCCGAAGAGCGCGCGGTCGTCTCCTTCGTGCACGGCGAACTCGCCCGGCGAGAGCGTGATGTCCGCCACGACCTGCGCGAGCCGCGAGAGCACGTCCCGCTCGAGGTCGGCGAACAGCTCGATGCTCGCGATTTCCTCCGGAGTAACCACCCGCACATTCTCGTGCTTCCGGCGCACGCGAGGCCGGGAGATCCGTGGCACCATGGCGACCCGATGAAGGTCGTCACGACACTCGTCGTTGCCGCTCTCGTGGCCGTAGCCGCGGCGACGAGCACGGCGGCGACGGCCAAACTCCGGCCCGGCGTCGCGAAGCTCACGTGGCCGCAGACGCACGCGCTCTACACGTCCGGCGAGTGGCATCACGGCTGCCCGGTCCTCCGGCGCAATCTCCGCGTCCTCACGGCGCGTTACTACGGCTTCGACCATCGCACGCACCTCGGTCAGATCGTCGTGAACGAGGCGGTTGCGGCGCCGCTCGCGAAGGTCTTCCGGAAGCTCTACGCGATGCGCTTCCCGATCCGCGAGATGTCGTTCGCCTCGATGTACGGCCCGCATCCCGACAAGAACGGCGACGTCACCGCGTCGTTCGAGTGCCGCGAGGCCGTCCCGTCACCGTGCAACGGCAACGCGGCGGGCACGAGCTGGTCGCTGCACGCGTACGGCGAGGCGGTCGACCTCGACCCGCGCGAGAACCCGTACGTCGGTTGCGGGATGACGCGCGACAAGACCGCGCGCTCGTACATGAAGCGCGGAAACGTTCGCCCGGGAATGGTCACGCCGGCGATCTACCGCAGAACGTTCGCGAAGATCGGCTGGGGCTGGGGCGGGCTCTGGTACGGCTCCACGAAGGACTACATGCACCTCTCGATCAACGGCCACTAGCTCGAGTCCGGCTGCGCGACGGCGTAGGATCGTGCCCCACCTCTCGCTTGTTCCATTGCAGACGGCTCAGCTCGGCCCGGCAGGCGCGTCGTTCGCGCTCAACTACGGGTCAGGCCCGATCCCGAGGGACGGCGTAACGCTGCAGCTCTTGGGTTTCGTCACAACGAACGTGACCTACCCGTCCCCGATAGTGCCCCGCCCCCTCTCCGGCTACGCCCTCGACTACGGCGACCCATTGACCGGCAGCGCCGGAGTGACGGAGATCCGAACTGCCGTTCAGAAGTACAAGAGCCCCGCTGACGCCCGGAGAGGGCTCACGTTCTGGCGGAACTCGGACCCATATCTCAATTGGTACAGCTCGTCGGTGCTCCCGGTCACGGCGACGTGGCTCAAGCGCCCGGCCGTCGGCCGGCACGGTTTCGCCTCGCTCCTCACGTTCGCGGCCGCGAATCTCAACCCGATCGTGCGGCTCCACGAGCAGGTGACCGACGGGCGGTACCTCCTCGATCTCACCGTCACCGCGGGTTCGACGAGCGCGGCCGAGCAGGCAGCGCCCGGTCTGCTGCGGACGCTCGACCACCGCCTCCACCGGGTGCTCGGCGGGCATCCGGCCGGGACGCCCGCGAAGCTACCCAAGCCCCCGGATCCGGGGCAGGCGCAGGGTGGCGCCGACCTGTCGGCGGCGACCCTCCAGCCGTCCGATGTCGGCCAGTCGCACTGGGTGCGTCTCTTTCAGGACTACCACGCCGACCCGTTCGCGCTCTCGGCCTACTACATGGACGCCTACCCCGCCGGCGCATATACCCAGCTCAACCAGGACATCGCCTGGTGGCCGAGCGCAACCGAGGCAACGTACGCCGACGCGTATCAGGGCGCGTTCTACGACGGCCTGGACGCCCTGGCGCTTGGCGGCTCGATCACCCCCGTCGACCTGAGCGCGTTGAGCGACCCGGCGAACGGGGTACTGATCACAGGAAGCGGGCAGTCTTTCGTCCTCATCAATCTGACGCGCGGGCAGGGGGATGACCGCGTGTCCGCCTACAGCGATACGACGCTGACGACGTCGGACGTGCAGAATCTCGCGCAAGCGGCCGCGAATCGGTTGGACGCTGCGCTTCCCTAGGAGGTTATGACGGAATGGCTCTGAAGCGTGTTGCCCTCGTTGCGATCCTCGTCGGTGTCGCACTCGTACCTGCGACGACGGCGTCCGCCGCTCATCACCCGGCCAGGCTCCGGCTTGGGCTCGTGCCGCTGCAGACGGCGCAGCTCGGCCCGGCAGGCGCATCACTCGCGCTCAATTACGGCTCCGGCCCGACGTACGGGGAGATCAGGAGCAACTTCTTCGGCATCACCTCGTATTCGGTTTCGAGCAACGGTCCCGTAGACGGTTACTCGCTCGATTACGGCGACCCGTTCACCGGCAGCACGGGGGTGATGGAGGTCCGCAGCAGTGTCGAGGCGTTCAGAACTCCCGCCGACGCCGCGGACGGCCTTCTCTTCGCGCGCCAAGACGACTTGGACCTCAGCTCCTACGGCTCGCCCGTGCTTCCGATCACGGTGAAGAAGCTCAAGCCGGAGGCGGTCGGCAGGCGGCGCTTCGCCTACCTCATTACTCTCGCCGCCGCGAATCTCAATCCCATCGTCAGGCTCGACGAGCAGATCACGAGCGGGAGGTACGTCCTCGACCTCACCGTCACCGCGGGCTCCGCGAGCGCGGCCGAGCATGCTGCTCCTCACCTGGTGCGCGTACTCAGGAACCGTCTCCGGCGGCTGATCGGCGGGCATACAGTCGCCGCCGAGCCGGTGAACCTGCCGCCGGAACCGCAACCCGGACAGGCGCCGGGCGGCCCCGATCTGTCGACGCTGATTCTCCAACCGTCCGACGTCGGGCAGTCGCACGCCGTGAATCTCATCCAGGTGTACATCTCCGAACCGCCGGCGCTTTCGGCGTATCTCATGGAGCTCTTCCCGGCGGGGCCGTACGGCGCGCTCCTCCAGCAAATCGGCTGGTGGCCGAGCGCAACGGAGGCGACGTACGCCGAGACGTACCAGGGGGCGCTCCTGTTCGGTGGCCTGGTCGACTCCGGAACGGTTACGCCCGTCGACCTGAGTGCGGTGACCGACCCCGCCACTGGCTACATCGTCACGGGAGACGGGACAACAGCAGTCGAGTTCACGCTGACGAACGGCGAGGCGGGCGAGTTCGTCGTCGCTCTCAGCGATTCGACGGTGCAGGCTTCGGACGTACAGAGCCTCGCGCAGGCGGCGGCGAACCGGCTCGACGCCGGGCTCGGGCCGCTAGGCGCCGACGACCTGGACGAGCCAGCGCCGGTCGCGCTCGCGGTCCAGTTCGATGAAGAGCACGCGCTGCCACGTCCCGAGCAGCAGCTCCCCCTCGCGCACGGGCACCGATTCGCCTGCCGTCCCGAGCAGCATCGCCATGCAGTGCGAGTGGCCGTTGCCCTGATCCATGTCCTCGGGGCAGATGTTCTCGGTGCGCCGGTCCCAGTCGTCGTGCGCGTAGTACGAGTCGTGCGGGACGAGCGCCTTGAGGAGTTTCGTGAAGTCCTCGAGGAAGCCGGTCTCCATCTCGTTGACACGCACGCAGCACGTCGTGTGCGGCGAGTAGATGCAGGCGATGCCGTCGGTGACGCCGCTTTCGCGAACGGCGTCCTGCACCTCGTCCGTGATGTCGGTGACGGTGAGGCCACCGGCGGTGCGCAGTTGCGTCTCGTGCTGGAAGACCTTCATGGACGCGGCCATTCTGGCCGATGGACGACCGCGCGCGGGCGGGGAACCGCCCAGCCTCAGCGGATCCTGCAGCGTTGGCATCATGTCTTGACCGTGCCCGCAAAGGCCAAACCGCCCAAGATCACCGAGTCTCGGCCGCCCGATCGGGCTCGCTGGTACGCCTCGAAGTACGCCCGCTTCGGCGCCCTCGGGATCGTCGCCGCAGCAGCGGCCGTGGCCATCGCCGTCGCCGTCGGTAGCGGCGGCGGCTCGTCTCCCGCGGCAACGACGTCGGGGACAGTGACGGCGATCGGGCCGATCGTGCTCAGCGCGGCCCGCTTGAAGGGCATCGCCGGTGGGCTCAACCAACCGATCTACTGGGTCGGTCCGATAGTGGGCGAGAGGTACGAGCTGACACGGACGACGGCGAACGATGTCTACGTCCGTTATCTCCCGGCGGGAGTGGAGGCCGGGACGCATCAGGGCGAATACCCCTTGATCGCGACGTATCCCTACAAGGGAGCGCTCGCCGCGCTCAAGGCGTCTAAGGACGGCCCGCCGCTCACCGTCGCGGGCGGGAAGGGAGGGATTGCGGAAGTCGAGCGGCGAAGCCGGACGAACGCGCATGTCGCGTTCCCTCACGTCAACTACCAGATCGAGGTCTACAACCCATACGCGCCCGCGGCGCGCAGGCTGGCGACATCCGCCGCCCTCCAGCCGGTGCCATGACCTGAAATGAGTGGGCCCGCTTGGATTCGAACCAAGGGCCAAGGGATTATGAGTCCCCTGCTCTAACCAGCTGAGCTACGGGCCCGCAGCTCCTAGGCCGAGCGTATAGCGCAGCGCCTCGCCTCTCACACCGGACGTGGCAGGCGGCGTCCCGCCGGTCTGCGACGATACGCGCGTGAGGTCGGAAACGAGCGCCGACTCCGCGAACCCGTCGGTCGAGAATGCGTCACGCGAACCGCTCGGCGAGTCGCGCTGGCCGCCCGCGGCAGCGCTCATCGTCTTCATGGCGTTCACAGTCGCCGTCCGACTGTGGCTACCTGCTCAGTCGGCCGTACGCCTGCCATGGCTCGTGCCGTCGCTAGAAGCGGTGCTTCTCGTCGCGCTTGTCGCGGGCAATCCAGCTCGGCTTGCTCGGCGCACGCATTGGGTGCGGCGTTTCGCCGTCGCGATCGTGATCGTGCTCGTCGCGGCGGCACTGTGGGCGACGGCCGTCCTCGTCTACGACCTGATCCACGCTCGAGGCGTCAGCCAATCGGCAACGAAGCTTCTCGCCGCCGGGGCCCTCGTTTGGGTCGGAAACAACCTGTCCTTCGGGATGCTCTACTGGCTGATGGACGGCGGCGGGCCGCTCGCGCGCTCGGTCAATCCGGTACCCGTGGACTTCGCGTTCACGCAGCAGCTGAGCCCGGAGCTCGCGCCTCCCGGGTGGCGCCCCGTGTTTCTCGACTATCTCCATCTCGGCTTCACGAACGCGACCGCGTTCAGCCCGACTGACGTCATGCCGCTTTCCCTGAGAGCGAAGTACGTCATGCTCGTCCAGGCGAGCGTCGCGCTCGCCCTCTTCGGCCTCGTGGTCGCCCGTGCCGTCAACTCGTTCACCTGACGCCCGGCTCCTACGAATAGTCTCTACCGCGTGATCCCTTGGCTCATCTTCGGCCTCGTCCTCGTGCCGGTGCTCGTCATCGCGTTCGTGGCGGCACGTCGGAGAACGGCCGCCGGCGAGCATCCCGCCGGCGAAACCGCGGAAGACAGAGCCGAGATGGAGAAGGAGTTCGCCGAGGCCGAGGCCTACCAGGCGAAGCACCGGGCCGAAGACAGGGCACGGTACGACGAGGAGCGCTTTTAGGCAGCGCGGATCGCGCGGCGCAGCGAGAGCCAGAGGATGAGCGGGACGGCGGCCGGCATGAGCCACCACGCCGTGATGTCCGAATGCGCGAGCGCGGCCGTCGCTCCGATCGCGATCGCGACGAGCGCCGCGACGAGCCAGTCGTCGCCGACGACGAAGTCCCACCAGAAGCGCCCGAAGCGCGCGAGCCACTTCACGCCGTTGACCGCCTCCAGCCGCTCGTGCTTCAGCAGCCGTACGAAGAGCGAGGGAGACGACGATGACGAAGCCGAGCACGCCGAGGATCGCGGCGTCGGAGCCCGGCCAGTGCGCGCCCGCGCCCTCGGTCGACCAGAAGATTCCGAACGTCGTGAGCATCACGCCGACGGTGAACTTCATGAGGTTCTCCGGCACCCGCGCGAGCGGCGCGCGGACCGCGAAGCCGACGCCTGCGACGAGGACGAGGGCGGCAACGCGCTCCGGCCGCGGCGAGCGGGATCGAGCCCTGCGCGCTGCCGAACGTGAGGACGATGAACACGACCTCGAGCCCCTCGAGCAGGACGCCCTTGAACGAGAGGACGAAGCCGTACCAGTCGAGGCCGGCGCGCTCGACGTGCGCCGCTCCCTCCGCGTCGGCGAGCTCGCGCGCGAAGATCGCGTCCTCGTCGTGCAGCGCTTTGAACCCGCTCGCGCGGAGGATCGCCTTCCGCAGCCACTGCAACCCGAAGATGAGGAGCAAGCGCGCCGACGACGAGCCGCAGCGCGTCGAGCGGAATCGCGGTCAACGCCGGCCCGAGCACGGCCGTGATCGCGGCGAGCGCGAGCGTCGCGGCGCCGACTCCGGCGAGCGACGAGCGCCAGCCGCGCGCGAGCGCCGACGGCAAGCACGATCGTCAGCGCCTCCACCATCTCGACGGCGCTGGCGAGGAATGCGGAAAGGAAGAGGAATGCGTTACCGGTAGTGCTCATGCTGACCGCATCGCCTGAGCGTAGTACGACGACGCGGCGTCAACGGCCAGGCGGCGGTCGCGACGTCCTGCGGGTACGTCAGCCGCGCCTTGAAGAGGAGCCACGCACTCGCGCCGAGCGGCAGCGAGCATGACGATGAACGTCCACTGCAATCCCGAGTGCCCGCCGCCGAAGACGTGATCCGAGACCGCGCCGAAGAGCAGCGGCGCAATCGCCATCGCGAGCGAGCGGAGGAACGTCCGCACCGACTCGGCCCGCCCCCAGAGCGCCGGCGGCATGATGTCGAGCTGGCTCGCGGCGATCGCCGGGTTCTGAAGCGTGAGGAAGAACACCGCGGCGATGAGGTACGGCAGCGCCGAGAACGCGCTGCCGTTGATCAGAGCGGGGAGGAAGAGCACGGTCGCGGCGGCGGCGCCGACGCAGGCGGTCATGATCCGGCCGTTCAGTCGGCCGCGCCGCAAGAGCCAGTCGCCCGCACGCGCCGCCGAAGAGCACACCGAGGATCGCGCCGCCGCCGACGCCGAGCAGGAGGAGGTTCGCCTCTGCCTGGTTGATCCCGTAGTGATCGCGCATGAACTCCGTTCCGAATGTCTGCACGCCGGCGAGGAAGTAGTAACCGCACACGGTCGCCCCGATGAGGAGGAGGTTCGTGCGGACACGAAGCACGTACCGCGCGGCCTGCCAGAGCGACGCGCTCTGCATGTCCTGGCCGGTCGCGAGCTCTGGGTCGGGCTCGATGCCGCGCTCGCGCACGAGGAGCTGAGCCGGGGTTTCCTGCGACTCCTCCGCTTCCGGCGGCAGTGGCTCGGTCGCGTGCGCGAGGACGCCGCGGCCGCCGCGCGCCGGCTCCCGCAGCCGCAGGACGAGCGAGCCGAGGATGAAGCGCCGGGATCGCGAGGACGACGAACGACGTGCGCCAGCCGCCGATCCACGAGACGGCGGAGATGTCGCCCGTCACCGCGAAGCCGAAGCCGGCGCCGAGCGTCTCTCCCGCGAGGACGAAGCCGTAGATCCGGCCGCGCTCGGACGATGCGAACCAGTCGCCGATGAGCGACGCGGCAGAGGGGCCCGGCGGCCGCGACGACCGCTCCGAGGGCGAGCCGCGCGAGCAGCAGCTGGTGGAAGTTCGGCACGGACGCGCTCCAGAGCATCGCCGCGGCCCAGACGAAGATCACGATGCCGAGCGTCGTCGTCCGCCGCACGCGGTCGGCGAGGACGCCGAACGGCAGCGTCGCGATCGCGCCGACAAGCGACGTGACCGTGACGAGCAGACCGATGTCGGTGTTCGTGATGTGCAGCGCAGTGCCGGAGCTGGGTCGCCGACGCGCCGACGGTCGCGGCATCCGCGCCGGCGAGTCCGAGCACGCACGCGAGGATGACGATGACCTTCGCCCGCTCCTCGCCGCCGAGCAGGCCCGTCACGCCACGCCTGAGCGAGTTCCACGCGAAAAGGGCAATCGCGAGCGCGTCTTCGGCGACGCGTTTGCTCCGGCTTTCCCCGCTCACGCGGGCAATCATCGCTCCTGGAGCTCTACACGTCGCGGCGGCGCAGGAGGACGGCCGCGATCGCGATCGCAACGGCGCAGTAGCCGCAAAGGACGACGGCCGCCGGCGAGCGGCGACAGCAGTGTCGGAGCCGTGGTCGAGCGTGAACATCTGCGGTCCCGCGTTCGAGCGGCAGGTACTTCTGAATCGAGTCCTGCCAGTTCGCGGGGAAGACGCGAATGAGCGAACTGTGCCACGAAGAAGATGCCGACGAAGGCCGTAATGCCGCCGGCCGTGTTCCGGACGATCGCGCCGAGCCGCGACCGCGAACGTTCCCACGAGCATCACGTAGACGGGCGCCAGGAGCACGCAGCGCGCGATGCCGGGCGTGGATAACGAGACGTGCAGCTCCGGGATGTTGCTGAGAATCGCCTGGGTCGCGAAGAAGCTGACGAGCACCGCGGGCACCATGAGCGCGATCGAGACGACGGCGAAGTCGATCAGCTTCGCCCAGAGCACCGGCAGCCGCTTCGGCACTGCGGTGAACGTCGAGCGGATCGACCCGGTCGAGTACTCCGCCGTGATCGTGAGAACGCCGAGCACCGCGATCGCGAGCTGCGCGATGTAGACGCCGACGAGGGCGATGTCGAGCGCGATCCTGGGAGCCTCCGCTCTGCGTGCCATCCCAGTTGCTCTGCGTCGCGGAGGCAGCGATCAGCGGGAAGCCGATCGTCAGGAGAATTGCAATGCCGAGACGACCACTTCGTCGAGCGGACGCTCCGGAACTTCGTCCACTCGGACAGCAGGACGCGCGGGAACGTGACGCTGGCCCGGTGCGTCGAGCTTCGGGATGCTCGGCGTGGCAGCGCTCACGCGACGGGCTCCTCGGTGCGGGGGCCGAACTCGACGTCGTCGCGGGTCAGATCCATGAACGCCTGCTCGAGTGACGCCTGCTGCGGCGTCAGCTCGTGGAGCGCGATGCCGGCTGCCGCTGCGGTGTCGCCGACCTGCTCGGCGGTGAGGCCGTGCACCTCGAGCGCGCCGCGCTCGCCGTCTGTGAAGGAGACATCGGGGCCGGCGAGCTGCTCACGCAGCCGCGTGAGGTCGGGCGAGCGAACGAGCACCGTCTTTCCCGAGGCGCGCGCGACGAAGTCCTCGACGCTCGTGTCGGCGATGAGCTTCCCACGGCCGATCACGATCAGGTGGTCGGCCGTCAGCGCCATCTCGCTCATGAGGTGGGACGAGACAAAGACCGTCTTCCCGTCGGCGGCGAGGCCTTTGAGAAGGTTCCGCATCCAGTGGATGCCCTCGGGATCGAGGCCGTTGACGGGCTCGTCGAGGAGCACCGTCTTCGGGTCGCCGAGCAGCGCGGCGGCGATGCCGAGTCGCTGTCCCATCCCGAGGGAGAACTTGCCCGCGCGCTTGTTCGCGACGTCGTGGAGGCCGACGAGGTCGATCATCTCCTGGACGCGCCGCTTCGGGAAGCCGTGCGTCTGCGCGAGCGCGAGGAGGTGGTTGTACGCCGAGCGGCCGGTGTGGACGGAGCGCGCCTCGAGCAGCGCGCCGACCTCGTGGAGCGGCGCCGGATGGTCGCGGTAGTGGCGGCCGTTGACGGTGACGTCGCCCTTCTTCGGCGCGTCGAGGCCGAGGATGAGGCGCATCGTCGTCGACTTGCCGGAGCCGTTCGGCCCGAGGAAGCCGGTGACGATGCCGGGTTGGACGGTGAAGCTCAGGCCGTCGACCGCGCGCTTATTCCCGTAGTCCTTCGTGAGATCCCGCGCCTCGATCACGCACTCACCGTATCCCGGCGGCGTCGCCACAAGCAAGGATGGCGGCGTGACACTGGCGTTTCTCGTCTCCACGCACACGATCGAGGGCTGGCTCTCGGAGTACGGCTACATCGTCGTCTTCGTCCTCGTGATGCTCGAGAGCCTCGGCCTGCCGGTGCCGGGGGAGACCGCGCTCATCGCGGCGGCGCTCTTCGCCGGCTCGACGGGGAACCTCGCGATCGAGAAGGTGATCATCGTCGCCGCCGCCGCAGCGATCATCGGCGACAACATCGGGTTCGCGATCGGCCGATACGGCGGTGCGAAGGTCCTCGTGAAGTACGGCCACAAGGTGCGTCTCCACGAAGGCCGCCTGCGCATCGGGATCTGGCTCTTCCGCCACCACGGCGGCAAGGTCGTGTTCTGGGGGCGGTTCGTCGCGGTCCTCCGAACGTATGCCGCCTTCCTCGCCGGGGCGAACCGGATGTCGTGGCCGCGCTTTCTCGTCTTCAACACGGCCGGCGGGATCCTCTGGGCGGTCGTGTTCGGACTCAGCTACTACCTCTTCGGCGACGTGCTCGAGCGGCTCTGCGACGACGATCGACATCGGGCTCGGCGCCCTCGGCATTCTCGCGGTCGTCGGGTTCGTGCTCTGGATGCGCAAGCGGGAGGCGAGCCTGCAGGCGAAGGCCGACGCCGAGATCCGCGGGCCTATTGCCGAGGCGCTCGGTGGGGCGGAGTCGGATACGTAATCTGGCTGCATGTTCCTCTTCGGGAAGACGGCGAAGATGGTGGCGCCGGAGGACGCGCTACCGGGCCGTGACGAGCCGATGCGCGTGCCCGACCGGCACGTCGTGCTCGGCACGCCGCTCGAGCCGCCGTTCCCCGCCGGGATGGAGCAGCTCGTCGTCGGGATGGGCTGCTTCTGGGGCGCCGAGCGCATCTTCTGGAAGGCGGACGGCGTCTACACGACGGCGGTCGGTTACGCCGGCGGCTACACGCCGAACCCGACGTACGAGGAGGTCTGCTCCGGGCCGCACCGGCCACACCGAGGCGGTGCTCGTCGTCTTCGACCCGGCCACGATCTCGCTCGAGAGCGTCCTCCGCCTCTTCTGGGAGGGGCACGACCCGACGCAGGGCAACCGCCAGGGCAACGATGTCGGCACGCAGTACCGCTCCGCGATCTACGTCTCGCCCGAGCATCTCGAAGCCGTCGAGGCGTCGAAAGCGATGTTCCAGGCGGAGCTGACGAAGGCCGGCTACGGCGAGATCTCGACGGAGATCGCCGAGGCCGGGCCGTTCTACTACGCCGAGGACTACCACCAGCAGTACCTCGCGAAGAACCCGAACGGCTACTGCGGCCTCGGCGGGACGGGCGTCGCGTGCCCGGTCGGTCTCAAGACCGCCTAGCTCGCCTGGGCCAGTGTTCCGGAATGACGCCTGGGAAGTCCGAATTGTTGGTGTGCGAAACTCCTGCACATGACGGATTCCATTCGAGAGGCACAACTGAAGAAGACCGAGACCGGTGTCATCCCTCAGGGTGACGGATGGTTCGTTCTCAACGCGCGCGACGTCTCTTGGATCCAGAGCGAGGAGCGCGGACAAGACACCGACTTCGAAGGCGGTCAAGACTGGACACAGCTCGGCTTCCGGATCCAGGTGTTGTCGCCGGGTCAGCGAGGCTTGTATCACCGCGAGTCGGGCCAGGAGGACTTCCTCGTCGTCGCGGGAGAGTGCGTGCTCGTGATCGAAGGTGAAGAGCGCCGCCTGAAAACCTGGGACTTCGTCCATTGCCCACCCTGGACGAACCACGTCTTCGTCGGAGCTGGTGGAGGGCCGTGCGTGATCGTCATGACCGGCAGCCGAGCGGGTGGCTTCGACGTCGTTTATCCGGTCAACGGGGAGGCGGCCAAACACGGCGCGAGCGTGGCTGAAGAGACATCGAAGCCGGCCGAAGCCCACGCCAACTTCGGGCCGGAAGAGCGCTCGGCTTACCGCGAAGGCTGGCTTCCATAACGTCCCAGTCGCATGCCCGAGTGGTGACTCTCGTCTGAGCTCGCTTTACTGCAGGCGCTCGGCGAGGTAGCGGATCGCGAGCGGGTAGCGGTACTCGATGCTGCCGTGGCCCGCGTCGAAGAGCTCGAAGAAGACGTCGGTGATGCCGAGCGCCTCGAGCTCGCGGCGGAACGCTTCGGCGCCGAGGTCGAGGAAGTACTCGTCGCGCTTGCCGGCGTCGATGTAGATCGCGCGCATGCCGCGCAGCGCGTCGGCGTGGCGGCGCGCCATCCGCACCGGATCCCACGCGAGCCAGCGCTGCCAGACGTCGTCGCGCAGCATCCCCGTGGCCGTGTCGAACGGGAGGTCGATCGTGCCGTCCTCGTTCGCGGAGTACGCGGCGGCCATCGCGTACGTGTTGAGGAAGATGTGGTCGTTCTTCTTCGTGAACGCCGGCCGTGAGCGGAAGTCCGCCCAGAACTTGTCGAACGAGCCGTCGTAGTCGTCGCGCAGCGCTCGCGCCGTCTGGGCGAACTCGGGCTGGTAGCACGTCTCGAACAGCGCGTCGCCGGCGTGCGTGGCGAGCCCGCCGAAGACGTCGGGGCGGAGCATCGGCACGACCATCGCGCCGTAGCCGCCGCTCGACTTCCCGGTCAGGCCGCGGTTGCCCGGAGCGGCGAGCGTCCGGTAGCGCGAGTCGACGAACGGGACGACCTCGTCGCAGAGGTAGCCGAGGTAGCGACCCGTGCCCGGCGAGTCGATGAACTGCGAGCCGCCGTACGACGTCCAGCAGTCGGCGAAGACGACGATCGCCGGCGGGCAGCCCTCGTCGGCGAAGAGGCGGTCGATGTTCTCGGGCGTGCTCGGCCGGAACGCGCTCCGGTTCGCCCACATGTCGAGCTGCCCGGTCATGCCCTGGATCAGGTAGATCGTCGGGAAGCGCGTGTCCGGCTCGGCCTCGTACGCGGGCGGGAGGTAGACCCAGAGCGGCCGGACGTGCGGGTCGCCGAGCGGGTTGCCGCGCAGCAGCTCGCTCTCGATCTCGAGCTCCTCGAGCTTCCCCTGGCGCTCGCGAGACCACGGTTCCACGTGACGGTTCTATCACTCTCTACACTGGCGGCATGGCCGAGTACGGGACGATGCGCGTCAAGAGCGGGCTCGCGGAGATGCTCAAGGGCGGCGTGATCATGGACGTCGTCGACGCCGAGCAGGCGAAGATCGCCGAAGCCGCGGGCGCCGTCGCCGTCATGGCGCTCGAGCGCGTCCCGGCCGACATCCGCCGCGACGGCGGCGTCGCGCGCATGTCCGATCCCGAGATGATCACCGGGATCCAGGAGGCCGTGACGATTCCCGTCATGGCGAAGTGCCGCATCGGCCACTTCGCCGAGGCGCAGATCCTCCAGGCGCTCGAGATCGACTACATCGACGAGTCGGAGGTGCTGACGCCCGCCGACCTCGAGCACCACGTCGACAAGTGGCAGTTCACCGTCCCGTTCGTCTGCGGCTGCACGAACCTCGGCGAGGCACTGCGGCGCATCTCCGAGGGCGCCGCGATGATCCGGACGAAGGGCGAGGCCGGCACCGGCGACATCGTCAACGCGGTCACGCACATGCGCTCGGTGTTCGGCGCGATCCGGCGGCTCGGCGCGCTGCGCGAGGAGGAGCTGTACGCCGAGGCGAAGGAGCACCGCGCGCCGTACGAGCTCGTGAAGTGGGTCGCCGAGAACGGAAAGCTTCCCGTCGTGACGTTCACCGCCGGCGGCATCGCCACTCCGGCCGACGCGGCGCTGTGCATGCAGCTCGGCGCGGACGGCGTCTTCGTCGGCTCCGGCATCTTCAAGTCGGGCGACCCGGAGACGCGCGCGAAGGCGATCGTCGAGGCGACGACGCACTACATGGACGCGGACATCCTCGCCCGCGTCTCTGCCGGCCTCGGCGAGCCGATGGTCGGCATCTCGACGCAGACGCTCGATCCGTCAGAGTTGCTCGAGACCCGCGGCTGGTAGGTCTGGGCTGATGGGTCGGAGCACGCGTCGGGCGGTTGCGCTGACGCTGACTCTGCTTTCCGTCTCCATCGCCGCCGCAGGGTGCGGTTCAGGCTCCAGCGCCGCCCCGGCGACATCGCGTACGCCGCTACAGCAGGTGCTGTCGGCGCTAGTCGCCTACCAGCGCCATCCGGAGGTAATCCCGGAGAGGGTCCCCTGTTCTGCCGCGACGGATACCTCGGCGGGAAGGTGGCAGGGCGCCGATTCCGGCTGGACGTGTGGGAGGCGTGCCAGCAGTATCGAGCGAATGCCCGCGGCGCTCTCGTCGAGGGCGTGGGGTTTTCGTCACCCGCCGTCATCACCGTTCGAGCCACGGCCCGCGGCTACAGAATCGTCCGCACGGCCGGGCCGGCGTACCTCTTCGGCGGCCTCTGGGAGGGCATGTTTCCCGACCGGGCTGTCCGTGCCAAGATCCGAGCTCTCGACTCCGGGAGCTCCAACTGGATCGGTCTCGCCGACTGCGATGTTTGCCGCGGACGAACGCCAGGCGAAACGGGAACTGCTGGGCGGCTAGCGCCACGGTTGTCCGTCCGGTGCGGGCGGGATGATTCGGCCCATGCTTAGGGACGAGATCAAGCCGATCTGGACGACATCGTCGTTCCTCATCTACGCGGGCGGGCTGACCGTCCTCGGCGCTGCCCTCGCAGGCCTGACGTATCTCACTTCGCAGGCCAGCGGCAGCTTCGCGATGGTGGCTTGGTCGTTCCTGTTCCTCGTGATCCTGTACGGGCTCGCAGTGGCCTTGCGGATGCGCGAGAGCTGGCTGGCGGCGGGGATTCTCGCGTTCGTCTCGGTGGTCGCCTGGGCGATCTTCATCGTGTTCCTCTTCATGTGGTTCGGGTGGAGCAGCGTCACCGCCCCCATCGGCGACTGGTCGTTCCCGAAGATGCTCCTTTGGATGCTCGTCCTCGCCGTCGGCGTCGTTCGACCGGATGTTCTTCAGGTTCCCATTCATCCGCGCGATCTCGGCGGTTGTCTTCTATCTCCTCGTCGTCGACCTGCTGACGTCGGGGCACGGGAACTGGTTCACGTTCGTGACGCTGTTCACGGGGTTCATCTACTTGCTGCTCGGGACTGCGATCGGCACGCCGTCGACGTTCTGGCTCCACTGGTTCGGCGGTGCGTTCATCGGCTTTTCGCTTCTATCTTGGTTCCACACGAGCAACTTCGACTTCGCGCTGATCTCGATCTTCGCCGTCGCCTTCGTCCTCGTTGCGTACGCGACGAAGCGGTCGATTTGGGCGGTCTACGGGACGATCGGCTTCTTCGCCGCGACGATTCACTACCTCATTGGCTCACCGACGCAGCTTGTTCAGGGTGTGTTTGGAATCCACCAGGGGTGCGTGGCCAACCCCGACGGTCTCGTGCAGACGTTCTCGTGCGGCAGCTCGATCAGCCCGTGGGCGCCGGCGCTCGCGTTCGGCCTTCTCGGCTTCTGGCTCATGCTGCTTGGGATGCTCGGGACGTTCGACAGGCGGAACAGAGGCCACGTGCACACGCCGGTTGTCGTCCCGTCGCCCGCACCCGCGGCCGAGTAGCGCTCAGTACCATCGAGGCATGGATAGGCGGCGCACCCGGCCATGAATCGTGGCGTCTGGCCCGCGAGCGCGCGTCGCTCTGCGTCGTCCTCGGTCGCGCCGATAGCCGATTGCTATCGGCGTTCCCTGCGTCCTAGCAGCGCTCGGCGCTCGCGACCCAGCCATCCACGCTCATGACCGGGCGCACCACCAAGCCGCTCACGATCGGCGTCCTCGCCGTGCAGGGAAACTTCCGCGAGCACGCGGCCGTGCTGCGGCGGCTCGGCGCGGAGCCGGTCGAGGTGCGCCTTCCCGAGCAACTCGACGGGCTCGACGGGCTCGTCATCCCCGGCGGCGAGTCGACTGCGATTGTCGCGGCTCATGCGTCTCTACGAGCTCGACGACGCCGTGCGCGAGTTCGACGGCCCGATCTTCGGGACGTGCGCCGGGATGATCGTCCTCGACCGCGACCACCTCGGTCTCGGCGACTACCGCACCGAGCGCAACGCGTTCGGCCGTCAGGTGCACAGCTTCGAGGCCGACCTCGACATCGACGACGGGCGAGCCGTTGCGCGCCGTCTTCATCCGCGCGCCCTGGCTCGAGGATCCGGGTCCCGACGTCGAGGTCCTCGCCGAGGTCGACGGCCACGCCGTGCTTGCGCGCGAGGGCCGGCTGCTCGTCGCGGCGTTCCATCCGGAGTTGACGGACGACACGCGCGTCCACGAACGGTTTCTGAACATGGTCAGAGAGGAGACGCGCGTAGGCTCGACGGAGCGCGCAATAGCGGAGGTGCCGGCTTCGCCGGCGCGGGAGCGGAGGTCACCGTGTCCGGGCATAGCAAGTGGTCGTCGATCAAGCACAAGAAAGGCGCCGCCGACGCGAAGCGGGGCAAGCTCTTTTCCAAGTTGACGCGCGCGATCATCGTCGCGGCGCGCGACGGCGGGCCGGACCCGGCCGCGAACCTCGCGCTACAGAACGCCGTCGACAAGGCGCGCGCCGCCTCGATGCCGAAGGACAACATCGACCGCGCGATCGCCAAGGGCGCGGGAACCGACGCCGACGCGGCCGCGTACGAGACGATCGTCTACGAGGGCTACGGCGCAGCCGGCGTCGCGGTGATCGTCGAGACGCTGACCGACAACAAGAACCGCACGGCCGCCGAGGTGCGCCACATCTTCTCGAAGAACGACGGCAACCTCGGCACCTCCGGCGCGGTCGCATGGCTGTTCGAACGGCGCGGCGTCGTCCTCGTCCCGGCCGACGGCGTCGACGAGGACGAGCTGACGCTCGCCGCGGCCGAGGGCGGGGCGGACGACGTCGCGCTCGACGGCTCCTCCTTCGAAGTGCTCTGCGCGGCGGAGCAGTTCGCGTCGGTGCGCGATGCGATCGAGGCGGCCGGTTTCGCGATCGACTCGGCCGAGCTGACGATGCTGCCGAAGACGACAGTCGCGGTCGAGGAGGAGGGCGAGGCGAAGAAGATCCTCCGGCTGATCGATCAGCTCGAAGACGACGACGACGTCCAGGACGTCTACGCGAACTTCGACATCCCCGAGCGCGTGCTCGAGCTCGTCGCGGGCTGAAGGTGCCGGAGACCACGTGTCACATGTCGATCTCGCTCGACGGCTTCGTCGCCGGGCCCAGCAGAGCCGAGAGAACCCACTGGGCGAGCGCGGCCGCGAACTTCACACGTGGCACCTCGGCGACGAACGTGCCACCGCCGCCGACGAGACGGCTGCCAGCTGGCTCATGCGTCCGCGCGGCGCCTACGTCATGGGGCGCAACATGTTCGGCCCGATCCGTGGCGAGTGGGACGAGGACTGGCGCGGGTGGTGGGGGCCGGAGCCGCCGTACCACGCCCCGGTCTTCGTGCTCACGCACCACACGCGCGAGTCGATCGAGATGGAGGGCGGTACGACCTTCCACTTCGTCACGGACGGGTTCGACGCCGCGTACACGCAGGCACGGGAGACTGCGGGCGAGCTCGGCGTGGACATCGCCGGTGGGGCATCGATCGTACGACAGGCATTGAAGCGCAGGAGTGATCGACGAGCTCACGCTCGACATCGCACCGGTACTGCTCGGAGCCGGCGAGCGGATCTTCGACGGCGTCGACTCTCTGGGACATGGAGCCCGTCGAGGTACTGCATTCGCCGCTCGCCACGCACATCCGGTATCGCCGGGGACTCGAGCGAGCACTAGCGATCCCGTCCGATCTCGTCCCTAGCCTCTGGACGTGAAAGTAGTCGGCATCGACCCGGGGACGGCTGCGTGCGGGTACGGGATCGTCCACGAAAGCGGAGGGCGCCTCAAGGCCATCGGCCACGGCTGCTGGTCGACGCCGGCCGGCGAGGATGTGGCGCTTCGTTTGAAGACGATCTACGACGGAGTGGCCGGTCTCATCGCGGAGCACGCGCCGGATGCGGTGGCCATCGAGGAGTCATACGTCGGCGCCGACGCCCGCATCGCGCTCTCCGTCGGGCAAGCGCGCGGCGCCGTGCTCGTCGCGGCCGCCAACGCGGGAGTCGCCTGCCGTGAGTACGCGCCCGCCAGCGTCAAGCAGGCGATCTGCGGCCACGGGCGCGCCGACAAGGCGCAGATGCAGCGGATGGTGAAGATGATCCTCGGCCTGCGCCGAGATCCCGACGCCGAACCACGCGGCCGACGCGCTCGCGGTCGCGATCTGCCACGCGATGGCGCCGCCGCTCCTCCGAATGGCGGCCGCCTCGTGATCGCGCGCCTGCGCGGTAAGCCCGTGGCGAACACGCCGGAAGGGCTCATCCTCGACGTCGGCGGCGTCGGCTACCTCGTCCACGCGACGCCGGCCGCGGTGCGCAAGGGCGACACGGCCGACGAGATCACCGTCGACACGTACCTCCACGTCCGCGAGGACGTGATGCAGCTCTACGGCTTCGCCGACCGCGAGGAGCGCGAGCTCTTCGTCCAGCTGCTTGTCGGTGAGCGGCGTCGGCCCGAAGGTCGCGCTCGCGATCGTGTCCGGCTCGCCCGCGGGCGAGTTGCGACGCGCGATCGTCCGCGAGGATGCCGCCCGTTTCCAGGCGATTCCCGGCGTCGGCAAGAAGACGGCCGACCGGATCGTGCTCGATCTGAAGGACAAGCTCGGCGATCCCGCGTTCGCGCCGGCGACGGAGTCGGGCGACTCGCACGTCGTCGCGCGCGACGCGCTCGTCGAGCTCGGCTGGTCGCTCCTCGACGCCGAGCGCGCGCTCGCCGAGGTCGACGACGACCTGCCGCCGGAGGAACGCGTCCGGCTCGCGTTGAAGAGGGCCGCATGAGCGCCGCACCGTTCCTGACACCGGAGATCCGCGAGGACGAGGAAGAGCTCGAGCGGAGCCTCCGCCCGCGCCGGCTCGACGAGTTCGTCGGCCAGCAGCGCATCAAGGAGCAGCTCGCGATCGCGCTCGACGCGGCGAAGGGGAGAGGCGAGGCGCTCGACCACGTCCTCCTCGTCGGCCCGCCCGGTCTCGGCAAGACGAGCCTCGCGCACATCCTCCGCGAGGAGCTCGGCGTCGGCATCCGCTCGGTCGCCGGGCCGGCGCTCGAGCGGAAGGACATCGCCGCGATCCTCACCGCGGTCGAGGCGCGCGACGTCGTCTTCGTCGACGAGATCCACCGGCTCGGCCGCGCTGCGGAGGAGATCCTCTATCCGGCGCTCGAAGACTTCCGGCTCGACATCGTCATGGGGCAGGGCAGCGGCGGCGCGCACGCTGACGATCGACCTGCCGCCGTTCACGCTCGTCGGCGCGACGACGCGCACCGGCTTGCTCACGTCGCCGCTGCGCGACCGCTTCGGGATGACGTTCCGGCTCGACTACTACGAGCCGGGCGAGCTCGCCGCGATCGTCGCGCGCTCGGCGCGGATCCTCGGCGTCGAGATCGCACCCGAGGCCGCCGAGGAGATCGCCGGTCGCTCGCGGGGCACGCCGCGCGTCGCGAACCGCATCCTCCGGCGCGTCCGCGACGTCGCCGAGGTGCGCCACGAGGGCGCGATCACGACGGCGATCGCGCGCGAGGCGCTCGACCTGCTCGAGGTGGACGAGGCGGGGCTCGAACGGCTCGACCGCGACCTGCTCCGCGCGATCGTCGAGAAGTACGCGGGCGGCCCGGTCGGCGTCAACACGCTCGCCGCGTCGCTCGGCGAGGAGCCCGACACGATCGAGTACGTCTACGAGCCGTACCTGCTCCAGCTCGGCTTCATCGCCCGCACGCCGCGCGGGCGCACGATCACCGCGCTCGGCCGCGCGCATCTCGGTTCTGCGCCCGAGCCCGAGACACGGCTCTTCTGACGAGTCGCATCATCTAGGCTCGCGTCGTGCCCGAGCTCTGGACTCCCGTCCCGCAACTCCCGAACGACGAGTTCGTCGCGGCGCTGCTGAAGGCGATCGCGAACTTCGCGGAGGCGACTGGCGTCGAGAAGCCACTCGTCGAGGTCGAGTTGACGGATACGTCCCGCTTCCTCCTCGATCACGTCGATGCCGCGCCCGGCTTCGGGATGGTGACGCTCTACGTTGCCGACGCGCGCGACGACGCACCCGACGCGCTCATCGTCCCGCTCGGCTCCGTCCGACGGATCGAGCTGCGAACGGCGCCGGAGAAGAGCGAGAGCTTCGGCTTCAGCGTCCCGCCGGCCACGTAGACGAGCCAGGGCGCGACGAGCAGCGCCATCACGTCGAACCAGACGTAGCCGCTCGCGACGCCGCTCGGCGGGTTCCCGTCGGGGATCCCGAGCCCGGGCAGCGTCGTCGCCCAGCGCCACGTCCCGATCGACGTTCCGTACAGCTCGAGCGCGGCGACGACGACGAAGACGCCTGCGTACGTCGCCCGCCACCGCGAGCGCCAGAGGAAGACGAGCAGGAGCGGCACGCCGATCGCGCCGGCGACGTCCGGGCGCGGCAGGACGGTCAGCCCGGCGATCCCCCACCCGGCGGCACCGACGGCGGCGATCCAGACGAGCGGCCGCTTCGGGAGCGTCCCCGCGAGCGCCAAGCCGCTCAGGTAGACGAGCCCGTGCGCGGGCGGGATGAAGAGCGGCAGGTTGTGGAGGCGGTAGTGGTAGACGCCCCAGATGAGCGAGCCGGTCACCTCGCCGATCGTTGCGAATGCGACGACGCCGAGCGCCTGGGCGCGCGCGAGCGGCACGAGCGGTACGAGCGCGGCGGCGAGGATGGCGAACGTCAGGACCCCGAGCCCGATCTGGACGCCGCGACCGACCTGCGTGTCGACGGCAAGCAGCACCGCGAGGTAGGCCGGAAGCGCGACCGCGTACCAGCGAGGCGTCGCGTTCACCGGCGGTACTGGAGCTCGTGCCAGCTCGGCGTGGGGAGGAGCTCGAGGAGCGCGCGGCCGCCGTTCGTGTCGGCGTAGGTGAAGTCCCGGCTCTCGTCGTCCCAGTCGACTTCGAGGAGTCCCTCCTTCACGCGGTGGTCGAGCCACGCGCCGCGGAAGACGAGCTTCTTGAGCCAGTAGACGAGCGATTCGCCGCGCACGAGGGCGAGCGTGTCCCAGTTCGCGACGAGGTACTCGCCGAGGGCGCTGCGCGGCTCTCTGATCGCGTCGCGTTCGACGAGCTCGACAAGATCTGCCGTCTCGTCAGTCTCGAGTTCCGCGGACGGGACGAGTCCGAGCCGGACAGCCGCTGCGGTGACGCGCTCCTCGAAGTCGGCGGCACTGAAGGAGAAGCGGTAGCCGAGAAACTCGACGACGTAGTCATCGCCCGAGTGGTAGTTGCCGGCCGCCTCCACGACCGGAGCTTAGTGGCCGCAACCGAGGGTGGATCGGACGCCGCGTCGGCTGCAAAGCGTCGCGACTCCTCGCTTCGCTCGTCGGCCGGCTTCGCCGGCTGCAGCGTCCTCGGTCGCGCCGATAGTGGAGCTATCGGCGCTCCCTGCGTCCTTGCCTCGCTCGCTTTTCGCTCGGCGCGACGCGCGACCACCCTCGGTCACGACCACTACCCTTGCCCCGTGCGCGCACTCCGCTATCCGGCCGCGCTCGTCGTCGTGGTCGGCCTCGTCGCGCTGACGGCGTGGCTCCTGTCCTGGTCGTTCGGAAGGGCGGTCACGCTCGCGCCTGTGATCGTGATCGGCGGCGCGGCGCTCGTCGGGCTCCTTCTCCTGTGGGGGAAGGTCGCGGCGGCCCAGCTGCGCGAGTCGCGCCACCCGCGCCGCGTGCTTGCGTACTGGCTGATCGGCTTCGCGCTGCTCGTCGTGCTGACGGTGCTAGGCGTCAAGCTCCCGAGCGAGAGCGGCTAATAATCGATCGACGTCGTCGCGGGTCGTGTACGCCGCGACCGAGATGCGGAGGAGGTCGTCGTTCGGCCCGGCGACCGGGACCTCGACACGGTGGTTCACGAAGAGCCTGTCGCGAAGGCCGGGGTCGGGCCGTGGGAGCCGGACACTCGCCATCTGGCCCAGCATTTCCTCGGGTGCGAGCGGCTCCGTGCCGACGAGATCGCACAGCTCCGCACGGGCCTCGCGTGTGAGCACGCGGCAGCGCGCGCGGACGGCGTCCCAGTCGCGCTCTGCCTGGTAGCGGATCGCATCCGGTACCGCGAGCCACGCGGCGGGGTCGCGCGTCCCTTGCATCTCGATCCGCTCCTGGAAGCCGAGTCCCTCGGCGTACCCCCAGCTGACGATCGCCGCGTCGACTCTCTCCTGGTGCTCGGGGCGGGCGTGGAGGAACCCGGCGCCCTTCGGAGCCATGAGCCACTTGTGGGCATTGCCGGAGTAGAAGTCCGCGCCGAGCGCGTCGATGTCGGCCTGCACGTGCGCGGGCGCGTGCGCGCCGTCGACGATCGTCACGAGTCCGAGCTCGCGTGCGCGGGAGACGACCTCCTCGACGGGTAGGACGAGCGCGGTTGAGGACGTGATGTGGCTGACGTAGACGACGCGCGTCCGCGGCGTCGCGCGCGCGAAAAGCGACTCGACTAGTTCCGAGGGACTCGTGAGCGGAAGCGGGATCGCGGCGCGTACGTACTCGGCGCCGGTGCGCGCCGCGAGCCATTCCCAGGCGAGATCGCACGCGCCGTACTCGAGGTCGGTCGTGAGGATCTCGTCGCCGGGGCGGAGCTCGAGTGAGCGGGCAGCGAGGTTGACGCCGGCAGTCGCGTTCGTGACGAACGCGAGGTCGTCCAGCGGTGCGTTGAGGTAGCGCGCGAGCTCGCCGCGCGCGGTTGCGAGGAGGGCGGGGAGGCGACGATCGAGAAAGTCGACCGGTTCCCGTTCGAGATCTCGCTGGTGCGCCTGGTAGCTGTCGAACACGGGCCGCGGGCACGCACCGAACGAGCCGTGGTTGAGGAACGCGACTTCGGGGTCGAGGAGGAAGTCTCGGCGGAGCTCTTCTGGCGTGATTGTTGCGGCCATGTGGACAACGGGAGGCTAACTTCGGCGCGCTATGGACACGTGCGGTTGAGAGGAGTATGTTCGCCCCGTCATAACCAAAGAGCTGCGGCGGAGGAGGCTAGTCATGCATCTCCGTATCCCTGGAAATCGAGGGCGTCGAGTCGCCGCCTTCTGGATCGCCGTCGCGCTGCTGACGGCCCTCGTCTTATCGCAGTCGACTGGACATGCCGGCGCCGCGCCGGCTCGCGCGACCATCGTCGTGTCCACGAAGCTGATCCCGGCCGTGCAGACGCCACTGGCGGTCCTTCGCCTCAAGACCCTGCCCCCGCCGACGTCGTTTCTCAATTCGGTGCTCCCGAATGTCGGCGCAAAACAGACGAAGCTCGTACCTCTGAACCAGATCCCGTTCTATGACCAGCACAACTTCGTTCCGCCCGCGAACCTCATGGGCGCGTTCCATGGGGACGACCATCTGGCCGCGTTCGCCGACAGCAAGACGGGCGAGGGAGCGGTCTACCCGAACCTTGGCGATCAGACACCCGTCGCCGCTTCGGGAGTTCCGGCGTTTCTCAAGCGGGCGTCGAGCCTCGCTGGGAGCACCTTTGCCGGGAAGCGCCTCCTTCCCAAGGACTCGACGCACTATGTGTTGAGCCCGGCGGTTCCCCTGGATGGCTCTACCGTGGACCCGCTCCGAGAGTCCCCGTCGAAGGCTTACCTCGCGTACGTGCCGGTCGCCCGGATGGTGGGCCGGTATCTCGTCAGCGGTCCCGGTTCCACGTCCTTCATGGCCTTCGACACGGAGATGCATGTCGAGGGCTTCATGAGGAACTGGAAGTCGGCCTCGACGTTCGCGAGCGTCAAGGAAACGCGTTCGAAGACGCAGATCGCCAAGCTCATCGCTTCCCAGCTCGCCGCGCTCAAGCCGGTGAGCGCTCGCGTGCTCACGGTCTCGCTCGGTTACTACGACAGCAATCAGGGCTACATGCAGCCCGTCTACCGGTTCACGGCCAAGGTCGATTTCAGTGCGGCCGGAGGCCCGGTCGCATCCGACTTCGAGCTCGGCTATGTCGGTATCGGCAAGCGGTACGAACGGATCCCGACGCTCGGACCTAACCCCAACTCGCCGCCGCCATCCAACGACACCCCGACTGGTGCCCGACGCTCCCTTCCGCGGACCGGCGCAGGCGCGTCTGATCCGTGCGTTGGGCGCTATGTCGTCCAAAACGACAGCTCGAGTTGGGTGGACAGCGCCAACGGGTTCTACTCCGGGATCTCGTCCTACGGCGGTGGCGGGTGGTTCTCGAACTGCCAGTACTACTGGGCGATCCAGCCGCAGTACAACCCGGCTGTACCACGCGTGAACAGCATGAACATCGTCGACAGTGAAGGGCACGGCGACTGGTGGCTGTTCAGCACCGTGTCGAATTGCTGCAACCTGATCAACCTCAATCCGGCGGTCAGCTACAGCGGCGACTACAAGGTGCCTTTCCCCGGCTACGGCGCCGCCGCGGGCGGGAATCTCGACTACTGGATCATCCACTCCTGCGAGGTGGTGCCCTCGCCCAGCGACACGGCGAACTGGTACGGCGTGTGGTGGAACCTCTTCGGCGGCTTACACAGCGTCATGGGATATCGCACGATCATGTACATCGCCGACGGTTCCATGGCTCCGTACGGCCTGCAGCTACGTCTCGGTGCTCCTGCCGTGGCCGCCTGGCTCGGGACCGTGATCAGTCTTCGCCGCCTACTCAGGCGGTCCCACGGGCACGATGCACGGGGTGGTCAAGCACCTGGGACGCCCCTCGACCATCAGCATGTCGAACCAGGTGAACGACTCGGCGTATGACACGTCGGCCCAGCCTCGGGCCAGCAGCCTCACGACCTTCTGGTACCCCGGCTAGTCGTCAATCTCCAAGCCGGTGCCTGACCGTGGCTGCGGTCAGGCACCGGCTCCACCATCCCTAACCCCCACCCACCCTGGGGCATGGATGAAGCGTGGCGGCTCATCCGTGACGAGACCGTCGAGGTTTCGTGCCAACTCTGTCGACGACAGGTTCCGTGGGCCGTTTCCGTCCGCACCGCTCCGTAGCGTGGTTGGACGATGCACGACGGCACCTGGACACTCGCGGACTGCCCGCCTGACGCTCAGGCGGAGCTCGCGTGCGCACTCGGCGTCTCCCGCGTCACGGCCGCCGTGCTCGCGCGGCGCGGCCATCTCGATCCCGACGACGCGCGCCGTTTCCTCGAGGGCGAACAGCCGCCGCATGATCCGTTCCTCCTCGGCGACATGGAGGCCGCATGCGAGCGCCTCCGAGCGACCATCGCCGACGGGCAAGCGGATCTGCGTCCACGGCGACTACGACGTCGACGGGATCGCCGCGACCGCGCTCGCAGTCCTCCTGCTGCGCGAGCTCGGCGCCGACGTCGATTGGCACCTTCCGAGCCGCTTCGACGAGGGCTACGGCCTTGGCCGCGGCACGCTTGCACGGCTCGCCGACGAAGGCTGCGGGCTCGTCCTGACCGTGGACTGCGGGATCACCGCTGCAGCCGAGGTGGCCGAAGCCGCCGCGCGCGGCCTCGACGTGATCGTCACCGATCACCATCGCCCGGCCGAGACGCTGCCCGACTGCCCAATCGTGGCCACGCGGCCGTCGGACTATCCGTTCCCGGAGCTCTGCGGAACCGGCGTCGTCTACAAGCTCGGCCAGGCGCTCTTCGGCGTCGACTCGGACATTCCCAAGCGGCACCTCGACCTTGTCGCTCTCGCAACGATCGCCGATGTCGTCCCGCTCGTCGACGAGAACCGCTCGTTTGCGATCGCCGGGCTTCGGGCGCTCGCGCGAACGTCGAAACCCGGCCTCCGCGCGCTCATGCGCGTCGCCGGCGTTGACCCCGCGAGCGTCGACGCCGGTTCCGTCGGATTCCGGCTCGCGCCGCGCCTCAATGCAGCCGGCCGGCTCGGGCACCCGCGCGCAGCGCTCGAGCTCCTCCTCACCGCCGACGAGGACGAGGCACGCCGTCTCGCCGACTCGCTCGAGGAGCTCAACAAGGAACGACAGGCGGTCGAGGGGCGCATCCTCCGCGAGGCGATTGCGCAAGTCGAGGCGTGGCCACCCGAGCAGCGCGCCCGCCGCGCATACGCCGTCGCCGGCGCCGACTGGCACGAAGGCGTGATCGGCATCGTCGCTTCCCGCCTCGTCGAGCGCTACAACCGCCCCGTCGTGCTCATCGCCGGCAGTGGAGACGAGCGCGACTGGAAAGGCTCCGGACGCTCCATCCCCGCGTTCGACCTGCACGGCGCGCTCGGGGCGTGCTCGGACCTGCTCGGCCGCTGGGGCGGCCATCGCGCCGCCGCCGGGCTGTCGATCGAGCCCGAAAAAGTCGACGCCTTCGCCGACGCCTTCGCGCGGCACGCAGAAGGCGTACTCGACGAATCCGACCTCGATCCCGTCACGCGCATCGACGCGATCGTCGGACGTGACGAGCCACTGTCGCTCGACCTCTGCGCCGAGCTCGCGAAGCTCGCTCCGTTCGGCCTCGGCAACCCGGCGCCACTGCTCCTCGCCGCAGGAGTCGGAGTGGCCGAGCTCGCAACGGTCGGCGACGGCAAGCACCTCCGCTTCCGCATCCGCCGCTCCGGCCGCGACGGAGGCAGCGCCATTGCCTTCGGCCAAGGCTCGCGCCTCGAGTCGTTCAGGCCCGACGACCGCTACGACGTCGCGTTCCGGCTCGAGGAGAACCACTGGAACGGGACGGTCTCGCCGCAACTCGTCGTTCGGCGCGTCTTCCCGACAACCCCGCGCTATCTCGAGCTGCGGGAATGGCTCGCCGACGAATGGCGGAAACCCGTCGCCGCCCGCGACTCCCAAGCGAGCGCGATCTTCGCCGAACTCGGTCTCGAGGACGGCGCGCGGCGCGACCTCCTCGAATCGGCGCAGTTCAGAGCGTTACTGGCGGCACCGCCGCCGCTCGCCCAGGCCGCCTAGCGGACGTCTGCGGCGGAGCTGTTCAAGCACTGAGCGAGCGCCGCGGCGAGCCGGGCTTTGGCGCGACGCGCGCGAAACCAACGGAACGTCATCATGGGAACAGTCACTTCGTCCCTATAACGGCCGTTCCTGCCGCAAGGGTTAGCGCGAGAAATGCCTGAGTACACTGAGAAAGTGACAGCGGTAGAGGCAGGTGAGAGGCGCGAGGAGCTCCTCGAGGGCCTCCTCACCGAGCTGACCGCCCAGCGAGGAATAGGGAGCGACGACGCCGGAGTCGAGCTCGTCACGCGCGCCTTCCGTTTCGCCGCCGCCGCCCACGAAGGGCAGCAGCGCCGCTCGGGCGAGCCGTTCATCACGCACCCGGTCGGCGTCGCGAGGATCTGCGTCGAGCTGCGCCTCGACGAGCAGACGATCGCCGCCGCGCTCCTCCACGACGTCGTCGAGGACACCGAGATCGACATCGAGACGCATCCGCGACGAGTTCGGCGCCGAGATCGCCGCGCTCGTCGACGGCGTCACGAAACTCACGCGCGTCCAGTTCCAGACCCGCGAGCAGGCCGAGGCGGAGAACTACCGGAAGATGGTCGTCGCGATGGCCGAGGACGTCCGGGTCATCCTCATCAAGCTCGCCGACCGCCTCCACAACCTCCGCACGATCGAGTACCTCGGCAAGCAGAAGCAGATCCAGAAGTCGAAGGAGGCGCTCGAGGTGTACGCGCCGCTCGCGCACCGGCTCGGCATCCACGCGCTCAAGTGGGAGCTCGAGGATCTCTCCTTCCAGACGCTCCACCCGCGCAAGTACTCCGAGATCAAGACGATGGTCGCCGAGCGCCGCGCCGACCGCGAGGGCCACGTCGCCGAGGCGGCCGACGTCCTGCGCCGCGAGCTCGAGAAGGTCGACATCCCCGTCGACATCTCCGGGCGCGCGAAGCACTTCTACTCGATCTACGACAAGATGACCCGCAAGGGCCGCGAGTTCAACGAGATCTACGACCTCACCGCGATGCGCGTCATCGTCGAGCGCGACGGGGAGGAGGGGACGCGCGACTGCTACGGCGCGCTCGGCCTCATCCACTCGCTGTGGAAGCCGATGCCGGGCCGCTTCAAGGACTACATCGCGATGCCGAAGTTCAACGGCTATCGCTCCCTCCACACGACCGTGATCGGGCCGGAGGGCAGGCCGCTCGAGATCCAGGTGCGCACCCGCGAGATGCACGAGACTGCCGACCTCGGCGTCGCCGCGCACTGGGCGTACACGCGCGACGGGCGCCGCTCGAAGAAGCGCGCCGACGAGGAGTGGAACGCCTGGGTGCGCTCGCTCATGGACACCCACGCGGACGAGTCCGACACGTCCGAGTTCGTCAAGAGCTTCCGCACCGACCTCTTCGACGAGGAGGTGTTCGTCTTCACGCCGAAGGGCGAGGTGAAGACGCTGCCCGCGGGCTCGACCCCGATCGACTTCGCGTACGCCGTCCACACCGACGTCGGGCACCGCACCGTCGGCGCGAAGGTCAACGGCCGGATCGTGCCGCTCCACTACCACCTGCAGCAGCGGCGACCGGGTCGAGATCCTCACCGGCAAGTCGGCCGCGCGCGGGCCGTCGCGCGACTGGATGTCGATCGCCGCGTCGTCGCGCGCGCGCAACCGCATCCGCCAGTTCTTCTCGCGCGAGCAGAAGGAGGATCTCGAGGCGAAGGGCCGCGAGTTGCTCGAGCATGCGCTCAAGCAGCACAACCTCCCGTACAAGAAGCTCGTCGGCTCGGCGGTGCTCGCCGGCGTGATCCGCGAGTCGGGCTACAAGAAGGCCGAGGAGTTCTACATCGCGCTCGGCTCCGGCAAGCTCGTCGCGTCGAAGATCGTCGACAAGGTCCTCGAGCAGCTCAAGGTGAGCGAGGTCGCGCCGGAGCCGATGACGGTCAAGAAGCCGCGCGCGCGCGAGGCGGCCGGCAGCACCACGTACGGCATCAACGTGATCGGCGTCGAGGACGTGCTCGTCCGGCTCGCGCGCTGCTGCACGCCGGTGCCGGGCGACGACATCGTCGGCTACATCTCGCTCGGCAAGGGGATCACGATCCACCGCGGCGACTGCCCGAACGTGCGGGCGCTGCGCCGCAGTCCCGAGCGGTTCACGCCGGTCGAGTGGGAGGGAGGCGGCACGCAGAGCTTCCGCGTCCAGATCGCGCTCGACTCATGGGATCGTCCGCGCCTGCTCGAGGACGTCGCGCGGACGTTCGCCGAGCACGGCGCGAACATCGTCGCCTACGGCGGAACGGTCGAAGATGACATGGCGCGCAACTGGTACACGGCCGAGATCGGCGACGTGAAGGCGCTTCGCGCGTTGCTCACAGCGCTTCGCAACGTCGACGGCGTGTTCGACGCGCGGAGAATGACTCCAAGCTAGGGGCCCCAGCTAGGGGTTCCACTCCTCGCCGGACGTGTCCCAGCCGACGAGGCAGAGATCGGCGATCTCGGCGGCGAGTGACTCGAGCTCCGTCGACTCGACGTCGCCGTCCGCCGCGAGTTCCGCGACTCGCGTGTCACGCCAGACGACAGGCACGGTCGTGCGCCGATCAGGCTCGGGCTCGGCCCGCGTGCGGACCGAGCACGAGCTCGTCTCCCTCGACGAAGAAGACGCCGGCCCACGAGCAGTCGTCACGAGCCGGCGAGCTCGGCGACCGTCGCGCGGAGTTGGTCGTCGGCGTCAGGCGGCACCGAACGGCTCGCGGTAGTCGTCGGGAATCGGGATCGGCTGCCGCGTGGCGCGGTCGATGAAGACGAGCGTCTGGTGCGCGGTGACGAGCAACGTCTCCTCCGGGACTTTGAACGCGGCAAGCTCGAAGGTCATGCTCGTGCGTCCGAAGTGCGCGCGAACGTGGATCTCGAGCTCGTCGTCGAACCGCGCCGGCGCGAAGTACTCGACGTCGTTCGCGCGCATCACGAACTCCGCGTCGCCGCTGCCGCGGTGGAGCAGCCCGAGCGAGCGAAGCCACTCCCCGCGCGCGAGATCGAAGTACGGGTTGTAACGGCCGTAGTAGACGACGCCCTGCGCGTCGGTGTCCGAGAACGCGACGCGCGTCCGGACCGAGAAGGCGTAGTCGTCGCTCACGAGCGGATCACTCCGAGCACCTCGTCGCGCTTCTCCTCCATCAGCTCCTGCGAGGTCGCCTCGAGGTTGAGGCGCAGGAGCGGTTCGGTGTTCGAGGGACGGACGTTGAAGTGCCACTCGTCGGCCTCGACGGACAGCCCGTCGAGGTGCGAGACCGTCCCTTCGCTTCCGTAGCGCTCCTTCAGTTCCTGCAGCTTGAGCGCGACGTCGGCGACAGGCGTGTTGATCTCGCCGGTGATGAAGTAGCGCTCGCGCAGCGGCGCGAGGATCTCCGAGAGCTTCTGGCCGCGCTGCGAGATGAGCTCGAGCATGAGGAGGAACGGGACGACGCCCGTGTCGGCCTGCGTGAAGTCGCGGAAGTAGTAGTGGCCCGAAACCTCTCCGGCAAAGACGGCGTCGTCCTTGCGCATCCGCGCCTTGATGAACGCGTGACCGACGCGGTTGACGAGGGCGATGCCGCCGGCGCGCTCGATCGTGTCGGGCACGGCGTGGCTCGCGCGGACGTCGTAGATGACGTTCGCGCCGGGCTCGCGCGCGAGGATGATCTCGGCGAAGAGCGCGGTGACGAAGTCGCCGGGGACGAACTCGCCGGTGTCGTCGACGAAGAAGCAGCGGTCGGCGTCGCCGTCGAACGCGACGCCGAGGTCGGCGCCCTCTTCGAGTGTCTTGCGGACGATGAACTCGCGATTCTCGGGGAGGAGCGGGTTGGGCTCGTGGTTCGGGAACGATCCGTCCGGCTCGAAGTAGCAGCGCACCGCCTCGATCGGCAGATGCTCGAGGACGGGCGGAAGCATCGTCCCGGCCATCCCGTTCGCCGCGTCGATCACGACCTTGAGCGGGCGGATCGCGGCGACGTCGACGAACGACAGGACGCGCTCGACGTACGCCGGCCAGATGTCGTGCGCCTGCGGCGGATGCCGGCAGACGACGCTTCGTGACAGGTTGTCACTCGCGAGTGCGCGGTCGCGCACATCGAGCAGCCCCGACTCGCCGCCGACGGGGAGCGCGCCGCGCCGCACGATCTTCATCCCCGTGTACTCCTTCGGGTTGTGCGAGGCGGTGACCATGATCCCGCCCTCGAGCCCGAGCGAGCCGACGGCGAAATAGACCATCTCCGTCCCGACGAGCCCGATGTCGAGGACGTCGCACCCGGCGGCGGTCGCGCCGCGGATCACGGCCTCCTGCATCGTCGGCGAGGAGAGCCGCATGTCGCGGCCGACGGCGATCCGGCGCGGCTCGAACTGCTCGACGTAGGCGCGGCCGATCGCCTCCGCGCCGGCCTCGTCGAGCTCCTCGGGATAGATCCCGCGGACGTCGTACGCCTTGAAGACCTTCGGATCGAGCATGAGCGCGATGCTATTCGCGGGCGAGGAGCACGTCGCCGATCAACCGCGTCGAGGCGGCGTCGGGGGACTCGCTGATCACGGTCGCGGGCCGGTCGAAGCGCGCGAGCGCGTCTCGCAGCGGCTCGGCGCGCAGCGTTCCCTCGCCGTACGGCAGGTGCTTCGTCTCGTTGCGGTTCGCGTACTGGATGTCGCTGAAGTGGATGTGGAACGGCGCGCCCGCTTCGAGGACCGCGTCGGCCGCGGCGAGCGCTTCCGCGAAACGGTCGGCCTCGAGGAACTCGCCGTCGCTCGTCGCGTGCATGTGTGCGAAGTCGAGGACGGGACGGACGAAATCGACCGCGCCGGCGATCGCGACGACGTCGTCGACCGTCCCGAGGTCGCGGACGCGTCCCATCACCTCGACGCCAAACGGGACGAGCCGGTCCTTCGCTCGAGCCGTTCGCGGAGGTCGCCGAGCTGGTCGACGACGTCGGCGATCGCGTGGCTGCGTTCGCGGCCGAGGAGGAAGCCGGGATGGAAGACGATCAGTTTCGCGCCGCACGCCTTCGCGAGCCCGGCGGTGTGGTCGAGCATCCCGAGCGCCATCTTGAACTTCTTGCCGCGGTCGGCATGCCCCATGAACGCGGCGAGCGGCGCGTGGACAGAGAGCGCGACGTCGGCTGCGGCCGCGGCTTCGCCGAGGAGAGGCGCGGTGTCGTAGTCGAGCCAGAAGCCGCCGGCGAAGCCGAACTCGCACGCGCGGTACCCCGCGGCCGCGAGGGCGGCGAAGGTCGCGTCGAAGCTGTCCGCCGTCGGCAGATCGGCCGGTCCGAAGCGGATCTCTCCCACCGGAGCAGCTTATGAAAGTCGAGGCACCTCTTACTCCCGTCCCAAACCCCCACCCACCCACGGGGCGGTTGAAGCGTGCCGCTTCAACCGTGTCACGGCCGCGCCAACTTCGTGCCGACATCGCGGCGGGGCCGATCTCACCGTGCGGCTCGCGCGCCGTCCGACCCTTTTTCTACCTTGTGGACATGCCCAAGCGCCCGTCACGCCTCGACCTTCTCGAGCTCGACATCGACCTCCGCCTCACCGACCTCTGGCGTGAGACCGCCGACGTGAGCGAGTGGAATCTCGAGGTCGTCGCGGCCTTCCTCCGCGCGGCGTACGGCAAGGGCTACTGCGACGCGCTCACCGAGGATGCGCCAGGCTCGCTCTGCCACGAGCACGGGTACCGCATCCCCGATCGCGCGCCCGCGAACCGGGCTGCCGAGCCCGACCAGCGCGCGGCCTAGCCACACCACACACTGCGAAGGTCGGTACCGGCGCTCTGCTGCGCCCGGCGGGGCTACGATGACGGAGTGGGAGCCAGTCCTGCGCGGCTCGTGATCGCGCTGTCAGTTGCAGCCGCGCTCGCGATATTCGTCGTCTACACGGCGCTTGCAGGCGCGGGCGTCGCGCAGCTGAAACCGAGCACGATCACCTCCGCCAAAGGCACCGTCCTCCTCGTCGGCAAGGTCGTCGGGCCGGTGCAGCAGCTAAGTGGTGACCGCCGCCGCTTCCAGGTGAAGGACATCGGCGACAACAAGCCCGGCCGCGTCTTCGTCAACTACAGCGGCAGCGTTCCCGACCTGTTCGGAACAGGAAAGGACATCTCCGTCTCCGGCCGGATGCGCGGCGGCTCGTTCGCCGCGACGCCGGGGTCTTTGATCACGAAGTGCCCGGATCACTACGCGCCGGCAAAGTCCTCCTCGAAGACCTAATGGCCCCGCTCGGGCGCGCAGCGCTCCTCCTTGCCTTCGGGCTCGTCGCGTACGCACTCCTCGCCGGCTCGTACGCCGCCTGGCGCAAGCGCCGCAGGCTCGCGCTCTCGGCCCAGAACGCACTTATCGCCGCGTTCCCCGCGACGCTCGTCGCCTCCGCCGTGCTCGTCATCGCGCTCGCACGCCACGACTTCACGTTCGCCTACGTCGCCGAGCACACGAGCCACAACCTCCCACTGCCCTACACGCTCTCGGCGTTCTGGGGAGGACAGGAAGGTTCGCTCCTGCTCTGGTTCGTCATCCTCAGCGGCTACGCCGCGCTCGCCGTCTGGCTCAACCGCCGCTCGCGCGAGCTCATCGCGTGGACGGTGCCCGTCTTCGGGCTCATCGCCGTCTTCTTCGCCTTCATGCTCTGCTTCGTCTCGAGCCCGTTCCACCTGCAGCCCGCGCCGGCCGACGGGGCCGGGATGGTGCCGAGCCTCCAGAACCCGTACATGCTCGCGCACCCGCCGATGCTCTACCTCGGCTACGTCGGTCTCGCGGTTCCGTTCGCGTTCGCGATGGGCGCGCTCCTCTCGGGACGCACCGACGAGCGCTGGATCGTCGCCACCCGCCGCTGGACGCTCGCTGCGTGGACATTCCTCGGCGTCGGCCAGCTGCTCGGCTCGCACTGGGCGTACACCGAGATCGGCTGGGGCGGCTACTACGCCTGGGATCCGGTCGAGAACGCCGCGCTCATACCGTGGCTCGTGGCGACCGCGTTCCTCCACTCGGTGATGATCCAGGAGAAGCGCGGGATGCTGAAGGTCTGGAACATGGTGCTCGTCGCGCTCGCGTTCAACCTCTCGATCTTCGGCACGTTCCTCACGCGCTCGGGCATCATCAACTCCGTCCACTCGTTCTCGCGGAGCCCGATCGGCGCCTGGATTCTCGGCTTCCTGATTTTTACGGTCGTCTTCTCCGTCACGCTCATCTACGTTCGGCTGCCGCTCTTGCGGACGAAGACGAAGCTTGAATCGCTCGTCTCGCGGGAGGCGACGTTCCTCTACAACAACCTCCTCCTCGTCGCGCTCGCGCTCACGATCCTCTGGGGTGTGCTCTACCCGGTTCTCTCGGAGGCCATGGGTCAGACGCGGTCCGTCGGGAAGCCGTACTACGACTTCTTCTTACACACCTTCGGGATCCCGCTCCTGCTGCTGATGGGAATCGGACCGCTCGTCGCCTGGCGCAAGGCGTCCCTCCGCTCGCTCGGCAAGACGTTCCTCATCCCCTTCGCGGCGGCGGTGATCACGGGAGGAATCCTGCTCGTGCTCGGCTTCGACAGCTCATGGGTGGGGCTCCTCGCGTACACGTTCTCCGCGTTCGTCCTTGCGTCGATCGTGCTCGAGTTCGTCCGCGGGCGCGCGGCGGCGGGCGGGATCTTCCGGCTCATCTCACGAAACCGGCGCCGCTACGGCGGGTACATCGTGCACGCGGCGATTGTGCTCCTCGCAATCGGGATCGCTGGCTCGAACTCGTACCAGACGATCCGCGAAGTCGGGACGCTCCGGCCCGGGCAGTCGATGGAGATCGCCGGGTACAGGGCAACGTACGACTCCGTGACCGGCGTGAAAGGGCCAAACTACAGCGGCTTCCGCTCCCATCTCGCTGTGACTGGGCACGGCGAGAGCTTCACGGTCGATCCGGGGATGAACCACTACGGCCCAGGTGTCGACTCGAACGAGGTGTCGATCTATCACGACCCGCGCACGCTCGGCGACTTCTTCGCGACGGCGCAGCTCGTGAACGCGAAGACTCAGGCGATCGACGTGAAGCTCTACGTCAAGCCGCTCATCAACCTCATCTGGGTCGGCGGCTTCCTCTTCGTCTTCGGCGCGCTCGTCGCGATGTGGCCGGACGCCGTCGAGCAGCGCCGCCTCGCGGCACGGTACGAGGCGGGCACCGCGCCCGCCGGGGTCTAGCCATGAGCGTAGGCTCGACGGAGCTCATCAACGAGCGGAGGCGCCGACCTGCGCGGCGCCGGAGCGGGTAAATGCAGTGGGGTTTGGCGTTTGCGGCTGCGCTCGCGGTCGTGGCTGTGGTCTTCGTCGCGCGGCCGTTCCTGCGCGAGCCCGCGCCGGCAAGCGACCGGCTCGGCGAACTCGCCCCGGAGGCGCGGCAACGGCTCTCGCTCGCCGAGGAGCGCGACCGCGCCCTCGGGGCGCTGAAGGAGCTCGAGTTCGACCATCGCACGGGCAAGGTCTCCGACGAGGACTACCGCGCGCAGGTTGGGCCGCTCCGCCGGAACGCGGCGGAGGCGTTACGGGCGCTCGAGGTGCAGGAGCCGTAGATCCGGCAGCTCGCGGTAGCGCTCGTCGAGGTCGAACCCGTAGCCGACGTACAGCTCGTCGGGCACGGTGAAGCCGACGTACCGGACGGGCAAATCGTCGACGAGCCGGCGATAGGGCCGGTCGAGGAGAGTCGCCGCGGCGACCGACGCCGGGCCCGCGCAGTTCGAGTGTGCGCACGAGGTAGTTCAGCGTGAGGCCTGTGTCGACGACGTCCTCGACGATCACGCAGTCGCGGCCGCGGACGTCGAGGTCGAGATCCTTGAGCACGCGGATCTGCTGGTGGCCGCCCATCCGTGCGCTGCCGTAGCCGGCGAGCTCGACGAAGTCCATCGCGTGAAGGATCGGGATCGCACGCGAGAGGTCAGCCGCAAAGACGAGACTCGCCTTGAGGGAACAGACGAGCACCGGCTCGCGGCCGGCGTAATCGCGCGCGATCTCCGCGCCGATCTCCCGCACCCGAGTGGCAAGCTCCGCCGCCGAGAGGTAGATCTCCCCGATCCGGTCGTCCACGTGCGTGGACTCAGCTGGCCCAGGCTCAGCTAGCAAGGTCGAGGTGGAAATGCTGGGCCAGGCGCTCCAGGTCGCGCCGGTAGAAGAGCTTGACCTTGATGCCGGGATACTGCTCACGGAGCTTGCGCACCTTGCGGTTCTTGCGGGTGACGAGTGACTGCTTCATGGCGGTGATCTCGACGTAGAGGTCCTGATCGCAGAGATAGAAGTCGGGCGTGAAAGCCTCGAGCACCCGGCCCGCCTCGTCCTGCTCGAGCACGAATGTCCGCGGCTCGTATTCCCAGGCGATGCCGTAGTAGTCGAGCACCTTCGCGCATTCGAGCTCTGCGGGGCTGGCGAATCGCGGCGGCTCGGAACCGCGGTACGCCTGGAACTCGGGGAGCGGGAGCTCCATCCCGCAGCACGGTAGTCGCGGGGTCGGACGCCGAGATAATCGGCACAAGGTCGCACCGCGAGCCCAACGGGAATAACCTCCGCGCCATGTTCCGGATCGTGCAGCTCTCGGATCTCCACTGCGGGCAGCAGTTCTTCCTGCCGGATCACCTCGAGCGCGCGATCGAGGAGACGAACGAGCTCGCGCCGGACGTCGTCGTCATCTCCGGCGACCTCACGTCGCACGGGTTCAAGGACGAGTACGCGCTCGCGCGTCAGTACCTCGACACCATCAAGTGCAAGGCGATGGTCGTGATCCCGGGGAACCACGACTCGCGGAACGTCGGGTACGTCCACTTCGAGGAGTTGTTCGGGGAGCGGAACTCGGTCATGCGCGTCGGCGACACGCAGATCGTCGCGGTCGACTCGAGCGAGCCCGACCTCGACAACGGCCAGATCGGCCGCGGGCGTTACCGGTGGATTGAGGAGCAGTTCGCGGCGGAAGCATCGCTCCGCGTCTTTGTCCTCCACCACCACCTGCTGCCGGTGCCGGGAACGGGACGCGAGCGCAACATCGTCCACGACGCCGGCGACACGCTCGAGACGCTGCAGCGCGCAAACGTCGATCTCGTCCTCTCCGGCCACAAGCACGTGCCGTACGCGTGGCGGCTCGAGAACCTCTTCGTCGTCAACGCAGGAACCGTCTCGTCGTCGCGGCTGCGCGGCAATGGGCGGCCCTGTTACAACCTTGTCGAGGTCGACGGGACGCATGTGGACGTGTGGCGGAAGTACCCGTTTCACGAGCAGGAGCGGATAATCCAGTTCTCGACCGAGACGAAGACGTACGAGAAGTACACCGCGCGGATCGAGGACGAGGTGCGCTCGTCGTGACGCGTCGGCGCTGGTGCTGATCGACGGCGAGCACTACGCGTCGGTTGTGCGCGACGCGCTCGCGGATTTGCCGTACGACGTCGTCGGGGCGCTGCTCGTCGGCGGGACGGAGAAGCTGAAAGGCGGGGAGGACTACGGCGTGCCGCTCGTGGAGTCGCTTGACGCGGTTGAGGCGGATCTCGTAGTCGACCTCTCCGACGAGCCGGTGCTCGGCCCGCGCGAGCGGATGCTCTGGGCGTCGCGCACGCTCGCGCTCGGGCTCCCGTACGTCGGCTCGGACTTCCGGTTCGAGCCCCCGTCGTTCGACCGCGTCGATGTTCCCTCGCTCGCGGTGATCGGGGTCGGGAAGCGGGTCGGGAAGACCGCCGTGACCGGGCATGTCGCCCGAGTTCTTTCGCGCGATCGTCGCGTCGTCGTCGTCGCGATGGGGCGCGGTGGGCCGGCTGAGCCGGAGCTGATCGAGACGCCGCCGACCGTCGACGACCTCGTCGCGCTCGCACGCGCCGGGCGTCACGCGGCGTCGGATCATCTCGAGACGGCAGCGCTCGCGGGCGTGCCGACCGTTGGCTGTCGCCGCGCCGGTGGTGGGCTCGCGGGCGCTCCACTCGCCGACAACGTTCGCGACGGCGCCGAGCTTGCGGCGACTCTCGCTCCGGATCTCATCGTCTTCGACGGCAGCGGCGCCGCGCTGCCGCCGGTCGCCGCCGACGCGCGCATCCTCGTCGTGAACGGAGCCCATGACATCCGCGCCGGACTCAACGCGTACCGCGTGCTCGTCTCCGATCTCGTCGTCGACACCGGCGGAGCAGATCGCGCCGCGATCGCAGAGATTGCCGACGTCCCGATCGTCTCCGCCGAGCTGCGCCTTCAACCGATGGAGCCGCTCGCGGGCCGTCGCACGGCCGTGTTCACGACCGGCCCTGCGCCGACGGATGCGCTCGACGCCGACGTCGTCCATGTCTCGCGCAACCTTGCCAATCGCGACGCGCTGCGGACCGAGCTCGAGACGATCGACGCCGAGGTCTACCTCGTCGAGCTGAAGGCGGCCGCGATCGACGTCGTCGCGGAGACCGCACTCGCGCGTGGTGCGTAGGTCGTGCTCGCCGCAAACGAGGTCGTCTCGCCCGAGCTCGACGAGCGGTTGCCAACGCTCGTCACGGAGAGGAGCCTGCGCTCATGAGCGTAGGCTCGACGGAGCTCATCCAAGAGCGGAGGCGCCGACATGCGCGGCGCCGGAGCGGATGATGACCGAACCGCGCCGGATCATGCCGCTGCCGCTCGGGGGCGGGGAGCTCGGGCTGCCGTACTCGCGCGGTCTGATGGCGCGCTCGCTCATGGCCGCCGGCGTCGCCGCGCATCGGGCGTACGCGCTCGCGACGCGCGTCGGCGACGAGCTCGCTGAGCGCGGCTCGGAGGAGATCGAGCTCGGCCGGCTCGAGGAGCTCGCCGTCGACGTGCTCGGCGAGGAGGAGGGGCGCGAAAGCATCCAGCGCCTGCGCCGCTACCACGACCTGCGCGAGCTCGACCTGCCGATCATCGTCTTCATCGGCGGCGCGACCGGCACCGGCAAGTCGACCGTCGCCACCGAGCTCGCGTACCGCTTCGGGATCACGCGCGTCACCTCGACAGACTTCATCCGCCAGACGATGCGCGCCTTCTTCTCGGACGACTTCATGCCGGCGATCCACCACTCGAGCTTCGAGGCGGGAGATCCGTTTCCCGACGCCGACGACCCGGTCGAGTTCGGGTTCATGTCGCAGTCGCGGAACGTCAACGTCGGCGTGCGCGCGTCGTCGGAGCGTGCGCTCGAGGAGGGGTGGTCGCTCGTGCTCGAGGGCGTCCATCTCGTGCCCGGCCTCGTCGAGCTGCCGCGCTCCGACCGCGCCGTCTCGGTGTTCGCCGTACTCTCGATCGAGGACGAGGACGAGCACGCGCGCCACTTCACGTACCGCGAGGAGGGCTCCGAGCGGCCCGAGTCGCGCTACCTCGAGCGGTTCGACGACATCCGGATCCTCCAGGAGATCATCGTCGAGCGTGCCCATGCGGAAGGCGTTCCGGTGATCGAGAATGTGGACGCGGACCGCGCAGCGCGAACTGTCGCCGATCTCGTTCTCGACGCTGCAGACCGGAGCACGAACGCGAAATGAGCGCACCAGAGCAGGTCGTTGGACAGGAGTCGCCGTGCCAGTGCCAGGCGTATCTCCGCGCGACCGAGCACGCGGCGCTCGTCTCCGCGCGGTGGCTCGGACGGGCCGACGAGCATGCCGCGGAGGAGGCGGCGGCGAAGGCAATGCGCATGTCCATCGACTTCCTCCCGATCAATGGTCGCGTCGTCTTCGGCTCGGTCGACGACTCCGGCGGCTTGACTCCGGGCGCGGTCGTCGGGAGCGGAGGCAAGGACGTCGACCTCGCGCTCGACCCGCTCGAGGGCCACGGCGTCGTCGCGCGCGGCGGCAACGGTGCGATGTCGATGATTGCCGTCGGGGAGGCGGGGAAGTTCACGACGCTGCCCGACATCTACATGCGGAAGATGGCCGTCGGGCCGCGGGCGCGCGGCTCGATCGACCTGCTCCGGCCGGTCGGCGAGAACATCGAAGCGATCGCCGAGGCGTTCGGGCGGCGCGTCAACGACGTGACGACGATCATCCTCGACCGGCCGCGCCACCACGATCTCATCGAGGAGATCCGCAAGTCGAGCGCGCGCATCAAGCTCATCCAGGACGGCGACGTCACCGCGGCGATCTCGGCCGCGATCCGCGGCACGAACGACCACCTCGCCATCGGAATCGGCGGCACGCGGCAGGCGGTGCTGTCCGCCGCCGCACTGCGCTGTCTCGGCGGCGAGCTGCAGGCGCAGTTCTGGCCGACCTCGCGCCGCGAGATCGACGAGCTCCGCGACGCGGGTCTCGAGGACTACGAGCGCGTCTTCCGGACGGAGGATCTCGCGCCGGGCGAGGTCATCGTCGCGGCGACCGGCGTTTCGAACGGCGACCTGCTCCGCGGCGTCCGTTTCCTCGCCGACAGCGCCCGCACGCACTCGCTCGTCATGTGCACGCGCTGCAACTGGGTGCGGTTCGTCGACGGGATCCATTTCTTCGCGCGCGACCGCCGTGAAGAGGTGCGTCTTCTCGGTTACTAGTAACGGAGCGAGGTGAGGCGTAGAGTCGGCGCAACGACAAGGAGGTCCACGGTGGCTGTATCGGTCGAGGGTCTTACAGGGGTCGTAAAGGGACGCGTCGTCGAGCCGGGCTCCGGTGACTACGACGAGTGTCGCGCTCTCTACAACGCGATGATCGACAAGCGACCCGCCGCGATCGCGTACTGCGCGGACGAGGCGGACGTCGCGGCGGCGGTGCTCTGGGGCAATGAGCGCGGGCTCCGGATCGCTGTGCGCGGTGGCGGCCACAACGGGGGTGGGCTCGGCAGCGTCGACGACGGGCTTGTGATCGACCTCTCGCAGCTGAACGCCATCGAGGTCGACGGGGCAGCGAGGATGGCCCATGTCGGCGGCGGCGCCCTCCTGAAGGACGTCGTTGCCGCGACCGCCGAGCACGGCCTGACGGTTCCCGTCGGGATCATCGGCACGACCGGCGTCGGCGGCCTGACGCTCGGCGGAGGGATCGGCCACCTCACGCGGTCGTTCGGTCTCACGATCGACTGCCTCGTGGCGGCGACGGTCGTCCTCGCCGACGGTTCGATCGTGCAGACGGACGCGGATCGCGAGCCGGATCTCTTCTGGGCGCTGCGGGGCGGTGGCGGGAACTTCGGGGTCGTCACGTCCTTCTCGTTCCGCTGCCAGCCCCTCGCCGGCGGCATGGTGCTCGCCGGTCCTGTGCTGTACGACCTCGACGACGCGGCCGACGTGCTGCGCTGGTATCGCGAGTTCGTCCCGGCGCAGCCGGACGAGCTCGGGATCTGGTACGCCCTCGTCTCGGTGCCGCCGGGGCCGCCGTTCCCCGAGGAGCTTCACCTACGCAAGGTCGCGGCCCTCATACTCACGCAGGCCGGTGAGGAGGAGTCCGAGGCCCTGCGTGCCGCACGATCGTTCGGCAAGCCGCTGCTCGACGGCGTCGGCCAGGTTCCGATGCCGGCCTGGAATACCGCCTTCGACGGCGTCTACCCGCCTGGCGACCAGTGGTATTGGCGCGGCGCGTTCGTCGAGGAGATCTCGGACGACGCGATCGACGTCCACCTGCAGTTCCACGAGAGCGTGCCGACGTGGAAGTCGACGATGCACATGTACTCGATCGACGGCGCCGCGGCCCGCGTCGGGAACGACGAAACGGCGTGGGCGTACCGGCACGCGAAGTGGGCGCAGGTCGTCGCGGGCGTCGATCCCGATCCTGCGAACGCGGGCGTGGTCAGTGACTGGGCGCGCGCGTACTCCGACGCGCTCAAGCCATACACGCTCGCCGGTGGCTACTCGAACTTCGAGATGGACGAGCCGGATCGCGTGCGGGGCATGTACGGCGCGAATTACGACCGGCTCGCGCGGATCAAGGCGCAGTACGACCCCGGGAACGTCTTCTCGGTCAACCAGAACATCGCGCCGGCCACGTAGGCGGGCGGATCAAAGGGGCGGGCGGTGTCGTGCCGCCCGCCCCTGCTCAGTTACTAGTCGCCCTTCTGGCGCAGGAACCAGACCGCGAAGACGATGAACCCGCCGATCGGGATGACGATCGAAACGAGGATCACCGCGTCGATCCAGGCTGTGCTCGCGCCGACGATCACGCGGGGATCGTACGCGCCCCTAGACTGAGCGCATGCCGACGAAGGAAGAGGTGCTCGAGGTTCTCCGCACGGTCGAGGACCCCGAGCTCGGGATGGACGTCGTCGACCTCGGTCTCGTGTACGAGGTCGAGATCGAGGACTCGAAGGCGAAGGTGCTCTACAGCCTCACGTCGATGGGCTGCCCGGCCGGGCCGCTCATCGCGGGGGACATGGAGGGCGCCGTTCGCCAGGTCGAGGGGATCGAGGACGTCGAGCTCGAGCTGACGTTCGACCCGCCGTGGACGCCGGACCGGATGTCCGACGACGCGAAGTTCATCCTCGGCTTCGGCTAGCGCGTCCCTGAAGCGGCGCCCGCCGGATCGCGCCTCAAGCGAGAGGACACACTGGCCCAGGCCAGCCCTCTATTCGAAAATAGGACTCTGCAGGCGGCGTGCGCGTTCGGCACGCAGGATGTCGACGATCGCGTACACGACCCCTCGTCTGGTCGACAAGGCCTGCTCCTCGTGCGCGAGTTGCTCAAGCTCGCTAGATGGGATGCTAAGAGACACCGCCGGAAGCTCGCGGCGACCGCTCACCGCCAGTACGCAGCTGAGCTCGGCCAGGTTCGCGCGCTCGGGAATCACGCCACCGTAAGCGACGAGAATGTCAAGGCGGCCCTGGAGGACACGCCTGCAATAGCGGCGATAGGAAAGGTCGTCCGCGAGTCGCTCGAAGCGCTTGATCTCCGTCCTCAGCGCGCAGTCGCTTAGATCGTCGACGACCGTCACTTCTGCCTCCTCTGTCGCGGATCGCTTGATTCGATGCGCCGTCAGGGGATATCGGTAAGCGCGGCTTAGGCCTTTAGTACCGCAGTCCGTCGACGGCTACCGACTCAATCCCGACTACCCCAGCCCAACCGTTTGCGCGGGGATACAGCGAGACCGGCTGACGGCCCTGCTAGTCCACGAGGAGATCCCATGCGGGCATCGATCCTCACCGACCTCGCAGACATCCATGCCACACTCGGCGATCTGCACGCCCTCGACGCCGCCGCGCGGTTCCCCTCAGGCGACATTCGCGGGCACTGGCCCAGGCGAGCGGGTTAGTTCCCGAAGCGGACGCTACTGAGCATCCGTTGCAGTGCTTGCTCGCCGCTGCCGTAGTCCGGGCCACAGATCACGGCACCGAGTATGACGGCGACTTTGCCCTCTTGGAGGCGAGCGCCAAAGCGCCGCTGAGGTCCGGCTCCCGCGAGACAGGTAGCCCGTTTTGCTGCCTGCGTGGACCACACGCCTGTCGTCGGGGTCATGTCGCGGATCAATATTCCGGTTGCGGCTCCGGCTAACGGGAACGACGACTCCAGCCAGACCGCAACACCGTCGCGCCTGAGTTTCTCTTTCGGCGGGAGGGACGAGCCGCAGGCGGGGGTGGGACGCGCGGTCGTAAGGAGCAGGATTTCCGCAGGGCCGGTCCAGCAATTCCAGGCGACCCTCTTCCAGGCAGCCGGATACGTCAGCGTTGCCCCCGCAAGCGTCGTTGTGGCGAAATGCCCTCCACCTGTGGCTGAGGGAACCGTTGGGCCTTGCCCTGGCCCGCGCAGCGCGAGTGTCATACCTGCCGAGGCTGCGATAAGGACAAGCGCTAGCCCGGCGACGAGCAGCCGCCGACGCCTGGTTCGACGCTTCGCCTCCGCCATCAGCGGGTCGAGAGACAGCGCAGGCTGAACGTGTAGCGTCATCGCGCCATTATCGGTAGCACCACCGTCACCGTCAAGTCGCTCTGCTCGGGGGACATTCCCGAGCACTGGGGCAGCCGAGCCGCGCTTCGCAGAACTACGGACGACGACGGCTCTCACAGCGTCTAGGATCGGGTATGGAAGCCGCTGCGACTATGGAAGCCGCTGCGACGCTGAACCGGCTTCGCGACCGACGAGAGAAGGAGAGAGTCCGTGCTAGCCGTTAGCGCCACGGTTTGGTCGATTGTCGTGTTTTTCCTCTGGATCGCCTTTGTCGCCGCGATTGCGGTCGGAAGCTTCGTGGTAGTCAAGCGGTTCGTGACGCGCTCGCGCTAACCCGCTCAGGCGACATTCACGCAGGCCTAGTCGCGCGGTACGCGGTGCGGCAGAAGGCTCCACGAGGCGGTATCGCGCTTCGAGGGGAAGAGGTCGCGCCAGTCCTTGCCGATCAGCCACGCCCCGAAGAGGGCGGCGGCCTCGGTGCGGCGCGTCATGTCCCATGTGTCCGCGACTCCGCCGGCGATCAGAACCGCGAGGACGCCGAACCCGAGCGCGAACTCGTGGATCCGCAGGCCGCAGACGTAGACGCGGGGGCCGAGCCGATGCCGTTCCAGACGGAGCATGCGGACAAGGTAGATCAGATCCGGAGGATTAGCCGGCGCTTGGATGGAAGAACGGCACGGTGCCGTTCCAGCCCGGGTCGAGCGCCGACAGCACGGCGAGCGGAGTCAGCACTGGCGCTCGTCCGGCGGCGGGTTGGCGCTCGGTGTAGCCGCCGGGCGTCCAGCGCAGCAGCTCGCCGTCGAGGACGAGCCACGGCACGTCGTCGACGAGGACGAACGCGCCGTCCGGAAGCTCGCGACTGGGCGCTCGCGGCTTCGGCCCGAGCCGCTCCTCGTGGAGTCGCTCGTCGATGTCGTCGGCGCGTTTCTCGCCGACGAGTTCCATGAAGCGGACGTAGTCCTCGCGCCGGCACTCGGCGCACGGACGGTGCCCGGCCGCGAACGCGGTCGCCTCGTCGAGGAAGAACAGTCCGGTGTAGCGGCCCGGCGGCATCGGCCCGCCGGCGCGGCGGCGGCCGCGGAACTCGAGCCGGCAGGAGATCCACCGCTTCAGCTGCCACTCGCGGCGGATCCGGCCGTCCGCGTCGTGCAGCCGGCCGCGGTTGCCGTAGACGAGCCCGCGCTCGGGCGTCGCGATCAGCTCGCCGAGCGGCGTGACGCGGTTCTGGAACGGCAGCTAGATCGAGAGGACGATCTTGCCGAGCTGCTCGCCGGCTTCCATCCGCTCGTGGGCTGCGCGGATCTCCTCGAGCGGGAAGACGCGGTCGACGACCGGGCGCGCGCGGCCGCTCGCGATCAGGTCGTAGGCGCCGGCGAAGTCCTCGGCCGTCCCCATCGTCGAGCCGAGGATCGAGAGCTGCTTCCACCAGATCCGGTGCAGCCGCGCCGGCGGGTTCGGGCCGGTCGTCGCGCCGCAGACCGTGATCCGGCCGCCTTGCGCGGCGATGTCGAGTGACGTCTTCCACGTCGCCTCGCCGACGTGCTCGACGACGACGTCGGCGCCGCGGCCGCCCGTCGCCTCCTTGACCGCGGCCTTGACGTCTTCGGTCGCGTGGTTGAGCGCGAGGTCGGCGCCGAGCTCCCGCGCGCGCGCGAGCTTCGCCTCGGACGAGGACGTGACGATGACGCGCGCCCCGAGCGCCTTCGCGATCGCGAGCGCAGCGGTCGAGACGCCGCTGCCGATGCCCCACGCGAACACCCACTCGCCCTCCTGCAGCCGCGCGCGCGTGACGAGCATCCGGTACGCCGTCTCGAAGACGAGCGGGAACGCCGCCGCCTCCTCGAAGCTCAGGTCGCCGGGGATGGGGTGGACGTTCGTCTCGGGAACCGCGATCAGCTCGGCGTTCGTCCCGTCGCCGTGCTCGCCGATCACGTGGATCGCACCGTCGGCGTCTCGATGCCGGGATTGATCACGACGCGCTCGCCGGTGTCGACGCGGATACCCGCGCCGTCGGCGCCGAGGATGCGCGGCTTCGGCACGGACGGCAGGCCTTTGCGGATCCAGACGTCGAGATGGTTCAGCGCGGAGGCGTGCAGCCGGACGAGCACTTCTCCCGGCGCGGGCACCGGATCGGGCACCTCTTCGAGGACGAGAACCTCGGGGCCGCCGTCCTCATGGATCCGCACCGCGCGCATCGGGGCAGACTATCCGGGTGAACGCCGCGGAACTCCAGGCTCTCGGCGCCGAGCTCGGGCTCGACGCGATCGGCGCCGCGCGCGCCGAGCCGTACACGGAGACCGAGCGTCACATCCGCGAGCGCCGCGAGCGCGGCCTCTTCGCCGACATGCGCTTCACGATGGCGCGGCCGGAGGAGTCGTGCCACCCCGAGACGCTTCTCCCCGGCGCGCGCACGGTCGTTTCCGCGGCGCTCTGCTACTGGCTGCCCGAGCCCGAGCGCCCCGCGGGTCACGGACGTCTGCCGCGGTACACGTGGTTCGACGCGTACGCCGTCCTGCGGGAGAAGCTCGACGAGCTCGGCAGAGCGCATCGGCGGCGCGTATCGCGTCTTCGTCGACGCGAACCAGCACGTCGACCGCGAGGCGGCCGCACGCAGCGGCGTCGGCTTCTACGGCAAGAACACGCTGCTCATCACGCGGCGCCACGGCTCGTGGGTCGTGCTCGGGACGCTCGATCACCGACGTCGAGCTCGAGCCGACGCCGCCGCTCGACGCCGACTGCGGTGAGTGCCGGCTCTGTATCGACGCGTGTCCGACGAACGCGCTCGACGAGCCGGGCGTGCTCGATGCGACGCGCTGCCTCTCGTACTGGACGCAATCCGCCGACGTCGCCACCGGAGGAGTTCCGCCCGCACTTCGGGGCGCAGGTTTACGGTTGCGACATCTGCCAGGACGTCTGCCCATGGAACCGCGGCGTCGAGAAGCGCCGCGCCGGCGAGCCGCTGCCACCCGGCGCTGAGCCGCACGTCTCGCTCGCGGACTGGCTCGCGCCGATCCGGACGAGCTGCGCCGCCGCTATGCGCGTCTCTACGTGCCGCGCAACGACGGCCGGTAGCTCCAGCGGAACGCGCAGATCGCGGCGGAGAATCTCGCGGCGGAGGAGAACAATGTGGCCTAGGCGGCAAGGCCAGTGGCTCGTCCTCCTGCGTGCGGCGCTCCTCGTCGTCGCGATCGTGACGGTGTCGCTGACCGACTTCCCGCCCGGCTATGAGCCCTGGGCGTGGGCCGTCGTCGGCTTCTTCGCCGTCGTTACGGTGATCTCAGCGGTCCTGACCGGCGTCGAGCTCGACCGCGCCGCCCGCGCGCGTTCCCGCGTCCTCCTCATCGTCGGCGACGGGCTCGTCACCATCGGGTTCGTCGCGGTCTTCTCGTACCAGACGGGGGAGCCGTACCGCGCGCTCTATCTCATTCCGATCGCGGAGGCGGCGCTGCGCTTCGGCTTGGTCGGCGGCGTGGTCTCCGGAGTCGTGATGACCGGCTCGACCATTCTGATCGACGCGCTCGGGCCGGGCGTCCAGTGGCGAGCGGCCTTCGTGCGGATCCTCGTCGGGATGACCGCCGGCGTCGTGATCGGCCGGCTGCGCGACGGGCTCTCGGCCGAGCGGCAGGTCGCTCTCGCTCGGGCCGCGGAGGCGGAACGGCTGCGGGACGAGCTCGCACACCGTTCCAACGTGCTCGAGACGGCGAATCGCGTCGCCCGCGCGCTCGCCTCCTCGCTCGACCTCGACGCGGCGTTCGGCGCCTTCATCCGCGAGCTGCGCGGACTCGTCCCGTTCGAGCGGGCGGCGATCGTCCTCGTCGACGGGGACACCGCGACGACGATGGCGACTGCGGGCCGGGGCGCGAGCGAGGTCCTACCGCCGGGCAGCGTCGTGCCGCTCGAGGGGTCGGTGCTCGAACAGGTGCTCGAGGGACGGATCGTCGTGCGGCGCGACCTCGAGGAGTGCGAGCTACACCGAGGACGAGCTCGCTCCTCGAGCTCGGCCTGCGCAGCGAGGTGGTCGCGCCGCTCCTTCTCGGCGACGCGGACGATCGGGATGCTCAGCGTCTCGCGCGCCGCGCCCGACGCGTTCAGCGACGACGAGGTCGAGCTCGTCGCCCTGCTCGGGCGCCTCGTGGCGACCGCCGTCGAGAACATCCGCGCGTACGAAGCCGAGCGGCGACGCGTCGAAGAGCTCGCGCGGCTTTCGGCGCTCCGTGCCGACTTCGTCTCGCTCGTCTCCCACGAGCTCGCGCAGCCCGATGGCGGCCGTGATCGGGGCCTCGCGGACGCTGCAGGAGCGGTGGCAAGCTCTCACCGCCGAGCAGCGGGAGTCGTTCCTCGCGCTCATCGCCGACGAGACGACGCGGCTCGCGGATCTCGTCGCCGACGTCCTCGACACGTCGCGACTCGAGGCGGGGACGTTCAGCTACCGCTTCGAGGATGTCGACGTCGCCGAGCTCGTCGCGCGACGCCGTCGAGTCGGCGATGCTCGCGCAGCAAGACGTGGCGGTCGTCGCGGCGGTGACGGAGAGCTGCCGACGATCCGCGGAGACGACGCGCGACTCCGCCAGGTGCTCGGGAATCTCATCGACAACGCGGTCAAGTACTCACCGGAAGACGGCGAGGTTGAGGTGCGGGCGTTCGCTGCGGACGGCGGCGTGCGCGTCTCGGTTCGCGATGCCGGGCCGGGGATCCCGCGCGAGCATCAGGCGCGCATCTTCGAGAAGTTCGGGCGGCTCGAGATCCCCGGCAGCTCGAAGCCGGGCACCGGTCTCGGGCTCTTCATCGCGCGCTCGATCGCCGAGGCGCACGGCGGCACGCTCGAGGTCAGCTCGCTCCCGCGCGAGGGAGCGACCTTCGTCCTGACGCTGCCCGCGGCGGAGAGATGTCCCAAGCTCGTGAGGATCATCGACCTGTCCGCGCCGATCGCTTCGACGCCGTCCGACGCGCCGCCCCTGATGCGGGTCGAGATCGAGTACAGCGATCACGCGGCCGGAGCCCAGGCGATCGAGGCGATGTTCGGCGTGCCGCCGCGACTGCTGCGGAGGGGCGAGGGCTGGGCGATCGAGACGATCACGAGCCTCGGGACGCACAACTCCACGCATGTCGACGCCCCGTGGCACTACAACTCCGTCGTCGGCGGAGAGCCGGCGGCCAAGATCGACGAGTTGCCCCTCGAGTGGTTCTTCGCGCCGGGAGTCCGGCTCGATTGCACGGCAAACCGCGACGGCGAGCCGGTCACGCGCGAGCAGGTCGAACGCGAGCTGGACCGTGTCGGGCACGCGCTCAAGCCGCTCGACATCGTGCTTGTGCAGACCGGCCGCGACGCCTTCTACGACCGTGCGGACTATCCGAGCCTCGGCTGCGGTGTGACGGTGGACGCGACGGAATGGCTGTGGGAGCGAGGAGTGCGCGTGATGGGAATCGACGGCTGGAGCTGGGATCGGCCGCTGCACCTCGAGGCGGAGGACGCGCTCGACCGCGACGAGGGCGGCGTCTTCTGGGCCGCGCACCAATGCGATCTGCCGTACTGCCAGATCGAGCGCTTGCACAACCTCGGCGAGCTTCCACCGACCGGATTCACGGTGGCGTGCTTCCCGTTGCGGATCGTCGGCGCGAGCGCGGCTCCCGCACGCGTCGTTGCGATCGTTGACTAGGCCGGAGTGCGCGGAGCCGCTCGACGCCGAGCTCCTTCGCGAGCGCCTTCGCGCGCGCCGCGATCCGTGCGCGAAGCTCGGCCGGCTCGACGAGCACCGCGTCGCCGCGGCTCGCGAGGATCTCGCTCTCGAGCCACTCGTCGTCGCCGTACGGGCGCTCCGCGAGCGCCGTCCCGTCGGTCAGCCGCCGCGCGCCGCGCTCGGCGGCGTAGCGGGCGACGTCCTTCGCGTAGAGGATGTGCGCCGTCCGCGCGTTGCGGAGCTTCGTCGGCTCGAAGCCGTCGCGCGGCTCGAAATGCTCCTTCGTCAGCGTCGCGCTGCGCATGCGGTCGAGCCGGAAGGAGCGCTCGCCGTCGCTCGACCGGTCCCACGTGTGGACGTACCAGTTGGGCAGCTCGCGGCCGAACGAGTACGGCTCGACGACGCGCGTCGACGGCGCCGATTCGGCTTCCTTCTGGTACTCGATCTCGACGAGCCGGTTCTCGCGGACGCCGCGCGCGAGCGTCTCGACGAGGTCTTCCTCCTCGTCGCCGGCGGCGTCCTCGGGCCTGCCGCTCGAGGTCGAACTGCCCGAACGTCTCCTCGAGCTTCTTGCGGACGCGCGCGAGCGGCGAGTGCGCGTCGGCGGCGATCATCGGCCCGACGTACTCGAGCGCGAGCCGAATCGCGCGCGCCTCGAGCGGCGTGAGGCGTGGCGCCGCGCGGAACGTGTCGCCCCAGAGCTCCTTGTCCACGTGCACCGTGTTGCCCTGCAGCTCGGCGTAGATCGTGTAGCAGCCGCCGCCGAAGTTGACGAGGTTGAGGAGGGAGAGGTGCTCCTCGAGTTCGTCGGCAGGCACCGACGGGAACCGCTCGAGCAGCTCGTCGGCGGAGATCTGCGCCGTCCGCTCCTCGCCGCACGCGGCCAGGAGGAAGGCGAGCAGCGCCTGGAGAACGGCGAAGCGCTCGGGCGCGACCGGTCCTGCGGGGCGCTCGGGCGACACCGTCGGGGCCGCGGATGGCCTTCTCACGCGCCGGCTGCGGCGGCGCTCCCTCGTGTCCTTCGCGCACGCGCCGGAGCGCCGCGCCGACCTCCTGCTTCAGCTCGTGCGGCTCGAGCGGCACCGCGCGGCCGTTCTGGCGCAGCACCCACGAGGCGAGCTGGGGGATGGAGGAGTAGTCGGTGACGAACACGTCGTCCTCGAGCGTGCCGGTCGTGCCGTACGCACGCCGCACCCACCACGCGGTGTCGCCGCGCACCTCGATCCGCGCCGTGCCGGCGATGTCGCCGATCTGCCACGGAGGCCGGCCGCGGTACTGCTCGACGTCGAAGTCGCCCGGCGCCCGGAAGTCGCGCTCGCGGCGCGTCGCGAACTTGATGTCGCCGCGAATCGCGCGAGACGCGGAACGTGCGGATGTCCTTGCGGTCGAGATCGAGGCCGACGACGTACCAGAGCCCGTTGTCGTTGAGGAGGGCGTACGGGTTGAGCGTCCGCTCCTTCGTCTTGTCGCTCGAGATCGACCAGTACTCGAACTTCACCGTCCGCTGCTTCGAGATCGCGTTCTCGAGCTTCGCGAGGCGGCCCGGGCGTCTCCGGCGAGTAGTCGGGATCGAGCACCTCGACGCGGCCCGCGGTCTCGGTCGGCGCCTCGACGAAGCCGGGCCGTCCGAGCGCGAGGTTCTGGAGCGCGAGACGCAGCGGCTCGGCGTACGCGAACTTCCCCTCGAGGAGATAGAACGCCGTCTGGAGCGCCGCGAGCTCCTCGTCCTCGAGCTCGATCTGGGGGAGGAAGTACTGCTCGGAGCGGAGCGTGTACAGCTCCTCGCCGGTGAACTCGTCGCGCTGCGACTGCAGCGGCACGCCGAGCGAGAGCAGCTCCGCGCGGTCGGAGTAGAAGCGGCGCGCGAACGCTTCGTCGGACATCTCCGAGTAGCCCTCGACGTTCGACTTGACGTCGCGAGCGGTGATCGCCCGGCGCTCCGCCATCAGAGAAGGCGACGAGCGAGAGCTGCCGGATCAGCTTGTCGGTGTCGTGAGACATCCCCGTGAGCCACCCTACTAAGGGCGGCCTGTGGATCGCGACTGTGGAAAAGCTGGGGACGGAGCGGCTAGGCCGCGGACGATCCGTGCTCCAGGAGCTCGCGATTCGCCGCGGCGGCCTGCGGGGCGTTCCAGTAGGTGCGAAGTACCCGGCTCAGCGTGAAGGGGACGGTCGCGACGCTGTACACGACGAACGCGACAACAAGCCACTGCCATGGACTCGGGATCGATGCCCACGAAAGAGCGCACGCAAGGCCAATAGCCGCGAGCATCGCCACGACGTGGAGGCTCCAGAACCACGCGTGCCGTCCGACCGGACGCTCGCGCGGCATGACCCACGGCGGCCACGCCCAGGTGTATCGGCGCTTGTCGAGATATTCAGCCCATGCGACGGCGAGGGCTGCGTCTCTCGGGTCTGTCACTGCACGTCCGGCGCGAATTGCGTTCCCGATCTCGCGACGCCGCTCGCGCGGGAGCTTCCGCAACTCGCCACGAATCTCACGCAGCGACGTCGGCTGCGCGGCCATGCGCGCCTAAGCGGCGGCTTTGGTCTCGAGGTGCTGGTGCGACGGGCAGTAGTCGCGCTCCGGGAGCGGCGTGCGCTGGCACGGCTTGCCCTTGCGCGTCGTCGCCCGGCAGCGCGCGACGCCGCCGTCGAGGAGACCCGACTCGATCTGCTCCTGGATGAACGTCACGGCCGCCTTGACGCCGTTCTCGACGGCCCATGCGACCTGCGCCTGCGCGGTGATCGGGAAGTAGCGGCGGATGTCCAGGAACAGCGCGCGGTCCGGCTTTGCGAAGTAGAGAGGATCGCTCGCGAGGCGCTCCATCGTCTGCTGGCACGCCTCGAGCACGTCGCGGCGTGCGGCGAGCTGCGTCTCGCGGTCGGCGTACGGCTCGATCATGTCCTTGATCGAGCGGTAGATCGCGCGCGAGTACTGATACATGCACTGCTGTAGTTGCGCTGTTCTTTCTTCGATCACGGCGTCTTACATCTCCTCGTCGACGGCCCGGAGGGCGCATCAGTAGCGGCGTTCGAGGCTCCCCACAGCCTCGTCCACCAACGATCCTACACCGTATCGGCGTTGTTACAAAGTCGCCGAATACGTTTGCTAGCGAGTAAACGCAGTCGTCAGCGCTGGAGGACGACGAGCCGCTCCTCGGTCATCTCGCGGATCGTGTACGCGGGGCCTTCCTTCGTGTTGCCCGAGCCCTTGATCCCGCCGTACGGCATCTGGTCGGCGCGGAAGGTCGGCGCCTCGTTCACGATGACGCCGCCGAACTCGAGCGCCTCGGCCGCGGCGAGCGCGGTCGAGAGCGACGCCGTGAAGATCCCTGCCTGCAGCCCGTAGTCCGTCGCGTTCGCGCGCGCGTACGCGTCCTCGAGCGAGTCGACGGCGTTGACGACGCAGACCGGGCCGAAGACCTCGTCGCACACGACCTTCGCCGACTCCGGCGCATCGGCGACGACGAGTGGCGGCAGCGGATCGGCGTCGGTCGAGCCCGTGAGGAGTCTTCGCGCCGGCCGCGACGGCCTCGTCGACCCAGCCGGCGATGCGCTCGCGGTTTCCGGAGTCGATCACCGGGCCGACGTCGGTCTTCTCGTCGGCCGGGTCACCGACGACGAGCGCCTCGACCCGCGGCACGAAGCGCTCGAGGAAGGCGTCGAGGACGGGGCGGAGGACATAGATCCGCTGGACCGAGATGCAGCTCTGCCCGGCGAAGGCGAACGCGTTCGCGGCGAGCTTCTGCGCGGCGACGTCGAGGTCGGCGTCCTCGGCGATCACGACGGGCGTCGAGTTGCCGAGCTCGAGCCGGACGCGTTTCTGCGGCGCCCGCTCCGCGATTCCCCAGCCGACGCCGCTCGAGCCGGTGAACGTGATCATCCGGACGCGTTCGTCGGAGACGAGCACGTCGCCGATCTCGCCCGCCGGCCCGACCAACACGGTGAGCCAGCCCTCCGGCAGTCCCGCCTCGCGCTCGAGCTCGGCGAGGAGCAGGGCGGAGAGCGGCGTGGAGCTCGCCGGCTTGAGGACGACGGGACAGCCGGCCGCGAGCGCGGGGGCGAGCTTGTGCGCGACGAGGTTGCACGGGAAGTTGAACGGCGAGATCGCGCCGATCACGCCGATCGGCCGCCGCAGCGTGAACGCGACCTTGCCGGCGCCGGCCTCCGACGCCTCCATCGGGACGACGTCGCCGGCGAGCTTGCGCGCCTCGACGGCCGCGAACGTGTACGTCGAGACGGCGCGCGACGCCTCGACGCGGGCCGTCTTGATCGGCTTTCCGGCTTCGGCGCAGATCGTCTGCGCCATCTCCTCCTGCCGCTCGCGCAGCAACGCCGCGGTGCGGTCGAGGATCGCGGCGCGCTCGTGCGCGGGCAGCGGCGACTCGAGCGCCTTGCGCCGCGGCGTCGACTGCGGCGCGCGCGTCGGCGGCCGAGCTTGATTCGACCGTGCCGACGACCTCGCCGGAGTAGGGAGAGCGAACTTCGATCACGCGTGAGAGTCTATGGGCGTGATCGAGGTCCATCTCGCCGGTGAAGTGCTGTGGGACGGAGTGAACTGGCCGTGCCTCGTCCACACGATCGACCATCCCGACGGTCTCGTCCTCGTCGACACCGGGATGATCGACTCGACGCCGGAGCTCGACGAGTATTGGCACCCGACGCTGCACCCGCTCCCGCCCGAGCTCGTCGAGCGCGTCGCGCACGTCGTCATCACGCACATGCACTTCGACCACATCGGCGGCAACCGGCTCTTTCCCGGGCGTGCCGATCCACATCCAGCGCGTCGAGCTCGAGGACGCGCGCACCGAGGACGACTACACCGTTCGCGAGTGGATCGACTTCCCCGGCATGAACTACGTCGAGCACGACGGCGAGGCGGAGATCCTGCCCGGCGTGCGAATCGTCCCCGCGCCGGGCGAGACGCGCGGCCATCAGATCGTCGTCGTCGAGACGGCCGAGGGGACGGTCGTGCTCGGCGGCGACGTCGGCCACTCGTTCAAGGAGATCGGCGAGGCCGACACGCCCGGCAAGAAACTCGTGATCGAGCTTGGCGCGCCGGTCTATCTCGCGCACGTGTGGGAGCCGCACGTGCCGCGAGCGAACTAGTCGCGCGGCAGTCGAGCCGCGACGGCCATGAGCACCCGGGTCTGAATCGCCGGAACGTCGCGCATGAGCTTCCGGAACGCCGGGGCGCCGATGACGAGCAGACGTGACGGTCCGCGCGTTCTCACGGTCGCCGTCCGCGGTATCCCCGTGACGAGCGCTATCTCTCCGACGAAGTCACCGGGGCTGAGGCCGGCGATGAGATTGCCGTCGCGCATCACCTCGCCCTCGCCCTCGACAAGGACGAGGAACTCCTTTCCGGCTGTCCCTTCTTGCGTCAGGTCTCGCCCCTCAGGTAGGTCGAGCTCGTCGGCCAACGAGGCGATCTTGGCCAGCTCGCGTCTCGAGCAGCCCTCGAAGAGAGGGACGGTCTTGAGCAGCTCGACCTTTGCGTTTTTCTGAAGTCCGTTCACTGGCTAGAGTTTCCCCAATGGCGCGCTCAGACGCAATGATCGTGGACGCCGTTCGCAGCCCGATCGGGCGCAGGAAAGGGACGCTGTCCCACATCCGCGCCGACGAGCTCGGCGCCCAGGTTCTCAACGCGCTCGTCGAGCGCAACTCCGTCGATCCCGCGCAGGTCGAGGACGTGCAGTGGGGTTGCGTGTCGCAGGTCGACGAGCAGGCGTGGAACATCGGCCGCAACACCGCGCTCACCGCCGGCTGGCCCGTCTCCGTTGCGGGGACGACGGTCGACCGCCAGTGCGGCTCGTCGATGCAGACGAACTTCAACGCCGCCGCCGCGATCATGGCCGGCCAGCTCGACCTCGTCGTCTCGGGCGGTGTCGAGTCGATGTCGCGCGTCCCGATGGGCTCGAACAACGGCTCGATGTCGCCGCTCGTGTACGAGCGCTACGACATCGTGATGCAGGGCATCTCGGCGGAGGAGATCGCGAAGCAGTGGAACCTCTCCCGCGAGGAGCTCGACCGCATCTCGTACGAGTCGCACCAGCGTGCGGCGCGCGCGATCGACGAGGGGCGCTTCGACGAAGGAAGTCGTGCCGATCGACGTCGACGTGCCCGAGGAAGGGGACGGCGGCGCGCCGACGCTCCGCGCGTGAAGTTCGCGGTCGACGAAGCCGTGCGGCGCGAGACGACGCTCGAGAAGATGGCGTCGCTGCAGCCGGCGTTCATTCCGGAAGGCGTGGTCACGGCAGGAAACTCGTCCCAGATCGTCGACGGCTCGGCCGCCGTGCTCGTCGCGTCGGAGGCGAAGGCGTCGGAGCTCGGCCTCACGCCGCGCGCGCGGTTCGTCTCGTTCGGCGTCGTCGGCGTCGAGCCGCACCTGATGCTGCACGGGAATCCCGAGGCGTCGGCGAAGGCGCTCGCGAAGGCGGGACTCACGTGGGACGACATCGCCGTGATCGAAGTGAACGAGGCGTTCGCGTCGGTCGTCTCCCAGTTCCTCGCGGACACGGGCCTGCAGGAGCGCTACGAGGCCGGCGACGTGAACCCGAACGGCGGCGGCATCTCGCTCGGCCATCCGCTCGGCGCAACGGGCGCGCGGATCACGGCAACGCTCGTCTCGGAGCTCGAACGGCGCAACGAGCGCTACGGCCTGGCGACGATGTGCATCGGCTTCGGCCAGGCGATCGCGGCCGTAATCGAGCGCGTCTAGCTTCAGGCGAGAGACGGGCGGGCGCAGGCGAGCGTCCTGCCGCCGTTCGTTGAATGGAGCCCGGTCTATGGTGTAATTGGCGGTGATGAATGGCCTCGCAGCTGGTCGTCGGCTGCTTCCGTTGGTCGTTGCGTTTGGCGTCTTCGCTGCGGCGACGGCTGCTGCCCTTGCCGGATCTGTGAGCTGGGGGAGCGCGATCGAGGTCCCCGGCACGGCGGCGCTGAACGTGGGCGGAACTGCGGCGGTGACCTCTGTTTCGTGCCCGAGCGCGGGTGAGTGCGTGGCCGGTGGCTACTACGGGGATGGGTCGGGGGCTCGAGCGTTCGTGGCGTCCGAGGATGGCGGAGTTTGGGGCGCGGCGATCGAGGTGCCGGGCGTGGCGGGTCTGGGCCACTCCGCGGTGAGTTCCGTCTCGTGCGGCAGCGTGGGAAACTGCGCGGCGGGCGGCATCTACTACGACAACGGCGTCCGGCATGCATTCTTGGCGTCCGAGCAGAACGGGGTGTGGGGCACCGCGATCGACGTGCCGGGCACGGCAGGTCTCAGCTCCAGCGTGGCCTCGGTTTCGTGCGCGAGCCCCGGCAACTGCTCGGCGGGCGGCTCGTACGCCTACAAGAACGGCAACAACGCGTTCGTGGTGTCCGAGAAGAACGGCACCTGGGCCACGGCGTACGACCTCGACGGCAAGGCGGGTCTCACCTCCCGCTCCGCAACTGTCACCGAGGTCTCGTGCGGCGGCGCCGGCGACTGCGCGGCAGTCGGCAACTACAGCAGCGTGTTCGGCCCGTTCCTCGCAACCGAGAGGCACGGCAAGTGGGGCCAACGGATGAAGGTGCCGGGCCTGGCCTTTCTGAGCGCGGGGGGTATCGAGCAGGTGACCTCCGTCTCGTGCGCAAGCCCGGGCAACTGCACCGCAGTCGGCAGGTACTCGCACGGCACCCGCCGCCCACCGCGCAGCTATTACGCCTTTGCGGTGGAGGAGAAGAACGGCACGTGGGGTAAGGCAAAGACGGTCACGGGGATCGGCAACGCTGGCTTCGTGGCCTCGGTTTCGTGCGTCAGCGCAGGAAACTGCGCGGTGGGCATGTCTTCGGGGGGTCACGCGAACAAGTTCGACGACACTGGCTACTTCCAGGCGCTCGTCGCGTCCGAGCGGAACGGCAAATGGGGCACGTCGGTCGAGCTGCCGGGCACAGCGGCTTTTGGCGGCGCCTCGGGCGTCGCCAGGGTGTCCTCGGTGTCCTGCGCACGCGCAGGCGACTGCGCGGCGGTGGGCTTTTACCTCGATGCCTCGTCCTACCAGTGGCGCGCCTTCGTGGTGGCCGAGCAGGGCGGGGTCTGGGGCACCGCCGAAGATGTGCCAGGCACGGCAGATCTCGGAAATTATGTCGCGTGGCCCGGGTTCCCTACCGTTTCGTGCGCGAGCACGGGTAATTGCGCGATCGGCGGCTCCGACGTCGACGGAACCGGACACACCCAGGCGTTCGTGACGGCTCCCTAACGGCTCGGGTGACATTCCCGCGCACTGGGGCAGCACGGGCAGTCACCCTTCGAACTCCTTGTGGGACAGCGGTTCATAGCCGCGTTGCTATGACTGGGCGGTGACAACAACCGATTCACGTCTCATCCGCCGCGAGGAGTTGCGCAACGTCGCGATCATCGCTCACGTCGATCACGGCAAGACGACGCTTGTCGACGCGATGTTGTGGCAGTCCGGTTCGTTCCGCGAGAACCAGGACGTTGACGACCGGGTCATGGATTCGATGGATCTCGAGCGCGAGAAGGGGATCACGATCCTCGCCAAGAACACGGCGGTGCAGCACGGCGAGACGAAGATCAACATCGTCGACACGCCGGGCCACGCCGACTTCGGTGGCGAGGTCGAGCGCGCGCTAACGATGGTCGACGGGGTGCTGCTGCTCGTCGACGCGTCGGAAGGGCCGCTGCCGCAGACGCGGTTCGTGCTGCGCAAGGCGCTCGAGCTGAAGCTGCCGGTCGTGCTCGTGATCAACAAGGTCGACCGGCCCGACGCGCGGGCGGCGGAGGTCGTGAACGAGGTGTACGAGTTGTTCCTCGACCTCGACGCGGACAGCTCGCAGATCGAGTTTCCGATCGTGTACGCGAACGCGCGCGCGGGACAGGCCGGGCTCGCCGCGGACGAGCTCGCGCCGGATCTCGAGCCGTTGTTCGCGACGCTGCTCGAGGCGATCCCGGCGCCGAGCTACGACCCCGAGCATCCGTTGCAGGCGCTCGTCACGAATCTCGACGCCAGCCCGTACGTCGGCCGGCTGGCGTTGCTGCGGATCCGCCACGGCACGCTGCGCAAGGGAGCGCAGATCGCGTGGTGTCGTTCCGACGGGACGATTCAGCAGGCGCGCGTGACCGAGCTCTTCATCACGGAGGCGCTCGACCGCGTTCCCACCGACGAGGCCGGGCCGGGCGAGATCGTTGCGCTCGCGGGCCTTCCGGAGGTGACCATCGGCGAGACCATCGCCGATCCCGACGACCCGAGAGCGCTGCCCGTGACGACCGTGGACGAGCCGAGTCTCTCGTTGACGATCGGCATCAACACGAGCGTGCTCGCCGGAACCGAAGGGACGCGGCTGACCGCGAGCCAGGTGAAGAACCGCCTCGACGCGGAGCTCGTCGGCAACGTGTCGCTCCGCGTGCTGCCGACCGAGCGTCCGGACGCCTGGGAGGTGCAGGGCCGCGGCGAGTTGCAGCTCGCGATCCTCGTCGAGCTGATGCGCCGCGAAGGGTTCGAGCTGACCGTCGGCAAGCCGGAGGTACTGACGAAGGACGTCGACGGGAAGCGACATGAGCCGGTCGAGCGCGTCGCGATCGACATTCCCGAGGAGTTCATCGGCGTCGTCACGCAGCTGCTCGCGCTGAGGAAGGGTCGCCTGCAGCAGATGGTGAACCACGGCAGCGGCTGGGCGCGCATGGAGTACCTCGTCCCCGCCCGCGCGCTGATCGGCTTCCGCACCGAGTTCCTCACCGAGACGCGCGGCACGGGGATCATCCACCACGTCTTCGAGGCGTGGGAGCCGTGGCACGGGGAGCTGCGCACGCGGCCGACCGGCGTCCTCGTCGCCGACCGGCGCGGCCAGGCGACCGGGTTCGCGATCACCAACCTGCAGGAGCGCGGATCCCTCTTCATCTCGCCCGGCGACGAGCTGTACGAAGGGATGGTCGTCGGCGAGAACGCGCGCGACAACGACCTCGACGTGAACGCCTCCAAGCCGAAGAGACTGACGAACATGCGCGCCGCGGCAGCCGACGACACCGTCCGTCTGATCCCGCCGCGGCCGCTCTCGCTCGAGCAGGCCCTCGAGTTCATCCGAGGCGACGAAGCAGTCGAGGTCACCCCGCAGTCGATCCGGCTCAGGAAGGTCGAGCTCTCGGCCTCCAAGCGGGCGACGCTTGCCTCACGCGCGAAGCGCGAGCGCGAGAGCTGACGCGGCAACGGCGGCGTAGAATCGGCGCGTGACCGACGTCGCCAGCGAGAACCTCGAGGCGCAGGAAGCCTGGAACGGCGTTCTCTTCGACCGCTTCGTCGAGTACCGCGACATCGTCATCGGCGGCCTCGCGCTCTTCGGCGACGAGGCGATGCGCGTCCGTCGCGCCTAAAACCGGCGACCGCGTGCTCGATGTCGGCTGCGGCTTCGGCGACACGACGCAGCAGCTCGCCGCGCTCACCGGGCCGACCGGGTCGGCGCTCGGCGTCGACATCGCCCCGCGCTTCATCGAGCAGGCGCGCAGCGAGGCAGCAGACGCAGGAGTCGAGAACACGCGCTTCGAGGTGCGCGACGTCCAGCAGACGACGTTCGACGAGGAGTTCGACTACGTCTTCTCCCGCTTCGGGACGATGTTCTTCGACAACCCTGTCCCGGCTCTCCGGAATATCCGCGCCGCGATGCCGGCCGGCGCGCCCTTCGTCTCGGTCGTGTGGCGGCGCAAGGTCGACAACCCGTGGCTGCACGTCGCCGAGGAAGTCGTGAAGCCGCTGCTGCCGGATCCCGACGAGTCCGAGACGGACGAGCCGCGCTGCGGGCCGGGGCCGTTCTCCATGGCCGACGCCGACACGCTCGACCGGCCAGTTCAACAGTGCCGGCTTCAAGACCATCACGCTGCGCCGCTACGACGCGATGCTCCGGCTCGGCTACGAGCCTCGACCGGGCAGTGGAGGTGAGCCTCGCGCTCGGCCCCGCCGCGGAAGCGCTGCGCCTCGCCGGCGACCAGGGCGCGGAGATTCGTCCCGAGCTCGAACGGCTTCTCCACGAAGCGCTCGCGCGCTTCGTGCGGGACGACGGCGAGGTCGAAGGTCAGGCCTCCACCTGGCTCGTCGCCGCCACCGCATAGCCAGCTAGTCTCGCCGCCGTGAAGATCGGAGTCGTCGGACTGGGAACGATGGGCGCGGGTATCGCGCAGCTCGCCGTCGAGGCCGGGCTCGAGACGGTCGGCCGCGAGGTGACGGCCGAGCTGGGGGAGAAGGCGCGCGGTCGCATCGACCATTTCCTCACGCGCAAGGTGGAGAAGGGCCAGATCGCCAGCTACGACATCGGGCTTCTGTCCACGACGACCGAGGTCGCCGACATGGCCGACTGCGACGTCGTGATCGAGGCGATCGTCGAGGAGCTCGCGCCGAAGCAGGAGCTGTTCGCCGCGCTCGAGCAGGTCTGTCGCGGCGACGCCGTGCTCGCGACGAACACGTCGGCGCTGTCCGTCACCGAGATCGCCGGTGCGGTCGCGACGCCCGAGCGCGTCGTCGGGATGCACTTCTTCAATCCGGCGCCGCTCATGCCGCTCGTCGAGATCGTCCGCGCCGAGCGCACCAGCGACGTCGCGTTCGACACGGCGTTCGCGCTCGGGGAGAAGCTCGGCAAGCACCCGATCCGCTGCCACGACACGCCGGGGTTCGTCGTCAATCGCGTCCTCATCCCGCTCCTCAACGACTGCGTGCGCGTGCTCGACGAGGCGCGCGTCACGCCCGAGGATCTCGACGCCGGCATGAAGCACGGCGCCGGCTGGCCGATGGGGCCATGCGAGCTCGTCGACCTCGTCGGGATCGACGTCCACGTGCACGCGAGCGAAGCGCTCTGGGAGAAGCTCCGCGAGCCGCGGATGGCGCCGCCCGCGCGGCTCGTCGCGATGGCGAACGCCGGGCTCCTCGGCCGCAAGACCGGCCGCGGCTTCTACTCGTACGACAGCTAGGCCGCTAGCGGGCAGAGTCGGGCGCGCCCGCGGACTCGCCGACGGGAGCGGCGACGCGTCGTGGTGCTGGCGGGTCATCCGAGAGCATCAGTTCGAGGGTGAGCGCGTCGAGGACGGCGGCCGAGGCGTTCTCGAGCATTCGTGAAGCCGCTTCCTCGGGAACACCGCTGCTCCGCAGGGCGGCTCCAAGCCCGTCGACGAGCGCCGCGAGCCGTTCGGAGCGATCCTGGAGTGCGTCGGGAGACATCTGGAACAGAGCTTCGCCCACGCGCCGGACGTTCCTCTCGTCGCGGTGGGGGTACTCTGACGCAAGTTATGCGCCGGATTCTCTTCCTTCTTGCAGGCGCCGCGATCCTCGCGTTGCCGGCGGCTGCGACCGCGCGTGCGCAGAGCCACCCGGCCGCTCCCGGTTTTCTCGTCGTTCGGAACGCGTCGACCGACGGCGGTGTCAACGGCAGCCCGGTAGCCACGGTCGTCGTGCGCGGCTTCGTGCTCGGCCACATCGCGCAGGAAGGCGCGGTCGCAGGTCTACCACCTCGCTTCGAGCGCCGGCTCGCTCGCGGCCCAGGTCGCCGGCGTCGACGTCAGGCGGCGCGCGGTCACCTGGCATGGCGTGCCGGGGACGGAGTTCAGCGGAAGCGACTTCCGCTTCCGCGCCGTCGGCGGCGTCTGGCGCGTCGTCGTGTACGGCGCGGGCGTCTCGCTCTACGCCGGCGGCGAGGGGCGAGCGTCGCTCCACGGCTCGCGCTTCTCTCCCGCCGCCGACGGCGGCTACTCGTTCGACGGCGCGCGGTTCAGCTCGCTGCCGGCCGGCGTCGTCACGCAGAAGTTCGGGACGAAGTGACCGACACTCCGGCCGAGACGATCCTCGTCATCGAGGACGAAGATGCCATCTCGTCGTTCGTCGCCGCCTATCTGCGGAAGGACGGCTTCAACGTCGTCGCGACGCCAAGCGGCCGGGAGGCGCTCGCCTTCGTTCGCGCGAATCAGCCGTCCCTCGTCATTCTCGACCTGATGCTCCCCGATCTCGACGGGCTGGAGGTCTGTCGGCGGATCCGCGAAGGCAGTGACCTCCCGATCCTCATGCTCACGGCACGCGACGACGACCTCGACAAGATCGCAGGCCTCGACGCCGGCGCAGACGACTACCTCACGAAGCCGTTCAACCCGCGCGAGCTCGTCGCTCGCGTGCGGGCGATCCTCCGCCGCAGCGGCTCCGAACGGCCGCATGACGAGGGACGCACGCTCGAGCACGGAATCCTTGTCCTCAACGCCGGCAGCCGCGAGTGCCATGTCGGAGAGACTGAGATCCGGCTCGCGCCGAAGGAGTTCGACCTCCTCTGGGAGCTCATCGATCATCGTGGCCTCGTTCTCACCCGCGACCAGCTCCTCGAGCGCGTGTGGGGATACACGTTCGCCGGTGACACGCGCACGGTCGACGTGCACGTCCGGCAGCTGCGGAAGAAGCTTGGCGACGCGTCGCCGATCGTGACCGTGTGGGGGATCGGGTACAAGGCCGCTCCCGCGCCGGCAGCCCCGTAGGCGCGACGATGTTCAGATCGCTGCGGTTCCGGCTCCCGGCGCTCTTTCTCGTCGGGGTCGTGCTCGCCGTCGTCATCGCTTCGCTCATCGCGGTGCAGTTCTTCCAGGACTACACACGAACGCGCGCAGTGCAGGGACTCCGCGCGGAGTCGGCGGGGATCGCGCAGCAGTACGTGCAGCAGGCCGGGCTCGGGAACGTCCCCGTGCAGAGCCTGCAGAGGGCGATCCTCGGCGACAAGATCTTCTGGGTTCCGGCCGTGCGGGACGCCTCGCTCTTCGCCGGCACCGTGCCCGTTCTGCGGCGAGGCACCGTCCGTTTCGCGGATCTCGGCGGCGCCGGCGCGCGCACGATCAATTTCACCGCGAACGGGATCGGATACCTCGCGGTCGCGCGGATCGTGAAACTCGCAGGGATCTCGGCCGGAGCGATCGTCGTCGCCAAGCCCAACTCCGCGGTGACGAGCAGCTGGCTCACGCTGCTCGGCGAGCTCGCGTTCGCGTTCGGGATCGGGATTCCGCTCGCGCTCGTCCTCGTCGTCTACTTCTCCCGGCGCATAACGCGTCCCCTCGAGGCGCTCACGCACGCGGCCGACGACGTGGCTGCAGGGCACTACGACGTCGTGCTGCCCGGGCCGGGCGGTGGTAGCGAGATCGAGCAGCTCTCGACGCGGTTCGGCGAGATGGCGTCGCGGCTCGCCGAGTCGGAGGAGTTGTCGCGCAACTTCCTCATGTCGGTCTCCCACGAGCTGCGCACTCCACTCACGGCGATTCGCGGGCACGTCTCGGCGCTCCGCGACGGTGTGTTCGAGGACGAAGACGCACGGCGGCTTTCGCTCGATGTCGTCGCTGAGGAAGGAACCCGGCTCGAGCGGCTCGTCGGTGACGTTCTCGACCTCGCGAAGCTGGACGCGCGGCGCTTTTCGCTCCTGCGGGAGGAAGTCGACATGCGAGTCCTCTGTGAGCGAGCCCATGCGGCGTTCGCGACGGCGGCAGACGCGCGCGGCGTCGATCTCGAGCTCGCGATCGACGGCAATGCCGTGCTCGTCACCGACGGCGACCGCGTCCTACAGATCGTCTCGAACCTCCTCGCGAACGCGATTCAGTGGACGCCCGAAGGCGGAACCGTGGGCATCGCGCTGTCGGCGGGTGACGACGACGTGGTCGTGACCGTGACGGACACGGGGCCCGGAATCCCGCTCGACGAGCAGGAGCGGATCTTTCGGCCGTTCTGGTCGGGTCACAGAGGCCACAGCGGCGGCACCGGGCTCGGTCTCGCGATCGCGAGCGAGCTCGCGTCGGCGCTCGGCGGCCGCCTCGAGGTCAACAGCGTGCCCGGCCGGGGCAGCTGGTTCTTGCTCATCTTGCCGCGGCGCTACTACCCGGCCTGACGTTCCTCGAGCCGGTAGACGACAGCGCCTTCGCCCTGTAGTCGTGACTCGAGTTGCGCGATGCGATCGTCGACGCCCTTCCAGCCGGCCGCGATGAGGTCGACGAGGAGTGCGAGATCGTCGACGCGGGCGTGCCGCTCGGCGAGGACGTCCCCCTCGATCCGCTCGAGCCGCCGGATCACCTGGTTCATGAGGCCGCGCACCTCGGCGAGATGCCGTTGGCTTGGCCGGAAGTAGTGGCGGATGCCGTCGTGGATCGCCTCGGGCAGGCCTGCTTCGAGCTCGGCGGTCGTTGCGGCGAGCGCTTCGACTGCGGCGCGGGCGCGTTCGAGCGCCGCGTCGAACGTCGCCGGGTCGGTGCGTCCCTCGGAAGCCTCCCCGAGCCGCTGCATCGCGCGTCCGATTGCGTCCTCGATCCATGGCTACGAAGATACAAACTGCGGCGGATGGACCTCGACGAGCTCGACTACGACCTGCCGCACGAGCTGATCGCCCAGCATCCGGCTGACCGGCGGGACGGGTCGCGGCTTCTCGTGTATGACCGCGCGACCGGCGACGTGCGGCACCGCAACTTCGCGGATCTCCCGGAGGAGCTCTCCGGCGAGCTCGTCGTCGTGAACGACACGAAGGTCGTGCCGGCGCGGATCCCGATCGAGTCGCCTCGAGGCGAAGTGCTCCTGTTGGAACTGCTCGAGGACGGGACGTGGGAGGCGCTCGCGCGCCCGACGCGCCGGCTCAAGGCGGGTCAGCGGTACGGGCCGGTCGAGCTCATCGAGCACCTCGGCGAGGGCCGCTGGCGCGTGCGGCTCGACGGCGAGCCGGACGGCCAGACGCCGCTGCCGCCGTACATCACCGAGCCGCTCGCCGATCCCGCGCGCTACCAGACGGTGTACGCGCGGGCGCCTGGTTCGGCGGCGGCGCCGACGGCGGGTCTCCACTTCACGCCCGAGCTCCTCGCGCAGCTCAACCCGGCCCGCGTGACGCTCCATGTCGGCCTCGACACGTTCCGTCCGATCAACGAGGCGACGCTCTCCGAGCACGTGATCCACGGCGAGCGCTACGAGGTCGCGGCGGCGGAGTGGGAGCGGATCCGCGCCGCCGAGCGCGTCCTCGCCGTCGGCACGACGACGGTTCGCACGCTCGAGACGCTCGCGCGTGGCGCGCCTCTCGCCGGCCGAACGGAGCTGTTCATCACGCCCGGCTTCGAGTTCCGGCGCGTCGACGCGCTCCTCACGAACTTCCACCTGCCCCGCTCGACGCTCCTCGCCCTCGTGATGGCGTTCGCGGGAGTGGAGGAGACGCGGCGGCTGTACACGCTTGCGATCGAGGAGCGGTACCGCTTCTACTCCTTCGGCGACGCGATGCTTATCCTTTGACCATGAGCGGCGTCGCTCTCGACGTTCCCGTTGGCTCGACTCAGCGTCGGTCGTTCTGGCGGCTGCTCTGGGCCGTGCTGCTCGGGTACTTCTGCGCGTCCCTGACGCTCGGGGTTCTCTACGCGGTGCTCTACCTCGGCGGCCTGGCACCGCGCCCGTTCGCGCATCCGGGGCCGTTTCCCGTGGAAGGAGCGTGGAGTCTCGACGCCGACCTCGTTGTCGCGGCCGTTGTCGTTCTTGTCGCCTCGTACTGGATCCGCAATTTGGTCGCCGACGCCGCCAGAGCTCCGGTCTCCTTTGGAATCGTCGCTCTGACGGTGGCGGTCACCGGCTATGCGCCGTTTCTCGCTCTTCGCCCGGCGGCGCTGTCGGGCGTGATCGCGTTGCCGATCACCACCTGGATCATCCGCCGTTACGCCGTCGGAACCACGCTTCCGTTCCCGCGCCCGACGTGGCGCATCTGGGCCGCACTCGCGCTCATCGGATTCGTCGTCTTCGGCTCCTACCAGGTCTATCACCCCCTCATCGCGATCGGGGGCGGGGGTGGGCCGGATACGACGATCATCGATCTCCAGAACTCTGGTTGGACCGACCTCACGATCGTGCGTGTCAAAGGCGGTTTCGTGGGAACGGAGTTGTCGGAGCGGCGCCGCGCCTTGCCCTACACCGTCGGCGCGCGCGGCCAGGTCTCCATCTTCGTTCCCGGCGGGAAGTGCCCAAGCCCCGTCGAGATCACGTTCGCGGTCCTCGGCCGGGCATCGACGCAACGCTTCGCACTACCGCCCGGGCTCTGTCCGCACTAGGGGCGTTTCTTGCGGCGACGCGATGCTTATGCTCTGAGCATGAGTGGCGTCGTTCTCGACGTTCCCGCTGTTGACTCGATCACGCCCCGGTCGTTCTGGCGGATCCTCTTGGCCGTGGTGCTCGGGGTCATCGGCGCCGGCATCACGCGCAGCCTGATCGCGCTGGTCCTCGTCAACCAGGGATTCTTGTCGGCGCGGCCGTTGAGTCGGCTGGCGCCGTTCCCAGTGGACGGCGTGTGGAGTCTCGCCGCCGACGTCGTTGTGTTCGCATTCGTCGTGCTCTATACGGCGTGGTGGATCCGCCGATTGGTCGAGGGCGCCGTCCGCGGCCACGTCTCGCTCGGAGTCGTGGCGCTCGCGGTGGTTGTCGCGGGCTACGTCCCGGGTCTCATTCTCCGACCGCCGCTGTTGGCGGCGGTCGTCTCGGTGCTGGCGATGACCTGGATTATCCGCCGCTATGCGATCGGAACGACGCTGCCGTTCCCGAAGCCGTCGTGGCGTGTCTGGCTGGCGCTCGCTTTCGTCGGCCTCGCTTTCGTCGGCTCGTACCGCGTCTACCAGCCGCTCACGGGGTCGGATGACGTTACGAACGCGAGCACGCTCGGCTACGGCAAGCAGTTCCGCGAAATCACCCTCAAGAACGCGGGCTGGGCGAACTTGACCATCGTTCGGGTCGACGGAGGCTGGGTCGGGCGATTCGAGGGGTTGATCGCTCCCGTCAAGCTCCCGTACACGGTTCCCTCTCGCGGCAGAGTTCCCATCTATGTCGTCGGTCGTGTGTGCGCCCCGCGCGACGTGACCGTCACGTTCTCCGTGCTCGGCCGGACGTCGAGCCAGCGGTTCCCTGTCCCGCTCGCTGACATCAGCCCTGGTCTTCATTATTCGAGCGACGTGATTACCCCATGCTGAGCGCGTAACCGTTCTCGTTTGAGACCGCGCAGCGCAAACGAGTGGCGGGACTTCTGGCGCGACGGCGGGGAGCGCGAGTTGCACGCGCAGCTCGACGAATTCGCGCCTTACTCCGTTCGCATCGCGACGCTCCTCGGCAGTGCCGCGCCGCTGCGCGCCGTCGTCGCCGAGCTGGGGAGGATTCGCGAGCACGACCTCCACACGCCTCCCGACCCTGCACGCGACGAGGAAGTCGCGACCCGCATCACCACCTGGTTCCCGGGCACGGCGTGAGCGTCTTCGAGGTCACCGCCCGCGACGGCGCAGCGCGCGCCGGCGTGCTCCACACCGCGCACGGCGACGTCCGCACTCCGGTCTTCATGCCGGTCGGGACAAAGGCGACCGTGAAGACCATCGACCCGGACGAGCTCCACGCGGTCGGCGCGCAGATCATTCTCGGCAACACGTACCACCTCCATCTGCGACCGGGCGAGGAGCTCATCGCCGAGCTCGGCGGCCTCCACAAGTTCATGGCCTGGGACGGGCCGATCCTCACGGATTCGGGCGGTTTCCAGGTCTTTTCCCTCCGCGACACCCTGCTCGAGGCGGACGATGACGGCGTGACGTTTCGCTCGGTCTACGACGGGAACCCCGAGCGGCTCACGCCGGAGTCGGCTGCGCAAATCCAAGCTCGGCTCGGATCGGACGTCGCGATGTGCCTGGATATCTGCCTGCCCGCGGGCGCGTCGCGCGCCGAGCTCGAGGAGGCAGTCCGCCGCACGACGCTGTGGGCCGAGCGGCAGCGCGACCTGCCGCGCGCGCCCGGCCAGCTCCGCTTCGCGATTACGCAGGGCGGCCTCGACGCCGAGCTACGAGAGCGCTCGTCGACGGAACTCGTCGCGCTCGACTTCGACGGCTACGCGATCGGCGGCCTCAGCGTGGGGGAGCACCGCGAGCCGATGTTCGACGCAACCACGAGAGCGGCGGCGTTCCTGCCCGAGGAGAAGCCGCGCTACTTCATGGGGATCGGCGACCCGGAGGGCGTGCTCGAGGTGATCGCACGCGGCGTCGACATGTTCGACTGCGTCCTGCCGACGCGCACCGCGCGCACCGGCAGTGCCCTCACGCGCGAGGGCCGTCTCAACCTCCGCAACGCCCAATACGCCCGCGATCCGCGGCCGCTCGACGAGAAATGCAATTGCTCCACTTGCGTCAGGTTCAGCCGCGCGTACATCCGGCATCTTCTCAATCAACAGGAAATCCTCGGATTGCGATTGCTCAGTCTGCATAATCTCCGCTTCTTGCTCGATCTCGTCTCCGGTGCGAGGGAGGCGATCGAGCGCGGCGAGTTCATGACCTGGCGAGAAGAAGCGCTCGAAAGAGCGAAGGGAGCAACTGGATGATCCTCGAACTTGCGGCGAAGGGCGGCGGCGGCGGCTCCTCCTTCTTCCTGTTCATCCTGCTCGCGCTCGGTGCGATGTGGCTGATCGTGATCCGGCCGCAGCGGCGCAAGCAGAAGCTCCAGAAGAGCATGCAGACCGAGCTTGCGATCGGGGACGAGATCGTCACCGCCGGCGGCGTCTACGGCACGGTGACGCAGATCGACGACGACGAGGTGCGTGTCGAGATCGCGCCGAACGTCGAGGTGCGTCTCGCGCGGCGCGCGGTCGCCGCCCACGTCACCGAGCACGAACCGGAAGCGGCCGACCCGGCCGTCGAGCCTGCGGACACGTCTGATGAGGCGGCGCTCGACGCCAAGTCGGACGAGAAGAAGCCCGGCTAACCTTCCTCGCCGATGAGAGAACGCCGCAACTACCTGATCCTCATGGGCTTCATCGTGGCAGCCGTGATCGGCGCCATGCTCATCGCCATTCCCGGATCGCCGGCGTACAAGAAGCCGACGCTCGGCCTCGACCTGCAGGGCGGCCTCGAGGTGATCCTCAAGGCCGTTCCGGCCCGTGGCCAGACGATCAACCCGACGCAGATGCAGACGGCGCAGGACATCATCGCGAACCGCATCAACGGGATCGGCGTCACCGCGCCGAACGTCGCGCGCCAGGGCGCCGACGAGATCGTCATCCAGCTCGCAGGAATCCACGATCTGGCGAAGGCGGCGGCGCTCATCGGCTCGACCGGCGGGCTGCAGTTCTACGACTTCGAGGCAGACCTCCTCCCGCCGACGATCTCGGGCGCCTGCCCTGACTGCCACCCGACGCCGTATCCGACGCTCTACTCGCTGCTCACGCAGAGCCAGGTGAAGGCCCTGGCGAAGAAGGGCATCCCCGAGACCTACTACCTCTTCGGCCCGAAGAAGGTGTCGGTCGTCACGCACAAGAAGGGCAAGGACGGCAAGACGACGACGACGCACACGACGCAGACTGTCCCGCATTCGCTTCTCGCCGGGCCGTACCCGAGGAAGACGCAGCTCCTTACCGATCCGAAGGTGCGGAAGCTGTACGCCGACAACGGCGGGAAGCAACCGCCGGGCACCGAGATCCTCGTGGTCCCGGCGAACACCCAGGTCGTTTCCGGTACGACGGCGAACTTCACGACGGCGACGCAGCCGGTCAAGCCGTCTCCGAACGGGACGTACTGGTACCTCTTCAAGTACTACCCGGAGAGGCCGAACGGCCCGCCGGAGATCGTCGGGAAGGACCTCAACGAGTCGAACATCAGCGCCGGCGCCGACCAGAACACGGGCGCGCCACAGGTCACGCTCGGCTTCACCGGCCACGGCGGGAAGATGTTCCAGCTGATCACGAAGGCCGAGTTCGACCGCGGGCGTGCTCTCGCCGGTCTCCACGGCTCCGCGGGAACGCTCAACCAGTTGTACGCGCAGCACAACGCGATCGTCCTCGACGGCAAGCTCCGGGCGACGCCGTACATCGACTACACCGACAACAGCCTTTCGCTCGGCATCGCGGGCGGCTCGGCGGTCATCAACAACATGGGGTCCGCCCGGGCGGCGCATGACCTCGCCCTCGTCCTGCAGAGCGGTTCGCTGCCGTACTCGTTCCACCAGCTTGCCGAGACCGAGGTCACCGCGACGCTCGGCAAAAGCTCGCTCCACCAGGCGATTCTCGCCGCGATCGCGGGTCTCCTCATCGTCGCACTCTTCCTCCTCGTGCTCTACCGCTTCCTCGGCCTCGTTGCGGTGGCCGGCCTCGCGGTCTACGCGCTCCTCTACTACGCGGCGATCCTCATCTTCAACGTCACGCTGACCCTGCCGGGCTTCGCGGGCCTGATCCTCACGATCGGTGTTGCGGCCGACGCGAACGTCGTCGTGTTCGAACGCATCAAGGAGGAGGTGCGCGCCGGGAAGTCGGTGCGCTCGGCGATCTCGGCCGGTTACGGCAAGGGCTTCCACACGATTCTCGACGCGAACGTCGTCACGATGATCACGGCGATGGTGATCTTCCTGGTCGCCGTCGCCGACGTGAAGGGCTTCGCCCTCATGCTCCTGATCGGGACGGCGATCTCGCTGCTCACCGCCGTTGCGGCGACGCGCGCGCTGCTCGGCCTGCTCAGCGGCTTCAAGTGGTTCGACAACCCGCGCTTCATGGGCGCGCAGGGACAGCAGACCGCGAAGTGGCTCCAGTTCGACTTCATCGGGCGCCGCAACTGGTGGTTCGGCATCTCGGGCGCAATCATCCTCGCCGGCGTGATCGCGCTCGGTGTCAACGGGCTCAATCTCGGCATCGACTTCAAGGGCGGCACGCAGATCACGTTCCAGACCCGCCAGGCGCACTCGACCAGCGAGGTCGCGAAGGTCCTTGCGCAACAGGGGCAGTCCGACGCGGTCGTGCAGGGGACGGGCAAGCTGGTCAACGGCGAGGCGAAGCAGTGGCAGGTCCGGACGAAGACGCTCAAGCCCGTGGAGCGGGCAAAGGTCAAGCAGGCTCTCACGACGGACCTCGGCGCGTACGGCGGGGGCAGCCAAAGCGTGTCCGGGACGTTCGGACACCAAATCGCGATCGACGCGATCTGGGCGATCATCGTCTCGCTCCTCCTGATCACTGTCTACATCACGATCAGGTTCGACCTGAAGTACGCGATCCCGGTCATCCTCGCGATGATCCACGACATCCTCATCACGATCGGCGTCTACGCGCTCGTCGGGAAGGAGGTCACGGTCGCGACCGTTGCCGCTGTCTTAACGGTCCTCGGGTACTCGATCTACGACACGATCATCATCTTCGACCGCGTCCGCGAGAACGTGCCGCTCATGCGTCGCTCGCCGTTCGCGCAGATCGCCAACGTCTCGGTCTGGGAGACGATCCGCCGCTCGCTGGCGACGACCTTCATCACGCTGCTGCCGATCATCTGTCTGTACATCCTCGGCGGCGCGACCCTCAAGGACTTCGCCTTTGCACTCATCGTCGGCGTCACCTCCGGTGCGTACTCGTCGATCTTCATCGCCGCGCCGCTCCTCACGATGTGGAAGGAGCGCGAGCCCGAGTACGCGCGCCGCAAGGCGACCGCTGCTGCGGCTGCCACGGAGTCCGACACCGAGGCGCTGCGCGAGTCGGAGGCGGCGCTTGCCGCGGAGCCGACTCCGGGGCTCGCCGACGCTGTTGTCGCGACGCCGTCAACGCCGGACGAGCAGGATCGCCGCGACAAGCGCAACCAGCGGCGGCGCTCGAGGCCGCATGGCCGAACGCGGTAGTACGCGGCTCCTCGTCGACGCCGTGGAGGAGCTCCTCGCCGAGCTGCCGAACCGCGCACGCGGCAGTAAGGAGAAGTTCTCGGAACAGGCGATGGGCGCGCTGCGCTCGCTCGTCTCCGAACTCGACTTCGTTACGCGCGACGAGCTCGACGAAGTCGAACTCCGCGTCGCCCAACTCGAGCACCGCCTGAAATTGCTCGAGGATGCTCCGCGTCCTAAAGCACCGTGAACGAACTCCGCCGCGGGAGAGCGCGGCGTTCCGCGCCTTCGTGCTGACAGCTCGCTCTTCGCGCTGCCTTAGCCTCCGGCGTCGTTCAGGCGAGAACCCGTACTGGCCCAGGCGACTAGCCGACGATCCCCGGGGACGTGATCTTTGTCGATTGAGTTACGGGGCGTTCGCGGCCGGGGGTGGCACCATCGAGGCTCGCAGTGAGATGAGAGCGGTATTCGGGACGGTGATCAAGCCCCGCGTTGGGCGGTCGAGGTCGAGGGTGACGAGCAGCAGGAGACTCACGAGCACGGCGGCTAGGCCGACGGTTGTTGCGCCCCGGCCGAGCATCGCCGTGTAGAGCGCCAAGCAGCCCGAACGCGAAAGCGGTCCCGAAGCACCTCGAGCACGAGAACCGCACCCGGGATTCGGTTATTGAGCACCGCCACGCGAACCGTCTGCAGGTTGATCATCTCGTTGAGAGTCTCAACGTAGAGCCGCGAGGCGTTCCCCCTCGGGTCCGTCGCCATGGCCTCGCCGGCGAGACGCCAGAGCCGACGGATGAGGACATTCTCCGCGGCAACTGCCTTCGCGAAACCGGGAGTGGTCGGCACCGTTTTCGAGAGCCCGATGCTTGCGTCCGTGTAGCGCACGATCAGGCGCAGCGACTCAGCTTCGAATCGGTTCTGGCAGCATCTGCGCCCGCAGGAACGTCGTGCCGATCGCGTTGGCGTCGTCGACAACCGCGGCTCGGCGCGAGTCGTACCGGCCAATCGCCAACGTCAAGCCAAAGGCGAGGATCAGCCCGATCAACGCAAGCAACGCTCCTTGCACTGTTCCGACCGGCTCCCGCAGCGTCTCCGAGTGCTTCCGCAGCAGGCGCCCGATGCCGTAGCCAACGCCGACGAAGAGGAACACGACACCGGCAACGATGAGCCATAACTCCCAGCTGCTCAGGCGAAAGAACACGCGCAGAGGATCGCACCCGGACAGGCTGTTGCTGCCTCGGTGCGCCGTCCGCCTCTGATGACCATTTCCGAGCACGCGGGCAGGCGAGCTCCGCGTCGCGCAACTCGAGCATCGGCTGAAGCTGCTCGAGGGGCCGCGCGACCTTCCGCCGGCCGCGTAAGTAGGAGATGATCGGGCGCGTGAAGCGCCTGCTTCCGCTCGTCCTCCTCGTCTGTCTCGGCGTCGGCTGCGGTTCCTCGCACGCGTGCGCCGGGCGCGAGATCGTGCTGCGCGCTGTGCCGCAGCACGGCGAGACGGTCACGCGCGCGGGGATGGAGCTGGTGCGGCAGATCATCAGCAGCCGCCTCGACACGCTCGGCGTGGCCTCGCCGAACGTCGAGATCCGGGGCGGCGACGAGATCGTCGTCTCGGGCGGCCGTTCCGAAGAGCCTCGCGACGCCTGGCCTCGGTGACCGGACAACCTGCAGTTCTTCGACTTCGAGAAAGACCTTGCGGCACCGACGGTCAAGAACGGCAACCCGACGCCGTATCCGACGCTATACAGCCTGCTGTCCACGCGTCCGGTCGTAACGAGCGACAGGCCGCCGCCCGGGGCGTACTACCTCTTCGATGCCCGCGCGCCGCATCGCGTGCTCCAGGGGCCGACCGGGACGATCGACGACCTGTTGGCGCCGTACGGCGGCAAGCAGCCGGCGCGGACGTCGATCTTCACCGTGCCCGCGAACCGCGAGGTCGTCTCCGGGACGCGGGCGAACTTCACTGCCTCGACGCGGCCGGTGAAGCACTCGCCGGACGGCACGTACTGGTACCTCTTCAAGTTGCCGCCGGAGATCAGCGGAAAGGACATCCACGAGTCGACGGTGCAAGCCGGCACCGACCCGAACACAGGCCAGCCCGCAGGTCATGCTCGGCTTCACGCGCCACGGTGCGAAGGAGTTCCAGGCGATCACGAAGGCGGAGTACGACCGCGGCCAGCTCGTCGCCGGACTCCACCACACCGCGGGGCAGCTCAACCAGGTCTACGCGCAGCACAACGCGATCGTCCTCGACAACAAGCTCCAGGCGACGCCGTACATCGACTACACCGACAACGCGCTCTCGCTCGGCATCGCCGGCGCCCAGGCGGTCATCAGCCAACCTGAGATCGATCCAAGAGGCGAACAACCTCGCGCTCGTCCTCAAGAGCGGCTCGCTTCCGTACCGCTTCGAGCTGGTCAGCTCGAAGCTCTGCGGCCGGTAGCCCCTGTGCGGCGGAAGCGGGTGACCGTCGCGGCGAGGAACCGTTCCGCGTCGTAGACGATGTAGGCGCAGAGGGCGGCGAGCGGCAGCTCGGCCAGCGCGGCCGACCCGATCGCCTGGAGGAGCTCGTCGCCGGGCCGCGAGGTCGTGACGTCGAACCACGCGTCGCAGACGAGCATCGTCCCGGTGACCGCGGCCAAGGGCACGAGCCACTCGCGAGCCGCGGAGCACCGCCCACGCCGTCGCGGCGAACGACCACGGTGAGCGCGACGTCGAAGCCGACCCACGCGAGGTCGTAGTGAACCGTGACGTGCCGCGCCGGGAGCGTGAACGTGAGGTAGAGGATCCACGGGACGAGGAGGACGGCGACCGCACCGAGCACCACGACGAGCCAGCGCGGGACGGGGATCCGGACAGGCTCGGTCGTCACGATGACGTTGTACCCTGCCCGGATGCTGCGAAGCCTCACAGCGGAGCGGCTCCTCGCGGTGTCCGCGCTCGCCGTCGGCGTGATGGGCATCGTCTCGGCTGCGACGCCGGAGATGGCGGACCGCATGCGGCTCATGCACGGGGTGCTGCCGCCCGGTTGGCCGGAGGGCGCTCGCGTCCTGACGATGGCATGTGCGATCGGTCTCGTCTTCCTCGCGCGCTCGCTCGCGCGGCGGCGTCACCGCGCATGGCAGCTCGCGATCCTCGTCGTCGTCGCGTCGGCCGCGGCCCATCTCGCGAAGGGATCTGGACTTCGAGGAGGCGACGATCTCGCTCGCCCTGCTCGTCGCTCTCATCCGTTGGCGCGAATCGGTTCGACGTGCCGGGCGATCCCGCCAGCGTCCGCCTTGGCCTCGGTCTCGGCGCGGCTCTCGCTGGCGATCGTCGCCTTCGTCCTCGCCGTCGAGATCCCGGGGCACGACCTCCCGAATCGCGCCGCCGACGCGCTCACGGCAGTCGGCATCGTGCTCGGCTTCGCAGCGCTGTACTTCTGGCTGCGCCCGTTCGGGCAGGCGGTCGTGCAGAGCGTGGGGGAGCAGCGCGTCGCGCGGACGCTCGTCGAGACGTACGGCACCGACAGCCTGTCGTTCTTCGCGCTTCGTCGCGACAAGAGCTACCTCTTCTCGCCGACCCGGCAAGGCATTCCTCGCGTACCGCGTCGTCGCCGGCACGGCGCTCGTGAGCGGCGATCCGGTGGGGGAGGAGTCGGAGATCGACGCTCTCCTCGCCGAGCTGCAGCGCTCGCGCGCACGCCCACGGCTGGCGGCTCGCGGTCGTCGGCGCCTCCGAGCATCACCTGCCGCGCTACCGCGCGCTCGGCCTCAAGCCGATCCCGATGGGGGAGGAGGCCGTGCTGCGGCCGGACGAGTTCTCGCTCGAGGGCCGCGCGATCCGCAAGGTGCGGCAGTCGGTGACGCGCCTGCAGAAGGCCGGCTACTCGTTCCGCGTCGTCGCCGCCGACGACGTCTCGCCGGAGCTCGAGCAGGAGCTCGCGGACGTCTCGGCCGCGTGGCGCGGCGACCAGCCCGAGCGCGGCTTCTCGATGACGATCGACGACCTCCACGTCCCCGGCACGGTGCTCGCGATCGCGGCCGACCCTGACGGGCGGATCGGCGGCTTCCTCCACCTCGCGCCGTCACCGCCGCTGGGGGTAGCTGGTCACTGAGCACGATGCGTCGCCGGCCGGATTCGCCGAACGGGCTCACGGAGTACCTCATCGTCGAGACGGTCGAGTGGGCGAAGGCGGAGGGCGCGAGCGAGCTGTCGCTCAACTTCTGCGCGTTCACCGACGTGATCTCGCCCGAGCGGGCCACGAGCATCCCGAAGCGCCTCGCGCGGCGCGGTCTGCTGGTGGCCGACAACGTCTTCCAGCTCGAACGGCTCTATTCGTTCAACCGGAAGTTCTTCCCGGAGTGGCGCCGCCGTTACGTCTGCATCGAGCGGTACGGGGACATCCCCGCCGTCGGCCTGGCGTACCTCCGTGCCGAGTCTCTCCTCGTGCCGCCCGGCCCGTGGACGCGGCGCCGCGAGGCACGCCGGCGCGTCGCCGCCTAGGCTTTCCGCCATGAGCACGCCGCCGCAGACGCGGACAATCGGGCGTTTGTCCGAGATCGCGCAGGTGATGGTGCGCCACGGCTTCGGGTACTTCTTCGAGACGCACAAGCTGAGCGATCTCCTGCCGCGACGGTCCGCGGAGGAGCGGCTCGCCGACGCCGCGACCGCGCAGGGGGCGGGCTCGAGGCGCGGCCAGCATCTGCGGGAGGTGCTCGACGAGCTCGGGCCGACGTTCGTGAAGTTCGGGCAACTCCTCTCGACCCGTCCCGACGTCGTGCCGCCCGACATCGTCGTCGAGTTGCGCGCCCTGCAGGACGACGTGCGCCCCTTCCCGTTCGAGGACGTCCGCCGCGTCGTCGAGGCCGAGCTCGGGAACACGCTCGAGCGGCTGTTCACCGAGTTCGACCCGGTGCCGGTCGCCGCCGCGTCGATCGGCCAGGTGCACCAGGCCACGCTCCCGAACGGACGGCGCGTCGCCGTCAAGGTGCAGCGCCCGGGCGCCGCCCGGCAGATCGAGGCCGACATCGCACTCCTCTACCAGGCGGCGAGTCTCGCCCGCGAGCGCATCCGGGCGCTCGACTTCATCGACGCCGGCCAGCTCGTCGACGAGTTCGCGCGGTCGATCCGGAAGGAGCTCGACTACCGCCTCGAAGGCCGCAACGCACAGCTCTGCCATCGCCATTTCGCGGGCGCCGCGCACGTCCGCGTGCCGAAGGTCTACTGGTCGTACTCCGGCTCGCGCGTCCTCACGCTCGAATGGATCGACGGAGTCCAGCTCGCCGACCTCGACCTCATCGCGATGTCGCTCGACGAGCGGCGCGACATCGCGTACCGGATCACCGAGACGTGGATGACGATGATCTTCCGCCACGGCTTCTTCCACGCCGACCCGCACCCGGCGAACATCCTCATCGCGCCCGAAACCGGGACGATCGGACTCATCGACTTCGGCTCGTGCGGGAAGCTCACAGACGACGACATGTCGAAGCTCACCGGCCTGCTCATCGACGCGGCGAACGAGAACATCGACCAGCTCCCGCGCCGGCTGTCCGACCTCGGCGTCCGCTACCCGCGTGAGCGCGAGGACGAGCTGCGGACGGAGCTCCGCGAGCTCTACTACCGCTACTACGGCTCGAGCCTCAGCGAGATCGACCCGGTGCAGGCGATCAGGGAGGGGTTCGCCCTCATCTACTCGCTCAACCTGCACCTCCCGACGCGGTTCCTTCTCCTCGACAGGACGATCGCGACGCTCGGCGCCGTCGGGCAGGAGCTCTATCCCGACTTCAACGTCTTCGAGGTCGCGAGGCCGTACGCGCGCGACCTCATGCTCGAGCGGTTCACGCCGGAGCGTGTCGCGCGGCGCGCGCGCCGCGAGCTCATCAGCTACGCGCAGATCGTCGCCGAGGCGCCGCACCAGTTCCACGACTTCATGGAGGAGATCCGCGACGGCCAGATCGAGGTCGGCTTCGTCCACAAGGGGCTCGACGACCTCCTCGCGAAGCTCGACACGCTCGTCAACCGCCTCGTGATCGCGCTCGTCGTCGTCGGCGGGTTGATCGGCTCGAGCCTGATCGGGATCTTCGCGACGACAGGCCCGCATCTCCTCGGCGTGAACGTCCTCTCGATCGGCGGGTTCATCGCCTCAGCCGTGCTCGGCGCGTGGCTCATGTGGGGCGTCGTGCGATCAGGACGTCTGTAGGCCCGCCTCCGGGCTGCCGCGGACGACCGCCGGCCTACGTTGCGTGAGTCGTCGTCCCAGTGCGATCGACGGCTGTTCGACGTAGCGCTCACCGAGAGTCGCGAGTCCCAGGGAGAGCGGCCAAAGAGCTATGAGAAGCACCGCGGCGGGCAGGCGACCGTAGAAGACGTGAAAAAGCGCGAGCAGGACAATCGCGTGAACGAGATAGAGGCTGAACGAGATCCGGCCGAGGTACTGCAGCGGCCGGGTGCAGAGCACGGTGGCTGCTCCGGGAGAGCCAATCACCGATACGAGTAGTCCGACCGTGCCCGCGAGCGCGAGCTCCAGGTCAAGGAACGGCGCATGTGCGTGGCCAATCCGCGGCATCCACCACGGATGCGTGTACAGCAGCAGCGACGTCGCGGCGAGCGCGAGACGAGTGAGCGTGCCGGCCGCACGGATGCGCCTGATGACGGCAGAGCGGTGGCGCGCGAGAAGGATTCCGCTCACGAAGAACTGCAGGTACACGGCGGTCAGGAGCCAGCTGCTGAACCCGTGCCGCGGTGGCAACAGCTGGAGTGCGGCGTAGGACACGGCGATGCTCGCAGCGAGGGCTACCCACCAGCGGCGCTGCCAGAGAACGAGAGCTGCGAGGAGAGGAAACACGAGCGACACGCGCATCTCGTGGATGAGCGACCAGATCACGGGATTGAATCCGCGTTGCGGGAAGTGAGTGACGAGAGTCAGGTGTTGAAAGACGGTCTTGGCCGTCAGCGGGCTCCGCCAAGCGGCGCCCAGCCATCCGCCGAGCGAGGGAGTCGCCGAGCCACCGAAGATGCTGGCCGTGGCGAAGGCGAAGACGCAGGCCGCCGCATACGCCGGCCAGATCCGGGTGACTCGCTTGACGGCGAAGCGAAAGAAGCCCGGCGCACGACCATCGACGAACGGGAATGCGAGAACGAATCCGCTGATGAGGTAGAAAAAGAGAACAGTCTCGGGGCCGGGGAGGAGCACACCGAGGGGCGAGAACTTGAGGACGTTGAGCATCGTCAAGCCGTGGGTGCTGAGGCTGTCGTGGACGGCCGGCAGAACGCTCAATGAGTGATGGAGCACGACGGCCGCCGCGATGAGGCCACGGAGGCCCTCGATCTCCGGCAAGCGCCTCGAGGGATGTGAACCGGCAGAACCGGCCGGCCTGGTCGGTCCGCAGCGCATCCGAGGGACTATCTCTTTTCCTGTGTCGGACCGTCAACCGGGAACGCCGTCTGGTCCGGGCTGCGCGGGATCCCCCTCCTGGCCGAGTCTCTCGCGGCCGGTCCGTCACAGTCTTGTTGCGGTTCGCGGCGTAGGTTCGTAGCCATGACGGCACTCGTTCTCACAGAAGCGGAGCCGGCCGTGCGCGGGTTCCTCGAGCGGCAGCTGCGGAACGACGGCTTCGACGTGTTCGCGTACGAGCGCGCCGAGCAACTGCCGCGCGCCGCCGACCCCGACGTCCTGCTCCTCGGCGACGCCGAAGCGCTCGACCGCGGCCTCGTCCCCGACTGCCCGGTGATCGTGCTCGGTGGAGCCGATCCAGCGGCTCGCGTGCGCGCGCTCGAGCACGCCGACGACTGCCTCGCGCGGCCGTTCGTCTACGAGGAGCTCCTCGCGCGCATCCACGCGCTGCTGCGGCGCTGCCCGCCGCGCGTCGAGCGGCTCGAGGTCGGGCCGCTCTCGATCGACCGCGCGACGCGCCGGACGGTGGCGAACGGCGTAGGAGATCGACCTCTCGGCGAAGGAGTTCGCGCTGCTCGTGAAGCTCGCGTCCGACCCGGACCGCGTCTTCACCCGCGAGCAGCTGCTGCGCGACGTCTGGGGATTCAGGACGTACGTTCCGACGCGGACCTTGAGTCGCACGCATCCCGGATCCGCCGCAAGCTCGCGGCCGCCGGGCTCGACGACTGGGTCGTCGAACGTCTGGGGCGTGGGCTACAAGCTCCGTCCCGTGCCCGAGACCTAGAGCAGCGCTCCCTCGAGCCGCAGCAGCCACTCCTTGCGGTCGAGCCCGCCGCCGTAGCCGGTGAGGCTCCCGCTTGCGCCGACGACGCGGTGGCACGGGAGGACGATCGGGATCGGGTTCCGGTTCATGACGGTGCCGACCGCTCGTGCCGCTTTCGGCGCTCCGACCTTCGCCGCGAGGGCGCCGTACGTCGTCGTCGTGCCGTACTCGACGCGCGCCGAGCTCGGCGAGGACTCGCCGGTAGAAGTCCGGCGTCCCGCGCAGGTCGAGCTCGAGATCGAACGCGTGCCGCCTGCCGGAGAAGTACTCGTCCAGCTCGAGCTTCGCGCGGTCGATCGCGCTGCGGGCTGCGGAGGACGCGCGGGCCGAAGCGGCGCGCGAGGTCGTCGAGCTCCTGCTCGGGATCCGGGTCGAAGTGGACGCGGCAGAGGCCGCGCTCCGAGACGCCGACGAGCAGCTTGCCGACCGGCGTGTCGTCGAGGACGTCGTAGGCGACGTCGAGCTCGCCCGTCTCGGCCGCCGCGGCGCGGAAGCGGGCGTCGAGCGTTGCGGGGACTCCGGTCATGCGTCCTTCTCCTTTCGTAGTCGCCGCACTCCGGCGGAGGCGGCCTGGCGCGCGGCGTCCTCGCTCGAGCCGAGGGCGGCGCCGATCTCGTCGTAGTCGAGCGCGTAGCCGTAGCGGAGCACGACGGCCGCACGCTCCTTCGGCGGCAGCCCGTCCGTGAGCGGCGCGAGTTCCTCGAAGGCGGGGCGCGGATCCTCGCCGCCCGGCTCGACCAGCAGTTCGACGGTCGGGCTGTCTCGCGTCGCGCCGCGTCGACGAGCGTGTTCGCCGCGATCGTCATGACCCACGCGCGCAGATGCTCGCCGTGCTCGAGCCGGTCGTACGCCCGCAGCGCGCGCAGGAACGTCTCCTGGAAGAGGTCGTCGGCCCGGTCGCGCCCGGCGCGGCGGCGGAGAAAGGCGAGCACCTCGCCGTTGTGCGCCTCGTAGAACCGCTCGAACGGAGGAATCGCTGCGACCGCCATCGAGTCCATGAAACGTACTCGCCGCGCCTCGATGTGAGGTCAAGATGTGAGGTCATGCAGGTCGCAGTGGTCGGACATGTCGAGTGGGTCGAGTTCGCGCGCGTCGACGAACTGCCGTCCGCGGGCGAGATCGTCCACGCCCGCGAGTCGTGGGAGGAGGCCGCGGGCGGTGGCGCGGTGGCGGCCGTCCAGCTCGCGAATCTCGCCGGCTCGTGCCTCTTCTTCACCGCGCTCGCCGACGACGAGCTCGGCCGGCGCGCGAAGAAGGAGCTCGAGGCGCGTGGCGTCACCGTCCATGCCGGCCACGCGCGACGGCTCCGCAGCGGCGCGCGTTCACGCACGTCGACGACGGCGGCGAGCGGACGATCACCGTGCTCGGAGAGAAGCTTCGGCCTTCGGGCGAGGACGGCTCGCTGCCATGGGAGGAGCTCGCTCGGTGCGACGCGGTCTACTTCACCGGCGGTGACGTCGCGGCGCTGCGCGCGGCTCGGCGCGCGAAGGTGCTCGTCGCGACGTCGCGCGAGCTGCCGACGCTGCGGGCCGCCGGCGTGGAGATCGACGTCCTCGTCGGGAGCGGGGAGGACGCGGGCGAGCGCTTCGAGCCGGGCGAGCTCGATCCGCCGCCGAAGATCGTCGTCACCACGGCCGGCGGGCTCGGCGGCTGGATCCGGCCCGGCGGTCCGTTCCGCGCGGCGCCGATCCCCGGCCCGGTGGCCGACGCGTACGGGTGCGGCGACTGCTTCGCGGCGGGCGTGACGTACGGGCTCGGGTGCGCGCTCCCGGTCGACGAGGCGGTCGCGATCGGTGCGCGGTGCGGCGCGACGGTGCTCACGAGCAAGGGCCCGTACGAGCGCCAACTGACGGGAGCGGAGCTCTGAACGATCCCGCTGGACAAAGTGGACCGGAGTGGGGTAAAGTGGGGCATCGTGGCACAAGAGGGAGAGTTGCCCCATGCTCCTCGGCGAGTACGAGCACACACTTGACGACAAGAACCGCCTGACACTCCCGGCCAAGTTCCGCCGGGACTTCGAGGACGGCTGCGTCGTCTCGCGGGGACTCGACGGCTGCCTCTTCCGCGTGGACGCGCGAGGGTTGGGCGAACTACGAGAAGTCGACCCTCTCGACGCTCAACCTGCTGAGCCGGGAAGGACGGCAGTTGCACCGCTATCTTCTTCTCCGGCGCCACCGACACGACACCCGACCGCCAGGGCCGTGTCCGATCCCGCCCGTGCTGCTCAGCGCACGCGAAGCTCGACCGGGACGTCGTCGTCGCCGGAGCCAACGACCACCTCGAGATCTGGGACCGCGACGCATGGCGCCGCGAGCTCTCCGAGGTCGAAGGGAGTGCTGAGGATGTTGCCGAACGCCTTGCACAGAGAAGCTGACCACGTCCCCGTTCTCGCCGCGGAGGTCCGCGCCGGACTCGCTGTGCGCCCGGGCGAGTCGGTCATCGACGCGACCTTCGGCGCCGGCGGTCACGCCGCGCTCCTCGCCGCCGACCTCGCCGGGCGCGGGAAGCTGACCGCGATCGACCGCGACCCGGCGGCGCGCACGTACTTCGAGCAGCTCGAGAAGCGCTTCAGCGTCAACGCGCGTCTCCTGCGTGGCGACTTCGGCGTCGTCCTGCCGCAGCTGGCCGCGAACGGCGTCCGCGCCGACGCGATCCTTCTCGACCTCGGGGTTTCGTCGATGCAGATCGACCAGCCCGAGCGCGGCTTCTCGTACGCCGTCGACGCCCCGCTCGACATGCGGATGGACCCGACGCAGGAGGAGAGCGCGCGCGACCTCGTCAACACGTGGAGCGAGCGCGACCTCATGACGATCTTCCGCAGCTACGGCGAGGAGCGTTACGCGAAGCAGATCGCGCGCGCGATCGTGCGGCGGCGGCGCGAGCAGGAGTTCGAGCGGACGGGAGAGCTCGTGGACACGATCAAGTGCGCGATCCCGGCGCCGGCGCGGTTCGGCGAGGGCCATCCTGCGAAGCGCGTCTTCCAGGCGTTGCGCATCGCGGTGAACGGCGAGCTCGACTCGCTCGCCGCTGCGCTCCCGGCGGCGCTCGAGATGCTCAGGCCGGGCGGCCGCCTCGCGGTGATCTCGTTCCACTCGCTCGAGGACCGGATCGTCAAGCACTTCCTCCGTGAGCGCGAGCGCGGGTGCACGTGCCCGCCCGACTTCCCGGTCTGCGTGTGCGGGCATGAGCCGGAGTTGCGCGCGGTGCAGCGCCGGCCGATCCGCCCGGGCGAGGCCGAGCTCGCCGCGAACGCGCGCTCGTCGTCGGCGCGCCTGCGCGTCGCAATCAAGACCGAGGCCGAGACCGCCTAGATGTCCGCGCGCCGAGTCCTGGTTCGCACCCGCCACGGTCGCGCAGCCCGTCGCCGGCGCGCGGCCACCGGAACGCGCGCGGCGGAACCGGCCGCGCGAAGCCGAAGGCGCAGCGGCGGCAGCGGCGCGATTTCAAGGTCCGCGCGTCGCTCGTCTGGATCGTCGTCTTCGCCGTCCTGCTCGTCGGCGTCGTGACCGTCAACGTCGCGGTCCTGCGCGCGAACGTCTCGGTCACCGATCTCGACGCGAAGATCACGCAGCTCAAGAGGCAGATCGCGACGCTCACGTCGCAGTACGCGAGCGTCACCGCCGCCCCGCGGGTCGAAGCGGCTGCCCGCCGTGCCGGACTCGTACCCGCGCCGAGCGCCGACACGAGCTACCTCGACATGGCGAGCCGCAAGTGAGCCGGTCGCGCGCGAAGCTCGTCAACCAGCGGCTCCGCCTCCTCTTCGGACTCATCCTCCTCACGTTCGGGGCGCTCGCGGCGCGAACGGCGTACCTGCAGACGGTGAGGGCGTCGTCGCTGGCCGCGGCGGCGACGGCGCAGACGAGAGCGACGGTCATCGACGCAGGCGCTGCGCGGCACGATCTTCGACCGCCACGGCATTCCGCTCGCGATCGGCGAGCCGGCGGTCGACGTGGTCGCCGACCCGATGCAGATGACGGCGCCGGCCCAGGACGGCGCATGTCGCGGCCAAGGTGCTCGGGATCCGCTACCGTCCGCTCCTTAAGGCGCTCTCGGACCAGCACGCGAGCCAGTACTTCGTCGTCGCGCCGCAGGCGTCGCCGGCGAAGGCCGCCGCGCTCGAGGCACAAGAATCTGACCGGGTTCACGTTCCAGACCGGACGAGCAGCGCGTCGTATCCGCAGGGAACAGTCGCGGCGCCGTGCTCGGCTACATGGGGGTCGACCGAGCCGCTCGGCGGGCTCGAGACCGAGCTGAACACGCGTGCTGCAGGGCACGCCCGGCAAGGCGATCGTCATCCGGGACGCGCTCGGCCACGTCGTCGACACGCAGCAGATCCAGCCGGTTATGAACGGCAGGGACGTCTTCCTCACGCTCGACAGCCACATCCAGGCGAACGCCGAGCAGATCCTCCAGCAGACGGTCGCGCAGTGGCACGCGAAGGACGCGACGGCGATCGTCATGGATCCGCGGACCGGCGCGATCCTCGCGATGGCGCAGGAGCCGGGCTACAACGCGAACAGCTTCCCGGCAGGCGTACGCGCACGGCCTCACCGTCGACGCATGCGATCAGCGACGTGTTCGAGCCGGGCTCGGTCTTCAAGGTCGTGACGATCGGCGGCGCGCTCTCGCGAGCACAAGATCACGCCGCAGCACGCGCTTCACGCGTCCCGGACTCGCTGCAGGTCGCCGACCACGTCATCCACGACGCCGAGTCGCACCGACGGAGCGGATGCACGGTCTCGCAGATCCTCCAGCGCTCGTCGAACGTCGGCACCGACGACGATCGCCGGCGAAGTATCTCGGCGAGTCGGGGCTGAAGCGGTGGATGGCGCGGTTCGGCTTCGGCGCGAAGACCGGGCATCGACTTCCCCGGCGAGAGCTCGGGACTCCTGCCGTCGTACTGGTCGGGCACGACGATCGGCAACGTCCCGATCGGACAGGGCGTCTCGGTCACGGCGGTCCAGCTCGCCGCGGCGTACTCGGCGATCGCGAACGACGGCGTCTGGATGCAGGCCGCATCTCGTCGACCACATCGTCGGCGCAAGGCTCCGCGCCCGCTGAACCGTCGCCGCGTCCTCGCGCCGCGCGATCGACCAGCAGCTGCGGAACGATGCTCCGCGGCGTCGTCTCCGACCACGGGACGGCGTCGCTCGCGTCGATCCCCGGCTACAGCGTCGCCGGCAAGACGGGAACCGCGCAGAAGGCCGGGCCGTACGGCTACCTCCCGGGCAAGTACGTCGCGACGTTCGTCGGCATGGTGCCGGCATCCGACGCCGCGCCTCGTCGTGCTCGTCAGCGTCGACGAGCCGCAGGGCGAGTATCTACGGCGGCGTCGTCGCGGCGCCGGCGTTCGCAGCAGATCGCGTCGTTCGATCTGCAGTACCTCGGCGTCCCGCCCGACCTGCCGATCCACTAGCGCTCGGTAGAGTCCGGTGCCGATGAACCTGGAGCGCCTCGCCGCAGCGCTCGAGCCGGTGCAGGTGCTCGGGAGCACAGACGGTCGAGGTGCTCGATCTCGCCTACGACGCGCGCGCGGTACGCTCCCGGCGCGCTCTTCTTCTGCGTTCCCGGGCACGCGCGTGGACGGTCACGACTTCGCGGCGCGAGGCGGTCGCGGGCGGGGCCGACGCGCTCGTCGTCGAGCGGCAGCTCGACGTCTGCGACGTGCCGCAGATCGTCGTCGCCGACGCGCGGGCGGCGATGGCGCCGGCGGCCGACATCTTCTTCGGAGAGCCGAGCGCCGGAGCTCGAGAGTCGTCGGCGTCACCGGGACGAGCGGGAAGACGACGACGACGTTCCTTCTGTTCGCGATCCTCGCCGCGGCGGGGCGGCGACCAGGCCTGCTCGGGACGATCGAGGCGCGCGTCGGCGGCGAGCGGCGCGGCGTCGTGCGGACGACGCCCGAGGCGATCGACCTGCAGCGGACGTTCCGCGAGATGCTCGACGCCGGCGACCGTACGTGCGCGATGGAGGCGTCGTCGCACGCGTCGGTCCTCCACCGGCTCGACTGCGTCCGCTTCCGCGTCCTCGTCTTCACGAATCTCAGCCAGGATCACCTCGACTTCCACGGCGACATGGAGACGTACTTCGAGGCGAAGCGGCGGCTCTTCCTCGCGGAACCACTGCCGGTCGCAGTCCTCAACGCCGGGGACGAGTACGGGAGGCGGCTTGCAGAGGAGCTGCCGGACGCGATCACCTTCGACGCGGCCGACGCGTCGGTGCTCGCGGGGTCGACCTCAAGCTCCGCGGCCGCTTCAACGTCGAGAACGCGCTCGGCGCCGCGCTCGCGGCGCGCGCGCTCGGCTGTGACTCCCGAAGCCATCAAGCATGGCCTCGAGTCGGTGCGCGGCGTGCCCGGGCCGCTTCGAGTCGGTCGACGCCGGCCAGCCGTTCCACGTCATCGTCGACTACGCGCACAAGCCCGACGCGCTCGAGAAGGTGCTTCGCGCCGTCGCGTGAGCTTGCCGACGGCAACCGCGTCATCGTCGTCGTCGGCGCCGGCGGCGACCGCGATCGCGGCAAGCGTCCGCTCATGGGCAAGCTCGCGGCCGAGCTCGCCGACGTCGCGATCATCACGTCCGACAACCCGCGCAGCGAGGATCCCGAGGCGATCGTCGCCGAGATCGTCGCGGGGGCGGAGAGGCCGGTCGAGATCGAGCTCGATCGCGCCGCCGCGATCGCGCGCGCGGTCGCGCTCGCCAGGCCCGGCGACGTCGTGCTCATCGCGGGCAAAGGCGCGGAGCAGGGCCAGGAGTTCGCCGACCGGACGATTCCGTTCGACGACCGCGAGGCTGCAAAGGAGGCGCTCGCGTGATCCCGCTCTCGCTTGCGGAGGTGCGCGAGCTCGCGCCGGGCCGTCTCGAAGGCGACGCGGAGACGATCACCGGCGTCAAGATCGACTCTCGGCGTGTCGAGCCCGGCGACCTCTTCGTCGTCGTCTCCCGCGGCGAGGAGTTCCTCGACGACGCACGCGCGCGCGGCGCTGCCGCGACGCTCGTTCCCGACGATGCGCACGCGGCGCTCGCCGCGCTCGGCCGGTGCCGTCCGCGCCCGAAGCGATGCTCAGGTCGTGGGGATCACGGGCTCGGTCGGGAAGACGTCGACGAAGGACATCCTCGCGGCTCTCGTGCGCCCGCACCGGCGCACGATCGCGGCCGAGGACGGCTTCAACAACGAGATCGGCCTGCCGCTCACGCTGTGCCGGATCGAGCCCGACACCGAGGTCGTCGTGACGGAGATGTCGATGCGCGGGCCGGGGCAGATCCGCGACCTCGCGCGTATCGCGCGGCCGCACGTCGGCGTCATCACGTCGATCGCGCCCGTCCATCTCGAGCTGCTCGGGAGCATGGAGAACATCGCGCGCGCGAAGGCCGAGCTGCTCGAAGAGCTCGCGCCCGGCTCCGTCGCGGTGCTGCCGGAGCACGCGCCGGAGCTCGAGCCGTTCGTGCCCGACGGGCTCGACGTGCGGCGCTTCGGCGTCCCGGAGTCGACGGTGAGTGACGGGCGTATGCGCGTCCGCTGGCACGGCCGCGACGTCGTCTTCGGGTTCACCGCTCGCCATCAGGTCGCGAACGCCGCTGCAGCGCTGACGGCGGCGGAGGCGCTCGGCCTCGAGCCGCCGCGCGAGCCGGTCGACGTCGAGTTCTCGCGCTGGCGCTCGCAGGAGATGGCGCTGCCGGGCGGCGGTCTGCTCATCAACGACGCGTGGAACGCGAATCCCGTCGCGATGCGCGCCGCGCTCGCGCATCTTCTCGAGCGGGCGGACGGACGCCGCACGGTCGCGGTGCTCGGCGAGATGGCCGAGCTCGGGCCCGAGGCGCCGCGGTACCACGGCGAGATCGGCGAGGCGGCGCTGGAGGTCGACGTCGTCGTCGGCGTCGGCGAGCTCGCGCGCGGCTACTCGCCGGACGAGTGGGTCGCGACGGCGGCCGACGCGGTCGAGCTCGTGGCGCGTCGTCGTGCGGCCCGGCGACGCGATCCTCGTGAAGGGCTCGCGCTCGGTCGGGCTCGAGGTCGTGGCGGACGCTCTCCTGGAGCCGCTGTCGTGATCCGCGTCCTCATCGCGGCCGGCGTCGCGCTCGTCGTGTCGCTCGCGATCGGGCCGCGCTTCATCGAGTTCCTCCGCCGCAACGAGTTCGGGCAGCACATCCGCGAGGAGGGCCCGAAGCACCACTTCGCCAAGCAGGGGACGCCGACGATGGGCGGCATCGCTGATCCTCTTCGCGGCGACGGTCGGCTTCCTGCCGGTCAGCCACTATCGGCTGCAAGCGCTGACGGTGCTGTTCACGACGCTCGCGTGCGGGGCGATCGGGTTCCTCGACGACTTCATCAGCCTCACGCACAAGCGGTCGCTCGGTCTCTCGGGCCGGTGGAAGCTCGTCCTCCTCGCGGTCGTGACGGTCGTCGTTGCCGTCGTCGCGCACCACCTCCACCTGAGCACGAACGTCTACATCCCCGTCATCGACGTCTCGGTGCCGCTCTCGTACGCGTGGTACCCGTTCCTCTTCATCGTGATCGCCGGGCGCGTCGAACGGGACGAACCTCGCCGACGGAGTCGACGGGCTTCTCGCGGGGACGGCGATCATTGCGCTGTTCACGTTCACGGCGATGAACGTCGTCTCGTACGTCCGGTCGGGCCGGGTGCCCGGCGGATCGCAACCTGACGAAGCTCGACCTCGCGATCGTCGGCGCCGCGCTGATCGGCGCCGCGGTCGGCTTCCTCTGGTTCAACGCGTTCCCCGCGGAGATGATCATGGGGGACACGGGCTCGATGGCCTTCGGCGGAGCGCTCGCGGCGTTCGCGATCATGATGAAGGTCGAGGTGCTGCTGCTCTTGATCGGCGGGATCTTCGTGATCGAGGCGTTGTCGGTGATGATCCAGGTCTTCGCGTTCAAGCGGTTCGGCAGACGCGTGTTCCTCATGGCGCCGATCCACCACCACTTCGAGATGAAGGCGTGGTCCGAGACGAAGATCATGGTGCGCTTCTGGATCGTCGGCGGCCTCCTGTGCGCGGTCGGGTTCGCGTTCTATTACCGCTACTACTTCGCCCAGATTTGTGAGCCGACGAGTCGACGAGGCGTTGCTCGAGGCGGCGAGGCTCGAGCCGGACGACGACGTGCTCGTGCTCGGCGGCGGCTCGCTCGCGCTCGGCGCTGTCGAGCGGCTCGAGAACGGCTGGGTCTACGTCGTGCGGCGCGAGGTGGACGAGCTCGAGGAGCTGCTGGGCGAGGCGCACGCGGTCGGCGCGGCCGGGCGTTGCGTACCTCGTCGGGGAGGCGCCGGTGCTGCCGCTCCCCGATGGCGCGGTCGCCGCAGCCGTGGGACGCGTGCCGTCGGCGGACGGTGCCGCGCCGGTGTTCGCGGCGAGCCGAGCTCGCGCGCGTGCTCGTCGCGGGCGGGCGCGTGGCGCTCGCCGAACCGGGACGGCCCGCCGGCGACGCGATCGCCGACGGCGCTCGAGAGCGCGGGTTCGGCGACTGTCGCGCTCGCGAACGTCGGGGACGAAGTCGTCGTCACCGGCACCGCCGCTGAGCCGCGACGAGTGAGGATGCCGGGCCGCGCACGGCGAACCCGTAACGCATCCGCGACCAAAGCTTCGACAGTCTCGCCGCACCCGCGCATCTACCCTGACCGCAGGGGCTCTCCGGCCCCCCGTGGGGGGGTGCGTGCGCTGTGAGCGGGACACGTCCCGAACCGTCACGGCCTGCACGGACATGGCTGCCGCGCCGTGCGCTCGTGATCGGCCTCGCGCGCTCCGGTCAGGCAGCCGCTCGTCGCGCTCGCGCGGCGCGGCGTCGAGACGGTCGCGGCCGACCGCTCCGCCGCATCGACCGTCGATCCCGGCAGGCTCGCCGACGCGGGCGTCGAAGTCCACCTCGGAAGGGAGGAGGAGTCGTTGCTCGAGGGCGTGGAGCTCGTCGTCAAGAGCCCCGGCGTGCCGGGGGAGTCACCGCTGGCCGCCGCCGCGCGCCGGCGCGGCATCCCGCTCTGGAGCGAGGTCGAGCTCGGCTACCGGCTGCTCCCCGCAGGCGCGCGCCTCATCGGCGTGACGGGAACGAACGGGAAGACGACGACGACCGAGCTGCTCGGCGCGATCCTCCGCGCCGACGAGCGCCCCACCGAGGTCGCCGGCAACGTCGGCCGGCCGCTCACCGACGCGGCGGAAGAGGCAGGGCCCGACTCGTGGGTCGTGTGCGAGCTCTCGAGCTTCCAGCTCGAGGACGTCGACACGTTCGCCTGCGACGTCGCCGTCCTCCTCAACCTCGAGCCCGACCACCTCGATCGCCACGGCAGCTTCGAGGCGTACCGCGACGCGAAGCTCCGCATTTTCGAGCGCGCGCGCGCCAACGTCGTGCCGCGCGGCTTCGGCATCGACGGGATCGAGTTCTCCGCCGACGACGAGCTGCCCGCTGAGCCGCTCATTCCCGGCCGCCACAACCGCGAGAACGCCGCCGCCGCGACCGCGGCCGCCCGCGCCGCCGGCGTCCCGGACGACGCGATCGCCGAGGCCCTCCGCACGTTCGCCGGCGTGCCGCACCGGCTCGAGCTCGTGCGCGAGCTCCGCGGCGTTCGCTGGGTCAACGATTCGAAGGCAACCAACACCGCCGCCGCCCGCCGCGGTGTCGCCGCGTACGACGCGCCGCTCCACCTCATCCTCGGCGGCTCGCTCAAAGGAGAGGACTTCGGCCCGTTCGCGCGCGACCTGCCGGACAACGTCGCGTCGATCCATCTCGATCGGCGAAGCGGCCGCCGAGCTCGCCGCCGCCCTCGACGCCGCCGGGCGCGCGTACGACCGCGCCGGCGACCTCGCCACCGCCGTCGCGCACGCGGCCGCCGCCGCGCACCCGGGCGACATCGTTCTTCTCTCGCCGGCGTGCGCGAGCTACGACCAGTTCGCGAACTTCGAGGAACGCGGCGACACGTTCCGCCGCCTCGTCGAGGAGCTCGCATGAGCGGGCGCGCGAAGGCGAAGCCGCTCCAGTTCGAGTGGAACCTCATCGTCCTCGTCACGACCGCGCTCGTGCTCTTCGGCCTCGTCATGGTCTACAGCGCCACCTCTGGGTCGGCCGTGCTGGGGCATGGAAACCCGCAGGGGTACGTCGAGCGGCAGGCGCTCTTCGCCCTCGTCGGCCTCGTCGCCCTGTTCGTGCTCTCGCGGCTCCCGCTGGAGAAGCTCCGCGCGATTGCTCCGACCCTTCTCGTCGGCGCCGCCGTCCTCTGCGTCGGCGTTCTCGCGGTCGGGAGTCGCATCAACGGAGCGCGCCGCTGGGTCGACGTCGGGCCGCTCGCGTTCCAGCCGTCCGAGTTCGCGAAGCTCGCTCTCGTCGTCTGGGTCGCGGCGTATCTCTCCCGCCGCGCAGCGCCGCGTTCCCTCGCGGAGCTCATGAAGCCCGTGGGTCTGGTCGCGCTCGGCTTCGCCGGCCTCGTGCTCTTCGAGCCCGACCTCGGGACGGCACTCGTGATCATGCTCGTCGTCGGCGCGATCCTTCTCGTCTCCGGCACACGCATGACGCTTCTCGTGACCGCCTATGGGATCGTCATCGCGCTCGCCGGGATCGCTGTGTGGGCGGAGCCGTACCGCCGCGCCCGTCTGCTGACGTTCCTCGACCCGTGGAAGGATCCGACCGGCGCCGGCCTGCAGAACGTGCAGGCGCTCATCAGCCTCGGCTCGGGCGGCATCTTCGGCGCCGGCCTCGGAAACGGCACTGCGCCGCTCCGGTATCTCCCCGAGGCGCCGACCGACATGATGGCCGCCGTCATCGGCGGGCAGTTCGGCCTGCTCGGGATGATGCTCGTCTTTCTCGCCTTCGGCGCCTTCGCGTACGCGGGGATCCGGCTCGCGCTCGCCTGCAAGGATCCGTTCGCAAAGACGGCTCGCCGCCGGCGTCACCGCCCTCGTGTGTGGGCAGGCTGCGATCAACATCGCGGCCGTTGTCGGAGCCGCACCGCTGACCGGAATCCCGCTTCCGTTCCTCTCTTACGGGGGCTCGAGCCTCATCGTGATGCTCGGCTCCGTCGGCGTGCTCCTTAACATCGCTCGTAATGGCGGACGAACGGCAGCTGCGGTGCCTGATCGCGGCCGGGGGGACGGTCGGACACGTCGCACCGGCACTCGCAGTGGCGGAAGCGCTTCAACGCCGCGGCGTGCTCGTGACGTTCGCCGGGTCTCCTGACCGCGTCGAGGCGCGGCTCGTTCCCGAGCGCGGCTACGCGTTCGACGCGTTCTCTGTTTCCGGGCTGCCGCGACGGCCCGGGGTCGCGCTCGTGCGCGCCGCCGGGCAGGCGCTCGCGGCGCCGCCTGCGTGCTTCAAGATCCTGCGGAAGCGCCGCCCCGACGTCGTCCTCGGCGCAGGCGGCTACGTCGCCGGGCCGATGGTGCTCGCCGCGCGGATGCGCGGGATTCCGTGCGCGCTCACCGAGGCCGATGCGCACCTCGGGCTCGCGAACCGGCTCGCCGCACCCCTCGCCGACCGCGTTTTTCTCGCGCTGCCCGTTGGGCGCGACGGGGAGAAGTACCGGCCGGTCGGCAGGCCAATCCCCGCGGCGTCGCTGCCGCGCCCACGCGACGAGGCACGCGCCGCGTTCGGTCTCGCGCCGGATGCCCAGGTCGTACTCATCTTCGGCGGCTCGCTCGGCGCTCGCCTCCTCAACGAGGTCGCGCTCGACGCCTGGGCCGAGGCGGGGCCCGCCGTGATCCACCTCTGCGGCGAGCGCGACTATCCGGATTTGAAGGAACGCGTCACGCGGCCCGACTACGTGCTCCGGCCGTTCGTCGACGAGATCGGCCTCGCGTACGGCGCCGCCGACATCGTCCTCGCGCGTGCCGGCGGATCCGTCTGGGAGCTCGCCGCCGCCGGACTGCCCGCCGTTCTCGTTCCCGGCGAGTTCGCGACCGGCGCGCACCAGGAGAAGAACGCACGGTGGTTCGTCGACGCCGGCGGCGCGCTCGTCGTGCCAGAGGCGGACGCGGCCACCGCGCCGCGCCTTGTCGAGGAGCTGCTCGCCGACCCGCCCCGGCTCGAGGCGATGGCCGCGGCGATGCGCGCCGCGGCCAAGCCGGATGCAGCAGAGGAGATCGCCGATGAGCTCGTCGGCCTCGCTCGCCGGTAGGCGCATCTGGATCGCCGGCATCGGCGGAGCCGGCATGAGCGGCTACGCGCTCCTCGCGCGTGCGTGGGGCGCCGACGTCGCGGGCTGGGATCGCGTCGAGACGCCGTACCTGCGGCATCTCGAGGGCGTCGCGGTCGAGATCTCGCCTGAGCCGCCGCAGCCGCCCGACGGCTGGGAGGTCTACGTCTCGACGGCGTTCGCAGGCGTGGTCGACGGGAAGCCGCGCTCCGAGCTCCTCGCCGAGCTCGTCTCGCTTCGACGCGCGATCGTCGTCGCCGGGGCGCACGGCAAGACGACGACGAGCGCGATGATCGCCTTCTGCCTCGACCGGCTCGGCCTCGACCCGGCGTTCCTCATCGGCGGCGAGATTCCGCAGCTCGCCGGGAACGCGCGCGCGGGGGAGGGATGGCTCGTCGTGGAGGGCGACGAGTCGGATCGCTCGGTCGGTGCGCTGAAGCCTGAGATCGCCGTGCTTCTCAACGTCGATCTCGACCATCACACCGAGTTCGCCTCGCGCGCCGAGGTCGAGACGTTCCTCGAAGGATGGCTCGCGGGCGTGCCGCACGTCGTCCGCGCCGAGGAGCTCGAGCCGGTGGCGCTCGACCTCGCGGTACCGGGCGAGCACAACCGCCGTAACGCAGCCGCCGCGCTCGCTGCGCTCGAGCTCGCCGGTGTTGCGCGGGCGGACGCGGAGCGCGTGATCGTCGAGTTCACCGGCGCCGGGCGGCGCCTCGAGCAGCGGGGAGAGGCAGCCGGCGTTCGCGTCATCGACAGCTACGCACACCATCCCGCGGAGCTGGCGGCCGACATCGAAGCCGTGCGGAACGGCGGCCGTGTCATCGCCCTCTTCCAGCCGCATCTCTACTCGCGAACGCGTCATCTGGCGCACGGCTTCGCGCAGGCGCTCGCCGGCGCGGATGCCGCGTGCGTGACCGAGATCTATCCCGCGCGCGAGGCTCCGGTGCCGGGGGTTAGTGGACGTCTGATCGTCGACGAGCTCGCGGCCGCGCGGCCCGGCATGAGGATCGGCTGGGCGCCCGAGCTCGAGACCGCCGCCGAGCTCGTCGCGAGCTGGACGCGGCCCGGGGACACGGTTCTCACGCTCGGCGCCGGCGACGTCGACCGCGCGGCCGCGCTCGTGCTGGAGCGGCTCGCGTGAAGATCGAGGAGGCAGTCGCAGCTCTCCCGCTACACCACGCTCGGGACCGGCGGGCCGGCGCGCGGCTTCGCGCGGCCGGAGACGCCGGAGGAGGTCGCGGAGCTACTGCACTGGGCCGCCGCGCGTGGCCTCGCCGTCGCGGTTGTCGGTCTCGGCTCGAACCTCCTCGCCGCAGACACCGGCGTCGACGCGCTCGTTCTCAAGCTCAGCGGCGAGCTCGCTCGGGTTGAGGTCGACGGCGACGTCATTCGTGCCGGAGCGGGAGCGGCGAATGCGGTCTGCCTCCACCGCGCCCGCGACGCCGGACTCGGCGGCTTCGAGTTCGCCTGCGCGATCCCGGGAACGATCGGCGGCGGCGTGTGGATGAACGCCGGCGCGTACGGCAGCGACTTCTCGTCCGTGCTCGAACGCGCTCTTGTCGCAACCGCCGAGGGCAGCGGTTGGCTGACGCCCGCGGAGCTCGGACTCTCCTACCGGCACTCGGAGCTCAGGCATGGCCAAGTCGTCCTCGAGGCCGAGCTACGCCTGTCGCCGCGGCCGACGGAGGAGATCCGCGCGGACGTGCGCGAGCTCAACGCGCGCCGCAAGGACGCGCAGCCGACGAACAAGCGCACGTTCGGCAGCGTCTTCAAGAACCCGGACCACGAGCTGAGCGCAGGGCGGATGCTCGACGCGTGCGGCCTGCGTGGTCACGGGATCGGGGGCGCGTGTATCTCTCCGAAGCACGCGAACTTCATCGAGAACGCAGGCGGCGCGACGACGGCGGATGCGCTCGCGCTCATGGCCGAGGCGCGCCGCCGTGCCCATGAGCAGTTCGGCGTCGTGCTCGAGCACGAGGTCGAGTTCCTCGGCGAGATCGGCCTGCCCGACCTGTAGGAGCTTGATCGGCAGCGGCGAAGTTCGGAGGGTGCCCGCCAAGGCGCTGCCTCGTTGGTCGATCCCTGTCGCGATTCCGCGCCTTGCGCGGTTCGTCCCGTCTCGTCGTTCGCTCCTGATCGGAGCCGGCGTCGTCGCGATTGCCGCCGGCGGTTACGCGATCGCGCGTGAGACATCGCTTTTCGCGATCGAGCAGGTCGACGTCAGGGGCGGTTCGTCGGCCGTCGACGCGCAGGTTGCGCGGACGCTCGCGCCGCTCGTCGGGCGAAGCCTCGTCGGCCTTGGCGGGGCGGAGGTGCTCCAGCGGACGGAGGCGCTCTCGACCGTCGTCAGCGCGACGTACGACCGCGCGTTCCCCAACACTCTCAGGGTCAGGATCGTGCCGGAATCGCCGGTAGCCGTTCTTCGGGAGGGCGCTGCGGCGTGGGTCGTATCCATGCGGGGGCGAGTAATGCGGCCGGTTGCTCTCAACAAGGCTCGCACGCTGCCACGGATCTGGGTTGCGGCCAAGGCGGTGCGGGTCGGGGAGATCCTCCCGCGTGGACTCGGCGGTTCGCTCTCGCGTGTACTCGCCGCGGCAGGCCCGATTCGGGCCCGGGTTGCTACGGCGTCGCTCGTCGACGATGTGCTCGTGTTCCACCTGCGATCCGGGCTTGAGCTCGTGCTCGGGAGCCCGACCGATGTCGCGTTGAAGGTCGCCGTTGCCGCGCGGGTCCTGCAGCAGGTTGAGTCGGGGACCCGAACTGTCGACGTGAGTGTTCCGAGCCGACCGGTGACGAGCTTTCAGTCAGTTCTCAGGTTGAGGTTGAGGGTACGAACGTCGATCTACGGTTGACACCGAGAGTTCGCGCACCTACCATCCGGCGCGGGTTCGTATAGAACCGCCCCAATCCTCTAGTAAAGGTTCAGGTCTGCTCATGAGCACGAGCGATGCATCAGGTAACTACCTGGCAGTGATCCGGGTCGTCGGCGCCGGCGGCGGCGGCACGAATGCCGTCAACCGCATGGTCGACGCCGGCCTCTCGGGGGTCGAGTTCATCGCCGTCAACACCGACGCACAGGCGTTGATGATGTGCGACGCCGACGTCAAGATCCACATCGGCTCGGCCGCAACACGCGGGCTCGGCGCCGGCGCGGATCCGGCCGTCGGCCAGGCCGCCGCGCACGAGACACGCGACGAGTTGAAAGAGGCGCTGAAAGGCGCCGACATGATCTTCATCACCGCCGGCGAGGGCGGCGGCACCGGCACCGGCGCGGCTCCGATCCTCGCGAGCCTCGGCCGCGAGCTCGGCGCACTTACCGTCGGCGTCGTCACGAAGCCGTTCGCGTTCGAGGGGCGGAAGCGTGCGCAGCAGGCCGAGCAGGGCATCGAGGCGCTCCGTGACCACGTCGACACGCTCATCGTGATCGAGAACGACCGGCTCCTCCAGGTCGTCGAGCGCAACACCTCGGTCGTCGACGCCTTCCGCATGGCGGACGACGTCCTCCGCCAGGGCGTCCAGGGCATCACCGACCTCATCACGGTGCCCGGGCTCGTGAACCTCGACTTCGCCGATGTGCGCACGATCATGCGCGAGGCCGGCTCGGCTCTCATGGGCATCGGCTCGGCCCGCGGCGACAACCGCGCGACCGAGGCGGCGCGCTCGGCTGTCTCGTCGCCGCTCCTCGAGTCGTCGATCGAGGGCGCGACCGGGATCCTCCTCAACATCACCGGCGGTCCCGACGTCGGGACTGTTCGAGGTGAACGAGGCCGCGGAGGTCGTGACGAGCGCGGCGGATCCGAATGCGAACATCATCTTCGGCGCGGTCATCGACGAGGCGATGGGCGACGAGGTGCGCGTCACGGTGATCGCGACCGGCTTCGGCGGCCAGCGCCGCCGTCGCCGCGACGACCTCCGAGACGGCTGCCGGCACGAGCGCAGGCGCGAGCGAGGAGTCGCTCGAGGTGCCTGCGTTCCTCCGCGAGGGCTAGAGCTCATTCTCTGCGGCGGCCCCGGCCCTTCCTCGTGATGGGCCGGGGCGATGTCCTGCTGAAGGCGGGTTTCCACTGAATCGCCGGGCCGCCCGACGTGACTAGGATCGGCGTATGAGCGTAGGCTCGACGGAGCTCACCCAAGAGCGCAGGGGGCGGCTTCGCCGGCCCCGGAGCGGGTCTCGTGCCTGAGACGCTGCTCTACACGCCGCTCCACGACCGGCACGTCGCGCTCGGCGGGAAGATGGTCCCGTTCGCCGGCTGGGAGATGCCGGTGCAGTACGCCGGTGTGATCGAGGAGCATCGCGCCGTCCGGACCGATGCGGGTGCTTTCGACGTCTCGCACATGGGCGAGTTCGAGGTCGAAGGGCCGCGCGCCCGCGATCTTCTCCAGTCGGCGCTGTCGAACGACATCGACCAGATCCAGCCGGGCGAGGCGCAGTACACGCTGCTCACGAACGAGGACGGCGGCATCGTCGACGACCTCATCGTCTACCGGCTCGACGAGTTCCGCTACCTCCTCGTCGTCAACGCTGCGAACCGCGAGATCGACTTCGCGTGGCTCAAGTCGCGGGAGATCACGGGCTCCGACGTGCGCGACGTGTCCGACGAGTACGCGCTCATCGCGGTGCAGGGCCCGCGCGCGATGGAGCGCCTCGGCCTACCGCCGGCGACGGCGTTCACGTTCGCGGAGGCGACGATCGACGGCATCGAGGTGATGGTCAACCGGACGGGTTACACCGGCGAGGACGGGTGCGAGCTCATGTGCATGGCCGACGACGCCGGCGAACTGTGGGACGACGTGCTCGCTCGCGGCGTCGTCCCGTGCGGGCTCGGCGCGCGCGACACGCTGCGCCTCGAAGTCTGTTATCCGCTCCACGGCAATGACATCGGGCCGGAGACCGACGCGATCTCGGCCGGGCTCGGCTGGGCGTGCGCGCTCGACACGGAGTTCGAGGGTGTCGAGGCTCTCCGCCGCGTCAAGGAGGAAGGACCGGAGCGCCGGCTCGTCGCCTTCGTCATGGAGGACAAGGCGATCCCGCGCCACGGGATGCCGATCGACGGCGGCGGCGAGGTCACGTCCGGCACGCACTCGCCGATGCTCGAGGCGGGGATCGGAATGGCCTACGTTCCGGTCGCCCAGGCGAAGGCGGACACAGAGTTGACGATCGACGTCCGCGGCAAGCCGCGCGCCGCGCGCGTCGTCAAGAAACCGATCTACAAGAGGGAGGACTGAGTGGCAGCCGCCGAGAGCTATCCCGACGAACTGAGGTACCACCCCGACCACGACTGGGCTCGCTTCGAAGGCGACGAGGCGGTGCTCGGGATCACGTGGTTCGCCGCCGACTCGCTCGGCGAGCTCGTCCACTTCGAGCCGCCCGAGGTCGGGGCGACCGTCTCGAAGGATCAGTCGTACGGCGAGGTCGAGTCGGTCAAGGCCGTCTCCGACGTCATCGCGCCGCTGTCGGGCGAGGTGCTCGAGGTCAACCCGCCGTCGTCGACGCGCCCGAGACCGTGAACGAGGATCCGTACGGCAACGGCTGGCTCATCCGGATCCGGCTGTCGGACACGGCCGAAGCTCGACGGTCTGCTCGACGTCGCGGCGTACAAGCAGGTTCTCGCAGACCAGTGACGCAGGCGCATCCCTTCCTCGCTCTGACCGACTCCGATCGCGACGAGATGCTCGCGACGATCGGCGTCTCGTCGGTGGACGAGCTTTTCCGCGACATCCCGCAAGGCGTCCGTCTGCAGCGGGAGCTCGATCTCGAGCCGGCGCTGTCGGAGCCGGAGCTCGTCGCCGCACCTCGGCGAGCTCGCCGCGCGCAACGACCGACACGTCGCGGGAACTGTCGTTCCTCGGCGCCGGGATCTACGACCACTACGTCGCCTCGGTCGTCGAACACGGTGCTTGCGCGCGGCGAGTTCCTCACGGCGTACACGCCGTACCAGCCGGAGATGAGCCAGGGCGTCCTCCAGGCGATCTTCGAGTACCAGACGGCGATCTGCGAGCTGACCGGGATGGACGTCTCGAACGCGTCCGGGCTACGACGGCTCGACCGTCGCCGCCGACGCCTGCTACGTCGCGAAGCACGCGACGGGCCGCAGCAAGATCGTCGTCACCGAGGCGACGAACCCGCAGGTGCGGCAGGTGGTGAAGACGTACGCGCCTGGCTTCGGCCTCGAGGTCGTCGAGGTGCCGCACGTCGACGGGACGACCGACCCGGAGGCGCGTCGCCGCCGCAGCGGTCGACGCGGCGGCGGTCATCTTCCAGCAGCCGAACTTCTTCGGTTGCCTCGAGCCTGCCCCGGACATCGCCGCGGCCGCGAACGACGCCGGAGCGCTGTCGATCGCGCACGTCGACCTCGTCTCGCTCGGCGTGCTCGAGGCGCCGGGCAACTACGGCTGCGCGCTCGCGATCGGCGAGGGCCAGGGCGCGGGGAACGCCCAGTCCTACGGCGGCCCGCACTACGGCTTCGTCGCGTGCCGCTCCGACTACATCCGCCGCATGCCGGGGAGGATCGTCGGCGAGACGGTCGACACCGCGGGCGAGCGCGGCTATCGTCCTGACCCTGCAGACCCGCGAGCAGCACATCCGCCGCGAGAAGGCGACGTCGAACATCACGACGAACCAGACGCTGCTCGCTCTCGGCGGCCTCGTCCACCTGACGTGGCTGGGGCCGCAGGGACTCCGCGAGGTGGGGGAGACGTGCATGTCGCTCTGCCGCGTACGCGAAGCAGCAGCTCGCGGCGGCCGGGCGCGAGCTGCTGTTCGCCAACAAGCCGACGTTCAAGGAGTTCGCGGTGCGGGTCGGACGCAACGCCCGCGACGTGATTCGCGACGCTCGCGCGCGCGGCGTCCATCCGGGCTACGCGCTCGGCCGCGACTACGAGGGGATGGACGACGTGCTGCTCGTCGCGGTCACCGAGAAGCGGACGCCGGCCGACATCGACCGGCTCGCCGAGGTGCTCGCGGAGGTGGGGCGGTGACGCTGAAGCTCATCTACGAGAAGTCGCGGCCCGGACGCCGCGCGTCGAGCCTCCCGCATTACGACCTGCCCGCCGGCGGCCGTCCCGCCCGAGCTCGCCCGCGCGAGCCCGCCGCGCCTGCCCGAGGTCGCCGAGTTCGAGCTCGTCCGCCACTTCACGGAGCTGTCGACGCGCAACTTCGGCATCGACAACGGCTTCTATCCGCTCGGCTCCTGCACGATGAAGTACAACCCGCGCGTCAACGAGCGGCTCGCGCTCGCTCGCCGGGATTCCGCGACCTCCATCCGCTGCAGGAGGAGGAGGGCGCGCAGGGAGCGCTCGAGCTCATGTGGCGCCTGCAGGAGATCCTCGCGGAGGTCGCCGGGCCTCGCCGCGGTCTCGCTCCAGCCGGCCGCCGGCAGCCAGGGCGAGCTCACCGGCCTGATGCTCTTCCGGGCGTACTTCGCCGCGCGCGGGCGAAGGCGAGCAACGCCGCGAGATCGTCGTCCCCGACACGGCGCACGGCACGAACCCGGCGAGCGTGACGATGGCCGGCTACGAGCTCGACGGGCGTGAAGACGGATGCGCGCGGCAACATCGACGTCGACGACCTGCGGGGCAAGGTCGGCCCGCAGACGGCCGGTCTCATGCTCACGAACCCGTCGACGCTCGGCCTCTTCGACGAGAACATCGAGGAGATCGAGCGGATCTTCCACGGCGCGGGCGCGCTCATGTACTACGACGGCGCGAACCTCAACGCGGTGTGCGGGATCTCGCGGCCGGGCGACATGGGCTTCGACGTCGTCCACATCAACCTGCACAAGACGTTCTCGCAGCCGCACGGCGGCGGCGGGCCGGGCGGCGGGCCGATCGCGGTGCGCGACATCCTCGAGCCGTTCCTGCCGGTGCCGGCGGTCGTGCGGAAGGACGACGGGAGCTTCGGCCTCGACTTCGACCGGCCGCAGACGATCGGCAAGGTGCGCGCGTTCACCGGGCCGTTCGGCGTCTTCGTCCGCTCGTACGCGTTCCTCCGCATGTGGGGCGACCGGCTGCGCGAGATGTCCGAGGCGGCGGTGCTGAACGCGAACTACATGCTCGCGCGGCTGAAGGACACGTACGACCTCGAGTTCGACCGCCTCTGCATGCACGAGTTCGTGCTCTCGGCGCGGACGATGAAGAGGGAGCACGGCTGCACGGCGCTCGACGTCGCGAAGCGGCTCATGGACTACGGCTTCCATCCGCCGACGGTCTACTTCCCGCTCATCGTTCCCGAGGCGCTCATGATCGAGCCGACGGAGACGGAGGCGAAGGAGACGCTCGACGCGTTCTGCGACGCGATGCTCGCGATCGCGCGCGAGGCGGCGGAGGAGCCGGAGCTGCTGAAGGAGGCGCCGCACCACCGGCCCGTGAAGCGGCTCGACGAGGTGCGCGCGGCGAAGCAGCTCGGTCGTGAAGTACGGGTTCGAGCGAGTCGCGAGCAGACGCCGAAAGGCGCATAGAATCGGCCGATGTTCGGCAAGAACGCCAAGATCGAGCTCCTCAAGCGAGTGCCGCTCTTCTCGGAGTGCTCGAAGAGCGAGCTCGCGAGCATCGCGCAGGTCGCCGACGAGATCGGATTCCCCGCCGGGCGCACGCTGATCGAGGAGGGGAAGCCGGGCCGGGAGTTCTTCGTCATCGCCGACGGTACGGTCGAAGTCCGGCGCGGCGGCCGGAAGCTGCCGCAGCGCGGCGACTCGAACTATTTCGGTGAGATGGCCCTCCTGACCGGGAAGCCGCGGAACGCGACCGTGACGACGACCTCGCCGGTTCGCGCGCTCGTGATCACCGACCGCGCGTTCAAGGGGCTTCTCCAGGACGCCCCGTCGCTCTCGCCGAAGCTTCTCGCGAGCCTCGCGGCGCGGCTCGCCGCCCAGGACTAGGATCGCGCCGTGTTCGGCAAGAAAGCCAAGGTCGAGCTCCTACGACGGGTGCCGCTATTCGCGGAGTGCTCGAAGCGCGAGCTCGCGTACATCGCACAGGTCTCCGACGAGATGAGCTTTCCGGCCGGTCACACGCTGATCGAGGAGGGAAAGCTGGGCCGGGAGTTCTTCGTCATCGCCGACGGCACCGTCGAAGTCCGCCGCGGCGGACGGAAGCTGCCGCAACGCGGCGACTCGCATGCTTACGGCGAGATGGCCATCCTGAGCGGGAAACCGCGGAACGCGACCGTGACGACGACCTCGCCCGTCCGCGCGCTCGTGATTACCGGCCGCGACGTTCAGGCAGCTTCGTCGTGGACGTCCCGTCGCTCGGGTCGAAGCTGCTCGCGAGCTCTCGCGGCGCGGCTCGAACAGGACTAGGCGCCCGCTCGCGCGCGTCTCCCGCTTCGGCGCCGCCGCGAGCTGGCCGCAGGCTGCTTCGATGTCGCGGCCGCGCGTGAGGCGCACCGTGACTGGGACGTCGCGCCTTCTCGAGCTCGAAGCGGAACGCGCTCGATCGTCTCCCGCGACGAGCCGTCGTAGAGGCCGGTCGGGTTGTACGGGATGAGGTTGACCTTGAAGTGGTCGCGGCCGAGGAGCGCGCCGAGTGCGCGCGCCTGCTCCGGCGAGTCGTTGACGCCCGCGAGCATCACGTACTCGACGAAGACGCGGCGGTTCGTCTCGGTCGCGTGGCGCACGCATTCGGTGATGACGTCGCGCAGTGGGTAGCGGTCGTTCACGGGCATGATCCGCGACCGCAGCGCGTCGTCCGGGGCGTGGAGCGAGAGCGCGAGGCGGATCGGTTCCGGCACTTCGTCGACGAAGCGCTTCAGACCGGGGAGCCAGCCCACGGTGGAGATCGTCGTGCGGCGGTGCGTGATCCCGAGGTCCGGCAGCCGTCGCGCCGCGCCGAGCACCTCGTCGAGGTTGAGCATCGGCTCGCCCATCCCCATGAATACGGCGTGGTCGACCTCGGTCGTGCGGCGGAAGTGGAGCGCCTGGTCGAGGATCTCCGACGCCGTGAGGTTCCGGCCGAACGCCATCGAGCCAGTCGCGCAGAACGTGCACGTGAGCGGGCAGCCCGACTGTGACGAGAGACAGAGCGAGCGCCGGCCGTCGCGGTAGCGCATGAGCACGGCCTCGACCGGATGGCCGTCGGCGGTGCGGAAGAGCGTCTTGATCGTGCCGTCCTTCGACTCGCGCTCGGTTTCGACGGTGAGCGTGGAGAAGGGCACCGCGGCGGCGAGCTCGTCGCGGAGCGCGCGCGGCAGGTTCGTCATCGCGTCGTAGCCGGCGGCGCCGCGCGCCGTCCACTCCCAGACCTGCCGCGCGCGGAACGCGGGCTCGCCGCGCTCGCGCAGCACCTCTTCAAGGAGGGTCAGGTCCATCGGGCTACGGTAGCGTCGGTCTCGTGATCGACCTTCGCTCCGACACCGTCACGAAGCCGACGCCGGGGATGCTCGCGGCGATGGCGGCGGCCGATGTCGGCGACGAGCAGGACCACGAGGATCCGACGACGAACGAGCTCCAGCGCCGGATGGCTGAGCTGCTCGGGCACGAGGCGGCGCTCTTCTTCCCGACCGCGACGATGGCGAACCAGGTCGCGCTGCGCGCGCAGACGCAAGCCCGGCGGAGTGCTCCTCGCCGAGGAGCGGACGCACGTGCTCGTGTACGAGTGGGGCGGGCCGGCGATCCACTCCGGGCTTGATCATGCGCGGCGTCGCCCGGCGAGCGCGGGCGCGTCGACGCCGGAGCACGTTGGGCCGAGAACGACCCTGACCTCGGGCCGGGTGGCATGCGTCGTGCTCGAGAACACGCATCGCAGCTCCGGCGGGACGGTCTGGCCGCTCGACGAGTTCCGCGCGGTCGTCGACGCGGCGCGCGAGCGCGGCGCCGCCGTCCATCTCGACGGCGCGCGGCTCTTCAACGCCGCGGTCGCCGCCGGCGAGCCGGTCTCCGCGTGGTCGTCGCTCGCCGACTCCGTGACGGTCTGCTTCTCGAAAGGGCTCGGCTGCCCGTTCGGCGCGGTCCTCGCCGGCTCGGCCGAGCTGATCGAGCGCGCGTGGGAGGGCAAGTTCCTCTTCGGCGGTGCGCTGCGCCAGTCGGGTGATCGCGGCGGCGGCGATGCTGTACGCGCTCGACCAGCAACGTCGACGGCTCGCCGACGACCACGCACGCGCGAAGCGTCTCGCCGAAGGGATCGGCCTCGTCCGGCAGACGTCGAGACGAACTTCGTCTCACATCCGCGACGAGCCGGGCCTCGAGGAACGCGCTCGCGCGAGCGCGGCGTCGCTCGTCGGCGAACCTTCGGCCCGGCTGGCTCCGCGCCGTGACCCATCTCGACATCGGCGACGACGACATCGACGCCGCCATCCCCGTCATGCAGGAGGTTCTCCATGTCCACGCCTGATCGTCTCGTCGCAAAGCTCGACCAGCTGACCGGCGTCGAGCAGCGCGACAAGCGCTACCCGAGCCTCGCCGCGGCAGTCCTCCGCGACGGCGAGCTCATCTGGGAGAAGGCCGTCGGCGCCGCCGACGTCGAGGCGAGCGTCGAGGCGACGCCCGACACGCAGTACCGCGTCGGCTCGATCACGAAGACGTTCACGGCGGCGGCGATCATGCAGCTCCGCGACGCCGGCAAGCTCGACCTCGAGGACACGCTCGACAAGCACGTCGAGGGCGCCGCGTACAGCCCGTCGATCCGCCGGCTGCTCTCACATGCCTCCGGCCTGCAGCGGGAGACGCACGACGACTCGTGGCTGACGCTGCGCTTCGCGCCGCCGGACGAGCTGCTCGAGACGCTCGACCGCGCCGAGATGGTGCTGCCCGCCGGCGCGCGGTTCCACTACTCGAACCTCGCGTTCGCGCTGCTCGGGATCGTGATCGAGCGCGTCTCGGGGCATGCCGTACGCGGACTACGTCCGCGAGCGCCTCCTCGCGCCGCTCGGCCTGACGCGCATGAGCTTCGAGCCCGAGCAGCCCCGCGGCGAAGGGCTACGTCGCGCAGCCGTACGCCGACGGCGTCTGGGAAGCGGTCGACGTCGAGACCGGCGCGTGGACGTCGGCAGGACAGCTGTGGGGGACGGTCGGCGACCTCTGCCGCTGGGGCGCGTTCCTCGCCGATCCCGACGAGACGATGCTCGCGAAGAAGAGCGCCGAGGAGATGCGCACGGTGCAGGTGATCGCCGAGCACGACCGCTGGCTGTCGGGCTACGGCCTCGGCCTGCAGCTGCGGCGCGACGGCGAGCGGATCCTCGCGGGGCACACCGGCTCGATGCCGGGCTTCATCGCGTGGCTGTTCTTCTCCCCGAAGGAGAACGTCGTCGCCGCGGCGCTGACGAACGAGAGCGAGGCGGCGCTCGCGCCGCTCGGGCTCTCGCTCGTCGCGGACGACCGTGGACGAGTGGCCGGTCGCGCCGAAGGCGTGGCGCGCCGGCGAGCCGCCGCCCGACGACGTCGTCCCGCTCCTCGGCATCTGGTTCATGGAAGGCGGCGCAGATGATCCTCCGCTGGCGCGACGGCAAGCTCGAGGCGCGCTACCCCGGCGCCGCCGACTGGGAGCCGCCGGCGGTGTTCGAGAAGGAGACGGACGACCGCTGGCGCACCGTCTCCGGCCCGGAGCACGGCGAGGCGCTGAAGATCGTGCGCGACGAGGACGGTACGATCGAGCGGCTCGTCTGGGCCGGCTACCCCGTCACGCGCGAGCCAGGACCATGGAAGGCGCCGGACGCCTAGCGCTCGTGTTCGGCCTGGTGGCGCTCCTCGCGGCGTGCGGCTCGTCCCAGCGCGCCGCGTACTCGGGTCGCCTCTACTCGGTCGCGCAGGTGCGCACGGCGTTCGACACGCTCGGTCTCGAGCTGAAGCCGGCATCAAGGACGTCAGGCAGGGTCGTTCTGTCGCTCGCACAAGGTCCGCCTCGGACCGAGTGCTTATCCGGTGGGGTCGAGAGTCACTCGAGCTCGAGCGGGGGGCGTGGAGGTGATCGTCTTGACGCGCCGCGATGGGGACGAGAGTCCGGGGACGGTTCCCGACGCTCACTCCCATCTCACGCGGTACGCCAACGTGACGTTGGTTGCAGGTCGGAACTACAACGACGAAGCGCGGGCGGCGCTCTCGGTGCTCCGGTGGACGCTCGGGCAGGCGAAGCCCGCCGAAGGCCGGATCGTGCCTGGACGTTCGATCGGCGTTGTCTCGGTCGGCGAGCCGAGAAAGCAGGTCGAGAAGGTGCTCGGCAAGGGCGTTCCTCGCGGCCGTGGGCTCGTCTCGTATCCCCGCGAACACTTCCTCATCTCCTACGCGCCGCACGACACCCTCGTCCCGTGGGTCGGCGCCATCCTCATCCGGTGGAGCGGCTTCCGAGGACCGGCGGGAGTCCACGTCGGGTCGACTCGCAGCGATCTGAGGCGGCTCTACGCCGGCTGCTCCAGCGCGACCAGTGCGGTCTTCAGGCGGGGTCGATGCCGGACGCGGTCGGCACGAACTTCACGCTGCGGCACGGCAAGGTCGTCGAGATCGTCGTCTCCATCAGGCTGACGTCGGCTACTCGTACTGAAGCGCTTCGAGCACGTTGAGCCTCGCCGCGCGGCGGGCTGGGAAGATCGCGGCGAGCAGGCCGACGACGATCGTCGCGATCGCGAAGACGATCAGGGAGCCGGCGGGCAGCGTGAAGACGATGAAGTCGACGCGGGAGACAAGCAAGCCCGCCCAGCACGATGCCGAGCGCGATCCCGAGGATGCCGCCGATCACCGCCGTGATCACGCTCTCGTGCCGAATCATCGTGCGCACCTGGCGTCGCGTCATCCCGATCGCGCGCAGCATCCCGATCTCGCGCGTCCGCTCGAATACCGTGAGCACGAGCGTGTTGATGATTCCGAACAGGCTGACGATCACGGAGAGCGTGAGCAGGACGTAGAGGATGTTGAGGATCGCGTTGAGGCCGGCGATCTGGTTGTCGATGAACTCCTGCCGGGTCTGGACCTTCGCGTTCGGATACGTCGCGAGGTCACGCTGCAGCGCGGCGAGCTTCGCCGGGCCTGCCCCGCGCTTGACGCGTACGAACGAGTAGAGGTTCTCGGGGTTCGGATTCTGCGCGTCCCAGGCCGATTCCGAGATCGTGAGCTTCCCGAACGGGGAGCCTCCTGGGGGAGGATCGAAGATGCCCTGATCACAAACGCCTTGCGGACGCCGCTCGCGAACGTGATCTGCACGGGGGAGCCGATCTTGAGTTTGTGCTCGGTCGCGTAGCCGTTGTCGATGAATGCGCCGTTCTCTCCCAGGCGCGCAATGATCGCGTTTGAGCCGTTCTGCCAGTTCAGCTGGAAGATCGTCGCGCCCGGCGGGTTGACGGCGGTGGCTTGGAAGGTGGAGCCGAACGCCTCCGCCTGGCCGGTGCGCACGTTCGCAATCGCTGCCACGACCGGACTGCTTGCCGCAGTGTCCGCTGCGGCGACGGGAAGCGGGGTGAAGTTGTTCTGCGCGGTGATCGCGTAGTCGGCGTTGTTCCAGATCGAGTTAACCGCGCCGCGGAAGCTCGAGACGATCCCGGCGGCGAGCATCGCGACGAGGGTCACCAGCGCGAGGCCGATCATCAGCGCTGCCGCGGTCGAGGCGGTCCGCTGCGGGTTCCGCCGCGCGTTGTCGCGGGCGAGTGCGTCCGCGGACGACCGGTCGATATACGTCGGCCATGCGCCGTAGCGAACGCGATGGTAGATCTGGTAGACCCAGCCGATCGGGGTCAAGAACAAGAACAAGAGCCACAGGGCGGTAAGGAGCCACCGGGCAGGTGGACCGACCGCTCCGGCCAGCGGCACGATGAAGCGCACGGAGAGCATCGAGACGCCGATGAAGATCAGGAGCGTTCCGACTCCCATGAAGAGCAGGACGCCCTTTGTCCCGAGGTGCGGAACGAACAGGCCGGCAAGGAGCGCTGCGAAGCCGGCCGCCGTGAGGATCACGGAGCCGAGCCGTCCGGTACTGCGCGAAGCGCGACGGCGGCAGCTGCGCGCCCTCGCGCACGGCTGCGATCGGCGGAACGCGCGTTGCGCGGAACGCCGGGCGCATGCTCGCGATGACCGTGACGAGGATCCCGGCGATCAGCGCGACGACAGCCGTCCGCGTCTCGAGCACGATTCCGTTGTTCGGCAGCGTGAAGCCGACCGTGTCGAAGAGCCAGAAGAGCCCCTCGGCCAGCCCGAACCCGAGGAAGAGGCCGACGATCGAGGCGATCGTTCCCATGACGAGCGACTCGACGAAGATCAGGCCGAGCACCTGCTTCGCGACGCGCCGAGGGTGCGCAACGTCGCGAGCTCCCGCGTGCGCTGGGCGATCGTGATCGAGAGCGAGTTCGCGATGACGAAGCTGCCGACGAAGAGGGCGATGCCGCCGAACGCGAGCAGGAAGGTGCGGAGGAAGCTGATGAACGAGTCGGTGTTGGCCGCGTCCTTCGCCGCCTGCTGCTTGCCGGTGCGGGCCTCCGCCGTCGGCGGCAGAACCGCGTTTACCTGCTGCAGAAGCTCGTCCGGGGTTACCCCGGACTTCGCCGCCATCGCGATCTCGTCGAACTGGCCCTTCTTGTCGAAGAGCCGTTGCGCGGTCGGGAGGTCGAAGCCCGCGAGCGTCGCGCCGCCGATCCCGGCCGATTGTCCGAGGACGGCCATGCCCGAGATCCGGAACTGCTCGACCGGGCCGATCGCCTGCACGCCGATCATGTCGCCCACGTGGAGGTTCTTCTTCGAAGCGGTGCTCGTGTCGATCACGACCTCATCGCCGCGCGGCCACTGTCCGGAGACGAGTGTCAACGCATTGAACGGCGAGCCGGCCGTGACGCTGAAACCGAAATTCGGGGCGCCGCCGAAGGCGATCGTCTTCCCGTTCTGGACGAGTGTCGTGTTCTGGCTGAAGACGCCGCCGGCCGCATCCGCAGTGTCCGGAAGCCCCTTGAGCGTGTCGAGTAGCGCCGGCGTGAGCGTCGGGGCTTGCGAGCCCTCTCCGCCTCCGAGGTCGAACGCTGACTTTGCCGGAGACGACGACATCGGAGCTGGCGCGCACCTCGGTGTTGATGGCGTTGAACGCCTCCTTGATCGAGTCGGTGAGGACGTAGCGTGCCGCTGATCATCGCGACGCCGAGGACGATCGCGATCGCAGTCAGCGCGGCGCGGAGCTTCCGTCCGCGCCAGCCCTTCAGGGCGACCCCGATCACCGCAGCTCGGACATGACCGTCGAGCACTTCGGCTTGCGTCGCGCCGCGCAGCTCCTTCACGATCAGGCCGTCGTCGAGGAAGAGGATCCGGTCGGCGATCGCGGCTGCGCGCGCCTCGTGCGTGACCATCACGGTTGTCTGGCCGTAGCTGTCGGTCGAGTTCCGCACGAGCTCGAGGATCTCGCCGCTCGTCTTCGAGTCGAGGTTCCCGGTCGGCTCGTCGGCGAAGAGGATCGTCGGCCGCGTGACGAGCGCGCGCGCGATCGCGACGCGCTGCTGCTGGCCGCCCGAGAGCTCCGACGGGCCGGTGGCTGCGGCGGTTCGCGAGGCCCATCTGGTCGAGCAGCGTCGTCGAGCCACTCCTTGTCGGGCTTCTCCCCGGCGATCGAGAGCGGCAGGACGACGTTCTCCTCGGCGTTGAGCATCGGCAGGAGGTTGAAGAACTGGAAGACGAAGCCGATGTGTTCGCGCCGTAGGAGCGTGAGCTTCGCGTCGATGAGCTCCGTGATCTCGGTGCCGGCGATCGAGACGGTGCCGGACGTCGGCTTGTCGAGGCCGGCGAGGATGTGCATGAGCGTCGACTTGCCGGAGCCAGACGGTCCCATGACGGCGACGAGCTCGCCCGAGCGGACGGTGAGATCGACGCCGCGGAGCGCGTCGACGGCTGTCTCGCCCTCGCCGTAGCGGCGCGTCAGCTCGCGCGCTTCGACGGCTGCGCCGGCGGGCGCGGTGACGGTGGTCTCCTCTGTGTGGCCATGGTTCGAGCCTACCGGCCGCCGTAGAGGAGAAAGCCGGCGACCGTCAAGCACGTACACGCGCGACGAGCACGGCTCCCTCGCGGCGGCTCGTCTGTCCGTTCCACACGACGGCCGCTGCGGCGACCGCGGCGATCGCCATCGCGACGAGCTCCGTCCAGCGGAACGAGAGCGCGAGCGGGTGCGCGAACAAGAGGCCGAGCAGCGTGACGGCCGGGACGACGAGCAGCGGCGACCTGCGCGCTCGAGGAGACCGCGATCTCCGTGGCGAGCCGCATCTTCCCCGCGTGGGCGATGACGATCGCGCCGCCGTGCTCGGCCGCGTTCCCGACGATCGCGACGACGACGACGGCGATGAAGAACTCGCTCAGCCCGACGGCGGACGCGAATGCGTGGAGTGAGTGGACGAGGATCTCGCTGATCCATGCGGTCGCGCCCGTTGCGATGCGAGGACGGCGAGCGCGACCGGCATCGTCCACGCGTCGGGGGCCGGCGGCTTTCGCTCGACCTGCGCAGTGACGACGGAGGTTCCGTCCGATGACGCGACGTAGACGAGAAGCAGCGCGATCGCGACCGGCACGGACGCGACGACCGCAGCGTGCCGCTCCGGCGTCTCCGCTGTAGCCCGGCCACTGACGGGATCACGAACGCCGCGACGGCGACGCCGACGAGGCCGATCTGCACGAGCAGCGAGCGGCGGTCGATCGCCTTCCCGTCCGGCCCCGCGATCTGCGTCACGCCGAAGACGAGCAGGAGGTTCGAGATGACGCTGCCCGACGAGCGAGCCGCGCACGACGACCGGGAGGTTCGCGCCGATCGCGAAGAGCGCGACGATCAGTTCTGGCGCGTTCCCGAAGCTCGCGTTGAGGAAGCCGCCGATGCCCGGCCCGGTGTGCTCCGCCGCGTGCTCGGTCGCCTCCCCGATCAGCCACGCGAGCGGGATGAGCGAGAGCGCCGAGAGGACGAAGAGGGTCACCTCGCCGGCGCTCGTGAGCTTGTCGATCGCAATCGTGACGGGGCGCGAGGAGGAGCGATGCCCAGAGGAGCTTCGTGCCCACGCGATTACCGTAACGAGCCGTGCTGGAGGCGGTTCTTTTCGACTGGAGCGAACACGCTCGTCTCGCTTCGAGTGGGACGACGCGCTCGTCGAGGCCGGCCACCGCGCGGCGCTCGGCCGCGACGACGCCGGAGTTCACGCGCGCTGGCGCGAGCTTGCTCCTCGGCGACGCGCACGGGCGTCGGCCGTACGCGGAGCTGCTCGCGGAGCTCGGCGTCGAGGATCCGGACGCGTTCATCGACGCCGAGCACGCGGTTTGGCTGCCCGCCTACGGCGTCCTCTCGATGGCGCCGGCGCTGCTCGAGACGCTGCGCGAGCGCGGCCTGAAGACGGCGGTCGTCGCGGATCCGTGGCCCGATCCGCCACGCATCATCGCGAGCGACGTCGAGCGGCTCGGCTTCGCGCCGCTCCTCGATGCGGTCGTGCTCGGCGACGACAACCTCGCGCCGCGCGTGCGCGGAGCTCGGCGTCGAGCCCGACGGCGGTGCTCTTCGTCGGCGACTCGCTCGCCGATGTGCAAAGAGCAGCCGCCGCGGGCATGACGACGGTTCAGGCGCTGTGGTTCAGAGCAGACGACGATGCCGGAGATCGAACCCGACTTCCAGGCGTTCACGGCCGTGGACGTCGTCTCGATCGTTCGGCGACTAGCGCGAGATCCGCGATAAGTCAAGTCTTGCGGAGCGCGGGCAGCCGTTCCGACAATGTCTGTATGACGCCCAAGCAAGCCACGGCGACGCTTCCTCTCCATCCGCAGGACGAGGCGGAGTGCCGGCTCTGCGAGGTGCACTGCGAGAAGGTCGTCTACCCGGCTGCGTGCCTGGCCCGTTCGTGCCCGTTCGTGTACGCGTACGACCAGCATGGGCACACGTACATGGGCTGTCTGCAGAAGGTCTACGAGGCGGAGATCGACGTCGATCTGCTGCGCGCAGGGCGAGCGGAGCCGCGAGGGGTTCGGCGCGGTGCGGGCGCTGCGGGCGCCGCTCCCGATGTGCCAGTCGGGCGTGCAGTCGACGTTCCGGCATCGCGAGAACGAGCTCGGCTGCCTCAATCCGGAGTTCGGAGAGTTGCCCGCCGGGTCTCCGACGTTCCGCGTGTTCGCCCGCGTTCGCTGAGCCGCGAGAGGATCGACGACGCCGACCGCCGGGCCGGCGGCGGCGAAGAGGAACGCGACGCGCCAGCTGTGCGTCGCGATCGCGGCGATCGACCGACGGCGCGCCCGCGACGACGACGCCGAGCAGCGTCTGCTGAAAGCCGAGCGCAGCGCCTGTCTTCCGAGGCTCCCGCCGCCTCCGCGGCCGCGGCGTACGCGAGGCCGTTCCACGACATGCTCAGCACGCCGGCGATCACGAAGAGCGGGATGAGGAGCGCGAGTGGCGCGCTCGGTCGCGACGGCGCGGCGGCGGTGCCGACGCGCGAGCGCCACGCCGATCGTTCGCAGCGGTCCGAGGCGGCTGCCGAGCCGGTCGGAGATCAGTCCCGACGCCGATCGCGCGCGCCAATCGCGAGCACGTGATCGCAGCGAGACATCGGCAGCCAGGCCGGTGGAGAGGTGACGCTCGTCGTGGAGGAAGAGGACGACGAAGCCGGTGATCGCGATCTGGGCGATGAGGTAGAAGCCGGTGCCGAGGCCGAGCAGCCACATGCGCGAGTCGCGGAGCGGGCGGGAGATGTCGTCGAGCTCCGGCTCGCGGTCTTCGCTCCGCCGCGGACGAAGACGCTGCGACGACTGCGCCGGTCGCGCACGACGCCGGCGAGGAAGAGGAACGCGAGCGTGCGTACCACCGGCCGAGGCGAGGACGGGCAGGAGCGCGGCTCCGATCGTCGCCGCCGATCGGGATCGCGGTCTGCCGGATCCCGAGCGCGAGGCCGAGTTCCGAGGCGGGGAACCACGCCATGATCGCGCGTCCGCTCGCGGCGTTGACGCTCGCGCCGAGCGCTCCCGTCGCGACGAGCGCGACCGTCACGCCGCGGCGAAGCTCGTGGTCGTCGAGGCGATGCGACGAGCGCGCCGGCGGCGCCGGTGAGCCCGGTCGCGATCACCCAGCGCTCGTCGACGCGGTCGGCGACGAGACCCCACGGCAGCAGCGTGAAGAGCATCCCGATCCCGATCGCCGCGAGCACGACGCCGGTCTCGCCCAGCGTCAGCCCGTAGCCGCTCTTCAGCGCCGGACCGAGCGCCGGCAGGCCGACCGTCGACGCGGAGAACGACGCCTGCGCGAACGTCCCGGCGCCGAGCACGACCCAGCGATACCGCCCTCGCGGACACGTCCCGAACGTACACGGCCGGTGCCAGGCACCGGACGTGTCCGTTAGGGACCATGACTCGCTCGGCATACCGGTCGCAAACGTCGCTGCAAATGGAGCATAGCCTGTCCGCACGGGACATGTCCGGTATCTGCTACCGGACGTGGCGCTTCAGGACAGCCAGCGCTCCCGCAGGTCCTTCGTCTTCTGGAGCTCGGCGGCGTCGGGGCCGTGACCCTCCGGCCCCGCGGTCTCGAGCACGGCGGGAAGTCCTTGCAGGCGCGGGTTCGAGAGGAAGACGCCCATCTTCTCGCCGATCTCGCCCTCGAGGATGTTCGCGTGGCGGTCGCGGTTCGAGCCGAACGGCGCGGCGGAGTCGTTGACGTGGAGCGCGCGCAGCTTCGGTCGAGCCCGATCGACGCGTCGAGCTCGTCGAGGCACGCGTCGAGCGCGGCCGGATCGGTCACGTCCACGCCGGACACGTAGAGATGGCACGAGTCGAGGCAGACACCGAGCCGCGCGGAGTCGCCCCGAGCCGCTCGTGGATCGTCGCGAGCTCCTCGATCGAGCGGCCGATCGTGCCGCCCGCGCCGGCGGAGTTCTCCATCAGGAGCCACGTCTCGTCGGTGCACAGCTCGAGCGCGTGCTCGAGCGCGGGGACGATCTTCTCGAGCCCGACCTCGAGCCCGGCGCCGAGGTGCGAGCCGACGTGGAAGACGACGTGCGCGCCGATCGCGGCCGCGACCTCGGTCGTGTTGCGCAGCGTCGCGACCGAGCGCTCGTACGTGACCGGATCGGGCGCGGCCATGTTGCAGAGGTAGACCGCGTGGCAGAGCGCGCCGCCGAGGCCGGCAGCCGCGTACTTCTCCCGGAACCGCTCGAAGCTCGCGGGATCGTGGTTCGTCGGCCGCCACGCGCGCGGGCTCTGCGTGAACACCTGCACCGAGTCCGCGCCGATCGCGACGGCGCGGTCGACGCCTTGTCGATGCCGCCGGAGGACGAGATGTGCGCGCCGATCTGCATCAGCGAAGCCACGCTTCGAGGCGCGCCGCTTCGTCGTCGACCTGCCGCCGCCAGACGCGGGGGAGAGGCGCGAACGGGCTGCACGGTCACCTTCCCCTTCGTATCGACCGCCCACGTCGCGGCGACCACGCCGTCGACGAGCACGGTCTGCGCGACGTCGCCGTTCTTGCCGATCACCTGCTTGCGGATCTCGTCGGAGATGATCCGCGTCCGGTCGGCGAAGCCGAGGATGACGTTGTCCCACTTCGGCAGGAAGCGCACCGGCGCGGGCATGTCGCCCGCGGGAGCGGCGCGCGCGGGACGTCGAACAGCTCGCGACCCTCCTACCGTGCGGTGGGTCGGGAGGCCGTCGAGCGCGTGCTCGAAGTCGCGCACGCGCAGGCCGGACCAGTCCGCGATGTCGGCCTTCGTCGCCGGACCGAACGCGCGGAGGTAGCGGCGGACGATCTCGGTACGCGCTGCCGAGGCGTCGATCTCGGCCGGAGCTGCGACGCGCTCGTAGACCGCCGTCGGCTGCGTCGTCCAGCCCGCGGTCTCGCGCGCGTGGATGAGATGCGCGTGGCGGCGCACCGCGTGCACCATCCGCCGCCAGTCCATCTCCGTCGAGCTCGGGATGCGTCTCGCGCAGGTGCGCGAAGATCTCCGCGTGCGTGATCCGGCCGTCGCGCAGGAGCGCGAGGACGTCCGGGATCGCGACCTGCGCCGCGCTCGAGGTGGAGCCGGGCCGAACCACGTAGTTCATCTCCTTGAACGCCGCGTAGAAGAGCGGGTAGTCGCGCGCCGTGACGAGGTGGAGCGTGCCGCGCATCACCGACGGCTTCAGCACGTCGCCGCGCAGCACCGCGCGCTCGAGCGTCGGCCGGCGGAATCCGTCGAGCCGCGACCACAGCCCGACGTACGGCGCCGGCGGCCACTGCGCCTGCATCCCGACGAGCCGCTCGATCGCCGCGAGCGGAGAAGAGCGCCGCCGCTCGAGCAGCATCTGGCGCGCGAGCGTGGCGCGATTCAGCTCCCGCAGCGTCAGCGTCCGCACGCGGCCTACGCTACCCGCGTGACCGTCCGCGTTCGCATGGCTCCGAGCCCGACCGGCTTCCTCCACATCGGCGGCGTCCGCACGTTCCTCTTCAACTGGCTCTTCGCGCGCCAGCACGGCGGCGAGAACCGCCTGCGCATCGAGAACACCGACACGACGCGCGAGGTCGCGGAGGCGGTCGACCAGATCAAGCAGTCGCTCAGCTGGATCGGGATCGAGTGGGACGGCGAGCCGACGTTCCAGCTCGACCGCATGGACGACTGCCGCAACGAGTCGCCGAGCGGCTCGTCGCGGAGGGGAAGGCGTACGCCGACGACGGCGCGATCCGTTTCCGCATGCCCGACGACGGCGTGACCGCGTGGGACGACGTCGTCCGCGGCCGCGTCGAGTTCGAGAACGCGGGTCTCGCCGATCCGGTCATCGTCCGCTCCGACGGCCGGCCGATCTACAACTTCGCATCACCGCTCGAGGACGTCTGGGACGGGATCACGCACGTCATCCGCGGCGACGACCACATCTCGAACACGCCGACGCAGATCAACATCATCCGCGCGGTCGGCGGCGACCTGCCCGTCTACGCGCACGTGCCGAGCATCTTCGGCCAGGACGGGAAGAAGCTCTCGAAGCGGCACGGCGCGACGGGGATCGACGAGTTCCGCGCCGCCGGCTACCTCCCCGAGACGATGCTCAACTTCCTCGCGCTGCTCGGCTGGGCGCCCGACGGCGAGACGACGCTCATGAGCCGCGACGAGCTCGTCGCGCGGTTCTCCCTCGAGAAGGTCAGCTCGAGCCCGTCGCAGTTCGACTACGCGAAGCTCGACTGGATGAACGGCGTCTATCTCCGCGAGCTCTCGCTCGAGGACTACACGCACCGGCTCGTGCTCTGGCTCGGCGAGAACGGGTACGACTGGGACGCCGAGCTCGTCGCGCACACCGCGCCGCTCGTGCAGGAGAAGATCGCGAAGCTCTCCGAATACCCCGCGTTATGCAGGCTTTTTCTTCGGCGACGTCGAGCCGGACCCGGCGCAGCTCGAGGGCGGCGGCGACGATGCTCGCGGCCGCGGACGAGGCGCTCGGCGACGCTCGAGCCGTTCGACGCAGAGGCGATCGAGGCGGCGCTGCGCGCCGCGGCGGAGAAGCTCGAGCTCAAGCCGCGCCAGGCGTTCCAGCCGATCCGCGTCGCGGTGACGGGGTCGAAGATCTCGCCGGGCCTGTTCGAGAGCATCGAACTGCTCGGCCGCGACGAGACGCTCAGGCGCGTCCGCTCGGCCGCGGCTCTCGCGTAAGCGGTCGTCAGGTCAAGGCGACGACGCCTTTTGCAATCAGGAAGACGCCGACAACGAGAAGCAGCACGCTGCCGACAAGCTGCCAGTTGCGCATGAGCGCGTCCCGAAGGCGGGCTCGGGCCGGCGCCGACCGCTCGGGAGCGACCTCTGCCAACACGATCGGCACGTAGGACGTGCTGGTCCCCACGACGAGGAAGACGACCACGCCTCCTATCGCCGCGGCTGTCCCCGGGTGCGTTCCGACGATGTGAGCCCCGGCGGCGACGGCGATCAGGTAGGTCGGGAGAAAGAGCCCGAGGACGAAGGCGGGCCACGGCTCCATTCGGTCGAGGCGAGCCATGAAGGACGGCTCCTTGGACTCTTCGGCCCGGCGTGCACGTACGACGAACAATGCGCCGATCACGAGCATGGCGACCCCGGCGACGACTGTGACGATCGACGCGGGCTTGCTCGCGCTTTGCTGCGACGTTCCGACATGGAGGAACACGGTGAGAACTCCGATCCCGGCCAACACGACGAACTCACCGAGGAAGAACGCCCAGGCCTTCCGCGCCCCTTTCTGTAGCGAGAGCAGCACGACGACGGCAAGCGGACACAGCGGCGTCAGCGCCATCGCTACTCCGAGCCCGATTACGACACCCCACATGTCTCTGCTCACACTGCCGATGGCGGCGCCTGCGCGCGTCACCCGAGAAGGGCGATGTTTGACGCCGGCGGTCCCGGGTCGGGCAGACCCGAGACCGCCGAGGCCTCAATCGCTACTACTTGAGTGTCTTTACGCCTTTGTTGGTCTCTGCTGCCAAGACACTGACCGTGAAATTGCCGTTTTGGGCGTTGCCGCTCTCACCCTTCAGGCAAAAGCCGACGTCGTACGTTCCCTTCAGTCCTCCGACGACGGCCGTCGTCGCCTGGGCGAAGTACGAATCGGCCGCCGCCACGAACTCCGGAAATACATGAGACACCTCGGTCAACGTCGACGAGCCGTGTTGCGCGTAGCACACGCCGAGCGAGCCGGACACCTCCAAGCCGTCGCCCGAAGCCAGGTCGAGAGAACCCGTGACCAGCGCGCCGGTCTTCTTGTCGAACTTGACGGTGTACGGGAACCCCACAGAACGTGTAGCTGCCCGTCGTGTTCTCCTGGCAGCTATTGCCCCCAGTCCCGACGGTGCGGGCCATGCCGGTCACCTGCAGAGCCTTGATTGCCGAAGGCTGGAGCTTGTTCACGGGGATCGAGCCGCTCTTGATCTGCGAGCCTGAGATGAGCGTCGTCATGGCGGCACCTGCCCCGCCACTCAACGCGGCAAAAAGAGCGATCCCGGCGATGATGGTCGCCGGATGCCTGAAATGCTTCATGTCATTCCTCCTCGGTACTGGACCGGATTCGAGGATGGAGTCAAGCAGCAGGCCCGGCCGACGCTCGAGCGGACGAAAAAGCCCCCGCCTAGCAGGGGCTTTTGACAGAGGCCCGTACGGGATTCGAACCCGTGCCGCCGCCGTGAGAGGGCGGTGTCCTAGGCCACTAGACGAACGGGCCGAGCGCGGGCCAGTCTAGCCACGGCCGTTGCGAGGCGGGTCTACGAGGTCGACCGGCGGCGGCGCAGGACGGCGAACGAGCCGAGCGCAGCGAGAACGGCGAGCGCCACGCCGAGTGCGAGCGACGGCCACACGCTGTCCGACGAAAGCGGATTGTCGCCGGCACGGCGGGCGCTCGCGAGACGCCGTGCATCGACGAACTCCGGCGTATTCCACGCGGCCGGGAACGGACGTCGCAGCGACGGTGTCTGCGCGACCGCGGGCTCGCCGTCCGGCCCGAGGCCTCGCGCCTGCAGCAGTTCGTCCCAGACGACTGCGGCCTCCTGCGTTGGCGTCCCGGCGGGCGCGCTCAACCGCGCCGCCGGCGGAATCTTGCTCGCCGACAGGTGCACGACCCGCCACGACTGGAGGTACGTCGTCGGGTTGACCGCGCCGTCGTAGTCGAGCCTCAGGAGCTGGTGCGGATGGATCTCGAAATGGAGGTGCGGCGGCGTCGTGAATGCGTCGCCCGTGCGGCCGAGGAAACCGATCACCTGGCCGGCCGTCACGTGCCGGTGGTGAAGCACAGTGCGCGAATAGCCGGCCATGTGCGCGTAGTAGAAGGAGTTGCCCTTCTTGTCGGTGAGCCAGACGCGCCAGCCGCCGAGCTGGTTCCAGCCGACGAGGGTCAATTTCCCCGTCGCGACCGCGACGAGTGGCGTGCCGAGCGGCGCAAAGAGGTCGTCGCCGTGGTGCCAGCCGTCGTAGATGTCGTTTCGTCCCGCGCCGTACGTGTCGGCGTACGACGCGCCGCCGTCGACCGGAAATACGTATTGCGACGGCGCGATCCCGAGCTTGGGCGTCCATGTGAGCGGCTGGTGGATGTGCGCCTTGTGCCCGTGCTTGCGGTGGTGGTGATGCTGGGGCGGCTTGCGCGGCGGGGGCGTCACGGTGCGCGGCTGCGCAATCGCGGCGAAGCCGATGAAGATCGTCGTTCCGGCCGGCACCGAGTTGTGGCTGTACCGGAGCCGCAATGCGAGCGGCGCGGAGAGGCGCCCGCTCGACGCTCCGAGCGTGAGGAGCCCCCAGCCTCCGACCGCGACGGTCTGGCCGGCCTGTGCCGTTACCGGTGAGCCGTTGACCGCGAGCACGGTCGCCTTCCCCTTGCCGTCGGTTGCCGTGACCGTCTCCGCAGTGACGGCGCCACCGAAGAGAGAGACGTTCGTCAGCGCCACATGCTCGCTACGGCAGCCGGATCCGGTCTTCGTGGCCGAGTCGAACGTCAGGAACACGTGGGAGGCCGAGTATTCGGACGCGCCGAGCCCCGCGCTTGGCAGCGTGAGCGCGACGACCGTGCCGTCAGGGTTCGCGATCGCGGCGACGCCCGCGCCGACGCAGCCGCGCGGCAGGCTCGACCCGGCAAGCGGCACGAACATCGGCGTCGTCGTGGTCGTCAACGTCGTCGACGTCGTCGTCGTCGTGTCGGTTGTCGTCGTGTCGGTCGTCGTCGTATCGCCGCCGCCGCCGTCAGCCCGGCAGCGGCCGCGCCGAGGCTCGCGACGAGCACGACGATGCCGAGGAGCGAGATCCCGCGCCGCATCTGAACCAGTGTGCCCACCCCTCCGGTCGGTCGTGTTGGCTATTTGAGAGGAACCGTGACTGCGCCGGGCAGGCGCCGGTAGATCGCGAAGAAGTCGCGATCGTCCGGGACAAGGTAGCGAGTGGGGGGCTGCTGGTAGTTCGGCGCGACCACCTGCGGCACGAGGCCGTGCTCGTGACGGTACGTGATGAGCGTGTACCACTCGGGGTTGATGTCGAGCTCCATCGCGCGCACCGCTCCGGCATGGATGAGGATATCGGCGAGCGAGATCACCGTCTGGTAGCTCGCCGCGACGTAGATGAGGTTCCCGTGCTTGTCGATCCCGAGTCCGGTCCGCCAGACGCGAACGGCGTTCCCAAGGGTGTAGCCCCAGTCCGTACTGAGGTCGAGGGCCGGGTTGCGCCGGCCGCGCTCGACGATGAGCGGGAGGCTCTGGCGCGCCCAGGCGACATTGCGGCGGGGGCTCGAACCGCCCTTCCAGTCGACGATGTCCACACTGCCGTTCTTGTACGCGACGACCGTCGCGTTTCCCTGCTTCAGCGGCTCGTTCGTGACGCCGTTGACCGCGTCGCCGTTCAGGCCGTCGGTGTAGATGAAGCCGCCGTTGAACGTCGAGAGGAGCCGGTAGCGCTGGGAGAACGGCACCTCGGCCGGGCCGCGCAGAGTCGCGTGTGGCGGCTCGTATCTCCCGGGGTAGTACGCGCTCGCCGTCCGTGTGTGGTCGAACCACGCGACGTACGCGGTGATCTGCGGGTACGCGGTCTCCGGACGGAACGTCGTGACGAGGACGGGCGGACCGCCGTGCACGGGCGGGCCGGTCGGCTTCCAGACTCCTTCGCCCGGCAGGTGATACGTGAAAACCGGCTTGATGTTCGGCGGTTCATAGGACCTCGTCGCGTGGTGCCCGACCGGCTGATTCCCGCGCTGGACCACCTGGAGCGAGCCGCTCGCGGCGAAGGCGCCGTTGCTCATCGATCCGGTGACGGAGACGCCGCGTCCTGTTCGCAAGCGCTTGGGGACGATGCCGCTGTACTCGACCCAGATCCGCGCGGGTTTGCTTCCGGCGAGGTCCTTGACCTGGAAGCGAATCGCGGAGCCGTTGTGCTGAATGCGCCCGACGACCTTTGCTTGCAGGAGGAGGCTTCCCGTTGCGCCGTCGATCGAGCTCGGTGTCACGGCCGTGTACTTCGTCGGCGTGTCAAACCAGGTGGTGTAGTAGTGCTCGACGTTGTTGACGAGCCAGTTGCCGTGGTGCTCGCGGATCCATTCGACGGTGCGGGGAAAGACCGACTCGCTCGACGGGAGCATCATCATTCGCGTCCACGAGTAGATCGCGGGCGAGACGAGGAGGAGCATGAGAAGCGGTATCCAGAAGCGCTTCCGCCTGCGGGCCTTACCGCGGCGTGGCCGCCGACGGCGCGGGGAGTTTCGCCGCGGCCTACCGTCAGGCTCACGTACGTACGGCGGCTGGCCGAGGTTCGGTTCGGCGTCCATGATCTCCGGCGATCGTACGGGCGCTAGGTGAAAGCGCCATGAGTAGTAACTGCGGGACAGGGACTCGTCTCTCCTGGCCGAGTGTCTCGGCCGGTCTCGGCGGGGTCATGTTGCCCCCGTGTTGCCCTCCGTTGCGCCCGCGCTGGCGCGCGGGATCGGCCGAGCCTCGCCGATCTGTACGAGGCCGCGGTCGGGGGAGTGATCGACTTGGAGAGTGGTGTGGTCGATGTGAAAACGCTCGTCGAGCATCCGTTCCAGCTCGCGACGGACGGCGTGGCAGTCGTCGCCCTTGTGCACGAGGACGTGGGCTGACAGAGACGGGAAGCCGCTCGAAATCTCCCAGACGTGCAGGTCGTGGATGTTCTCGACGTGTGGGTGCGCGGCAAGCGCGCGACCGATCTCCTGCGCGTCGATCCCCTCCGGCGCCGCCTCCAGCAGCACACGGCCGGAGTCGCGCAACAAGCCCCAGGCCGAATGGATCATCACGCCCGCGATGACGAGGGCTGCAACCCCGTCGGCGCGGGTCCAGCCGGTGGCGAGGATGACCACGCCTGCGATCGCGGTGACGATAAAAGCGAGCAGGTCGGTGAGGGTGTGCTGGTAGCTGCCCTCGATGTTCATCGACTGCCGGTTCGCCTTCGCCAACTGCCAGGTCGCGGCGAGGGTCACGCCGATCCCGGCGAGAGCGACGATGAGGATGGCCAAGCCCCCCGCGGGCGGCGGCGTTATGAGGCGGTGGATGCCTCCGTAGACGATCAGCCCGGCGAGGACGAGCAGCGTGATGCCGTTCGCCTGCGCCGAGAGAATCTCTGTCCGTTTGAGGCCGAACGTGAGGTTGCCGCCGGCGGGGCGCTTCACGAGCCGGATCACCCAGAGGCTCATAGCCAGCGCCGCCGCGTCGGTCAGCATGTGCGCGGCATCCGAGAGCAGGGCGAGTGAGTCGGCGAGGATTCCGACCACAACTTCGGTGGCCATGAAGCCGACGATCAGCGCGAGCGCGATCGTCAGAGGTTTCGTGTCGGCGTCTTCGCGGACACCGTGGGAGTGCCCGTGATGACTGTGCTTGGCGCTCACGGCTCGTGCATCTCGCCGGGATCGGTGGTCGACACGGTGCGCCACGAATCCCAGGTGATTTTGAGGATCACGAGCGTGATCAGAAGGCCGATGAGAGGGTCGCCTCGGGGGAAGCCGAGGCCGACGATGATTGCGCTCGCGACGACGCCGAGCGAGACGAAGCCGTCCACGCGAGCGTGGTTGCCGTCGGCGATGAGGGCGGGGCTCGCCAGGCGATCTCCTGCCCGCAGGCGCACCTGAGCAGCGATCTCGTTCCCGACAAATCCGATTACCCCGGCGGCGGCGAGGACCCAGAGATGGGTTAGCTGCTGCGGGTGGATGAAGCGCATGATCGTCTCGTAGAGGGCGACGCAGGCCGAGACGAAGATCGCGAACACGACAAACAGCCCCGCGATCTTCTCGGCCCGGAAGCTCCGCAGGTAGAAGGCAATCGCCAGCGGGACGGCAGTCAGCGCATCGCCGAAGTTGTGGATCAGGTCCGCGAGGAGGGCGACCGATCCGGTGAGCGCGAAGATCAGAAGCTGTGCGAGTCGCGGCGACGCCGAGCACGCCGAGGCTGATTCCGACCGCCTTCAGACCCTCGCGCGAGCGGAGAAGGGACCGATCTACAAGCCCATGTGAGTGGCCGTGCTCCCCGTGTCCGTGCGAGTGCGAGTGCGGGTGCTCGTGGTCGTGCGCATGATCATGGTCGTGCGGGTGAAGTCGTTGGTGCGCGTGGGCGTCCGCGAGCGCCTGCGATGGTTGCCACCGCGTCAGGTGACGGTGAGCGCCCCGGTGCGGATGGCTATGAACATGCGTCCCGTGCCGGTGGCTCGCCTCGACGGTCATCCGAGGGAACCGTAGCCCCCTAACGGCGAAACCCGCCATTAGCAGCGGGTCTCGGAAACTGCGGGACAGGGACTCGAACCCCAACTTCCCGCTCCAGAGGCGGGCGTCCTACCATTAGACGATCCCGCAAGGATCGCGGGGTCAGTGTAGCCAGGCTCCCGCTCAGATTTCGAGCCGGTACATCGGCACGAGGCGTCGCTCGGTTTCGGTGTCGATGTGCGCGACAACCTCGACGTACGGCTCGAGGCCGCTGCCGTGGAGCTTCGCCTTCAGCAGGCCGTCCACCTGGAACAGGCCGGACGAGTTGTTCATGAGGATCGAGATCTTGATCGGGCGCTCGTCGCCGTCGGTGATCTCGACGTCCTCGATCGCGGCCGCCGAAAGCGAGTGCATAGAGACGCTGCCCTTCTCGAACGGGATCCGCGAGCGACCCTTCGCCATGTCGAGCGCGTCGGCGACGCGGAGGATGCCCGCGTCGACCGTTAGCGGATGGCCGTCGGCGCGGTGGCTGATGATCGACTGCAGCACCTCCGAGACGACGACGGTCTTGTCCGGCTCGTCGTACAGCCCGTCGATCAGCTCGCGGATCTTCGGCTCGGAGAGGAAGAGCGAGAAGTCCTCGTGGCCGTGGCGGTGGATCGACATCCCGATGCAATGAAGGAGCGCTGCGAGCACCACGACCACCTCGGCATCGTCCTGCTCGAGCCCGAAGTCGCGCACGAGGCCCGGTTCGACGCCGTGCTTTGTCAGTTGCCGGAGGAGTTTCAGAGCGATGTTCGTGACGATCTGGATGTGCACCCACGAGTGATCGTTGATCTCCATCCGCGCGACCGCGTTGATGTTCGAGACGTGCCACCAGCCCTTGAGCTGTTCGTCGGCGTTGACGCGCTCGACGACGGTGCGGAGCTTGCGATTGGAGCGGACGGGGATGTTGATCTTCATCCGCGCCACAGCCTCGGTGGGCGTCAGGCGCGTCTCGTGCTGGGCCTCCTCCGAGACCGGCTGCTCGATCCGCTCGATCGTCTCGTCGTCGAGGCTCATGGCCTCAGTCTGACGGATGTGCGATGAATACCGCCATGGACGGACATGTCCCGCACCCGATTCAGCTCATCGTCGAGGACGATTACGAGCGGACCCGCGTCACCGTCTTCTTCCGGCTCATCCTCGCGATCCCGCACCTCATCTTCTACGGGCTCTGGACGGTCTGGGTCGTTCTCGTCTCGATCGCCAACTGGTTCATCTCGCTCTTCACCGGAATGCCGCCGGCCCGGATTCACCGGCACCTGTGCCACTACGTCCGGTACCAGACACACCTGAACGCGTACCTCTACCTGATCGCCAGCCCGTTCCCGGACTTTGGCGGCGACTACTACCCGATCGACATCGAGTTGCCGCCCGAGCCGGTCAAGCAGGCGCGGTGGTCGATCTTCCTCCGGCTCTTCTTCACGATTCCGGCGCTGCTCGTCGCCGGGGCGTCGCCCACGTCCACCCTCCAGTTCTTCGGACGATCGAAATCGGGGAGCTTCCGCTCTAGCGGCGGAGGGACCGGCACGAGCCTCCTCCTGGTGTGCGCCTTTCTCGGCTGGTTCGCCTCGCTTGCTCGCGGACGGATGCCGAAGGGTCTGCGCGACGCCGGCGCCTGGTCGGTCGGGTACACGGCCCAGACCTCCGCGTACCTCTTGCTCGTCACCGACCGCTATCCGAATGCGGATCCGACGGAGATGCTCGCCGGCGTCGAGCGGCCGCCGCGCCACCCGGTGCGCGTCGTCGGCGACCCGTACGACCTGCGGCGCTCGCGTCTCACCGTCTTCTTCCGGCTGCCGCTGTCGATACCGCACCTCGTCTGGCTCTTACTGTGGACGATTCCGGCGTTCTTTGCCGCCATCTTTCAGTGGTTCGTGACGCTCTTCCGCGGCACGCCCTCCGCAGCGTTGCATCGATTCCTTACGCGCTTCATTCGCTACCGGCTGCATGTCTACGCGTACCTCATGCTCGTCGCGAATCCGTTCCCGGGGTTCGCCGGCCAGGAGGGCTCGTATCCGCTCGACCTCGAGGTCGCGTCGCCTGCGCGGCAGAACCGCTGGAAGACCGGGTTCCGGACGGTGCTCGTGATCCCGGCGTTCATCGTCGACGGTGCGCTCGGCGGCGCGCTGCTCGCGACCGCCGTGCTGACGTGGTTCTTCGCGCTCTTCATGGGCCGGGCGCAATGGGGGCTCCGGAACCTCGCCGCGTACGCGTTGCGGTATGACGCGCAGATGCAGGGATACCTGCTTCTCGTCACGGACAGCTACCCGCACGCGAGCCCGCTCGAAGGCGAGGACGCGGCCGGCGAGTGACGCCGCAGCCGAAGGCGCGCGTCGCACCGCTCGGCGTGCTCGTCGCGATTGGGCTGGCGGCGGTATGGGCCGTCGCCGCCTGGCTGCTCTGGCGTTCTTCGCTCCCGGACTATCGGCTGCCTTCTCTCTCCGAGACGGCGCTGTTCCCTGCGCGCGTACTCGCGGCGGCGCGGCACTACAGCTCGGTCGCGCGGCTCTTCTGGCTCGGGGCGACGCTCACCCAGCTTGCCGTTCTCGCCGTCTACGCGCGCTACGGGATCCGTTGGATGCGCGAGTCGGCGGCAGGGCCGGTGGGGACCGGGATGCTGCTCGGGATGATCGGCTTCGCGCTCGTGTGGGCGGCGGAGGTCCCGTTCGAGGTGCTCTCGGTCTGGTGGCGCCATCACAACGGCCTCGACGGGAGCTACTTCGAGGCGACGCTCGGGAACTGGCTCGCGCTTGGCGCCGGGTTCGTGTCTCTCTGCGTCGCGCTCGCCGTCGCCATGAACCTCGCTCGCGTGCGTTGGATCGGCAACCGCTGGTGGCTGCCCGCCGCGCCGATCTTCGTCGGGATCGCGACGCTCCTCGCGTTCGTCTCGCCGTGGCTCATCGGCGGCCGCAGCTTCGACGCGCCGTACGTCTCGCGGCTCGAGCGGATTGAGCACGTTCACGTTCCCGTTCGCGTGATCAGCGGTTTCAGCGAGCCGAACGCGTTCGCGACCGGACTCGGCCCGAGTCGCGGCGTCTTCCTCTGGAAGCCGATCAGTCCGGCCACCGTTCACGGCTCGCGAGGACCGCGTCGTGCTCGCGCACGAGCTCGGCCATCTCGCGCACAACCACATCGGGAAGTCGATCGCCTGGTACGCGCTTTTCATGTTCCCGCTCGCGTACCTCCTCTCTCTCGTCGCGCGACGGCGCGGCGGGATGGGAGTGCCTGAGGCGGTGCCGCTCGTGATCTTCGCGTACGTCGTCCTTCAGCTCGTCTTCGCGCCGTTGCAGAACGTCGTCTCGCGGCACATGGAGGCGGAGGCGGACTGGTCTGCGTTGCGCGCGACACGAGACCCGGCGGCGGGGCGGGCGCTGTTCCAGCTCTTCGCATCCGAGACGAAGGACGATCCAAGCCCGCCGTGGTGGGACTACGTCTTCCTCGAAAGCCATCCAACGCTGCTGCAGCGGATCGAGATGACGCAGTACTGGAAAACGAACTACGCGGCGGCCCAGTCGCCGTAAAGCGACGTGTACAGCCCTTGCTTGGCGAGAAGCTCGTCGTGCGAGCCCTGCTCCTGTACCTGCCCGTGCTCGAGCACGACGATGAGGTCGGCGTCGCGGATCGTCGAGAGGCGGTGCGCGATGACGAACGACGTGCGGTCGGCGAGGAGTGTGCGGAGCGCCCGCTCGATTGTCCTCTCCGTACCGATGTCGACTGACGAGGTCGCCTCGTCGAGGATGAGAATCCGCGGGTCGGCGAGCAGTGCGCGCGCGAACGCGACGAGCTGCCGCTGGCCGAGCGAGAGGCGGGAGCCGCGCTCGCCGAGCTGTGTCTCGTAGCCGTTCTCGAGCCGGAAGATGAACTCGTGCGCTCCGACGGTCTGCGCCGCGCGGACGATCTCCTCTGGCTTCGCGTCGGGCCGGCCAAAGGCAATGTTCTCGCCAACGGTGCCGGCGAAGAGAAAGCCTTCCTGCGGAACGATCCCGAGCTGGTGGCGAAGTGAGTCCTGCGTGACGTCGTTAAGGTCGACGCCGTCGATCGTGATGCGTCCGCTCGTCGGCTCGTAGAAGCGCGCGAGGAGCTTCGCGATCGTCGACTTTCCCGCGCCCGTGTGACCGACGAGAGCGACGGTCGTGCCGGCCGGAATGTCGAGGTCGATGCCGTGGAGGACTTCTTCGCCCTGCTCGCCGCCGCGTAGCCCGTACGCGAAATGGACGTCCTCGAAGGCGACGCGGCCGCGAATGTGCGCGAGCGGCTCCGCGGTCGCGGCGTCTGTGACGTCCGGCTTCTCGTCGAGCACGCCGATGATCTTGTCGAGCGCCGCCGCTGCCGAGAGGAACGTGTTGTAGAGCTGCGAGAGCTGCTGGATTGGGTCGAAGAAGTTGTTCACGTACAGCATGAAGGCGAACAGCGTCGTGAGCTGGATCGCGCTGTTGAGGTAGAGGTGGCCGCCGTAGCCGAGCACGATCGCGAGGGCGAGCGTCGCGAGGAGGCTGACGAAGGGGAAGTAGTACGCGTTGAGCCTCACCGTTTGCATGTTCGACTCGCGGTACTCGAGCGCGACCGCGCGGAAGTTCTCCGTCGCGCGCTCCTCGCGGACGAATGCCTGCACCATCCGCATGCCGGCGATGTCCTCGGCGAGTGTGGCCGTCACGAGCCCGAGCCGCTCCCGCACCGACGAGTACGCGCGGGCCGAGCGCGAGCGGAAGAGCGCGCTCGCGAGGACCATGAACGGGATCACGATCAGCACCGCGAGGGCGAGCCGCCAGTCGAGGAAGATCAGCAGGAACGCTGTCCCGCTCAGCAGGAGCGTGCTCTGCGCGAGCGTCGTGACCCCGTCCGTGACGAGCTGGTCGATCGCCTCGACGTCGTTCGTCATCCGGCTGATGAGGACGCCGGCGCGGTTCCGCTCGTAGAAGCCGAGCGAGAGCGTCTGGAGGTGGCCGAAGAGTTGCTTGCGCAGGTCGGCGAGGATCCGCTCCCCGACCCAGCCTGTCATGTACGTCTCGACGTACGTCATGCCCCAGTTGGCGAGCGCGACGCCGACGAACAGCGACACGATCAGGACGAGGTTCGTGCCCGTCTTGCCGTCGATCGCGTCGTCGAGCGCGTACTTCGCGAGCAGCGGCGGGGCGAGCGCGGTCGCCGTCGCCGCGAGGAGCGAGAAGAACGACAGGAACGTCCGGCCGCGGTACGGCTTCGTCAGCCGCCAGAGGACGCCGAGCCGCCGGCGCGTCGTGTTCCACGTCCAGTCCTGGACTTTCTCCGCGCGAGCGGCGCCCATCGGCTGGTGCATCCGCATCAGGCGACTTCCTCCACGTCGGCGCGCGCTTCGACGGCGTCGGCGAACTGGCGCTCGAGCAGGCCGTGCTCGTAGATCTCGCGGTAGATCGGGCTCGTCGCGAGCAACTCCTCGTGCGTGCCGCGTGCCGCGATGCGGCCGGCGTCGAGGACGACGATCTCGTCTGCGAGCGCGATCGTCGACAGGCGGTGCGCGATGATCAGCGTCGTTCGGCCGCTCATCACCTCGCGCAGCCCGGTGCGGATTTTCGCCTCGGTCGTCGCGTCGACCGAGGCGGTCGCGTCGTCGAGGATGAGGATGCGCGGGTCGACGGCGAGGGCGCGGGCGATGGCGATCCGCTGCCGCTGCCCGCCCGACAGCGTGATCCCGCGCTCGCCGATGACGGTGTCGTATTGCTGGGGAAGGCGCTCGATGAACTCGTGCGCCTGCGCGAGCCGTGCGGCGCGCTCCACCTCGGCCTCGGTCAGCTCGGGCAGACCGAACGCGATGTTGTCTCGCACCGTCGTCGAGAAGAGGAACGGATCCTGGGCGATGACGCCGATCTCGCGCCGGAGCGACGCGAGCGTGACGTCGCGCACGTCGACTCCGTCCACGAAGACGCGACCCGAGTCGACGTCGTAGAAGCGCGGCACGAGCGAGGCGAGCGTCGTTTTGCCCGAGCCGGTGTGACCGATGACCGCGAGCGTCGTTCCGGCGTCGAGAGCGAGATCGAGATGCTCGAGGACGGGCCGTCCGGCGAGATACGAGAACGAGACGTCCTCGAAGCGGATCGCGCCGTCGCCTTCCGGCAGATCTACCGCCTGCCGCGCGTTTGCCACGTCCTCCGGTTCGTCGAGGATCTGAAAGATCCGTTCGCCCGACGCCGTCGCCCGCTGCGCCTGGCCGACCCACATCCCGAGCGAGCGGAGCGGCATCACGAGCATCGCGAGGAAGAGGTTGTAGGCGACGAACGCGCCCGCCGTGAGCGTGCCGTTCCCGACCATCCGCGCGCCGATGAGCAGGACCGCCGCCTGGGCGAGCATCGGCAGGAACGAAAGGAGCGGCACGTACGTCGCGCGCTGGCGGTTGGCCCGGATCGTCTGCGCGAACAGCGCCTCGTTGCGCGCCGCGAACTTCGCCTCCTCGGCCGGCTCCTGCGCGAACGCCTTGATGACGTGGACGCCGACGATGTTCTCCTCCGAGACCGTCGCGACGTCGGCGAGCTTCTGCTGGACCTCGCGCAGCGTCGGGTGGGCGATATGGCTGTAGCGGTAGGCGATGCCGACTAGGAACGGCATGACCGCGAGCACGACGAGCGCGAGCTTCCAGTCGACGAAGAAGAGGACGACGCTCACGGAGACGACCGTGAGGGCGTTCTGGAAGAAGAAGATCAAGCCGTAGCCGAGGAAGAACCGCACGCCCTGGAGGTCGACGGTCGCGCGCGACATCAGCTGCCCCGTCTGGTTGCGGTCGTAGAAGCCGAACGAGAGCCGGACGAAGTGCGAGTAGAGCTGCTGGCGCATGTCCATCTCGACGTCGAGCGCCTGCTTGCCGGAGATGAGCCTGCGCGCGCTCATCAGTCCCGCCGACACGAAGCCCAGAGCGACGATCGCGGCGACGTAGAGCCAGAGCTTCTGCGAGTCGTGGTTCACGAGGGCGCCGTCGATGACGTTCTTGCCCGTCACCCAGATGAGCGCGATCTGGCACGCCTGCGATCCGATCGCGAGGAAGATGGAGATCACGAGCCCGCGCCGGTACGGCCGGAGGAAGGTCGAGGAGCCGCGCAAACGTGCGGCGGTACGGGACGGCTGTCCCGGCGGTGACTGCGCTCATCTCTCCTGAGGGTAGACGCGGCGCAACTCACTACGAACTAACGCGGCGGCGCGGTCGAGCCGCTCCCGGTTGGCCGGGTCGTTGAGCCAGCCGCTCGCGCCGGACGGGTGCGGGAGCGGGATCACGACTCGGCCGTCGTGCTCGTAGCCGTTCGCCGATGTGCTCCGTCAGTGACGTGAATCCGGTCTGCCGGCGGAGCGCGAGCAGCCCGACCGTGACGATCAGTTGCGGCCGCAGGAGCTCGAGCTCCCAGTCGCGCCAGAAGCCGCAGAGCTCCTGCTCCTGCGGTTCCGGCGTTCGATCGCCGCGTCCGGTCGTCGCACGGCCCGGGTCGCAACGGGTCACGGACGCGCAGTAGAAGCGCGCGTAGAACTCGTCCTCGTCGAGCTCGAGCCAGCGGCGAAGCCTCCGGCCGGCGTCGCCGCGCCACGGCAGGCGCTCGACTCCTTCGACAGGGCCGGGCGCCTGGCCGAAGAGGTACGCCCGCTGCGGCGGCGTCGCGAGCGGCGCGCGAACGGGCAGCGACTGGAGCGGATAGCCCGCCTCGACGCACGCGCGGCAACGCGAGAGGTCGCGCTCGAGCGAGGCGAGGGAGCGGTACGAGGACTTGCGCGGCGTCACGGTCTTGGAGCGTAGGCTCGCGGCGTGGCGACGCGCGATCGGTCTGACCGGCGAGGACCTGACGGTCGACGACGTCTGGGCGGTCGCCGTCGACGGTGCGAGCGGCCGAGCTGACCGACGCCGCGCGCGAGAAGATGCGCGCCGCCCGCGAGCTCGTCGAGCGCGCCGCGCACGGCACGAGCGAGCACACGTACGGCGTGAACACCGGCTTCGGCCGCTTCGTCGCGGTGGCGATTCCCGAGGAGCAGACCGAGGAGCTGCAGCTGCGGCTCCTCCGCTCGCACGCGTGCGGCGTCGGCGAGCCGTATCCCGACGAGGTCGTCCGCGCGGCGCTGCTCCTGCGCGCGAACGCGCTCGCGAAGGGCAACTCCGGTGCGCGGGTCGAGACGGTCGAGCTGCTGCTCGCGCTGCTCGAGCGCGGCGTTCTGCCGGTCGTGCCGGCGCGCGGCTCGGTCGGCGCCTCGGGCGATCTCGCGCCGCTCGCGCACCTCGCGCTGCCGCTCGTCGGCGAGGGCGAGGCGTGGTTCGGCGGCGAGCGCCTCTCGGGCGCGGACGCGCTCGCGCGCGCCGGTCTCGAGCCGGTGCGGCTCGCCGCGAAGGAAGGGCTCTCGCTCATCAACGGGACGCAGTTCATGGCCGCGATGCTCGCGCTCGGACTCGTCCGCGCGCGGCGGCTCGCGCGCGCCGCCGACATCGCGTGCGCGCTCTCGGTCGAGGCGCTGAACGGCTCGCGCACCTCGTTCCTCCCGCAGATCCACGCGCTGCGCCCGCTGCGCGGCCAGGTCGCGAGCGCCGCGAACATCCTCCGGCTGCTCGACGGCTCGCCGATCATCGAGGCGCACCGCTGGTGCGACAAGGTGCAGGACGCGTACTCGCTGCGCTGCGCGCCGCAGGTGCACGGCGCGTCGCGCGACCTCCTCGACTACGCGGCGTACACGGTCGGCGTCGAGCTCAACGCGGCGACCGACAACCCGCTCGTGCTCGTCGACGAGGAGGAGCTCGTCTCGAACGGGAACTTCCACGGCCAGCCGCTCGCGTTCGCGCTCGACACGACGGCGATGGCGGTCGCGAGTTCGCGAGCATCTCGGAGCGGCGCGTCGAGCGGCTCGTCAACCCGAACCTGTCCGACGGCCTGCCGGCGTTCCTCACGACCGACGGCGGCCTGAACAGCGGCTTCATGATCCCGCAGTACGTCGCGGCGGCGCTCGTCTCCGAGAACAAGGCGCTGTGCCATCCCGCGTCGGTCGACTCGATCCCGACGAGCGCCGGCCAGGAGGATCACGTCTCGATGGGGAACGCCGCGGGGCTGAAGCTGTGGCAGGTGCTCGCGAACTCCGAGCGAGCCGTCGCGATCGAGCTGCTCGCGGCGGCGCAGGGCGTCGAGTTCCACGCGCCGCTCGAGCCGGGCGCCGGCGGCAGCGCGGCGCGGGCCGCGGTGCGCGAGCTCTCGCCGCGGTTGAAGGACGACCGCTCGCTCTCGCGCGACATCGAGGCGGTCGCGGCGGCGATCGCCGACGGTTCGCTCGTCGGCGCCGTCGAGGCCGCGGTCGGGGAGCTCGAGTGACCGACCCGCGCGTCGAGGCGCTCTGCGGTGACCTCTCGTCGATCCGCGCGCCGCGCGGCACCGAGCTCAACGCGCGGCAGTGGTCGACCGAGGCGCCGCTCCGCATGCTCCTCAACAACCTCGACCGCGAGGTCGCCGAGCGCCCGGAGGATCTCGTCGTCTACGGCGGCTCCGGCAAGGCGGCGCGCAACCACGACGCGCTTCGCGCGATCGTCGGCTCACTGCTCGAGCTCGGCCCCGACGAGACGCTCCTCGTTCAGAGCGGCAAGCCCGTCGGCGTCTTCACGACGCACGAGGGCGCGCCGCGCGTGCTCATCGCGAACTCGCTGCTCGTCCCGAAGTGGGCGACGTGGGACGAGTTCCGGCGGCTCGAGGCGGAGGGCCTGACGATGTTCGGCCAGATGACCGCCGGGTCGTGGATCTACATCGGCTCGCAGGGGATCCTCCAGGGGACGTACCAGACGTTCGCCGCGGCGGGCGAGAAGCACTTCGGCTCTGCCGATCTCGCGCGGGCGCACCATTCTCACGGCGGGGCTCGGCGGGATGGGCGGCGCGCAGCCGCTCGCCGCGACGATGGCCGGCGCCGCGATCCTCTGCATCGAGGTCGACCCGACGCGGATCGAGCGGCGGCTCGAGACGCGCTACCTCGACGAGGCGACCGACTCGCTCGACGACGCGCTCGCGCGCGTGCGCGCGGCCGCGGCGGAGAAGCGCCCGCTCTCGGTCGGCCTGCTCGGGAACGCGGCGGACGTCGTCCCGGAACTCGCCGCGCGCGGCGAGGACTTCGACTTCGTCACCGACCAGACCGCGGCGCACGATCCGCTGACCGGCTACATCCCGCGCGGCTACTCGGTCGAGGACGCCGCGGCGCTGCGCGCGTCCGATCCGGACGAGTACCTCCGCCTCGCGCGCGAGTCGATCGTCCGTCCACGTCGAGGCGATGCTCGAGTACGTCCGGCGCGGCGCGTATGTTTTCGATTATGGCAACAACCTGCGAGGTGAGGCCGCTGAAGGTGGGGTAGAGGACGCCTTCTCATACCCGGGCTTCGTCCCGGCCTATATCCGGCCGCTCTTCTGTCGCGGCGTCGGGCCGTTCCGCTGGGCCGCACTCTCGGGCGATCCGGCGGACATCGCGGCCATCGACGCGGCGCTGAAGGAGCTGTTCCCCGACGATCCGCTCCTGCAGCGGTGGCTTGAGCTTGCTCCCGAGCGGGTTGCGTTCCAGGGGCTGCCCGCGCGGATCTGCTGGCTCGGCTACGGCGACCGCGCGAAGGCGGGACTCGCGATCAACGAGCTCGTCCGCAGCGGCGAGGTCACGGCGCCGGTCGTGATCGGACGCGATCACCTCGACGCCGGCTCGGTCGCCTCGCCGTACCGCGAGACGGAGGCGATGCGCGACGGCTCCGACGCGATCGCCGACTGGCCGATCCTCAACGCGCTCGTCAACACGGCGGCGGGCGCGACGTGGGTGAGCGTCCACCACGGCGGCGGCGTCGGGATCGGCAACTCGATCCACGCGGGCATGGTCGTCCTCGCCGACGGCACCGACGCGCAGGCGGAGCGGCTCGAGCGGGTGCTCACGACCGATCCGGGCATGGGTGTGCTCCGGCACGTCGACGCGGGCTATCCCGAGGCGATCGAGGCTGCCGAGGCGGGCGGCTTGCGTATCCCCTCGTGAGAGCTCCTCGTCCGCGACCTCGCGCAGCTCGCGACGCCTGCGGGGCGCGGCGGCGCCGCTGCGCGGCGCTGCGCTCGGCGAGGTCGACGTGCTCGAGGACGCGTTCGTCCTCTGCGACGGCGACACGATCACGGCGGTGGGGCGGATGCGTGACCTCCCGCGGCTCGACGGCGAGGTCGTCGAGCTCGACGGCCGCGGCCTCTGCGCGGTTCCGGGTCTCGTCGACTGCCACACGCACGCGGCGTTCGGCGGCGACCGCGTCGACGAGTTCTCGCTGCGCGCGGCCGGCGCGAGCTACGAGGAGCTGCACGCCGCCGGCGGCGGGATCCTCTCCACCGTCCGCGCGACGCGCGCGCTCGGCGAGGACGGGCTTCGCGCCGCCGTCGAGCGCCACCGCGACTGGATGCGCGCCGCCGGCACGACGACGTTCGAGGCGAAGTCGGGCTACGGCCTCGACAAGGACACCGAGCTCGCGTCGCTGCGCGCGATCCGCGACGCGGGCGGCGTCCCGACGTGGCTCGGCGCGCACGCGGTCCCGCCGGAGTTCCCCGACGCCGACGCGTACCTCGACTTCGCGCTCGCCGAGGTGCTGCCCGAAGCGGCCGAGATCGCGGAAGCGGCCGACGTCTTCCTCGAGCGCGGCGCCTTCGACGCGACACAGGCGCGCCGCTACCTCGAGGCGTGCCGCGACGCCGGCCTCGCGCTTCGCCTCCACGGCGACCAGTTCACGGAGTCCGGCGCGATCCCGCTCGCGATCGAGCTCGGCGCGCGCTCCGTCGACCACCTCGAGGCGACGGGAGCGGACGGGATCAAGGCGCTCGCCGCGAGCGACGTCACCGGCGTTCTCCTCCCGGCGAGCGCGCTCTTCCTCGACCGGCCGATGCCGCCCGCGCGTACCCTCGTCGACGCCGGGGCGGGGGTCGCTCTCGCCAGCGACTTCAACCCCGGCAGTTCGTTCACGGAAAGCCTCCCGCTCGTCTGCTCGCCTCGCCGCGACGCAGCTCCACCTCTCGCCGGCGGAGGCGCTCGCGGCGTGCACCGTGAACGCCGCGCACGTCCTCGGCCGCGCCGACCGGATCGGCCGCCTCGCGCCCGGCTACCGCGCCGACATCACGCTCCTCGACGCGCCCGACTGGCGCTACCTCGCGTACCACCTCGGCGCGCCGGTCGTCTGCCAGGTCGTCGTCGGCGGCGAGCTAGCCTGAGTCGATGGCCACGAGGAAGCAGCGCAAGCGCTCGCAGAAGGAGCGGCGCCACGAGTACGAGACCGTCTGGGTCGACGGCGAGGGAAACGAGCTCGAGGAACCGCCGGACGACGCGCCGGCACCCGCGCGGTCAGCGAACAAGTCCGACTCGAAAGGCAAGACAGCGCCCGCAGCAGCGCGCCGTCCCGCGCGACCGCACGCCGCTCCCGCCGTCATGGCGGCGCGCGGCGAAGCGCGCAGGCCTCCTCGGCGTCGTGATCTTCGTGCTCTTCGCGATCCTCGGCTCGAAGGGCGGCAAGCACAACTACGTGTCGGCGCTCCTCCTCGCGGTCCTCTACACGGCGCTCTTCGTCCCGTTCACGTACTACGTCGACCGCTTCGCGTACCACCGCTGGCAGCGCAAGATGGCCGAGCAGCCCAAGAAGCGCTGACGCCCGGCGTCGGGACCACTCTCTAGACTCGCCCGATGCCGCTCGTGGTGGACAGATACGCGCTCGGACCGCTGCAGACGAACTGTTACGTCGTTCGCACCGACCGCAACGCGACGGAAGCGGCCGTCATCGACCCGGGCGGCGACGCCGCGTCGCTGCGCCTCGAGCTCGCGCGGCTCGGCGCCTCGACCGCCGGGATCCTCATCACGCACGGCCACTTCGACCACGTCGGCGGCGTCGCCGATCTCGCGGAGGGAACCGGCGCCGAGGTCTGGATGACCGAAGGCGAGCGCGAGCGCCTCGAGCGGTTCCCCGAGTTCGCGCCGGTCGGCGTGCCCGGCCGCCCGTACGCGCCCGAGCATCTCGTCTCCGGCGGCGAGACGATCGAGGTCGCGGGGATCTCGTTCGAGTGCCTCGCCGTCCCCGGCCACTCGCCCGCGCACGTCGCGTACTACGCCGACGGCGAGCTCTTCAGCGGCGACCTGCTCTTCGCCGGCTCGGTCGGCCGCGTCGACCTGCCGGGCGCCGACTGGGACACGCTCCTCAACTCGGTCCGCATGCTCGCCGATCGCCTCCCGCCCGAGACCGTCGTCCATCCCGGCCACGGCCATGAGACGACCCTCGGCATCGAGCTCGCGCGCAACCCGTTCCTCGCGGAGCTCCGCACCGCCGACGCATGAGCGAGAAGTTCCAGGCGCCGCGCGGGACGCACGACGTCCTGCCGGGCGACCGTCTCTGGTGGCACGTCGTCCGCACGATCGAGGAGCAGTGCGCGCAGTACGGCTGGTCGCGCATCCAGACGCCCGGCTTCGAGGAGACGGCGCTGTTCGAGCGCACGTCCGGCGCCGCGTCCGACGTCGTGCACAAGGAGATGTACACGTTCGAGGACCGCAGCGAGCGCTCGCTCACGCTCCGCCCGGAGGGCACCGCGCCGATCGCGCGCGCGTACGTCGAGCACGGCCTCGCGCAGGAGCCGCAGCCGGTCAAGGCGTACACGATCGCGCCGATGTACCGCTACGGCCGGCCCGGCCGCGGCCGCTACCGCGAGCACTGGCAGCTCTCGCTCGAGGCGATCGGTTCGGCCGATCCCGCGATCGACGCCGAGGTGATCCAGTTCTACGCGGAGCTGCTGCGGCGGCTCGGCGTCACGGAGTGGGAGCTTCTGCTCAACTCGATCGGCGACGCGAACTGCCGGCCGCAGTACGTCGCGCAAGCTCGAGGCGTGGCTCGACGCTCATCCCGAGCTCGCGGCCGACGAGGAGGTCGCGCACAAGCGCGCGACGAGCGTCCTCCAGGTCTTCGACGTGAAGAACGAGAAGGTGCGCGCCGCGCTCGACGCCGCGCCGAAGATCGGCGACTCGCTCTGCGACGACTGCCGCGCGCACTTCGACGCGGTCAAGGCGTACCTCGACGCGTACGGGATCAAGTACACGCTCGATCCGGCTCTCGTCCGCGGGCTCGACTACTACGCGCGCACGACGTTCGAGTTCGTCGGGCCGGAGGAGAACGTCAACTCGACGATCGCCGGCGGCGGGCGCTACGACGGCCTCGTCGAGGCGGTCGGCGGGCCGGCGACGCCGGGCATCGGCTTCGGCGCCGGCCTCGAGCGGCTGCAGCTCGCGCTCGAGCGCGACGGGATCACCGCCGAGCCGAAAGGCCTCGACATCTTCGTCGCCTTCGAGGATCCAGGACTGCGCACGGCCGTTCTCCCGCAGATCGCCGCCTGGAGAGCCGCAGGCCGCGCCGTCGACACCGACTACGCTGGCCGCTCGATGAAGGGACAGCTCACGCAGGCACAGCGGCTCGGCGCGGAGACGGTCGTCGTCGCGCTCGCCGACGGGACGTATCAGGTTCGCCGGCGCGGGGAGGACGACCGCGTCGTGAACGACCTCTCGGAGATCTAGCCATGAGCGTAGGCTCGACGGAGCTCATCAAAGAGCGGAGGCGCCGACATGCGCGGCGCCGGAGCGGATAATGGCCTGGAGAGACGTCATGTGCGGCGAGCTGCGCGCGTCCGACGCGGGCCGCCGCGTCACGGTCGCCGGCTGGGTCGACACGCGCCGCGACCACGGCGGCCTCGTCTTCATCGACCTCCGCGACCACACGGGCAAGATCCAGCTCGTCCTCAAGGAGTCCGACGCCGCGCACGAGCTGCGCAACGAGTTCGTCGTCCAGGCCGAGGGCGAGGTCGTCGCGCGCGAAGGCGGCGCCGTGAACCCGAACCTCGCGACGGGCGAGGTCGAGATCCAGGTCGACGAGCTGCGGATCCTCTCGCGCTCGACGCCGCTCCCGTTCCAGCTCGACGAGGAGAACGTCGACGAGAACACGCGCCTCCGCTACCGCTGGCTCGACATGCGGACCGAGCGGATGCAGCGGAACCTCCGCGTCACGCACACGGCGGTCGCCGGTATCCGTCGCGCGATGGACGAGCTCGGCTTCGTCGACGTCTGGACGCCGTCGATGACGCGCGGCACGCCCGAGGGCGCGCGCGACTTCCTCGTTCCCGTGCGCCTGCAGCCGGGCAAGTTCTTCGCGCTCGCGCAGTCGCCGCAGCTCTTCAAGCAGCTCTGCATGGTCGGCGGAATCGACCGCTACTACCAGATCGCCACGTGCTGGCGGGACGAGGATCTCCGCGCCGACCGGCAGTTCGAGTTCCGGCAGCTCGACCTCGAGATGGCGTTCGTCGAGGAGCAGGACGTGCTCGACGTGATGGAGACGGCCGTCGTCGCCGCGTTCGAAGCGGTCGGCAAGACGCCGCCGGCGCGACCGTTCCCGCATATCGCGTACGACGAGGCGATGCTCCGCTTCGGCTCCGACAAGCCGGACATGCGCTTCGGGATGGAGATCCAGGACGCGACGGAGGTCACGCGCGGCTCGGAGTTCGGCGTCTTCAAGAACGCGTCGTGCGTGCGCTACATCGTCGTGCCGAAGACGTTCTCGCGCTCCGAGCACGAGAAGCTCGAGGGCTTCGCGAAGGAGTGGGGCGCGAAGGGGCTCGCGATGCTCTCCCAGATCTCGAAGTTCCTGTCCGAAGCCGAGCTCGCGTCGTTCGGCGTCGCCGAGGGCGAGACCGCGTTCTTCGTCGCCGACGCGGAGGAGACGGTCGAGAAGGTGCTCGGGCTGCTGCGCCTCGAGCTCGCGAACGAGCTCGATCTTGTCCCCGACACCGAGGTCTTCCACTGGGTCGTCGACTTCCCGCTCTTCAAGCGCGACGAGGAGACCGGCGCGTGGACGTTCATGCACCACCCGTTCACGGCAGCCGCTCCCGGCACCGGAGCGTGGGACGAGTCGAACCCCGTCGGCGTGCGCGGCCAGCACTACGACCTCGTGTGGAACGGCTGGGAGCTCGGCTCCGGCTCGATCCGGATCCACGACGTCGAGCAGCAGCAGGCCGTCTTCCGCACGATGGGCCTCGGCGAGGAGGAGCAGCGCGACAAGTTCGGCTTCCTCCTCGAGGCGCTCGCGATGGGCGCGCCGCCGCACGGCGGGTTCGCGATGGGCATCGACCGCTTCTGCGCGCGCCTCGCCGGCGAGCCGGACATCCGGCAGATGAACGCGTTCCCGAAGGTCTCGAGCGGCTCCGACCCGCTCACCGGCGCGCCGACGCCGTACACCGACGCGGCGCTGAAGGAGCTCGGGATCCGCTTGGTAGAACCGCCCGCGTGAGCTAGCCTTCCAGCGGGCCCGGACGTATGGTGAACCAACAGCACCATGAAGGGAGCCCGCGTCCAGGCTTGCCTGGCAGGGCACCCACCTGAGTAATCAGGTTCCCAAGTCCGGGCCCACTACTTTCTCTCCTCGCCGTCCGGTCGGTCGGGTCGCACGACTGACGCGTGACGCTCCTTTGGTCCCGTCCCAAACCCCCACCCACCCACGGGGAACGAAGGATGCGCGTTGAGTCGTGCCCTGGACCGCGCAACTTCGTACCAAGACCCTCGCGGGCTGGGCCGGTGTGCTCAGGCCCTCGACCCACTACCGTGCGAGCGTGCAGGAACTCTTCGGGGACTCCACGCGCGGCGGTAGCTGGGCGGCCGTACGGCTCCGCGTCGATGGCGATCGGATCGTCGAGGCCGACGCGCCCGGGCTCGAGCGCGACCTCGTCGGTCTGACGCTGCTCGAGGCGGCCGCGGTCGGCGGCGAGACGCTCGCGGTCGACGCGCTCGCGAACGCGCTCGGGCCGGTCTTCCGCGCGGCCGCGTCGCCGACGCGCGTCGCAGTCGCGATGAGCGGCGGCGTCGACAGCGCCGTCGCGCTGCTCCGCTCGCTGCCGGACGCGGTCGGCGTGACGCTGCGGCTCTGGCTCGATCCGGAGGGGCCCGACTCGGAGCGCGCGTGCTGCTCGCCCGACAGCGTCATCGCGGCACGCGAGACGTGCCACCGGCTCGGCGTCCCGCACGTGACGCTCGACCTGCGCGAGGAGTTCCGCCGCGCCGTCGTCGCTCCGTTCGTGCGCGGCTACGCGCGCGGCACGACGCCGAACCCGTGCATCCGCTGCAACGGCGGCTTCCGCTTCGCCGAGCTGCTCGCGTTCGCACGGCGCGCGGGCGCCGCGAGGCTCGTGACCGGCCACTACGCGCGCATCGTCGAGCGCGACGGCCGGCTCTACCTCGCGCGCGCCGCCGACCCGGCGAAGGATCAGAGCTACATGCTCGCCTCGCTCGACCCGAAGAAGCTCGCGCGCGTCGCGTTCCCGCTCGGCGAGCAGAACAAGACCGCAACCCGCGCCGAAGCCGAGCGTGCCGGGCTCGCCGCAGCGCGTAAGCCCGAGAGCCAGGAGGCGTGCTTCCTCGCCGGCGACGACTACCGCAGCTTCCTCGAGCGCCAGGGAGTCACGGCCATCGGAGGCGCGATCGTCGACGAGGACGGCAACGAGCTCGGCCGGCACGACGGCTTCTGGCGGTTCACGCCCGGTCAGCGCAAGGGCCTCGGGCTCGCGGCACCGGAGCCGCTCTACGTCCTCGGTAGCCGCCCGTCCGCGAATGCCGTCGTCGTCGGCCCGCGCGAGTCGCTCGCCCGCACGACGGTCGAGGCGCGCGGCCGTCTCCACGCCGAGGTCACGCGCGTCGATGTGAAGCTCCGCTACCGCTCACCAGCGGTTGCGGCGACGGTCGAGCCGACCACGCGCGGCTTCCGCCTCCACCTCGATGAACCTGCGTACGGCGTCGCGCCAGGCCAGGCGGCCGTCCTCTACGACGGCGATCTCGTCGTCGGCCAGGGGACGATCACGACCGCGGAGTAGGATCGAAAGACGGATGCTCGTCGCGGCATTCACCTGGGAAGACCTCTGGCGGCTCGCCCTCGCCGTCTTCCTGTTCGCCGTCGGCCTGTCGGTTGCGTGGTTCTTCCTGCGCCTGGCCGGAACCGTTGACCGCCTCTCGTCGTTGATCAAGGGAACGGAGGAATCCGTCCTCCCGGTGGTCGACAAGGTTGGAGGCAGCGTGGATCGCGTGAATGTCCAGCTCGACAAGGTCGACCAGATCACCGACAGCGCCGTCGACGCGGCGGACAGCGTCGACACCGCTGTGCGCGCGGTGAGCATGGCCGTGACGGCGCCGGTGACGAAGGTCTCCGGGATGGCCGCCGGAGTCAGCACCGGCGCATCCGATTTCAAGAGCACCCGCGACTGGCGTCACGCCGTGCAGGCGGGAAAGGACGCAGCTGCGCAGCGCGAGGACGCCCTCGGGCGAAGAGCTGCGCGACACGGGGCGAGAATGACCAGTGAGGAGATCCGGCTCGTCGTTCCCGCCGAGGAGGACTTCCGCCCGATCGTCCGTCTCGTGACCGGCGGTCTCGCGTCGCAGCTCGGTCTCACGTACGACGACCTCGAGGACATTCAGGTCGCGGTCGATGCCGTGCTCGCCCTCCGCGACGACGACGGTGACGTGACCGTCGTTCTCAGCGCCGAGCCGGGGATCGTCCGAGCCGCGGTCGGGCCGTTCGAGCCCGAGGTGCTCTATGCGGTCGACGACTCGAACGGCCGGTTCGACCTCCAGCTCGTCCTCGAGACGGTCTGCGACACGCACGAGTTCGAGGCGCGCGAGGACGGAGCCTGGGTCGAGCTGACCAAACGCACCGCGACGGTGGGCTCCTGATGCGCGGCGACGACAGGATCCTGCTGCGCCGCTACCACGCGGAGGGCGACCTCCAGGCGCGCGAGAAGCTCATCGAGCAGTACATGGCGCTCGTCCGGTCACTCGCGCGGCGCTACGCGTACCGCAGCGAGCCGCTCGACGACCTCATCCAAATCGGTGCAATCGGGCTGATCAAGGCGATCGACCGCTTCGACATCGACCGCGGCGTCGAGCTGACGACGTACGCCACGCCGAACATCATCGGCGAGATCAAGCGGCATTTCCGCGACAAGGGCTGGGCCGTGCGCGTGCCGCGCAGCCTGCAGGAGCTCAACGTCCAGCTCTCCAAGCTGATGGACGAACTCACCGTGCAGCTCGGCCGTACCCCGACGATCCCCGAGCTCGCGAAGGCGGCCGGCGTGGAGGAGGAGCAGGTGCTCGAGGCGATCGAGTCGGGCCGCGCGTACACGCCGCTGTCTCTTTCGGCCGGTGGCCGCGGGGATGACGACGACCTCGACCTGCTCGAGTCGCTCGGCACCGAGGAGCACCAGTACGAGGTGTCGGAGGATCGCGCCGTGCTCGCGCCGGGCTTCAAGGCGCTCGACCCGCGCGAGCGGATGATCCTCAAGCTCCGCTTCTTCGACGGCTTGACGCAGTCACAGATCGCGCAGCAGGTCGGCATCTCGCAGATGCACGTGTCTCGGCTCATCCGGCGTTCGCTCGAGACGATCCGCGAGACGATCGCCGCGGACGAGGAGTCGATCGCGCGGTAGTGGCGGGCTGGACGCACAGCAACCTCAAAGACGATGTCGAGAACTCGGCCGAACGGTTCGGCCTCGCGCCCGATCTCGAGACGCGCTTCGGGCGTAAGCCGCTCGAGCTCGAGGGTGGAGGCTTCAGCTACCAGCGCCTGGCAGCGAACTACGCCGTCCCGTTCGGGCACCGGCATGGGAGCCACGAAGAGGTCTATCTCGTCATCGCGGGCTCCGGCCGCGTGAAGCTCGACGGGGAGGAGAGGGAGCTGCGGCAGTGGGACGCGCTGCGCGTCGCCGCGCCGGTAGCGCGCGGCTTCGCCGCTGGCCCCGAGGGAATGGAGCTCCTCGTCATCGGCTTCGGAGAAGGCGGCGATGGCGAAATCCTCGAGGGCTACTGGGACGAGAGCTAGCCGCCGTCACAGACCTAGCACGGAGTACGCACGGTGTTCGCAACTACGCGGTGTCGGACACGAGGGAAAGACCGTGAACTGAGATGGAAGGCTCGCTGCAGGCCAGCGCGGCCTGTCTAGGGGCTGTCCGCGGGGATGGCGGCCATTGCCGCGCGGCGATTGCGTCCCACGAGACCGAACGCGAGGTGCCTGCCAGCGAGACCTGCGTGGTCTGACATGCTTTCGTTCATGGACATCGCCCTCGCCGTAGTCGGTGTCGTGCTCGTGGCTGTGGTAGTGCTGGTTGCACTCAGCGCACGCATCGTGCGCGAGTACGAGCGGATTGTCGTGTTCCGGCTTGGCCGGCTAATCGGCGAACGTGGCCCAGGGCTCGTTTGGATCCTCCCCGGTATCGACCGGACGCGCTCGGTCAGCCTCCAGATCGACACCGCTGACATCAGGCCGCAGGACGTCATCACCAGAGACAACGTCACGGTGCACATCGAGGCCGCTGTCTTCTACCGCGTTGTCGACCCGGCCAAGTCGGTCGTCCAGATCCGAGACTACGAAGAAGCGATTCTCCGCATCGCACAAACGACGCTGCGGGCCACGCTGAGCCAACATGACCTCGATGATTTGCTCGCCAACCAGGACGTCTTCAACGAGCAGTTGAAGACGCGGATCGACGCCGCCACCGAACCGTGGGGAGTGCAGGTAGTCGGCGTTGAAACCAAAGACATCGACCTGCCCGACGCGATGCAGCGCGCAATGGCTCGCCAAGCGGAAGCCGAGCGCGAGCGCCGCGCGAAGGTAATCGCCGCCGAGGGCGAGTACCAGGCAGCCGAACGTTTGGCCGACGCCGCCGCTCTCCTCGGACGCGAGAAGCATGCAATCACCCTCCGCACGCTGCAGACGCTGGCAGAGGTCGCCACGGAACAGAACTCGACGCTCATCTTCCCGATTCCGGCCGACCTCATCAGTTCGCTCCGATCGAGTTCGCCCGCCACCACCCCTGCGCTCCCCGACGCAAACCCGTAACGGGAACGGTTCCCTGGGGTTCTCGGCGAAATCCTGAGCACTCGCCCAGGTCAGTCCTCGCCTTCACCTTCTCGCTTACGTGATGGTTCCAGGCGTAATCGCTCTAGTAGGCGGCGCCGCGCTGCTCGTACCTCTTCTGTGCCAGTCGACCGGAGTACGAGACCAAGTCGAGGAATACGCCGAGCGCGACGGCGAGCCAGTTCGCGCCGTGAACGCCACCCGTACTCCACACGATCGTGTACATCAGGGTCGTCCATGGGAAGAAGATGAGGCCGAGCAGCGGCCACCACCAGTGGGCGTAGACGACCTGGATGCGATGGCCGAAGATCCATTCGAGCGCGAGCACGAGCCGAGGCCCGAACGCGAAAAGCGCAAGCAGGAGGCAACACACGCGGGGCACTCTCGCACATTCCCGAGCACCGGTCCAGGCGAAAGTGCAATGGCGCCCTGGTCAGGCCGGCGGCGGTTTGCATGCTCGACCGCGGTGGGTGCGGAGGTCGAAGAGGTAGACGCCGCCGACACGCTGCGGGTGAGCGGTCGGGGCGAGCAGCCGAACCCAGGCTGGAGCCTCCGAGCCGGCGGCGATGATCGTCGTCACGCCTTGCTGTCGCGCCCACGCGAGGAGCGGCTGCGGGTCGGTCGGCAGCGTGCGACTCTGGAGGTGACGGACGAGTTCCGGCTCGGCGACGCCCTCAGGGACGCCGGCCAGCACATAGCCGTTCGCCGTGTGGAAGGCGAACCCGGTCTCGGCTTGCCAAAGCATCGCGTCGGTCCGCTGGAACGGCAGCATGAGGACGTTGGCGTCCGGCCCGAGGCACTTCCGATAGGTGCCCTGCGTGAAGAAGGTGGGCCGGTACGGATGCTCGTGCCAGACGCTGAGCCAGAGGCTCGGCACGACGGTGACGATCGCGAGCGCTGTGAGCGCGACGCGCGCGGTGCGTGGCGCGCGCCTGGAAGACGCCCACCACGCGACGCACACGCTCGCCACGAGCGCGACGAACATCGAGATCCGAACCGGCAGGACGTTGTCGAAAAGCGGCAGCTGGAGACGAGCCGCCACGGAAGTGAGACGGAGTCGCGGCCGCCCACATTGAGACGGATCCCGAGCTCGACGACGACACCGACCGCAAGCAGCGCGACGAGGAAGCGCGCCGCTGCGACACGCCGAAAGCTCCAGGCGAACCAGCCAAGGATCGCGAGCCACGCTAGGCCGAGGTAAGCGCCCTCCTCGGAAGTGTTTCCCTTGAAATTCGCCGCCACGGACCGCGTCCAGCTCCAGCCGAGTGCAGTCAGACGCGTCGGGATGACGAGGTTGAGGAGATCGGCCGGGTACGCGCCGGGTGGGTGGAGCGCGCCGCGCTGGAGGTGTAGTAGCGCATACCCGAGAAGCGGCGACGTGAGCAGAGCCGCTACCGCGTACGAGAGGACGAGCGGCGGAAGCATGAGCCGAAGGCGTCGCCGGCTCGCGGGAAGGAGCATCGCAGCGAGCACGAGCGCGACGGCAATCGCAAGCGTCAGCGTGAACGCGAGCTCGGTCGAGAAGGCGATCTGCAACGCGAGGAGCGCCGCGAGCGCGACGACGAAGCGCGTCCCCGTGAGCGAGCCCTCCACGTAGCGCACGAGCACGAGCGCGATGAGCGGGACGAGAAAGACGGCGGTCATGTGGGGATGCCCCTCCGTCTGGCCGAGAACGTACGCCGAGAACCCGAACAGGTAGCCGCCCGCCAGCGACGGCCAGAACGCGTGCGTCACGTGGCGGCACAACAGATACGCCGTCCAGGCAGCGAGCGCGGGGAGAACGACGGCCAGCGTGTTGTAGGCGAGCACCGGCCCCCCGAGCAGCGTCACCGGTGCGACGAGCAGCGCCAGGCCCGGTACCGACGAGGTCCAGGCGAGGTTCACTCCCTGCGGCCACCACACGGCATGCGTTACGAACGGATTCGCCCCGTGGAGCAGCGCGTGCGGCCACCACGCCAACATCCAGACGAAGAGATCGGGGTCGCTTCCGTGGCCGATCAAGTCGCGCCCCGGGTGCGAGATGACGGGAATCCCGAGGTAGAAGAACGAGACGAGCACGTACGCGCCGAGAACGACGAGCCAGCCGGGGGTTCGTCTCAGCAACTGCAACAGCGCAAGGCTAGAAAACGTGCCGCGTATGCTGCGGCGAGGTATGCGGGCAGGGCTGGCCGAGAGGATGCGCCGAGGCGTGGAGAGACCGGCGCTCCCGTGGGCGAAACCGCGCTTCGAAATCGCACTCCTTGCTCTTGTCGCGTTCGCAGCGCTGTTGCCCGTGTACCCGGGCAACACGCAAGACGTCTCCCGACTCTGCCTGGCCCGCGAGGTGCTCCAGGGGCACTTGACCATCCAGCCGTGTGCGTCGAAGTCGATCGACCACGCGATCTACGACGGCCGGGAGTACAGCGACAAGGCACCGGGACTCGCGTTTCTCTCGGTGCCGATCGTGTGGGCGGTTGGGCTTGCCGGGCCACCCGGATTCAGCCACTCGGAAAAGTCGCAGGCGAAGCTTTGGACGATCCGATTCGTGGTGAGCGGCCTCGCGTTTCTCGCGCTCGCGTTTCTGATCGGGAGAGTCTCGGAGGGGATCGCTGCCGGGTACGGCGGTGCGGCGCTTGTCGCCTTTGCGCTCGGTACCTACGTCGCGCCTCTCGCGGCGACGACGTTCGATCATGTCCTGGCCGGCGCCTTCGTCTTCGGCGGCTTTGTCCTCGCCTGGTCGCGCCGTTACGTGCTCGCCGGCTTGGCTGTGGCGCTCGCCGTGGACACGAACTACCTCTGCGGCCTATTGGCGATCGTCATCGCCGCCTACGTTCTGTCCGCCGGCTGGCGTCCGCTGCTGCGCTTCGCTCTCGGAGCCGTCGTTCCGCTCATGCTGCTCGGCGCCTACGACTGGGCCGCGTTCGGGTCGCCGTTCCACCTCTCGTACCGCTACGTCGCGAACCAGTACACCGAGAGTCAGAACGCGGGCTTCTTCGGGATCGGCGTTCCCGGCGGCCATGCAGCCGAGCAGATATTCGTCGGTAGCCGCGGGATCCTCGTCGCCTCACCGGTCATCGTCGCCGCGGTGGCGGGACTCTTTCTGCTCGGTCGGCGGTATCGCCGCGAAGCGATCGTCTGCGGCGTCGCCTTCGGAGTGCTCCTGCTCGCGAACTCTGGTTACTTCCTGCCGTACGGCGGAACGAACGTAGGGCCGCGCTTCCTCGTCCCGTCACTGCCGTTCGTCGCGCTCGGCCTCGCGCCGGCGTTCGCGCGGTGGTTCCGGACGACAGCGGTACTCGCGGCCGTCTCGATCCTCAGCATGGCCACCCTGACCATCGCCCGGCGAGAGACGATCTGGGGATTCGCTCGGACGCTCGTCGAAGCGAAGCACCTCTCCGCGCGCGATCTGTTCGTGACCAACGCCCTCCACTGGGTGGGCAGCCCCACTGGTTTCGTCCGTGCTTGTCTTCGCGGCGTTCGCGGCGGCGTACGTCCTCGCCCTCGTCGGCGCCCGCGCGGCCCGTCGCGCGACTGCTTAGGACGCCTCAAGCTCGAGCGCTTGAAGGGGTAGGTGCCCTCTGTTACGGTCGCCTGCGGGAGTCGTTTTGATCGTCTTGACTTGGCGATCTGGGAGAAGGAGCGGAGCGATGATGGTCAGGCGTTTGCTGTGCGCTGCGGTTGTTCTGACCGGCGCTGTTGGCGGTGACTGCCGGTTTGGCAGCCGCCGGGGCAGTGAGTTGGGGTAAAGCAGTCGAGGTGCCGGGAACAGCCGGCCTCAATTTCGGTGGCAACGCGGTGGTGAATTCGGTCGCATGTGCCAGTGCGAAAAACTGTGCGGCCGGCGGCTACTACGTACGACGCAGCGGCACCATCAGAGGGAGTTCGTGGCGCGCGAGAAGAGTGGCGTCTGGGGCAGCGCCGTCAACGTGCCAGGCCTTGCGGTTCTCAACTTCGGAAACTACGCCGCCGTGAATTCGGTGTCGTGCGGCGCCGTCGGCAACTGCTCCGCTGGTGGTTTCTACCTGGACCAAAACGGGCACCAGCAGGCGTTCGTCGTCAATCAGAAGAACGCGGTTTGGGGTAACGCGAAAGAGGTATCGCTCCCCAACATCAATAACGCACGAACTGTTGTCGATGTCGTGCCGCAGCGCGGGGCAACTGTTCGGCCGGTGGCTACTACACCGACAACGTTGGCCGGCAGGCCTTCGTCGTGAGCGAGAAGAACGGAGTCTGGGGGAGTGGGCTCGAGGTTCCCGGCACGGCGACCCTCAACACCTACCTCGCCCGAGACGCTTTCTGTGTCGTGCGCCAGCGCGGGGAACTGCGTGGCTGGTGGCTACTACCACGACGGAGCCAACAACCAGCAGGCGTTCGTCGTCAGCGAGAAGAAGAACGTGTGGGGGAACGCGATCGAGCTTCCCGGATCGGCTGCGCTCAACGTCACGGAAGCCCAAGTGAGTTCCGCCTCGTGTTCCACCGCCGGCAACTGCAGCGTCGGTGGTTACGTACACCGACGTCGATGGAGGTACGTACCCGTTCGTGGCGACTGAGAAGGCGGGCAAGTGGGGCAACGCGGCCAACATCAAGGGGATGGCGGCTCTCAACCTGTACCGCCAGGGCCCAGGTGAATTCGGTGTCGTGTGTCGCGAACATGGCCAGCCCGAGCAACTGCGCGGCCGGCGGGTTTTACGTACGACGGAGCCGGGTTTGAACACGCGTTCGTGGTCAGCGAGAAGAGCGGCATCTGGGGTAGCGCAAAGACACTCGTGCTTCCCAATCCCGGCAACGCCCTAGTAACGTCGATTTCGTGTGCCGCGGCGGGCGTATGCGCTGCGGGCGGCTACTACCCCGGCGCCGGACCCGGGTACAACCAGGCGTTCGTGGCAAGCGAGAAGAACTGGGTCTGGGCCGCCGCGGTCGAGGTGCCGGGCACCGCAGCCCTCAACGCGTCCGGCGCCGGCGTGAGTTCGGTGTCCTGCGTCGCCGCGGGCAGGTGTGCGCTCGGCGGCTACTACCACGACGTGTCCAACGCGCAGCAGGTGTTCGTCACATCGCCCTGATCGGCGGGGCCGTCTTCGAGTCGAGCGTCGCTAACCCTGTCCGCTATCGGCTGACAGGGTTAGCGCCCCTCCTAGAATGGCCGTCATGCGGACGACGGCCGAGTTGCGCGAGGGGTTCCAGTCCTTCTTCGAGGAGAAGGGCCATCTGCGCTGCCCGTCGTACCCGCTCATCCCGCGCGCCGACGACCGCTCGACGCTCTACACGTCGGCCGGGATGCAGCCGCAGATGCCGTTCTTCCTCGGCCGCGAGAAGCCGCCGGCGCCGCTCACGACGACGTGCCAGAAGGTCTTCCGCACGCCCGACATCGACGAGGTCGGGCTCGACACGTACCACCTCACGTTCTTCGAGATGCTCGGCAACTTCTCGTTCGGCCAGTACTTCAAGGAGGGCGCGATCGCGTACGCGACCGAGTTCATCCAGGAGCGGCTCAAGCTCGACTGGGACAAGGTCTGGATCAGCGTCCACGCCGGCGACCCCGGGCTGAAGCTCGATGTCGACCAGGAGGCGATCGACCACTGGCTCGCCAACGGGATGCCGGCCGAGCGGATCGTCCCGCTCCCGTCGTCCGAGAACTTCTGGTCGGTCGGCGGGCCGGGGCCGTGCGGGCCTGACTCGGAGATGTACTGGGACTGGGGCGCCGAGGTCGGTTGCGCCGAGGGCTGCCTGCCCGGCTGCGCCAAGTGCGAGCGGTTCCTCGAGTTCGGGAATCTCGTCTTCATGGCGTACGAGCTGCACGCCGACGGCACGCTCACCGACCTGCCGAACAAGAACATCGACACCGGCTGGGGGCTCGAGCGCGTCGCGCGCGTCGTCCAGCAGGTTCCGTCGGTCTACGACACCGACGGCTACCAGCTGATCATGGACTGGGTGGCCGCGCAGGGCGGCGCCGCGTACGGCTCGTCTCCCGACGCGACGAAGGCGCACCGCGTGATCGCCGACCACGGGCGCGGGATGACGTTCATCTCCGCCGAGGGCGTCGCGCCGTCGAACGAAGGTCGCGGCTACGTGTTGCGCCGCGTCATCCGGCGCGCCGCGCAGCACGGTCTGCGCATCGGGATGGAGCCGCCGTTCCTGCCCGGCCTCGCCGGCGTCGTGATCGAGCAGATGGGCGAGGCGTACCCCGAGCTCGTCGAGCACCGCGACGAGATCCTCCGCACGCTCGCCGCCGAGGAGGAGCGCTTCGGCGAGACGCTCGAGCGCGGCATGGCGATCTTCGAGGAAGCTGCCGCGAAGGGCGAGATCACGGGCGACGACGCGTTCGACCTGCAGGCGACGTACGGCTTCCCGATCGAGCTGACGCAGGAGCTCGCGCGCGAGCGCGGCCTCGGCGTGAACGACGAGGAGTACACGCGGCTGATGGAGGGGCACCGCGAGATCTCGCGGCAGGGCGGGGCGACGCGGTACGAGCCGCGCTTCAGCGGCGCGCCGCGCACCGACTTCGTCGGCTACGAGCGCACCGACGTGCTCACCGCGATCACCGCGTACGCCGATCTCGGCGACGGGCTCTTCCAGGTCAAGCTCGCCGAGTCGCCGTTCTATCCCGCGGGCGGCGGCCAGGTGACCGACGCCGGCGTGCTGGAGAAGGACGACGGCTCGCGCGCCGAGCTCGTCGAGGCGCTGCGGCTCGAGGGCGGCGACCAGGAGCTCGTCTTCTCCGGCAGCTGGCTTCGCCGAGGGCGACCGCGTGCGCGCCGTGGTGCCGTGGACGGTGCGCAACGCGACGCAGGCGAACCACACCGCGACGCACCTCCTCCACAAGGTGCTGCAGGAGGTGCTCGGCGACCACGTCCGCCAGGCGGGCTCGGCGGTGCGGCCCGACAAGCTCCGCTTCGACTTCACCCATCCGACCGCGCTGACCGCCGAGGAGCGCGCCGAGGTCGAGAAGCGCGTCAACGAGCACGTCTTCGCGAACGCGCCGGTGCGGATCTTCGAGACGCCGCTCGAGGAGGCGCGCACGCTCGGCGCGATGATGCTGTTCGGGGAGAAGTACGGCGACGTCGTGCGCGTCGTCGACGTCGACGGCTGGTCGAAGGAGCTCTGCGGCGGCACGCACGTGCGCTCGACGGCGGAGATCGGGCCGTTCGCGATCCTCTCCGAGAGCTCCGTCGGCGCGGGCGCGCGGCGCATCGAGGCGGTCACCGCGGGCGAGGCGTTCGCGCTGCTGCACGAGCGCGCGCGCGAGGCCGACGTGCTGCGCGGCGAGCTCGCGAAGGCGCGCAAGGAGAAGCCGAAGGCCGAGGCGGCGGCGGACTTCGCGATCGTCGAGAAGGCCGGCGACGTCGTCTTCGCCGAGGCCAAGGGACTGCAGCCGGGGCCGCTGCGCGATCTCTCCGACCGGATTCGCCAGCAGGAGAAGGCCGACGGCGCGATCGTCGCGTCCGTCACCGACGGCCGCATCCACATCGTCGTCAACCTCGCCGAGGGGCTCGGTGATGCGTCAAAGATCGCGAACGAGATGGGCAAGATCGTCGGCGGCAAGGGCGGCGGCCGGCCGACGATGGCGCAGGCGGGCGGCGACGACGCCGAGGCGATCCCGCAGGCATTCGCCGCCGCGAAGGCCTCGCTCGCGTGAAAGTGATGGCGCTCGACTACGGCTCGGCGCGCACCGGCGTCGCTGTGTCCGACCCGACCGGCACGCTCGCGCGGCCGCACTCGATCGTCGAGAAGGCGGGCACCGACGCGGGGCTCGCCGAGCTCGCGCGACTCGCGCGCGAGGAAGAAGCGGAACGCATCGTCGTCGGCCTCCCGCTGACGCTCCGCGGCGAGCGTGGCGAGCAGGCGGCCGAGACCGAGCGGTTCGTCGACGCGCTCCGCGCCGCGGTGGACGTCCCCGTCGAGCTGTTCGACGAGCGCTTCACGACCGACCTCGCGCAACAGACCGCAGGCACTGCGCCCGAGGACGCGGTCGCGGCGGCGCATCTTCTTTCCGGCTGGCTCGAGTGGTCCGCGGCGCGCTCGTAGCACTCGCTATGACGGCGCTCGTCGCCGGCTGCGGGGGCGGCGCCAGGCCGACGACGACGATCATCCCGCTGCGCCAGTTCCAGATTGTTTTCCCGGAAGGCTTCACCCGTGCGGCGATGGCCGACCGTGTGACCGCGGTCGCGACGATCGCGGAGAACAAGAGCCACCACCCGGTCAAGCTCACCTCGAGGGCGTATCTCGCTGCCTCGCACCCGCGCGTGATCCCCGGCTTCGGCACGGGCAAGCTGCCGGCGGAAGGCTTTCTCTTCCCGAACACCTACAACTTCGATCGCACCTCGACCTCCGCCGACCTCGTGCAGAACCAACTCAAGGAGTTCAACACGGAGTGGGGGAAGGTCGACATGTCGTACGCGCAGAGCAAGAACCTCACGCCGTACGACATCCTCAAGATCGCCTCGATGATCCAGGCCGAGGTCGGGATCCCGAGCCAGAACAAGCTCGTCGCGGCCGTGATCTACAACCGGCTGCACGCCGGCATGAACCTCGGCTTCGACTCGACGCTCCATTACGGGCTGCACCTCGGGCCGAACCAGGATCTGACGACATCCGACCTCGCGAGCGACAACCCGTACAACACGCGGAAGTTCCCCGGCCTGCCGCCGACGCCGATCAACAACCCCGGCCTCGCGGCGATCGACGCCGCCGCCCATCCGGCGCACGTCGACTACACCTACTTCCTCGGCATTCCGCACAGCAAGCGCCTCTGGTTCACGTCGAGCTCCCAGGACTTCTATGACCGTGAAGTCCAGTACGGCTACGCGCCGTGACCACGGTCGTCTTGCTTGGCCATCCGGTCGCGCACTCGCTCTCGCCCCGGATGCAGAACGCGGCGTTCGCCGCCGCAGGGCTCGAAGACTGGACGTACGTCGCGCGTGACGTTGCGCCCGAGGAGCTCGAAGACGCGGTGCGCGAGGTCGAGTTCGCGAACGTCACGGCGCCGTACAAGCGCGACGTCGCGCGGCTGCTCGGGAGCGAGCTCGATTCCGTCAACACGATCGCGCACGGACAAGCCCACTCCACGGACGCCGCCGTGCTCTCGCAGGTAACAGACTGTTACAAGCCGGTGATCGTTGGGGACGGCGGTGCGGCGGCGGCGTTTCGGGCGGCGTTGCCGGAGGCGCGGGTCTTCTCCCGGCGCGGGGCGTGGCCGCCCGAGTTGCGCGACGCCGACGTCGTGATCCACGCGACTTCCGTGCGCGATGAGGTGCTGTTCGAGCTGGGGGAGGGACAGACGCTCGTCGACCTCCCGTACCCGCGCACGGCGACGGCGGAGGCGGCGGCGGCGAACGGCGCGCGCGTTCTCGACGGCCTCGAGGTGCTCGTCGCGCAGGGCGCCGCGAGCTTCGAGCTGTGGACCGGCGTACCGGCGCCCGTTGCTGCGATGCGCAGCGCCGTAGGCTTGCCGGCATGAACCTCGAGCTCGCAACTGCCGGCGAGTCGCACGGGCCGGCGCTCGTCGCGATCGTCTCCGGCTTGCCCGCTGGATTGACGCTGGACAAGAACGCGATCGACGCCGACCTGCGGCGGCGGCAGGAGGGCTACGGCCGCTCGCCGCGCCAGCAGATCGAGACGGACGAGGTCGAGGTGCTCGCCGGTCTCCGCCACGGCCGCACGCTCGGCACGCCGCTCGCGCTCGTCGTCCGCAACCGCGATCACAAGAACTGGACGTGGGGGATGAGCCCGTGGCCGCCGGAGGGCGAGCCGGAGGGGAAGGGGACGAAGCCGGTCACGCTGCCGCGGCCGGGGCACGCCGACCTCGCCGGCGTCCAGAAGTACGGCCTCGACGACGTCCGCAACGCGCTCGAGCGCGCCTCGGCGCGGCACACCGCGGTGTACGTCGCGGCCGGCTCCGTCGCGAAGGCGCTCCTCCGCGAGATCGGGCTCGAAGTGCGCGGCGAGGCTCTGCCCGAGACGGGCGCCGATCCCGCCGCGGTCGACGCGGCGCGCAAGGACAAGGACACGCTCGGCGGCCGCGTCGAGGTGCACGCGACCGGCGTCCCGCCCGGGCTCGGCTCGTACGCCCGCAAGGAGGATCGCCTCGACGCGCGCATCGCCGCTGCCGTGATGGGAATCCAGGCGGTGAAAGGCGTCGAGATCGGCGACGGCTTCGCGCTCGCCGGCCTGCGCGGCTCCGAAGCGCACGACGAGATCGGTACCGACAAGCGCCGCACCTCGAACCGCGCCGGCGGCATCGAAGGCGGCATGTCGAACGGCGAGGAGATCGTCGTCCGCGCCGCGATGAAGCCGCTACCGACGCTGATGAAGCCGCTCGGCTCCGTCGACCTCGCGACCGGCGAGCCCGCCGAGGCGCTCGTCGAGCGGAGCGACGTCTCGGCCGTCGAGGCGCTCGCTGTCGTCGCAGAAGCCGCCGTCGCGTGGGAGCTCGCCCGCGCCGCACGCGAGAAGTTCGGCGGCGACGCGCTCGGAGACTTCGTCGCCGCGTGGCGCGCATACCTCGACCGCCTGTGAATCAGCACGTCGCGATCGTCGGCTTCATGGGCGCGGGGAAGTCGCGGGCTGCGCGCGCGCTCGGCGGGGTCGACACCGACGCGCTCGTCGAAATCGCCGCCGGCAAGACGATCCCCAAGATCTTCGTGGACGAAGGCGAGGCGGTCTTTCGGGCTCTCGAGGAGGAGAAGATCGTCGCGGCGCTCGGCGGCGGCGCGGTCGTGTCCCCACGCGTGCGCGAAGCGCTACGCAACTCGCTCACGATCTGGCTCGACGTCGACGTCGACACGTGCTGGGAGCGCGTCAAGAACAGCAAGCGCCCGCTCGCGCGCGACGAAGCCGAGTTCCGCCGGCTCTACGAGGAGCGGCGGAAGCTTTACGCCGAGGTCGCGGACGTCGTCGCGAAGGACGTCCACGATGTCGTCCTCGCGGCCGCGGGCGTCGTCGTCGAGCGCGGCGCCCTGCAGCGCCTCGCCGAGCTCGTCCCCGGCGAAGGCGGCGTCGCGCTCGTCTCCGATCCGCATGTCGCCGGGATCCACGGCGCGACCGCGCAGATCGCGCTCGGTCCGAGGCTCGCGGAGACGCACGAACTGCCGTCCGGCGAGGAGGCGAAGACGCTCGCCGCCGTGTCGCGTCTGTGGGAGGAACTGCGTCTCGATCGCAGCGGCACGATCGTCGCGCTCGGCGGCGGCTGTACGACCGACGCCGCCGGGCTCGCCGCAGCGACTTACTTGCGCGGTGTGCCGTGGGTTCCCGTCCCGACGAGCCTCGTCGCGCAAGTCGACGCCGCGATCGGCGGCAAGACGGCGATCGACCTGCCGCAGGGAAAGAACCTCGTCGGCGCCTTCCACTGGCCCGTCCGCACCGTCATCGATCCCGCGCTCCTCGAGACGCTCCCCGAGGCGCAACGCCTCGAAGGTATGGCCGAGGTCGTGAAAACAGGCCTCCTTGCAGGGGAATCGTTGTGGGAGCTGCCCGACGACGAGCTCGTGCGCCGCTGCGCCGCGTACAAGGCGGCCGTCTGTCTCCGCGATCCGGAGGACAAGGGCGAGCGGAAGATGCTCAATCTCGGCCACACGTTCGCGCACGCGCTCGAGGCCGCCGGCGGGTACGAGAGCGTCACGCACGGGCGCGCGGTCGCGCTCGGCCTGCTCGCGGCGCTCCGCCTCTCGGGCGAAGACACGGCCGTCGTCGAGGAGCTGCTCCACCCGCAGCCGGTGCGCGTCGATCGCGACCGCGCGTGGGAAGCTCTGCTGCGCGACAAGAAGGGCGCGCTCAAGCTCGTCCTCCTCTCCGGCTACGACGTCGATGTCCCCGCCGAGGACGTGCGGCGCGAACTCGATAGGTTGATCGCGTGAGAGTTCTCGTCCTCAACGGCGTCAACTTGAACGTTCTCGGGCGCCGCGATCCGGAGCTCTACGGCGGCCTCTCGATCGCCGAGCTCGAGAGCCGGATCTACGAGTGGTCGACGGAGCGCGAGCTGACGGTGCAGTGCCGTCAGACGAACGACGAGGGCGAGTTCATCAAGTGGCTGCCACGACAGCTACGACACGGTCGACGGGATCATCGTCAACCCGGGCGCGTGGACGCACTACATGTGGTCGATCCACGACGCGCTCGAGTTGCTCACGATTCCCATCGTCGAGGTGCACCTTTCGAACGTCGACGAGCGCGAGGAGTGGCGACGCACGTCGGTCATCTCCGACCTCGTCGCGGCGCGCTTCGTCGGGCACGGCCCCGACGGCTATCGAATGGCCCTCGACTATCTGAAGGAGCACGAATGACCCGGATCGACCGCCTGCGCGAGCTGCTCGACGAGCCGCTCCTCGTCACGAACCTCGTCAACGTCCGCTACCTGACCGGCTTCGACAGCTCGAATGCGGCGCTCCTCGTCGAGCCCGAACGCGCGCGGATGTTCACCGACTTCCGCTACCTCGAAGCGGCGAAGGCGGAGGTCGCGGAGGAAGTCGAGGTCGTGCAGACGCAGCGTTCGCTCATCACGTGGCTCGGCGCGAACATCAGCGGTCGCGTCGGCTTCGAGTCGAGCATTCTCCCGTGGCGGTTCGCGGAGGAGCTACGCGAGGCGGGACTCGAGCTCGTGCCGCGCGCCGGTCTCGTCGAGCAGCTGCGCGCGGTGAAGGACGACGGCGAGCTCGCGCTGTTCCGTCAGGCGTGCGCGATCACGGACCGGATGTTCGAGCGGCTCGTCGCCGAGGTGAAGTTCGTCGGCCGGCGCGAGCGCGACGTCGCGTGGGACATCTCCCGGATCTTCCACGAGGAAGGCGCCGAGTCGATGTCGTTCGAGTCGATCGTCGGCTCGGGCGCGACGGGCTCGCACCCGCATGCGCGCGCCGGCGACAAGGAGATCGAGACGGGCGAGCTCGTCGTGATCGACACAGGCTGCAACGTCGGCGGCTACATGTCCGACTACACGCGCACGCTCGCGACCGGCGATCTCTCCGACGAGATGCAGGAGGCGTACGCGGTCGTCCTCGCGGCACAGCAAGCCGGCCTCGACGCGATCCGCGCCGGCGTGACGGGCGTCGACGCCGACGCCGCCGCGCGCGCGGTCATCGACGGCAGCGCGTTCCCGGGCACGTTCGGCCACGGCCTCGGCCACGGCCTCGGCCTCGACGTCCACGAAGCGCCGCGCCTCTCGACCGAGAGCCCCGACACGCTCGCTCCGAACAACATCGTCACCGTCGAGCCGGGCATCTACGTCAGCGGCCGCTTCGGGATCCGCATCGAGGACGACGTCGTCGTCACGGAAGACGGGCTCGAGAACCCGGTGCGCTTCACGAAGGAACTGATCACCGTCGGATGACGAGCGCGTCCGCCGATGCGGTCGTCGTCGGCGCCGGCCTCGCCGGCCTTGTCGCGACGGCCGAGCTCACTGCGGCCGGCAAGCGCGTACTCCTGCTCGACCAGGAAGGCCCGAACAATCTCGGCGGGCAGGCGTTCTGGTCACTCGGCGGGCTGATGCTCGTCGACAGCCCCGAACAGCGCCGTCTGCGCGTGCACGACTCGCTCGAGCTTGCGTGGCAGGACTGGACGAACAGCGCCGGCTTCGACCGTCTCGACGACGAGGACAGCTGGGCCGTGCGCTGGGCACGCGCCTACGTCGAGTGGGCGGCCGGGGAGAAGAGGTCGTGGCTCCAGGAACGGGGCATCACGTTCGTCGCGACCGTGGGCTGGCCCGAGCGCGGGAGCTTCCGCGCCGACGGACACGGCAACTCCGTCCCGCGCTTCCACATCGCCTGGGGAACCGGTACCGGCGTCGTCAAGCCGTTCGTGGACGCGGCGCACGCGGCTGTCGACAGCGGGTTGCTCACCATCGGGCACCGGCATCGCGTCGACGAGCTCCTCGTCAGCGGTGGCGCCGTCACCGGGCTGCGCGGCGTCGTCCTCGCCGACGACGACGCGCCGCGTGGCGCCGCGACCAACCGCGAGGTCGTCCGCGAGTTCGAGCTCGACGCACCGCTCGTCATCGTGACGACCGGCGGGATCGGCGGCAATCACGATCTCGTCCGCCGCTACTGGCCGGAGCGCCTCGGCACGCCTCCGCGGTCGATGCTCACCGGCGTGCCCGCGTACGTCGACGGGCGCATGCTCGACATCGCCGCCGACGCCGGCGTCCGTCTCGTCAACCGCGACCGCATGTGGCACTACACCGAGGGCCTCCGGAACTGGAACCCAATCTGGCCGGGGCACGCCATCCGCATCCTTCCCGGCCCGTCGTCGATGTGGTTCGACGCGCTCGGCCGGCGCCTTCCCGATCCGTGCCTGCCGGGCTTCAACAATCTCGCGACGCTCAAGCACCTGCGCGCGACGCCCGACATCGCGGGCTTCGACCACTCGTGGTTCATCACGACGCAGAGGATCGTGCGGAAGGAGTTCGGGCTTTCCGGCTCGGAGCAGAATCCCGACATCACGAGCGGCGACAAGCGCCGGTTCGTGCGCCAGCGGATGCTGAACAAGAACGCGCCCGATCCGGTCGAGGCGTTCAAGCGGCACGGTGAGGACTTCGTCGTAGCCGGCAATCTCAACGCGCTCGTAGCCGGGATGAACAAGCTCGCGTCCGACGCCCCGCCGCTCGACGCCGCCGCGCTTCGGGCGCAGATCGCCGCGCGCGACGCGCAGCTGCAGAACCCGTTCACGAAGGACAGCCAGATCATGGCGATCCGCAACTCCCGCAAGTACCTCGGCGACCGCCTCGGCCGCACCGTCGCGCCGCACGCGATCCTCGACCCGGAGAACGGCCCGCTGATCGGCGTGAAGCTCCACATCCTGACGCGCAAGACGCTTGGCGGCATCCAGACCGACCTCCAGTCCCGAGCCCTCGACGCCGCGGGCGATCCGATCGACGGTCTCTACGCCGCGGGCGAAGTCGCCGGTTTCGGCGGCGGCGGAGTGCACGGCTACAACGCCCTCGAAGGCACCTTCCTCGGCGGCTGCCTCTTCAGCGGCCGTGCCGCGGGCCGCGACGCCGCTCAGCGGCTCGGCGGCTGACTCCGAGCAACTACCGGTCGCGGCGCGCAAACTAGGTGCGTTCTCCGCACAGCAGGCCCTGCGGATCTCGCATGATGAGTTGCAGGCCCTCGCGCTCGGCGGCGGTCGATCATGACGTCGAACGGGTGAACGTATGCGCGGAAGGCTTCGAGCCATTCAGGCGTAAGAGGCCGTTTCGACGGCCCGGATCATGAGTCGCGATCTTGATGCGCGAGTGGCGTGGATAGGTAGAGTGCGACGCAGCGTCGCGTAGTGCGAGGCGGCCGCGGAGATGCGTGCGTCCGCGTCGGGATCGGAGCTCACGACGCGGTGCAGGACGACGATGTCATGTGGCGACGATCAGGTCCGCCCCGGTCACGAAGTCGCCGATCCGCTCTGCTACGCGTGTCGCCACGCGGGTCGTCATGCGAGGAGTTCCGCCGCCGAGGACTCGTAGCCGTCTGAGACGTTCGACGACGGTTGCGTGGGAGGCGCCGCGCCGGAGCAGCTCGAGGGCAAGCGGTTCCGACCCCGCCGCCGATATCGAGGACCGTCTCGCCAGTCGACGCGGGATCGACGAGCTCCGCGAGGCGGCGTGCCGTCTTGGGCAGCCGGCCGCGACGCCCGTAGCGGTACGCGTCGTAGCGGGCGAAGGGGCGGCTGAAGACGCGGCGGTAGTCGGACGGTGTCGCCGACACGCGGAGCCCAACGTCGGCCGGCGCGGTCTGCCTCGCCGGCGTTGGTCGAGCGGACAACTGGCCGGATCGGACGGGCTCGGATCGGACGCCGGACGACCATCAGAGAAGCGAGCCTCCGGTCTTGCGACGCACTGGTCTGATCCCTCGGACCCTCGCGATTTTTCGCGCCCCTTCGTGCGAGACGAGACCAGTCGATGCTTTTGCGATCTGGCGATAGCTCCGCCCCGCCCTCGGCGGCCGCCCGCGACCGCGTCGGCGGAACGCAGCGTCAGGCTTTCGCGAGCGCATTCGCTGTCTCTTCCACGAAGTGCCAAGCTTTCCACGGTGTCAACGTAGTTGACGTCAACTGAAGTCGTCAACCGTCACGCCACCAGGCGATCCTCGGTCGCCCGGCTACCATCCGCCGCCGTGGCCGAGCAGGTAGACACCAACAGCTTCAAGAACGGCATGCACATCGAGCTCGACGGCAAGGTGTGGCGGATCGTCGAGTTCCAGCATGTGAAGCCGGGCAAGGGCGGCGCGTTCGTCCGTACGAAGCTCAAGGCTCTCGACGCCGGCAACGTCGTCGACCGCACGTTCCGCGCCGGGGAGAAGTTCGCGCGCATCCGCACCGAGACGAAGAACGTCCAGTACCTCTACGACGACGGCTCCGAGGCGCATTTCATGGACGAGACGACGTTCGACCAGTTCTCGCTCCCGCACGCCGAGCTCGCGGACGCGCTGCCGTACATGCAGCCGAACACGTCGGTGCAGATCCTCGAGGTGAACGGCAAGCCGTCGAGCATCCAGCTGCCGGCGTCGGTCGAGCTCGCGGTCGCCGAGACGGAGCCGGGCGTCAAGGGCGACACCGCCACGAACGTCACGAAGACGGCGACGCTCGAGACCGGCGTCGTCGTTCAGGTGCCGCTCTTCATCAACGTCGGTGACGTGTTGAAGGTCGACCCCAAAGAGGGTCGCTACATCTCGCGCGCGTGACCGACGTGCTCGCGCGCGACCTCGACGAGATCGCGGCGGAGACCGGGTTCTCGGGAGTCGTTCGCGTCGATCGCGCCGGTGAGCCGGTCGTCGTCCGCGCCTACGGCCTCGCCGACCGGGCGCACGCGATTCCGAACACGCCCGACACGCAGTTCGCCACCGCGAGCGGGACGAAAGGACTGACGGCGCTCGTCGTCATGCGGCTCGTCGAGGACGGTGCGTTGAGCCTCGAGACGACGGCCCGGTCGGTGCTCGGCTCCGACCTCCCGCTCATCGACGAGCGCGTCACGATCGAGCACCTGCTCGCGCACCGCTCGGGGATAGGCGACTACCTCGACGAGGAGCTCGACCTCGACTTCTCCGACTACCTCATGCCCGTCCCCGTGCAGCAGCTCGCGACGACCGAGGCGTATCTCGACGTCCTCGACGGGCACGCGCAGAAGTTCACGCCCGGCGAGCGCTTCGCCTATTGCAACGGTGGCTTCGTCGTGCTGGCGCTCATCGCGGAGCGCGTTGCCGCGACGCCGTTCCACGATCTCGTCCGCGACGTTGTCTGTGTGCCGGCGGGGATGTTCGACACGGCGTTCCTCCGCTCCGACGAGCTTCCCGGCCGCGCGGCGCTCGGGTACACTGCAGGTCGGCGGACGGGTGGCGGACGAACGTCTTCCACCTGCCCGTCTGCGGCAGCGGCGACGGCGGCATCTACACGACCGCCGCCGACGTCGCTGCGTTCTGGCGCCGCGCTGTTCGCCGGCGCGATCGTGCAGGAGGAAACCCTCGCGGACATGCTCACGGCACGGAGCGCTCCCGCCGACGGCGATCGCGGCTATGGGCTCGGCTTCTGGCTCCCGGCGGGCGGACGCGCGGTGGAGCTTCACGGTTTCGACACGGGAGTGCGTTTCGTCACCGTCCACGACTCGGACCGGCTCCTGACCTGGACGCTGCTCGCGAACACCGACGTATCCGCGCAGCCGATGGGCGCGCGGCTCGAGGAAGAGCGGGACGGTCGTGACTTACGCGATCAAGCCGCTCGACGAGTCGACCTGGGACGCGTTCGCGGCGCTCGTCGAGGCGAACAACGGCGTCTTCGGCGGCTGCTGGTGCATCGGCTTCCACGAGGATCCGAAGGCGCATCCCGGGTACGAGGGGCACAAGCGGCGGAAGCTCGAGCGCGTGCAGAGCGGTGAGGCGCACGCCGCGCTCGTCTTCGACGGCGACGACTGCCTCGGCTGGTGCCAGTTCGGCTCCCCGAGCGAGCTGCCGCGGATCAAGAGCCTGAAGGAGTACGAGAAGGGCCTCGCCGATCTGCCCGACTGGCGCATCGCGTGCAACTTCGTCGGGAAAGGCCACCGCCGCAAGGGCGTCGCGTCAGCGGGGCTCGCGGGAGCGCTCGACCTGATCGCCGGTCTCGGCGGCGGCGTGGTCGAGGGCTATCCGGAGGGCGCCGACTCGGTTCCCGCGGGCTTCCTCTTCAACGGCGCGCTCTCGACGTACGAGAAGCTCGGCTTCGTCCGCGACCGGCAGATCGGGAAACACCGCTGGGTCGTGCGGAAGACCGTCTAGCTGCGGATCCGCGCGAGGCTCGCCTGCCGGCCAGACCTCGTCGATGTCGTAGAACACGTCGAATGCGGGCGCACCCTCAGGGATCGTCACCCAGTCGACCTTCGACCGCACGAAGATGTGCACGTCGGGCACGAGCGAGCGCGGCTCGTCGAGCGTCCCGCCGCGGACGAAGAGCGCGTCGGGGCGCGAGTAGACGCTGTAGACGGCGACCTGACAGGTCGGGCAGCGATAGATCTGCTGCGCGCTGCCGTCGTCCCGCGGCGCGTCGACAGCAACTGGCTCGCCTGCGGTGAGCTCGACGCGGTCGGTCTCGATGAGCAAGTTGAGGACGAAGGCGCTCCCCGTCTGACGCTGGCAGTTGAGGCAGTGGCAGCAGTGAACGATCAGCGGCTCGGACGTCAGCCGATAGCGGACGGCGCCGCACGCGCACCCGCCTGTCCGCTCGCTCGCCACCGGCCGACCATACCCCGGCGATAAGGTCTGGCGGTGCCGTCGCTCGCCGATACGACGATCCGCCTGCTCGGGCAGGAGCCGCTCGCCGGGCGCGTTCCCGCGGCCGAACAGCTGCGACTCGCCGAGATTCTCGACCGCGCCGGGTTCGCGTACCTCGAGGTGTCGGGCGGCGGGAACTTCGAGTCCGCCGTCAAGCGTGGGGTGGAGAGCCCGTGGGAGCGGATCCGCGCGCTCAAGTCTCGCGTCAAGACGCCGCTCGGCCTCGCGCTCCGCGGCCGTTTCCTCGTCGGGTCGCGGCCGGTCGACGCCGACTTCGCGCGTCGTTTCGTCGCGTCAGCCGCTGAGAACGGCATCGACGTCTTCCGGCTCCACGATCCGCTGAACGACATGTCCAACCTCCGTGAGGCAGCGGAGGCGATCGTCGCCGCCGAACGGGACTTCGAGGCCGGGCTCGTCTACAGCCCTGGCCGCACTGGCCATCGCGAAACGCTCATCGAGCGCGCGAAGCAGCTGCCCGAGCTCGGCGCAGTGCGCGTCCTACTCCACGACCCGACGGGCGGGCTCCAACCACACACGGCCGAGGAGCTGATCCACGCACTCGCGGAGGCGAGCGGCTTGCCTGTCGGGATCTACGTTCAGGGCGCAGGAGGAAGCGCCCTCGCCTCGGCTCTCGCAGCCGCGCGGGCCGGCGCGCAACTCATCGCCTGCACGATCTACCCGCTCGCGCTCACACTTCACCGCGTTTCGGGCGAGGCGCTTGCGGAGGCGCTCGCCGGCGCAGGCCTCGACTCCGGCGTCGACATCGCGGCGCTGTGGGAAGCGACGGATCTTGTCGACGAGCACATCGGCGACGAGCTCGTGACGCCGCTCATGCCACGCATCGCCGTGCTCGCCGCGCAGCGCGACCTCCCGGCCAGCGTCGTTGCCGGGATCGATTCCGCGCTGCGCGCGGAGCAGGCCGGCGATCGCCTCGAGGAGGTGCTGACAGAGCTCGACCTGATCCGCGAGGAGACGGGCTCGCCGCCGCTCGCCTCGCCCATCGGCGAGTTCCTCGCCTCGCAGGCGATCATCAACGTCCTCGCCGCGAGTCGCTATCTGACGATCGTCGACGAGGTGCGTTCGCTTGTGACCGGCGGCTTCGGTACGCCGCCGGGGCCGATCGACCCGGCGCTCGACCGCGTCGTCCAGCTCACGCACGATCCCGAGTCGGAAGAGGACGTCGTGCCGCCCCTCAGCGAGGTGCGCGACCGCGCCGAGGGCATGGCCGCGAGCGAGGAGGAGCTGCTCCTGCTCGGGCTCTTCGGCGAGGACGCCGAGGGGCTGCTCAGGAACACGCGCAACCGCGGCCACCGCGAGGACGACCTCGATGCGATGGACGAGGGCCGCGCCGAGCGAATCCGCGAGGTCGTGAACATCGTCCAGGAGTCAGGGATCGGCGAGATCACGATCGAGGAGGAGGGCTTGCGGATCTCGGTGCGCGCGACACCCGACGCGCCTGTCGCCGCCGCGCCCGGCGGTGGCGCGTCGCTCGGCATCTCCGAGCCCGACCTTCCGGCTGCGACCCCCGCGGTCAACGGGGCGCTCATGCGCGTCGAGTCGCCGATGGTCGGCACGTTCTACCGCTCGCCGTCGCCCGACGCGCCCGTGTTCGTCTCCGTCGGCGATGTCGTCAATGCCGGCCAGACGCTCTGCATCCTCGAGGCGATGAAACTCATGAACGAGGTCAAGGCCGATGCCGAGGGAGTCATCCGCGCGATCCACGTCGAGAACGCGGCGGCGGTGGAGTTCGGCCAGCTCCTCTTCGAGCTCGAACCGCTCGCCGGCCGGCCTGCGTTGTAGCTCGTGACGGTGGTCGGGGCAGGGGCGTATATATCGGTGAGATGAAGGCGCCTAGCCCAGGACGGCGCACGTTGTTGGCCATGGTCGCCCTGTCCGTGGTCGTTGCGGGCTGCGGAACATCGTCCGGCGGGCCGAATGCCTCGCATGGCGCGACCCGCATGAAGCGCTATCGCGATCCTCATCTCGGCTGGGTGCTTGCCTATCCGAGCGCTCTCCACCTCGAACACTCGCAGTCACCGAGCTTCATCCGCATCTTCGTGGACGAGGTGACCGTGGCGAACTTCTCGATGCCCTCGCCGATCCACGCGAGCGAGTCCGAGTCGGGCAGCTCGATGCGGGTCGGTCCGCCGCGCACCCGGCACGGAGTCTTCCCCTCCGATGGAATCGCGGTTCGCATCTATCGCCTCGAGGGCGGCCCGGGTCCCGATCTCGAGTCGCCTGAGTCGCACTTTCCGTTGCAGCTCTCGAGCCTCCACCGCTCCACCGACTACGGAAACAACCCGCCCGCGCTCGAGCGGTCAGTCGTCGCCGACGGGGGCAACTACTCGATCCAGGCCTGGATCGGAGCGAACGCCTCAGCCGGCGAGCGAGCGATTCTGCGTCGAGTCGTTGCCTCGCTCGTCTTTCCGCGTCTCCATGTCGGGGAGACTGCCGGTGGCTTCCAAGTCTTTGTGCAGGCGAGCCAGTACCCGGTCGGCTCTTTCACGCGGATCGACGTCCAGGGCCAGCCGTATTACCTCGTTCACGCGCCAGGTGGCTGGTACGCCGTCGGCTGGAAGTGGCAGTCGATAACGGGGGGCTACAAGTCCGGCTGCCGGCTTCAATTCGACCGCGCCACCAAGCAGTTCTTCTGCACAAACATCCACGCGCGCTGGGACCGCGTCGGTCACGTCATCGTCAAACCACGCTCCGCACGCGAGGGTGACCCGCTCAACCTCACGATCGCCAAGGTCGCCTGGGACGGACACGTACTTGTCACCGGCGATGTGGCCCGCTTCGCGGATAACAGCTACGCCCGCCAGCTCTGGCCAAGCACCTTCGGTAGATGAGCTAGCCGGCTTCGGCGATCGGGCGGCCGACGACGAGCAGTTCGAGCTCGTCCGGCGTGAAGTCGTCCCGCAGGAACGCGTCCGGGAGCACGCCGAGCGCGTCGAGCGTCTTCGAGAGGAAGCACCGCGCGGTGGCCGCGAGGACGACGTCCATGATCTCGTCGTTCGAAAGCCCTAGATCGCGCAGTCGCTGCCGGTAAGCGTCGTCGATCGTGGTCGCGTCGTCGACGACCTTCTCCGCGAGATCCATCACCGCGAGGTCGGTCTCGTCCAGCCCTGCGGTGCTCCTGTCCCGGACGATGTTCGCGAGCGGCGCGCCACAGTCGTCGCGCAGCACCTTCCCGTGCGCGAGGCTGCAGTAGCTCGACCGGAGCCGCTGGGCCGCCGCGACCGTCGCGAGCTCGTAACGCCGCAACTCCATGCGGGACTTGATCGCCGTGTTCAGCTCAACCCATGCGGCGAGCACCTCAGGGTGCGCGTCGAACGTGCGCTCCATGTTGGTCGGCATAGCCGGAGCCTAGACTCTGGCCCTGTGTTCAAGCGCGTCCTCATTGCGAATCGCGGCGAGATCGCCGTCCGCGTCATCCGTGCCCTCCACGAGCTCGGGATCGAAGCCGTCGCGGTCTATTCGACGGCCGATGCCGACGCGCTCCACGTAAAGCTCGCGGACCGCGCCGTGCGAATCGGCCCGCCGCCGGTCGGGCAGAGCTACCTCAGCATCCCCGCGATCATCGCCGCCGCGGAGACGACCGGCTGCGAGGCGGTGCATCCCGGCTACGGCTTCCTCTCCGAGAACGCCGACTTCGTGCGTGCGTGCGAGGAGAACGACCTCGTCTTCATCGGGCCGCCGGCCGAGGTGATGGAGCGGATGGGCGACAAGGCACGCGCGAAGGCCGAGATGCGCGCCGCCGGTGTGCCGCTCGTGCCGGGGATGGAGGGCATCACGGGGCCGGACGAGGCGCGCGCCGCTGCCGACGAGCTCGGCTACCCGGTGCTGCTCAAGGCGGCGGCGGGCGGCGGCGGGCGCGGGATGCGGCGCGTCGAGGAGTCGGCCGACGTGAAGGAGCTCTACGAGCGTGCCTCCGCCGAGGCGCTGTCGGCGTTCGGCGACGGGACGATGTACGTCGAGAAGGTCATCACGCCGGCGCGCCACGTCGAGATCCAGGTGCTCGTGCGACAACCACGGCACCGTCCTCACGTGCGGCGAGCGCGAGTGCTCGATCCAGCGCCGCCACCAGAAGCTCATCGAGGAGTCGCCGTCGCCTGCGCTCAGCGACGAGCTGCGCGAGGAGATGGAGGCCGCCGCCGAGCGCGCGTGCCAGCACATCGGCTACCGCAACGCCGGCACGATCGAGTTCCTCGTCGGCCCGGACGGCTCGTTCTCGTTCATCGAGATGAACACGCGCCTCCAGGTCGAGCATCCCGTGACGGAGCTCCTCTGCTCGATCGATCTCGTGCGCGAGCAGGTGCGGATCGCGGCGGGGGAGAAGCTCGCGCACGGCGGCCGTTGCGGGCCGCGCTCCGGCCATGTGATCGAGCTGCGCATCAACGCCGAGGATCCGGCGAATGACTTCGCGCCCGCGCCGGGGCGCGTGACGCGCTTTCGGCCGCCGCTCGGGCCGGGAGTGCGCGTCGACACGTTCATCGAGGAGGGCGCGACGATCCCGCCGTTCTACGACTCGCTCATCGCGAAGGTCATCGTCAAGGACGCGAGCCGCAAGCTCGCGATCGACCGCGCGATCCGCGTGCTCGGCGAGTTCGAGATCGAGGGCGTTCCGACGACGCGCGCGGTGCTCGCGGAGATCCTCGCGAGCGACGAGTTCCGCAGCGGCGAGTACTCGACCGTCGTTCCTCGAGGAGGCGGGCGCGAAGCTTCCGTCGCTGGCGGGCGTGTGAGTCGCGTTCTCGTCTCCGACGACCGCGGCTCGGTGCGCCTGAGCGAGGCCGCGCTCGTGAAGCTCCTCGACGGTGCGGTCGCAGCGGTGGAGGGCGCGCGGCTGCGCAAGCGCCGGCGACTCTCCGTCGAGCTCGCCGACGGCCATGCGCGGGCAGAGCTCGAAATCTCGCTTCCGTACGGGGGCGTTGTGCCCGAGGCCGCGCGCGTCGTGCAGGAAAACGTCGCTCGCGTGCTCACCCAGATCTGCGGCGCGGAGGTCGACGCCGTCGACATCGCAGTCGTGGAGCTGACGCGATGAGCACGATCAGCCGCCGCGAGGCGCGCCGCGCCGCGGTGTTCATCCTCTTTCAGTCCGACGTCACGGGGCAGCCGCTCGGCTCGCTCTACGACGGCGACGTCGACCCGTACACGGAGCGCCTCGCGCAGGCCGTCTCCGCGCACGCCGAGGAGCTCGACGCGCGCATCACCGCCGCGGCGAACGACTGGACGGCGGACCGGCTCGGCGCCGTCGAGCGGAACGTCCTCCGCGTCGCGCTCGAGGAGCTCGACGAGGGTGAGGTGCCCGTCGAGGTCGTCCTCGACGAGGCAGTGACGCTCGCGAAGCGGTATGCATCCGAGGACGCGGGCAAGCTCGTAAACGGAATCCTCGGGAGGGTTGTGCGTGAGCGCTGACGAGTCATTGACGAAAGCGGAGGAGCTGCTCGCGCGGCTCGAGACCGCGCGGACCGAGCTCGAGCAGCTGTCGGCGAGCGGCGACGGCTCGCCGGATCGGGCGATCGAGCTGCTCGGCGAGCTCGCGGAGCTCGCGAAGGCGGTCGAGGAGGAACTCGAGAAAGCCCAGCGTGGGGCGGGCGCGGATGCATAGCCCCGACGAGCTGAAGGCACTCGTCGAGGAGGCGCTCGAGGAGCTCGAGCTCTGGCCGGAGCTCCACGGCCAGGCGACGTCCGTCCGCTACTCGCTCGAGGTCGGCGGCAAGCGCGTCCGCCCGGTGATCGCGCTCGCGGTCGGCGAGGCACTCGGCGCGTCGGTGGAGCAGGTCATGCCGGCGGCGCTCGCGATCGAGCTCGTTCACACGTTCTCGCTCGTCCACGACGACCTGCCCGGGATGGACAACGACTACGAACGCCGCGGCAACCCATCCACGTGGAAGAAGTTCGGCGAGGGGACGGCCGTGCTCGCCGGCGACGCGCTGCTCGCCGAAGCGATGCGGCTCGCGGCGCGCTACGAGTCGTCGGCGGTCGCGCGCGAGCTCGCGGAGGCGACGCTCGGGATGATCGGCGGCCAGTACCTCGACACGATGGTCGACGGTTACGACCTCGCCGCGGTGCACCGGCTCAAGACGGGGCGGCTCTTCTACGCGTCGGTGACGATGGCGCTGTGGGCGGCGGAGTTGCCGGAGCCGGAGCAGGCGCCGTGGCGCGCGTTCGCGGAGGAGCTCGGGCTCCTGTTCCAGATCGTCGACGACATCCTCGACTCGGATGGCTACGTCCGCGAGCACGGCGCGGAGGCGGCGCGGCGCTACGCCGACGAAGCCGCCGAGCGCGCGCGGGCGCGGCTCGACGAGCTCGACGCGGAGACGGCGGTGCTCCGCGAGATCGTCGACTCGCTCGCCGTCCGCACCGCTTGAGCCGACGCTTCTCGCGCCGCGGCGCCAAAGATTCGGACTATTGCGACAAGGCCGTGACCCTCACGTATCCCCTTCACCGATAGCCTCGTAGCCGAGGGCGGAGGGAATGCGACCCCACCCAAAGGGTGGGGGTGTGGCCAGAATGCGCGTATGAAGAAGCGGCTCGACGTCCCTCTCGTTAAGCGCGGCATCGCCGCGTGGACGCCGTGACGTTCGAGGAGCTTCTCCAGGTCGCGAAGCAGCGCGACGAGGTGGTCGGGCTCTACGTCTTCGGCTCGCGCGGCCGAAACTTCATGGTCGACGAGCGGTCGGATTGGGACGTCGGCGTCGTCCTCGCGAACGACGCGGCACGGGATGCGTTCGCGCGCGAGTTTCCGTTCGGTCACGGCGCGCGGGTGGAGGTTGTCACGACGACGCTCGACGAGCTGCGCGGTCTCATGTCTGAGCACAGTCGTTACGCGGGTGCGCATGCGGACGTCGACCTCGACAAGACAGAAGGCGAGCTCGCGCGTGTCGTCGGCGAGCTCGAGTCGCTCCCGCCTGGAACGCGTGACTCGGTCGTCCGCGACGCCCTCGACGGCTACATCAACCAGGCGTACCGCTCGCTCCGCTACGGGACGCGACTCGACGCGGTCGAAGCGGTGCCCTACGCGCTGCGCACGATCTTCGCGCTCGAGGATCGCGTCCGGCCGTACAACAAGTACCTGGAGTGGGAGCTGCGAAACCACCCGCTCGACGATTGGACAGCCGACGCGCTCCTGCCGCTCCTCGATCGCCTCCTCACGGGCGCGCCCGCGGCGCAGCACGAGCTCTTCAATCTCGTGGAACCGGTGGCGCGCCGAGAGGGATTCGGCGATGTCGTCGAGAGCTGGGAACCGGACGTCCCTTGGCTCCGTGGTGACGCGGAGTACCGCGCGTGAAGAAGCGGCTCGACGTTCTCCTCGTCGAGCGCGGACTCGCGGAGTCGCGCGCGCAGGCGCAGGCGCTCGTCATCGCGGGGCTCGTGCACGGACTACGACAAGCCGGGGCACCAGGTGGACGAAAACGCAGAGCTCATCGTCGACCAGCCGCCGCGGTACGTCTCGCGCGGCGGCGAGAAGCTCACGCACGGACTCGACGGGCTCGGCGTCGATCCCGCCGGGCTCGACTGCGTCGACGTCGGCGCGTCGACCGGCGGCTTCACCGACGTGCTCCTCGAGCGCGGCGCGGCGCGGGTGATCGCGATCGACGTCGGCTACGGGCAGCTCCATCCACGGCTCCGCGCCGACTCGCGGGTCACCGTCATGGAGCGGACGAACGCAAGGAAGCTGACGGAGCTCCCGTTCGCGCCGTCGCTTGCCGTGTGCGACGTGTCGTTCATCTCCGTCCGCATCGCGCTGCCCCCGGTGCTGCGTCTCTGCGCTCCCGGTTGGCAGGCGGTCGTCCTCGTGAAACCGCAGTTCGAGGCGGGACGCGAGGACGTGGGGAAGGGCGGCGTCGTGCGCGACGACGAGGTGCGCCGCCGGGTCGTCCGCGAGGTGGCCGAAGCTGCGCTCCGCTGGGAGGCGGCCGTCGCCGGAGTCGTAGACTCGGGGTTGCCCGGCCCGAAGGGAAACCGCGAGATCTTCCTCCACCTTGTCCATTCCGAACAGCTGACCCTTCCCAATGACCTCGATGAGCGAATCGACGCAGCACTCGCCGGTTGAAGCGGTCGCGATCGTCGCGCACGCGCGCGTCGACGTCACGACGGCGGTCGAGCAGGTGCGGGAGGTGGCCGCGCGCGCGGGCGTCGAGGTTGTCGACGAGCCCGAGTGGGCGCAGCTGACGGTGGCGGTCGGCGGCGACGGGACGATCCTCCGCACGCTTGCCCGGCTCCTCGGCACCGACGTGCCGGTGATCGGGGTCAACTTCGGCCGCGTCGGGTTCCTCGCGTCGATCACGCCAGAGCGGCTCGAGGCGGATCTCGCGCGCGTCTTCGCCGGCGAGTACCGCGTCGTCGAGCAGCCGACACTCGAGGCGCAACTCGACGGCAAGACGTTCGCGGCCGTCAACGACGTCGTCGCCGCGAGCTCGACGCTCGGGCGGATGATCGAGCTGAGCTGGGCGATCGCGCGGGGAGGATCTCGGCGTCGTCTCGTGCGACGGGATGATTTGCTCGACGCCTTCCGGCTCGACCGCGTACAACCTCTCGAACGGGGGGCCGGTGCTCGTGCGCGGCCTCGACGCGATGGCGATCACGTTTATCGCGCCGCATTCCCTCGACGCGCGCCCGCTCGTCGTGGCCGCGGGGAACGGAGCTGACGGTGCGCAACGCGAGCGCCGACGTCGAGGCTGCCGTTCTCGTCGACGGCCACCAGAGCGGTGCCCTCGCGCCGGGCGCGTCGCTGTCGATCGGCCTCGGAGAGCCGCGAAGCCTCCTCGCCACGCTGCCGGAAACGACCTTCTTCTCCCGGTACCGCGAGACATTCACGGCGTAGCCGTGAGCGATGCTGAGGTCGTCATTCCGCTTCACACACGGGGCTTGGCGCGCGCGTTCCCTGCGATGGTGCTCGCCAGTGCGGTAGGCGTTGTTCTCTGGATCGCGCTCGCCCGGTCTTGGAACTCCTACATCTACGGGGGCGGTTGGCTCGCCTGGTGCGGCTGGTTCGCGGCGACGCTCTACGCGATTCGACGGGCGAGCGGGCGGACGCCCAGGCAGATCGTTGCCACCGACACGGGGCTTCGAGCGCCGGCTTGGGAGATCGACTGGGACCGCGTCGACCGGATGAAGATCGGGTACATCAACGTCGGCGGCGGCAGCGTGAGAGTCCTTGCGATCGCTTCGATGCGGCCTGAGGACGTTCGACGGCCGAAGTCCGTCGCCCTCCGACTCAACTCCGTCCTCTCAAACGCGAGGCGGATGCCTGAGATTCAGATCAACCAGGCAAACGTGGACATGCCGCTGGAAGACATCGCCGCCGAGTTCGAGAGGCTCGCCGGGCGCCCGTTGCTCGTCTGAGGACGTGTCTGGATCGGACAATGGTCGGCGTCGGGTGCCCGGCGTACCATCGCTGGGATGCTGCGGCGCCTTCGGATCGAGAACCTCGTCCTCATCCGCGAGGCCGAACTCGAGCTCGCGCCCGGCCTGAACGCGATCACGGGCGAGACGGGGGCGGGGAAGACGATCCTCGCCCAGGCGCTCGGCTTGCTGCTCGGCGCGAAAGGCGGCGAGGGCTTCGTCGGTGCCGCCGGCGAGGAGGCGTACGTCGAGGCCGAGCTCGATCTTCCCGCAGAGCTCGAGACGCTCGGCGAGCTGCGGCCCGAAGACGAGGAAGCGCTCGTCGTCTCCCGCCGCGTCTTCACGGACGGGCGCACGCGCGCGTACGCGTGGGGGAGAGCCGCCGCACGCGAGGACGTCGCCGCGGCGGTCGAGAGCGTGGTCGCGATGTCGGGGCAGTTCGAGCAGAGGCGCCTCGCGCGGCCGGCGTACCAGCTCGAGGTGCTCGACCGTTTCTGTGGCGACGAGCAGCTCGCGCGCCGTGCCGCGGCGCGTGGGGCGTGGCGCGACCTCCAGACGGCGCGGCGCCGCTACGACGAGCTGACCGCGAACGCCGCGTTCGCAGAGGCGCGGCTCGCCGAGCTTCGGGCGCTTGTCGAGGACACCGAAGGGATGGAGCCGACCGACGAGGAGCGTCTCCGCGCCGACCGCGAGCGGATCCGTCACGTCGCCGACCTCGCAACCGCCGCCGAGTCGGCGGCGACCGCGCTCGCGCCGGACGACGGCGAGGGAGCGAGCGGCCTCGTCGGTCTCGCCGAGCGAGCAGTCGCGCCGCTCGAGCAGATCGCGCCCGAGCTCAAGACCGCCGGCGACGAGCTGCGGGACGTCGAGCTTCGCCTGCGCGAAACGGCGTCGGACCTTCGCGCTTTCCTCGCTTCCCTCGAGGCCGAGCCCGGCCGACTCGAGCAGCTCGAGGCCGAGCTCGACCGGATCGCCGAGACGAAGCGCCGCTTCCGCTGCGAGACGTACGAGGAGCTGCTCACGCGCGCCTCCGAGGCACGCACCGAGCTCGCCGCGCTCGAGGACGGCGTCGACCCGGCCGAAGCCGCGCGGCGCGAGCTCACCGCCGCCGAGGAGCGCGTCCACGAGCTCATCCTCGAACTGCGCGCAGAACGCAACGCCGCCGCGCCCGCGTTCGCCGACGCCGTCGCAGCCGAGCTCCGCGACGTCGGCATGGGCGACGGCGAGTTTCGGTGCGAGCTCCGCGAGCGCGACGAGCCGGGCGCGACCGGCGCCGACGACGCCGTCTTCGGAGTCCGCCCGAACGCCGGCCTTCCCGTTCGCGCCCGTAGCCGAGACCGCGTCGGGCGGCGAGCTGTCGCGGATCGCGCTCGCGATCGCCGCCGTCGCCGGCGGAGACACGCTCGTCTTCGACGAGATCGACGCGGGCATCGGCGGCGAAACAGCGCACGCCGTCGGCAAGCTCCTGCAGCGGCTCGCCGAGCGAGCGCAGGTCGTGACGATCACGCACCTCCCGCAGATCGCCGCGCTCGCCGACCGCCACTTCCGCGTCGAGAAGATGCCGGGCGACCCGACCCACACGCGCATCGAGCAACTCGACGACACCGAGCGCAAGGCCGAGCTCGAACGGATGCTCGGCGGCGAGGAGTTCCTCGCGTCCGTGCGCTGACCGCCGACCCTGCTACCCTCAAATCCCGTGAGCACGCGGGCCCCCAAGTACGTCTTTGTGACCGGGGGCGTCGTGTCGGCTCTGGGGAAGGGAATCGTCGCCGCATCGCTCGGGCGGCTCCTCAAAGCGCGCGGCCTGAAGGTGCAGCTGCAGAAGTTCGACCCGTACCTCAACGTCGACCCGGGCACGATGAGCCCGTTCCAGCACGGCGAGGTGTTCGTCACCGAGGACGGCGCCGAGACCGATCTCGACATCGGCCACTACGAGCGCTTCGTCGACGAGAACTTCCTCCGCAGCGCGAGTCACAGCGCCGGCGCGATCTGGGACACCGTCCTCCGCAAGGAGCGGAAGGGCGACTTCCTCGGCGCGACGGTGCAGGTGATCCCGCACATCACGAACGAGATCAAGGCGCGCATCCGGCGCTCGGCTGAGGCGACGCCCGCGGATGTCGTCATCTCCGAGATCGGCGGCACGGTCGGCGACATCGAGTCGCTGCCGTTCCTCGAGGCGATCCGCCAGTTCCGGCGCGAGGTCGGGGCGGAGAACGTCTGCTACGTCCACGTCACGCTCGTGCCGTTCATCGAGGCGGCCGGCGAGCTGAAGACGAAGCCGACGCAGCACTCGGTGAACGAGCTGCGCCGCATCGGTATCCATCCCGACGTCATCGTCTGCCGCTCGCACGAGGAGCTGTCGCACGACATCCGCGACAAGATCGCGCTCTTCGCCGACGTCGACCCGGGCGCCGTCGTCGCGAGCCCCGACGTCCCCGACGTCTACGAGGTGCCGCGCGTGCTCGAGGGCGAGGGGCTCGACAAGCTCGTCGGCGCGAAGCTCGGGCTCGATCTCGCCGAACCGGATCTCGCCGAGTGGGACGAGCTGCTCGCGCGCGTGCACAGCCGGCGCGAGGCGGTCGAGATCGCGCTCGTCGGCAAGTACGTGAAGCTCCAGGACGCGTACCTCTCCGTCCACGAGGCGCTCAAGCATGCGGGGCTCGATCACGGCGCCGAGATCCATCTCCGCTGGGTCGACGCCGAGAACATGTCGTTCGAGGAGGCGGTCGAGCTGTTCGAAGGAGTCGACGGCGTGCTCGTGCCCGGAGGCTTCGGCTCGCGCGGGTGGGAGGGGAAGATCCTCGCCTGCCGCGTCGCGCGTGAACGCGAGATCCCGTACCTCGGGATCTGCCTCGGGATGCACGTTGCGGTCTCGGAGTTCGCGCGGCACGTCGTCGGGCTCGACGGCGCGAACTCGACGGAGATGGATCCCGAGACGCCGTTCCCGGTCATCGATCTTCTCCCCGAGCAGAAGGGGATCGAGGATCTCGGCGGCACGATGCGTCTCGGCGCGCAGGCGGTCGAGCTCGCCGACGGCACACGCGCGCGCGACCTGTACGGCGAGGCGACGATCCACGAGCGGCATCGGCACCGCTACGAGGTGAACAACACGTTCCGCGACCGGATCGTCGACGCAGGTCTCGTCGTGAGCGGGACGTTCCAGGAGGGCCGGCTCGTCGAGATCATCGAGCTGCCCGAGCATCCGTGGTTCGTCGCGAGTCAGTTCCATCCCGAGTTCAAGTCGCGGCCGACGCGCTCGGCGCCGCTGTTCCGCGGCTTCGTCGGCGCTGCTCTCGACCGCGCTCGCTCCCGGTCCGGCGAACGCCTCGCTGTGTGAGCAGCGTCACCGACCTCCTCCTCGAGCTCGCAGCCATCCCGTCGCCGCCGGGTGGGGAGGACGCCGTCGCAGCGGTCGTCGCGCGGTACGTCCGCGAACTCGGCCTCGCAGTCGACGAGGACGACTTCGGGAACCTCTACACGCGCATCGAGCCGACCGCAGACGGGACGCCGCTCTTCTTCTGCGCCCATCTCGACACCGTGCCGCCGAGCGGCGAGCTGCGGCCGGTCGTCGAGGACGGGATCGTGCGGAATGCCGGCGGCACGATCCTCGGCGGGGACAACAAAGCGGCTGTCGCGCAGATGCTCGAGGGCGTGCGCCGCGTGCTCGTCGAGAACATCCCGCACGCGGGGATCGAGCTCGTGCTCACGCGGCAGGAGGAGGTCGGCCTCCTCGGCGCGGCCGCGTTCGACCACACGCGGCTACGCGCGCAGCTCGGCTTCGTCTACGACCAGGAGGGCGCGATCGGCGAGATCATCCTCGGCGCGCCGTCCGCCAAGGCGATGGAGATCACGTTCCACGGCCGAGCGGCGCACGCGGGGATGTCTCCCGAGGAGGGGCGCTCCGCGATCCAGGCGGCGGCGCGCGCGATCGCCGACATGCGCCTCGGCCGCGTCGACGAAGAGACGACCGCGAACGTCGGCCTCATCTCGGGCGGCACCGCGGGGAATATCGTCCCCGACCGGTGCGTGTTCTCGGCGGAGGCGCGCAGCCACGACGAGGCGAAGCTCGGTGAGCTCGTGCAAGAGATGCTCGACATCTGCACGTTCGCCGCGAGCGAGGCGGAGTGCACGATGGAGAGCGTCGCGCGGAAGGACTACCGCGGCTACCGGTTCGCGAAGAACGAGCCGGTCGTCGAACTCGTCGCGGGCGCGCTTGCGCGCTGCGGCCACGAGGTGCGGTACGGCCTGTCGGGCGGCGCCGCCGACGCGAACGTCTTCAATGAGCGCGGCCTGCGCTGCGTCAACATTACGCACGGCGTGTACGACTTCCACAGCCCGAACGAGCGCGTCGCGGTCGAGGATCTCGAGGCGATGGTCGACGTGACGGTCGGGCTCGTCGTTGCCGCTCGCGCGTAATACGCAGTTTCCCGCAGTCTCAATGACGTGTGTCCGCCGACGTGCCCCGGCCGGTGGCCGTGTCCAATGAGTGAAATCGACACGCCAGCTTGGAGGGCACACTCATGCGTAAGCAACTCGTTCTCGCAATAACCCCGTTCATCCTCGTCGGAAGCTTGATCCTCGCCGCTACGGCCGCCGGCAGCGCAACGAGCGCCGCGAAGGCGACGAAGCTCGTCGTCGCCATGCACGATCCCGGCTGCCACTGGTTCGTGACCGGTGGATCGATGGACAACCGCAAGTACGGCAAGACGGTGGTCCGGACCGGCGCCGTGAACCTCGTCAACCTCGACGAGGCGACCCTGATCATCAAAGGCCCCGGCGGCACTCGCCACGACAAGGTGGGCGCGACGATGGCGCTCAAGGCGAAAGGCGTCTACAAGATCACGATGGTCAAGCAGGCGGCGGACGACAACCACCTGAAGCTCACCATCAAGTAACACGCGCGCAAGCCGCGTGTCGATGCGAGAGGGCTCGCCTTGGCGGGCCTTCTCGCCGTTTCCGCTCCTTGACTGAACGTCTCCGTTGACGGACACTCCAGTTCTCGCTCACCGAATTCGAGGCTAAGGGGAACCCGGATGTTGCACTTGCGGCGGCACATCGGCAGCGCGATCGGCGTACTTGCTCTGGCGGCGCTCGTGGTGCCGCCGACGGTGATGGCCCGCGGGATATCGGTTCGGACGCAGCTGATTCGGAGCGCCACGGCGCCCGTCGGCGGCTCGGTAACTCAGCAGGAGCTGCCGGGCTGCTCGAACCCCAGCGAGCCCTTCGCCGGGGCAAGTCAGGGCTGCGAGAACCGGATGTACGGGGTGGCAGGGCTTCAACGGGAACAACCCGTGCTGTACGGCGCTGAGGCGGAACCGCGGCCCACGCCAAACGATCTCGCTCGACGGATCGTTCAACCGCGGCCCGCGCCAAACGATCGTCGCTCGACGGGTGTTTCGACCGCGGCCCACGCCAAACGACGTCGCTTCGACGGATCCGTCAATCCCGAGACCGGCGGTCTAGTCGTCGACTCTGTGTCGCGTACCAAGGGTTTCGGCTTCATCAAGGAAGACGGCGGCTCGGAACGCACCTACAACTCGGCGCTCGCCTCGACATCAGGCGTCATGGGGTACGGCTGGTCCTTCCCGTACTCGATGTCGCTGCGCATCTTCAGAGGCACGGCCACGATCACCCAGGAGAACGGCAGCCAGGTGGTGTTCAAACGGGGGACCGGTACCGGGACCGGTACGCAGTTCAGCGGCCCGCCGCGCGTCATCGCCTCGTTCCACCAGACTTCCGGCGGCTCCTACACGCTGACGCGGGGGTCGTCCCGCAGCAGCTGCCCGTCGTACCTGCTCCAGTCGTGCGAGTCGTTCAGGTTCACCAAGGGTCACCTCACCCGCGTCTACGGCGGGTCAGGGGCGTGCAAGAGCTTGGAAACGTGCGGCAACGGGTACATCGACATCGGGGAAAGCGCGGGCCGGCCGGTCTCAGCGACCTCCAACTCCGGCGACTCCCTCAAGTTCGGCTACACGGCCGGACACATCACGAAGATCACCGGCACCGGCGGGGTCTCCGAGCACTTCACCTATGACTCGAAGGGCAACCTCGCCAGCGCTACCGACCCCAACGGCAACACGACGCAGTACGGCTACGACAAGCTGCACCGGCTGACCCGAGTGCGCGACGCCCTCGGCCGTACGACGGGCTACGAGTACGACTCCTCCGGTCGAGTGACGGGAGTGACGGACGCGCTCGGCAATCGGTTCGGCTACATGTATTACGCCAAGCGCAGGTTCATCGACTCGCCGGAGGGGCGGCGCGTGGTGCTCTCCTACCACGACAGAGAGCTCGTGGATGTGGCCGCAGGGCCTGGGACTCCGCCGCTGGCAGAGTCGACATTCGCCTACGACCCCAACACGCTGGCCGTAACGAAGACGGTCGACCCGAATCTCCACGAGACGACCGCTTCCTACGACGCCGACGGGATGCCGCTGGCGCTCACCGACGCGCTCGGCAAGACCACAACGTTCACCTACAGCGACACGGGTCGCCGGTCCTCGGTGACCGACCCCATGGGCGTGAAGACCAAGTTCACGTACGACGAGAACGGCAACGTGCTCACGAGGACGACGCCCAGCACGTCGTTCGGCACCAAGCAGCTCCAGATCTACGCCTGGGGGTACGACGATCCCGCCCATCCCGGAGACATGACCTCGTCGATCGATCCCCTGGGCAACGAGACCGACTACACGTACGACTCCCGCGGCAATCCCACCTCGGTAACGGATCCGCTGGGAAAGACCTGGAAGTTCGAGAAGGCGTGGCCTTGTCGTTGGGAACTCTCCGGTGACTCCGTCACCGACCCCCTCGGGCACGTCACCGCGTACACGTGCGACAAGAACGGCAATCTCCTGACCACGACCGACGGCAACGGCGCGACGACGACCAACACGTACGACGCCGACAACGAGCTGACGTCCAGCACCGACCCTTCCGGCCGGGGGAAGAAGTTCTTCTACACCGGCACGGGCCGGCTCAGCGCTGTCCAGATGCCGGACGGCACGATCGAGCAGTGCGACGTACGGCGCTGACGGGGAGCTCACCTCGACGGTCGACCCGGCGGGCGGCGCACAAAGCTTCACGTACGACGCGCTCGGCCGAATGGTGTCCTCCAAGGATCAGCTCGGCCGGGACGACCTTCGCTCTGGGACAGTGCGAGCAATCTCACCTCGACGACCGACGCCATGGGTGTGACGACGACCAACACCTACGACGCGACAACCGGTTGCTGTCGACGAGCTACAGCGACGGCGTCACGCCCCCGGTCAGCTACGCGTACGACGCCGACGGGCGCCGGACATCCATGACGGACAGCACCGGTACGACGACCTACCAGTACGACTCGCTGGGCCGGCCGACGGTGGTCATCGACAGCGCCGGAAACATCCTCTACGGCACGTATGACCTGGCCGGCAACCGGACCTCCATGCAGTACCCCAACGGGCACACGGTCACCATGCAGTACGACGCCAATGGCCAGATGACCGGCGTCACCGACTGGCTCGGAAACACCACCCAGTTCCAGTACGACGGGGCCGGGAGGCGGGTGAAACTGACGGCCGTTCAGGTGACATTGGACCCACGTAAGACCACGACGTGGGGCTATGACGCCGCGAACCAGATCATCCACATCAAGCATCGGGACGCCAACGGGGTGCCCTATGCCACGTTCGACTACACGCGGGCCGTGGACGGCAGGATCACCACCGTCCAATCGACCGGGCTCGGCGACCCCAGCCACACGTACGGCTACGACATCCAGGCCAGGCTTGGTTCCTACGACGGCTCTCTCGTCGGATTCGACTCGCGCAACAACGTCACGCGCCTCCCCGACGGCTCGACGCTCAACTACGACGCGGCCGACCAGCTCACGTCCATGCAGGCTGGCACGGTCGGGTCGACGTTCAGCTACGACGCCAACGGCCGGCGGACATCGCGGGGAGGAGCGTTGTACCTATAGCTGGACCGTCGCCGGCGATCTCGCATCGGCCAGCGCCAACGGCACGACCACCACGTACACCACCAACGGGGACGGGCAGCGCGTGAGCAGCCTCGGTGGTGGGGTCGCGCACTCGTTCGTCTGGGACACGGCGCGGCCAGCCACGGGGATCATCATCGGCAAGCCGGGCGGCGGTAGCACCGGTTCTTCGAACGGCAGGGCGGTGCATCCGTGGGCGGTCGAGCTCTGCGATTCGCGCGAAGGCGGCGACAGGTGCGCTGCGACTCAGCCTTCGCTCTTGGGGACGGCACCAACAGCTTCATCTACGGGCCCGGCGGGATGCTGATCGAGCAGATCGACAATGCCGATCACGCGCTGTTCCTCGACGAGGACGCCCAGGGCAGCGTGCGGCTGCTCACCGACGCCTCCGGCGACGTCAAGGGCACGGCGAGCTACGACGCTTTCGGGAACCAGACCGCCCAGAGCGGAGAGTCCTCGCCGTTCGGTTATGACGGCATGTACCGCGATTCCGAGTCGGGGCTGTACGCCCTGTCCGGCAGCGTCTACGACCCGGCGACGGGGCAGAACCTCTCTACTACACGGCTCGATTCGGATCGTGAAGGACCGGCCTGTCGCCGCCGGTCGTGTGGCGGCTCCCGGCCGTCGACCCGACGACAGGCAACGCCAGCTATATCGAGCGGGGGGTGGGCTCGCAGCACCACTACGTCAACCTCCGGGTCGGCGACGGCTTCGACGAGAACTGCGACGGGGGGGACGATCTGTGCGTCTCGAGTCCCTACGCCGTTGGCGGCGGTGATCCGGTCAACGGTATTGCTGGGCCGAAGTATTTCTGGGCGCGCGACGTGTTTGGCGCCGACCCCTTCGAGTAGCCTGCCGAGCCGACGCCCTTCCCCCGTTGACGCGCGAGGCGCTTCGCGCGCGAGATAGTGTCTCCCCGCTTTGCGGATCGGCGTCGCCAAAGAGATCAAGACCGACGAGTACCGCGTCGCGCTCACCCCGGCGGGCGCGCGCGAGCTCGTCCAGCGCGGCCATGACGTGCTCGTCGAGACGACCGCCGGCGACGGGAGCGCGTTCTCCGACGCCGACTACGAGCGCGCCGGCGCGAAGATCGGCTCCGTCGAGTCGGTGTGGGCCGACTCTGAGCTCCTCCTGAAGGTCAAGGAGCCGATCGAGCCGGAGTACGCGCGCCTGCGCGAGGGGCTCGTGCTCTTCACGTATCTCCACATCGCGGCCGACGAGCCGCTGACGCGTGCGCTCATGGACAGCGGCATCGCCGCCGTCGCGTACGAGACGGTCGAGACCGACGACCGCCGCCTGCCGCTCCTCGCGCCGATGAGCGAGGTCGCCGGACGGCTCGCGCCGCAGGCCGCGGCGCACTTCCTCGAGAAGCCGCTCGGCGGCCGTGGCGTTCTCCTCGCCGGAGTCCCCGGCGTCCAACCCGGTCGCGTCGTCGTCCTCGGCGGCGGGATCGTCGGCTACAACGCCGCGATCATCGCGCTCGGGCTCGGCGCGCAGGTCACGATCCTCGAGCGGTCGATCGACCGCATGCGCTACCTCGACGAGATCTTCCTCGGCCGGGTCGGCCTCGTCATGTCGTCGAGTCTCGAGGTGGAGGAGCGGATCGCGACCGCCGACGTCGTCATCGGCGCCGTGCTCATCCCGGGCGCGCGCGCCCCGAAGCTCATCAGCCGCGAGATGCTGTCCGAGATGCAGCCCGGCGCGGTGATCGTCGACGTCGCGATCGACCAGGGCGGTTGCATCGAGACCGCGCACGCGACGACCCACTCCGACCCGGTGTACGAGGTCGACGGGATCATCCACTACTGCGTCGCGAACATGCCCGGCGGCGTGCCGGTCACCTCGACGAGGGCGCTGACGAACGCGACGCTGCCGTACGTCGAGGCGATCGCGGAGCATGGGCTCGCCGGCGCGGTCGCGCGCGACGCCGCGCTGGCCCAGGGGGTCAACGTCCTCGAAGGAAAGGTCACGTACGAGGCCGTCGCCGAAGCTCACGGCCTCGAGTACACGCGCCTCGAGGACGTCCTTCCGCTTGCGCCGACTTAGGTCTTGTTCCGGCTCGGCGTGTACCGCACGACGATCCACGTGACGCCTGCGGCGACGCCGACGATGCCGAGGCAGTAGACGATGAAGAGGATCAGTCCGAGAGCGTCTGACAAAGCCGACCTAGAATAGCCCCATGCCCAGAGCTTGCGTAATCGTTCTCGACGCCGTCGGCGCCGGCGCGTTGCCCGACGCCGTCGAGTACGGCGACGAGGGGTCCGACACGCTCGGGAACGTCGCGCGCGCCGTCGGCGGGCTCGACCTTCCGATGATGGAGGCGCCTCGGGCTCGGCAACGTCGAGGAGCTCGAAGGCTGCCCGCCGCAGCCCGGCGCGCCGGCCGTCGCCGGCCGTCTGCTCGCGCGCTCGAAGGGCAAGGACACGACGACCGGCCACTGGGAGCACATGGGCATCGTCACGGCGCAGGCGTTTCCGACGTACCCGCACGGCTTCCCGCACGACGTGATCGACCCTTTTATGCACGCGACAGCCCGCGGCGTGATCGGCAACAAGCCCGCGTCGGGGACGGAGATCATCCAGGAGCTCGGGGAGGAGCACCAGCAGACGGGTAAGTGGATCGTCTACACGTCCGCCGACTCTGTCTTCCAGATCGCGGCGCACGAGGACACGATCCCGCTCGAGGAGCTCTACGAGGGATGCCGCGCAGCGCGCGAGATCCTCACCGGCAAGCACGCGGTCGGGCGCGTGATCGCGCGGCCGTTCACGGGCGAGCCGGGCAACTACGTGCGGACGGCGAACCGGCACGACTTCTCGCTCGAGCCACGCTCGGCCGAACTATCTGTCGCTCGTCCGCGACGCCGGCAACAAGGTCTACGGCGTCGGGAAGATCAGCGACATCTTCGCCGGGCAGGACATCGACGAGTCGCATCCGACGAAGTCGAACATCGAGGGGATTCAGACCACGGAGAAGCTCCTGCGCGAGATCGACGACGGCTTCATCTTCACGAACCTCGTCGAGACCGACATGCTCTGGGGGCACCGCAACGACCCGGTCAACTTCCACCGGTGCCTGCAGGACTTCGACTATCGCCTGCCGGATCTGCTCGACGCGTTGCGGCCGGGTGACCTCCTCATCGTCACGTCGGACCACGGCTGCGACCCGACGACGCCGGGGATCGACCACTCGCGCGAGTACGGCCTCCTGCTCGCCTACGTCGAGGGCCGGAACGCCGCCGGCCAGATCCACGAGGGCGAGTTCGCCGACGTGGGGGCGACCGTGAACGCGTGGCTCGGCGGCAAGGCGCCGTCGCGCGGCATCCCCGGCCAGCCGATCGTCACGCCGTAGTCCGTGCCGGAGCTGCCGGAGGTCGAGACCGAGCGCGGGCGGCTCGCCGACGTGATCGCGGGGCGGAAGATCGTCTCCGCGCGCATCGACGACGCGCGTCTGACGCGCCCCGAGGATCCCGCTGCGGTTGCGGCCGTGCTCACCGGCGATCGCGTCGACGCGGTCGAGCGGCGGGGCAAGTACATCGTCGTTCGTCTCGCGAGCGGGAACACGCTTCTCGTCCATCTCCGGATGACCGGCGGGTTCCGGTACGAGCCGGCGACGCACGAACGTGCGGTGCTCGAGCTCGAAGGCGGCGTGCGAGTCGCCTATCGCGACACGCGACGGTTCGGGACGTGGCTGCTCACGGACACCGAGGACGCCGACGGCTCATCGCCGTCAAGAACGGGCCGGAGCCGCTCGAGCGCGGCTTCACGACCGCGTTCCTCGCGGGAAGGCTCGCGCGGCGGACGGCACCGCTCAAGGCCGCCATCCTCGACCAGCGGACGGTCGCCGGGCTCGGGAACATCTACGCCGACGAGGCGCTCTGGCACTCGCGTCTCCATCCGCAGCGACCGGCCGGCGAGATCTCGCGCGGACGAGATCGCGGCTCTGCGCGAGCGCGATCCGCAAGGCGCTGCGGCTCGGCATCCGCCGCGGCGGCGCGACGCTGTACGACCAGGCGTACGCCGGCGGCGCGATGCAGGACGAGTTTCGCGTCTACGGCCGCGCGGGAGAGCCGTGCGATCGCTGCGGCACGCCGATCGCGAAGATCGTCGTCGGCGGGCGGGGAACGTCGTTCTGCCCGACCTGCCAGCCGTCGTAGGCCGCTCCTAGACTGACTGGACATGGCCGGAAGGGCGTACAGCACGGAGGCGGTCGTTCTCCGGTCGATCCGGATCGGCGAGGCCGACCGCGTCCTCCACCTCTACACGCGCGCGAACGGCCGCGTCGGCGCGGTCGCGAAGGGCGTGCGGAAGACGATGTCGCGCTTCGGCGGGCGGCTCGAGCTGCTGTCGCATGTCGAGCTCGTCCTCCATCGCGGCCGCAGCGACCTCGAGACGGTGACGGGCGTGCAGCTCGTCGACTCGCACCACGAGACGCGCGAGGACTACTACCGCTTCTCGGTCGGGATGATCGGCGCGGAGGCGATGCTGCGGCTCTTCCCCGAGCAGGAGGCGAACGAGCGCGCGTTCGGCGCGGTGACGCGGTTCCTCGAGCTGCTCGACGAGTCGCCGCACGCCGCGGTCACTCCGACGCATCGATCCGCTCGGCCTCTCGTTCCAGCTCAAGCTGTTGTGGCTCTCCGGCTATCTGCCGCACGTGTCGGGCTGCGCGGAGTGCGGAGCGGTGGACGAGCCGCTCGTCGGCTACTCGCCGAAGGCCGGCGGCGCGGTCTGCGCGCGGTGCGCCGGGCCGGCGGAGGCGCTCGCGCTCTCGGCCGACGGCGTCGCCGGAATCACGGCGCTCCTCGCGCGGCCGCTCGCCGACGCCGTCCCGCTCGGGCTGACCGAGCGCGCGCGACGCGACGCGCTCCGCGTCATCACGGCGTCGTACGAGTACCACGGCGGCTTCCGCCTGCGGACGCTGAGCGCCTAAGCCGCCGTCGAAGGCGTCGAAGTTCAGCGTGCCGCGCTCGCACACGCTCGTCGGCGGGTGGATCGGTGCCCTGAGCGTTGCCGCCGCCGTCGGGCGTCACCTCGAGGGTGTACGCCTTCGGCTGGCATGGGCCACTCTGGGAGTCGCCTGACCCGGGAACGCTCGGAGAGAACCGGGCCTGCACGGAAGCGGAGGCTCCCGGCGCGAGAGTGAGTACCATGGCGAGCCTGAGGCCTGAGCGTGCACCGACGTTGGTGGGAAGCGCTGGAACCGCTAGCCGAGAGGAGTCGTACCCTGCGGGAGCCAGGACCGAGCAGCTGCTCGGCGAGGTGTTCGTCAGCGTCAGCGCGTACGAGATCTGGCCGGCGGCTCCACTTCCGGACACGATCGCGAACGTGCCCGAGAGCTGGTCGCCCGTGCAGGCTGGAGGCAGTCGCTGATGTCGGCGGTCGACGTCACGGTGACGGTCGTCGTCACCGTGAGCGTGCGGTGTCGACGACTCTGACTGTGACGGTCTTCGTGCTGCCGCCGATGCCGCAGCCGGCGGCGCTCAGCGCGACTGCGGCGAGCGCCAGTCCCGCGCCAGCGCGTCGTCCAGCCACGCGCGCACGCCCGAGATGGGGAGGCGTTCCTGCGCGAGCGAGTCCCGATCCCGCACGGTCACGGTCTCGTCGGAGAGCGTCTGTTCGTCGACGGTGAAGGCCCATGGCGTTCCTATTTCGTCCTGGCGGCGGTAACGCCTGCCGATCTGGCCGCCTTCGTCGTGCTCGACGACGTGGAAGCGGCGCAGCTCCTCGTAGAGCGCGCGAGCGCGCGTCGCCATCCCTTCGTCCTTCGCGATGAGCGGCAGGATCGCGGCCTTGACCGGCGCGACGAGCGGGTGGAGGCGGAGGACGACGCGCTCGCGGTCGCCGACGACCTCCTCGTCGTAGGCGTCGCAGAGGAAGGCGAGCATGATCCGGTCGATCGAGACGGCGGGCTCGATGACGTGCGGCGTGTAGCGCGTGCCGTCCTGCTCGACCCACTCGAGCTTCGTCCCCGACGCCTGCGTGTGCTGCGTGAGGTCGTAGTCGCCGCGGTTCGCGATCCCTTCGAGCTCCTGCCAGCCGATGGGGTAGAGGTACTCGAGGTCGCTCGTGCCGCTCGAGTAGTGCGAGAGCTCCTCGGCGGCGTGCTCGCGGACGCGGAGGTTCTCCTCGCGCAGCCCGAGGTCGAGGTACCAGTTGCGGCGCGCGTCGACCCAGTAGCGGTACCACTCCTCGGCCTCGGCGGGCGGCACGAAGAACTCCATCTCCATCTGCTCGAACTCGCGCAGGCGGAAGAGGAAGTTGCCGGGCGTGATCTCGTTGCGGAACGTCTTGCCGCCGACCTGCGCGATGCCGAACGGCGGCTTGCGGCGCGCGAGCTGGGCGACGTTCTTGAAGTTGATGAAGATCCCCTGCGCGGTCTCGGGGCGGAGGTAGGCGGTCGAGCTGCCGTCGGCGAGCGCGCCGACCTGCGTCTCGAACATGAGGTTGAACTGGCGCGGCTCGGTGAGGTCGCAGTCGGACGCCTCGCCGGGGCGCCTGCTCGGCTTCTGTCCGCAGTTCGCGTCCTCGAGCCGGTCGGCGCGAAAGCGGAGCTTGCAGAACTTGCAGTCGACCATCGGGTCGGTGAAGCCGGCGACGTGGCCCGACACTTCCCAGACGCGCGGGTTGAGGATGATCGCGGAGTCGAGGACGACGATGTCGTCGCGCTCCTGCACCATCGAGCGGAGCCAGAGCGAGCGGATGTTGTTCTTCGTGAGGACGCCGTAGTGGCCGTAGTCGTACGTCGAGCCGATCCCGCCGTAGATCTCGGACGACGGGAAGACGAACCCGCGCCGGCGGCAGAGGGAGACGATCGTGTCCATGGTCAGCGGCGCAGCGGCGTCGGCCATGCGCGGAGGGTACCCGGCGAGGTTTCAGCCTCTTGGCCCGAAGTCGTCACGCTTGCGACGCAAGTCGCGGCATACCGTCTCCTCCCCGTGGGTGGGTGGGGGTTTGGGATGGGACCAACAGGAGCGCCCGGGATACGCTGCCCGCGTGCCGAAGCCGCCGGTCGAGCTCCACGTCGTCTCCGACGCCACCGGCGAAACGGCTGCGCGGCTCGTGCAGGCGCTCGAGGCGCAGTTCCCGGACCAGGAGTTCGTCGAGATCCGCCATCCGCGCGTCGAATCCGAACAAGACCTCCAGCTCGCGGTCAACCGGATGAAAGGTCGCGCCGCAGTCGTCGTCTACACGCTCGTCCAGCCTCAGCTCCGCGAGACGATGCGCACGCTCTGCCGTCGCGCGCGTCTCCACTACTGCGACCTCCTCGGCCAGCCGATCGAAGCCGTCGCGCGCGTCTCGGGCCAGGCCGCGAAGATGAAGGCGGGAGCGCGGCCGCCGCTCAACCAGGCGTACTTCAAGCGGATGGAGGCGATCGAGTTCGCCGTCCGGTTCGACGACGGCGTCGCGCAGGGCTTCAACGATGCGGACGTCGTCCTCGTCGGCGTCTCCCGCACGTCGAAGACGCCGCTCTCCATCTACCTCGGCTACCTCGGGCACAAAGCCGCGAACTTCCCCGTCGTGAAGGGGATCGCGCCGCCGAAGGAGCTCTTCTCGATCGACCAGTCGAAGGTGGTCGGCCTCACGATCGACCCGAACCGCCTCGCGGAGATCCGCCGCGCGCGTGTCCGCGCCATGGGTGCGCCCGGCCGCAACCGCCAGTACGCCGAGCTCGCCGAGGTCTACGAGGAGCTCGACGAGGCGAAGAAGCTCCACCGCCGGCTCAAGTGCCCGGTCATCGACATCTCCGAGCTGTCGATCGAGGAGACCGCGCTTCGCGTCCTTCGCGCCATCGAGGAGCGCCGGATGGAGAAGACGGCCACGCCGTGATTGCCACGAAGAAGCCGGTCGCGTGGTGGTGGTGGCCGATCTGGTGGGCCTCTCTCCTCTTCGCCGACCTCCTCTTCTACGTCCTCATTACGCCCGTGTGGATCGGCTTGCGCTGGCTCGCGTGGATTGCGGAGTTTCGGGCGCGGCGCCGGTAGCCGGTTGTGACACCATCCGCCCGATGACGCGCTACGTCTACGCATTCGACGAGCCGGCCGACGGAGGCCGCGAGCTTCTCGGCGGCAAGGGGATCGGCCTGGCCGAGATGACCGAGCTCGGCATCCCGGTTCCCGCCGGCTTCACGATCACGACCGACGCATGCCGCGCGTACATGGCGTCCGGAGGCGAGGTCGAGGGGCTCGACGCGGAAGTGGACACCGCTATCGCGCGGCTCGAGGAGCAGGCCGGCAAGCGCTTCGGCGACCCCGACGACCCGCTCCTCGTCTCTGTCCGCTCGGGCGCCGCGATCTCGATGCCGGGGATGATGGACACGATCCTCAACGTCGGGCTCAACGACGTCGCCGTCGCCGGGCTCACCCGCTCGACCGGCAACGAGGAGTTCGCGCGCGACTGCTACCGGCGGCTCATCCAGATGTTCGGCGAGACGGTCGACGGCATCGCGCACGAGCGCTTCACCCCCGACGACTCCGTCGAGCGCGCCCGCGCGATCTATGTCGAAGAGACGGGCGGCGACTTCCCGCAGGACGCGCGCGACCAGCTGCGCCGCGCGATCACCGCCGTCTTCGACTCGTGGAACTCGCCGCGCGCGCAGTTCTGGCGCGAGAAGCACGCGATCTCGCACGACCTCGGCACTGCCGTCAATGTCGTCCAGATGGTCTTCGGGAACAAGGGCGAGGGCTCCGCGACCGGCGTCGCGTTCACCCGTGACCCGTCCACCGGCGAGCAGGGCATCTACGGCGAGTACCTCGTCAACGCCCAGGGCGAGGACGTCGTCGCAGGCATCCGCACGCCGCAGCCACTCCTCGAGCTGCGCGAGCGCATGCCCGAGGCGTACGACGAGCTCCTCGAGACGATGGGTGCGCTCGAGCGCCACTACCGCGACATGCAGGACATCGAGTTCACCGTCGAGGAGGGAAAGCTCTACCTCCTGCAGACCCGGTCGCTGAAGCGCACCGCCGCCGCGGCGATGAAGGCGGCCGTCGACATGAGCTCAGAGGGGCTGATCGACCGCGACGAGGCGGTCGCGCGAATCGACCCCGCGCAGCTCGACCAGCTTCTGCACCCGCGGCTCGACGAGAGCGCCGAGTTCGAGGTTGCGGCGCAGGGCCTCAACGCGTCCCCGGGCGCCGCGTGCGGGAAAATCGTCCTCGACCCCGACACGGCGGAGGAGCGAGGGAAGGCGGGCGAGTCGGTCATCCTCGTCCGCTGGGAGACGACGCCCGACGACATTCACGGCATGTACTACGCGCAGGGCGTGCTCACCGCACACGGCGGCATGACGTCGCACGCCGCCGTCGTCGCGCGCGGCATGGGCAAGCCGTGCGTGGCCGGAACCGAGGGTCTCGAGATCGACATGGACAAGAGAACTGTCCGGATCGCCGGTCACAAGCTCAGCGAAGGCGACGTCATCACGATCGACGGCGGCACCGGACGCGTCATCCTCAGCGCCGTGCCGCTCGTCGCGCCCGACATCAACGCCGACTTCGAGACGATTCTCGAGTGGGCCGACGAAGCGCGGCACCTCAAGGTGCGCGCGAACGCCGACAACGCCGAGGACGCCGCGAAGGCGCGCGAGTTCGGCGCGCAGGGCATAGGCCTGTGCCGCACCGAGCACATGTTCTTCGGCGAGGAGCGCCTGCCCGTCGTGCAGGAGATGATCCTCGCCCGCGACGAGGAGGGCCGCCGCGACGCGCTCGACCGGCTTCTCCCGTTCCAGCAGTCCGACTTCGAGGCGATCTTCGAGGCGATGGCCGGGCTGCCGGTCACGATCCGCCTGCTCGACCCGCCGCTCCACGAGTTCCTGCCGCCGCTCGAAGAGGCGAAGGACGAGCGGATGCGCCAGCGGATCAAGTCGCTAACCGAGGCGAACCCGATGCTCGGCACGCGCGGCTGCCGGCTCGGCATCCAGTGGCCGGAGGTCTACGAGATGCAGGTGCGCGCGATCGCGCGCGCGGCGAAGGCGGTGCAGGAGCGTGGGGGAGAGCCGCCGCTCGTCGAGATCATGCACCCGCTCGTCGGCTTCCGCGAGGAGCTCGCGCGGCTCCGCGAGCTCACTGAAGCGGTGATGGAGGAAGAGGCGCCCGGCCTCGAGTACCTCTGCGGGACGATGATCGAGTTGCCCCGCGCAGCCCTACGAGCCGACGAGATAGCCGAGGTCGCGGACTTCTTCTCCTTCGGCACGAACGACCTCACGCAGACGACGCTCGGCATGTCGCGCGACGACGCCGAGGGCAAGTTCCTCACGTACTACCTCGAGGACGGCGTGCTCGAGCGGAACCCGTTCGAGGTGCTCGACCGGGATGGCGTCGGCGACCTCATGCGCATCGGCGTCGAGCGCGGCCGCAAGACGAAGCCGGACATCAAGCTCGGCATCTGCGGCGAGCACGGTGGAGAGCCGAGCTCGGTCGAGTTCTGCCACCAGATCGGACTCGATTACGTGAGCTGCTCCCCGTACCGCGTCCCGCTCGCCCGCCTCGCGGCTGCGCAAGCGGTGCTGAAGGAAGCGAAGCGCGGCCAGTACGTCCAGGCCGGCGGCTGACGCGCACCGCCGGCCTGCTCGATTGCAACGCGTTGCTCAGCAGAACACGACGACGCTGAACCCCTCGTCGCTGACAGCGAAGGTGCTGCCTCCGTAGTACTGCGTTTCCACGCGCAGTTTCTTTCCGCTGGTGATGTTCGCCTGCGCGATGCCGCCGACGATGTGCCCGCCGTTCGGGTTCTCGGAGGCGATCGCGGCGCAGTCTGTCGCCGCCTTCTTCAGGGTGAGGTCGAAGACGCCGTCAGAAGGGTGCGCGAGCGCTCCCGTGAATCCGCTGCTGGCGAGGACGGTCCCGTTCTTTACCGACGCCCACGCGCGTGGCTTGAGCGATCCCTGCGCGCTCGCGGCGATCTTCGTCAGCGTCACCGCTCCCTTCTTGATCTGGGCGGTTCCCACGCTGTTCTTCGGGAGCATGGTCGCGGCGTACGCGGTGCCGCTCGATGCGATGAGCAAGGCGAGTACGGCAACGACAAGGGCTGGACTTGGCCTGTGGATCTTGATCCCGAACATGAGGGCATCCTTTTTCGATGGCTTCGGAGATTCGAGCGCGACACTATCGAGTCGTACGCGACACGCCGAGCTACGGGGCCGTCCAGGCCGGCGGCTAGCGCCAGACCGCGATCTCTTCCAGAGGCTTGCGCTCGAGATCGGGAACGGCGGCGTCGTCCGCCGGATAGCCGACGGGAATCACCACGAACGGCCGCTCGTTCGCCGGTCGGCCGAGCAGCTCACGGAGAAAGCCCATCGGGGACGGCGTGTGCGTGAGCGCGCAGAGACCCGACTCGTGCAGCGCGGCGAGGAGGAAGCCGACCGCGATCCCCACCGACTCGCGGACGTAGTAGTGCTTGCGCTTCCCCGGCCCGTAGATCTGCTCGAAGACGACGACGACGTACGGGGCGTCCGTGAGATGGGTCTTGACCCAGTCGGTGCCGATCGGTTCGATCGCCTCGAGCCATTCGGGCGCCGCACGGTGCTCGTAGAACTCCCGTTCCTCGCGCTCGGCCGCCTCCCGCATTTGCGCCTTTAGCGCTGGGTCGGAGACGACGACGAACGTCCACGGCTGCTGGTGCGCTCCGGACGGCGCCGTGCCGGCGACGCGGAGCGCGTTCTCGACGAGCTCACGCGGCACCGCGTCGGTCGAGAACATCCTGACCGAGCGTCGTTCGTGCATCCGCTCGAGGTGGGCGCGCGAACGGCGGATCGCCTCCTCCGGATCGAGCCGCTCGAACCGTAGGGGAACGCTACGCGTAGCCGCGGACCTGGAAGTAGGCGATCGCGACGCTCGCCGCGGCGACTGCGACGAGCACGACGATTCCTTCGACACTGAGCTTCCCTTCCTGCGCCCGTCCGCCGCGCCAGTGCGCGTAACCGAGCGTGATGAGGATGCCGCCGATCAGACCGCCGATGTGACCGCCGATCGAGATGTTGCCTCCGAGCCCGTTGTAGGCGAAGTTGAAGACGAGGTTGATCACGATCAGCGTCATCGCCTGTCCGGCGAAGCGCCCGGTCACCTGCCATTCGAGGATCATCATCGCGCCGAGGACCCCGAAGATCGCGCCCGACGCGCCCACCACAGGCTGCGTCGGCGTCGCGACGAGTGCGCCGGCCGACCCCGCCAAGCCCGACACGAAGTAGAGGCCGAGGTACCGCGCGCGGCCGAGATATTGCTCGACCGGCGCGCCGATGAACCACAGCGCGACCATGTTGAAGAGGATGTGGGTCAGACCGCCGTGAAGGAACATCGCGGTGACGAGGCGGTACCAACCTCCGTGCGGGACGAACGGCCCGTAGAGCACCCACCTGAAGTAGAGGGTGCCGGGACCGCCTTGTGGATTGTTAAGTCCTTGTCCCTGCGCCACGGTGATGAGATAGATCGCGACGTTCATCGCAATCAACGCCTTCGTGATCGGAGCTCCTCCGGTCGCGAGCGAGATGCCTGGCGCGCGCCGCACCGTCGGCGGCTTGATCTGCCGCGACTTCTTCCCGCCCTGCGCGCCTGCGTGGTCCGGGCAGCGGATGCCGACCGGGGCGAATGTCGCGCAGTCGGCACAGATCGGTCTCCCGCAGTCCGAGCACGAAAGTCCCGTCTCGCGGTCCGGATGCCGGTAGCAGTACCGGGTCTCGTGCGCCGACATCCGCACTAGCCTAGTCCTGTGCGTCTCCGGGCAGTGACTGTTCGGCCCCGGCCCGCGATCACGCGGCGCCATCGGCCACTCTCCGCCTTGCCAAGGCACCCGGCCTTGGCTGCGGCGGCGCGCGGCCTCTGGCTTGGTGCTCACGACCCGGTGCTCGAACGCCACTACCCGGAGGCGCACTGATGAAGGTGCATGTCTCATTCACGCCCGCCGAGCAGCCGGCTGCGACGGTCGCGATCGTGATCGACGTCCTGCGCGCGACCTCGACGATGTGCCAGGCACTCGCGTCCGGCTATGAGCGCGTCCTCTGCTGCGCGGAGATCGACGATGCGCGCGCGCTCGCCGAGACCGAGGGGCCGGCGAAGCTCGCCGGCGAGCGGCGGCTCGAGCACATCGAAGGCTTCGACTTCGGCAACTCGCCGCGCGAGCTCGAAGGCGAAGCCGCGGCGCCGACGCTCATCCTCACGACGACGAACGGCACGCGGCTACTCGTCGCCGCCGCGGAACGATACGAGCGGGTCTACGTCGGCTCGCTCCTCAACCTCGACGCGGTCGCGGCCGCGGCGCGCGAGAGCGGGGAGGACGTCGCGGTGCTCTGCGCCGGCGTGCTCGGCGAGCTCGCGCTCGACGACGCGTACTGCGCCGGGCGCATCGCGCAGGCGATCGGCGGCGAGGCGACCGACTCGGCACAGGCCGCGATCCGTCTCGCCGAGAGCTTCCCGAACGCGCTCGAAGGTCTCGGCGCGAGCCGCAGCGCGGCGAACCTCCGGCGCCACGGCATGGAGGCCGACGTCGACGTCTGCGCGCGGGAGAGCGTCCTTGACGTCGTCCCGCGCTACGTCCGCCGCGTCGGCCTCGCAGCCGAAGTCACTCTCTAGCTAGGAACCTCTAGGGCGTCATCCGGACGGCGACGTTCGTCTTCGAGACGGACGTGCGGTTGCCGGGTGTGTCGTCCCTCGGCATGGCGTCGAGGACAGCGTGCCCCGCTGCGTAGTCCGCCTCGTTGTCGAAGAAGACGATCGCGGTGGCTGTCTGCGCCTCGGGGTCGTGGAGGATCATCATCTCGGTCGCGTTCAGCCCCTCGGGCTGCTCGTTGCCCTCGATGTTGCGGGCCATCTCGGCCATGCGCTCGGAAGTGATGCCGTCGAACGTGACGACGCGTGCGAGTGCCATAAAAGCCTCCCTGTCGTGGACCGGAGAAGCCTACGCGCGACGGCCTTTCCGAAGCGCGTCAAGGCGGCGTCGGTCCTGTTTCGTCGGCCGTCCGACGAGGTCGGAGCCGAGCGGGCGGGCGAGCCGCCGTTCGAGCTGGATCCGCTCCCGCTGCTCGATCGACTCGGGCGTCTCCGCGTAGAGCGTCGCGGCGACGGTTGCGGAGCCGCGGCGGTCGGCGATGCCCGTCACGACGACGGTGCGAGGGACGTGACCGACGCGGATCTCGATCGTCTCGCCGGGCACGACCTCGCGCGCGGGCTTGACCCGCTCGCCGCTCACCTTGACGTGCCCTGCGAGGACGAGTTCGGTCGCGGCGCTCCGCGTCTTCGCGAACCGCGCCGCCCAGATCCACTTGTCGATGCGGACGCGTTCCACGGATCAATCTTGACAGGAGAACGTCTGTTCGTATAGAACATACGTTCCGATGATCGCCTGCATGACCATCCCTGGACTCGAGTTGAAGGCGGCGTTGCGTCGCACTCCGACGCTCGCGCTGCGGCCGGCTGCGCTCGCGCCCGAGCCGCAGGGAGAGCCGCTCATCGGTCCCGTCACCGCCGCGGCCGAGGCGCTCGGCGTGCGACCGGGGATGCGGCTGGGGGAGGCGCTCGCGACGTGTCCGGCGCTCGCGCTCATCGAGCCCGACGCGGCCGGGGCGGAGCAGGCGTGGGAGCAGATCGTCTGCGCGCTTGAGGACGCGGGCTTCGCCGTCGATCCCGCGTCGGCCGGCGTCGCATATTTCGAGACCGGGGGAGTCGAACGGCTCTACGGCGGTCTCGAACCCGCGCTGAAGCGTGCACTCGCTGCCGTCGGGACGGAGTGGGACGCACGCATCGGTGCAGCGGGGAGGCGGTTCGCCGCACTTGCGGCAGCTTCTGTCGCGCGACCCGGGCAGGTAGTCGTGGTCGCCGATGAGGAGCTGCCGCAGTTCCTCGCTCCACTCCCGCTCACGCTTCTCCCGCTCGAACGCAACCGCTACGAGGAGCTCGAATCCCTCGGAGTTCGCAAGCTCGGACAGCTTGCTGGGCTCCCGGGTGGCGCCGTCGCCGAACGATTGGGGCCGGACGGCCGGCGCGCCTGGAGCCTGGCGAGAGGTGGAACGGCCGCGCGCGTGCGTGGCCGTCGTCCGCCCGCCGCCGTCTACGCCTCACTCGAGTTCCCCGAGGCGATCGGCAACGAGCTGACGCTGCGCCGTGCGCTCGCAGGGTTGGTGGACAAGGCATTGGCGCGGCCGGAGCGGCGCGATCGCTTCGTCCGCAAGCTCGCGCTCGCCGCGCGGCTCGAGACCGGCGGATCGTGGCGGCGGACGCTGACGCTGCGCGAGCCGAGCGGCGACCCAGAGCGGATCCGGGTCGCGCTCGCGCCGCGCCTCGTCGAGGTGCCGGGGCCTGTCGTGGAGTTGCGCCTGGAGCTCGTGGAGTTGACCGAGCCGTCCGGACACCAGCTCGAGCTCCTCAGTGTTGCTGGGGGAGGGGCCGGCGCCGAGGACCGCACCCGCCTGCGGGAAGGCCTGCGCCAGGTGCGGGCGAGCACCGGCTCCGGCTCCGTCTGCACCGTCGTGGAGGTCGCGCCATGGTCTCGGGTTCCCGAGTCGCGAGCGCTGCTGGTACCGAGAGACGAGTAGCCGCTCGGTTCAACGCCCCTCGCGCGGCGCGCGTCGAGGCAAACGCGAGCGGGTTCCCCGTCGAGGTGAACCACCAGACGGTCGCGTTCCTCCGCGAGGAGTGGCGCGTCGTCGACCGCTGGTGGACGGAGGAACCGGTCGTCCGCCGCTACTTCGAGCTTGTCCTCGAGTCCGGCGAGAACACCGTCGTCTTCCATGACGGCGCCGGCGGGGGAGGATGGTTCACACAGAGAGGAGCATGAGAGGGAACGACGAGATCGAGTTGCTGCTACCGGTCTAGAAGCGCGCGCAGCTCGCGAGCGGCGGCCTCCGGATCCGCAGCGTCGCGAATCGCGCGGACGACGGCGACGCCCGGCGCGCCGGCCGCGACGATCTCCGCGACGTTGCCGAGGTCGATGCCGCCGATCGCGACCCACGGGATCGTCAGCGCGGCGGCTGCGTCGCGGAGGAGGTCGAGCCCGCCGGCGACCGCGTCCGTCTTCGTCGGCGTCGCGAAGGCGGTGACGCCGACATAGTCCGCGCCTTGGACATCCTGCAGCTCCTCGAACGTCGAGACGGAGAGCCCGACGAGACGCTTCGGGCCGACAAGCGCGCGCGCCTCGGCGACCGACGCGTCGCTGCGCCCTACATGGACACCGTCTGCGTAACACCGCTCAACGAGATCGGGACGGTCGTTGAGGATGAAGAGCGCTCGGTGCCGCGTGCACGCCCTGCGGAACGCCCTCGCCGCCGGGACGAGCTCGCGATCCGCCAGCGTCTTGTCTCTCAGCTGCACGACATCGACACCGCCTCGCAGCGCCGGCTCGAGAACGTGCGTGTCCGCTGCCGAGAGAACGAGATAGAGCCTCATCGCCCGTTCACACTGCCAGGCTAGGGTCACACCGTGCGGTCGCGTCTCGCAGTCGTCCTCGCCGTGCTCGCGGCGATTGCGCTCCTCGGCGCGCTCGTCCAGCAACGGACGAGCGCGGCGCCCGCAACGACGACGACCGAGACAACGCCCGACCCGAACCGCGTCGTCACGCACAAAGGCCCGCTACCCGGCGGGCTGCTCATCGCCGACCGCGGCAACGACCGGATCCTCGTCGTCGACTCGCGCGGGCGCTGGCTCTGGCACTTCCCGACACCGAAGGACCGCAGGCACGGCGCCCACCTCGTCTTCGACGACGACACGTTCGTCCAGCCCGGCGGCAAGGCGCTCATCACGAACGAGGAGGACCATCAGGACATCCTCTCGATCGACCTCGCGACACGCCGCACCAAGATTCTGTTCGGCGTCCCGGGCGTCATCGGCCACGACTCGACACACCTCGACTGGCCCGACGACGCATACGTCCTGCCCGACGGGACGATGACCGTCGCGGACGCCTACAACTGCCGGATCCTTTTCGTTCGGAACCACCGCATCGTCCGCCAGATCGGGCAGACGCACGTCTGCGTCCACAACCCGCCGTACACGCTCGGCGACGTGAACGGCGACACGCCGACGCCGAACGGCGGCGTGCTCGTCTCGGAGATCCCTCCGACAGGTGGCTGGATCGACGCGTTCTCGAGGACAGGGAAGTTGCTCTGGGCCTTCAAGCCGCCCGTCGCGTACCCCTCCGACCCGCAACCGCTCTCGGGCGGCCGGATTCTCCTCACCGACTACAACCCCACTGGTGCCGGCGCGGTACTGATCGTGAACCGGCACGGGAAGGTCTTGTGGCGGTACGGGCCGACGTCGGGGCCGGGGGAGTTGAACCACGCCTCGCTCGCGATCATGCTCCCGAACGGCTATATCGCGGTCAACGACGACTACAACCACCGCGTCGTGATCATCGATCCGAAGACGAAGAAGATCGTGTGGCACTACGGCGTCAACCACGTACCGGGGACGAAAGCGGGCTACCTCAACACGCCGGACGGGATGGACTACATCCCGCTCGGTTCGAACGAGAAGCTGCTTTGGCAGCTCGTGCACCACCCGTAACACACACGAACATATGTTCGCCTAGACTCGGTGGGTGGCGTACACCGAGCTCCATGCGCACAGCGCGTACTCGTTCCTCGACGGCGCGTCGCAGCCGGAGGAGCTTGCGGCGCGCGCGGCCGAGCTCGGGTACGAGGCGCTCGCGCTCACCGACCACGACGGCGTCTACGGCTCGCTCGAGTTCGCGCACGCGGCGAAAGGCTTCGGCGTCCGGGCGATCACCGGGGCGGAGGTCACGCTCGACACCGGCGTAGGCTCGACGGAGCCGGCCAAGAGCGCAGGTGCCGGCTTTGCCGGCGCCGGAGCGGGAACAGCGCACGTCACGCTCCTCGTGGAGAGCGCGCGCGGGTACGCGAACCTCTGCCGGCTCCTGACCGCGGCGCACGCACACACGCGCGACACGACGAACCGCGAGCCGACGCCGCCACGGCTCGACCAAGCGTTGCTGGAGGAACTAAACGATGGACTCGTCTGCTTGTCCGGCTGCGCGCGGGACGGGTTGGCCGTGCGCGACCCGAACGCAGCGGTGCGCCTCGCGCGCGCCTTCGGCCGTGACCGCTTCTACGTCGAGCTGCAGCGCCCGTACGAACGCGGCGACGCGCGCCGCAATGCGCGGCTGCGCGAGCTCGCGGACACGATCGGCGTCCAGACCGTCGCGACGGGAGACGTCCACGCGCACGACCGTCGCCGCGCCGCGCTCCAGGACATCCTCGTCGCCGTCCGCTGCCGCACCTCGCTCGAAGGCTGCGAGCAGGAGCGGCGCGGCAACCACGAAGCCGTGCTCCGGTCACCGCAAGAGATGCTCGACCGCTTCCCCGACGACCGCGACGCGGTGCTCCGCACGAGCGAGATAGCCGAGCGCCTCGAGTTCGACCTGACGGAGGAGCTCGGCTACCGCTACCCCGACTTCTCGGACGGCAGCGAGCCGGCGATCGTCCAGCTCCGCGGCGTCTGCGAGGTCGCGTTCGCCGAGCGGTACGCGAATCTCAACGGCCACAAGAAGCGCGTCCGCAAGCGGCTCGAGGAAGAGCTGGACCTGATCGGCGAGCTCGGCCTCGCCGGGTTCTTCCTGCTCCACTGGGAGGTGCTCGAGCTCGCGCGCGAGGTCGCGCTCGAAGTGCGCGGGCCGGGCTCGATGCGCCACGTCCTTCCGCCCGGACGCGGGCGCGGCTCGTCCGTCGGCTCGCTCGTCTGCTACCTCACCGGCCTCTCGCACGTCGATCCGGTCGCGAACAACCTCTCGCTCGGCCGCTTCCTCAACCGCGAGCTCGCGTCGATCCCCGACATCGACCTCGATTTCCCGCGCGACATCCGGGAGAAGCTCATCGTCCGCGTCGTCGAGCGCTACGGCCAAGAGCACGCCTCGCTCGTCGCGGCGTTCGCGACGTACCGCTCGCGCGGCGCGATCCGCGACGTCGGCAAGGCGCTCGGCCTGCCGTACGCCGACCTCGAGCGGCTCGCGCGGCTCACCGACGGCTGGAACGCGCAGCGCGTCGCCGACGAGATCGGGGCGCTGCCCGACGCCTCGCGCAAGCTCCAGTCGCGGCGCTGGCGCGTATTCGGCGCACTCTGCACCGAGATCGCCGGCCTGCCGCGGCACATCTCCCAGCACCCGGGCGGGATGGTCATCTCGACGCGCCCGCTCGTCGAGCTCGTCCCCGTCCAGCCGGCCGCGATGGAAGGCCGGCAGATGTGCCAATGGGACAAGGACTCGTGCGCCGACGCCGGCTTTCTCAAGATCGACCTGCTCGGGCTGGGGATGCTGTCGGCGGTCGAGGAGTGCGTCGACCTCATCGCGAAGCATCGGGGCGAGGCGATCGACCTCTCGCGCGTACCGCTCGACGATAAGGACGTCTTCGCCGAGATCCAGCGCGCCGACACCGTGGGCTGCTTCCAGATCGAGAGCCGCGCGCAGATGCAGGTCATCCTCCGCACGCGGCCGGAGACGATCGACGACATCACGGTGCAGGTCGCGCTCGTGCGGCCGGGGCCGATCCAGGGCGGTGCCGTGCATCCGTACATCGAGCGGCGGCAGAAGCTGCGCGACGACCCGACGTTCCGCGCGCCGGCTGACCATCCGCTGCTCGAGGAGCCGCTGCGCGAGACGCTAGGCGTGATCGTTTTCCAGGATCAGGTGCTCGACGTCGCCGTCCATCTCGCGGGCTTCACGGTCGGCGAGGCGGAGGGATTGCGGCGCGCGATGTCGCGGAAGCGCTCGCTCGCGGCGCTCGAGGCGTGGCGCGAGCGGTTCATCGCGGGCGCGCTCGAGAAAGGCGTCGCCGAGGCGCAGGCGCACGAGCTCTACGACAAGCTCGTCGCGTTCTCCGGGTTCGGCTTCCCGAAGTCCCACTCGGCGGCGTTCGGGCTGCTCGCGTACCAGTCGGCGTGGCTGCGGCACCACTACGCGGCGGAGTTCCTCGCGGCGCTGCTCAACGCGCAGCCGATGGGCTTCTATCCGCCCGCGACGCTCGTGCGCGACGGGCAGCGGCGCGGGGTCGAGACGCGCCCGCCGCACGTCAACCTCAGCGAGGTCGACTGCGTGATCGAGGACGGAGCTGTACGAGTCGGACTGAAGTACGTCGCCGGCGTGGGGGAGGACGACGCGGAATCCGTCGTTGCCGGGCGGCCGTATACGTCGATACGGGAGCTCGCGCAGCGCACGGGGCTGTCAGGAGACGAGCTGCAGGCGCTCGTCGAATCGGGAGCCTGTGGCTGTTTCGGACTGCGGCAGCGCGAGCTCCTGTGGCAACTCGGTCTCGTGCCGCGGCCGTCGTCCGTTCCCGGCACGGCGGGGAAGGCGAAGCAGCTCGCGCTCCCGCTCGACCCGACCGCGGCGACGCCGGATCTGCCCGACCCGACGATCTGGGAGCGGATGCTCACCGACTACAAGACGACAGGCCTCTCGGTCGGCGTGCACCCGCTCACGCTCCTGCGGCCACACCTCCCCGCAGGGACGCTGTCGAGCGAGGAACTGCGCGCGCAGCCGCACCGGGCGAACGTCCAGTTCGCCGGCCTTGTCGTGGCGCGGCAGCGCCCGTCGACGGCGAACGGCGTCTGCTTCATGCTCCTCGAGGACGAAGAGCAGCAGGTGAACCTCGTCATCGCGCCGCAGGTCTTCGAGCGCTTCCGCGCGGTCGTGCGCGGCGAGCCGCTACTCCTCGTGCGCGGGAGGTACGAGCACTCGGACAGAAACCGCAACATCCTCGTCCGCGAGCTCGTCTCCCTCGCCCCGCTCGCGCGCTCACTGACCGACGGCGCCGACGTCCATGCGGCCCTCCCGCGCGCGCACCACTTCGGTCACCGGTAGCGTTACAATCTCCACTGGACAGGCGCTCGCAGCTCTGAGCTACTTACTCGAAGGCCCGCCGTAAGGCGGGCCTTCTTGTGTCCTGGACCCCAAGGGCCGGATTCGAACCGGCATCTGTGCGCTGGACAGGCGCCCGCTCTACCAATTGAGCTACCTCGGGGTCGTGCCGCAGATGTAACGGCGCAACGTGCGCGGCACAAGTGGCCGAATCTGTCCGGCACACATTTCGGACACTGCTGACAAGAACGCGTATCGTCTCCCTGACGTGGCGCGGATCATCTACAAGCCCGTGGGATGGCTCGTTGCCGTTATCGGCAGCATGCTCGCCGGCGCCGTGTTCAAGCGTGTCTGGCCCGGGCACAAGGCTCCAGATGCGAAGGATGCGCGGAAGGGCTGGGGAGAAGTGTTGGCGGGGGCGATCGTCCAGGGGGCGGTTTTCGGTGGCGTCAAGGCCGCGGTCGACCGCGCAGGGGCGACCGGCTTCGCGAAGGTCACCGGTACGTGGCCAGGCCCCCAGGGGTCCAAGAAGCGCTGAGCTCCGAGAAGCGCTGACCTACCTACCGCAGTCGCCGCGCGTACGCTGAACGTGTGATCGAGATCTCCTGCGCGGCGTGCGGCTGGGTCGCGATCACGGCTCAGCCCGTGAACGCCGTGTGGCGGGAGCACGAGGAGGGCTGCTCCGCCGTCGGCGGCGCCGTTCGCTACATGCCCGACTTGCCGCCGCTGCGGCGGTTCCAGCCCGCGGTCGTCGCCTGCGCGCACCGGCCCGTCCGCCGCCAGATCGCCGTCACGCCGGCCGGGGTCAAGAAGTACGCCGTCATGTGCGAGCTCTGCGGCCGCTACGTCGACTAAGAACCTCTAACAACCGCCCGCGCCTTTCGTCGTAGACTGTCAGCGTGTCGAGGGCAGGCCAGACGAAGTTCCTCTCCTGGCGCACGGCCCTCGCCGTTGCGCTGCTCGTGGGCGTGTGCGGCACGCTCTCCGCTGCCGGCGAAGGTGTGGCCGCCTCCGGCATGAGCAGGATCGTCGCCGCGGCGCCGCGCCTGCCTCAGTCCGCGCGCGTGCTCGGCGCCGTGCGCGCCGACTCGTCCGTCTCGGGTGCCGTCGTCCTCCGGCCGCGCAGCGAAGCAGCCCTGACACGCTTCATTGCCGCGGTCACAGACAAGCACTCACCGCTCTTCCACCGCTATCTCGCGCCGGGCCAGTTCGCCGCGCGCTTCGGCCCGGAGCCGTCGAGCATCGCCACCGTCACTGGACGGCTTCGCGCAGAGGGACTCGTCGTCACGGTTGCGCAAAACGGGATGCTCATCAACTTCAGTGGCTCGGCAGCTCAGGTCGAGCACGCGTTCGGCGTCGGCCTCGACCGCATCCGGCTCGCCGACGGCTCGATCGGACGCGCGCGCACCGCGGCAATCAGGCTTCCGGCTTCGCTTGCCGGCCTCGTGACCTCAGTCGTCGGCCTCGACAACGTCGTGCGGCTCCACTCTGCAGCCATCTCTGCGCGTAGGAGCTCGCACGCTCCGCTAGTTCATGCCGCCGCGAAGGCGACGACGTTCCCGCATCCGGCCGGATCGCCGATCCCCTGCGCGGGCGCCAAGGACGCGGCGACGCTGTACGGCGGCCTGACGGACGACCAGATCGCAAACGCCTACGGCGCCTTCGGTCTCTACGGCGCCAGCGACTTCGGCGCCGGCCAGCACATCGCCGTGTTCGAGCTGGAGCCGTTCGCCGCTACCGACATCCAGACGTTCGACACGTGTTACTTCGGCGTCTTGGCGGCGACGGCGATGGCCGGCCGTCTCCACACGATCCCGGTCGACGGAGGGCAGCCGGCCGGCGCCGGCAGCGGAGAGTCCCTGCTCGACATCGAGGACATCTCGGCGCTCGCGCCCGGCGCGACCATCGACGTCTACGAGGCCCCGAACTCGACCTTCGGTGCGCTCGACGAGTACGCCGCGATCATCAACAATGACACCGACCAGACCGTCAGCTCGAGCTGGGGTCTCTGTGAGCAGGCAGTGCAGCAGGGCGAGCCAGGTGTGCTCCAAGCCGAGAACCTCCTCTTCCAGCAAGCAGCCGCGCAGGGTCAGACGATCTTCGCCTCCGCCGGCGACGAAGGCAGCAACGACTGCAACGCGTTCTTTGCAGGTGGGCCGGTCACCCCAATCCTCTCGCAGGACGATCCGGCGAGCCAGCCGTACGTCGTCGGGGTCGGCGGCACGACGATCGACAACCCGACCCGGCCTGCCCTCGAGCACGTGTGGAACGACGGCGTCTTCTGGGGCGCCGGCGGCGGCGGAATCTCGGAGTCCTGGCCTATGCCGGCGTGGCAGCAGTCCCCGCAGATTCCGGGCATCGGCGACGCCGCGACGATCACGGCCGCGAACAACGTGGAAGCCACAGATCTCGGCCAGCCCGGCTACGCGTTCTGCCAGACCGACAACCCCGCCGGCGTGAGTCAGACCGCGTGCCGCGAGGTGCCCGACGTGAGCGCGCAGGCCGACGAGTTCACCGGCGGAATCACGGTGTACGACCATTCGTACGGCGGCTGGCAGACGTCGGGCGGAACGTCGTCTGCGGCCCCGATCTGGGCGGCGCTCCTCGCTGTCGCCAACGAGTCCTCGACGTGCCAGTCGAACGTCGCCACGCAGAACGGCGTCGGCTTCGTCAGCCCGCTCCTCTACTCGGTAGCCGCGAATCCGGCGGCCTACGCGGCGTCGTTCAACGACGTCACCGCCGGGAACAACGATCCGTACGGGTACTCCGGTCTGTTCCCCGCGACGACGGGCTATGACATGGCGACGGGGCTCGGGTCGCCGCAGCTCACGCAGCCGGGGAACGCAGCCGGGCTCGCGTACTACCTCTGTACTGCCGCCGCCGCGGGCGCGCGCCCGACCGTGAGCAGCATCGCGGACAACGTCACCTTCACCTCGGCTTCCTCGACTGGCGTGACGATCACCGGCACGAACTTCAAGACCGGCTCGACGCCGGAGGTTGCGAATATCCAGGTCGGCGACTACGTGTTGCCGCAGATCGACTTCGAGGTCGACAGCGCGACGTCGATCAGCGCGACCTTCCCCGCCGCCGCCAAGGTGATGCCGCCAAACGGCACGACCGACGGCGCGGGCCGCGTGCAGGTCGTCGTGACGCTGAACGACGGCGAGAGCTCCGCTCCGGGCCCTGGTAGCGCGTTCACCTACGTCGACAAGAACGGTGGGAACGCGATCCCGGCCGTGACCTCCGTCGGCCCGTACGGTGGGCGTGAGACGGGCGGCAACACTGTCGCCGTCTACGGCTCGGGCTTCACCGGCGCGACGGGAGTCAAGTTCGGCGGCGTCGCAGCCACCTTCAGCGTGGTCAACGACTGGAAGATCACGGCGACCGTCCCGGCGTACACCGGCGGGACGAACTGCGAGCAAGATGGCTCGTTCTACGGAACCGGCGAGAACGCGACGAACGACGTGTGCCAGACGCAGGTCGTCGTCTCGAACTCTCACGGCGATAGCAACAAGGCGACGATCCTCCCGCTCTACGAGGGCGATGCGTCGTTCAACGAGCTCGGGATCGTCCCCGCGCCGGCCGGAGAGGAAGCTGCCCCCGCGTCGACCGAGTACGACTATTTCCCGGCCCCGACGATCACGTCGATCTCAACCGACGGCGGCCCGTTCTCGCTCGCAAACGAGGACGGCGGCAGCGTCATCACGATCAAGGGAACCGGTCTGAACTTCGCCGGCCTCGAGTGGGTCGACTTCGGTGATCCGACCCTGGCCGACTCGCAGAACTTCGACCTCGTCACCGTCACGGGGAAGGAAATCCAGATCGCTGCACCCCCGCTCGAGACCGAGACGATCGATCTCGTGACCGTGCCTGTCACGGTCAAGACGATCGCGGGCCAGTCCGGATCCGTCGACGCAACCTACGCCGGGATCCCGACCGTGGCCGGAGCGACCGCGACCTCCGGCCCGACCGCCCACAAGAACGCAGGGCCCAATACCGGCGGCACGCCGATCGACGTCACGGGAGAAGGCTTTGCGGGCCAGGTCGCCCTGATCGTGTTCGTGGATGCGCTCGGCCCGTTCTCGATCGGCACGCAGTACAACTTCGCGGCGCAGAGCAACACCGATCTCACGTCGTCGACGGTGCCGCAGAACCCCGGACTCGTCGACGTCGCGGTCTGCACGGTTACGGCGTGCTCTTTCCCGTCGCCCTCGTTGGCGGACACGTTCCTCCTCTACCCGCCGGGCGATCCGAAGATCGACGCAATCACGCCCGCCAAGGGGCCGGCGTCGGGCGGCACGCGCGTCACGATCACCGGCGAGAACCTCGGCTGCGTGACGAGCGTCCGCTTTGGGAAGGTCGCAGCGAAGAAGATCTCGAACGCACGGGCGCTCCTCGACTGCGGCTCGACGACCCAGGTCGTCGTCGCGGCTCCGCCCGGCACGAGCGGCAAGTCGGTCCGCGTGACTCTCACGACCGTCGAGAGCGATCTGACGGGATTCGGCGCGACCACCGACACGCTGCACTTCACGTACTCGCGCGCGCTTCCGCAGAGGCTCACGGTCAAGCGCACCGGGAAGGGAACGGTCACGAGCTCGCCTGGCGGGGTGAGCTGCGGGAAGACGTGCTCTCATCGCTACGCCTACCAAACCGTCGTGAAGCTCACCGCGACGCCGGCGGCCGGATTCCAGTTCGCCGGCTGGTCCGGCGCGTGCAGGGGCAAGGGGACGTGCACGGTGCACATGACGAGCGCGAAGCTCGTCAACGCACGCTTCGTTCGTTAGCTCGAACTAGCGGTCGAGCCCGCGCCAGCGCTTCCGCACGGCGGCCTCGAACTCGCGCTCGTACTGCTCGGCGAGCGGCTCGTCGAGGGTCGCGGCGAAGCGGTCGCGCATGTCTGCGAGTGCGTCGATCACCGCGTCAACGGCGTCCTGGTAGTCGCCGTACGCCTCCTCCGCCTCGTCGCGCGGAGCACGTGCATAGAGCTCTTCGAGCTGTGTGGCCTCGGCAAGCAGACCGTGCGCCTCGTCCTCGGCGAACAGGTCGAGCTGGCGGGAGATCGTGTCGGCGAAACGGTGGCGCCGGAAGATCACACGATCTCCTCGTACAGGGCCAGGTGCGCCGCCGCGGCCGAATCCCATGTCAGGGATGCACGAGAGGCTCGCGCGCCCGCGCGGGCCCGCTCGAGCGCGTCGGGGTCGGAGAGAAGCTCGCGCACCGCAAGGGCGAGCGCGGCGACGTCACCGGCGGGAACGACACGACCGGCGCCGTAACGCTTGATCGGCTCTGCGATGCCGCCGACGTCGTACGCGATCGCCGGGACGCCGGCCCCGAGAGCCTGCAGCAGCGCACCGCTCTGGTCGAGCTCCGGCTTGTACGGGAAGATCGCCACGGTCGCGTCTCCCAGCGCGCGGGTCGCCTCGTCCGGCGACAGGTAGCCGAGCCGCCATTCGACGTCGACGCCGGCGGCAGCCTCGCGGTACGGCTCGAGCGGCTCGAGCGTGTCGCCCGCGACGAGCAACCGCGCGTCCCCCGCGCGCCGCACCGCCTCGATCGAGTCGCCGAGCCCCTTGTACGGCCGGATCATTCCGAACGCGATCACCGTCCGGCCGTCGTCCGTCCGCTGCGGGTCACTCGGGAACACGGGGTGGGGGATGACGCGGAGCTTCTCCTCGGGAACGCCGACCGACGCGAGCGTGTCGCGGCCGTTCTCGCTGTGAACGACGATCCGGTCGAAGCGCGCGAAGATCTTTAGCCAGAGCGCGGTCTTGTGCGCCGTGCGGCGCGGCAGGAGGTCGTGCGCGGTGAACACCGAGGGGAGATGCGGGCGGAAGAGGCGCGCATCGAGCTCCGGCGCGGGGAGCCACTGCATGTGCAGGACATCGGCGTCGATCCGCCGGAGCGCGCCGAGCCCGAGCGGGTGCTCTGCCGCCTTGAAGGGAACCCGCAGCCGCGAGTGACCGAAGACGCGCGACGTGAGGGGATAGAAGAGCTCCCGCCGCCGGTAACCGTCCGGGGTGGGCGCTTCTCCGAAGCGGAAGCGAGACGTGACGAGGTCGACCTCGGCGCCGGCGCGCGCGAGAGCCGCGGCGAGCTCGTGGTCGTACGGCGGCGTAAAGGCCGGAGGGTCTGCAAGCAAGACGTGCACTGCTCGTAGGCTACGCAGGATGGCGCTCGTGATCCGTACGTGGAACGTCTTCCACGGCAACACCGACCGGCCCGGTAGGCGCGCGTATCTGCGGCAGATGATCGAGCTCGTGACTAGCGACCGGCCCGATGTCGTTTGCCTACAGGAGCTCCCGGTCTGGTCATTGACGCGTCTCGCCGCCTGGAGTGGGATGCATGCGGCTGGCGCGGTTGCGCGGCGCCCGCTCCTGCGGCGCGGCGCACGGGCGCTCACCGGCCTCCACCACGGGCTCCTGCGGTCGGCGGTCACCGGGGAGGCAGACGCCATCCTCACCGGCCGGCCGGCTTCCGACCTCGGCGCGACCGTCGTCGGGGACACGCGGCTGCGGCGGATCGCCCAGACGGTCGAGCTCGACGGCGTGACCGTGGTGAACTTCCACATCGACGGCGACCGCGACCAGCTCGAACGGGTGCTCGCTCTCGCGGGTGACCGTGCAGTCGTCGCCGGGGACACGAACCTGCCGGGGCGCGCAGCCGACGGATTCTCGCCGCCGCTCGCCGGCAGCATCGACCAGATCTACGCGCGCGGGCTCACCGTTCTCGAACCGCCTCGTGCGTGGCCGGTTGAGCGGCGGACGTTCGACGGTCGCGTCCTGTCCGACCACGCCCCGGTTGAGGCGGTGGTCGGATGACGTTCGAGGAAGCCCGCGCGCAGTTCCCGGTGCTCGAGCACCAGGCGTATCTCAACGCCGGCTCGAACGGCCCGCTGCCGCACGCGGCGGTCGAGGCGGCGCGCCGCTGGCTCACGCGCGACCTCGAGCAGGGCCGCAGCGGGATGCCGTACATCGACGAGCTCCTGGCGTTGCGCGAGCAGGTGCGCGCCGGCTTCGCGGAGGTCGTCGGGGCGTTGCCGGAGCAGATCGCGCTCACCGACTCGACCACGCGCGGCTGCCAGATCGTCATCGCCGGGCTCGGTCTCACGTCCGGGGACGAAGTCGTGACGACCGACGAGGAGCATTTCGGTCTGCTCGGCCCGCTCCACGCGAGCGGCGCGCGGGTCGTCGTCACGCCGGCCGACGAGGAAGCGATCCTTGCCGCCGTCACCCCGCGCACCCGGCTGATCGCGGTGTCCCACGTCCTCTGGACGACAGGCCGGAAGCTCGACATCGCGCGGCTGAAGAAGGACGGATTGCCGGTTCTCGTCGACGGAGCACAGTCGGCCGGTGCGATCCCGTCGGAGCTTGCAGGAGCGGACTTCTACACCGTCAGCGCCCAGAAATGGCTCTGCGCGCCCGAACCGAGCGGCGCGCTTTATGTCCGGGAGCCCGAGCAGTTGCCCGTCGTGCTGCCGAGCTACTTCGCGCAGGCCGCGCACGAGGCGGACGGCTCGTACACCGCGAGCGCCGGCGCGCGGCGCTTCGACTCCGGCTGGATCTCCGGCCCGATCCTGTCAGGTCTCCTCGCCTCGCTTGCTTGTCACCCGAAGTGGCGATACGAGCGGGCCGCAGAGATGGCAGCGCGTTGCCGCGAACTGCTCGAGCCACTCGTCGAGGTCGTCACGCCGCCAGGGCACTCGACACTTGTCTCGTTCCGCGCGAACGGCGACCCGAAGGAGCTCGTCACCGCGCTCGACGAGCGGGGCGTGATCGTCCGCGACATCCCCGGTCACAGCGTCGTGCGCGTGTCGTGCGGTTGGTGGACGAACGAGGACGATCTCGAGCGCCTCGCCGTGGGCACCCGCACCTTGATCGAGACGAGCAGCTGAAGAGATGGCCTTCGACGAAGCCCTCGCCGATCGCGTCCGCGACCTCCTCGTAGCCGAGCCGGGCTACGGCGAGCGCAAGATGTTCGGAGGCCTCTGTTTGATGCTCGACGGCCACATGACCTGCGGCATCGTCGGCGAAAGCCTGATGCTTCGCCTGACCGAGCAGCTCGCCACGGAGGCGCTTGGCAAACCGCACGTCCGGCCGATGGACTTCACCGGACGGCCGATGCGGAACATGGTCTACGTCGACCCAGCCGGTCTACGCGGGCGCGCGCTCCGAACCTGGATCGAGTTGGCTGTAACGAGTGTCCGCTCCCTGCCGCCGAAGAGTCGGTAACCGGTTCGCTACGAGGGAAGGCCGAGCTCCACGGCGATCGGCTGCAGCGCCTCGACCACGGTGCGGATGTGGTCGTCGAGGTCGACACCGAGCTCCTCGGCGCCTTTGTAGACGTCCTCGCGGTGGACGCCTGCGGCGAACGATGGCTGCTTGAGCTTCTTCTTCACCGACTTCGGCTCGAGCCCCTCGAGGCCGGTCGGCCGCACCAACGCGCACGCGTGGACGAAGCCACTCAGCTCGTCGCAGGCGAACAGCGCCTTCTTGAGCGGCGTGTCCCGCGGCAGGCGTTAGGTGCTCGGCGTGGGAGAGTACGGTGTCGATCACCTCCTCCGGGTAGCCCTCCTCGCGAAGGATCGGCGCGCCGTCCTGCGGATGCTTGTCGAGCGTCGGGTGCATCTCGTAGTCGAAGTCGTGGAGAAGCGCCGCAACGCGCCAGAGCTCCTCGTCGCCGCCGAGCTTGCGCGCGTACGCGGCGGTCGAGGCTTCGACGGCGAGCGCGTGCCGCAAGAGCGACTCGCTCTTCGTGTAGCGCGTCAGGGTCTCCCAGGCACGTTCGCGAGTCGGTTCCACCCGTCTATCCTAGTGCTCGATGTCCGTGAAAACCGCGCCACAGGCCTTCGTCATCGAGGGCGGGAACGCTCTCCACGGCCACATTCGCGCGTCGGGGAACAAGAACGGCGCGCTGCCGATCCTCGCCGCGTGCCTGCTTACCGACGAGCCGGTCACGCTGACGAACGTCCCGCGTATTCGCGATGTCGAGACGATGATCGAGCTCATCGCCGCGACCGGCGCGAGCGCTGAGTGGACGGGCACGAACGACGTGCGGATCCAGGGCGAGGGCATCTCGTCGCACGAGGTCGATGCGGAGCTCGCGAGGCGCATCCGCGCGTCGTTCCTCCTCGCCGGCCCGCTGCTCGCGCGCCTCGGCAGGGCGAGCGTGCCGCCGCCCGGCGGGGACGTAATTGGGCGCCGCCGACTCGATCCGCACATCCACGCGCTCGAACGGCTCGGCGCGACCATCGAGATCGACAGCCGCTACGAGATGACGACCGACGGCCTCGCGGGTGTGCACATCTTCCTCGACGAGGCGAGCGTCATGGCGACCGAGAACACGATCATGGCCGCGGTGCTCGCGCCCGGCGAGACGGTGATCGGCAACGCCGCCTGCGAGCCGCACGTCCAGGATCTCTGCCGCTTCCTCGTCTCGCTTGGCGCCGAGATCGACGGCATCGAGTCGAACGTCCTCCGGATTCACGGCGTCGAGAAGTTGCGTGGCGGGGAGTGGGCGATCGGTCCCGAGCACATCGAAGTCGGCAGCTTTATCGGTCTAGCCGCGGTGACGAACAGCGATCTCACGATCGACGGCGTGCGGACGAAGGACATGGTCTCGATCCTCACCGCGTTCGAGCGGCTCGGGATCGAGGTCGAGCTCGGCGAAGACTCGCTGCGCGTGCCGCCGAGCCAGGAACTTGTCATCCAGAACGATCTCGGCGACCAGGTCCCGAAGATCGAAGACGGCCCGTGGCCCGCGTTCCCGGCCGACCTCACGTCGATCGCCGTCGCCGTCGCGACGCAGGCGTGGGGGACGATTCTCGTCTTCGAGAAGATGTTCGAGAACCGGTTCTTCTTCGTCGACAAGCTCGTCTCGATGGGCGCGCGGATCATCGTCTGCGACCCGCATCGCGTCGTCGTCAGCGGCCCGACCCGGCTCTACGGACAGCGACTGACGAGCCCCGACATCCGCGCGGGCATGGCGATGCTCATCGCCGCGCTCTGCGCGAACGGTCAGTCGGTAATCGGCAACATCGGGGAGATCGACCGCGGTTACGAGCGGATCGATGAGCGGCTGCGCGCGGTCGGGGCGCAGGTCGAACGGGTCGACGCGTGAGCCAGCACGCTGCGGCCGGAGTCAGGCTGGGCGTCCACGGTCGTGGAGTCGCGCACGTCGACACCGGTTTGCCCGTCCTCAACAGCCTTCTTGTCCAGCTTGCGGAGACAGCGCGGTTCGATCTCGTCCTCGACACCGAGCCCGGTGATGCGGAGGCAGAGGTTGATGCGGCCGGCGCAGTGCTCGGCGCCGCGCTCGCCGGGCCGTTGCGTGTTGGAGGCGCGCGCGGGTACGGCTCCCAGTCCCTCGCGTCGGCGGAGGCGCTCGCGCAGGTCGTGCTCGAGCGCAGCGACGAGCCGTTGTTCGTCACGAACGTCGACTTGACGGACGCGCGTATCGGCGGGCTCGGCACCGACGTCGTGCGCCGCTTCCTCGAGACGCTCGCGGAACACGCCGGTCTCGTCCTGCACGTCCGTCTCCTCGACGGCACCGACAGCGCGCACGTGCTCGAAGCGATCTTCAAGGCGCTCGGCGCGTCACTGGCCCAGGCATGCGAACCCGTAGGAGGAACCGAATGAGCGACAAGACCGTCGTCCGCACCGAGAGCGCTCCGGGGCCGTTTCAGGGAGCGCCGTATTCGCAGGCGATCGCCGCAAACGGCTTCGTCTTCGTCTCGGGGCAGGTCGGGCTGAAGCTCGGCGACTCTGCGATCTCGGGCGGCATCGAAGAGCAGACCGAGCGGATCTTCGCGAACCTGGGCGCGATCCTCGCCGAGGCGGGAATCGGACTCGACCGGCTCGTCAAGACAACGGTCTTCCTCCAGAACCTCGACGATTTCCAGGCAATGAACTCCGTTTACGCGTCCCACGTCGGCGAAACCCCGCCGGCGCGCTCGACGGTCGAGGTCGCCAAGCTCCCCGCGGGCGCGCTCGTCGAGATCGAGGCGATCGCGCTCCTGTAACTGCTCCGGCCACAATGGCCGGATGCTTGGCGAGATCGAGGCGTATGTCCGCGGGCTCGGCTTGGACGCGTATCTCGTCGGTGGCGCCGTCCGCGACGAGCTGCTCGGGATCGACTCGAAGGACGCCGACTTTCTCGTGCTCGGCGTCGACACCGAGCAGCTGCGCGCCGCGCTCGCTCCGCACGGCCGCGTCGAGGATCTCGTCGTCGCCGGCCGTCTCGTCGGCGTACGGCTCATGGCGCGCGACAAGCGGATTCGGGAGCTGACACGCGCCGGGATCGAGTTCGCGCCGCCACGCCGTGAGCAGAGCACCGGCCCGGGTCGACACGAGTTCGAGATCGTCGCCGACCCGTCGCTGTCACTAGAGGACGACATGCGGCGCCGCGACTTCACCGTCAACGCGATGGCACGGCGCATCGCGGATGGCGAGCTGTTCGATCCGCTCGGCGGTCAAACCGATCTCGAAGCGCGACGTCTCAAGACCGTCTCGCCGCAGAGCTTCCGCGAAGACCCGCTGCGGCTGATCCGCGCACTCCGGTTCGTCTCCCAGCTCGGCTTCGAGCCCGACGAGACGCTGCTCGAGCAGATGCGCGAAGAGGCGGCCGGCGTGAAGCTCGTCTCGGGCGAGCGCATCGGCGGCGGCCTCGCTGCGGACGGGATGGGGGAGCTGTCGAAGCTCCTCCTGGGCGCCGAACCGGCGCGCGCGCTCACAATCGCCCGCGACACCGGCGTGCTCGCCGAGATGATCCCGGAGTTCGCTGCCGTCCCGCAGAAACTGAGCGACCACATCTTCGCCGTCGTCCAGGCGAGCGCCGACGCGGGGGACAAGCTCGCGGTCCGTCTCGCGGCGCTATTCCACGACGTCGGCAAACCGATCGACAAGGATTCGCTCGGCCACGCGCGCGTCGGCGCGGAGATCGCGGCAAAAACGCTGCGGCGACTCCGCTATCCGTCGCGCCTCGTCAGCCGGGTCGTCGCGATCGTCCGCGAGCACCCGTTTCTCGCCGACGCAGCGCCGCGTGAGCCGCGTGACCTGCGCCGCTACCTCGCGGAGCACGGCGACGAACTCGCCGCCGACATCACCGCAATGCGCTTCGCCGATCTCCGCGCGAAACACCGCGACGAGTCGGTGCTCGCGGAGATCGCTGCAGGACTCGAGCGCGAGCGGGCGAATCCGCACCGCATCGCCGACCTTGTTGTCACGGGAGACGACCTCATCGAGCTCGGCTTCACGCCAGGCCCGGCGCTCGGGGGCGCGCTCCACGCACTTCTCGATGCTGTTCTCGACGACCCGGAGCTCAACACGCGCGACGAGCTCCTCGCGCGCGCCAAGGAGCTCCGCTGATCCGCTGGCACATCGGCGGCTACGTCGTCGGGTTCACGACACGGCAAGGCGGCGTGAGCGAAGGGCCGTACGCGTCGCTCAACCTCGGCCTTAGAACCGGCGACGACCCGCAGCGCGCCGGCTCGAACCGGCGCATCGCCTGCGCCGCGCTCGGAGCGGACGTCGGGCGACTCGTGCACAACCGCCAGGTGCACTCAAACCGCGTCGTTCGCGCCGCTCCGGGGCAGCCCGCCGCGGAAGCGGACGGCCTCTGGACGGACGAGCCGGGAGTCCCGCTTCTCGCGATGTCCGCGGACTGCCTCCCGATCGTTCTCGTCCGAACGCACGGCGAGCGTGCGGTCGCAGTCCTCCATGCCGGCTGGAAGGGATTGCTGGGCGGCATCGTCGCGGAGGGTGTCAAAGCTCTCGGCGGTGGTGCGCTCGCCGCAGCGATCGGCCCCTCGATCGGGCCGTGCTGCTACGAGGTGGGGGAGGAGGTCGCCACGCCGTACCGCGGACGATTCGGTTACGACGTCATGCGCGGCACCAACCTCGACCTCTGGACAGCCGCCGAGTGGGCGCTCCGCTCGGCCCGCGTCGCCCGCATCGATCGCTTCGACCGCTGCACCTCGTGCGAGCCCGACACGTTCTTCTCCCATCGCCGCGATCACGGTGAGACCGGGCGGCAGGGAGTGATCGCCTACGTCTCCAACTGAGATCCGCGAGCGCTACGAGTGCATCCGCGCTGAGCTCGGGCCGGGCGTCACGGTCGTCGCCGCGACGAAGTACGTGTCCCTCGAAGACATGGCGGTGCTCGCCGAAGCCGGCATCGAAGTCGTGGGGGAGAACCGCGCGCAGGATCTTGAGGCGAAGCACGCCGCATACGGCGACGCGTTCCGGTGGCACTTCATCGGCCACCTGCAGAGCCGCAAGGCGCCGGTCGTGAGCGAGATCTGCGAGCTCTGTCATTCGCTTTCGTCGGAGTCCGCGGCGCGCAAGCTCACGATCCCGGCCCTCGTCGAGGTCAACCTCTCGGGCGAGCCGACGAAGTCGGGCGTGACGCCCGACGAGTTGCCCGCGCTCCTCGAGCTCTACCCCGACGTACGCGGCCTGATGACGATGCCGCCGGCCACCGCCGACCCGGAGGACTCGCGCCCGTACTTCCGGCGCCTCCGCGAGCTCGCGGAACGTCACGGCTTGTCGGAGCTGTCGATGGGCACAAGCCAGGACTTCCGCATCGCGGCCGAGGAGGGGGCGACCTTCGTTCGCGTCGGGAGCGTCCTGTGGCAGGGGTAACATCCTGGCGCTATGGGTCTAGGAAACGCGTGGGAGAAAGCGCTCGTCTACTTCGGCATCGCCGACGACGAGGACTGGGAAGAGGACGCGTACTACGAGGACGAGCCGGCGCCGGATCCGTACGACCGGCGCAACGTCCGCCAACTGCCCGCGCGGCGCTCGCGGTCGAACTACGACGACGACTGGACCGATCCCGAGCCGTCGCAGAGTCCCCAGCGGACGAGCGTTCTCCGCCCGCGCCTGACCGACCAGCGGGGCTCGACGCGCAATCTCGAGGCGGTACGCGGGCCGGCCACGTCGCAGGTGCACCTCGTCCTACCCCGCAGCTTCAACGACGCCCAGCAAGTCGCCGATCGCTACAAGAACGGCGTCCCGGTGATCCTCAACCTCCAGTCGGCGGACGCCGAGTTGTCGAAGCGCCTCATCGACTTCGCGAGCGGCCTCACGTACGCGCTTGAGGGCGGGATGCAGCGGATCGCAGACAAGGTCTTCCTCCTCACGCCACGCGACGTCGAGCTGTCGGCCGAGGATCGCGCACGGATGCTCGAGCGCGGCTTCTTCAACCAGGCGTAGCTATTCCGCTGGAAGAGCTGCGCTCTTCCAGCGGAGGCTTAACGGAACTCCGGCGCGGAAGAGCGCGGTCTTCCGCGCCTTCGTGCGGAGACCTCGCTACCCGCCGCGGTGGGCGCCTGCGGCGCGCACCGGGGAGCGGGGGAGCCCGCGGCTAAGCCGGCTTCGCCTGTCTTAGCCTCCGGCCGACCTCAGGCGAAGAACCGAGGAGAACTCCCGTCCGGAGCGAACCCGGCTGGATGGGCGTCGGGGCCAGACTCAGCCTGCCGTTGGGGGACGCGATCTCGCAGGTCGAGACGTTCGTCCACGTGTTCATCACGCTGTACGGGATCGTCCTGCTCGCGTATCTGCTCATGAGCTGGGTGCGACTGCCGTACTCGCTGACGGTCGACCGCATCCAACGCTTCCTCTTCGACGTTTCAGACCCATACCTACGGCTCTTTCGGCGTCTGCTGCCGATGGCGGGGCCGCTCGACTTTTCGCCGATCATCGCGTTCCTCGCGCTCGGAGTCATCGACCTACTCGTCACCAGAATCCTCAACCACTTCCACTAGAGAGGGGACAAGACCATGCCACTCACGCCAGTAGAGATCAGACACATGCAGCCTCCGAAGACGATGTTCGGCGGCTACCGCCGCGACCCGACCGACCGGCTCTTCGACGAGATCGTCGGGAGCTTCGAGGACGTCTGGCGCGAGCGCGCCGACCTCGCCGACAAGGTCGAGCACCTCGAGGCCGAGCTCGCCCGCTTCCGGGAGCTCGAGAGCGTCCTGCGCACGACGCTCGTCTCCGCAGAGCAGGCAGCGGAGCAGCTGCGGGAGCACGCGCGCCGCGAGGCCGAACTCGTTCTCAGCGAGGCGCAGGCCGAGGCACGCGAGATCCAGCGCCGTGCCGTGATCGACAACGAACGCATCGTCATGGCCACGCGGCGGCTCCGCGCGCAGCTCACGGAGGCGGCCTCCGTCTTCGACGAGAGTTCGGAGGAGGAAGCGGGCTGGCTCGTCGTTCCGGACGCCGACGCCGCCTGACGGCCAGCCGAGTCCGGCATACACTTGGCGCATGGGCGCTGAGACGACTCGGCTGCGCCTCCGCGTCAGTCCCGGCGCGAAACGCGCAGCCGTTGTGGGGAGGCAGGGCGACGCATGGAAGGTGCGCGTCGCGGAGGCGCCCGAGCGCGGGCGCGCGAACGAGGCGGTTCTCCGCCTCCTTGCCGAGGCTCTGGCGCTGCCTCGCACCGCGCTGACTCTCGTTTCCGGTCACGGCGCGCGGGAGAAAATCGTCGAACTGACGGGGATCGGGCCGGGGCTCACCGAGCGCCGCATGACCTCCGCAGTTTCTGGCGGGCGCGAGCGAAAGAAGGAGGAGAGGCGTTGAGCACGATCGACACCGCACACTTCCGTGAGCTTCTCCTCGACGAGCGCGGGCGGGTCGAACGCGCCATCGTTGGCCTACGCGAGGGGCATCCCGGCTCGATGGAGGACGAGGCGGAGGAGGTCAACGGCGGCCTCGACACCGAGGATCTCGGCGAGACCGCTTCGATCACGCTCGGCCGCGAGATCGACTACACGCTCGGCGAGAACTCGCAGGCCGTCCTCGGTGAGATCGACCGCGCACTGGAGCGGATCGAAGCCGGCACCTACGGGACATGCACGAACTGCGGCAACGAGATCGCGGTCGGACGGCTGGAGGCGCATCCATGGGCGTCTCTTTGCATCGACTGCGCGCGCCTCGACGGCGGATGAGCGAGCCTGCTCGCAAGCTCGACGTCCGCGTCGGCTCGTCTACCGACGCGTTGACACCGGTCTCGCGCGCCACACGGTCGTTCGCGCCGACGCGTGGGCAGTGGCTGTCGCTCGCGCTGATTGCGATCGCGGCGATCGTCGCCGACCAGCTGACGAAGTGGATCGTCGCCTCGAACCTCGAGCTCGGCGAAGGCGTCCACATCCTGGGGCCGTACTGGATCCGGCACGTCCAGAACTCGGGGATCGCCTTCGGGTTCTTCCCGAGCGCGATCGCGGCGGTCATCCTCCTCACGGCCGGCGCCGTGGCGTGGATGCTCGCGTACTTCGCTCGTTCGGGAGGGCGACATCCGGTTCTCCCGGTCGCGCTCGGCCTCGTGATCGGCGGGAGCGTCTCGAACCTCGCCGACCGGATCCGCCTCGGCCATGTCACCGACTTCCTCGACTTCCGGTACTGGCCCGCGTTCAACCTCGCCGACAGCTTCATCGTGATCGGGGTTGGGATGATCCTCGTCGCGCTCCTCCTCGCCGACCGCGGGTGAGCGAGCACACCGTCCCGGCCGAGGCGGCGGGGATGCGCCTCGACCGCTGGCTCGCCGGGCTTCCCGAGGTCGGTTCGCGTGGCTCGGCCGAGAAGCTGCTCGAAGCGGGCGGGGTCGTCGTCGACGGCACGGCGCTCGGCAAGAGCCACAAGCTCGCGGGTGGGGAGAGGGTCGAGCTCACGCCGCTGCCGGACGTGGCGGTTCCGGATGTCGCGCCGCTAGAGCTGACAATCGCGTACGAGGACGACCATCTCCTCGTCGTCGACAAGCCGGCCGGCGTCGTCGTCCATCCCGGTCCCGGGCACGCGGGCGGGACGCTCGCGCACGCGGTAGCGCTCGTCGGCGCCGAGGGCGGGGAGGAGGACGAGCGCGCGGGGATCGTCCACCGGCTCGACCGCGACACGTCTGGCCTGCTCGTCGTGGCTCGCTCGCCGGAGGCGTACGACGGGCTGCAGCGGCTCGTGCGCCGGCGTGAGCTCGTGCGCGATTACCTCGCGCTCGTCGTCGGCAAACCGCGTTCGCGGAGCGGGACGATCGACGCGCCCATCGGCCGCGACCGCCGCGACCGCGTGCGCCACTCCCTCGACACCGACACGCCGCGCGCGGCGGTGACGCACTTCGAGCTCGAGGAGCTGCTCGACGGCTATGCGCTCCTACGCGTGCGGCTCGAGACGGGGCGGACGCATCAGATCCGCGTCCATCTCGAGGCGATCGAGCTGCCGGTCGCGGGAGACCCGACCTACGGCAAGCCCGGCGTGCTCGGACTTGACCGCCAGTTCCTCCACGCGGCACGTCTCGCGTTCGCCCATCCGATCACGGGCGAGGAGATCGACGTCGTGTCGCCGCTGCCGCGGGATCTCACCGACGCGCTGGAAGCAGCGCGCCGAGCTTGACCTCCAGCACCTGATCGCGAGAGACTCGGCCACGCACGCCACGCCCCGGAAAGAGATGCCGGGGCATTCCGGGTTTGGAGGGGATTCCTTTGAGAAGACCGTGGCCATACCTCGCGATCATTTGCTCACTCGCGCTCGCACTCGCTTTCAGTGCCGGGGCGGGCGCACGGACCGCCGACACGACTTCCGCGACGGGTGACGAATCCGTCGCGGCGTCCACGGCGTGGGCCGCCTACACAGGCATGTCCATATCGGACGTTACGAACACGCTCGGGTCGGCCTACCGGCTCGTCGACGTCCGCCAGGCGGCGAATGGAACGTACAACGTCGTGATGGTGAGAAACAGCGGTGCTTATGCCGTGAGTGGCTGGTGGTGGTACGTGCACGAGACGCCGACGCAGGTCTCGAACGCGTTGAGCTCGAACAATGCTCGGCTGATTGCCGCCGAGCGAAACAGCGACGGGACGCTGAACGTGATCATGGTGTCGAACACGGGCAGCGCCCAACGCGCCTGGTGGTGGTATTACGGCGCGACGCCCTCCGACATCACGTCGGCCCTGAGTACGAACAAGGCGCGGCTCGTCTCTCTCGCCGCCGATGAGGCAGGCGGCGGCACCTACACCGCGGTCATGGTCGCGAACTCAGGCTCGGACGCCAAGAGCTTCTGGTGGTACTACGGGCAGACCGCGGGCCAGGTGAGCTCACTGCTCAGCACGAACGGCGCCCGGCTCGTCGACATCGACGTCGACCCGAACGGCCACTTCGATGTCGTTATGGTCAAGCAAACCGGCGCGGACAACCTGCCGTTCAAGTGGTACTACGGCGTGAGCGCCGACAACATCGTCAACACCGCCCTCAACACCGGCTATCGCGTGTTCGACCTCCAGCCCTACCCGAACGGTGCCGGCACGTCATACGCCGGGCTGATGATCAACAACCTCCCGGCGGAGGCCCATCGTGTCGAGGCTCTGCTGGAGTCCGGCTACTCGCAGCACGGGCTCTCGGGCGGAAATTTCGGGTTCCTCGTCAAGCCGGTCGGCGCCAAGCCGTCGCTCCAGTTCCAGAACGACGCCGTCTTCGAGCCTGCCTCGGCGATCAAGGCGCTCTACAACCTCTACGCCGAATTCCAGGTCCAGACCGGGAACGACTCGCTGGGCAGCACGTTCGACTACTGGTACAAGCCGACCGATCCGACCAACAAGGACGTCTGTCCGCTCGACTACTCGAACACCAATTCGAACAAGGTGACGACGACCCTCAAGGATGGTCTCGACCGGATGATGGGCGTCTCCGACAACCGGGCGACACAGGGTGTCGACCTCCGGTACGGGCGGAGCGTTGTCAACACGTACGCCTACATCATCGGGATGAGAAGCACCTTTATCCATCAGACCCTCGGATGTGGGACCGACAACGGTGGCTACGTGGACGTGACCCTCAACGACCTCGCGAAGCTCTACGAGGGCGTCCAGACTCACACGCTGCTGACCACCGCCCGGGCGTCGTCGTTCTTCGGGCGCATGAACGGCGGGACGCTCTCGAGCAGCGATCCGCTCGCCACCGTGGTCAAGCAGGAGGCTGCCAAGCAGCACAAGTCGGGGAGCGCGAGCGCGTTCATCGCGGCCACGAGTGCGCGAGACAAGGGCGGCTCGTACGACGTCTGTCCCCCGAGCGGTGGTTGCAGCCCACCGTACGTTTACGACCGAGCCGACGCGGGCGTGCTGACGCTGCCGTTCAAGTCCTCCGGGAAGATCGTTCCGCACCAGTACCTCTATGGATGGTTCGTGAACGACCTCTCGATCCCGTGCGCGTTCGGCGTGACGTGTGCGGCTCGCACGCAGGCCGACAAGACGACGGGAACCATTCGGGCGGAGGAGTTCCGCGCGCAGGTCGCCGCAGCTCTAAAGACCTGGTAGGTGCGCTGTGTGCGGGTCCGGCTCCGCCGGGCCCGCACACACGCCGCTACCCTTCCGGAGCCATATCCCTTCTCCCCGGCGGATAAGCCGCGGCGCGTGTGCCACTCCTTGCGAGCGGTGCGTCACGACCCCGACCGGCGCACGACAAACTCAACTAATCGAAGGAGCTTTCCTTGTCTGCAACAAGCATTAACGTCTCCATGCGCGAGTTGCTGGAGGCCGGAGTCCATTTCGGCCACCAGACGCGGCGCTGGAACCCCAAGATGCGCCGCTTCATTTTCGCGGAGCGCGGCGGCATCTACATCATCGACCTCCTCCAGACCTCTGAGCGGCTGGACGAGGCGCAGCAGTTTCTCCGCAACGTCGCCGAGCGCGGCGGCACCGTCCTCTTCGTCGGCACGAAGAAGCAGGCACAGGACGGCGTCGAGAGCGAGGCGAAGCGCACCGGCATGCCGTACGTCAACCATCGCTGGCTCGGCGGCCTGCTCACGAACTGGCGCACGATGTCCGACCGGATCGACCGGCTGCACGGGATGCGGCACCTGCGCGACGAGGGGCAGATGGATCTCCTGCCTTCGAAGGAGCGCATCTCGATGGCGAAAGAGCTCGAGAAGCTCGAGGCGAACCTCGGCGGCGTCGCCGACATGCGGCGGCAGCCTGACGCGGTCGTGATCGTCGATCTGAAGAAGGAGACGCTCGCCGTGGCCGAGGCGCGCCGGCTCGGCATCCCGGTCGTCGCGCTCGTCGACACGAACTGCGATCCCGACGAGGCCGACTACGTGATCCCCGGCAACGACGACGCGATCCGTTCTTGCAACCTCGTGATCCGCGCGCTCGCCGACGCGATCGAGGCCGGCAAGAACAAGGTCGCGCCGCAGGAGTTCGAGGCTGCTCCGGCCGAGGAGACCATGCCGGCGGAAGCCTCCGTGGAGGTGAGACGGCCGCCGCGGAAGCACTCGCGGCGGAAGCGCCCGTTGCCGAGGTTCCGGCTCCTGTCGAGACGACGCCCGCAGTGGACGAGGCTCCGGTCGTCGAGGAGACCGCGACGGCCGAGGAGACCACAGCAGAAACTGAGGGGGCCACCGATGTCAGCTGAGATCTCGGCCCAGCTCGTCCGTGAGCTTCGCGAGAAGACAGGCACGGGCATGATGGACTGCAAGCGCGCGCTGCAGGAGACGAACGGCGACCTCGAGGCCGCCGTCGTCCTGCTCCGCGAAAAGGGCATGGCAAGCGCCGCGAAGCGCGCCGATCGCGCCACGACCGAGGGTCTCGTCGGCTACATGCTCGCCGACGACGGCGCCCACGGGACGATGGTCGCGGTCGGCTGCGAGACCGAGCCCGTCTCGAAGAGCGACGAGTTCCACGCGTACGCCGAGAAGGTCCTGCGTGCCGTCCACGCCGACGGCATCGACGCCGCGGCGACGCTCGAGGACGAGCGCGTCGAGCTGTCGGCGAAGCTCGGCGAGAACATCGCCGTGACGGGCGCGGCGCGTTTCGAGCCGGTTGCGAACGCGCGCATCGCCGCGTACGTCCATCCGCCGGCGAACAAGCTCGGCGTCCTCATCAACGTCCGGGGCGGAGACGACGACCTGGCTCGCGGTCTCGCGATGCACATCTCGTGGTCCGATCCGCGCTGGATCGCTCGCGAAGACGTCCCCGCAGATCTCGTCGAGGCGGAGAAGGAGATCTACCTCAACTCCGACGAGGTGCAATCGAAGCCCGAGCAGGCACGCGAGAAGATCGTCGAAGGCATGCTGAACAAGCGGTTCTTCGCCGAGCGCGGCGGGTCGCTCGCCGACCAGCCGTGGATCCACGACGGCTCGCTCTCGGTCGGCAAGGTGCTCGCCGAAGCGGGAGCGGAAGTGCTCGAGTTCCAGCGCTTCTCGCTCGCTGGATGAGCACACCTCCGGCGTTCCGGCGCGTCCTCCTCAAGCTCTCGGGCGAAGCCCTCATGGGCGAGCGTGACTACGGGATCGATCCCGGGGTCACGCGTGCGCTCGCGAAGGAGGTCGCCGGGATCCGCGGCGAGGGCGTCGACATCGCCATCGTCGTCGGCGGCGGGAACTTCTACCGCGGCATGGCCGCGTCGGCCGAGAGCGGAATGGATCGCGCGACCGCCGACTACGCCGGCATGCTCGCGACGCTCCTCAATGCGCTCGCGCTGCAGGACGCGCTCGAGCGTGAGGGCGTAGACACGCGCGTCATGTCGGCGCTCACGGTCTCGGAAGTCGCGGAGCCGTACATCCGCCGCCGCGCGATGCGGCATCTCGAGAAGGGCCGCGTCGTGATCTTCGCGGCCGGCACCGGCAACCCGTTCTTCACGACCGACACGGCCGCCGCGCTGCGCTCGCTCGAGATGGGCGCCGACGCGATCCTCATGGCGAAGCACGGCGTGCAGGGCGTCTACGACGGCGACCCACGCGAGAATCCGAACGCCGAGTTCCTGCCGCGGATCACGCATCTTGAGGCGATCGAGCGCGGCCTCAAGGTGATGGACACGACGGCGCTCTCGCTTTGCATGGACAATCGCCTGGCGATCCACGTCTTCGAGCTCGCGGAGGGAAACGTCGCGCGAGTCGTCGCAGGCGAGGAAGTCGGCACGATCATCTCGACGGGGGCTGGAAAGGAGGATTAACGCATGGCAACCGCTGACGAGCTCATTGCGAGCGCGAAGGACAAGATGTCGAAGTCGGTCGACCACGCGCGGACGAACTTCTCGACGGTGCGCACGGGCCGCGCCTCGGCGGCGCTCCTCGACCGGATCGACGTCGACTACTACGGCACTGCGACGCCGCTCAAGCAGCTGTCGACGATCAACGTCCCCGAGCCGCGGATGATCACCGTGCAGCCGTTCGATCCGGGCTCGATCAAGGCGATCGAGAAGGCGATCATGGAGTCCGACCTCGGCCTGACGCCGTCGAACGACGGCAAGCTGATCCGTCTGCCGATCCCGCAGCTCACCGAGGAGCGCCGGAAGGATCTCGTCAAGATCGTTCGCAACATGGCGGAGGAGCACCGTGTCGCCGTGCGGGACATCCGCCGTGACGCGATGAAGCACCTGAAGGAGCTCGTCGACAACGGCGAGGTCGGTGCAGACGAGGAGCATCGCGCTGAGGGCCGCGTCGAGGACCTCACAGCCGAGCACACGAAGCAGATCGACGACCTCCTCAAGCACAAGGAAGACGAGGTGATGGAAGTCTGAGGACTTCCATGTCGGCCACCGACGTGTCTGCGGAGGAACAACTCCCCGAGGTCGCGCACGCGGTCGCGATCATCATGGACGGCAACGGCCGCTGGGCCGACGCGCACGGCGTCTCGGTCGCCGACGGCCATCGCGCCGGCTCGCGCGCGCTGCGTCCTGTCGTCGAGGGAGCGATCGACCTCGGCATCGAGTCGCTCGCCGTCTATGCGTTCTCGACCGAGAACTGGAGCCGCTCTCCCGACGAGGTCGGTGCGCTGATGGAGATCTTCGGCGAGACGATCGACCGCGAGCTGCCCGATCTTGCGAAACAGGGAGTCCGCGTCCGGTTCCTCGGCCGGCGCGACCGGGCGCCCGACTGGCTCCGGGCGAAGATGGATGGCCTCGAGGACGAGACGGTGCCGAACTCGCGCCTCGGGCTGTGGATCGCCTTCGACTACGGCGGTCGCGCGGAACTCGTCGACGCGGCGCGGCGGCTCGTCGCGTCGGGAGTCGACTCGGAGGAGATCGACGAGTCCGCGCTCGCGGCCGCGCTCTACGAGCCCGAGATGCCGGACCCCGATCTCGTGATCCGCACGTCGGGAGAGCAGCGCGTCTCGAACTTCCTCCTCTGGCAGTCCGCGTACGCCGAATACGTCTTCACCGACACGCTTTGGCCCGACTTCGGGCCGGAGGAGTTGCGCGGGGCAATCGACGAATACGCAAGGCGCAGGCGTAGATTCGGCGGTAGATGAACGCCGTCGAAGACACTGCGAGACCGGCTATGAGCAACTTTGCGTCCCGGATTCTCGTCGCGATCGTCGGCCTGCCCGTCGTGCTCGGCGTGCTCTGGCTCGGCGGCTGGTGGCTCTTCGCGCTCGTCGCGGTGGCGGCGTGCGTCGCCGTCCACGAGTACGTGACGACGGCGCGGCCGTTGCGCCCGCTTGCGCCAGCCGTCTACCTCGGTGTGCTGCTCGCCCTGCTCGGGGCCGAGAGCGGCAAGGTGCATTGGCTGCTCGGCGGGTTCGTGGCGACGTTCGTCCTCGCGTTCATCCTCAACGCCGCCGCCGAGACCCGCGCGCCGACGACGGTCGCCGTCGGGTCGACCGTACTCGGCTCGGCGTGGATCGGACTCGGGCTCGGCTCGCTCCTCGTGCTGCGGGAGATGCACACCGAGGGACGCTTGATTGCCTTCACGGTCGTCGTCACCGTGTTCGTGGCCGACACCGCGGCGTACCTCGTCGGGCGGCTCGTCGGCCGTCACAAGCTCGCGCCGCGCCTCTCGCCGAAGAAGACGTGGGAGGGACTCATCGGCGGAACGATTGCCGGCGTCTTCGCCTCGTTCGTGTGTCTCTACGACACGCGTGACCAGTACCTCTCTGTTCCGCAGTCCCTCGTGCTCGGAGTCGCCGTTGTCGCAGCGGCGGTCGTCGGCGACCTCTTCGAGTCTGCTCTCAAGCGCGACCTCGACGTGAAGGACACCGGACGCCTCCTCGGCGGCCACGGCGGCGTCCTCGACCGCATCGACGCGCTTCTGTTCGCGGCGCCGGCCGCGTACTTCATTGTTCGCGCATTCGGCTTCCACTGAGCCCGTTCGTACACTTCCGCCCATGAAGCGCGTCGCTCTTCTCGGCGCCACCGGGTCGATCGGGCGCCAGGCGATCGAGATCGTCGAGGCGCATCCTCAACTCGAGCTCTGCGCCGCCGCATCGGGCTCGACGCCGCTCGACGACATCGACGCGCCGCTGAAGCAGGTCGGCGGCGATCTCACCGAGCTCCTCGACCGCGCCGAGCCCGACGTCGTCCTCAATGCCGTCGTCGGCTTCGCGGGAATCCACGCGACGCTCTGGGCGCTCGAGCGCGGTGTCGACCTCGCGCTCGCGAACAAGGAGAGCCTCGTTGCCGCCGGCCCGCTCGCGCTCGCCGCGCAGGAGCGGGGAGGAGGCCGGATCCTGCCCGTCGACAGCGAGCACTCGGCGCTCTTCCAGTGCCTCGAGGGACGGAGCGGCGACCAGATCGACACGCTTGTCCTCACCGGTTCCGGCGGACCGTTCCGCGGCCGCTCGCGCGCCGAGCTCGAGGACGTCACGCCCGAGCAGGCGCTCGCGCATCCGACGTGGCGCATGGGCCCGAAGATCACGATCGACTCCGCGACGCTCGCGAACAAGGGGCTCGAGCTCATCGAGGCGCACTTCCTCTTCGGCGTGCCGTACGAGCGGATCGAGGTCGTGATTCAGCCGACGTCGGTCGTCCATTCGCTCGTCCGCTTCCGCGACGGCGCCGCGCTCGCGCATCTCGGCTATCCCGACATGCGCGTGCCGATCTCGTACGCGCTCACGTACCCCGAGCGCGCCGCGACCCCGCTTGCGCCGCTCGACCTGACGGCGCTCACGCTCGAGTTCTCGGCGCCCGACACCGAGACGTTCCCGATGCTCGCGCTCGCACGCGAGGCGGGGGAGAAGGGCGGCGCCGCACCATGCGTCTTCAACGCTGCGAACGAGGTCGCGGTCGCAGCCTTCCTCGCGACGCGGCTCCCGTTCCTCGCCATCTCCGAGGTCGTCGCCGAGGCGCTGGCGGCAGTTGGAGACGAGCCGGTGCGCGATCTCGACGACCTGCTCGAAGTCGACCGCACCGCGCGGGCGACCGCGGAGGGAGCGCTGGCCGCAGCATGACCTGGGTCGTCGTCATCGCCGGCCTCGTCGCGCTCGTTTTCATGCACGAGCTCGGGCACTTCCTCGTCGCCCACGCGGTCGGGAGCCGGCCGCGGAGCTTCTACGTCGGCTTCCCGCCGGCGCTCGTGAAGTTCGAGCGGAAGGGCGTCGAGTACGGCATCGGCATGATCCCGCTCGGCGGGTACGTGCGTATTCCGGGCATGAACCGGCCGTCGGCGCCGCGATCTCGAACGCGGCTTCGCTCCGGCGCTCTGGAGGAGGATCCCGGGCCTTGTCGCGCCGCTCCGCTGCGTCTGCCTCGCGCTCGACGCGGAGGACTTTCGAGGCCGCGCGCGCCGTGCTTCCCGCACTCGAGCAGCGCGTTGGACGCCGCGAAACTCGACTCGAGTCGCCGGCGAGCTCGGCGCGCCGCGCGCTCCGCGACGTCGAGGAGGGGAGCGCGAACGGACGCGTACTGGCATCAGGCGACGTGGCGGCGCATCACGATCATCGCGGCCGGGCCGGCGGCGAACATCCTCGTCGCGTTCGCGATTCTCTTCGTCGTCTTCGCGACCGGCGCGCCGACGAAGCAGAGCGACCAGCGCGGTCGCCGGAGTCACGGCGCGGGAGCCCGGCTGCGAGCGCAGGCCTCCAGCGCCGGCGACCGCATCGTCGCCGTCAACGGCACCGGAAGATCGAGACGTTCGACCGGCGTCTCCACTGCGATCCGGGGCAGCAACGGCGCATCCGCTCGCTCTAACCGTCCGCCGCCACGGCAGGATCGTCCAGCTTCCCGCGCGCATCGTCGAAGCGAACGGACGGTCGCTGGCTCTTCGGCTTCATCGCAGGGACGGCACAGACGGAGACATCCCGTCCGCTTGGGCAGGCGGCGCACGCCGCGGTGCTGTCGTGCTGGCAACGTCGTGACCGGGACCGTGTCCGCCGTCACGTCGCATTTCCGCGGAAGCAGCCACGCCCAGGGCGGCAGCGGTCACGGTCCTCGGCATCGTCGGCATCGCTCGCGCCTCGGCCAATGCCTTGCATGAGGGCGTCGCGTGGTACCTCGAGATCCTCGCGCTGCGTGAGCATGTCGCTCGCGTTCTTCAACCTCTTGCCGTTGCTGCCGCTCGACGGCGGTCACATCCTCTTCGCTCTCATCGAAGCGAGTTCGCTGGCCGGGCGCTCGCGCGGGAGGTCTACGAGCGGGCCAGCGCCATCGGTTTCGCGCTCCTCATGCTCGTGATGATCATCGCGTTCTCTGACGGGCGAACAACCCCGCAATAGACTCGCCAAGACTGAGGATGGCCAGCAAGCGGCAGATCTCGGTTGGCGGCGTCCTCATCGGTGGCGGCGCGCCCGTCGTCGTGCAGTCGATGACGACGACGAAGACGCACGACGTTCCCGCGACGACGGCGCAGATCGCCGAGCTCGCGTCGGCCGGCTGCGAGATCGTGCGCGTCGCCGTCCCGAAGACGGAGGACGCCGAAGCGCTCTCGAAGATCGTCCGCTTCTCGCCGGTGCCGATCATCGCCGACATCCACTTCAACGCGAGTCTCGCGCTGAAGGCGATCGAGCAGGGCGTCGCGGCCGTGCGCATCAACCCCGGCAACATCGGCGGCCCCGACAAGGTCGCCGAGGTCGTGCGCGCCGCGAAGGCGAAGGGCACGCCGATGCGGATCGGCGCGAACTCCGGCTCGCTGCCGAAGCACCTCGAGGAGCTCGCGCAGAAAGATCAGGCCGAGGCGCTCGTCGAGGCCGCACTCGAGGAGGTGCGTCTGCTCGAGAGCCTCGAGTTCTACGACTTCAAGATCTCCGTCAAGTCGAGCCACGTGCCGACGATGATCCGCGCCTACCGGATGCTCTCGGAGAAGGTCGACTATCCGCTCCATCTCGGCGTCACCGAGGCGGGCACGGTCTTCGCCGGCTCGATCAAGAGCGCCGTCGGCATCGGAACGCTGCTCGCCGAGGGCATCGGCGACACGATTCGCGTCTCGCTCTCGTCCGATCCGGTCGAGGAGCCGAAGACGGCGTTCGAGATCCTCAAGGCGCTCAACCTGCGCGAACGCGGCCCGGTGATGATCGCGTGCCCGTCGTGCGGCCGCGACAACGTCGGCGTGCACACGCTCGCCGAGGAGGTCGAGCGGCGGCTCGCCGAGTACCCGCAGGCGTTCGAGGTCGCGGTGCTCGGCTGCGCGGTGAACGGCCCGGGCGAGTCGGGCGACGCCGACTTCGGCATCGCCGGCGGCCGCGACGTCGGCTTCATCTACGCGCACGGTCGCGTCCTCAAGAAGGTCGAGTCCGACGTGCTCATCGACGAGCTGTTCGCCGAGATCGACAAGTGGATCGCCGACGGGATGAACCGCCCGAAGCGGCTCAAGATGGCCAAGCCCGCCGCGCTCGCGATGGCCGAAGCCTCGATGATCCCGCTCGAATAGTCTCAGGCGACCGTCCATGATTGCCAGAGCCTCGAAGCTGTTCCTCCCGACGCTGCGCGAAGCGCCCTCCGACGCGGAGGCCGCGTCACATCAACTGCTGGTCCGCGGCGGCTTCATTCGCCAGATGGGCGCCGGACTCTGGAGCTTCCTGCCGCTCGGTTGGCGCGTCCACATGCGGATCGAGCAGATCATCCGTGAGGAGATCGACGCGATCGGTGGCCAGGAGATGCGCTGCCCGACGCTCACGCCCGCCGAGCTCTGGGAGACGACCGGCCGGATAGCCGTCCCGATCAGTTTCAAGCTCAAGGACACCGGCGGCCGGCCGTTCGTGCTCTCGTGGACGCACGAGGAGTCGATGACGTTTCTCGGGCAGGAGATCCGGTCGTACAAGCAGCTCCCGCAGGTCTGGTACCACTTCTCGACGAAGAACCGGGATGAGCCACGCCCGCGCGGCGGCCTCCTGCGTGTTCGCGAGTTCATCATGAAGGACTCGTATTCGTTCGACGTCGACGAGGCCGGCCTCGACGCGAGCTTCTCCAAGCACGAGGAGGCGTACACGCGCATCTTCGAGCGCTGCGGTCTCGAGGCGTATCTCACCGAGGCGGAGTCGGGGACGATGGGCGGGAAGGACTCGCTCGGTTTTCTCGCGCCGACAGGCTCCGGCGAGAACGAGCTCATGCGCTGTGAGAACGGCGACTATTTCGCCGACGCCGAGGCCGCGCGGGGGAAGGCGCGCCCGGCCGAGCTGCCGCCGGTTCTCGATGCACCAGAGCGGGTCGAGACGCCTGGGATCACGACGATCGAGGAGGTCGCAGCGTTCCTCGGCATCTCGGAGACGGCGACCGCCAAGGCGCTTCCTGTGGTTGTCGGAGACCGGCTCGTCCTCGCGCTTGTCCGCGGCGACGACCGTCTCAGTCCTGAGAAGCTCGAGACGATCTTCCAGGCTGCGTTCCGGCCTGCAACGGATGACGAGATCCGCGCGGCGTTCGGCGCCGGCGGCGGCTCGCTCGGCCCGGTTGGAGTCGATATCGAGGTCATCGCCGACGAGGCGCTGCGCGACGGGCAGTACGTCGCCGGCGCGAACGAGGACGGCTGGCACCTCCGCGGCGTTCAGGCGGGCCGCGACTACGAGCCGACGTTCGCCGACATCCGGCAGGCACAGGCGGGCGACGCCTGCTTGGAGTGCGGCGGCAAGCTCCAGGTGCAGACGGCAATCGAGGTCGGGCACATCTTCAAGCTCGGCACATTCCACTCGGACGCGTTCGGCGCGACGTTTCTCGACGAGGACGGCAAAGCGAAGCCTCTCGTCATGGGCAGTTATGGGATCGGCCTCGCACGGACGATGGCGGCGATCGTCGAGCAGAGCCACGACGAGAACGGCATCGTCTGGCCACGGTCGGTCGCTCCGTACGACGTCCATGTCGTTGCGCTGCCGGGAGCTGAGGAGATCGCGCAACAGGCGGCCGAGGCGCTCTCCGGCGCAGGGCTCGACGTCCTCCTCGACGATCGCGACCAGCGGGCGGGGGAGAAGTTCGCCGACGCCGACCTGATCGGCTGCCCGATCCGGGTGACGGCGGGCAAGAAGAGCCTCGAAGACGGCAAGGTCGACGTCCGCGACCGCGCGAGCGGCGAAGAGAGACGATTAGATGTTGCCGTTCTCGGCAAAGAGATCATGTAGTGGCGAAGCGGAAGCCCTTCAGCAAGGACGCATTCGGCCCGACCGTCGAGCGGCTGATGAACGAGCACGGCGTCACGTACCGCCAGCTCGCCGCGCGCACCGGCCTGTCGGCCGGGTATCTCAACCACCTCGTGCATGGCAACCGTCCCGTTCCGTCGAACGAGGTCGTGAAGACGCTCGCCGAGGCGCTCGAGGTCGAGCCGGAGCACTTCCGCGAGTTCCGAGTCCGCGTCATCACGGAGAAGCTCGAGGCGATGCCGCAGATGATCGACCGCCTCTACCGCCAGCTCGGGAAGTAGGCGTCCGCGCTACCTAGACGTCGGCTTTGCTGCGCGCCTCGGGCGGCTCGAGCGGCATCCCGGTCTCCCGCCAGAGGTGGACGCGCACGAGCGCATCGATCCCGTAGAGAAGTTCCTGGAGGAGGTCGGGGTCGTTCGGGTCGGCCCCGAGGAGAGTTTCGGCCCAGAGCTCGAGCGCTTCGAGCCCTTGCGGATCCAGCTCGGCGTGCGGTTCCAGCCTCTCGCGCAACTCGCCGACGAGCGCGACGCATGTCTCGCGGCGCTCGAGCATCGTCTCGGAGCGGATCGTGCGCGCCGCGATGCGGAGGTCGTGGACGAGGTCGGTGAGCTCGAGTCTGCGTGTGATGTCGATGACCGTCATGAAACCGAGGATGCTCCTTGCGCGGCTCGGCCTACATCGGGGAAAGCGCGTATCGCAGGAAGAGGTGCGAGTCGTTTGTCCGTACCGACCGCAGGCGACCGGCGACGCGGCGGTCCGGCAAGGAGCTCTACTCCCTCCACGAGGTTGAGACGCGTTGCGAGAGCGTGGCCGGCGAGGAGCGGCGAGACCGTGAGGAAAAGCTCGTCGATGAGCTCTGCGGCGACGAGCTGGCCGAACAGCGTCGGGCCTGCTTCGGAGACGATCACGGGATGGCCGCGCTCGCGCAAGGCGCCGACGGCTGCTCGGAGGTCGACGCTCGCGCCGTCGTTGACGGCGACGACTTCGGCGGCCCCCGGCACGCTCTCCGCGATTTTCGGCGCAGCGCTCTCGGTCGTGAGCACGATCGCGCCGGCCTCGAGAACCGGATGCGACGGGATGAACGAGCTTCCGGACGTGACCACCGCGACGCGAGGCTGCTCCGGCAGGCCGCGTGACGCGCGAAGCTCTGCGAACGCCGCGCCGGCGTCCGGGTACGCCTTGTCGACGCGCCACGTCCCCGTCGGCGACGCGGCGAGCGTGCCGGCTCCGACGAGCACGACGTCCGCGCATGCGCGCAGGAGCGCGAGCACGAAGCGATCGGCCTCGCTGTCGTCCGAGACGACCGCGTGCGAGCGGGGGAGACCGGGAATCGCGACGACGCCGTCGAGCGACTGGACAAAGTTCGCGACGAGGCACTCGTCCGCGAGACCGAGCGCGCCGTAGAGCCGTTCGATCTCCGCCGGAACGTCCCAGCGCGGCAGGTCGTCGTCCTCGGCGAGAACGGTGAACGGCTCGATCACCGCGAGAGGAGAAGGAACTCGCCGCGAAGCGACTCGTCCTCGTCGTACAGGCCGCGCCACACCGTCGTCACGGTGACGGAGCCGTCCTCCTCGACGCCGCGCATCGCGGTGCACATGTGCGATGCCTCGAGCTTGACCGCGACGCCGCGCGCGCCCGTGAGCTCCTTCAGGCCGCCGGCGATCTCCTCGGCGAGCCGCTCCTGCACCGTGAAGCGCCGCGCGTAGAGGCGCACGAGCCGCGTGAGCTTCGAGATGCCGAGGATCTCGTCCCCTGCGACGTACCCGACGTGTGCGTGGCCGTGGAACGGCAGCGCGTGATGCTCGCAGAGCGCGTGGAAGCCGATCGGGCCTTCGATGATCTGCGCGTGCGCTCCCTCGACGTCCTGCGGCCGCTCGCTCGGGAACAGCGTGCGGAGCTTCGGGTCGCCGTCGTAGCCCGCCGTCGCGTCGTAAAGCGCCTGGAGGAACCGCTGCGGCGTGTCGCGTGTGCCGGGCGTGTCGAGGTCGAGGCCGAGCGCGGCGAGGATTTCCGCGGCGTGCTGCTCGAGGCGTTCGCGGTCGGCGGGCGTCCAGTCACGGCCGGGCTCGTCGGGATGCGGTAGCTCGAAGATGTTGCTCATGCGATTTCCTCCACTGCGGCTTTCTTCATGGGCGTGCGCTGCGGGAGCAGGGCGAGGGTAATGACGGCGACCTCGCCGACCGCGATCCAGGCGAAGACGAGAGGCGCGCCGAATACGAGACACACCCCGAGCACTGCGAGCTGTGTGGACATGCCGAGGTTCGCCAGCACCGACACCCACCGCGGCGAGGTGAGGACGGGCCGACGCGCGACGATCCACTCCGCGAGCCGGTCCTGCGGCTTGTAGACGACGCGGTAGACCGCTCGAAGCCATTCCGTCGGGCGCCCGCCCGTCTCCGGTTCCGCCGTCGCCGCGCGAGAAAGCCGTGCGGCGTTGAAGTTGAGGCTGAGTACCGACGTGAGGGCGACGAAGCCGACGAGCCCTGCGCCGGGCATGCCCGCGTGCCGGCCGATCGCTGCGAACAGCGCGGCGTTGACGACGAGGTCGACCTCGGAGTCGAGATAGCGGCCGAAGGCGGTCGTCCTGCCCGTCAGGCGCGCGAGCTGGCCGTCCGCGTTGTCGAGCAGCGTCTTGAGCTGGACGAGAAGCGCCGCGAGCAGAAACGAGCCGCGCGAAAGCTCGACCGCGCCTGCGATGCCGACGACTCCGGCCGCGACGACGACAACGGGAGGCGGCACGCGTAGCCGCGCGAGGACGAGCACGAGCGGGTGCGCGAGCGGCCGGAAGACCGCTTCGCACAGGATCTCGTAGCCGTTCCGCCGCTTGCGCGAGCGGGCGAGCGCTTCAGACCGCAAAGGTGCCCTCGCCGGAGCGGATCAGCTCGCGCGCGTCGTCGACCCGGTCCCAGACGTTCCAGAGCAGCACGCCGCGCGGTCGGCCGTCCTCGACGTACGTGACGACGCCTTTGCGGTTGGGCTCCTGCCAGTCCTCGACCGTCTCGAGCCGAGAGTCGACTTGTCCGACGGCTTCGTAGCCGAGGTCGAAGAGGTCGGAGTAGAAGAACGGGAGGTGCTCGTACGGCTGCGCGGCGCCGGCCATGTTCGCGCCGACGGTCTTGCCGTGCGTGTTCGCGTGATCCTCGTGCTCGACGCGCATCGTCGTGCCGAGCGCGGCGACGGGAAACCGCGCGACATCCCCCGCAGCGAAGACGTCGTCGTGTCCGCTCGCGCGGCCGTACTCGTCGACGACGATGCCGTCGCTCACTTCGAGCCCGGCTGCTTCGGCCAGCTCCGTTGCCGGGATGACACCGAGGCCGCCGACGACGCCGTGCGCTTCGAGCACCGTCCCGTCGCCGAGCGTGACGCTTGTTCCGGAAGCCGCGCTGACCGTCGCTCCCGTGAGCACCTCGACGCCCTTCTCGCGGTAGTAGTCGACGAGAGACTCCGATAGACCGGCAGGGAAAAGACGGGCCCCGATCCCGGCTTCAGGGAAGACCATCGTTACGCGCACACCGACGCCGACGAGTGCCGCAGCGATCTCGGAACCGATGAAGCCGCCGCCGATCACGACGATGCGCGCACCTTCCGTCGCCTTCTCGCGCACGAGGCGGTAGTCGTCGAGCGTCCGGAACCAGACCACGCCGTCCCAACCGGGGATCTCGCGCGGCCGCGCGCCCGTGGCGAGGAGGAGTTTCTCCCACGCGAACTCCTCGCCGGAGTCAGTCTTCGCGGTGCGCGCGTCGAGGTCGAGTCCGACGATGCGCCGGCCCGTGACGAGGTCGACGTTCGGCGCCGGTTCGCGCCAGAGCTTCTCCTCCGGTGCCCCTTGCCAGAGGCCCTTCGTCAGCAGCGGCCGCTTGTAGACGGGATGCGGATCGGAACCGACGAGGACGATCCGGCCGTTCGCGTCGTGCTCGCGAATGCCCTTCGCTGCCATATCGCCGGTCATCCCGGCGCCGACGATGAGGTATTTGGTCGCTTGCATCGGAGTTCGTACTGTGCCTACGCGCGGTCGCGCTACGCGGATGCCAGCGTTGACGTGAGCTCGGCCATCTCGCGATCCTTCGCCGTGATCCCGCCCTCGGAATGTGTCGTCCAGCGCACCGTCACCTTGCGGTAGCGGATGTCGATGTCCGGGTGGTGGTTCGCGCTCTCCGCAGCCTCGGCGAGACGATCGACGAACTCGATCGACTTGGGAAACGAGTCGAATTCGAACTCACGCGCGAGCGCGTTGTCGACTTCCTGCCATTCGTCCATCACGGCACCATTCCACAGGAGCTACGGTTCACGCGTCGCGGGGCGTGGCGCAGCCTGGTTAGCGCGCTGGTCTGGGGGACCAGAGGTCGCCGGTTCGAATCCGGCCGCCCCGATTGAGATCGCGGCATCACTGCCGCCGCCGAGTCAGAGGAGACCGACTGCTCGAGCGCCGTTCTCCGTACCGATCGCCCGCAACGCCTTCGGTGTGAAGACATCGCGGCGGCCCGACTGGCGGCGGGCGATCCAGTCGAGCTCGCGCAGTTCCTCCCGCGGGTCGATGCGGACGTTCGAGTCCGAGCCGATGCAGAGCTCGATGCCGCGGTGGAGGAGCCGTTCGACGGGGAGGAAGCCGTCCGCGAGATCGGCTTCTGTCGTCGGGCACACGCACACACGCGCGCCGGTTGTCGCCAGGAGATCGAGCTCCTTGCCGTCTGCGTGCGTTGCGTGGACGACGGTCGTGCGCGGGCTTAGGCAGCCGGACGCATCGAGGAGCTCGATCGGACGCATGCCGTGCTCGGCGAGGCATTCCTCGATCTCACGCGGCTGCTCGTCGGCGTGGATGTGGAGCGGCAGCTCGTTCTCAGAGGCGTAGCGGCCGAGCTCCTCGAGCCACTCGCGCGGGCACGCGCGCACGGAGTGGGGGGCGACGCCGACGCGCACTCCGGCCGCGCGCAGCTCCTCGAGCTCGGACAGGTACGCCGCGACCGACGCCTGGCGAAAGCGATCGATCCCGCCGCGCGCGTACGCGACGTGGAGGAGGACGATCTCGACCCCGACCTCGCGCGCCGCATCGACCGCCGCGAAAGCCTCGGCGAGCCCTAGGTAGTGGAACTCCCCGACCGCGACGTAGCCCACGTCGCGCAACTCGCGATAGACGTCCGCATACGTCGCGCGCACGCTCTCTGGCGTCTGCCACGCCGCGAGCTCGAGCATCGTCTCGCGCCACGCCCAGAAGTCGGCGCCCGCGGTCCGCTCGCCGAGCGCGCGCTGGAACGCATGGCAATGGGCGTTGACGAAATCGTCTTCGGGCACGCCCGTATCCTTCCTCACATGGAGGCTCGCGCCGTATCCCCACCGCTCGCGCAGCTGCCGAACGCGCTCACGATCGCGCGGCTCGCGCTCATTCCCGTCTTCGTCGTGTTGATGGTGCAGGCGGGACACGAGCCGAGCTGGTCGGCAGGCATCGTGTTCGGGATCGCGGGTATCACCGACCAAGTAGACGGCTTCCTCGCCCGGCGCTGGCACGTCGAGTCGCACTTCGGGAAGATCGCCGACCCGCTCGCCGACCGGCTCATGATCGACGCCGCCGTGATCCTGCTCGCGTACTACGACCGGCTGCCGTGGATCGGGCTTGCCGTGATCGTGGGTCGCGACCTGATGCTCCTCGCGGGCGCGCGCATCCTGCAACCCCGCGGCATCGAGCTCGACGTCAACGTCGTCGGCAAGACGGCGACGTGGATCCTCTACGCGGCGATCGGCTGCCGCATCGTCACGCAGCCGTCGACGCAATGGCCGCTCTACCTGTTCTGGGCCGGTCTCGCGCTTGCCGTGCTCGCCGCCGTGTTCTACGTCCGCGACGCCCGGGAACAACTGCGGCGATGAAGGCGGTCGTCATGGCGGGGGGAGAGGGCACGCGGCTGCGTCCTCTTACCTCCAATCAGCCGAAGCCGATGGTCCCGATCGTCGGGAAGCCGTGCATGGAGCACATCGTCGAGCTGCTGAAGCTCCACGGTCTCGAGGACATCATCGTGACCACGGCGTTCCTGCCGCAGGCGATCCGCAGCTACTTCGGCGACGGCGAGAGCCTCGGCGTCGAGATCGGCTACTCGGTAGAGGAGTCGCCGCTCGGCACCGCCGGCTCCGTTCGTCTCGCGGCCGGCCGTCTCGACGACACGTTCCTCGTCATCTCCGGTGACGCGCTGTGCGACGTCGACCTGACGAGTCTCGTCGAGTTCCATCGCGAGAAGAACGCGTCCGTGACGATCGGCCTGAAGGCGGTCGAGAACCCCCTCGAGTTCGGGATCGTCGTCACCGACGATGAGGGCCGCGTCGAACGATTCCTCGAGAAGCCGTCGTGGGGCCAAGTCTTCTCCGACACGATCAACACGGGCATCTACGTCCTCGAGCCCGAGGTCCTGCAGCACATCCCGACGGACCGGCCGTACGACTTCTCGAAGGAACTGTTCCCGCTTCTCCTCGAGATGGGCCGGCCGATTTACGGGCACGTCTTCGACGGCTATTGGCAGGACATCGGGAACCTCGACCAGTTCCGCCAGGCGAACATCGACGCCCTCGACGAGCGAGTCCGCCTGAACATCGGCGGCATTCGCATCCGCGGCAACGTCTGGCTGGGGGATGGGGTGGACCTCGACGATCTCGACGCGATCGAAGGGCCGGCGTACATCGGCAGCTACTGCCGTATCGGGACAGGCGCCCGGGTCGGCCCGTATGTCGTGCTCGCGACGAGCGTGACCGTGCGGGAACGCGGGCGTGTCGTTCGGTCGATGGTCGACAGCTCGACGTACATCGGCCGGAGCTCGACGGTCGAGGGCGCGATCATCGGCCGCGGCTGCGATCTGCGCGCGCACGTCCGCGTCCACGAGGGCGTTGCGATCGGCGACGAGGTGAAGATCGGCTCTGAGAGCGTGATCCTGCCCGGCGTTCGGATCTACCCGTTCAAGGAAGTCGAGACCGGCTCGCAGTTGCACGAGAGCCTCATCTGGGAGTCGCGCGGGACCACGCGCCTCTTTGGCAAACAAGGGGTCGCCGGGATGGTCAACGTCGATCTCACGCCGGACGTCGCGGTGCGACTTGCCGCGGCGCTAGGCACCGCGCTCGAGCGCGGCGCGCGCGTCGTGGCGAGCAGGGAAGGCCCGGCGGCATGCCGGATGATCAAGCGCGCGATGATCTCCGGGCTGTCGTCGACCGGAGTCCACGTCGCCGACCTGCGCGTGAGCCCGGCCGCAGTCGCGCGACACCTCGTGAAGTCGGAGGGCTACGACGCAGGCTTCCACGTCGGAGTGAGCCCGAACGACCCCGAGATCGTCCGCATTCACTTCTTCGAGCCGCCCGGCGTCGAGATGAGCCCGCCGATGCAGAAGGAGGTCGAGAAGCACTTCACCCGCGGCGAGCTACGGCGCGTCGCCGCCACTGAGGTCGGCGGCATCTCGTATCCGGCGCGCGTGCACGAGACGTATGCGGCCGAGCTGCTCTCGACGCTCGAAGTCGAGCGCGTGCGCGAGCGGGGCTTCCGCATCGTCGTCGACTACGGCTCGTCCGGCGCTTCGTACGTGCTGCCACTCGTGCTCGGGCCGCTCGGCGTGGAGGTCGTTGCCGCGCACGCGTTCGCCGGCGAAGGAACCGAGAACGCAGACGCGGCGCCCGGTCTCGCCGCCGCGATCGGCCAGACGAAACGGCTCGTACCGGCGGTCGGTGCGGATCTCGGCGCCGTTTTCGACCGCGCGGCCGAGCGCCTCTACCTCATCGACGAGGAGGCGAAGGAGGTGCCGGTCGAGCAGGCGCTGTTGCTCTTCCTGCGGCTTGATCGCCTCGAGCGGGCGGCGCGGCAAGGTCGCGTTCCCCGTCACCGTGACGAGCCAGGTCGACAAGCTCGTCGAAGGATCGAAGCTCGAGATCGTGCGCACGCCCGCGTCGCTCCCCGATCTCACCCACGCAGCGGCGCAGGGAGACGTCGTTTTCGCCGGCGCTGTCGGAGGCGGCTACGTCTTCCCCGACTTCCTGCCGGGTTACGACGCGATCGCGAGCCTCGTGAAGCTGCTCGAGCTGCTCGCTCCCGTCGATCAGCCGCTCTCGGCGCTCGTCGCCGACCTGCCGCGCCCGACCCTCGTCCACCATCAGATCCCGTGCCCGTGGGCGCTGAAAGGGCTCGTCATGCGCGTCCTCAATGAGCGCCTCGCGGGGAGGGAGCTCGACCTTACGGACGGGATCAAAGTGTTCGACGAGCGCGGCTGGACCCAGGCGCTGCCCGATCCCGACGAGCCCCTCATCCACCTGTACGCCGAAGGGGACACCACCGAGGCGTCGGAGGAGCTTGCCCGTGAGTTGCGAACTCTCGTCGAAGAGATCGAACACGGCGAGGCCGCAACCGCAGACAAAGGCTAAAGTTCAGCTTGACACTCTGTAACGAACCCCTGGCATCCCCGGAGAAAGGTGTTTATGGAAGCGCTGCCCGACCTCGCGATCCTGTCTGACGAAGATCTGAAGAAGCTCATCGACGACTTGACCGTCGAGGAGCAGGAGGTGTCGTACCGGCGCCGGCTGCTGCACGGGAAGATCGACATCCTCCGAGCCGAGGTCGTGTCGCGGCTCCAGAAGACGAAGGGGCTGAGCGTCCTCGACCATGTCGACGTCAACGCGCTGACGGAGATTCTCAGCGGCAAGGCGACTCCCCGCACATAGCGATGTCGCACGTCTACTGCCCCGAGTGCGGGTACAACAACCCGGAGTCTGCGCGCTTCTGCGCGAAGTGCGGGGCGGCGCTTGTCGTGGCGGAGGAAGGCGAGCAGACCGAGACGTTCGCGATCGCCGACCCGGGCGACTCGCTCGACACGCTCGACGATCTCGGCCTGCAGGGCGGCGTCCTCGTCGTCCGCTCGGGCGGCGGCAGGGCGGGGGAGACTTTCGCGCTGAGCGGGAGTCCGACCGTGATCGGCCGCTCGCCCGAGTGTGGAGTCTTCCTCGACGACGTCACCGTCTCTCGCAAGCACGCAGTGCTCACGCAGGACGGCGATCGCTGGCGGCTCGACGATCAGGGCAGCCTCAACGGCACGTTCGTCAACCGCGACCGCGTCGACTCGGCCGTGCTCAGCGACGGTGACGAGATCCAGATCGGCAAGTACCGGCTCACGTACCTCCACCGCTAGGCCACTCATGTCGACGACTGAAGCCCCGTCTCGCCAGCGCCGTCTCCTCACGATCGGGACGGTCTGCAGCCGCCTCCACGACGAATATCCCGACGTCTCGATCTCGAAGATCCGCTACCTCGAGGATCAGGGGCTTCTCAACCCGCGGCGCACACAGGGCGGTTACCGCCTCTTCTCGGAAGAGGACGTCGAGCGGCTCGAGACGATCCTCCGCCTGCAGCGAGACGAGTTCCTGCCGCTCCGCGTGATCAAGGAGGAGCTCGCGGCCGGCGCCGGCCAGCAGCGCAAGCGGCGGCGGACAGTCGGGACGGGGGAGGAGACTCTCGGCCTCGATGAGCTCTGTGCGCGCGCGGGCATCACACGCGAGCGGGTGAAGGAACTCGAGGATTTCGGGCTGATCGAAGGGACGAGCTCCGGCAGCAGGCGCGTCTACGCCGAGAGCGACGTCGACGTCGCCGCTGCTTGCGAGGCGCTCGCGCAGTTCGGGATCGGTGCCCGGAACCTACGCGCCTTCCGCACTGCCGCGGATCGCGAGTCGGGGCTGCTCGAAGCCGTGATCGGCCCGGCGCTGCGCTCACGCAATCCTGACCGGCGGCGCGAGGCGCTCGCTGACCTCCAGCGGCTCGCGCAGAGCGCGCAGGAGCTCTCCGACCTGCTCCTCTGGCGGAACGTGCGGAAGCTTGCCGGTGATTGACTTCAAGAGCCGGGTCCGCGAAGTCCCAGACTTTCCCGAGCCGGGAGTCGGGCTTCAAGGACATCTCGCCGCTCCTCCTCGACAGCGAGGCGCTCGCACAGGCGGTCGATGAGCTCGCCGCATGGACGCGCGAGCGCGAGGCCGACCTCGTGCTCGGTGCGGAGGCGCGTGGCTTCTGGCTCGGCGGCGCGATCGCGGTCGCCGCGGGGTGCGGCTTCGTCGCCGCCCGTCGTCCCGGCAAGCTGCCGCCGGAGACGGTCTCGGCGAAATACGCGCTCGAATACGGGAAGAACTCGCTCGAGGTTGCCTCCGACGCGATCGCCCACGGGGCGCGGGTCGTGATCCACGACGACGTCCTCGCGACGGGGGGGACGGTGCAGGCAATCGCCGGCCTCGTCGAGGAGCTCGGCGGCACGGTGGTCGGCGTCAACTTCGTGATCGAGCTGTCGTTCCTCGGCGGCGGGGAAAAGCTCGCGCAGTACGACCGGCACGCTCTCATCACGTACTAGAACCGCGCGAAGAGTGCTGGAACGGGGGATCAACGCCAGGTGCCTGCGCAGCCGACACTTAACTCGATGAAGGAGCGCGGCTCGCAGCTGCTCGAGGCACACATCCGGAGCTTTGACCCGGGCGAGGCGACTGCGCGCGAACGCCTTGAGGATGCGATGGGCGAGTCGCTCGCGCGGAAGCTCGTGTTCGCGCTGGCGCTACGCCTGGCGACTGACTAACGCCGCGGAGGCACGTCTTCGCCGCGGAGGCGGACGATGAGCCAGATGGCGGCAAACGAGACGAGCGCGATGACGATCGCGGCGGCGCCGACTCATCGTCGATCGCGACGAGCCCGAAGAAGATGAACACCGCGAGGCCGGCCGCCCAGAGAAAGGCGCTGACTCCCTGGTCGATGCTCGGCGGACGCGGAGGATGCGGCATTCCGGCGATCCTAGTCGAGGTAGCGGCTCGAGGCGGAGGACGGTCGCACGCGAGAAGGGGAGAGCGCGTTGGACCAAAAAAAAGTCGCCGAGCCGGTCGCGGTTTCGTCCACGGCACCGGCTGACTTTCCGCTTCGCCCCTTGCGAGGCGCCACGTACGACCACCCGGTACTGCTTCGTCCTACTCCCGCGCCGTGCTCGGCGCAAGAAGAAACCTACGGCTTGTCCAGACCCGATGCAAGGGGTCTCCGAGTCGAAAACGTCGCAATTTGCGAACGTTGAATAATCAACATTTCCACAGCAGTCTGTGCAACCTGTGGAAAAGCGGGGAGGGCGGGCGAGCGGTGACTACGCATTCTGCAACTTGACATAACGTAGCTTCTCGTGCACACAGCTTGATTCGTGGTGCGCGGGCGTGTTTGTCTAAACACCACGAACGGGAAAGACGCCCAAGACAGTTGAGGGAGAACAGTTGACGACCGTCGAGATCGAGTCGATTCTCGCGAGCGAGGAGTTGCTGACGCTCCTCGACGCCGCCGAGTCCAGTGGCCAGCTACGCCAGATGGAGCTCGCCGAGATCATCGAGTCGCTCGAGCTCGACCCGGTCGAGATCGAGGCGATTCACCAGGAGCTCGACCGGCGCGGCATCGAGCTGCTCGTCGAGCCTCAACAAGAGCCGAAGCCGGAAAGAACTTCGCCACCGGTCCAGGCCGCCGAGACAACGACGGATGCGCTGCAACTCTTCCTCCGCGAGGCCGGCCGGCACGCGCTCCTTACAGCGGCGCAGGAGGTTGAGCTCGCGAAGAAGATCGAGGCCGGTGACATGGCGGCGAAGACCCGCATGATCCAGTCGAACCTCCGCCTCGTCGTCTCGATCGCCAAGAACTACCGCAACCAGGGTCTCCCGTTCCTCGACCTCATTCAGGAAGGCACGCTCGGGCTGATCCGCGCTGTCGAGAAGTTCGACTGGCGCCGCGGCTACAAGTTCTCGACGTACGCGACGTGGTGGATCAGACAGGCCGTCGCTCGCGGCCTCGCCGACAAGTCGCGCACGATTCGGATGCCCGTCCACATCGTCGAGCGGCTACAGAAGATGACCCGGGCCGAGCGGACGCTCTGGATGGAGCTCGGCCGCGAACCGACGCTCGAGGAAATCGCCGCCGAGGCGTCGCTGCCGATCGAGCAAGCGCGCGAGGTGCGCGCCGCCGCCCGCACCTCGGCGAGCCTCGATCAGCCCATCGGCGACGGGGACGACGCGACGTTCGGGGATTTTGTCGCCGGCGACGAGCCGCTGCCCGAGGACACCGTCGAGGGTGCGCTTCTCAGCCAGGCGCTCACGCTCTGCCTGCAGTCGCTCGACGAGCGCGAGCGGCAGGTGCTCGTTCTGCGGTACGGGCTCGTCGACGAGGAGCCGAAGACGCTCGAAGAGATCGGCAGACGGCTAGGTGTCACCCGAGAGCGCGTGCGGCAGATCGAGGTCGAAGGTCTGCGGCGTCTCGGGAATCTCCGCGAGATGCAGCTGGCTGCGGCGCCCTAGAGCCCGCTACTCGGCGCGAAGGTAGTGCGCGAGGCCGGGCGCGGCGAGGCGAAGCTGGCGGAGGGCGCGCGTCTCGAGCTGCCGCACACGTTCGCGGGTCACTCCCACGTCGGCACCGATCTCGTCGAGCGTGCAAGGCGTGCCGCCGTCCAGGCCGAAGCGAAGACTCACAACGCGGCGGAGACGTGGCTCGAGTGTTCCGAGCGCCTCGGCGAGTTCCTTCGCGCGCGCCCTATCGGCTGTCAACTCGAGTGGCGCCGATGCACGGACGTCCTCGAGCAGGTCGCCGTAGAGGCTCTCGCCGTCGCCGACGGGTGTTTCGAGGCTGACGGGCGTCTCAATCAGCTCGAGCAGCTCCTGCACCCTCTCCTCCGACTGCGTCGCCTCGGCGGCGAGCTCGGGGATCGTCGGCTCGCGGTTGAACTTCTGGGCGAGCTGACGGCGCGTGCGGAGAAGCCGGCGCACCTCTTCCGCGACGTGCAACGGCAATCGGATCGTCCGTCCTTGATCGACAAGCGCGCGCGTGATCGCCTGGCGAATCCACCACGTCGCGTAGGTCGAGAGCTTGTAGCCGAGCTTGTAGTCGAACTTCTCGACGGCACGCATCAGGCCGAGGTTCCCCTCCTGGATGAGATCGAGGAGCGGAACGTCGGCGCGCGTGTAGTTGCGAGCGACCGACATGACGAGTCGGAGGTTCGACTCGATCAGCTGCTGCTTCGCCGCCTCGTCGCCGGCGTCCTTGCGGCGCGCGAGCTCGCGTTCCTCCTCGCGCGTGAGCAACGGCCCGGAGCCGATCTGGCGAACGTAGAGCTTGAGCGGATCGGCGGCTGGAACCGGGTCCGGGCGCGGTTCCATGGCGGCGTGTGCTTCCACGCGTTTGTTATCGGTTGGTCAATCTTTTCTCTTGAGCCTGGCAATCGCCGAACTCCGAGGTACTCTCGAAGGGACGGCCCAAGAAGCGGCGAAAACGGTACGTAGACATGGGCCATGGCTTATGTGTGGAATAGCTGGTTACAGCCTCTCCTCGAGCAGCCGCGTCGACCGGACCTTGGCGGCGCAAGCGTTGCTGGCCGGGATCGCCGAGCGTGGCGCGGACGCGGTCGGGTACGCGTACCGCGGTCCCGGTGACGCCTATCCGGTCGTGACAAAGCAGAGGACCCCGGCGCGCGATCTGCTCGATCGCATTCGTGTCCCCGCCCACGCGACCGAGCTTCTCGTCCACGTGCGCGACTACACCAAGGGCCATCCGTCGATCCCCGCCAACAACCATCCCGTCCGCCATGGCCCGGTGGTCGGGATCCACAACGGGATCATCCTCAACGACGACGAGCTGCTCGGCGAGTTTGCTTGTGCACGGGCAGAGCCACGGATGACGGTCGACTCGGAGGCGATCTTCGCTCTTGCGGCCCATTCGGCGAACGATCCGCACGCGCTCGAGGCTCTTGCCGGCGCGATGGCGACGGCGTGGCTTGACCAACGGGAGCCCGGAGTCGTCTTCGCCGCGCGCGGCGTCGGCCGGCCGCTCTGGCTCGGCCGCGGACGCGAGGAGATCTTCTTCGCCTCGACGCGTGACGCGCTCGACATTGTCTCGGAGTACGCCGGTGTCCGGTTGCGCACGTCCGAGGTGCGGGCAGGCACGTTCCTAGCGGTCCAGGCCGGGCGCGTCGCCCGCAAGTCGAGCTTCCGCCCCGACCACGACTACGTCGAGGATTCTCCGCTCCCGACGGTGCGCGCACCCGGCGAGAGCGATCGCTGTCTCGCACGGCTCGCCGCGATCACCGCCGTGGCGTAGTTAGCGCTCAGCTGCGCAGCGTTCCGTCGCCCGCGACCGTCACGCCCTCTTCGGTCAGGTGCTGCTGGACGAGGAACTGGAACGTCGACCAGGCGCCACGGCGCGCCTCGAACATGCGGTAGACCTGCCACTCGGTCAGGAATGAGGCGTCCTGCTTGCGCGCTTCCGCCCAGTCGGCGAACTTCGGGAGGCGCTTCAGCTTCTTCGCGAGCTCGGCGCCCTGCTCGATCGCGCGCTCGAGCTTCTCCTCCCCCACCGGCACGTCGAAACCCGCCTCGCGGAGCGCGTTCGTGAGCGAGCCGAAGGTGTGCCAGTAGAGCGACTTCGACGGAAGACGGCCCTTGTGCTCGTCGATGTCGCGCGCCGTCGGAGGCCGGCCGAGCTCGTCGCCGAGCGTCTTGAGCAGGCCGAGCAGCTCTTCTCTTGTTGCGAAGCGTCGCGGCACGAGCCCCGCCATGCGCTTTGCAGCGTTCCAGGAACCGAAGTGCTCGATCACGGTCTGCGGATGCACCTCGGTCTCGGGGTCGGCGGCGAACTCGCGCATCGTCGGCGAGCGCCCTAGCCGTGCGGCGCAGGCGGTGATCTCGGCCACGATCTGCTCGTCCGTGTACCGCTTGCGGATCCGGCTCTGGAACGCCGCCAACTCGTTCGGATCGATCGCAGCGAGCGCCCTGTAGCGGGGCTTCTCGGGCATGCCAAGAATGGTAGAGCAGATTGAGGAATCCGCAAGTAGCCCCGAGCGGCTCTAGGCGGTACTGGTCAGTTCAGCTAAGCGCCGGAACGTCCACCCAGTTGGTCGCTGCCCGCGAGGCGCGGCCCATGCCGTCCATCTCAAAGGCGCTTACGCAGTAGCGACCCGCCGTCGCCGGCCAGGTGATGGTGAAGGTATGCGTCGCGCCGACGGCGGTACCGGCCCACGTCTGCTGGAAATCCCAGGATGTCTTCACGTCGGGCGCAGCCGGGCAGCTGGTGCCGATCAGGATCCGCGGTCCTGCGAAGGCGGCGAGGTTTTGGTTGAGGAATTTGGGGATCTTGGCTGGGGCGGGCCGGCGCAGCGTCACTGTGGCGGTGGCTGGCGTCACGGGCTGGTCAAAGACGACCGAGTCGATGCCAGGCGCCGGGCCGGCCGCGTAGATCGGACAGAACGCAGGCCCGAGGTGCACGCGGCCGCCGTAGCGATGGATCGCTCCGCGGACATCATCCTTTTCCAACAAGCCGCAATGCCACTCCCACAAGGGTGCCTTTGGGTGGCACCGGTCGCCGCCGCGCACCGAGCCGTTGTCGGAGTAATACGTCGGGTTCATGGTCGCGCACCGACGTGTTTCATGGTTCAGCCCTAGGACATGGCCGAACTCGTGGGCCAGCAGCTGCGCCGTGGCTTCGGTGTTGCAGTGATGGCCGGCGATGCGGACCCAGGCCGGTGACCCGTAGCCGATGGTCGCCTCGCCGACGCCGTAGCAGTGCCGGCCGGACGCGATTACCAGGAGCTTTGCCTGCGAGCGGGAGACCGCGACAAAGCGTACGTGAGCGCCGGAGTGGTTCCAGGCGTTTACCGCCAGCTTTACGGCGGTGCGGTCACGGGCGTCTGTGTTGAAGTAGGGGATGCGCTTGCCCGGCCAAGCGGTGCCGCCGACACGAAAGCCGAAGGCCGCCGGTGCAGCCATCGCCGCTGCCAGCAGCGGCACGACGAGCGCGAGCAATAGCGCTCGCCCGGGCCGGCCGAAGGCGCGTCGCTGCTGAGATGGTTGAGGCACACGGGGCATGGCGTCCGCGCACCCTATGTCGGCTACGACGTAGTTGCAAACTGAGCCCGGCTCGCCGTGCTCCGGCAGGCATCGCGTACGCTCGAGCGATGCGTCGCCCATCCGCTCTCGGGCTCGAGGTCGCGGTCGCTCGCGGCGTCGGCGAGCTGTCTCGGCGGCTCGGGAAGGGCGGTGGGACGACGATTCCCGGCAAGCTCATCGCGACGCTCGACCCCGGTGCGATCGACCGGCTCGCGGCGCGGCTCCCGGACGGCTGCGTCGTCGTGTCCGCGACGAACGGGAAGACGACATCGACGGCGATGGCGGCGGAGATTCTCCGTCCCGCAGCGTCGACTCGCGCACAACGCCGCCGGGGCGAACCTCGTCTCGGGCGTCGCCTCCTCCCTCCTCTCGGCCGACTGGCGCCGAGCTCGGGCTCTTTGAGGTCGACGAGTTTGCGCTGCCGGAGCTGCTGCGCCGGCTGCGGCCGCGCGTGCTCTGTCTCGGCAATCTCTTCCGCGACCAGCTCGACCGGTACGGCGAGCTCGAGCACATCGCCGAGCGCTGGCGCAACGCTGTCGACGCGCTTCCGGACAGCTCGCAGCTCGTCTTTAACGCCGACGACCCGCAGCTCGCCGCGATCGGTACGGCGCGGCCGGGGAGCGTCGCGTTTGGGCTGGACGATCCGCGCGTCGCGCGTGAGTCGCTGCAGCACGCCGCCGACTCGAAGTACTGCCTCACGTGCGGCGCGCCGCTTGAGTACGCGGCGGCGTACGTCGGGCATCTCGGCGATTTCCGCTGTCCGAACGGCCACGCGAGCCGCCCGCCGCTCGAAGTCGCGGCGCGGGAGATCGAGCTCGAAGGACTGGAGCGGGCTGCGTTCCTTCTCGTTACGCCGGAGGGAGACCGACGCGTCGAGCTTTCACTCCCCGGCCTCTACAACGTCTACAACGCGGTCGCAGCGGCGGCGCTCACACGCGCCGTCGGCGCGTCGCTGGACGACATCGCAGCCGGGCTCGCGCGGTTCTCGGCGGCGTTCGGGCGGTTTGAGCGGATCGAGGTCGGCGACAAGCGGATCCTTCTGCTCCTGATCAAAAACCCCGCCGGCGCGAACGAGGCGGTTCGCACGCTTGTCGACGGCGGCTCGCCGCGCGTGATCGTCGCTGCGCTCAACGACGAGATCGCGGACGGACGCGACGTGTCGTGGATCTGGGACGTCGACTTCGAGCCGCTCATGCCCGGCCTCGAGACGATCGTCGCGAGCGGTGGCCGCGCCGCCGAGCTCGCGCTGCGCTTCCGCTACGGCGGGCTCGACGAGGACGCGATGGAGGTGGAGCCGGAACTCGCGTCCGCCCTCGACCGCGGGCTCGAGCTGACGCCTGCGGGAGGAGAGCTCGTCGTCCTCCCCACCTACACCGCGATGCTCGGCTTGCAGCGCATCCTCACCGCGCGCGGCCTGACGAAGGCGTACTGGTCATGAACATCCGCGTCGGCCACCTCTACCCCGACTACCTCAACATCTACGCGGACCGCGGCAACATCGCCGTGCTCTCGCGTCGGGCCGCATGGCGCGGCCACGGCCTCGACGTGACGGCGATCGGCATCGGCGGCGTCGTCGTTCCGGGCGAGCACGACCTCTACTACATCGGAGGCGGCCAGGATCGCGAGCAAATGCTCGTCGCGGAGGATCTGCTTCTCAAAGCGGACGCGCTGAGCGCGGCGATCGACGAAGGCGCCGCGTTGCTCGCTGTCTGCGGCGGCTACCAGCTGCTCGGCCGCGGCTATCGCGGCTTCCACGGCGAGGACATGCCGGGCATCGGCCTTCTTCCGGTCGACACCGTTGCCGGGGAGAAGCGGATGATCGGTGACGTCCTCCTCGAGTGCGAGCTCGAGCCGGGCGAACTACGGACGCTCGCGGGCTTCGAGAATCACGTCGGTCGCACGCGCCTCGACTCCGGTGCGGAGCCGCTGGGACGCATTGTCTCCGGCTTCGGGAACGACGGCGAGAGCGGCTTCGAGGGCTGCCGCGCCGGACGGGTGATCGGCACGTATCTCCACGGCCCGTTGCTGCCGCGCAACCCGTGGCTCGCAGACTGGCTGCTTTCGCAGGCGCTCGCGCATCGCACGGGCGGCGATGCTGTGCCGCTCGAACCGCTCCCTGACACGCTCGAGCATGAGGCACACGACGTCTCGGCTGGACGCGCGCGAAGCCGCGGCGGGAAGTTCTAGGGCGCCCAGAGGGCTCCGAGGTACGCAGCCGGGTCGCCCGGCTCCCAGCGCTGGAGGAAACGCTGCAGCGGCGGATGGAGCGCGATGTCGTCGAGCTCGGCGGAGTCGAAGATCCGGTGCCCACGCACGGCGAGGTCCGTCGACCGCACTTGCTCGAGCGAGCGTCCGGAGAGGTCGGCCGCGAAGATGATGTGGACGACGTGCTTGCCGACGAACAGGCGCTTCGGGGCGATCGAGTCGACTACGGCGATGGGCCCTTCGAACGTCAGATCCTCCCCCACGCCGACCTCCTCGCTGAGCTCCCGACGCAGCGCCTCGACAAGGCTCTCGCCGCCGTTGACTCCGCCGCCGGGCAGCAACCAGTACTCCCCGCGGCCCGCTTTCTCGTGCCGGCACAGGAGGATTCGTCCCTCCCAGCGGAGGAGCGCGGAGACGCGGATACGCGGCTCGAGCGCCATCAGGCCGACGAGCTGCCGAAGCCTTTCTCGCCGCGCTCGGTGTCGGGGAGCTCCGCCACTTCGACCGGCTCGGGCGTCGCCACCGGCACAACGACGAGCTGCGCGATCCGCATCCCGGGCTCGACGACGAACGTCTCGGCCGGGTCCGTGTTGAGGAGGATGATCTTGAGCTCGCCGCGGTAGCCGCTGTCGACGAGGCCCGGTGCGTTGACGATCGTGATCCCATGCTTCGCGGCGAGCCCAGAACGCGGATGGACGAAGCCGGCGTGGCCGTCCGGGATCGCCACGGCGAGCCCTGTCCCTACGAGCGCGCGAGCTCCCGGCGCGAGCTCCACTCGCTCGACCGCGGCGAGGTCGAGGCCGGCGTCGCCGGGGTACGCGCGCACCGGCAGCGTCGCGTTCTCATCGAGGCGCTTGAACGGGAGCTCGTTCATGCGACGACGTACGGAGCGAAACGGGTCAGGTCGCGCCGCGGCAGGCGCGCGAGGACCATGACGCCCTCCGCGGTGTCCTCTCGCTCCTCGATCGGCGTCCCAAGCGCGTAGAGCTCGTTGAGACGAGCGCCGTCGGCGTACGGGACGAGGAGCCGGACGAGCTCGAACCGCTCCGCGAAGCGCTCTGCGACGAGCGCACGCAGTTCTTCGAGCCCTGCGCCTGTCAGCGCTGAGACTTGCAGAGCCTCCGGATAGCGGTTTTCGAGGCGGCGCCGGCCGACTTCGTCGACGGCGTCGATCTTGTTGAGCACGAGCTGGCGCGGCAGGTCGTCGGCTCCGATGTCGTGAAGGACGGAGTCGACGGCGGCGATCTGCTCGACGAGGCGTTCGTCGGTGGCGGACGAGTCGACGACGTGGAGCGATGAGGTCGGCGACGAGCGTCTCCTCGAGCGTCGCGGCGAAGCCCTCGACGAGCTGTGTCGGCAGACGGCGGACGAAGCCGACGGTGTCGGTGACGAGGTAGCGGCGGCCGTCGTGCTCGAAGCCGCGCGTCGTCGGGTCGAGTGTCTCGAAGAGCCGGTTGTGGACGGAGACTCCCGCGTCGGTGAGGGCGTTGAGGAGCGTCGACTTGCCGGCGTTCGTGTACCCGGCGAGCGCGACGGTCGGCGTCTCGCTGCGGCGGCGCTCCTTGCGGCGCACGTCGCGCTGGCGGCTGAGACCCTTGAGGCGTTCCTTCAGGAGCGTGATGCGGCGCCGCGCGAGGCGGCGGTCGGTCTCGAGCTGGGACTCGCCGGGGCCGCGGGTGCCGACGCCGCCGCCGAGGCGCTCGAGGTGCTTCCACATCCCGCGCATCCGCGGGAGGTTGTATTCGAGCTGCGCGAGCTCGACCTGGAGCTTGCCCTCAGCGCTGACGGCGTGCTGGGCGAAGATGTCGAGGATGAGCTGCGTGCGGTCGACGACGCGCGTCTCGAGCTCGTTCTCGAGCGTGCGCTGCTGCGAGGGGCTGAGCTCGTCGTCGACGACGAGCACCTCCGCCTTCGCCTCCGCGTAGGTCTCCTTGAGCTCGTCGAGCTTCCCTTTGCCGACGAACGTGCGCGGGTCTGGGCGCGAGCGGTGCTGGACGATTTGCGCGATCGGGTTGACCCCTGCGGTGCGCGCGAGCTCCTCGAGCTCGGCGATCTCGTCGGCCGCGTCGGCGCCGGGCGGTAGCACTGCGAGGACGAGCCCGCGCTCGGGCTCCGCACCCGAAGAGCGGTCGGGCTGTTTCACCGTCATCCGGGCGTCATTATGACGCTTGCCGTGCCGAACCCCGACCTCGCCGCCCGCACGCTCGAGCTCGTCGACGTCTCCTCCGAGAGCCGTCACGAGCGCGAGGCGATGGAACTCGTCCGCTCCCTCCTCCCCGGCCCGGCGCTCTACGACGACGGTGAGGCGATCGTGTGGGGCGATCCCGGCGGCGCCGATCGCGCTGGCGGGGCACGTCGACACCGTCCCGGCGCAGGGAAACATCCCCGGCCGGATCGACGGCGGCGCGGTGCACGGGCTCGGCGCGAGCGACATGAAGGGCGGTGTCGCGGTGATGCTCGAGCTCGCGCGCGCGGGGCTCGCGGCGCGGTACGTCTTCTTCACGCGCGAGGAGGTGCCGCTCGAGGAGAGCCCGCTGCCCGGCGTCTTCGAGAGCGGCGTGCTCGGCGGAGTCGAGCTCGCGGTCGTGCTCGAGCCGACGGACTGCATCCTCCACGCGGGCTGCCTCGGCAACCTCCAGGCGCGCGTCGATTTCCACGGCGAGAGCGCGCACTCGGCGCGGCCGTGGACGGGGCGCAATGCGATCCACGCGCTCGTCGAGGGTCTCGCCCCGGTCGCGGCGCTCGAGCCGCTCGATGTCGAGCTCGACGGCTTGGTCTACCGCGAGGTGCTGAGCGTCGTGCGGGTTGCGGGCGGCATCGCGCAGAACGTCGTGCCCGGCACGCCTCGGCGGAGCTCAACTTCCGCTTCGCGCCGGGCCGCTCGCGCGACGAGGCGGAGGAGCGCCTGCGCGAGCTCGTCCCCGCGGGAGAGACTCCACGTCCTCCACAACTCGCCCGCCGCGCTGCCGGCGCTCGAGAACCCCCACGTCGCGCGGCTGCGCGAGCTCGTCCCCGACGTCGCGCCGAAGCAGGCGTGGACGCCGGTCGCGCAGTTCGCCGAGCAGGGCATCGACGCGATCAACTACGGCCCCGGCGCGACTGCGTACGCGCACAAGGTCGACGAGCAGATCCCGATCGCGAACCTGCACACGGCGTACGACACGCTGGCTGGGTTCCTTTCGTGACTCGGCCGCTGGCCGTCGTCTTGACAGCCGTACTGGTCGCTTGGCTAGCCGCATGTGGCTCGAGCGGTCGCAGGTCGGAGAACATGCTTATCGCCCACAGTCGAAGCATCGGGCCGATTATCTTGGGTGAGACGAAGGCGAAGATCGAAGCCGCATACGGAAAGGGCCAGAGAGCGGCGCTGCCTGGCAGGCCGCACCCCACCCCGATCACGTTCTACCCGCCTGTCTCGATCGGAGTCCTGTACTACGAGAACCGCGCCGTCTACGTCGAAACGACCGCGCCCAAATATCGAACGAAGTCGGGGATGCGCGTTGGTAGTACCACCGCGCAGCTGAAGAGAGCCGGCGCCGAGTGCTTCAACGACGGGGAGCAGTGCGGGCTGATCAACGGAAATCTTGCTACGACCTTCTTAATGAGCCCCTCGTTCCCCTCGTCCGGCACCGACGCCCGGGTGGTTCGCGTGGTCGTCGGGCCGCTCGGCAGCTAGCTGGACGCCCATGCCCCTGAGAAGACTGGCTAGGTTCCTCTCGTGACGATCAATCCGGTGCTGACCGAGATGGCGACGTACCCGTTCGTGCGGCTCGAGGAGGAGAAGCGGCGCCTGCTCGCGGCCGGCGTCGACGTCATCGACTTCGGGAAGGGCGATCCGAACGAGCCGACCGATCCGATGATCCGGCAGGCGCTCGTCGACGCGCTGCCCGAGCGCGCGCCGTATCCGCTCGCGCAGGGGTTGCCCGAGCTGCGCGCTGCGGCGCCGGGATGGGTCGAGCGCCGCTTCGGCGTCGCCGTCGACCCGGACACGGAGATCGTCCCGACCTACGGCTCGAAGGAGGCGATCTTCTCCCTCGCGCAGGTGCTCGACACGGCCGGCAAGGTCGTCGCGTTCGGCGAGCCGGCGTATCCGGTGTACGAGCGCGGCGCGCATGTTCGCGGGCGCGTCGGTGCGGACGCTGCCGCTGCGGCGCGAGAACGGCTTCCTCCCCGACCTCGGCGAGCTCGACGACGACGTCGCGCTCGTGTGGGTCAACTACCCGCACAACCCGACCGGCGCGGTCGCGCCGCTCGCGTTCTACGAGGAGCTCGCGGAGGCGGCGGAGCGGCACGACTTCGTCATCGCGTCCGACGAGGCGTACTCGGAGCTCTGGTTCGACGAGGCGCCGCCGTCGGCGCTGCAGGTGGCCGATCGCTCGCGCGTCGTCGCGTTCCACACGCTGAGCAAGCGCTCGTCGATGACCGGCTACCGCTCGGGTTTCGTCGCGGCGCCGCCCGAGATCGTCGCCGCGCTGAAGTCGTACCGCCCGACGGTCGGAACGGCGCCGCAGGAGTTCGTCCAGCGCGCCTCCGTCGTCGCGTGGAACGACGAGCGGCACGTCGAGGAGACGCGCGCGCGCTACCGCGCGAAGCGCGACGTCCTCATTCCGGCGCTCGAAGAGCGCGGCTGGGAGATCGTCGCGAGCGAGGCGACGATGTACCTCTGGACGGTCGGGCCGGACGCGGACGCGCTGCTCGAGCGCGGCGTGATCGTCTCCCCCGGCGAGATGTTCGGGCCGAGCGGCGCGGGCTACGTCCGCTTCGCGCTCGTGCCGACGCTTGAGGAGTGCGAGCGCGCCGCGCGGATCATCGGGGAGCTGCCGTGAACGTCGACGAGACGATCGCAGCGCTCGACCGCGGCGAGATCCGTGTCGCGGAGAAGCTCGACGGCGAGTGGCGCGTCAACGAGGAGGCGAAGGCCGCGATCCTCGAGTACTTCCGCATCCGCAAGCTCGAGCCGATGGAGGTCGGGCCGTTCGAGTACCTCGACAAGATCCCGCTCAAGCACGACTACGCCGAGCGCGGCGTGCGCGTCGTACCGCCCGCAACCGCGCGGTACGGCTCGTTCCTCTCCCCCGGCGTCGTGCTCATGCCGAGCTACGTGAACATCGGCGCGTGGGTCGGGCCGAACACGATGGTCGACACGTGGGCGACGGTCGGCTCGTGCGCGCAGATCGGCGCGGACGTCCATCTCGGCGGCGGTGTCGGGATCGGCGGCGTGCTCGAGCCCGTCAACGCGAGGCCGGTGATCGTCGAGGACGGCGCGTTCCTCGGCTCGCGGTGCATCGTCACCGAAGGCTGCATTGTCGGAGCTGAGGCGCGATTCTCGGCGCCGGGGTCGTGATCACGGCGTCGGTGCCGATCATCGACGTCACCGGCTCGACGCCGGTCGAGCACCGTGGCGTACGTCCCGCCGCGCGCCGTCGTCGTGCCGGGCGTGCGGGAGCGCGAGTTCCCGGCCGGAAGCTACGGCCTTCCGACGCCGCTGATCGTCGGCTGGCGCGACGAGTCGCACGACCGGATGTCGCTCAACGACGTTCTACGCGAGTTCGAGATCGGTTCCTGAGCGGAGACGCCGGCGGAGCGACGGCTACCCAGAACAGAAGGAGGGCGAGCTGGAGACCGGTCATCAAGGTGTCGAGATCGACGCCCTCGTCGAACGTGTCCTTGCCGAGGGAGAGGCCGAACTGCGCTCCGTTGGCGATCTCGAAGTTCGCGATCATCGCGAGCGCCGCCGCTGAGGCGACCACGGCGGCGACGACCGCAGGGAGCGGCAGCTGGGTCGACGGCCGCACGAGAAGCACGAGCGCGACTCCGATGAGAACGAGGCCGACGACGAGTTCGGCGATCTCGATCACGTAGCCGAACGCGTCGGCGTGCGGCAGCACAGCGCTGGTCAGGAAGCTCCGGTACCAGCTCGGAGCGCCCGCGGACATGTCTCCGAGCTGAGCGGCGAGTCCAGCGGGGAAGTCACCACGGACGAGCTTCGTGAGGGCAGAGATGAGCCACTCGTAGCCGACGACAACTTGGATCAGAAGCAGCGTCGTTGTGCCGGCATTCCTCTTCACAGCCGCAACCCTAGTTCCCCGTGAGCGGTTCGGCCGGCCCGGTCAGCCACGCGCGACCGCCTCGAGCCGCACGCGGAGATCGCCTCCCGGGAAGTGCACGAGCACCTCTCCGGACGCCGTGTGTCGCCGCGGCGACCGCGACGGCGCTCGTTCCCGACGCGGAGGTCTCCCCCACGCCGCGCTCCCAGACCCGAGCCGTCACTTCGCCCGGCCGGTCGACGCGCACGACCTGCACGTTCGTCCGGTCCGGGAAGCGCGGGTGCGTCTCGAGGAGCGGCCCGAGCTCTCCGATGTCGGTCCGGATCGCCGACGACGACGGCGTGCGGATTGCCGACCGAGACCGGAGTCAGCTCGACGCCCGCAACGACCTCAGCCGGCGACACCTCGACGACCCCCATCGCAGACTCGTACTGCCCGTCGCCGACGCGGCGCACCTCGACCTCGCGCTCGCCGACGCGCACGCGCGCGACGTCGGATCCCGTCTGCGACATGAGCCACGCCGCAGCGATCCGCGTGCCGTTGCCCGACATCTCGGCGTGCGAGCCGTCGGGATTGAGGATGCCGATCGTCATCTCGTCGCCGTCGACGGCGAGCACCTCGACGACGCCGTCCGTCCCCTCCGCGTCGGCAGGCGTCGCCGGCCCGTCATGGACGAGATAGATGTTCCCGTGCGCGTGCCAGTTCGACGATTTCAGCAGCGGTCTCCTCCGGAGGACGGTCGGCTGCGACCATAACCAGCCCTTCGAGGCTTCGCATCCACTTGCGTTGGTACGCCGCGTAGCGGCGGGTGCGCACGATCAGCGCGTCGATCGCCTCGCCCCGCGGCAGCGTGGCGACCTCGTCGAGTCCGAGCACCTTCCGCGCGGTCGTGGATAGCTGGCCGGCGAGCGCATGTCGAACCTCGTCTTCGACTCCGAGCTCGAACATCCGCCGTGTCCGCGCCGCGATGCGCTCCTCGAGGAGCTCCTTCGGGATGTCGAGGCCGACGACGATGGTCGGATGCCGCCAGCCGCCGCCGAACAGCCGGTCGTCGCGCGGGACGAGAGATGCGCCGGCGTCCGCGAGCTCGAGTGCTCGGATGACGCGACGCCGGTCGTTCGGATGGACTCGCTCTGCCGCGGCCGGATCGACCTCGCGCAGAACGGCGTGCGCCGCCTCGCCCCCGTCCTCGTCGTAGACGCGCGACCACTTCTCGCGCGTTCCCTCCAGCGGCGCCGGTGGAAGCTCGAGCTCGGCTAGCGCGGCCCGGAAGTAGAGACCTGTCCCTCCCGCCACGACCGGCGTCAGCCCTGCGGCGAGCGTCTCGTCGATCGCGCGGTGCGCGAGCGGCGCGTACTCCCCCACCGACGCCTCGTGGTCGAGCGGCCAGATCCCGACGAGCCGCTCGGAATGCGGCGAACGATTCGTGAGGATCGGCAGGCCGTCGTAGACCTGCATCGCGTCGGCCGAGACGACTTCAGCCGGGATGAAGGCCGACGATCGCGGCGGCGACGTCGGACTTGCCGCTCGCGGTCGGGCCGAAGACCCCGATGACCGGCATCGCTCAGGCGATCGTGAGGGCGAGTTGCGCGCCCGCGAGAGTCGTCGACGAAGCGCTCTCGATCCGCACGTCGACGAGCTCACCGGGCTGACCGCGTCCCCCGCGAAGTTCACCGTCGTGTTGCGCCGCGTCCGTCCGCGCAGGAGGTCGGGCTCGGTGCGGCTGTGGCCTTCGACGAGCACCTCCTCGACGGAGCCGACTCGCGCGCGGTTGCGCTCGGCCGCGATGCGCTGCACGACGTCGACGAGCTGCTCGATCCGCTCGCGCTTGATCTCGTTCGGGAACCTGGTCGGGCATCGCGGCCGCCTCGGTGCCCGCGCGCGGCGAGTAGACGAACGTGAACGCGCCGTCGAAGCCGACCTCCTCGACGACCTCGAGCGTCTCGGCGAAGTCGGCGTCGGTTTCGCCCGGGAAGCCGACGATGATGTCGGTCGTCAGGGCGAGGTCGGGGATCGCCGCGCGCAGCTCGGCGACGAGCTTGAGGTAGCGCTCGCGGGAGTACGTGCGCCGCATCGCCTTGAGGATGCGCGTCGAGCCCGGACTGGAGCGGCAGGTGCGCGTGCTCGCAGACGGTCGCGCACTCGGCCATCGCGTCGATCACGTCGCGCCGGAAGTCCTTCGGGTGCGGGCTCGTGAAGCGGATCCGGTCGATCCCGTCGACGGCGTCGACCGCGCGCAGCAGCTCGGCGAACCCCGAGCCGACGTCGCGGCCGTACGAGTTGACGTTCTGGCCGAGCAGCGTCACCTCGCGAACGCCTTCGCCGCGCGAGCTGCTCGATCTCGGCGAGGATCTCGCCCGGGCGCCGCGAGATCTCGCGCCCGCGGACGGCGGGGACGATGCAGTACGAGCAGACGGAGTTGCAGCCCATCGAGACCTGCACCCACGCCTGGAAGCGCCGCTCGCGGTGCATGGGCAGCTTCGCGGCGAACGCCCGCTCGTCGGCCGTGCCGAAGCTGCCGCGCGCGACGCCTTCGCCGCCGGCGCCGAGCCAGTCGCGCAGGTGCGAGATCGTGCCCGGGCCGAACGCGACGTCGACGTGCGGGTAGAGGTCGAAGATGCGCTCGCGCTGCGCCTCCGCGTAGCAGCCGCCGACGGCGACGACCGTGTCCGGGCCGCTCGCGCTTGCGCTTGGCGGCGTTGCCCATGTGCGCCGCGAAGCGCTGGTCGGGCTTCTCGCGGATCGTGCACGTGTTGAAGACGAGGACGTCCGCCTCGTCGGGATCGATCGCCTCGCCGAGCCCGAGCTCCTCGAGCGCGCCCTTGATCCGCTCGGAGTCGTGGGCGTTCATCTGGCAGCCGAACGTCGTGACGTGGTAGCGGCGCATCGCGGGCAGGGTACCCGGGCTGCAGTTACGTCGAGCTGGATCGCGAGATCCTCGAGCGTGTCGCGCGAGAAGCCGCGGGACGCGAGCCGGCGGAGCAGTGCTCGGCGTCCGCTCCTTGCCGTCGAAGGCTCGGAGGGCCCGCTCGGCCTCGGGCTCGAGCTCCTCGATCGCGGCGGCGATCGTCTCGGAGGAGATGCGCCGGAGCCGGAGATCCGACCGGATCGCCGCGTCGCCGTAGCCTCGCCGTGCGAGCTCGCGCGCCGGGACTCCGCGACGCGCGTGTCGTCCAGGAGCCCCGCCGCTTCGAGCGAGCCGAGCGCGTCGTCACGTGCCGTCTCGGAGACGCCGGCCGTCGTCGAGCCGCGCCGCGAGCTCGCCGCGCGAGCGGTCGCGCGCCGCGAGCGCACGGGTCGCGCGGGCGAGGGCGTTCGCTCGCCGGAGCTCGCGGGCGAGGAGGCGCGCCGACTCGCGGTCGAGCCGGCGCCCGACTCGAAGCTCTGCCCGAACGACGACCGTCGCCGGAAGAACGCGCCACGGCTCGCCGTCGAGCTCGACTCGACCTTGCCGCGCTTCCGCTCGCGCAGGGACGTGACGGTCCGGGTCACTCCTCCGCTTCGCCGGCAGTCGCGGCGGCGAGCGCTTCCGCAGCGACCTCGGCCTTGCCGTTGCTGCTGCCGTCGGCCGCGGCGTCGTCGGCGACCGGCAGGAGCCGTGCCGAGACGATCTGCTCCGGCCCGAGCTCGTTCTGGATCTGCTGGAGGATCTGCTGCGTGACGTCCGGGTGCTCGCGCAGGAACGCCGTCGCGTTGACGCGGCCCTGACCGAGCCGCTCGTCGCCGAAGCTGAAGTACGAGCCCGACTTCGTGACGACCTTCCGCTCGATGCCCGTGTCGAGGACCGTGCCCTCCCAGGAGATGCCGGAGCCGTAGATGATGTCGAACTCCGCCTGCTTGAACGGCGGGGCGACCTTGTTCTTCACGACCTTGACGCGGACGCGGTTGCCGTACGCCTCGGCGCCGTCCTTCAGCGTCTCGATGCGCCGGATGTCGAGCCGAACCGAGGAGTAGAACTTCAGCGCCCGGCCGCCCGGCGTCGTCTCGGGGCTGCCGAACATGACGCCGATCTTCTCGCGGAGCTGGTTCGTGAAGAGGCAGATCGTGTCGGTGCGGTTGAGCGTGCCGGCGAGCTTGCGGAGCGCCTGGCTCATGAGCCGCGCCTGGAGGCCGACGTGGCTGTCGCCCATCTCGCCCTCGATCTCGGCCTTCGGCGTGAGGGCCGCGACCGAGTCGATGGCGACGACGTCGAGCGCGCCGGAACGGATCAGGAGCTCGCAGATCTCGAGCGCCTGCTCGCCCGTGTCGGGCTGCGAGACGAGGAGGTTGTCGATGTCGACGCCGATCCGCTTCGCGTAGGCGGGATCCATCGCGTGCTCGGCGTCGATGAACGCGCAGATGCCGCCGCGCCGCTGCGCCTCGGCGATCACGTGGTAGACGAGCGTCGTCTTGCCCGACGACTCCGGGCCGAAGATCTCGACGACGCGGCCGCGCGGCAGGCCGCCGATCCCGAGCGCGAGGTCGAGCGCGAGCGAGCCGGTCGAGACCGCGCCCACCGAGACCGCGGCGCGGTCGTTCATCTTCATGACCGAGCCCTTGCCGAACTGACGCTCGATCTGGCCGAGCGCGACGTCGAGTGCTTCGTGCTTGTCCACCTATTCGCCTCCTAGTTCTCTTCGGGGCCGGCGTACAGCCGTCACAGATAAGCAACCGCGTCGGACGGAATACGAACACTTGTTCGCTCCTACCGCGACTCGTACTCCTGCACGCTAGACGCGCGGCGCGATTTACGGCTTCGTCAAGAGTTCGTGCCGACTTCGAGAAACTGCCGCAGGAGGTGAAGCGCCGTCACGGTCGCGCGCGACACGCACCTGCTCGCGCTCGCCGGGAACGTCGAGCGTGCGCGCGCGCGACCCGTCCGGCCCGCTCACGTGGAGGTGGACGAGGCCGACGGGCTTCTCCTCCGTTCCGCCACCCGGCCCCGCAACTCCCGTCACGGCGACCGCGACGTCCGCACCGAGCCTGCGCCGCGCGCCCTCGGCCATCGCCTCGGCGACCTCGGCCGAGACCGCGCCGTGCTCGGCGAGAAGCGCCTCGGGCACGTCGAGCTCCGCGATCTTCACGGCGTCGGCATAGGCGACGATCGCCGCCGACGAAGCTCTCGCTCGAGCCCGGCACGCGCGTCAGCCGCGCGGCGACGAGGCCGCCGGTGCACGACTCCGCCGTCGCGATCGTCAGGCCGCGCGCCCGCGCGAGCGCGAGGACGTGTTCCTCGACCGAGCGCTCGTCGCGGGAGAAGATCCACTTCTCGAGCGGCTCGACCATCGCGTCCTCGAGGGCTGTCCGCGCGCTCGTCCGCACCCGGCTCGACGACGAAGTCGACGTAGATCTCGAACTCGCGCGCGCAGATCGTCACCTCGACGCCGTCGCCGTCTCCCCCGGCCTCGTCGAGCGCGCGGGCGACCGCGGACTCGCTCAGACCGAACAGGCGGAGGACGCGGCGGTCCGGCGGCGTCGTCCGCGCGAGAAGCTCCCGCACCGGCTCGCTCGCGAGCGCGTTCGGCCAGAGCCGCTGCAGCTCGGCCGGCGGTCCGGGCAGGACGACGACGACGCATCCGTTCGGAGCGCGGAAGACGAGGCCGGGCGCGGTTCCTGCGAGGCCGATCGAGACGGCCGGAACGGGACGCGTCGCCTGCTTTCGCACACCCGCCGCGAAGTCGGCGTACGGCCGCCGCAGTCGCTCGGCGACCGCGCGCGAGACGGCGCCGATCTGCTCCTCGAGCTCCTCGTCGACGACGAGCTCGAGCCCGGCCGCGCGCGCGATCATCTCGACGGTGCGGTCGTCGTGCGTCGGCCCGAGCCCGCCGGAGACGAAGCACGCGTCGGCCTCCAGGCCGTCTCGGAGCGCCGCTTCGAGCTCGACCGGGTTGTCGCCGACGATCGTGATCCGCGCAGGCTCGAGGCCGTGGCGAAGCGCCTCGGCGGCGAGGAACGGGCCGTTCCGGTCAGTCCGCTCGCCGCGGACGAGCTCGCTGCCGGTGGCGACGATCGCCGCCCGAGGGCGCGCGGTCACCCGCCGAGGACGGTGACGCCGCGGCGACGGCGTGATGCGGACGCCCGCCGGCCTGCGCGCGGCGACGTAGAAGCGCGTCCCGGTGAACGGCCCCACGCGGCCGGGCGTGAGCTGTGCCGCTGAAGAGGAGCGCGCCGGTCCGCGAGCCGCGCCGGACGATGACGAACGTCCCGCGTCCCTGCGCGCGCAGGGTCAGAACGTGAGTCTGCGTGTGGTGCTTGTCGAGCCCCGAGACGCGTCGACGCCGACGTTCCCGTACTTCCACGCCCCGATGACGAGCGCGGCGACGACGGCGATCCCGGCAAGCGCGAGGACGACCGCCCGGCGCTCGATCGTCCGCTCGCGCCGCGGCCGGCGAGGCCGTGCGCGCGGACCGCGGCTCGTCTTCCCACTCGGCGTTGTGGAAGCGGGAGGCGTACTCGTCGACGTAGATCTCGCCGTCGAGGCCGAGATAGTCGGCGTACGTGCGGAGAAAGCCGCGCGCGTACGTGTCGGCCGGCAGAGCGTCGAAGTCCTCCTCCTCGAGGGCGCGGATGTACTTCGCGCGGATCTTCGTCGCGAGCTCGGCCTCGGGAAGGCCGATCCCTTGCCGCTCCCGAGCGGCTCTGAGGCTGTAACCGATCTCGAACACGCGCCCAGTCTAGTGCCGATCCTCCGCGATCCGGCTAGTGCGTCTCTTTCCACACAAGGAACTCGTAGATCCCGACCGCGAGCGCCGACGAGAGCGCGAGGCAGATGCCTGTGACCGCGAGGACGCGTGCCGCCATCAGCCGCCGCGAGCCGCCGGCTGGTCGAGGGTTCGGTTCGCGCGGCGCGTGCTCCCCGCTCGAGCATGAGGGACGCGACGGCGAGCGACGGCGGCGACCGGGATCGCCCAGACGGCGTCGAGCAGGCACCGCTCCCGACATCTTCCGCGTCAGCTCGATCGCGAGCGGGATCGCGATCACGGCGACGAGACCGCAGAGAAGCGCGAGCGTCGCGCGATGGTTCGACCGCCTTCCGTTCGATGCAGCGTCTTCGACGGCGCTCTGTAGCTGTGAGTCCTGGCGGCCAACTAGCCGCCCATTGTAGGCGGACGAAGCACGGCGAACTGATCCGTGATCGCGAGCTCGGGCTTGCGGAAGCGGTAGATCGCCGCCGGCCGCCCTCCCCCGCTCCCGTAGTGCCGCCGCTCGCCCGTGTCCTCGATCAGCTGCCGGCGCAGGAGAACGCGCTGGAGGTTCGTCGCGGTGACGTGATGGCCGAGCGCGGCGGCGTAGATGTCGCGGAGCTCGGCGAGCGTGAAGCCGGGCGGCGCGAGCGCGAAGCCGAGGTTCGTGTACGAGAGCTTCGCGCGGAGACGGTCGCGCGCGCTGAGGAGGATCGCCTCGTGGTCGTACGCGAGCTCCGGGAGGTCGTCGACCGGATGCCAGCGCGTGTCCTCCGGGATCTGCGGGTCGACGCCGGCCGGGACGAGCCCGAGATACGCCGTCGCGAGCTCCCGCCCTGCGGGGTTCCGGTCGGGCTCGCTCAGCGTCTCGAGCTGCTCGAGGTGCGAGAGATCGCGCACGTCGACCTTCTCCGCGAGATGCCGGCGCGCCGACTCCTCGAGCGTCTCCGTCGGCCGACAGCGATCCGCCCGGCAGCGCCCACGCGCCCGCGTACGGCTCCTTCGCACGCTGCCAGAGCAGCGCCTGCAGTCGTGCTTCCCGCACCTGAAGCACCGCTGCGAGCACCGCATGCGCAGCGGTTTTCGCCTGGGAGTCGGCAACCGTGTACACTCGCAGCAGAGGTTATCGCTTGTGAGGCAAAAACGCCAACAAGATCGACGTCACCATCGTCGGAGCCGGGATCGCCGGGCTCTCCGCCGCTCTCGCCGCAGCCGACGAAGGCGCGTCGGTCACAGTCCTCGCGAAGGCCTCCCACACCGCATCGAACAGCTACGCGGCGCAGGGCGGCGTCGCCGCCGCGGTCGGCGAGGGCGACGACCCGGCTCTCCACGCCGCAGACACGCTCGCGGCCGGTCGTGGCATCTGCCGGCCGAGCGCTGTCGAGCTCCTGACGGCCGAGGCGCCCGGCGCGCATCGCGTGGCTGCGCGAGCTCGGCGTGCGCTTCGACGAGGGCCTCTCGCTCGAAGGCGGCCATTCGCGCGCGCGCGTCGTCCATGCCGGCGGTGCGGACACGGGACGGCACATCGCCGATGTCCTGACGCTTCGCGCGCGCGAGCATCCGCGCATCCGGTTCGAGGAAGGCACGCGGGTCGAGTCGCTTGGGGAGCTCAGCGGCGCGCCCGTCGTCCTCGCGACGGGCGGTTACGCGGCGCTCTGGTCGCGGACGACGAATCCGCGTGGCGCGACCGGAGAGGGACTTCTCCTCGCACGCGCCGCCGGCGCCGCACTCGCTGACCTCGAGTTCGTCCAGTTCCACCCCACCGCGCTGCGCGACGCCAACGGCCACGACGGCTTTCTGCTCTCGGAGGCGCTGCGCGGCGCGGGCGCGACGCTCCTCGACCGCGACGGCGAGCGCTTCGTCGACGAGCTCGCGCCGCGCGATGTCGTGGCGCGCGCGATCGCCGATCGCTCCGAGCGCGCGCCTCGATCTGCGCGCGATCGAGCGCGACCGTTACCCGACGCTTGATGGCGACGCTCGAGCGCGCCGGCTACGCGCCCGCGAGCGAGCCGATTCCCGTCTCCCCCGCCGCGCACTACGCGATCGGCGGCATCGTCACCGATCTCGACGGGACGACGACCGTGCCCGGGCTGTACGCGGCCGGTGAGTGCGCTGCACCGGCGTTCACGGCGCGAATCGGCTCGCGTCGAACTCGCTGCTCGAGTGCCTCGTCTTCGGCCGCCGCGCCGGGCTCGCCGCGCTCGAGCGGCCCGGCTCTGGAGGCCGACGCGGCGCCGCTCGAGCATTTCGCGGACCCGGGGACGCGAGCTCTGGCAGGACGCTGGGTCTGATCCGCAACGCGGCCGGTCTCACGGAGCTGCTCGACGCGCCGCACCCGCTTGCGCGCCTCGTCGCCGAGAACGCGCTCGCGCGGGAGGAGAGCCGCGGCGTCCACTTCCGCGACGACTTCCCGGTCGAGAGCGACGCGTCTCGCCGGCCATTTCGTCGTCCATCCGGGACGCGAGCCGGAGCTCGAGCGATGGAGCTGACGCAAGACGACATCGACCGCGTCGTCGGCGCAGCGCTCGCCGAGGACGTCGGCAGCGGCGACGCGACGACACTCGCGCTCGTGCCCGCCGACGCTCGCTGCCGCGCCGAGCTTCTCCTCAAGGAGCCCGGCGTCGTCTGCGGGATTCCCGTCGCTGCAGCCGTTTTCCGGGCGCTCGACCCGTCGGTCACGGTCGAGGCGACGCTCGCGGAGGGCGACGGCCGTCTCCGACGTGCTCGGACCGTCGTCGCCGTCATCGAGGGTCCCGCGCGCGCGGTGCTCAGCGGCGAGCGCGTCGCGCTCAACCTCGTCGGCCGCCTCTGCGGAATCGCCTCGCTGACGCGCCGCTTTGCGGAGCTGACCGAGGGCACGCCGGCCCGTATCCTCGACACGCGCAAGACCACGCCGGGGCTGCGCGCGCTCGAGAAGTACGCCGTGCGCTGCGGCGGCGGGACGAACCACCGCGCCGGTCTCTACGACGGGATCCTCATCAAGGACAACCACATCCGCGTCGCCGGCGGCATCGCCGAGGCGCTCGGCGCGCTGAACGGCCACGCAGCACGGCCTGCCGGTCGAGATCGAGGCGGACACGCATCGACCAGGTGCGCGAAGCGGTCGCCGCGGGCGCGCCGCGGATCCTCCTCGACAACATGAGCCCCGAGCAGGTGCGCGAGGCCGTCGTCGAGGTCGCCGGTCGCGCCGAGCTCGAAGCGTCCGGCGGCATGTCGCTCGCGACGGTCCGCGCCTACGCCGAGACCGGCGTCGACTTCATCTCCGTCGGCGCCCTCACCCACTCCGCTCGCTCGCTCAACGTCTCATTGGAGGTCACATGACCGTCGCCCCGTCCATTCCAGAGTTCGCAGAGCTGCACGAGGAAGTCCGCGCGCTCGCCCGCGCGAAGGACGCGGTCATCCTCGCCCACAACTACCAGCGCCCCGAGGTGCAGGACGTCGCGGACTACGTCGGCGACTCGCTCGGCCTCTCGCGGCAGGCGGCCGCCACCGACGCCTCGACCGTCGTCTTCTGCGGCGTCCACTTCATGGCCGAGACGGCGGTGATCCTCAGCCCCGAGAAGACGATCCTCCTCCCCGACCTCGGCGCCGGCTGCTCGCTCGCCGCGTCGATCGACGCCGACCAGCTGCGCCAGTGGAAGGCCGAGCATCCGGGCGCGGTCGTCGTGTCGTACGTCAACACGACCGCCGAGGTGAAGGCCGAGAGCGACTACTGCTGCACGTCGGGCAACGCGAAGTCGGTGATCGACGCGATCCCCGAGGACACCGAGATCCTCTTCCTCCCGGACATGTACCTCGGCCTCTGGCTCGAGAAGGTCACGGGCCGCAAGCTCGAGATCTGGATGGGCGAGTGCCACGTCCACGCCGGGATCCGTCCGGCCGACATCGACCGCTGGACAGAAGAGGCGCCCGACGCCGAGCTGCTCGTCCACCCGGAGTGCGGCTGCGCGAGCCAGGCGATGGCGTTCGCGAACGACCGGACGCAGATCCTCTCGACCGAGAAGATGATCGACTACGCGAAGCGCTCGCCGAAGCAGCGGTTCATCGTCGCGACCGAGACGGGGATCATCCACCGGCTCCAGAAGGAGGCGCCCGGCAAGACGTTCGAGCCGGCTCGCGCCGACGCCGAGTGCCGCTACATGAAGGTGACGACGCTCGAGAAGGTGCGCGACTCGCTGCGCGACAACAAGCACATCGTCACGGTCGACCCCGAGCTCGCCGACGAAGGCGCGCCTCGCGATCGACCGCATGGTCGCGATCTCGTAGCTACTGCTTGACGTACGGCTTGCCGTCGGCGGCCGGCGCCACCGTGCGGCCGATGATGCCCGCCGCTGCGATCAGCGTCAGGACGTACGGGAGAATGTGGAACAGCGTGGCGTAGCCGGGATCGATGACCTGCAGCCGCAGCGCCAGCGCGTCCGAGAAGCCGAAGAGCAGGGCGGCGGCGAACGCTCCGGCCGGCCTCCAGTTGCCGAAGATCATCGCGGCGAGGGCGATGAAGCCCTTGCCGGCCGATCATGTTGGGGGTGAACGTCCCGCCCCTGCGGCCCTACCGAGAGATAGACACCGCCGATGGCGACGAGGATGCCCGGAGAGGACAACGCAGCCGTAGCGCACGAGCGTAGACGTTGATGCCGACCGTGTCGGCCGCGCGCGGGTGCTCGCCGCAGGCGCGGATCCGCAGGCCGATGGGCGTCTTGAACAGGACGACATACGCCACGATGACGAGGACGAGACTCGCCCACGTCAACAGGTTGAGATTGCCGATCGAGCCTCGAGGAAGTGTCCGAGTCGATGTGGACGTCGGTATGACCGAGACACCGCCGGGCGACTGGCCGTTGTAGATCTGGACGAAGAAGTACCCGGTTATCCCGTACGCGAGGAAGTTCACCCCCGTGCCGCCGACGATCTGATTGGCCCGCAGATGGATCGCGAAGTACGCATAGACGAGCGCGAGCAGCCCTCCCACCGCAGCGCCGACGAGGAGTCCTACGACCCAGTGCCGCCCTTGTCAGCTCCGTAGACGCCCCAGAAGGCGCCCATCAGCATCATGCCCTCGAGCCCGATGTTCATGACGCCGCTGCGCTCGGAGAAGATCCCGGCGATCGCACCGAACACGAGCGGCGTCGCAAAGCCGAACGTCTGCCCGATGAGGGTCGCGTCGAACGCGTATGCCGAGGTTCGTCGTGCTCGAACGGGTGGCGAGGAGGCCGAGCCCGATGCCGATCAGGCCGGCGGCAACCGCGCCCCAGCCGAGCCGGCGACGACCCCGCGTCACCGTCCAGATGCCGAGTGCAATCGCCGGTATTCCGACGAGCTATCGACCATAGCTGCGAGCGCGCCTCGATCGGCGGGATCGCGAGGAACGCGGCGAACACGCCGAGCGCCGATGCCGACGTATCCGGCCACGCCGGCGTCTCGCCGCCGTGCGCTGATCGGGGTGTCCTGTCCTGCCGCGAACGAGCTCACGCCGCGGCCTCCGACGGGCTCGCCGCGCTCACCTTCCGGGTCGGCCGGAGCTTCTTGCGGGCGTTCCAGACGTAGAGGATCAAGAGGTCGGCGCTGACGAAGAGCACGACGAGACCGACGATGATGAACGTGAGATTCCCGGCGAGCTCGGCCGGGACGACCGGGTTCTCGACCCCCTGCAGGCCGTGCGTCGTCCCGTACAACAGGCCTCCGAACAGCAGCGCGCTGAAGAAGATTCCGACGGCGCTGTTCCGGCCGAGCAGCGCCACGGCGATGCCGAGGAACCCGATCTGGCTGACCGGGATGTCGAGCTGGGTGGTGTGGTACAGGTACCCGAGCATGTCGACCGCGCCGGCGAGCCCGGCGAACGCGCCCGAGATCGCCATCGCGCGGATGATGTTCTTCTTGACGTTGATGCCGCCGTACGCCGCCGCGTCGGGGTTGAAGCCGACGGCGCGCACCTCGTAGCCGAGAGTCGTGCGGTTCAAGCACGAGCCAGAAGACGACGAGGGCTCCGATCGCGATGAAGAAGCCGTAGTCGAGTGCCTGGGAGTTCGGCGTTCCCCAGAACGCAGGGATTCGAGCGCCGGGGGCCACCGGGGCCGACTGCGGTACGAACGGCGATGTCGGGTCCTGGAGCGGGCCGCCGATCGCTGACGAGCCACTCGGCGATCCAGAGGGCGATCCAGTTGAGCATGATCGTCGAGATCACCTCGTGTGAGCCGACCGTCGCCTTGAGCACGCCGGCGATACCTGCCCACGCCGCACCGGCAAGCGTCGCCGCCGCGATCGCGAGGAGGACGTGCGGCAGTGCGCTCATGCCGGCGAAGTTGACGCCGACCCAGTTCGCGACGATGAAGCCGACGAGATACTGACCCTGCCCGCCGATGTTGAACATCCCGCACCGGAAGGCGAAGGCAACGGCCAGGCCCGTGAGGATGAGCGTCGAGGTCTGAAAGGAGCGTCTGGGAGAGGTTGTACGCCGCGAGGTCTCGACATGCTTCGTCGACGCGAGGTGGCACGGAATGAAGCCGGCGCACGGGTGCTGGAAGAACTGACCGAACCAGTTCAGCCCGGCGCCGTCGAAGATCTGGTTGTACGCGACGAGGGTGTTGTGGATCCGTGTCCCGAACCCGCCGTGCTGCGTCGCGGCGATGACCACGCCGCCCATGAGGAAGGCGAGGACGACCGTCGCGAGCGGCACGAGAATGCCGCCGGAGCGCTGCTTGATCGCCAGGCGCGTCGCGAACCCGGGGACGTCAGCCTCGGGCGGCTGCGGTGGAGGCGGAGTGACCTTGGCGTCCGGCTTTGTCGGTTCGCTCACGCTGCGCTCGTCTCCCGGCCGCCGAGCATCTCGAGGCCGATCTGCTCATCCGATACATCGCCGGTGTGCTCACCGACGATCTGGCCCTCGTACAGGACGAGGATGCGATCGGAGAGCGAAAGGATCTCGTCGAGCTCGAGCGAGACGAGGAGGATCGCCCGTCCCGCGTCGCGTTCGGTGACGAGGCGGCGATGGAGGTACTCGATCGCCCCGACGTCGAGGCCGCGGGTCGGTTGCGCCGCGATCAGCACCTTCGGGTCGCGATCGATCTCGCGCGCCGCGACGACCTTCTGCTGATTGCCGCCGGAGAGGCCACCGGCGGGCGTTGACGGCCCACCGCCGCGCACGTCGAAATCGTCGATGAGGCGCTTCGCGCGCGCGACCATCCGCCCGGGAAAGGTCCAGCCCCAGCCGCGCATCCGGGGCCTTCGCGTAGTCGTGCAGCGCGATGTTCTCGGCGATCGAGAACTCGAGCACGAGGCCGCGGCGCTGCCGGTCCTCGGGGATGTGCCCGACGCCGGCGTCGAGCGCCTGGCGGGCGTCGCGGACGAGATGTCGCGCCCGTCGACCGTGATCGTCCCCGACTCGACTGTCTGCAGGCCGGTGAGCGCGTCGATCAGCTCGGTCTGGCCGTTGCCGTCCACGCCGGCGATCCCGACGATCTCGCCCGCCTGCACGTGGAACGAGATGCCGCGCACCTTCTCGATGCCACGGTCGTCGCGGACGTGGAGATCCTCGACCTCGAGCAGCGTGCCGCCGGGCTCGGCCGGCTTCTTCTCGACGCGGAGGAGCACGTCACGGCCGACCATCGCGCGCGCGAGCGACGCTTCGGTCGCGCCCTCGCGCGGCACCGTCTCGATCGTCTTCCCGCGCCGGAGCACGGTGATGCGGTCGGCGATCTCGAGCACCTCGTTGAGCTTGTGGGTGATGAAGATGATCGACTTGCCGTCCGCCTGGAGGCTGCGGATGATCTGGAAGAGCTCTCCCGCCTCCTGCGGCGTGAGCACGGCGGTCGGCTCGTCGAGGATCAACAGGTCGGCGCCGCGGTAGAGCGCCTTGAGAATCTCGACCCGCTGCTCCTGCCCGACCGTGATGTCGCTGATGAGCGCGGACGGATCGACCACGAGACCGAACTGCGCCGACAAGCTCACGAACGCGCTGCTCGGCTCCGCTCTCGTCGAGCAGGAGGCCGCTTGCTCGGCTCGACGCCGAGGACGATGTTCTCGGCGACGGTCATCACCGGGATGAGCATGAAGTGCTGGTGCACCATCCCGATCCCCGCCTGAATCGCCTCGCGCGCCGAGGAGAAGGAGACAGGCTTCCCGTTGACGCGGATCTCTCCGCCGTCAGGCCGGTACAGCCCGTAGAGGATGTTCATCAGCGTCGACTTGCCGGCTCCGTTCTCGCCGAGCAGAGCGTGAACCTCGCCGCGCTTCACCTCGAACGAGACCTGGTCGTTCGCGACGACGCCGGGGAACTCCTTGCGGATGCCCCGCATCTCGAGGACGAGCTCGTCGGTCCGGGTACGGTCGACTCCATGCCGAAGGAAATAAAGAGAGGGCGGGCCGTGGCCCGCCCTCTCGGAGATACCGCGCTACCTCAGGTCGTGCAATGGGCGTGCTTGCAGACCGCCGGAGGCTTGAGCGTCTTGTTGATGATCTTCGTCTTGTACGAGTTCATCAGCGTCTTCCAGGACGACTGCACCATCGGGCCCATCTTGCCGACGCCGACGCCGTTGTTCTTGAGGTTGAGCAGGATGTCCTTACCGCCGTGCCACGTCTTGTGGTAACGCGTCGGAGATTGCGTGCTCGACGCCCACGTCCGTCTTCTTGAGAGCGCTCGTGAGGATGTGTCCCGGAGCGACGTTGAACTCGTCGGCGTCCACGCCGATGCCCACCTTGCCGAGGCTCCCGGCCGCCGTGAGAGCGCCATCACCGCAGAGGCCGGCGACCTGGAAGATGACCTGTGCGTGCTGGATGTTGATCTCGTTCTGCGCGAGCGCAGCGCAGGCCGACTCGTTGACGAAGTCGTTCGAGTACTGGACGACGATCTGCGTCCCAGGCACGGCCTTCTGCGCGCAGAACTCGTAGCCCGCGATGTACGAGTCGACCGGCGGGATCTCGATACCGCCGACGACGCCGATCACCTTGTGCCCCTGTGCTCGCGGCGTACTTCGCCGCGAGGACACCGACGAGGCAGCCGCCCTCCTGCGTCGCGTAGCGTGATGCCCTCCTCGTTCGCCGGCTGCCGACGAACGCCGCGTGTCGTCGGTGATCGCGAACTTCGTGCCCGGATGGGCGGCGGACGAACGTGTTCATCGTGTCACCGAGCAGGAAGCCGGCGGCGATGATGATGTTCGCGTTGTTGCTGATCGCCGTGTTGTAGTTCGGCGTGTAGTCGGCCGAGCTGTGCGAGACGAGCGGCGAAGCACTGTCCCGTGAATCGCCGCCGTCTGCCTTCTTCAAGCCGACGAGCTGGTTCGCGTTGAACCCGTTGTCGTTGAAGCCGGCGACGTCGCTGCACGAGCGCCGACTTGAATGTGCCTTCGCAGCCGCAGGCGCCTTCGAGGCGCCGATCGATCCCGCGAGCGCGACAGCAGTAACGATCGCAGCCGTTCCCGCCACGAGCATCCAGCGTGAAACTCTTCACGTACGCCCTCCCTCAGTTCGTAAATAAACCCGGTCTGCGACGACGATCCTACGCGCTATGTAGGACGAATTGAAAGGGGCTCGGTTAGTTGTCGGCGACGGCGGCGTACGAGTGGTACTGGCCCTCGTCGACGAGCACGCGACGCGGTTTCGAGCCTTCGTAACCGGAGATGATTCCGCGCCGCTCGAGCATGTCGATGAGGCGGCCGGCGCGCGTGTAGCCGACGCGCAGGCGGCGCTGGAGCAGGGAAACGGACGCGGTCTGCGTCTGCACGACGATCTCGATCGCCTTGTCGAGGAGCGGGTCGTCGTCGGGGTCGAAGTCGCCGTGGTCGGCCGCGTCGTTCGGGTCGCGCGAAGACCTCCGGCAGCTCGAGATAGCTCTCGTCGAGCTCCTGCTCGCGCTGGCGCGTCTGCTCGACGACGAGCGCGACCTCCTCCTCCGAGACGTACGCGCCCTGGACGCGCTGGAGGCGCGAGGTGCCGAGCGGCTTGAAGAGCATGTCTCCTTGTCCCAGAAGCGACTCGGCGCCACCCGTATCGAGGATGACGCGCGAGTCGGTCTGGGAGCTGACGGCAAACGCAATACGGGAGGGAACGTTCGCCTTGATCATCCCCGTGATGACGTCGACCGACGGACGCTGTGTCGCGAGGACGAGGTGGATGCCTACGGCGCGTGACTTCTGCGCGAGGCGAATGACGGCGTCTTCGACGGCCTGCGGCGCGACCATCATCAGGTCGGCGAGCTCGTCGATGACGACGAGGATGTACGGCAGCGTCGGCTCGTTGCGCTGCCGGAAGGCGCGGTTCGCCTCGGTGAGGTTGCGCGCGCGCACCGACGCGAGGCGCTCGTAGCGGCGCTCCATCTCGGTGAGGCAGTTGGCGAGGACGGCGCTCGCCTCCTTCGGGCTCGAGACGACGGGCGTGAGGAGGTGCGGCATCGACTCGTAGTGGTTGAGCTCGATCTTCTTCGGGTCGATGAGGATCATCCGCACCTCGTCCGGCGTCGCGCGGAGCAGAACCGACGTGAGCAGCGCGTTGAGGCAGCCGGACTTACCGGAGCCGGTCGTGCCGGCGATGAGCAGGTGCGGCATGCGCGCGAGATCCGTCCAGACCGCGGCGCCGGAGATGTCCTTCCCGAGCCAGACCGAGACGGGGCTCGCGGTCGGCGGGAGCGGCTCGAAGATGTCGCCGAGCGTGACGAGGTTCGGGGAGAGGTTCGGGAGCTCGACGCCGACGGCCTGCTTGCCGGGGATCGGCGCGAGGATGCGGATCTCGGTCGTCGCGAGCGCGTACGAGAGGTCGTCCTTGAGCGCCGCGACCTTCGCGACCTTCGTCCCCGGCGCGAGCTGCAGCTCGTAGCGCGTGACGCGCGGGCCGGAGATCTGGCCGATGACGGTCGCCTCGATCCCGAAGTGCGCGAGCGTCTGGACGAGAAGCTCGGCGACGCGCGCCGTCGTCTCGCGTCGGAGTCGTCGGTCCGCTCGGGCGACTTGGTGAGGACGCCCGCGTCGGGCAGCGTGTAGACGGCGTTCTCGGAGGTCACGTCGTCGAAGAGGGGCTCCTCCTGAACGACGAGCGGAGCCGGCCCGGACTGGAGGAACGGCGGCGGCGCGAGCGTGAGCGGTCGGCGTCTCGTCGACGACGTCCGGGAACGCCGCGACGCCGTCGACCGGCGGCGTGTGGACACGGGCAGTTCGCGAAGTCGTGGCGCTCTCGTCGCGGTAGCGCTACCGGCATGCGAGGTTCGCGCCTTCGTCGCGGCTTTGTGCAAGCGTGTGACCGGAGCGGCGGAGGATCGCGCCGAGCGACGCCCCCGAGAGCAGGAGCGAGCCGGCGAGGATGAAGGACGGAGCCGAGGAGCAGCGATCCCGTCGCGCCGATCGCGACGCCGACCGCGCCGCCGAGCGCCTGGCCGACGTAGCCGCCCTGATCCTTCCCGAGCGTGATCATCAGCCCCGCTGCGAGCACGGCGAGTCCGACGCGGAACGGGCGCACGTCGACGAGCGCGCTGCGCATCACCATCAGCGCACCGAGCACCACGAGCGCGACGGGCAACGCCGTACGTCGCCACGCCGATCAGCCGCTGCAGGCCGTCGCCGAGCCAGCCGCCGACGTAGCCGCCGTTCCAGCCGAAGTAGAGGACGGCGCCGAGGAAGAGCCCGAGCGCGACGAAACCGAGCCCCCAGAGCTCGGGATGTTCGTTGCGTGGGCGCGAACGCTTCGTCTGCGTCTTCTTGACGCGACTCGGCATCCGCGGACGCAGCTTCGTTTTCCGCTTCCGCGGCATGCGCTTGGTTTTCGCCTGCGGAGAGGCCTATCCTCCATCGCGATGATGCCCGAGACCCGTTACGCCCGCAGCGGCGACGTGAGCATCGCGTATCAGGTGTTCGGCGAAGGACCGTTCGACGTCGTCCTATCGCTGCCGTCGAGCAGCCATGTCGAGCTCGCCTGGGAGGTGCCGATGCTGCGGGCGCTACTTCGAGCGGCTCGCCTCGTTCGCCCGGGTGATCAGCTTCGACAAGCGCGGCGTCGGCCTCTCCGACAGGTCGCCGGGCACTCCTCGCCGGAGACGCGCATGGACGACATCCGGGCCGTCATGGACGCCGCCGGCTCCGAGCGCGCCGCGGTCATCGGCTGGTCGGAGGGCGTGCGGCTCAGCCTCCTCTTCGCCGCCACGTATCCCGAGCGAGTCTGGGCAGCTTGTCGCGTGCGGCGGTCGCGCCGGACTGATCGGAGCCCCGAGGAGAAGGAGGCCCGCCTGCGGGAGCTGCGACGACGAGCGCGCAGCCCAGCGAGACGAGATCCCGATGGCCTTCGTCACTGGCCGAGGTGCGCGACGGCTCCCCGGCCGCAACCGACGAGGAGCTCGCGCGCGCTCGCGCGGATGTACTGCTACGGGCTCAGCCCGGGTGACGAATACGCGTACGGGCGCATGAACCTCGAGCTCGACGTGCGACACGTCCTCTCGGCGATCGCGGTGCCGACGCTCGTGCTCCAGAACGCCGAGGACAACTGGGTCCCTGTCGAAGCGCGGCCGCGAGCTCGCGAGCCTCGATCCCCGGCTCGACGTACGTCGAGGTGCCGATCCGCGGCCACATTCCGGCGCTCGCGGACATGGAGGCGTTCCTCGACCCGATCGAGACGTTCTTGCGGGAGACGTGGGAGGACGACTCGGCCGCGCCGGAGCCCGACCGCGTGCTCGCGACCGTGCTCTTCACCGACATCGTCGACTCGACGGCGCGGATGGCCGAGCTCGGCGACGCGAACTGGCGGAAGCTCGTCGAGCAGCACCACGCGCTCGTCCGCCGCGAGCTCAACCGCGCACGCGGCCGCGAGGTGGACACGGCGGTGACGGGTTCTTCGCGTCGTTCGACGGCCCGGCGCGGGCGGTCCGCTGCGCGCGGTCGATCGTCGAGGGTGTGCGCGAGCTCGGCATCGACGTCCGCTCGGGGCTCCACACCGGCGAGTGCGAGCTCGTCGACGGGAAGATCGGCGGCATCGCCGTCCACACCGGCGCGCGGGTCGCGTCCTACGCCGGGCCGGGCGAGGTGCTCGTCTCGAGCACGGTGAAGGATCTCGTCGCCGGGTCGGGGCTCGAGTTCGAGGACCGCGGCGTCCACGAGCTCAAGGGGATCCCCGGCGAGTGGCGGCTCTACGCCGCCGTCTGAACCTCGGCGACGAGCATGCCGTAGTACGTCGGCGCGGCGTACGCGAGGACGTCGGCGCGCGCTTCCTCTCCCACCGCGCCCTGCAGGACGAGGAGTTGCCAGAGCGAGTCGGCCTTGCCGGCTTCGACGAGCGCGGCGAGCGGGAGAAAGTCGAGCCGGTCGGACGCGAGGATCTCCTGGAGCAGCGCGTCGTACTCGGCCGCGGCCGGGTCGAAGCCGTACGGCCCGTCGGCGTCGTGCGCGTGGCCGTGGTCGGCGCTCGCGATGAGCGCGACGCGGCCCGGGCAGCGCGGCGATCGCCTCGCCGAGCTGGACGTGCTCCTCGAGCGGTCGGTCGCGCGCGGGCGAGACGACGACGACCTTCGGCGCGCGGACGAACTGCGAGCGGGATCTCGGCGCCCCAGTCGAGCGGGAACTCCGCCGTCGCCGGGTCGTTGCCGCCGTACGAGACGCCGAGGATCGGCAGGTCCGCCTCGAGGAGAGCCGCCGCGGTCGCGGTGTCGGTCTCGTGCTCCCCCACTCTCGCGCTCGTCACGACGGCGAAGTGACCTTCGACGTGGACGGAGTGCGGCGTGACGACGACCGCGACGTCGGGTTGCGCGGCGGCGGCGCGCCGACCGAGCTCCTCCATCGCCGGCCGCAGCGCCGGGTCGAGGTCGACGTCGCCGTGCGGCGCGATGCACGCGAAGACGAGGCTCACGGCAGCGACGCGATCCGCGAGACGAGCAGCTCGAGGAAGCGCTCCGCGTCGACGTCGATCCCGACGTCGGCGTTGCTCGGCGCGTCGCGCGTGAGCCAGCGGTCGACGACGGTGCGGCCGTCGCAGAACTCCGACTGCGTCTCGATCTCGACGTTGCAGTTGAGCGTCTCGACGAGCGTCGGGTCGATGACGTGCGCGACGGCCATCGCGTCGTGGATCGGCGCGCCGTCGAAGCGGTAGCGCTGCCGGTGGAACTCGAGGAAGAAGTCGGCGAGCTCGGCGACGAAGCGTCCGGCGCGGCCCGCGTCGCGCAGGCGTTCGGCGTGCGCCGGCGCGAAGAGCGCCTTGTGCGTGACGTCGAGGCCGATCATCGTGACCGGGATCCCGCTCGCGAACACCGCTGCCGCCGCCTCCGGGTCGACGAACGCGTTGAACTCGGCGGCCGGCGTGACGTTTCCCTCGGCGATCGCGCCGCCCATCCAGACGATCCGCTCGATGGCGACGCCTCGCTCGATCCAGCGCGCGACGTTCGTCAAGGGGCCGGTGGGAACGAGCACGACTCCCGGCTCGAACCACTCCGCCGGATCGCCGGTGAACGGAGCGGCGCTCGGCTCCGGCAGCTCCGGGCCGTCGAGACCGCTCTCGCCGTGGACGTGCGCGGCGGTGCGCAGCGTGCGCTTCAGCGGCGCGTCGGCTCCGGCCCAGACGGGAATGTCGGTGCGCCCGGCGATCTCGAGCGTGACGAGCGCGTTGCGCGTCGTCTTGTCGAGCGTCTGGTTGCCGGCGACGGTCGTGATGCCGATGAGCTCGACCTCCGGCGACGCGAGCGCGAGCAGGATCGCCATCGCGTCGTCGTGGCCGGGGTCGCAGTCGATGACGATCTTCGTGCTCACAAGAGCGCGTCCACCTCCTCCGCGGTTGGCATGGAGCTTTGCGCACCCGGGACGGGATGCTGCCAGCGCACCGGCGATGCATGCGCGGCGCAGCGCCTCTTCGCGGTCGCGGCCCTCGAGGAGCGAGACGACGAGGCACGCCGTGAACGCGTCGCCGGCGCCGGTCCCGTCGACCGCCTCGACGGGCGGCGGCGCGGCGCGCGCGATCTCGACGCCGTCCTCGAGCAGGACGGCGCCTTCGGCGCCGAGCGTGACGCAGACGAGCCCGCCGCGCGTCGCCGAGCGCTTCGAGCTCGAGTCGGTTGACGATCGTCAGCTCGGCGTCGGGCGCGCCGGCGCGTGCGGGCGCGGCGTTGAGGAAGAAGCGCGGCGCGACCTCGGCCGCACGCGCGACCGTCTCGGCGGGAATCTCCTGCTGGCAGAGCACGGCCTCGTCGGGAAGCGAGCGAGAGCTCCTCCGGCCGAAGCTCGGCGTTCGCGCCCGGCGCGACGACGATCGTCGTCTCCCCCGCCGCGTCGACCGTGATGAGCGCGACGCCGGTCGGCGCGTCCTTCGGGAGCCAGCGATCCCTCACACCGGCCTCGCGCAACCCGGCCAGCGCCTCGCCCGCGAAGGCGTCGTTCCCGACCGCGCCGACCATCCGCACCTCGGCACCGAGCCGAGCCGCAGCGACGGCCTGGTTCGCTCCCTTGCCGCCCGGGCCGCGGGAGAACGACGCGCCGCGTCACCGTCTCCCCCGGCCGCGGCAGCCGCTCGGCGCTGCACGACGAGATCGAGGTTGATCGAGCCGACGACGGTGAGCTTGGGCGCAGCCACGAGCGCGAGCCTAGACTCCCGCGCATGGGTCTGGCGCACTGGGACGACGTCGAGAGCTGGCGCGCCGCGAAGGGCGAGATGGACGCCGTCTGGCAGCGGCTCGGCGCACGCGGCCGGCACGAAGGGCGTCGGCCTCAACCGCGTCCGGGTCGAGCCGGGCAAGCTCTCGACCCCTCCCCACTCGCACAGCGCGTCCGAGGAGTCGTTCTTCATCCTCTCCGGCTCGGGTCTCGCGTGGCAGGACGGCGACGGTGCACGAGGTCCGCTCGGACGACTGCGTCATCTACGAGGCCGACCACTTCGAGCACACGTTCGTCGCCGGGCCGGAAGGGCTCGAGTACGTCGTCTTCGGCACGCGCCATCCGACCGAGGTCGCGTGGCTGCCGCGCTCGCGGGCGATCCGGATGGGCCATCCGTGGGTCGAGGGACGCGACGACAATCCGTGGGAGGTCGAGGCGAACGCGCCGCTCCTCGAGTACGGCGAGCCGGCGCCGCGCCCCGCGAACATCGTCAACGTCGACGAGGTCGAGCACGGAGGTCTGGCGAGGGCCTCGTCACCGAGTCGCCGCTCGCGACGCGCGAGCGCTCGAAGCTCGCGGGCCTTCACTGGCAGCGCATCTCGGCCGGCCACCGCGGCTGCGTCCCGCACTGCCACTCCGCCGAGGAGGAGATCTTCGTCATCCTCGACGGCACGGCGACGCTCGAGCTCTGGCCAGCGCGGCCGGCGAGCGCCGGCGCGAGGAGACGCCGCTGCGCGCCGGGCCACGTCGTCGCACGGCCGCCGGGCACCGCGCGTCTCGCACTCCTTCCGCGCCGGCCCGGACGGCGTGACGATGCTCGTCTACGGCACGCGCGAGCGAGCACGACATCTGCTGGTACCCGCGCTCGCAGAAGATCTTCTGGCGCGGCGTCGGCGTGATGGGCCGCGATCGAGCAGCTCGAGTACTTCGACGGCGAGCCGGTCGAAGACGACTGATGTCCTTCGACGCGGAGCTCGCGGACCGCATCCGCACGCTGCTCGGCGACCGCGCCGGGGACGAGAAGAAGGTGTTCGGCGGGCTCGCGTTCATGATCGGCGGGAACATGGCCGTCGCCGCGAGCTCGAACGGCGGGATCATCGTCCGCGTCGACCCGGCGGACGGCCCGGAGCTCGCGGCGACGACGCCCGCGGAGCTCATGGAGATGCGCGGCAAGACGATGCACGGCTGGCTCCGCGTCGCACACGAGCACGTCGCCGACGACGAGGCGCTCGCTCCGTGGGTCGAGCGCGGCGCGGCGTACGCCGCCTCGCTTCCGCCGAAGTAACGCGACGCGGGACGACGAGCGCGTGTCGTAGATGGCGCGATGAGACGGCTCGCCCTCGCTCGGCGAGTCGTCCTGCGACGCACGGATCGCGACGTCTCGCCGTCAACAGCCGTCGATGCGCTCGCAACGGCCCGTCGCTTCATCGCCATGCACGCGAAGCGTCTGCGCGCCGGATGACGGCAGCAGGCGACTTGCTTCGGGCTATCCGGCGTCTCTCCGCGGACGCTGGACGCGTTCGCGTGCCGATCTGTTCGATCGGCGGTGGCGCGCGGAACGTCTACTTCACCGGAGGTCGCGCGCCGTGGGGCGCCGACATGGGCGCCGACTCGCGGCATCTCGCCTTCGACACGACGACGGCTGCGTCCTCGACCTCGCTCGCTAGCACGCCGATCGCGGCGCGAACGCCGCTCGTGCTCGCTTCTCGCCGACTCCCGCAAGATCGCTGACTCCGCGGCGACGCACGAGGCGACGACCTGTACGTCGTTCCGACTCGCGGCGGGACGCTCGTCCGGCTCACCCACGGCCAGCAAGAGCTTCAGCCCCGTGTGGGGCAAGCCGGCATCGCCTTCGATCGACGTCGCGACCCGGCCACTTCTCGGACATTGGCTGAGCGACGGGACGCGCGACCACACCCGGCAGCTGACATCACGGGCGTCGGCGCTGGCCGGTCGCCTTCTCCGCGGACGGCAAGAAGCTCCTCGCCGCGAATCCGGCGTCACTACCGGGCGCCTGTGGACGGTCGATATGGCCACCGGGGACGAGCGTCGCTGACTCCGATGGGTCGGCGCACCTCTTCCGCGAGGCGCTCAGCGCAGACGGAGGACGGTGCTCGCAGCGATCGGCTGCGACGGGCTACGGCCTACCGTGGAGCGTCGTCGAGACGATTCCCTTCGCCGGCGGGAAGCCGCACGTGATCGTGCACGGCCCCTGCCGCGCGAGCTGGAACGCGCGCTAGACCTCGACGATGACCGGCAGGATCATCGGGCGGCGGCGCGTGCGGCTGTAGACGACCTTCCCGAGCGCTTCGTGCAGGTGCTCCTGGAGGAGCTTGATCTCGGTCACGTCGCCCGCGAGCAGGTCGCGGAGGACGCGGTTCGCCTCTTCGCGTAGCTCCTCGAGGAGCGGTTCCGCCCCCTCGCCGAAGCCGCGCGCGATGAGCTCCGGCGGCGCGGTCAGGCCCTCGTCGTCGTCGATCGCGATCGTCGCGACGACGATGAGGATGCCGTCCTCCGCCAGTCGCTTGCCGGTCGCGGAGCGCGACGTCGTGGACGTCCCCCACTCCGAGGCCGTCGACGAACGTCATCCCGGCGGGGACCGTGTCGACGATCTTCGGCACGCCGTCGCGCAGCTCGACGACGGTGCCGTTCTCGGCCATGATGATGCGGTCTTCGGGCACGCCGCCGTCGCGCGCGAGCTGCGCGTGCGCCGCGAGCATCCGGAACTCGCCGTGCATCGGCATCACGGCCTTCGGACGCGTGAGGCCGATGATCGTGCGCAGCTCCTCCGCCTTGCCGTGGCCGGAGACGTGCACGGGCGCGTTGTCCTCGTGCAGCACCTCGGCGCCCATCTTCGCGAGGCGGTTGATCGCGTCGTGGACGCGCAGCTCGTTCCCCGGGATCGGCTTCGCGGAGATGATCACCGTGTCGCCGCGCTCGACCTTGACCTGGCGTGGTCGTTGTACGCGATGCGCGTCATCGCCGACATCGGCTCGCCCTGGCTGCCGGTGCAGAGGATGAGCTGCTGGTCGCGCGGCAGCTCGGCGAGCGTTCTTCGGGCTTCAGGATCGCGGCGTCGGGGACGTCCATGTAGCCGAGCGTCCGCGCGATGTTCGCGTTCTTCCGCATCGAGCGGCCGACGAACGCGACCTTCCGGCCGCAGTCGACGCCGACGTCCGCGGCCTGCTGCATGCGGTGGAGGTTCGACGCGAACGACGAGATGAGGATCCGGCCGGTGCGGCTCGGGAAGATCTGGCGGAACGCCTCGCCGACGACGCGCTCCGACTGTGTCACGCCCGCCCGCTCGGCGTTCGTCGAGTCGCCGAGGAGGAGGTCGACTCCCGGCGCTGCCGAGCTCGGCGAGCCGGCCGACGTCGGTGCGCTGGCCGTCGATCGGGGTGTGGTCGAGCTTGTAGTCGCCCGTGTGGACGCAGCGCCCGCCCGGCGTCTCGAGGACGACCGCGGCCGAGTCGGGGATCGAGTGCGCCATCCGCACCATCTCGAGTGCGGAACGGGCCGACCTGCACCGGGTCGTCTCCCGGCATGAGCTCGCGCAGCTCCGCCGCCTGCGCGAGGCCGTGCTCGTCGAGCTTCGACTTGACGAGCGCGAGCGTGAGGCGCGTCGCGATCACGAGCGGGACGCGCACCTCGCGCATGAGGTACGGCAGCGAGCCGACGTGGTCCTCGTGGCCGTGCGTGAGGATGACGGCGCGCACCATCTCCTCCCGCTCGCGCAGGTACGAGAAGTCGGGCAGGACGAGGTCGACGCCGAGATGCTCGTCGCGCGGGAACGCGAGGCCGGCGTCGACGACGACGATCGAGCCGTCCGCCTCGTAGACGGTCATGTTCTTGCCGACCTCGCCGAGGCCGCCGAGCGGGATGATCCGGCAGACGCCCATCTATGCCGACGTCGCCGCGAGAAGCCCGGACGCGCTCGAGGCACGAGCGGATCTGCGCCGAGCTCGTCCTTCGTCGGCTCGACCATCGGCAGACGGTGGCCGCCGACCGCGTGGCCCGTGAGGTTGAGCGCCGCCTTGATCGGGATCGGGTTCGTCTGAATCCGCAGGAGGTCGTACGACGGCTGCCATCTCGGCGTCGAGCGCGCGCGCGCCCTCGTAGTCGCCGCTCGCCGTGGAGGCGGATCATCTCGGCGATCTGCATCCCCCACAGATGCGCCGTGACCGAGACGACGCCGACCGCGCCGACGTCGAGGAAGGCGAGCGTGTTCGGGTCGTCGCCGGAGTAGAGGTCGAGGCGGGTCTGCTCGGCGATGAAACGCGCCTCGTCGAGGTCGTCGTGCGCCTGCTTCACGGCGACGATCGTGTCGATCTCCGCGAGGCGCGAGATCGTGATCGGCTCGATGTTCACGACGACGCGGCCCGGGATGTTGTACGCGATGATCGGAAGGTCCGACGCGGCCGCGATCGCCTCGAAGTGCCGGACGATCGCCCGCTGCGGCGGCTTGTTGTAGTACGGCGTCACGACGAGAACGCCGTCCACGCCGAGCGTCGCCGCCTGCTGCGTGAGATGGACGGAGTGCGCCGTGTCGTACGTGCCGGTGCCGGCGATGACGCTCGCGCGCTCGCCGACCGCGTCGCGCGCGGCCGCGAAGAGGAGGAGCTTCTCCTTGTCGCTCAGCGTCGGCGACTCGCCCGTCGTGCCGCAGACGACGATGCCGTCGGAGCCGTTGTCGACGAGGTACGTCGCGAGCTCGCGGAAGCTGTCGACGTCGACCGAGCCGTCCGCCTTGAACGGCGTGACCATCGCGGTGAGGACGGAGCCGAGCATTGACCTAGTTTACGAGAGGGCCGCGTCCAACTCCTGCAACGCGAGGAAGACGGCTTCGGAGAAGGTCGGGTACGGCTGGATCGTGTCGAGGAGCGTCTCGAGCGGGACGGCCGCGCGGATCGCGAGCGTCAGCTGACCGAGCCACTCCGCCGCCTGCGGCCCGACGCAGACAGCGCCAACGAGAACCTCCGTGCGCGGGTCGGCGAAGAGGCGCAGGAAGCCCGGCCGCGCCGGCTTCTCGTACGTCGAGAGCCGCGGCACGGAGTCGAGCTCGATGCGCGCCGTGACGAGACCGTCGCCGCTCCGTCCTGCCCACCGTCGCGACCTCGGGATCGGTGAAGACGCCGGCGGGAATCGCGCGGTAGTCGGCCCGCGCGCGTTGCCGGCACAGATCGGCTGCCGCGACGCGCGCCTGGTACTTGCCCGACGTGCGTGAACTGCGCGATCCCGTTGACGTCGCCGATCGCCCACACGTCGTCGGCCGCGCGCAGGCGGTCGTCGACGGCGATCCCGCGCGGCGTGATCTCGACGCCGAGCTGTTCGAGGCCGAGCCCTTCGACGTTCGGGCGCCGGCCGGTCGCGACGAGCAGCCGCCGCGTCTCGATCGTCTCGCCGCCGGAGAGATGGACGCGGATCCCCTCCTCGACCTTCTCGACGCCGACGCCGAGCCGCACGTCGATTCCCTCCTCACGGAATACGTCGGCGAGGACCGCGCCCGCGTCGGAATGGATTCGACCGAGCAGCGCCTCGCCGCGCTCGACGATCGTCACCTTCGCGCCCATGCGCGCGTAGAACTGCGCGAGCTCGCAGCCGACCGGCCCGCCGCCGAGCACGACGAGGCTCTCGGGCACCTGGTGCGCGCGCGTCGCTTCGCGGTTCGTCCAGTACTCGACCTCGTCGATGCCCTCGACGGGCGGAATCGCGGGCCGCGAGCCGGTCGCGACGACGAGCTTGTCGTACGGAATCTCCTCGCCGTCGACCTCGACGACGCCGGGCCGCGCCACGCGGCCCTCGCCGCGCACGAGCCGGCAGTTCCAGTCGTTGAGGTAGTGGAGCTGGCCGGAGTCGTCCCAGTCGCTCGTCATCCAGTCGCGCCACTCCCAGACACCCGCCGGATCGGGTTTCTCCGGAGCGAGCCCGGGCGCGCGGTCGAGCGACGCCGCGAGCTCGGTCGCGCGCAGCATCGTCTTCGTCGGCATGCACGCGAAGTACGAGCACTCGCCGCCGACGAGACGGCTCTCGACGAGCGTGACCTCCGCCTCGGAGTCGAAGCGGCGCAGCGCGCCGACGAAATGCTCGCCCGTCGACCCTCCACCGAGAACCACAACCTTCACCCGGCTGATTATGCTCGCCAGGGTGGAGGGCTTCGACCGGACCGCGATCGCCGGGACGTTGGAGCAGGCGCGCAGCCGCACGCTGCGCTGCTCGCGCCGTTCTCCGACGACGCAGCTGTGCCTGCAGGTGTCGTCGCTGCAGTCGCCGCTCGTCTGGGACTTCGCGCACATCGGCCACTTCGAGGAGCTGTGGCTCCTGCGCACCGTCGGCGGCGAGGAGCCCCTGCACGACGAGCACGACGACGTGTACGACGCGTTCGCGCACGAGCGCAGCGAGCGCGGCGAGCTGCCGTATCTGCCGCCCGCCGCCGCGCGCGCCTTCGTCGACGACGTTCGCGCCCGGTCGCTCGGGCTGCTCGAGATCGTGGACGCCGAACGGCGACCGGCTGCTCGAGGGCGGCTTCGTCTTCGGCCTGGTCGTGCAGCACGAGTTGCAGCACCACGAGACGATGGCGCAGACGATGCAGCTCGGCGGGCTTCCCGCGCAGATCGATCCTCCGCCGGCGGTGCGCGCGAGCGGGGAGATCGACGGTCGACGGAGGTCGCGCCGTTCTCGGCGCCGGGCGACGAGCCGTGGGCGTACGACAACGAGCGGCCCGCGCACGAGGTCGAGCTCGCTCCGTTCCGGATCGACCGGGCGCTGACGACGAACGCCGAGTACCTCGCCTTCATGGCGCGACGGCGGGTACGAGAATCGCTCAGCTGTGGAGCGACGACGGCTGGGCATGGCGCGAAGCCGAGCGACGCCACCGCTCCGCTCTACTGGGAGCGCGACGGCGACGAATGGGCGCGGACGTCGTTTCGGCGCGATCGAGCCGGTGCCCGGCGACGAGCCGGTCACGCACGTCTGCTTCTGGGAGGCCGAGGCCTTCGCGCGCTGGGCGGGCAAGCGCCTGCCGACCGAGGCGGAGTGGGAGCACGCGGCCCGAACCGGCGACCTCGAGCACGCGACCGGCGCCGTCTGGCAGTGGACGTCGTCGCCGTTCGAGGGCTACCCCGGCTTCGAGCCGTTCCCGTACCGCGAGTATTCGGAGGTGTTCTTCGGCGACGACTTCCGGATGCTCCGCGGCGGCTCGTTCATGACCGATCCGCTCGTCGCGCGGTTGAGCTTCCGCAACTGGGACTACCCGCAGCGGCGGCAGATCTTCTCGGGAATTCGGTGCGCGCGTGACGGATAGCGCGACCGAGCCGCGGATCAAGATCGACGTCCTCGTCGACGACGCCGACCGGCGCGCCGAGTTCTACGACGCGACGTTCTGGAGCCTCCGCGCGACCCCGCGCGAGCTGCCCGCGTCTGGCTCTACGACGAGCGCGGCTCGCTCCTGTTCGACGAGATCACGCGCCTGCCCGAGTACTACCCGACGAACGCGGAGCGCGAGATCCTCGCGGCGCGAGCGGCCGAGATCGCCGAGCTCACGAAGGGCCGCACGCTCGTCGAGCTCGGCGCCGGAACGTCGGAGAAGACGCTGCTGCTTCTCGACGCGCTGTCGGCCGCGGGCACGCTCGAGCGGTTCGTGCCGCTCGACGTGAGCGACGACATCCTCCGCTCGAGCGCGGAAGCGATCGCCGAGCGCTATCCGACGATCTCGGTGCATGGCATCGTCGGCGACTTCGAACGCGACCTCGCCGCGATTCCGCCCGGTGAGAGCCGCGTGATCGCGTTCCTCGGCAGCACGATCGGCAATCTCTACCCGGAGCGACGCGCGACGCTACTCCGGGCGATCGCGGCCGCGATGGCGCCTGGCGACTCCTTCCTGCTCGGCGTCGACCTCGTGAAGGATCCGGCCGTCATCGAGCGCGCGTACAACGACTCGCAGGGAGTGACCGAGCAGTTCGTCCGCAACGGCCTGACGGCCGCGAATCGCGACCTCGGCGCCGACTTCGCTCAGGAGCGGTTCGTGTTCGACGCGCACTGGGACGCCGAGCGCGAGTGGATGGACATCGGGTTCAACGCGACCGAGGCGCATACCGTCCACATCGCCGAGCTCGAGGTCGAGCTTCGAGCTCGCCGAGGGAGAACGCCTGCGCGTCGAGGTGAGCAGCAAGTTCAGGCGCGACGGCATCGAGGCCGAGCTCGCGGACGCCGGCCTCCGCACGACGGACTGGTGGACGGACGACGCGACACGGTTCGCCCTCCTGCTCGCGACCGGCTGAGATGCTCCGGCGCGACTGGGACCTGCCGCTCACGATCGAGCAGCAAGACGGTCACGCGCATGGTGCTGCCGCATCGCACCACCGCGATCGTCCACCTCGAAGGCGGCGGCGAGCACGGCTATGGCGAGGAGGTCACGTTCCAGGAAGACGACCTGCTCCCGGAGAGCGGCCAGGTGCCTTGGCGGTTCTCCGGGAGCTTCCGCGAGTTCTCGCTCTGGCTGGCGTAGCGTGATCTTTTCGAGCGAGCCCCGGAACACGAGGTCGTGCGGAACTATCGGCGGTGGGCGTTCGAGGCTGCAGCCCTCGATCTCGCGTTGCGTCAGGCCGGCTTGCGATTCGACGAGACGGTTGGCCGTGTGGCGGAGCCTGTTCACTTCGTCGTCTCCCCCGCTTCCGGTTTCAGTGAGTTCCCGCCGGAGGCGCGGCTCAAGATCGATGCCGTCGACCTGCGTCCCGGCCTCCCCGTGGATGTCGTCGACTTCAAGGGGAGTGGCGACCGAACGGCAGTCGAGGCGGCGGTCGCCTTGTATCCGGATGCGCTGCTCGAGGATCCGCCCGTCGTCGTCCCCGGCGCGCGTGCGAGTTGGGACATACCGATCACGTCCGTCGACGACGTACACCGGCTTCCGGCCCGGCCGAGCGCGATCAACATCAAGCCCGCGCGGCTGGGAAGCGTCGGTGCAGTCTTCGACCTCTACGAGGTCTGCGCCGCCGAGGGGATCGCCATGTACGGCGGCGGCCAACAGCGAGCTCGGCCCGGGCAGAGCGCAGATCCAGCTGCTCGCCTCGCTCTTCCATCCGCGGGCGCCGAACGACGTAGCCCCCACCGGTTACAACGAGCCGCACCGCCCGAGCGGGCTGCCCGAGAGTCCGCTCGCGATCACTCCTCGCGTCGGCTTCGGGACGGCCTAGGAGGGATTGGCGAAACAGCAGCTGTGCCGCGCTGACGCGCTGCGCATGGCGAGGCCGCGTCCTCAGTCGGCTCAATAGTCACGACTATCGAGCCTCCCTGCGTCCTTGCCTCGCGGCGCCCAGCACGCCAGCGCGACGAGCACCGTTCCGCCAATCCCTCCTAGAGCAGCGAGTCGAGGCCGAACGTCAAGCCGGGCGGCAGCTCGTCGAGCTTCGAGAGCGCGAGCAGAACGCCGTCGGCGAACGACTCGCGGCCGGTCGTGTCGTGGCGGAGCGTGAGCAACTGGCCTTCGCCGCCGAAGATCACTTCCTGATGCGCGACGAGACCTGGCAGTCGCACCGAGTGGATCACCGTGTCGCCGCCGATGAGCCCCGGCCGTCGCCTTGGCCGTGCCCGACGGCGCGTCCTTCTTCGCCTCGTTGTGGAGCTCGATGATCTCCGCGCGCGGGAAGTGCTCGGCCGCCTCGCGCGCGAAGCGCATCAGCAGCACGGCGCCGATCGAGAAGTTCGGCGCGACGAACAGGCGCAGGCCTCTCTCCTCGGCGAGCGCGCCGAGCTCGGCCGGGTCCCAGCCCGTCGTGCCGACGACGCACGAGACGCCCTGCTCGAGCGCGGCGCGGACATTCTCCGGCGCCGCGTCGGGAGTCGTGAAGTCGACCGCGGCGTCGCAGCCGCTCGCGTCGGGCGCGTCGCCGACCTCGATCGCGCGCACCTCGTGGCCGGCGGTCGCGAGGCGTGCCGCGACGGCCGCACCGGTTTTCCCAGCCGCGCCGAAGAATGCGATCTTCACGCCGCTGCGCTCTCCGCGACCGCTGCTCCCGCGCGACCGACGGCGGCGCGGAACTTGTCCTCGTCCGGCCCGACGCCCGAAGCCGCGAGCCGCTCCGACGGGAGAAGCACGGCCGCAAGCTCGGCGAGCTCGTCCGGGTCGACAGCGTCGATCTCTGCCATGACGCGCTCGAGCGTCATGAGCTCCGTGTCGGTGACGAGCGACTTCCCGAGTCGGCTCATCCGGTTCGAGGTCGACTCGAGCGCGAGGACGATGCGGCCCTTGAGGCTCTCCTTCGCGCGCTCGAGCTCGCCCTTGCGCAGCCGCCCGGCAGCGATCTCGCCGATCTGCTCGACGGTGATCTCGACGCACGAGCTGAGGTTCTCCTCGCGCGTGCCGACGTAGACGCCGATGACGCCCGTGTCGGTGTACTGCGCCGCGAAGCTGTACACGGAGTACGCCATGCCGCGCTTCTCGCGGATCTCCTGGAAGAGCCGCGACGACGCCGAGCCGCCGAGGATCGAGTCGAGTAGCGACGCGGCGAAGCGACGGCGATCGGAGCGTGAGATGCCGGTCGCGCCGAGGCAGACGTGGTACTGCTCGGTGTCCTTCCGCTGGAAGCGGAGCTCGGGCGCCGGCGGACGCGCGAGCGGGCGGCGGACGCGCGTGCCGGCGCGCGCGGGGGCGCCGGCGCGGCGCTCGCTCCGCTGCAGCAGTGCGACGAGGCGGTCGTGCTCGAGGTTCCCCGCCGCGGCGACGACGACGTTCCCCGGCGCGTACGCGGTGCGGTGGTAGCCCGAGAGCGCGCGGCGGCTGACGGTGGAGATGACCTCCGCCGTGCCGATCACCGGCCGGCCCAGCGGATGGTCGCCGAAGACCGCCTGTGAGAAGAGGTCGTGAACGAGCTCCTGCGGCGTGTCCTCGTACATCGCGATCTCCTCGAGGACGACCTCACGCTCCTGGTCGACCTCCGCGAATGCGGGCGCGAAGACCATGTCCGCCATGACGTCGAGCGCCGTCTCGACGTGGTGGTCGGGGACGCGCGCGAAGACGACGGTGTTCTCGCGCGAGGTCGCGGCGTTGAGCTCGGCGCCCATCGCGTCGAACGTCTCCGCGATCGTCTGCGCGTCGAAGCGGCGCGAGCCCTTGAAGAGCAGGTGCTCGATGAAGTGGGAGACGCCGGCGCGGTCGTCGCGCTCGTCGCGCGAGCCGACGTCGATCCAGAAGCCGAGCGAGACGGAACGAACGCCGCTCACGCGCTCCGAGACGACGCGCTCGCCGCCGTCGAGCTCGCTCAGGGTCACCTTCTGCACGATGGCCGCTCCGGCACGGCTAAGCCGCCGCCTCCGCTCCTTTCCGTGCTCCGTCAAGCCACGCACGGTCGTAGGGTACGGCCAGCTACGCGCCGGCGACGACGAGCAGGCCTTCGCCGGTGCGCTTCGCCTCGTACAGCGCCTCGTCGGCGAGCCGGAACAGCGTCTGCGAGTCCTCGGCGTCCGGCGGACACAGGGCGAAGCCGAAGCTCGCGGAGAGACCTTCGAACGCCGGATTCCCGTCGCCGAGCTCAGCAAGCATCGCCTGAATCCGCTCGACGACGAGGTGGGCTCCGTCCTCCCTCGTCTCGGCGAGGAGCAGCGCGAACTCGTCTCCGCCGATGCGGTACGCGGAGTCGGGCCGGCGCAGCGCGCGCGTGAGGATGCCGGAGAAGAGCGACGAGCGCCTCGTCGCCGGCGGCGTGGCCGAAGTGGTCGTTGCGGTGCTTGAAGTTGTCGAGGTCGGCGATGACGAGGCCGACCGTGCGCCCGTACCGCGTCGCGCGTGCGACCTCCCCGTCGAGGTGCTGCACGAAGGCGCGGCGGTTGAGGAGGCGCGTCAGCGGATCGTGGTCGGCGAGGAAGCGGAGCTCCGAGAGGTGCTTGCCCGACACGAGCGCGGCGGCGGCGTCGTTCGCGAAGATCCGCAGAGCCTGCAGGCGGTCAGCGGACGGGACCAGCCGGTCGCGCGGGTTGTCCACCCAGATGACGCCGAGGATCGCGCCCTCGCCGTCGCGCAGCGGTACGAGGAGCCAGTGCCGGTTCCACGCCCACGGGCCGCGTCCGTTCAGCTGGGACGGATAGACGTCCGCGTCTCGCGCGAGACGCGAGTGGGCCTGCGCGTGCGTGAGCAGGAAACAGCCCTCGCGTTCGAACTCCGCGTCGAGCAGTGGCTCGATCAGAGCGACGGTCGCGCGCGGACGCGCGAGCATCTCCTCGAGGCGCCAGCCGGCCACGGCCCGCGGAACGAGTGCCCCGCTGTCGGGATCGACGAGCGCGGCGCAGACGTTGTCGAACTCGAGCGCGGTGTGGATGCCGCCACACACGCGGCGAAGGATCTCGTCGGCCGAGGTCTCGCCGGTGATCCGCGACGACACATCGAGCAACTCCTCGAGCGCGCGCTGGTGCCGACGCGCCTTCCGCGTCTTCGTTCGCCTCCTCGACGGCGAGGGACGCGTGATCCGCGAGCGCAACGAGCAGGTCGAGTTCGTCGTCGGCCGGAAGGCGCCCGCGAGGCGGGCTCGTCGACGGAGATCATGCCGAGGAGGATTCCGCCGCTGTCCCGCATCGGCACGAGCAGCGCATCCTCGGGATCCCACGCGTCGGGGTGCGCCTGCCGCTCGCCCGCCGGCGTGTAGCTCGGGCCGAGCGAGTCCCAGTCGACCGAGCCGTTCGGGACGTAGTACGCGCCGCGCCGCTCGAACCGCTCGTGGAGGAGGACGGCAAGATGCGCCCCTTCCCGCGTGGTTGCCGAGGAGCGCCGTCGCGGGCGTGCTCGTTCCCGTGACACGACCGTCACCTCGAAGTCGTCCCACGCAGGCCGGTAGAGGTTCACCGCGACCGTGCGAAAGCCGAGCGTCTCGCCGATCGTCCGAGCGACCGCGTCGAGCAGCGCCGGAAGATCCTCACGCGCCCGCAGGAGGCGGGTCACCTCGAGGAGTCCCCGCAGCGGTGAGATGTTCGTGTTCGTCACGTTTTCGCCGTCCGTAATGCTTCATCGGCAGCGAACGCCCCCGGGTAAAGGGAGCGCGTAAAGCGAGCGGCCGGGGTTTCCCCCGGCCGCTGCGCATGCCGTACGCGTTACTCGTCGTCGCGACTCAGTCGTCACGGGGGCGCCGGTCGCGCCCACCGCCGCGTCCGCGGTCGCCGCCGCGGGGCCGATCCTCCTCCGGAGGACGCGGCGGGGCGTCCTTCGCCCGCTCGACGAGCTCCTCAGGAGTGACCATCGCGCCGTCCTCGTGCTTCGCGACGAGCTTGAGGCCGATCCGGCCGCGGGCCTTGTCGACCTCCTGGACGACGACGTCGACGACGTCGCCGCGGGCCATCACGTCCTCGATGTGCGCGACCCGGCCCGGGCCGACGTTCGAGACGTGGAGCAGGCCGTCGGTGCCCTTCTTCAGCTCGACGAACGCACCGAACTGGGTCGTCTTCACGACCTTGCCGGTGAACGCGTCGCCGACCTCGGGCTCCTTCGTGATCGACTCGACCGCGGCGATCGCGGCAGCAGCCTTCTCGCCGTCGGTCGCGTAGATGAGGATCGTGCCGTCCTCCTCGATGTCGATCTGCACCTCGTAGTCGGCCTCGAGGCCGCGGATCGTCTCGCCGCCCTTGCCGATGACCATGCCGATCTTCTCCTGGTCGATCTTGACCGTCGAGATCCGCGGCGCGTTCGAGGCGAGCTCGGCACGCGACTCGGGGATGACCGCGAGCATCGCGTCGAGGATCTCGTTGCGGGCGCGACTCGCCTGGCTCGAGGGCGTTGCTCATGATCTCCGACGTGACGCCGGTGATCTTGATGTCCATCTGCAACGCCGTGATCCCGTCGCGGGTGCCGGCGACCTTGAAGTCCATGTCGCCGAGGTGATCCTCCGCTCCCTGGATGTCGGTGAGGATGACGTAGTCGTCGCCTTCCTTCACGAGGCCCATCGCGATGCCGGAGACCGGCGCCTTGATCGGCACACCCGCGTCCATGAGCGACAGCGTCGATCCGCAGACCGAGCCCATCGACGACGAGCCGTTCGACTCGAGCGTCTCGGAGACGATCCGGATCGTGTACGGGAAGTCCTCCGCCGACGGGATCATCGCCTCGAGCGCGCGCTGTGCGAGCGCACCGTGGCCGATGTCACGCCGCTTCGGGCCTCGCATGAAGCCCGTCTCCCCGACCGAGAACGGCGGGAAGTTGTAGTGGTGCATGTAGCGGCGATCCTTCTCGAGCGAGAGGTCGTCGATGCGCTGACCTTCCTTTGCCGTGCCGAGCGTGATCGTCGAGAGCACCTGCGTCTGGCCGCGCTGGAACAGGCCGGAGCCGTGCCCGCGCGGGTTGACGCCGACCTCGACCTCGATCGCCCGGATCTCCTCCGTGCCGCGACCGTCGGGGCGCCGCTTGTCGATGGCGATCTTCTTGCGGACGATGTCCTTGTAGATCGCGTCGACGGCCTTCTTGACGTACGACTTCGTGAGCGAGTCCATCGCCCCTCGTCGCCCGTCGGGAACGGAAGGTTCACCTCGGAGAGGATGCGATCGACAGAGCAGTGACCGCTTCGCCGACTTGAGCTCCTTCGAGTCCTGCTCAGCGTCGGTGAGGGCCTTGAGGTCCGTCGCCGAACTGCTCCCGCACCGGGCCTTCGACGGCGGCGAGCCGCTGCTTCTCGAGCAGCATGTTGAGGCTCATCCGCACCTGGATCTGGCGCTGGATGTCGCTCTCGGTCGAGTCCATCGAGATCGCCGGGGCGAGCTCGGAGCCGAGCTCGTCGACGATCGCTCCGGACGCGGCGAGACCGTCGGCCTGGATCCGCTCCGCAGATCGCGTGGCCGTGCGACGACTCGATCTCCGCGGAGAGATCGGTGTCGAGCCATTTCGCCTTGCCGGCCTCGGCGCGGAGCTCCTCCTGCGCCTCGCAGAGCTTGCGAATCTCGGCGTGCGCAATCTCGAGCGCCTCGAGGAGAAGCGACTCGGGCACCTCGTCGGCGCCGGCCTCGACCATCGTCAGGCCGTCCTTCGTGCCGACGACGATGAGGTCGAGCGAGGTCTCCTCCCAGTTCTGCGCCAACGTCGGGTTGACGACGAGCTCGCCGTCGATGAGCCCGATCCGCACGGCCCCGACCGGGCCGAAGAACGGAAGCGGCGACAGCATGAGCGCAGCCGACGCACCGTTGATGCAAAGGATGTCGTGCGGGACGACCATGTCCGCGCTGAGGACGGTGCAGATCACCTGCACCTCGTTGCGGAAGCCCTTCGGCCAAAGCGGCCGGATCGGGCGGTCGATCATGCGCGCGGTGAGGGTGGCGCGCTCGCTGGCGCGTCCCTCGCGCTTGAAGAAACCGCCGGGGATCTTGCCCGCGGCGTACATGCGCTCTTCGACGTCGATCGTCAGCGGGAAGAAGTCGGCGTCCTCTCTGGCCTTCGAACGTCCCACTGCGGTGGCGAGAACCATTGTCTCGCCGGAGCGAACGACGACAGCGCCGTCCGCCTGCTTCGCGAGCTTGCCGGTTTCGAAGCTGATCTCCTGCTGTCCAACCTGGACGGAGACCTGCGCCCGGCGTTCGGTCGCGATACTCATAAGTTGTCCTCCACTGTGCTTGTGAAGGGCGGGAGCTCGAGCCAGCTCGGTCGTGACGCGGGCTCGCTCGAACTTCCACCCTCCTGATTGAGGGAGCTAACGGCGCAGGCCGAGCTCCTTGATGAGGGCGCGATAGCCCTCGAGATCCTTCTTCTGCAGGTAGTTCAGGAAGCGGCGACGGCGTTCCTACGAGCTTGAGGAGCCCGCGGCGCGACGTGTGGTCATGCTTGTGGGTGCGGAGATGCTCGGTCAGCTCGTTGATGCGCTGAGTGAGCATCGCGATCTGCACCTGCGGCGAGCCGGTGTCGGCGTCGTTCCGCCCGTGCTTCGTGATGAGTTCCTGTTTTGCTTCCTTGGTAAGGGCCACTGTGCCCTCTCCTTTCGTTCGTCTCCCGAGGTCCCGCCCGCCGCGCGAAGGCGTCAGCGAGCCGGGCCTGGGTCGCGGGTAGGGTAGCGGAAACCGCATGGGAAGCGCGATTCCGCAGGGGCAGCTCGGTGAGATCGTGCGCGCGGCGCGGTCGCGGACGGGTGTGCCCGCGGTCGCTGCGGGGCTGTATGTCGACGGCTCCGTCGAGCTCGCCGCGGACGGAGACTGCACGCCCGAGACGCCGTTTCGCGTTGCGTCGATCTCGAAGTGGTTCACGGCGTCGCTCGTGTCCGCGTGCGGGGCACTCGACGACGAGACGCGGCGGTTGCTCTCGCACACCGCCGGGCTGCGCTCGGAGGTAGCGGAGCCGCTACCGGACGTGTGCCAGGGACTGTGGTCGTACGCGAACGCGGGCTACTGGGCCGCTGGAGAGCGCTGCGCCACGGCCGCCGGGATGCCGTTCGCTGACGCGATGCGCGCGGCGATCCTCGAGCCGCTCGCGCTGAGCGCTACGTCGTTCGAGGAACCGCCGGATGCAGCGGGCGGACATCTCCAGGACGGCGTGACAGGCCACCGCCCGGCCGGCTCTCCCGACTATCCCGCGTCGCGGTATCCGTCCGGCGGCCTGTGGTCGACGGTGGGCGACCTGCTCCGCTTCGCCGAGCACCAGTTCGACGATCCGTACAGAGTCCAAGAGCCGCAGATCGAGGCGCTCGGCGCGGAGTACTGCCTCGGCTGCTGGCGCCGCGAGCTCACGGGCGGGCGGATCGCGTTCGACCACGAGGGCTCGGTCGCGGGTTTCCAGTCACTGCTGCTGATCGTGCCGCAGGAGCGGCTGGCACTTGCAGTGCTCACGAACAGCTGGCGCGGCAGCGGTCTCATCAAACGAGTCCTGCAAGAACTCGGGCTTGCGCCTCCGGCATCGACCACTGGTCTCGTCGAGGACGGTTCATACGCGCTCGGCACGATCACGGCCGAGGTTGGCGACGGCTGGGTCACCGAGCAGGAAACCGATCCGATCACCGGCGCTGCGAAGCACCTGAAGTACCGCATCTCGTTCGACGCGCCGCTCATGAGCCATCGCGTCGACTTCCCGCGTCCAGGCGTCGCGCGCGTCGGTTGGGTCGCGCTGCCGCGCGTCGCTAGCTAGGCCGGACGCGCTCGCGCACCTGCGCGACGTCGTTCCCGATCGCGTCGACGAGTTCCTCGACCGATTCGAAGCGCATCTGGCCGCGAACCCAGTTCCAGATCTCGACGACAAGGCGCTGGTCGTAGAGGTCGTCGTCGAAGTCGAGGAGGTGCGCCTCGACGCGCAGCTCGACACCGTCGAATTGCAGGTTCGTGCCGATCGGAGATCGCCGCGAGCCGGTCGCGCGTCCAGCCGGCGTAGACGCCGTCGGGCGGAATGAGCAGCCCGGGCGGAACCTCGAGATTGGCCGTCGGAAAGCCGAGCTCGCGGCCGCGGTGGTCGCCGTGGACGACGATCCCTTCCACCTCGGCGTGGCCGACCGAGGAGTCGCGCGGCGCGCTCCGGCTCTCCCCCGTGAATCAGCTCGCGGATCCGGGTCGAAGAGACGCTCTCGAGCACGGGCACGCGCCGGACGTCGAAGCCGAGCTGCTCGAGGAGCGGTGAGATCGCCCTGCCGGTCGCGCCCGAAGCGGAACGTGTCCCCGGCCGCGACGACCTCGGCGCCCATGCCGCGGAGGATGAGCTCCGCGAACTCCGTCGGCTCGAGCCGCGCGAGCGCGTCGTCGAACGCGAGCACGACGACGTCGTCCACTCCGGCAGCCTCGAACAGCTCGAGCCGCCGCTCGAGTGTCGTGAGCAGTTCGACTTCGCGCCCCAGCACGGCCCGGGGATGCGGGTCGAAGGTCACCACGGCCGTCCGTAGCCCCGCCGCCCGCGCCGCGTCGATCACGCGGACGTGGCCGAGATGCACGCCGTCGAACGTCCCCACGGCGACGCCGCGACGCGCCTCCGGCAGATCGTCGACGACGCGGACGACGTTCACGCCACGCCCGCCGCTTCGAGCGACTGCGAGCACGCTCGCTTCGCTGAGCAGGCACTCCGGCACGAACGCGTCCGGCGAGACAGCGTCGGCGACCGAGAACGGCCCGACTTCCGTGCGACGCAGCGAGACGCAGTGCCCGCCGAGCGCGTCGGCGATCGCGCGGATGTATGTCCCCGAGCTCACGGTGAGATCGAGCGAGACGACGCCGTCGCGATAGGCGAGGAGGTCGAGCGCGTAGACGGTCGATCGGCGCAGCGGCATCTCGACCTCCACCCCGCGCCGCGCGAGCTTGTACGCGCGCTCGCCGTCGATCTTCACCGCCGACGCGGCGGGGATTGGCAGCTCGATCTCGCCGCGAAGCGGCTCGAGGCGCGCAGTGAGCTCGTCGTCCGTCGGCGGCTCCTGGCGCGCGACGATCTCTCCCTCCGGATCGCCGGTGGAGGTACGAGCCGAGAGATCGATTTCCGTGAGGTATCGCTTGTCGAGCCCGACGAGCCGCGGCGCGATCTTGGTCGACCGGCCGGAAAGGAGCAGGAGCAGACCGGTCGCGAACGGGTCGAGCGTCCCGGCGTGCCCTGTCCGCGCGCGCGGTCTTGCGGCGGATCTCGGCGACGACTGCGAAGGAGGACGGGCCGCGCGGCTTGTCGACGAGCGCGACGCCGGCCGGGTCAAGTGCGCGCGGCGGCACGTTGCTCGAGGAAGCCGAGTCGGACGATTTCGACGATCTCGGCGAGCGTGTCGTCGCTCGAGAAGCCGGCGGCCTGGCGGTGCCCGCCGCCGCCGAACTGCCGCGCGATCGCGGAGACGTCGAGCTCGTCGATGCTCGCGCGGAGCGATCCTTTGTGCCCGTGCGCGCCGGGTCCCATCTGCTCGCGCACGAAGACAGCCAGCTCGACGCCCTCGACCTCGCGGAGGTAGTCGATCAGGCCTTCCGAGTAGGGCTCCGACGCGCCGACCTCGGCGAAGTCTGTGCGGAGAAGGTGCGACACGACGATCCGTCCCTCCCTCGAGCAGCTCGGCGCGCTCGAGCACGCGGGCGAGAAGCTTGAGCTTCGCGAACTCGACGGACTCGTAGACCGCTGGAAGATCGCGTGGATGTCGGCGCCCGCGTCGACGAGCTCGGCGGCGAGCCGGAGCGACTTCGGAGTCGTGTTCGAGTACTGGAAGCGGCCGGTGTCGGTGACGAGCGCGATGTAGAGCGGCTCGGCGAGCTCCGGCGTCAGCGTCACGCCGAGCTCGGCGAAGACATCCCGAAGCACCTCTCCCGTCGACGACGCGTCGGGGACGACGAGGTTGACGTCGCCGAACCGGGTGTTGTCGTGGTGATGGTCGATATCGAGCGTGAGCGGCGCGCGAGCGACGGCCTCGGAGTCGCCGATGCGATGCTCGCTCGCGCAGTCGACCGCGACGAGGACACGCTCGCCTGCGTCGGCAGGCGGCTCACGCACAAGCTCGGAGAGCGGCATAAAGCCGTACTCGTGGGGCAGCGGCGCGCCTGCGGCGAGGTACATCACGACGTCCTTGCCGAGCCTGCGGAGGGCGACGGTCAGAGCGAGCAGCGAGCCGAGTGCGTCCCCGTCCGGGTTCTCGTGCGTGACGACGAGGAAGCGGTCGTGCTCCCTCAGCGCGTTCGCTATCGCCTGGAGGTCACTCGTCTGTGTCATCACTGTCGTCCGGCGCGAGCTCGTCGATGAGCTGGCTCATACGCACGCCGCGCTCGACGGACGGATCGTACTCGAAGGCCAGTTGCGGGGTTCGCTTCATTCTCAACTCACGCGCGAGACGGGACTGAAGCAGGCCGTGCGCCGCGTCGAGGCCTGCGAGCGTGGCGGTGCGTTTGCGACCGGAGCCGAGGACGCTGACGTAGACCGTCGCATGCCGCAGGTCCGATGCCGTATCGACGCCGGTGACGGTGACGAGCCCGATGCGCGGATCCTTGAGCTCGGGGACAGCTTCGGCGAGAACCTGCCGAACCGATTCGTTCACACGCCGCATGCGCTCGCTCATGGGCTCTATTCAAGCGGCTCAGTCTGTGGACGCGTCCTTACAGGCGCCAACCCGGTCCCCCACCCAGGGTGGGGTCGCATTCCCTCCGCCCTCGTTGTCGACGCTACCCGACGATGCGTGACCGGAAGGTGCAGCGAGCGCTCCGATTCCGCACCAATTGTGTGACGTCCGTGTACGCCGAGCGGCGAACCGTTCAGCGGATCACGTCAAGGACGAGCGGGCGCGGCTCCGGTGCCGTGTCGCCGACCTCGTACGCGGCAAGCAGCGCGGACCGTGCCGCGTCGATGGCCGCCTCGTCCCGCGCGTGGATCTCGGCGAGCGGCTCTCCCGCTTCGATCGCATCGCCGCGCTTCTTGAGACAGACGACGCCGACGGCGTGATCGACGGGATCGCCCGCTTGATGCCGCCCCGCGCCAAGCTCGAGCGCGGTGAACGCCACCTCCCGCGCGCGCAGCTCGCGTACAAACCCCGACTCTGGCGCGCTCACCGCGACAACAACCGGAGCGACCGGCAGAGCTCCGAGATCAGGATCGCCCCCCTGGGCGCGGATCCACTCCTCGTACTTCGCGAGAGCGGAGCCGTCTGCCATCGCCGCTTCGGCGCGGCGCCGTCCCTCGGCCTCGTCGACGCCAAGATCCGACAGCGCGAGTAGCTGCCCGCACGCGTCGAGGACAAGTTCGCGGAAGTCAGGCGGGCCGCCGCCGCCGATCGTCTCCACCGCCTCGCGCACCTCGATCGGCGTTGCCGACGGCACGACCAAGCGGCTGATCCATGTCGGAGAGGACACAGACGACGTCCATCCCGGCGCGCACCCCGAGCTCGCGCATCGTTGTCGCGAGCGTTCGCGCCTCCTCGATCGTCCGCGTGAACGCTCCGTCGCCGACCTTGCAGTCGAGGACGAGCGCACTCGCACCGGCGGCGATCTTCTTCGACATGATGCTCGCCGCGATGAGCGAGACCTCGTCGACGGTCGCGGTCACGTCGCGCAGCGCGTAGAGCTTCTTGTCGGCCGGAACGAGGTTCGCGCTCTGTCCCGCCACGGCGATGCCGATCGCGCGCGTCTGTTCGACGAGCTCGTCGGTCGTCAGCTCGACGCGGAACCCCGGGATCGACTCGAGCTTGTCGAGCGTCCCGCCGGTGTGACCGAGCCCGCGGCCGCTCATCTTCCCGAACGGCACGCCACACGCGGCGACGACGGGGCCGACGGCGATCGTGATCTTGTCGCCGACACCGCCGGTCGAGTGCTTGTCGACGACGCGGCGCCCGAGGCGCTTCGCGAGGTCGACCGTCCCGCCGCTGCGGATCATCGCGTCCATCAACGCGTGCGTCTCGCCCGGCCGTCAGGCGCGGAAGCAGATCGCCATGAGCAGACGCCGACGCCTGATAGTCGGCGATCTCGCCGCTCTCGTAGCCGGCGAGGAACCACTCGAACTCGGCGCCGGTCAGCTCGCCGCCGGCCTTCTTCCGTTCGATGAGCTCGACGATGTTCACGGCACGACCCTAATCCTCCGGATCGACGAGGAAACGGTCGAGGAGCGCGACCTCCCACTCCTGGCCGCGCAACCAGCGCTCCGCTTCGTCGAGGAGGCGCTCAGCTTCGCGATGCTCTCGCGCGACGCACGCGGCGGTGATCCGCGCGCGCTGCCACAGATCGTGATGGTCGACCTCCGCGACGGATGCACCGACGCGGCGCTCGAGCTGCGCCTTCGCGGAGCGGAGGAGCATCCGCTTCTCCTTCAGCGAGTGCGCCTCGGGGAAGTGGAGCTCGCACGTGAGGATCCCGACCCAGCCGCTGGGCATCGCCGCGCGGAACTAAGACGCGGAAGGCGCTTCGTCGAGCGACGTCCGCTCGATCTCGCGCGTCTCGAAGACCTCGAGGACGTCGCCTTCCTTCACGTCGTTGAAGCTCTCGAGGCGGATGCCGCACTCGAAGCCTTCCGCGACCTCGCGGACGTCGTCCTTGAACCGCTTCAGATCGGCGATCGTCGTCGTGTAGATCACGGCACCGTCGCGGATGACGCGGACGTTCGAGTTGCGGCGGACGATGCCGTCGGTGACCATGCAGCCGGCGATCGTGCCGAGACGCGAGACCTTGAAGAGGGCACGCACCTCGACCTCGCCGATCGTCTCCTCCGTCTTGACGGCGGAGAGCTTGCCGACGAGCGCCTGCTCGATCTCCTCGGTGAGCTTGTAGATGACGTCGTACGTGCGGATCTCGACGCCTTCGCGCGACGCGAGCTCGCGCGCCTCGGCGTTCGGGCGGACGTTGAAGCCGACGATGAGGGCGTCGCTCGCGGAGGCGAGCATGATGTCGTTCTGGGTGATCGCGCCGACGCCCGACTGGATGACGTTGAGGCGCACCTCGGAGTGCTCGAACTTCGCACAGCTCCGAGACGACCGCCTCGACCGACCCGACGACGTCGCCGCGCACGACGAGGTTGAGATCGGCGACCTCGCCGGCCTGCAGCGCGTCGTAGAGCCCTTCGAGCGAGACGCCGCCGGCCGGCCGAACCGACGCGAGCTGCTCGCGGCGAAGCCGCTCGCCGCGGCGGTTCGCGATGTCGCGCGCCTCGCGGTCGTTCGCGACGACGCGCGCGAGCTCGCCGCCCGCCGGCGGCTTGTCGAAGCCGAGGATCTCGATCGGGTCGCCGGGCGCAGCGCTCTCGCGGCGCTCGCCCTTGTAGTCGAACAGCGCCTTCACGCGGCCGTACGCGTCGCCGGCGACGATCGCGTCGCCGACCTTGAGCGTGCCGCGCTGCACGAGCATCGTCGCGACCGGGCCGCGGCCGACGTCGAGGCGCGACTCGATGATCGGGCCGGACGCCTCGGTGTTGGGATTGGCGCGCAGGCCCTCGAGCTCGAGATCCGCGACGAGGAGAACCTTCTCGAGCAGCGCGTCGAGGTTCGTCTGCGCCTTGGCGGAGACTTCCGCGAACTGCGTGTCCCCGCCCCAGTCCTCCGGGTTGAGACCTTCCTGCGCGAGCTCGCCCTTGACGCGGTCGATGTTCGCGTCGGCGAGATCGATCTTGTTGACCGCGACGACGATCGGCACCCCGGCGGCGCGCGCGTGGGAGATCGACTCCTTCGTCTGCGGCATGACGCCGTCGTCGGCCGCGACGACGAGGACGGCGATGTCGGTCACCTTCGCGCCGCGGGCGCGCATCGCGGTGAACGCCTCGTGGCCCGGCGTGTCGAGGAACGTGATCTTCCGGCCGTCGACGTCGACCTGGTACGCGCCGATGTGCTGCGTGATGCCGCCGGCCTCGGTGGCGACGACACGCGCGTCGCGGATCGCGTCGAGCAGCGTCGTCTTGCCGTGGTCGACGTGGCCCATGATCGTCACGACCGGCGGACGCGCCTGAGAGCAGCTCCTCGGCGTCGTCGAACGCCTCCGGCTCCTCCTCCTCGTCGGCGGCGTGCTTGATCGTGATCTCGCGCTCGAGCTCGGCCGCGATCAGCTCGACCTCCTCGTCGCTCAGCGACTGCGGTCTGCGGGGCTTGATGACGCCGAGCCCCATGAGGAACTTCATGATCTCCGGCACCTTGACGCCGAGCGCCTGCGAGAGGTCTCTGGATCGTGACGCCGGACTCGACGGAGACGGGACCGGTCGGCGGCACGACCGGCGCCTTCGGCCCGCGCGATGCAGCCGCGTCGGCGCGTGCCTGGCGCTGCTCGCGCGCGTTCGGACGCTGCGCGCCCTGGTCGATGACGACACGCCGGCGCCGCCCCGCAGGGCCGCTGCCGCCGCGCGGGCGGAGCGGACGATTTGGTTTGCCTCCGTTAGCCATTTGCTCCTTCAGTGTAAAGACGCCGCAGTTCGGGGTCGATTCGGACGGGTTGCTTCAGGACACGCGCGAACTGTCGCCGCTCGACTGCCCGCTCGAAGCACGCGATGTCGCGGCATGTGTACGCGCCGCGACCCGGCTCGTTCCGCCCTGCGACGAGAACGCCGTCGCGGGCCGCGAACCGGATCAGGTCACGCTGCGGACGTGCGCCTGCCGCAGCCGGCGCACGTCCGCAGCGGCTCGGATCCTACGACTCCTCCTCCGCGGCGACCTCGGCAACCTCGACGGCTACCTCGATCTCCTCGGCAGCCCTCGGCCTCGGCAGCGATTTCGACCTCTTCGGTCTCCTCGGTCTCCTCGACCTCGGGCTCCTCGGGCGGAGGACCGCCGACGTAGTCGCAGCCGGAGCCTTCGAGCTCCTGGTGCGCCGGGACGCCGCAGAAGCGGGAGCTGGGCAGCGCCGCCGTTCGGGCAGCGCTTGCCGTTCGTGAGGATCGCGGCGCAGCGACCGGAGTAGTCCTCGCCGCTCTCGCCGTCGCCGCCGCCGAACGCCGCGTCGGCCTCCGCCTGCGCGAACTCGGTGTCGCTCTGGATGTCGACCTTCCAGCCCGTCAGACGCGCGGCGAGACGGGCGTTCATGCCCTCCTTGCCGATCGCGAGCGCGAGCTGGTCGTCGGGGACGACGACGGTCGCCTCGCGCGCCTCGTCGTCGAGGTACACCTCGCGGACGCGCGCCGGGGAGAGAGCCTTGGCGACGAACCGCGCCGGCTCCTGGTTCCACGGAATGATGTCGATCTTCTCGCCGCGGAGCTCGGAGACGACCATCCGCACGCGGGAGCCGCGCGGCCCGACGCACGCGCCGACCGGGTCGACGCCCTGCGTGTGCGACTGGACGGCAATCTTCGAGCGGTAGCCCGGCTCGCGCGCGACGCCCTCGATCGTGACGAGACCGTCCGCGATCTCCGGCACCTCGAGCTCGAACAACGTCTTGATCAGCTCGGGATCGCGGCGCGAGAGGATGACCTGCGGCCCCTTCGTCCCGCTCCGCACCTCGGTGATGACGGCCTTGATGCGCGAGCCCTGCTCGTAGCGCTCGCCGTCGACCTGCTCCGAGCGCGGCAGCAGCGCCTCGACCTTGCCGAGGTCGACGAGGACGTTGTTGCGGTCGCCGGCCTGCTGGACGATGCCCGTCACGACCTCGCTGACGCGGTCGATGTACTCGTCGTACATCATCCGGCGCTCCTCCTCGCGGATGCGCTGGAGGATGACCTGCTTCGCGGTCTGCGCGGCGATGCGGCCGAAGCCTTCCGGCGTCACGTCTTCGCGCTTGACGTCGTTCTCGGGGACTTCGGACCAGTCGATGTCGAGGTCGTCGTCGGTGATGAGCGTGTGCTGGCGCTCGCCGGTCTCCTCCTCGAGCTGCTCGAGCTCGTCGAGCTTCCGCTCGCGCGCGTCGTCGATGAGCCGCTCCTCGACGTCGGCGGGAAGCTCGACGGAGAAGACACGGAACTCGCCGTCGTCGTGCATCTCGACGGTCGCGTGACGTGACGCGTCCGGCGTCTTCTTGTACGCGGCGAGCAGCGCGTCCTCGAGGGCCGCGACGAGCGCGCCCTCCTCGATCCCCTTCTCGCGCTCGATCTCGTGAACGGCGTCGATGATTTCCTGGCTCATGACACGCTCCCATCTTCGATCAGATTGGCCCGCACGATCTCGGTGTACGGGATGTGAGTCTCATGCCCGTCGGCGACTGCGACGGTGACGCTGTTCTCTCCGGCGGAGACGACCTCGCCCTTCAGTTTCTTGCTGCCCATCATCCGCACCTTGACGCGGCTGCCGACCGCGTCGGCGAAGTGCTCGCGCGTGCGAAGCGGGCGCTCGATCCCGGGCGACGAGACCTCGACCGAGTACTCGCGGAGGTATTCGCGGAGCACGTCGGTGACGCGCACGCAGAGCTCGTGATCGACGCCCTCCGGATGGTCGACGTAGACGCAGAAACGCGTCGGCGAAAGGAGTTCGACGGCGAGGACGTCGACGCCGGGCACGTCGTTCTCGATGCGCGGAACGATCTCCTCGGTCAGCGTCCGCTCCTTCTCGAATGTCGTGGCCATCGCGTCTCCTCACAAAAAATGGGCCCCGCAGGCCCATTTCAGTAACGCCGAAATGTCGGAGCCCAGTGTAGCAACGGGTGTCGCGACGGCCTCCTAGAGGACGATCGTGACCGGGCCGTCGTTGACGAGCTCGAGCTCCATCTTCGCGCCGAACACTCCCGTCTCGACGGGCACGCCGAGTGCGCGCAGCTCTGCGCAGAAGCGTTCGTAGAGCGGCTCCGCCACCTCCGGCGGCGCGGCTTCTCCGAAGCTCGGCCGGTTGCCCTTCGCGGTGTCGGCGATGAGCGTGAACTGCGAGACGACGAGCACCGCGCCGCCGGTGTCGACAACGGAGCGGTCGAACTTCCCCTCGTCGTCGGAGAAGACGCGCAACCGCGCGACCTTCCCCGCGAGCCGCACCGCCTCGTCCTCCCCGTCACCGCGCGCCACGCCGAGCAGCACGCACAGCCCCTCGCCGACCTCGCCCACAACCTCTCCGGCGACCCGCACGCGGCCTTCCCGGAGACGCTGGCACACGGCCCTCATGCTTAAGCCACGATAGTCCGATACCGGGATGGTGGAACCCGCCGCCCCCCTCCACGCGCTGCGAGTTGCCGACGGAGACGTCGGGGCGTCCGCGCGCCGCCCGCTCGGAGCGCTCTTGCTCCGCGACGGGCTGATCAGCGCCGAGCAACTGGAGGAGGCGCTCGTCGAGAAGGACCAGACGGGCGCCCGGCTCGGGGAGATCCTCCTGTCGCGCGGCTGGGTCGACCCGACGACGCTCGCCCGCGTGCTCGCCGAGCAGCACGGCCTCGAGTTCGTAGACCTGAACGAGGCGAAGGTCGACCGGAATGTCGCCGCGCTCCTGCCCGAGCAGTACGCGCGCCGCTACCAGGCGCTGCCGGTGCGCTTCGTCTCGAGTGGGCTGGTGCTCGTCGCGGTCGCCGATCCGACGAACGTCGTCGCCTCCGACGACCTGCGGCTCGCGCTCGGGCTGAACGTGCGCCTCGCGGTCGCCTCGGCGCCCGCCATAGCGAGCGCGATCGCGAGCTGCTACCGCAGCGAAATCGACATCCAGTCGTACGCCGGTGCGGGCAGCGCCGACACGGCCGAGTCTCGAAGCCGACGACATTTCCGCTGCTGGAACGAGCGCGCCGGCGATCGAGCTCGTCAACAAGCTCGTTTCCCAAGCCATAGACGACGGCGCCTCCGACCTGCATTTCGAGGCGCAGGCGCACGAGGCCGTCGTCCGAGCGCGGATCGACGGCGTCATGCGCCACATGACAACGATCCCGCGGAACCTGCAGCAGGCGGTGACGAGCCGGCTCAAGGTCATGGCTGAGCTCGACATCGCCGAAAAGCGGGCACCGCAGGACGGCCGCGTCTCGATCCGTCACCGCGAGCGGCCGGTGGACCTTCGCATGGCCGTGCTCCCGACAACGCACGGCGAGCAGCTCGTCCTGCGGATCACGAGCCGCCCTGAGGGCCGGCTCGAGCTCGGCGACCTCGGCATGACGCCCGCGGCGCAGGAGGCGTTCGCCCGCGCGATCCGCCAGCCGTACGGCGCCGTGCTGACGGTCGGCCCCTCGGGGGCCGGCAAGACGACGACGCTGTACGCGGCTCTCTCGATGCTCAACGAGGACGAGCGCGTGCTGATGACGATCGAGGACCCGGTCGAGTATCAGATGCCCGGGGTCAATCAGATCGAGGTGAACGCGCGTAGTGGGCTCACCTTCGCCGCCGGGCTGCGGACGATCCTGCGCTCGGACCCCGACGTCTTGCTCGTCGGCGAGATCCGCGACGAGGAGACGGCGCAGATCGCGATCCAGGCTGCAATGACCGGCCACCTCGTCCTGTCTACGCTCCACGCCCAGACTGCGGCGGCGTCGATCGCGCGCCTCGCGGACATGGGCGTCGACCCGAGCCTCCTCGCCACCTCCCTCAACTGCATCGTCGCGCAGCGGCTCGCACGCCGCCTGTGCACCTCCTGCCGCGAGCCGTACCAGCCGACCGAGGCGGAGATTGCCGAGCTCGCGCTCGGCGAAGCGACCTCCGATCTCGAGATCTACCGCGCGCGCGGCTGCGCCCAGTGTTCGAGCACCGGCTATTCCGGTCGCGTAGCCCTGTACGAGGTGCTGCCCGTGACGGGCCGGATCCGGCGGATCATGCGGTCCGCATCCGCCGAGGAGATCCATGCTGTTGCGGTCGAAGAGGGGATGACGACGCTCCGCCGCGACGGGATGCGTCTCGTGCTCGCCGGCATCTCGTCGCTCGACGAGGTGAGGCGGGTCAGCGGCGACTGGCTCGACTGAGCGACCGGCCTAGTCAAGATCGAGGATCCTCGAGCGGTACTGCTTCGACCCCGGCCTGAGGGAGCTCGCGAGCTTGTAGTGGCCGTTCGCCTCGGCCTGCTTCCCCTGCATCTCGAGGCAGCGACCGAGCGCGTAGTGGGCGTAGTCGTTGACGGGCGAGAGCTCGAGCGCGGTGCGGAACTCGGACGCCGCCTCCTCGTAGCGGCGGATCCGGAAGTACGCGATGCCGAGCGCCTCGCGGATCGAGGCCTTGTCGGGCTCGCGCCGCTTCGCCTTCTCGAGCGCGACCGTCGCCTGCGCGGGCATCCCCTGACGGAGATGCTTCCGGCCGGTCTGGAAGAGGCTGTAGGTCGTCTCGCTCACGATGCGGTGCTACCGAGAGATACAGAGTCATCAACGGTCCACCGGACCCGGGCGAGCGACCGCACCGAGAGGAAGCCGCGCACCCGGTCGCGCCGCGTAAGAAATCGGCGACAGGACGCGAACAGCGGCCTGGACTCGTGCAGAGCGTCGCGCGCGGCAGCAGCCGCAGCCTCAGGACGCCCAAAGCGTGCCGCGGTCGTAGCGGCAACGAACTCGTCGACGTCAGCGCCGAGTTGACGCCGCGCAAGGACACCGAGCTCGCGGACAGTCGCGCTCGCCGGCGAATCGATTCCCTGGTCGAGCAGGAAGCTCACGAGCTCGTCGCGGCACGCGCCCGCGATCCGCCGCGGGTCGCGCGCACGCCTCCGCACGCGGCGCCGGGCTTCCTTCGCGAGCGCGATCCCGCCCACGACGGCCGCGAGCACCAGCAGGACGACGAGCGCCGCGTACGGGAAGCTGCCGCCATGGGCGCCGGCGGACGCTCCCTCACGCGTGGGACGCCCGCCTAGATGGTTGTGACCGGAGGCCAAGCCGGTCCCGACAACCGGCGGCGGCGCTGGAGTCTGACTGCCTCCGCTGCTCGACCCTCCCCCGCCCTTGCTCGGTTTCTGCGTGTAGCCGGCGATGAGCCGGGCGCGACTCGACGCGGGCGTCGCCGGCGTCGGGTCGAAGGGGAGCCAGCCGTACCCCTTGAACCACACCTCGACCCAGGCGTGAGCGTCATGGTCGGTGAACGTCCACGCACCCTTGGCGGGATCGAACGTCGGCCCGGCGAAGCCGACCGCGACCCGCGCTGGGATCCCGACGTACCGGAGCATGAGCGCCATCGCTCCGGCGAAGTACTGGCAGTACCCGCTGCGCGTCGTGGTGGCAAAGCCGACGAGCGGAGGAGAGACGACCGGCGGATTGTTCGAGTACGTGAAGCCGCCGCCGACGAGGAACCACCGCTCGAGATCGACGGTGGCCGCGTACGGTGTCTTCGCTCCGTGCGTGACGTGGCCGGCGAGTTCGGCGAGGCGAACGTAGTCTGCGAGACCGAAGGTCAGCGAGAGCGAGCTGGCCACGTCCGCAGCGCGACCGGGAACGCCGAACGCCGGCACGCGGATTCCGTCCCCCACGTCGAGCATCCCGCCGTCGAGCAACGCCGCCGGGTAATCGGCCGGCGAACGGGAGAGTGCCCCGACGCTCGGGCTCGCGGCATAGCTCCAGGCGGTGTACTGGAAACCGCGGCCGTACGCATGCGGCAGTTCGGCGAGGCCGCGTTGAGGCTCGACGAATGGTGTGTTCGCCGAGAAGCGGACGGGAACCTCGCCGGCGAGGAAGCGCGTGTCTGCGAGCCCCTCGATCGTGACGACCTGCTCACGTTGGTTGTCGGGCCGGAACGCGGCAGCCGGCTCGAGCGCGTCCGCCGCCCGCGGTCGTCCGGCGACCCACCCTCCGTCGACGAAGTCGTCGAGCACCGCGGCGCGGAGATAGGCGGGCTCCGTGTTCGAACGAACCTCGAGCATCGTCGTCTTGGCCTTCGGCCAGTGGAGCCCGCGATATCGCGCGTCCCAGATGAACTGCACGTCGTTCAGCGCGTGGCCGCGCGCGACACTCCAGCTCTGCCAGTTGACGACGGGGTGATTCGACGCGGTTGCGGTTCCGACGACGATTCCGCCGAGCACGAGAGTGAGTGCGAACGGCACCGCGTAGCCCGAGATCCGCCGCGAGCCGGCTGCTGCAAGGACGATGAGCGCAGCCCCGAGAATCGCCGCGCCGAGCGCCGTGCCGTTCGTCGGGACGATCAGGGTTGCCGGCCACGCCGCGCCCACGAGCAGGAGTACCGCTGCGGCAACCGGCTTTCGTGCCGCAGCGAGAAGACCGACCGCGAGCGTGAAGGCGAAGACTGCGAAGAGCACGACCTTCGCCATGTCCGCGTGCCGGCCGGGATCGAACGGCAAGTGGGTCGAGTAGAAGTCAAGGAAGCCGCTCTCGAATTGCGTCCAGACGGTGCCGATGCCGCCGACGGGATGGAGAGGCAGCCACACGCCGAACGCGAGGCCTACCGCGACGAGCGCGGCGATGACGCTGCCCACGGCGCGGGCGCGCCGGCTCGGGATCGCCGCGACGGCGACGGCGAGCACGACGAGCACCAGGGCGTGTCCCGGCGCCGCGAGCGGCTGCTCGAGGTTCATCCACATGCACGCGATCACCACGCCGGCCACACCCGCAGCGAGAAGCGTTCTACGCATGCGCAACCTCGCGCCGGACCGGGGATGATGCGCCGCCGAGCACCTCGCGCAGATCGTCGCCCTGCCGAACGACGGCCACGGGCACGCCCGACGCCTGGAGCTGGAGCAGCGCCGGTTGCGGCGTCGACGGCCGTCCGGCGTAGGTCGGCGCGTCGACGTAGACGAGGGCCACTGGTCGGCGCGAGAGCGCGCGATCAAGCAATCGACGCACAAGCGCCGGTTCGAGACACGACGTCACTACGACGAGCTCGAGCGAGCGTGCCGCCGGCCCCTCCGCCGAATCGAGCAGCGCCGACGCGGGCGTGCGCGCATCGGGCACCGCGCCGGCAAGCACGCCGAGCGCCTGCTCCCACGCCGGCCCGTCCGTCGCGACCGGCTGCACCTCGCGCTCGCGCGTGTTGAGGACGAGCACGGCGGGACGGCCTCCGCGAACGTGCGCGTGCAGGATCGAGCCGGCCGCCCGCACGGCTGCGTCGAAGGACGAGTCGGGCGCCGAGCCGGCGACCCCCGCGGCGTCACCGTCGAGAAGGACCGCGACCTCGTCGCGCGGCGAATCCTCGAACTCCTTCACCATGAGCGTCCGCGTGCGGGCGGTCGACGGCCAGTGGACGCGGCGGAGCGACTCGCCCGGCACGTGATGGCGCACGGTGTGGAACTCGAATCCGGTCGGTCGGCGAAGGAGCAGGCGTCGCCCGTCGGCGAGACTCGCACCGGCGTGCGAGAAGAGCCCTTCGAGCTCGACCAGCCGGGGATAGACGACGAGCACTTCCCGCGCGTCAATGCGGAGCGACGATTCAGCGAGCTGCAACGGATCGGAGATCGAGACACGGAGCGGTTCGAAGACGTGACGACCGCGCGCGACGTTGCGCAGTGTGTACGCGCCGCGATAGGCGCCGCCTTCCCGGCGCAGGTCGATCGTGTGCTCACCGAGCCGGCCGATCGTGTCGCGCGCGACGAGGACGGGCAGCGGAACGCGCGAGCTCGGCGAGACGCGCAGATCGACGCGCACGTCGTCTCCTTCGACGACTCCGTGCCCCTCCCAGCGGCGGCTGGCCGCGAGACGCTGGCGCGAGAGACGCACCCAGGCGAGCGCGACGGGGACAGCGAGGACGAGGCCGGCGGCGATCGGAAAGAGGGCACGGCCCCCGACCAGCCACGCGACGAACCAGACCACGAGGCCGATTGCGAGCACCGCGGCGCCTCGCCGTGTCATCAGACGGGAACGGGCGTGTGCGCGAGAGCGTCGGCAACGAGCTCGGCGGGGCCAAGCCCGGCCGACCGTGCCTCGGGCGCGAGGATGAGACGGTGCGCGAGGACGGGCGCCGCGACCGTCTTGATGTCGTCGGGCGAGACGAAGTCGCGGCCCTCGGCAAGCGCGAGCGCCTTGGCGATCCGCAGCAGAGCGATCCCCGCGCGAGGGCTCGCGCCGAGGTAGAGGCGCGAGTCGGCACGCGTGTACCGGAGAACCGCGACGACGTACCGGCCGACGCTCTCCTCGACGTAGATCGCGCGAGCTGCCTCCACCAGCCGGAGGACGTCGGCCGCGGTCGCGACGCTCGGAAGCGACTCGAGCGGCGGGTCGCCCGTCTGTTCTCCGAGCATCTTCGCTTCGTCCGCGAGCGGCGGATAGCCGAGCGACAGCTTGACCGCGAAGCGATCGAGCTGCGCCTCGGGCAGCGGATACGTTCCCTCGTACTCGATCGGGTTCTGGGTCGCCATCACCATGAACGGCGCGTCGAGCGGGTGCGTGACGCCGTCGACAGTGACCTGCCGCTCCTCCATGCACTCGAGCAACGCGGCCTGCGTCTTCGGCGAGGCGCGGTTGACCTCGTCGACGAGGAGGAGGTTGGCGAAGACGGGGCCTGGCCGGAACTCGAACTCGTTGCGCTGCTGGTTGAAGACGTTGACGCCGGTGACGTCGGACGGGAGCAGGTCCGGCGTGAACTGGAGACGGGCGAAGCGACAATCGAGCGAGCGAGCAAGCGCCTTCGCGAGCATCGTCTTGCCCGACGCCGGGAAAGTCCTCGACGATCAGGTGCCCCTGCGCGACGAGGCAAAGCACCACGAGGCGCAGTGACTCTTCGGGCGCGTGGACGACCTGGCCGAGATTCGCGGTGATCGACTGGAGAACGTCCGCAGGAGCCGGGTCTAGCGCTCGTTCAGCCATGTGCGAGGAGCATCTCCACTTCGTCGAGGATCGAAGCCGCGATCTCGCTCTTCGGCGCCTTTGCGAGTGCGCGGTCGCCGGTGGCGGCGACGAGGGTCACGGCGTTGTCCGCCGCGTCGAAGCCGATGCCCGGCTGCGAGACGTCGTTGAAGACGAAGAGGTCGGCGCGCTTGCGCTCGAGCTTCGCGCGCGCGCGATCGAGTCCGTCGTCACCTGTCTCGGCGGCGAAGCCGACGATCACCTGGTCGGCACGACGGTTCGCTCCGAGCGCCGCAAGGACATCCGTCGTCGGCTCGAGCTCGAGCGTCCACGTCTCGGCGTCCTTCGGACGCTTCGCCGCGAGCGCCGCCGCGGGGCGATAGTCGGCGACGGCGGCAGCCATCACGATGACGTCGGCTTCCGCGGCGCGGGTGAGCGCCTCGCGCTCGAGTTCCGCCGCCGTCGGCGTATCGACGATCTCGACGCCTTCGGGCGCCGGCACCGCGAGGTTCGCGGCGAGAAGCGTGACGTCGGCGCCGCGCCGGCGCGCCTCGGCGGCGAGCGCGACTCCCATCCGGCCGGACGACCGGTTGCCGACGTAGCGGACGGCGTCGACCGGCTCGCGCGTGCCGCCGGCGGAGATGAGTACGCGCTTCCCGCGCAGCGCGCTCGTCCCGCGGAGCAGCTCGAGCGCAGCGCGGAAGATCTCCTCCGGCTCCGCCATCCTCCCCACGCCGAGCTCACCCTCGGCCGTCTCGCCCTCGTCGGGCCCGACGAACGCGACGCCGCGCGCACGGAGCTCCTCGACGTTCGCGCGCGTCGCGGCGTGCATCCACATGCGCGGGTTCATCGCCGGTGCGACGAGCACCGGGCCGCGGTGCGCGAGCGCCGCCTCGGTGAGGACGTTGTCGGCGAGACCGTGCGCGAGCTTTGCGAGCGTGTTCGCGGTGCACGGCGCGACGACGAGGATGTCGGCGCGCGTCAGGTGGAGGTAGACGTCGTCGCCGGCGGGGCGCCGCGCGAGGGCCGTGAACGTCTCGGCCGCGACGAAGCGCTCGGCGCCGGGCGTGACGAGCGGCACGACGTCGTGTCCGTCCTTGACGAACAACCGGCAGAGCTCGCACGCCTTGTAGGCGGCGATCCCACCCGTCACTCCCAGGAGGACGCGCGTCATCCGGAAAGGCCCCCTACTTCGGGTAGGTGAACTTCAGCATGCCCTGCGAGATCTCCTCGAAGGACATGGTCAGGTAGTTCTTCGAGCGGCTCTCGACGAGCGGCGGCAGGTTGTCGCCGAACGACCCCTCACCAAGCTGGTGGTGGTAGTTGTTGATCTGCCGGGCGCGCTTGGCCGCCACGATCACGAGGGCGTAGCGCGAATCGACGTTCTCCAGCAGGTCGTCAAGGCGAGACTCGATCATCGTCAGGGCATGGTAGCTGCCGGGGTCACGAGCCCGGCAACGAGTTGGGTGAGTTCGTTGACAGCGCGCTCGAGGATGTCGTTTTCGATCACGTAGTCGAACTCCCCGGCCTGCTCGAGTTGCTTGCGGGCGAGGTCGATTCGCTCGCCGATCTCGCCGGTGCTCTCGGTGGCGCGCTCGCGCAGGCGACGCTCGAGCTCGTCGACGTGGGCGGAGATGAAGATCGTCACGGCCCCCGGCACCTTGCGCGCGACGCGGAGGGCGCCCTCGGTCTCGAGCTCGAGCAGCGGGACGCGTCCGTTCGCCGCGATCCGGTCAAGCTCGGAGCGGAGCGTGCCGTAGCGGTGGCCCGAGACGTACTCCACCCATTCGAGGAACTCGCCGGCGGCGACCCGCTGAGTGAAGTCGTCGTCCGTGAGGAACCAGTACTCGCGGCCGTCCGCCTCGGTGGGCCGCCGTGAACGCGTGGTCGCGGAGACGGTCGGCGCGATCGCGGGTACGCGCGCGACGAGTTCCTTGATCAGCGTCCCCTTGCCGGCGCCCGACGGGCCTGTGACTACGAGTACCGGAGGCACGGTCTTAGCGATTGAAGAGCCCGATCAGCTCTGTGCGCTGTCGCTCGGACAGTCCGCCGACCGTCTTAGACGGGCTGATCTTGCAGACGTTGAGGAAGCGGCCGGCCTTGACGCGCCCGAACTTCGGTACCGCCATGAGGATGTCGATGACCTTGGCGGTCTCGACGTACTCCGGCGGGTTGCCGAGGATCGTCTGGATCTTGGTCTTGCCGTCCTTGAGGTCCTTCTTGAGCTTCGCTCGCTTGACGCGGACGTCGTTCGCTCTCTTGAGGGCGTCCATCCGCTGGTCGAGGGACCGGGCCGGAGCGTGCGCCTGCGTCTTAGTCGGACTCATGGCCGGGGGCGAGCATACCAACCTCCCGGCTCGTATCAAGTGGTGACGTTTGCCTCCATTTCCGGGCTTTTTGCCAGGCCGATCGCGTCTTCGGGAGAGGCAACGCCGGCCTCGGCACATGCGGCGGCGAGTTCGGCGCGCACCCGGGCGGGCGCGTCCGGGTCGGAGAAGAGCACTGTGCCGAGCGCAACGTCGGCCGCTCCGCAGGCGAGGAACTCGAGCGCATCGCGGCCGGTCGTGACCCCTCCCATGCCGACAATCGGCAGCGAGGTCGCCTCGGCGCACGCGCGGACGGCGTGCAGCGCGACGGGCTTGAGGGCCGGGCCGGAGTAGCCACCGCTGCCGCGGGCGAGGGCCGGGCGGAGGTTCCGGTCGAGCCCGACGCCGCGCAGCGTGTTGATGAGCGAGAGCCCGTTCGCGCCGGCGGCGGCGACGGCGCGTGCGACCTCGGATAGGTCGGGATGCGCGGCAGAGAGCTTCGCGTAGAGCGGCAGCTCGGTCGCGGCGCGGCAGGCGGCGACGATCTCGGCGGCGGAGTCGGCGGCCTCGTCGACGTTCGGGCACGAGAGGTTGAGCTCGATCGCCTCGATGTCCGCGAGGCGGGCGCACGTCTCCGCGTAGTCGTCTGCGCAGAAGCCGCCGACGCTCACCCAGATCGGGACGCCAAGCTCGCGCAGGCGCGGGAGATTCTCGGAGAGGAAACGCTCGCGGCCCGGATTCGCAAGGCCGATCGCGTTGAGCATCCCGTGCGCGGTCTCGGCGATGCGCGGCGGCGCGTTCCCCTCGCGCGGCAGTGGCGTGACGGTCTTCGTGACGAAGCCGTCGAGGGCGCGCGCGACCTCGGGAGCGGTGAGCGCGTCGAGGCAACCGGAGGCGTTAAGCAGCCGCAAGGACCGGCCCTTCAATGCAGAGACGCTTGAGCTCGCCGTCGATCTCGACGACGCAGCCGTAACACGCGCCGTAGCCGCACGCCATCGGCGCCTCCCACGCGAGCTGGGCGCGCGGGGCAATCGTCCGAACCGCGCGGAGCATGGGCTCCGGCCCGCACGCGAGGACGTCCATGTCCGGATCGACGAGCGAGGTGACGAGGACGGGATCGATGACGATCTCGGCGCCGGGCAGGAGTGACGCGGCGGCTGCGTGCTCCTCGCTCCGGAAGCCGGCGACGATGCGCGGTGCGCCGCCCAATTGTCGCCAGCTGCTCGGCGAGGTACGGGAGGGGCGCGATGCCGATCCCGCCGCCGACGAGAAGCGGCCGCTCGACGTCGAGGCGGTAGCCGTTCCCGAGCGGGCCGAAGACGGCAATCTCGTCTCCCGGCTCGAGCGCCGCGATCGCCTCCGTGCCCGGCCCTACGACGTCAACGAGGAAGGCGAGCTCACCGGGTGGCGCGAGGCAGACGGAGAACGGACGCGGCAGGAGACGACCGGGCGCTTCGAGCATGAAGAACTGTCCCGGGATTCCCGGGTCGGCCTCCCCACGCTCGATCCGCACGAGCGTGTAGAGGCCAACGCGCTCGCTCGCGACGACCCTATGCCGGGTTCGCGGCGCCAAGCTCTGCATCGATGCGGTCCTGGAGGGAGACAGCCTGCTCGGCGCGCGCGGTCGCTATCGCGTGAACCGCGGCGGCCGCGCCGGAAAGGGTCGTGATACACGGGATGCGTTGCACCATCGCCGCCTCGCGGATCGCATAACCGTCCGAGCGCGCGTCGCGTCCCTCGGGCGTGTTGATGACAAGATCGCAACGGCCGCGGCGGATGAGATCGACCACGGTCGGCTCGCCTTCCTGCGCCTCGCTGAGCTTGCGGACGGCTTCGACGTCGATGCCGGCGGCGGCGAGCGTCGCGGCGGTTCCTTCCGTCGCGTAGAGCGCGAAGCCGAGGCCGGCGAGCGTCGCGGCTATCGGCACCGCGGACAGCTTGTCGCCCTCGCGGACGGAAATGAAGACGGAGCCGGAGCGTGGCAGCCGGCGCCCCGCTGCGCGTTCGGCCTTGTCGAGCGCGGTCGAGAGATCAGCGGCACTCGCCATCACTTCTCCCGTCGAGCGCATCTCAGGCCCGAGCACTGGATCGCTGCCCGGGAAGCGCGCGAACGGAAGGACGGCTGCCTTGACGCTCCACTGCCGCGGTGGCCGTTCCGGCGGCAGACCGAGATCGGCGATGCTCGCGCCGGTGGCGAGTCGGCACGCTGCCTTGACGAGCTCGACCCCGGTCGCCTTGCTCACGAACGGCACCGTCCGCGACGCACGCGGATTTGCCTCGAGGACATACACCTCGCCGTCGCCGGTCACCGCGAGCTGGACGTTGAGGAGGCCGACGACGCCGAGCGCGCGCCCGAGGATCTTCACGATGCGTGAGACCTCTTGTGACTGCGCGAAGCTCAGGCTCTGCGCTGGGAGGATGCACGACGAGTCGCCGGAGTGCACTCCCGCCTCCTCGATGTGTTGCATGACCGCCGCGACGTATGTCTCCGTGCCGTCACAGAGCGCGTCGACGTCGACCTCGACCGCGCTCTCGATGAAGCGGTCGACGAGGATGCGCTCGAAGGGCGGCATCTCGCGGACGTCGTCGGCGTCGTAACAGACGCGCATCGCGCGACCGCCGAGGACGTACGACGGACGAACGAGCACCGGGTAGCCGATCCGTTCCGCGATCTCGACCGTCTCGTCGGGCGTCGCGGCGATCCCCCACTCCGGCGAGCGCAGGCCGTGCGCCTTGAGGAGCCCGGCGAAGCGCTCACGATCCTCGGCGAGGTCGACGGCGTCGAACGGCGTGCCGAGGATTGTGTAGCCGGCGTCCTCGATGAGGCGCGCGAGCTTGAGCGGCGTCTGGCCGCCGAACTGGATGACGACGCCGACGGGCTTCTCCCGCTCGCAAATCGCGAGCACCGACTCGGCATCGAGCGGCTCGAAGTAGAGCCGGTCGGACGTGTCGTAGTCGGTCGAGACCGTCTCCGGATTGCAGTTGACCATCACCGCCTCGTAGCCGAGCTCGCGGTACGTCGTCGCTGCGTGGACGCAGCAGTAGTCGAACTCGATTCCCTGGCCGATGCGGTTCGGGCCGGAGCCGAGGATGACGACCCGCGGCTTGGCACCCGTGGGCGGCGCCTCGTCGGCCTCGCCCCAGGTCGAGTAGTAGTAGTTCGACGCGGCTTCGACTTCGCCGGCACACGAGTCGACGCGGCGGTACGCAGGCTTCACGCCGCAGTCGCGGCGGCGCTGACGGACGGCTGCTTCCGTCGTGCCCGCGGCTGCTGCGATCTGCGCGTCGGAGAGTCCGAGCCGCTTGAGGCGCAGGAGGTCAGGCGCCGTGAGCGACTCGACGTCGCCGATCGACTCGAGCCCGGCGAAGATCCGGTCGAGCTCACGCTGGAAGAACGGATGGACGTCCTCCGGCACGTCGACGAGCGTCTGCCAGGGAGTCGCGGCACCGGCGTCGAGCTCCCGCGAGCGGAACGCCTTGAGGTACGCCTCGGCGAATGTCCGGCCGATCCCCATCGTCTCGCCGACCGACTTCATCTGCGTGCCCAAGGTGCGATCGGCGCCCGGGAACTTCTCGAACGCGAAGCGCGGGAACTTCACGACGACGTAGTCGAGCGTCGGCTCGAAGCTCGCGGGCGTCGTCCCCGTCAGGTCGTTCGGGATCTCGTCGAGCGTGTAGCCGACCGCGAGCCGGGCGGCGACCTTCGCGATCGGATACCCCGTCGCCTTCGACGCGAGCGCCGACGAACGGGAGACGCGCGGGTTCATCTCGATGACGCGCACGTCGCCGGTCTCGCGGTTGCGCGCGAACTGGATATTCGAGCCGCCCGTGTCGACGCCGACCGCGCGGATAATCGCGATCGCCGCGTCGCGCAACTCCTGGTACGCCTCGTCGGGCAGCGTCATCTGCGGCGCGACCGTGACGGAGTCGCCGGTGTGGACGCCCATCGGGTCGAGGTTCTCGATCGAGCAGACGATGACGACGTTGTCGAGCCGGTCGCGGACGACCTCGAGCTCGAACTCGTCCCAGCCGCGGATCGACTCCTCGACGAGCACCTGGCCGATCGGGGACTCGGCGAGCCCGCGCTCGACCTGCGCGCGCAGCTCCTCCTCGGTGAACGCGAAGCCGCCGCCATGCCCGCCCATCGTGAACGCCGGTCGGACGACGGCCGGAGCCGGGATCCCCTCGAGTTGAGAGATGTCGGTGATGGCGATCGAACGCGGAACCTTGAGGCCGCACGACTCCACCGCCTCTTTGAACAGCTGCCGGTCCTCAGCGCGCTCGATCACGTCGAGCTTCGCGCCGATCAGCTCGATGCCGAGCTCGTCGAGGACGCCGGACTCGGCGAGCTCGCGCGCGAGGTTGAGCGCGGTGCCGCCGCCCATCGTCGGGAGGAGCGCATCGGGCCGCTCGAGGCGCAGCACGTCGGCGACCGACTCGACGTCGAGCGGCTCGAGATACGTGCGGTCGGCGAAGCCGGGGTCGGTCATGATCGTCGCCGGATTCGAGTTGATAACGACTGTGCGGAAGCCGTCCTCTCGGAGCACCTTGAGCGCCTGGCAGCCGGCGTAGTCGAACTCCGCGGCCTGACCGATCACGATCGGGCCGGAGCCGAGGATGCAGATCGACTCGATGTCGGTTCTACGCGGCAAGCTCGTCCACCCACCTCTCGATGAGCGACCACGCGTCGTGCGGGCCGGGGCCGGCTTCGGGATGGAACTGGAGCGAGCGAGCGCGCAGCTCCGGGAAGTCGAGGCCTTCGACCGTGCCGTCATACAGCGACGTGTGCGACGCCTCGGCCGCTTCGCTCGCCCGTACGGCGAAGCCGTGGTTCTGGCTCGTGACGAGGACGCGACCGCTTTTCCGCTCGAGCACCGGATGGTTCGCGCCGCGATGGCCGAACGGGAGCTTGTATGTCTCGTGGCCCGTCGCGCGGGCGATGAGCTGGTGCCCGAGGCAGATGCCGAGCACCGGCGTCTGTCCGAGCAGCTCCTCGACCGTCGCGGTCTGAGCGACGAGCGGTTCGGGGTCTCCAGGGCCGGGCGACAGCAGCACGCCGTCGTGGCGCGCAAGCGTGTCGGCGTCGACGTCGTGCGGATGGACCGTGACCTTCGCGCCGGCCTTCGCGAGCCGCCGCAGGACGGAGTTCTTCACGCCGTAGTCGACGACGCCGACCGAGACGCGTCCCTCCGCGGCGAAGACGTACGTGTCCCTGACCGAGACGCCCTCGATGAGCGAGCGCCCGAGCATCGGCGGTTGCTTCCGCGCCAAGTTCGATCGCGTCGTCGACGGGCATGTCGCCCGGCGACCGCGATGCCGAGCTGCCGAGCCGGCCTCGCGGAGGTGGAGGACGAGGCTCCGCGTGTCGATCCCCGTGAGCGCGACGATGCCGTGCTCGCGTGAGCCAGTCCGTCCACTCCGGCCCGCGCGCCTCGCGCATGAGCACCGCGCGCGCGTGCGTCGTCGCGGACTCGTAGCGCTCGGGAGCGACGCCGTAGTTGCCGACCATCGGCGCCGTGAAACAGATGAGCTGATCCTCGAAGCTCGGGTCGGTGACGGCCTCCTGATAGCCGGACATGCCGGTCGTGAAGACGGCCTCGCCGAGCGCGTGCCCGTCAGCGCCGACCGACTCGCCGGGCCAGACGGTGCCGTCTGCGAGCGCGAGGTAGCTCATTCGAACGCCACCTTCCCGCCCGCGAGGGTCATACGCACCGTCCCTGCCAGCGTCGAGCCGAGGAGCCACGAGTTGCCGGAACGTGAGCGGAACGGCTGCTCCCCGACCGTCCACGAGCCGTTGAGGTCGAGCAGGACGAGGTTCGCGGTAGCGCCGGTCACGACACGCGGCCGGTCGAGATCGAAGATGCGCGCCGGCCCGGCGGACATACGCTCGAGCAGCGTCTCGAGCGGCAGCAGCCCGGGCTGGACGAGGTGCGTGTACAGCGACGCGAACGCGGTTTCGAGGCCGGTCACGCCGAACGGCGCTTCCTCGAACGGAACGTCCTTCTCGTGCTCCGCGTGCGGCGCGTGGTCGGTTGCGATCGCCTCGATCGTGCCGTCGCGCACCGCGTCGAGCAGCGCGATCCTGTCGCGCTCCGCGCGCAGCGGCGGGTTCATCTTCACGTTCGTGTCGAGCGAGCGGACGGCCTCGTCGGTGAGCACGAGGTGGTGCGGCGTCGCCTCTCCGCTCGCGTTGATGCCGGCCTCCTTCGCGCGGCGCAGCGCCTCGACCGACTCGGCGGCAGAGACGTGGCACACGTGGATGCGCCCGTTTTCGTATGCGGCGAGCGAGATGTCGCGCTCGACGGCGACCGACTCCGCCACCGAGGGATATCCCGCGAAACCGAGCTCGGCCGCGACGCGACCCTCATGCACGTGCGCGCCGTGCGAGAGCGTCGGCTCCTCGCAGTGGAGCGCGAGCGGCCGGTCGGTGGTCGAGGCGTACTGGAGCGCGCGCCGCATGAGTCCTGCCGAGGCGACGGGCATGCCGTCGTCGGAGAACGCAACCGCTCCCCTGTCGGCGAGCTCGCCCATCTCGGTGAGCTCCTCCCCACGCTGACCGCGGGTGATCGCCGCGAGGAATCCGGTCGGTACCGCCGCCTCGCGTTTCGCTACCTCGACGAGCGCCCCGAGTGTCCAGGCGGAGTCGATCACCGGATCGGTGTTCGGCATCGCGAGGATCGCGCAGAAGCCGCCCGCCGCGGCGGCGGCGGTGCCGGTCGCGACCGTCTCCTCGTCTTCGCGGCCGGGAGTGCGCAGATGAACGTGCGGGTCGACGAAGGCGGGCGCGAGCACGAGGCCGGCCGCGTCGATCACGCGGTGCTCGTTTGCGTCGACCTTCTCCGCGACATCGACGATGCAGCCGTTGTCGATGCGCACCTCGAGCGTCGCGTCGATCTTTTCGGTCGGATCGAGGACGCGCGCGCCGCGGATGACGACGTTCGCGCCCGGCCCGTCCTTCTGCCAGAGCATCAGTGGTCACCGCCCGGGCAGGTCGTGCGCTGCGCCGGCGAAAACCAAGCCGTGCAAGGACGCAGGGAGCCCCGATAGCGGTGTTCTATCGGGGCGACTGAGGACGCGGCACGGCGCTGGTTTGCAGCCGCGCGCAGTGTGCGAGATGCGTGGGCGGTGACCACCTAGGCCACCTCCGCCGCGGCGAGCGCCTGGACGCCGACCGGGCCGCCGGTCAGGACGTCATACAGAACCGCCATCCGCGTCACGAGCCCGGCGCGCACTTGCGCGACGACGAGCGAATCCGGCGAGTCGGCGACACGCGGATCGATCTCGACGCCGCGGTTCATCGGCCCCGGGTGCATGACCTTCTGGCCGGGGCGCAGCCGCTCGGGCGTGACGCCCCACCGCGCCGTGTACTCGCGCAGGCTCGGGACGAAGTTCGCGCCGGCCTGCATCCGCTCGTTCTGCATGCGGAGGACGTAGACGACGTCGGCGTCGCGGATCGCGTCGATGTCGGAGGTCATCTCCGCCGGCAGCTCGCGCGGGAGAAGGGCCGGCGGGCCGACGAGCGTCGTCCGGATCCCGACGAGCGCGAACGCCTGAACGAGCGAGCGCGCGACGCGCGAGTGGAGGACGTCGCCGACGATCGCGACGTGCAGCCCTTCGAGTCGGCCGAACTCCTCCTGTATCGTGTAGAGGTCGAGCAGCGCCTGGGTCGGATGCTGGTTCTTGCCGTCCCCCGCGTTGACGACGTGCGCGTCGATCGTCTTCGCGACGAGCTGCGGCGCGCCGATCTGCGGATGCCGGATGACGATCACGTCGGGGTCGTAGGCGCCGAGCGTGAGCGCCGTGTCCTTGAGCGACTCGCCCTTGTCCACCGACGAGCCGATCGCCTTGATGTTGAGCGTGTCGGCCGAGAGGCGCTTCGCGGCGAGCTCGAAGGACGACGACGTGCGAGTCGAGGACTCGTAGAAGAGGTTGACGATGAGCTGCCCTTTGAGCGTCGGGAGCTTCTTCACGTGGCGGTCGAGCGAGGCCGCGAACGTGCGCGCGGTGCCGAGCAGGCGCTCGACGTCGTCGCGCGTGAGGTCGGCGACCGAGATGAGGTGGCGTTTCGGCGGCGGGCCGGGTGGCCGCAAGTCGTCGGTAACGAAGCGGATCATCTTCCCTCCTCCTCCCGGTTGTTCTCCTCTGGGGAGCCGACGAGCAGCACCGCGTCTACTTCGTCCACCTCGACGAGCTGCACCTGGATGCGCTCGTCGCGGGCGGTGGGCAGGTTCTTGCCGACGTAGTCGGGGCGAATCGGCAGCTCGCGGTGGCCGCGGTCGACGAGCACGGCGAGCTGGACGCGCTCGGGGCGGCCGTAGTCGAAGAGCGCCTCGATCGCGGCGCGGATCGTGCGGCCGGTGTAGAGGACGTCGTCGACGAGCACGACGGTGCGGCCGTCGAGCGGGAAGTCGAGCTGCGTCGCGCGGACGAGCGGCTGCGGCGCGAGCGGCGCCTCGCCTCCGCGCACCATCACGTCGTCGCGGTGGAAGGTGATGTCGACCGCGCCGAGCGCAGGCGTTGCGCCGGCGCGCTCCTCGATGAGCCGCGCGAGGCGATGCGCGAGCGGCACCCCGCGCGTCTGGATCCCGACGAGCGCGACGTCCTCAATGGACGGGTTGCCCTCGATGATCTCGTGGGCGATTCTCGAAAGAGTCCGGCCGAGCGCTTCCGCGTCGAGGACCGACTTCCCCTGAATCGGGGCGTGCGTACTCATCCGTCTCCTTTCCGGCCTCGCTGGACCGGGTTAAAGGGGTACGACCGTCGGGGAGCTTAGCGACTCGGCCGGATGCGCGAGCTACGCGGTCTCACTCCGCGCTCACGACGGGCCGCGGCGGGCGCGCGCCGCGCTCGACGAGTTCCGGTGCCCCGCGCTCGGCGAACGGCACCTCGATCACGTCGAAGTCGCGGGGAACGACCGTGTTCGGGAAGACGGTCCGCGCTTCTTCGGCGAGCTCCGGCCCGAAGTACCGCGGCGAGACGTGCGTGAGCGCGAGGAGCTTCACCTGCGCGAGGCGCGCGACTTCGGCTGCTTCCGCCGCGGTGGAGTGGTTCGTCTCGCGGGCGCGGTCGGCCTCTTCGGCGAGGAAGCTCGCTTCGTGCACGAGGAGGTCGGCGCCGTACGCGGCTTGCACGACAGCCGGTGACGGGGCCGTGTCGCCGGAGATGACCACGCGCCGGCCAGGCCGCGGCTCGCCGAGCACGTCGGCGGGCGTGACCGTGCGGCCGTCGGGCAGCTCGATCGCCACGCCCGCTTGGAGGCGCCCACGCTCCGGGCCTGAGGGCACGCCGAGCTCGTCGGCAACAGCGACGTCGAACCGCCCGGGACGCTCCGCCTCGACGAGCGCGTACCCGAGCGCTGCGACTCCGTGGTCGGCCGCGAACGGCTCGATCGCATAGTCACCGCGCGGCACCGTCTCCCCCGGCTCGAGCTCGACGAGGCTGACGGGATACGGGAGACGTCCGACGAACGGCTGGAGTTGGTTGAAGAGCTCGCGCAAACCGCGCGGGCCGTAGATGGTGAGCGGCACGTCCCCACGGCCGCGCAGCCCGAACGTCTTGAGCATCCCCGGCAGGCCGAGGAAGTGGTCCGCGTGGTAGTGCGTGAGGAAGATCTCCTCGAGATCCGGCAGGCCGACGGCACGAGCGCTGCAGTTGGCGCTGCGTCCCCTCGCCGCAGTCGAAGAGCAGCCGCTCACCGCCGCGGCGCACGAGCACGGCCGCCGGGCTGCGCTGCGCGGTTGGGGCCGACGCCGATGTGCCGAGGAAGACGACGTCGAGATCCATCCGCCGATTCTAGGAGGGGGCTAAACAAATCGGGCCTCAGGGACGATAAAGCGACTTATGGATGCGCGCGGGCGGCGAATGCGGCGCACGGACGACCTCGCACGGTCGATCACGCTGTTGCGCGCCTTCCTCCTCGCGTCGGCGCTTATCCTCGTGGCCGGCGGCGCCGTTCTCGGCTGGTCGCTCTCGCGGACGCTGTGGGATCAGGCCGTCTCGTCGGAGCGCTCGTCGCTCGCGCGCTACGTCGACGGTGTCGTCCGCCCTTCGCTCGTGCATGGGAACCGTGTCGTCGTCAACCGCGGAGGCGGCCGGGCGATGCGTGCCTCCTTCAACGCACAACACCAGGACGTCGTCGCCGTCAAGGTGTGGGAGCCAGACGGCCGCCTCGCCTGGACGAACAAGGATCAGTCGCGGATCGGTCACCGCTTCCAGCTCGAAGGGCCGCTCGAGACGGCGGTCAACGACGACACGGCGACAGCGAGCTTCGTCTCGACGTCGAATGCGAGCGAAGAGGACGATTTCGAAGCGAGTCTCGGCTTCCCGAGCCTCCTCCAGGTCTACGCGCCCATCGCCGGCTCGCGGCCGGGGCAGGTGATCGGCGCGTACGAGATCTACGCGAACCCGGCGGCCGTCAACCAGCTGATCGGCTCACGCCGCCGGATGATCTGGCTGACCGTCGCGGGCGTGTTTCTCGCTCTCTGGGCAGCGCTCGCTCTGCTCGTGCGGAGCGCGTCGCGGCGTCTCGTGGAGTCGAACCGGCTGCTCGAGGAGAGCGCGCTCGAGGCCGTCGCGAGCCTCAACGAGACGGTCGACGCGAAAGACGCGTACACGGCCGGGCCACTCGCTGCGGGTGCAGCGGATCGCGGTCGAGATCGGCCGGGAGATGGGCCTCGACCGGCACCGCCTCGAGACGCTGCATTTCGCAGGTCTCTTCCACGACATCGGAAAGATCGGCGTCCCCGACGCGATCCTCACGAAACCGGCGCGGCTGACGGAGGAAGAGTTCGAGGTCGTGAAGCGGCATCCCGAGGACGGCGCGCGGATCGTCGGGCGGCTGCGCAGCCTCCACGAGACGGTGCCGGCGATCCTCCATCACCACGAGCGGTGGGACGGGACCGGCTACCCGCACGCGCTGCCGGGCAACGAGATTCCGACGGAGGCGAGCATTGTCGGCCTTGCGGATGCGTTCGATGCGATGACGACGGATCGTCCGTACAGCGACGCTCGGTCGCTCGACGACGCTGTGGCGGAGATCGTCCGGAACCGCGGCACGCAGTTCGCGCCCGCTGTAGTCGACGCGTTCCTGCGCGTCACCGAGCGGCAGCCGGAGCAGCTCGCGGCCGACGCGCCGCTTCCGGAGCTCGTGCTGGCGTAGGCTCTCCGGCGTGCCGGATCCGAGCCTGCTCGAGCTTTATCGTCGCGAGTTCTCGCCGGAGTCGTACACCGAGATCCGCGAGCTCTACAAGGCGCACTCAATTGCCGAGGACGCGCGCAGCATCGAGGGCTTGCTCGGGACGCTTACGCCGGACTGCGTGTACGAGCTCGTCCAGACCGGACACCGCTGGGAGGGGCACGCGGGCGCGGCGCGGTTCTACACGGAGCTCCTCACCGCGTTCCCGGACATCGTCTTCAACCTCACGGACATCGTGATCGGCCCGCAGGGCGTGTGCGAGGAGGCGAACGTCGCCGCGACGCAGTCGGCTCCGTGGCTCGGACAAGAGCCACTCGAAGGGCAGCTCGAGTGGAAGGTGCTCATCTGGTTCCCGTGGGATCCGGAGCGGAAGCTCTTCCGCGGCGAGAAGGTCTACACCTTCGGGATCGACCTGCCGCCGCTCTAGGGCAAGACGAGCTTTTCGCCAGGCGAGATCGTCGCTGCTGCGAGGTGGTTCCGCTGCTCGATCTCCCAGACGCCCTCGCGCGGGTCGCCGGCGTACGAATGCGCAGCGATCGACCAGAGCGTGTCACCGGCGCGCACCACGTAGATGCGCTTCGTCCCAGCGCCGGACGAACCGTGCGCCGCATACCCCACGGCGAGAGCTACGAGGCAGACGAGAATGAGAAGCTTGCCGAACATCTGTTCGCATAGTAGACGAACACCTGTTCGGTTGTCAAGCCTTCGCTGTCAGCCGATCCAGGCGCGCAGAACCTCGGTTGCGCGTTCAACGTCCTCGGGCGCGACGATCACGTTCCACTGACCGCTGTGACCCTCGCCGGCGGGCACGCCGATGTACGGAGGCGCGAACGGCCCGACCCTCGCAGTCTCGACCGAGCCGCACTTGATGCCGTGTGAGCGCAGTTCCACGCAGGCTGCTTCCGCCTGCGTGAAGTCGGTTGTGGTGAAGACGGGCTGGGCGTCCATCAGCTCGCGACCACGGCGTCGACGAGCTTTGCTGCGCCGAAGCGCACGGGATCGTCAGCCGGCAGGCCCGTCTCCGCCTCGGCCGCGGCGATCGCCGCCCGCGCTTCGTCTTCGCCGAGGTCGCGCGTGTTGAGCGCGACCGCGACGACGCGCGCCGGACGCGCCGGCAGCGCCATCCGTTCGTGCAGCTCGACGAGCTCGCCGAGCGGAGGGATCGGATGCGGCCCACCTCCCGCTCCGAGGATCTCCGTCCTCCGCGCTTCGTGGCAGAGGACAAGCAGATGCGGAGCGCTGCCGTGGTAGAGGCCGAGCGTCACGCCCGAGTAGACCGGGTGGATGAGCGAGCCCTGCCCCTCGACCCACAGCAGCTCTCCCCCACGCTCGCGACCCTCGACGACCAGCCGTTCCGCAGCGCCCGCGATGAAGTCGGAGACGACTGCGTCGACGGCGATGCCCCAGCCCGCGATGGCCATCCCCGTCTGGCCGGTCGGGACGAAGACCGACTTCACACCGCGCCGCCGCGCCTCGAGGTCGAGCTCGCACGAGACGGTCATCTTCCCGATCGCGCAGTCCGAGCCGACCGTGAGGACGATTGTCGCGTCGACGGAGAGGTTCGCCCCAGTCGCGGTGGAGAGGTCCGCCGGCGGGCCGGCGCAGGTCGCGCAGCTCGACTCCGCGCTCCGCGGCGAGCGCATTCAGCTCGGGGTCGTCACCAAGGAACACGTGCAGGCCGTTCTCGACGTCGAGGCCTGCCTCTACGCAGCGGTGGAGAAGCTCCATCCACGCCGGAGGGAAGTACCCGCCCTGCGTGACGACGCCTACGAGCGCCGTCGTCGGATCGAACTGCAGTGCTTCCTCGACGGTCGCGACAATCGGCACTCCGTCCTCGCTCTCGCCGGCGCGGGTCGAATCGAGGATTGCGGCAACGTCGTCGCGGCGGTATCGCAGCACGCCGCGCATCGTCTTGCCGTAGTGCGGGTCGGCCGAGAAGCCTTCCGCGAGCAGGAGGTACTTCACGCCGGTTGGACGCCGAGGCCTGGAGCGTCCGGCGGTAGCTGGACGCCGTCGACGAATGGCACGCCCGGCCACGGATCGTGGGCAAGCAGGAGGTTCCCGTCGAGGTCGACGTGGTCGAAGAGGGACGCGACCTGCGCCGCGGCGGAGATCCCGAGCCCCGCCTCGACCATGCAACCGAGCATGCAGCCGAGCCCGAGCGCGCGCGCCGCGTGCACCATGCGCGTCGCCTCGCGGATACCGCCCGATTTCGCGAGCTTGACGTTGATCCCGTGCGCACGCTCGGCGCACGCGGCGACGTCCGCGAGGGTGTGGCAATCCTCGTCGACGTAGATCGGGACGGGCGAGCGTTCCTTCACGTCAGGCCCCGCCGGATCGCCGGCGGGAAGCGGTTGCTCGCAGTACGCAACACCGAGCTCGGCGAGCTGCGGGAGAAAGTCGAGTGCCTCGTCGCGGCTCCACGCCTCGTTCACGTCCACCTGCAGCGGCAGGTCGCCCGCGACGCCGCGCACGGCACGGACGCGCTCGACGTCGAGACCGTCGCGCCCGCCGAGCTTCAGCTTGAGACGGCGGAACCGCCCGAGCGCCTTCTCGGCGCGGCGCGCCATGTCGTCGGGATCGCCGAGCCAGACCGTCCAGCTCGTCGGGGGCCCGGCGCGCCGCAGGCCGAGGAGCCGCCACACCGGCTGGCCGAGAAGCTTTCCCTGGAGGTCGTGGAACGCCGCGTCGAGCGCAGCGCGCGCCGCGAACTCCTGCGCCGGGAGCCGCGTGAAGACGTCCTCGAGCGCGAACGGGTCGTCACCGAGCGCGTCGGCGTGCTCCTCGACGTACGCGAGCGCTGACTGCGCCGACTCGTCGTACCGCGCGATCGCCGCCGCCTCGCCGAACCCGGAGACGCCTGAGTGCCGCAGCTCGACGACGAGCGACTCCGCGGTGTCGCTCGACTCGCGCGCGATGACGAACGTCTCCGCAAGCTCGAGCGTCACGATCCGTGCGGAGACCTCCACGGGGGCCGAGGCTACACTGCCTCGTCTTCCCCGCGCCCGTAGCTCAGGGGATAGAGCGCGCGCCTCCGGAGCGCGAGGTCGCAGGTTCGATTCCTGCCGGGCGCACTGCCTCGCGCGTAGCCGCGCGCTTCTACGGGATAAGCCAGAAGTGGTAATGGCGCCCGTGGATCGCCACGTGGGGAAGCACCAAGACGCCCACGACAAGCACGGCGAGCGTGATCGCCCACCGGCGGCCCGACCTATCGAGGAAGCGCCGACGCGGGCGATCCGCGTCAAGCTTGTGAGCCCGAGTCGGAACGAAGCGGCCGCGTCCTGCGCGCATGCGGCAGGCGTCCGCGTCGCGGCAAACGTGTACCGAGCCGGCCGCCGACAGCTCGATCGGTTGGAGACGCCGGCGCGATTGCCGCTCGCCGCAGTGATGACAGGTCGTCGCCACGCACCCGGATCATTCGCCGCTGCGGAACGCACGTCAAGACTGGTCCGGCGCATGGCTCGCTCCGACCTCTCTGGAAGGATCCCGGCACGTTCAACCGGGAGGTTCACATGTTCAAGCGCACGCCTCGCCTGCCGAGTCCGGCTCTCGTGATCTCGATGGTCGCGCTCGCCCTCGTCCTCGGCGGGACCGCGGTCGCGGCTACGACCGGCGGGCACGACGACGCGAAGGCCGACACGAAGCTCATCAAGAAGCTCGCTCCGACACTCAGCGTCAAGAAGGCGAAGTCCGCCGACGCCGTCAAGCGCGTCACTTACGTCACGGGCAACACGGTCGATGCTCCCGCGAACGGCGGAAGCGGATTCAACGAGACCGGTGCATCCACCGCGACGTGCCCGGCCGGCACCATCGTGATCGGCACCGCCACCTACGGCGGCGGGCCGGGTGTGGAAGTTCACGGCGTGTACCTCACATCGACCGGGAAAGGCACGCCGCCGAATCAGGCCAGGGCGGTCTTCGACAACTTCACGAACATCGACTACACGCTGAACTACGTGACTGCGATCTGCAGCACGGCGGCGTCGTGGGCGTACGTGGTTCCCGTGGCAAGGAGGCGCTAGCGACAACCCCTACGAGATGTAACAGCCCGTCCCGCCAATCGCTTTCGCCGGCAGGAAGGTCGCTCACCCGGAGCCTTCAAGGCGGCAAACGGGGCGCATTCAGTCCCTCCCTGGCAAGCCACAGCCGGTTGGGGATGACCCGCGCGCACGTCCGATAACGGCAGGTTCCGCAAGGCGTAGTCGGGTGTGTTGACGCGATGCGGGCACCAGCGGATACTCGGCGGGTCACGCCGCCCTCGATCCTGAGGTACCAACCTGACCCTGGGAGGTCACCCCGATGCGTACTCGTCTACCAAGTCCGGCTCTTGTCATCTCCTGCGTCGCGCTCCTACTCGCGCTCGGCGGCACGTCCTACGCGGCCATCAAAGCGACGGGCAGCGCGGTCAACATCGTCGATCCGGCGAGAGCGGGCAACAAGGCCAAGGTCGATCGAACCGGAAAGCTTCAAGTCAACATCGCCCCGTCCACGCCCTGGTCGGCGGACCGCTCCATCGCAGCTGGAGCCTACGTCCCGCTTGTCGGGCCAAAGAGCGTTCCGATCAACCTGACCAGCTTGTCGGTGTCCTTGACCGGTTCCGCCGCTGCTACCGATTCCACGGGGATTGTGCTTCAGGCGTGGAAAGTCCCGGCCGCGGCCACGCATTGCGCCCTCACGACCTACCGGGGAGAGCTGTGGTACATCCCACGGATCACCGCCGCCGCGCCCTTTGCGGTCTCCTTCCCCACCCCGCTTCAACTGGTGCCTGCGGCGGGAACAAAGGTCTGCCTATACGCGAGGTCGTTGGACCGCGACGTTCAACTCAACGCGAGTGGATTCGTGGGCTGAGCGCCGGGCTATGACTGATGGTCGCGAACCCCGCCAAACGAGACCTTCGAGTTCGAGTCGAGGAGAACGTGAGGGCCTGATGTGCGAGTTGACGAAGGTTTCGGCAGATCCGGCCGAACGCCGCATCGCGAGATCGTGCAGCTAGCCGATGTAACAGCCTGTCGCGCCGATCGCCTTTGCCGCTGGGAACGTTGCGGCCCCGTCCCTCGTCGACCGGTTCCCGGCGGCGAGCAGCTTCGCACGGTCGCCATCGTTCGCGGCTGCGACCGCCGCTTTGTAGTCCGAGGCGAGCTTCTCGTTCGCTTTGAGGTACGCGGCAGCATCCGCGGCGATGTCACCGGGCGCCTTCAGAGCGGCAAGCGACTTGTCGAAGTGCTCTGCCACGCGTACGACGCTTGGCCCGGAGTGCTGCCATGCGCCGATGCTGTTGTCCAGGTGGAGCTCTCGCATCTGGTCGGCGGCGAGAAGGCAGAGGTGGCTGACCTTGGTGTCGTACTGCGCCTTCGTCAGCCCGCCGCCCCCACCACACGCGGCGAGGGCCAACACGAGTGACGGGACGAGAAGTGCACGTGTGAACATCCCGGCATTCTCTCCCGGACGATGCGCGGACTCAAGACCTACATCGGCTCGCTCGCACCGCGCCTGCCACGCGACGTCTACGTGCTCGAGGCGGGAGCGCTCGTCAACGCGTTCGGGAACGGCGTCGTGCTCCCGTTCCTGCTCATCTACCTCCACGACGTCCGCGGCATCGCGTTCGGAGTCGCGGGAGCGGCGGCGGCGGTTCAGTCGGCGGCGGCGCTCGCGAGCGGCTTCGCCGGCGGGACACTCTCGGACCGGCTCGGACCGAAGCGCGTGCTGCTCGGCGCGCTCGTCGTGATGACGGTCGCGTTCGCGCTCATGCCGCTCATCCGTTCGGCGCTCGACGCGTTCCTCGTCTACACGCTCTGGGGCGTCGGGAGCGGCGCGTTCTGGCCGTCGCAGTCGGCGCTGCTCGCAGGGCTGACGCCGGCGGCGAAGCGCGCCCAGGCGTACGGGCTGCAGCGGCTCTCGATGAACGTCGGCGTCGCGCTCGGCGGCGTCGCGGCGGGGTCGATCGCCGTGGTCGCCGATCCCGGCAGCTTCACCGTCCTCTTCGCAATCAACTGCGTGACGTTCCTCGCCTACATGGCCGTGCTCAGTCGCGTACGCGCGCCGGCGCTCCACGAGGGGCGCGAGGGCGGCAGCTGGCGCGCCGTGGTGCAGGACCGCGTCTTTACGCGGTTCACGCTGCTCAACGCCGCGTTCATGACGGTGGGAATCTCGCTCGCGGTGGAGATCCTCCCCGCGTTCGGCAAGAACGTCGCGCAGATCAACGAGCGCGAGGTCGGCATCGTCTTCGCGCTCAATGCGATCGGGATCGTCCTCTTCCAGCTCCCCGTCGTGAAGCTTTCGGAGGGACGGAGCCGGATGCGCGGCTTCGCGCTCATGGGGATTCTCTGGACGGCGTCGCTACTCGCGATCGGCGCCGCGGGAGCCTGGACGAGCGCGACTGCGGCGTTCGCGATCCTCGCCGCCGCGATGCTCGTCTTCGCGATCGGCGAGTGCCTCCACGGCGCGATCCAGGCCCCGCTCAGCGTCGATCTCGCGCCGCCGCGCCTCGTCGGGCGCTATCTCGCGGCGTCGAGCATCTCGTGGCAGGTCGGCTGGATCGTCGGCCCCGCGGCGGGAGGCTTGTTCCTCCAGCACCGGCCGCTGCTTCTGTGGCCGCTCGCGGCCGGCGCGAGCCTCGTCCTCGCGGCCGCGGCGCTGCGGCTCGAGCGCGACCTCCCCGAAGGAGTCCGCACGACGCCGCATGCCGATGCCGGAAGTGGTCGCGGCGGCGCCCACCGGCTAGCATTTCGGGGTCATGGCCCCGACCGCGACCCTCTCAGTACCGATGCCGAGCCTGCCTCGCATCCGCACGCGCCGGCGAGCGACGCCTGGGTCGTCCGCGTCGAGGACACGCGCCCGCGCATCACTGAGCTCGAAAGCGACGGCCTCACCTGGGTCCACCTCCTCGCGCCGACGACGGAGGAGGCACAGACGCTCGCGACGCGCTTCGGCTGGCACGCGCTCGATGTCGAGGACGTCCTTTCACGGCGTCAGCGCCCGAAGATCGACGTGTACCCAGAGGGCGAGAACGGGGCGGCCGGCTACCTCTTCGCGGTCTTCCACTTCCCGTTCTACGACGCCGAGACCCGCCGCCTCAGCGCCGCAGAGCTCGACGTCTTCGTCGGGCCGGACTACATCGTCACGCTCCCGACAATCGACCTCCGCCCGGTCCGCCGGCTGTTGCGGCGCGCGGACGAGAACGCGGACGTCCGGAGCAGCACCTCTCGCCGCGGCTCGGGGCGGCTGCTCTACGAGATCCTCGACGACCTCTACGACTACTGCTTTCCGATCCTCGACAAGATCGGCCACAAGCTCGAACAGATCGACGAGGAGATCGGCGCCGCAGGCGGCGAGGGCGCGAAGGAACTCGTCCACGACATCCACCGCGTCAAGCAGGAGATCATCTCCTACCGCAAGATCATCAAGCCGCAGCGGCCCGACGCTCCGCCAGCTCGAGCGGTCGATCGAGACGCTTCCTGCCCGACGATCTCGAACTCTATTTCGACGACATCGTTGACGCGGGCGAGCGGATCTGGGACATCCTCGACAACTACAAGGAGGTCGTCGAGGCGCTCGACAGCACGAACGAGTCGCTCATCGCCCACCAGCAGAACGACATTCTCTACGTCCTCACGATCTTCATCGTCGTCCTGACGCCACTCACGTTCGTTACCGGCTGTCTTCGGGATGAACGTGGCATTCTTCGACGTCAACGGCCGGCACCGCTTTCTTGGTGTCGCTCGCGATCATGGCCGTGACCGTCGTTGCGATGCTCGCGTTTTTCCGCCGGAAGAGGTGGCTCTGATGTCGGAGGGTGAGCGTCGATGGCGGCGCTTACTCCGGCAGTCCTTCATCTCTCTCTCGTAACCGGGGGAGAACTTCGCGATCCCGCGGGCGAGCGCCTCGGCCGCGTCGACGACCTCATCGTTCGCCTCGGTGACGAGGACTATCCGCCGGTCACGGGCGTCGTCGCGACTGTCGCGGGCCGCCCGGTCTTCCTCGCCGCCGAGCAGGTCGTCGAGATCGCGCCCGGGGTTGTCACGCTCGACGCCGATCAGCTCGACCTCCAGCACTTCCGCCGCCGCCCGCAGGAGGTTCTCCTCAAGAAGGACGTCCTCGACCGGCAGCTGATAAACGTCGACGGCGCCCGGCTCGTGCGCGCGAACGAGATCGAGCTCGCGCGGCTCGACGGCTGGTACCGCGTCGTCGGCGTCGATGTGAGCCTGCCGAAGGCTCTTGCGGCGCGTCATCCCGCGCGCGTTCGCCGACCGCGTCACGCCCGGCTCGTTCCTCGACTGGGCGTCAGTCGAGCCGTTCACCGGCCACGTTCCGACGGTGCGCCTGCGCGTGCCGCACCCGAAGCTCGCGAAGCTCCATCCCGCCCAGCTCGCCGACCTCGTCGAGGCGGCGTCACATAGCGAGGGCGAGGAGATCATGGCCGCCGTCGCCGTCGATCCCGAGCGCGAGGCAGACGTCTTCGAGGAGCTCGAGGACAGCCATCAGCTCGAGTTCGTCGAGGATCGCGGCGACCTCGACATCGCCGCGCTCATCGGCCGGATGGAGACGGACGACGCCGCCGACCTCGTCCTCCAGCTGCCCGAGGACCGGCGCGAGAAGGTGATCGCGCTCCTCTCCCCGTTCCAGGCACGCCGGCTGCGGACGCTGCTCGGCTACGACCCGGCGACGGCGGTGGGCTCATGAGCCCGGAGTACGTCTGCCTCTACGCCGACGCGACGCGCGAGGAAACGCTCGAGCGCGTCGAGCGGTCGACGCTCCCGGCCGAGTCGCTCTCGCAGATCTTCGGGATGGACACGCACCGGCGGCTGCGCGGCACGATCGCGCTCGCCGACCTCGTCCGGTCGCCCGCCGGGCGAGCGGCTCGCGAACCTCCTCGGCGAGGCGCAGGCGGTTCGCGCCGACGCCGATCTCGAGGAGGTCGCGCGCCTCATGACCGACTTCGACCTCACCGTCGTCCCGGTGATCGACGACGAGGAACGGATCCTCGGGATCGTCACGGTCGACGACGTCCTCGAGCTCGTCCTGCCCGAAGGCTGGCGCCGCCGGTTCGGCGTTCTCGGGGGAGACTGAATGAACCGCACGCTGCGCATGCCGCGCCTGCCCCGCGGCCGTCCCCGGCTGCGGCCGCGCAACCGCTTCATGCTGAAGCTCCTCGCGCCGCTCGCGTTCATCGGGCCGGGAATCGTCGCCGCGAACGCCGGCAACGACGCCGGCGGCATCGCGACGTACGCGTCCGTCGGCGCGAAGTACGGCTACGACCTCCTCTGGATGATGGTGCTGATCACGATCAGCCTCATCGTCGTGCAGGAGATGGCCGCGCGGATGGGCGCCGTGACGGGCAAGGGGCTCGCCGAGCTGATCCGCGAGCAGTACGGGCCGCGCTGGTCGCTCATCTCGACGTCTGCGGTGCTGTTCGCGAATCTCGGCATCGTCATCTCCGAGTTCGTCGGGATCGGCGCCGCCCTCGGCCTCGCCGGCGTGCCGGTCCAGATCTCCGTGCCGATCGCGGCAATCGTGATCTGGCTCCTCGTCGTGCGCGGTTCGTACAAGCTTGCGGAGCGGATCTTCGTCGCGATGACGATCCCCTTCTTCGCCTATCCGATCGCGGCGATCCTCGCCCGCCCGCACTGGCTCTCGGTCGGCCGCGCGATCGCCGTCCCGCACATCCACCTCACCGGGCCGTACGTCGTCCTCTTCATCGCGACCGTCGGCACGACGATCACGCCGTTCATGCAGCTCTACCTCCAGTCGGCCGTCGTCGAGCGCGGCCTCGGCCCGGAGGACATCCCGCGCGAACGCGCCGAGGTGACGATCGCGTCGATCTTCGCCAACGCCGTCGCCATGTTCATCATCGTCGCGACCGGCGCGACGCTCTTCCTCCACGGGATCCCGGTGCACGGCGCCGCCGACGCGGCGAAGGCGCTCGCGCCGTTCGCCGGCCGCTACGCGGAGGCGCTCTTCGCGATCGGCCTGCTCGGCGCGAGCCTGCTCGCGGCGGCGATCATCCCCGTCACTGCGGCGTACGTCATCGCGGAGACGTTCGGTCTGGAGAAGGGCATCGCGCGGCGGCCACGCGAAGCTCCCGTATTCGTGATGACGGTCACCATCCTCGTACTCATCGGCGCGGTCGTCGCGATGATCCCGGGGATCCCGGTGTTCAGCCTGCTGATCTTCGTGCAGGTGATCAACGGTGCGCTCCTGCCCGTCACGCTGTTCTTCGTCTGGCGGCTGTCGCGTAACGCAGAGCTGATGGGCGAGTACAAGAACGGCCGCGTGTTCGACCTCGTCGCCGCTGCCACCGTGCTCGTGACGGGCGCTCTGTCGATCGTCCTCGTCGGCTTGACCCTCGCCGGGCAGGCCTAGCTTATGCCGGCAAGCCGACCCGCCCCAGCCAGCCGACGCGCTCCCCACTATGAGGAGCGCGAGCATGCCTGCGATGCCAACTGAGGAACTCACGCCCGAACGTCTTTCCCGCAAAGGAGGCACTGCGAGGTCGGTCTTGAGGCGGGGACTCGTCGTACTTCACGGTGACAGTTGTTCTCGGGGTAGCGGGTTGCGGCAGCGCGTCGCGACTCTCTGCGGACGAGCGCGTGGCCTGGAATTCCGGGGTGCTCAACGTTGCTGTTTGCGCCGTTCAGGGCTTCGACGGGACGGTCTCGTATACGGGGTATCGGTGTAGGGGCAGTGCGGCCGCCGACACCGACTTCCTCCTGAGCTTCCACACTCGACAAGTGGGGTGTGAGCGGCGCGCTGCGCGTTTCTCTGCTTAGACGCGCGGTGGACCAAGTGCGAACGGACTGCGCCGAATGCGCCGTGATCCTCGAACGCGCGGGAACTCGACGGGCTTGGCGGTCGGAGGGAGTCCGCTCTTCTGGATCTACGTGTTTTGGTGCCTCATCGGCGGCATCCTCGGCGCCGTGATCGCTCAGTCGAAGGGCCGCAAGACGTGGATGGGCGCTCTCCTCGGCGTTCTGCTCGGCCTCATCGGCGTGCTGATAGTCGCCCTGCTTCCGAAGGTCGGCGACACACCGGCGCCGACGTCACTCCCAGCACTTCCACGGGATGCCCAACCGCCATCGACGGCGCAGTCAGCGACGCCGGATGACGAGAATCCTCTCGAAGTCGCCAGAGCACGGTTGGCGAGAGGCGACATCACCCGCGAGGAGTTCGACGAGATCACAGCCGCGCTCGGTCATCCTGGGTGGTCTCCGAAGGTCTAAACAGGCACTCTGTCTAAGAACCTCTAACTGAACGAGATCGGCGCGTGGCATTCAGTTAGCGGTTCGAAGCGGGAGACGAGGCTCGAACTCGCGACCCTCAGCTTGGGAAGCTGATGCTCTACCAACTGAGCTACTCCCGCAGTGCGGCGATTGTAGCCCGGTCATAATCTGTGCCTGTCCTTCCGGCCGACCAGCGAGAACAGGAGATTCGAATGGGGAGCGAACTGCACGAGACAGCCCGCGCACTTGTCGCCGAGGGGAAAGGCATCCTCGCCGCGGACGAGTCGAGCGGCACGATCAAGAAGCGCTTCGACTCGATCGGCGTCGAGTCGACCGAGGAGAACCGGCGCGCGTACCGCGACCTCCTCTTCACGACGCCCGGCGCGGAGGAGTTCATCAGCGGCGTCATCCTCTACGACGAGACGCTCCGCCAGAGCTCGGCCGACGGGACGCCGTTCCCGGAGCTGCTCGCCTCGAAGGGCGATCATCCCCGGCATCAAGGTCGACGCGGGTGCGAAGCCGCTCGCCGGCGCCGAGGGCGAGACCGTCACGGAAGGCCTGGACGGGCTGCGCGAGCGGCTCGCGGAGTACCACTCGCTCGGCGCGCGCTTCGCGAAGTGGCGCGCGACGTACTCGATCACCGACACGCTGCCGAGCGACTACTGCATCTGGACGAACGCGCACGCGCTCGCCCGGTACGCGGCGCTGTGCCAGGAGGCGGGCATCGTCCCGATCGTCGAGCCCGAGGTGCTGCAGGACGGCACGCACACGATCGAGCGCAGTGCCGTCGTCACGTCGCGCGTGCTTGCGGCGCTCTACACGGAGCTGTTCGACCAGCGCGTCGATCTTGCGGGGACGCTGTTGAAGCCGAACATGGTGCTCTCCGGCTACGAGGCGTCGAGCCGCGCCGGGCTTCGAGGACGTCGCGAAGGCGACGCTCCACACGTTCTCGAAGCACGTGCCGGCCGCGGTGCCGGGGATCGTCTTCCTCTCGGGCGGCCAGTCGGACGAGGACGCGACCGCGCACCTCAACGCGATGAACGCGAGCAGGCCCGCATCCGTGGCAGCTGTCCTTCTCCTACGGCCGCGCGCTGCAGGCGCCGGCGCTGAAGGCGTGGGTCGGCAAGGAGGAGAACGTCGAGGCCGCGCAGCAGGCGTACTACCACCGCGCGAAGATGAACTCCGCCGCGCGCACGGGCATGTACGCGCCCGCGATGGAACAGGAGCTCGCGACCGCATGAAGCTGACCGACGCAGGCCTCGAGACCGTTCTTGTCTTCGAGGACGGCATCGATCTGCCCGAATTCGCTGCGTTTCCGCTCGTCGATACCGACGAGGGCCGCGCCGCGCTGCGCCGCTACTACACGCCGTTCCTCGAGCTCGCCCGCGACCGCGGCGTGCCGCTCGTGCTCTCGACCCCGACCTGGCGTGCGAATCCCGACTGGGGCACTGTCCTCGGCTACGACGCCGACGCGCTCGACGCGATCAACCGTCGCGCGGTCGCGTTCGTGCAAGAACTCGCCGGTGACGGCGATGTCGTCATCGAGGGCCTCATCGGCCCGCGCAGCGACGGCTACGCGCCGACCTTGATCATGGACGCGGACGAGGCGGAGCAGTACCACGCCGTCCAGATCGGAACGTTTGCCGATGCCGGTTGCGACCAAGTGTCGGCGCTCACGCTCGGGTATCCGGACGAGGCGATTGGCGTCGTCCGGGCGGCGAAGGCGGCGGGCATCCCCAGTGTCATCGGCTTCACGGTCGAAACGGATGGACGGCTGCCGAACGGCGACTCTCTCGCCGACGCGATCGCTGCCGTCGACGCCGCGACCGACGCCGCGGCGCTCGGCTACGTGATCAACTGCGCGCATCCGACGCACTTCGCGGACGCGCTGCCCGAGGGCGACTTGCGCGGACGGATCATCGGGCTGCGCGCGAACGCGTCCACGCGCAGCCATGCCGAGCTGGACGAAGCGGAGGAGCTCGACGCGGGCGATCCGGTCGATCTCGCGGCGCGGTATGTCGCGCTGCGGAGCGACCTGCCGGGGCTCGAGGTTCTCGGCGGCTGTTGCGGGACGGACATCCGTCACGTCACCGCAATCGCCGACGCCTGGCTCTCGCTAGGTGTACTCGAAGCCCGTGAGGGCTGAGAGCTTCGCGAGCGACTGCTGCGCCCGGACGCGGCGCACCGTGCCCGAGCGCGAGCGCATGACGATCGAGTCGGTGATCGCTCCTCCCGGCGTGTACTGCACGCCCTGAAGGAGCGCGCCGGTCGTGACGCCGGTCGCCGAGACGAACACGTCCTCGCCCGAGACGAGGTCGTTCGTGTGGAGGACGGTCGCCGGGTCGAGGCCGGCGGCGAGCAGCGCCGGCGCGCTCGTCGTCGTTGCGCGGCCAGAGCCGTCCCTGAATCCCGCCGCCGACGCACTTGAGCGCCGCGGCGGAGATGACGCCTTCGGGCGTGCCGCCGATGCCGTAGAGCATGTCGACGCTCGTGCCCGGCTGCGCCGCGGCGATCGCCGGCGCGACGTCGCCGTCGCGGATGAGGCGGACGCGCGCGCCGGCCGCGCGGAGCTCCGCGATGAGCTCGTCGTGGCGGTCGCGCTCGAGAACGACGACGTCGACCTCGCGCGGCGTCTTGCCGAGCGCCTCCGCGACCGCGTTGACGTTGTCGGTGGGGCTCTTCGTGATGTCGATCGCGTCGATCGCGCCAGGGCCGACGGCGATCTTCTCCATGTAGAACGGCCGCGCCGGGGAAGAGCATCGTGCCGCGCTCGGCGACGGCCATGACGGAGATCGCGCCGGGCTGGCCGAGCGCGGTGAGCCGCGTGCCCTCGAGCGGGTCGACCGCGACGTCGACCTCCGGGCCGCTGGCCGTTGCCGACCTCCTCGCCGTTGTAGAGCATCGGCGCCTCGTCCTTCTCCCCCTCGCCGATCACGACGACGCCGCGCATGTCGACGCAGTCGAGGACGTAACGCATCGCGTCGACGGCGGCCCCGTCGGCGCTCTCCTTCTCGCCGCGCCCGATCCAGCGCGCGGCGGCCATCGCGCCCGCCTCGGTGACGCGGACGAGCTCCATCGCGATGTTGCGGTCGGGTGCGTGCGCGCGCGGTCATCGGCTCACATCCTTTCAGGTGCGTCGACGCCGACGAGGTCGAGGCAGCGCGCGATGACGGCCTGCGTCGCGCGGCAGAGGCCGAGGCGGAAGCTCTCCTGCTCGCTCTCGAGGACGCGATGCTCGTGGTAGAAGCGGTGGAAGTCGTCGGCGACGCGGATCGCGTACGCGGGAATGCCCTGCGGCCCGCGCTTCGCCGCCGCGTCGGCGATCACGCCCGGCAGATCGGCGAGCCGCTTGATCAGCTCCTTCTCCTCCGGCGCGAGCGACGCCACTCAAGCGACAACTTGTCACTGGCGTTGTCAGGAGCGTTGCGGAGGATGCCGGCGATGCGCGCGTGCGCGTACTGGACGTAGTAGACGGGATTCTTCTGCGAGCGCTCCGCCGCGAGGTCGACGTCGATCTCGAGCGTCTGGTCGGGGCCGCTCTTGACGAGGTACCAGCGCGCGGCGTCGACGCCGACCTCGTCCATGAGCTCGTCGAGGAAGACGATATCGCCGCGCCGCTTCGACATCTTCGTCGCCTCGCCGCCCTTCGTGAGATGGACGAGCTGGTAGATCAGCACCTCGACGCGATCGGGGTCGTAGCCGAGCAGTCCCGCGGCGGCGCGGAGCCGCGCGACGTAGCCGTGGTGGTCGGCGCCGAGGACGTACATCGCGGTGTCGAAGCCGCGCTCGAGCTTGTCGCGCACGTACGCGATGTCGGCGGCGTAGTACGTGTACGTCCCGTCGGAGCGGATGACGACGCGGTCCTTGTCGTCGCCGAAGCGCGTCGTCGGCGCCCACGTCGCACCGTCTTGCTCGTACGTCTCGATCGAAGCAAGCGCGACCGGAGACGTCCTGCTCGATCACGCTCTGCCGGCGCCACGTGTCGATGTGGATGCGGAAGCGTTCGAGCGACGCCTCGATCGACTGCGCGCATCGCGACGACCGGGTCGTCGCCCGTCGAGCTCGCGGAGGTAGTCGCCGTGGTAGCCGTCCTCGGGAGGCTCCTCCCCGCGCCGCACCGCCTCGACCGAGGCGCGGAACTTGTCCATCTGGGCGCCCGCGTCGTTGTAGTAGTACTCGCGCTCGACCTCGTTCCCGGACGCTTCGAGGAGCCGCGCGACCGCGTCGCCGTACGCGCCGTTGCGCGCCGACGGCGACGGTGATCGGGCCGGTCGGGTTCGCCGAGACCATCTCGACCTGGATGCGCTTTCCGGTCTTCTCCACCGGCGCTGCGGTGAGCATCGCCTCGAGCGCCGAGACGAACCACTCGTCGCGGAGGAAGACGTTGACGAAGCCCGGGCCGGCGACCTCGGCCCGCTCGACGACGCCGAGCCCGCGCCGCAGCCGCGGCGATCTCCTCCGCGAGCTCGCGCGGCGGCCGGCGCCGCGCGCCTGCGAGCTGTAGGGCGACGTTCGTCGCGTAGTCGCCGTGCTCCGCCTCCGCGGGCCGCTCGAGCGCGAGGTCGGCACCGACCGCGGCGCGCGAGCTCGGCGGCGAGCGCTGCGGCGGGGTCAGCCGACAACGCCGTCTCGCGATGCGAAGAGGTCCTCGAGCCGCGCGATCTCGTCCGGGGAGCCGACACCGATCAGGACATCGCCGGCAGTCGAGCTGCGTGTCCGGCTCGGGTGTCGTGTCGAACGTCCCGTCGTGCTTGCGGAGCGCGATGACGAGCGCACCGGTCTCGTGCCTGATGCGAAGTTCTCGAATCGTCCGACCCGCGGCAGAGCACGTTTCTCCGACTTCGACCTCGGCCAGCTGCAGGTCAGGCCCGACGGCGGTGGTCACCGTGTCGAGGAACGCGGTCACCTGGGGCCGCAGCACGAGATTCGCCATCACCTGCCCGGCCGTCGCATACGGAAGGACAACGCGGTCGGCCCCCGCGAGCATGAGCTTTCGCTCGGCATCGGAGTCCGACGCGCGAGCGACGATCGTGAGATCCGGCCGAGAAGCACGCGCCGAGAGAACGATGTAGAGGTTGGCGACATCGGAGTCGGACGCGGCGACCAGCCCGCGAGCGCGCTCGATACCGGCGCGCTTCAGGTCGTCGTCGCCGGTCGCGTCGCCGGGCACGAGCAGATCGCCCCGCGCTTCCGCCGCCGCGACCGCCGCATCGCTCTGGTCGAGCACGACGTACGAGACGTCGGATTGCCGGAACTCTTCGGCGACGCGGCGGCCCACACGGCCGTAGCCGCAGATGATGTAGTGGTCGCGCAACTGGTCGATCGCCTGCCTCCTCCGCCGTTCGACGAGCGCGCCCGACAGCACGCCTCCCGTCATCGACTCGACGATAACGGCACCGGCGTACGCGATAATCGTCAACCCCGCGACCAGGAGGACGATCGACAGCGCGCGCGCCGCGTTGTTGGACGGAACCGTGTCGAGGCCCGCGAGCGTGATCGTGACCACCGTCCGGTAGAAGGCCTGAAACGTCGACTCCGCAGGATGAGGCGAAAGCCGACCGTCCCGGCCACGCACGTGAGCACGATCGCGGTGATCAGGAAGGTCGCCTGACGGAGCCGGATGGGCACGCTCGTAGTATGTGGACATGGACGACGAAGAGCTCGACCAACCGGAGCCGGAGCCCGGCGAGCGGCGCCTCAACATCCAGATGCCGACCGAGCTGATCGGCGGCACGTACTCGAACTTCGCGAACGTGAGCTTCTCCCAGTACGAGTTCACGCTCACGTTCATGCGCATCGAGCACGAGATCGAGGAGGGCGACGTGCCCGGCACGGTCGTCTCGCGCGTGAATGCGTCACCGCGCTTCGTGCCGGAGCTGCATCGCCGCGCTCGAGGACTCGTGGTCGAAGTACGCCACGCGCGAGGGCATCCGCAACCTGCCCGAGGCGCCCGGCCACTCCGACGAGCCGTCCGAAGAGCGCCTGACGACGCTCGCGTTCGCGCCCTCGTACGCCGTCCTCTGTCTCGCGCAGGCGGCGACGGTGGCGGCACCGACACGACGGGCGCGCGAGGCGGGGCGCAGCTGCGGTCTGGCTCGCTCGTCCCGGCGGCGCTCCTCGCGGCGGGCGTCTGATTCTCGATCTTCGTCTCCGGCGGGCCTCGTGCCCTCGCGCTCCTCGCGACGTTCGGGACACCGGTGCTCGCCGCAGCGGGAGGAGTGCTCCGAGGCAGCGCTCGCTGGTGGATCTGGCCGCCCGTCGCGGCCGGACTCTGGGCTCGTCGCGTGGCTGGCGCACGGACTCGTGCAGGACACCGCCGGCCTCACTCTCATCGCCCTCGCGTGTGTCGCGGCGGCGTCGGCGACGGACTCGTCGCGCCCGCGTGGTCGATCCGCGCCGGGCTCGTCGCGCTCGCCGCGCTCGACGTCGTGCTCGTCTGGGGAACGACGTCCGTCGAGAAGTCGCACGACCGCGCTCGATGGCGTCACCCTTCCCCACGCCGCGGGCGTCCCGCTTCCGAGCCTCCAGCAGGCGACGTTCGGCGGTGCGCTCATGGGCTGGCTCGACCTGCTCGCGCCCGCGCTGCTCGGCGTCGTCGTCGCCGGCCGAACGAAGCTACGGCGCCGCCGTCGTGACAGGCGTCGCCGCCGGCCTCTGGGGACTGCTCTTCTTCGCGACCGCGGAGGTCGCGGCGACGGTCCCCGTTCTCGCCGGGCTAGCGTTCGCGACCGCCGATGCGCGTCGCCGTCGTCTCTGACATCCACTCGAACCTCCACGCGCTCGAGGCGGTGCTCGAGGCGATCGACGACCGACGCGCCGGACGAGCTGTGGTGTCTCGGGCGACGTCGTCGGCTATGGGCCGCGCCCGAACGAGTGCTGCGCGCTCGATCGCGGAGCGAGCCGACGTCTGCCTCGCCGGGAACCACGACCTCGCGATCGTCGGCACGATCGACCTCGACGAGTTCCACGGCGACGCCGCGCTCGCCGCGCGCCAGAACCGCAGAGCGCTGACGCCGGAGTCGCGCGCGTTTCTCGACCGCCTCGAGCCGCACGGCGAACGCGCACGGCGTCGCGCTCTACCACGGCAGCGCGCGCGACCCGGTCTGGGAGTACGTGCTCTCCGACGAGGCGGCGTTCGCGACGCTCGCTATCGCCGGCTCGCCGCTCGTGCTCGTCGGCCACAGCCACGTCGCGCTTCGTTTCACACGAGCTGGAAGGCGGCCTCGCGCCGGCCGGCACGACCGTCGACGTTCGGAGACGCGCCGACCCTCCTCAATCCGGGCTCGGTCGGCCAGCCGCGCGACGGCGACCCGCGCGCGGCGTATCTCCTCCTCGACCTCGTCGCGCAGCGAGCCGAGTTCCGTCGGGTCGCGTACGACGTCGCGCGCACGCAGAGCGAGATGGCGCAGGCCGGGCTGCCGGGCCCGCTCGCGGCCCGGCTATGCGCTCGGCCAGTAGGCGCCGCGCTAAACGCTGACGGGCAGCAGCGGCGCCGGAAGAACGTAGGCCGCCGCAGCGGCGGCGACATCCGGGGCGGCGACGTTCGGCGCGACGACCGCCGCGGGGACGGCGGGCTCGCGGACCTCGATGCCGTCGCGGGCGAGCGAGAGCTGGACTTCCTCACGCGCCTTCCAGATGCGCCACTTGACCGTCGCGAGCGTGACCTCGAGCGAGTCCGCGATCTCGTTGTACGAGAGCCCGACGATGTCGCGCATGAGAAGCGCCATCTTGAGGTCGACGGTGAGGTTCTCGACCGCACGCCACACGGCGTCGATCGCCTCGATCCGCTCGAACGGCGCGTCGACGACCTCGAACGCCCTGTCGTCGTCGACGTCGACGACGGTGCGCGGGCGCCGCTCGGTTGCGCGCAACTCGTCGAGCACGCGGTTCTTCGTCACCTGGAAGAGCCACGTCGTGAACTTCGAGCGCGACGAGAAGCGCGGGAGCCCCTGATAGACGCGGAGGAAGACTTCTTGTGTCAGATCTTCGGCGAGAGACCGGTCGCCCACCATCCGCAACACGTAGTTGTAGACAGGCGTTTGGTACGAGCGAACGATGATCGCGAAAGCGCGGTCATCGCCCCTCTGTGCCATCCGCAGAACGCCGTCATCAGGCTGAGGCAGGGACAATGTGGCGCGAGTATAGAACCATTTCACGACTCGTCCAGTAAACAATTTGGGTTAATTTGTGAAGATTGGGGCAGCCCGAGAAGGGCAAGAATCGTGGGTGCGACCTCGGACAATTCGCCGTCGCGGAGAGCGAAGCCCGGGGCTGTGAGAATCGCCGGTACGGGGTTCGTCGTGTGTGCCGTGTGGGGGCTGATTCCGTCGTCTTGGAGGAGCTTTTCGGCGTTTCCGTGGTCGGCGATGATCAGGCACACGCCGCCTGCCCGCGCGACTGCGTCGACGACCCGGCCGAGGCACGCGTCGGTCGTTTCGACCGCCTCCACGACCGCGGGAATGACGCCGGTGTGGCCGACCATGTCGGGGTTCGCGAAGTTGACGACGACGAAGCCGAGGCCGCCGGCGTCGATCGCCGCGACGACCTTGTCCGCCACTTCGGCGGCGGACATCTGCGGCTTGTGGTCGTAGCTCGGAACATCGCGCGGCGAGTCGACGAGGATCCGCTCCTCCTTGTCGAAGGGCTTCTCGCGGCCGCCGTCGAGGAAGTACGTCACGTGCGCGTACTTCTCCGTCTCGGCGGCGTGGAGCTGGCGGATGCCGTGCTCGCTCAGCACCTCGGCGAGCGTCCCCTCGACCACGTGCTCCGGAAACGCGACGGGGAACGGAAAGTCGTCGCGGTAGCGCGTCATCGTCGTGAGGTCGACGCCGAGCTCGCTGAGCTTCTCGGAGAGCTGGCGACCACGGTCGGGTCGGAAGTTGAAGAAGATCGCGGTGTCGGTCGCGGGGTCGAGCCGCGGGCGCCCCTCGATCACCGTCGGCTCGATGAACTCGTCCGTCACGCCCGCGTCATAATTCCGTTGCACTTCCGCGAGCGGGTCGCCCCCCTTGGGGGTTGATAGCACGGGATTCGTGACGGCTTCGAGCGCTTTCTGTGTCCGATCCCAACGGTTGTCGCGATCCATCGCGTAGTACCGCCCCGCAACCGTCGCGATGCGATCGAGCGGCAGCTCCGCGAGGTCGTGAATCGCGGAGTGCGGCGATACGTCGCGGCCGTCGGTGAACGCGTGGATCCACGTCTTCTCCGGCGCGAACTTCGATGAGCGCCTTCACGTGGTCGATGTGCGAGTGGACGCCGCCGTGCGAGACGAGGCCGAGCAAGTGGACGTTCTTGCCGCGTTCGAACGCGCCGCGGAGGACGGGGTTCTCGAAGAACGAGCCGTCCTCGATCGACTTGTTCACGCGGACGAGGTCCTGGAAGAGGATGCGACCGGAACCGATCGTCAGGTGGCCGACCTCGGAGTTGCCCATCTGGCCCTCCGGGAGCCCGACGGCGGCGCCCGACGCTTCGAGCTGTGCGTGCGGGAAATCGCGCCAGAGCCGGTCGAAGACGGGGGTGTCGGCGAGCTCGACAGCATTCCCGGGGCCGGGCGGAGCGATCCCCCAGCCGTCGAGGATGACGAGCGCTACGAGAGGGAACGTCCGGCTTCGCATATCGCGCGGAAGGAGTCGACGTCGAGCGAGGCGCCGCCGACGAGCGCTCCGTCGACGTCCGGCTGGGCGAAGAGGCCGGCGGCGTTGTCCGGCTTGACCGAGCCGCCGTAGAGCACCGGCACGTCCAATAACGACTTGATGAAGGCGTGCGCGTCCTGCGCCATCTCGGGCGTGGCGCTCAGCCCGGTGCCGATCGCCCAGACGGGCTCGTAGGCGATGACAAGGCGCTCGTCCTGCGGGAGAGCCGTGACCTGCCGGCGGAGAACGTCCTCCGTTTCGTCCGCCTCGCGCTGCTCGAGCGTCTCGCCGACACACGCAATCACGCCGAGCCCCGCCGCGAGTGCGGCTTCGGCCCGGCGTGCAACGCCCTCGTCGGTCTCGCCGAAGAGCTGCCGTCGCTCGGAGTGCCCCACGAGCGCGCCGGCGACGCCGAGCTCGAGCAGCATCGGCGCGGAGATCTCGCCGGTGTACGCGCCTTCCGGCTCCCAGTGGACGTTCTGCGCGTACGTCGTCAGGCCCGGCGGCGACGCAGTCGGCGAGGCGCGTGTACGGCGGGCAAACGATCGCGTCGAGGCCGGCGAGCGCCTGCGGATCCGGCCCGCGGAACATCTTCCAGTTGCCGGCGACGATCACGACGGGATCGCTGCCACGCCGGGCAGCTCCTTTCCCTCGAGCAGCTCGAGGCTCGCGCCGCCGCCGGTCGAGACCCACGACACCGCGTCGGCGAGGCCGAGCTCGTTCAGCGCGCGGACGGAATCGGCTCCGCCGACGACGCTGAAGGCGTCGGCATTGCCGGCGACCGCCTCGGCGACGGCCTTCGTGTCCCTCTGCGAAGCGCGGCCATTCGAAGACGCCCATCGGCCCGTTCCAGAAGATCGTGCGCGCCGACGCAAGCCTCTCGGCGAACCGCGTACGCGTCTCAGGCCCGATGTCGAGGCCGAGCCAGCCGTCGGGCAGGTCGTCGTAGCCGCACACGCGCGACTCGGCGTCGGCAGCGAACTCCGCGGCGCCGACGACGTCGGTCGGCAGCTCGACGGGAAAGTCGAGCGGGCTCCCGTCCCGCAGCTCCTCGGCCATCTTCCCGCCGATCAGCACGGTGTCGGCGCGGCCGCCGAGGTTGCGCAGCACGCCGAGCTTGTCCTCGACCTTCGCACCGCCGGAGATGAGGACGAACGGCCGCTCGATCTCGCCGAGCAGCCGGCCGAGGTGCTCGAGCTCGTCGAGGAGGAGCAGTCCCGCGTACGCCGGCAGGAGGTGCGCAACGCCCTCGGTCGAGGCGTGCGCGCGGTGCGCGGAGCCGAAGGCGTCGTTGACGTAGAGGTCGCAGCCGTCGGCGAGCCGGCGCGCGTACTCGTCGTCGTTCGCCGTCTCCCCCGGTTCGAAGCGCGTGTTCTCGAGCACGGTGACGCGGTCGTCGGGAAGCAGTTCGCGGAGCCGCGCCTCGACGGGCGCCATCCGGAAGCGCCTCGTCGACTCCCTTCGGCCGGCCGAGATGCGAGCAGACGCGCACTTCGGCGGCGCCGGCCTCGAGCAACAGCTCGAGCGTCGGCAGCGAGGCGCGGATGCGCGTGTCGTCGGCGACGCGGCCGTCCTCGAGCGGAACGTTGAGATCCGACCGGACGAGGACGACCTTCCCCGCGACGTCGGCGTCGCGCACCGACCGCGGCTGTCTCATTGGCGAGTTGGCGCATTACGCGGCGACGGCCGCCGGCAACGTCTGGCCGATCTTCGCCACGAGGTCGACGAGGCGGCAGCTGTAGCCCCACTCGTTGTCGTACCACGAGAAGACCTTCACGAGGTTCCCGTGCACCATCGTCAGGTCGCTGTCGAAGATCGACGAGTACGGCGAGTGGACGATGTCGCTCGAGACGATCGGCTCGTCCGTGTACTGGAGGATCCCCTCGAGGTCGCCGGTGTCGGCCTTCGCGCGGAAGAGCTCGTTGACCTCCTCCGCGGTCGTCTCCTTGCCGACCTGAACGGCGAGGTCGACGATCGAGCCCGTCGGGACCGGCGCGCGCATCGACATTCCGTCGACCTTGCCCTTCAGCTCGGGCAGGACGACGCCGATCGCGCGGGCGGCGCCGGTCGAGGTCGGGACGAGGTTCAGCGCGGCGGCACGGGCGCGGCGAAGGTCGGAGTGCGGGCCGTCCTGGAGCATCTGATCTTGCGTGTACGCGTGGATCGTCGTCATGAAGCCGCGCTCGATCCCGTACGCCTCGTGGAGGATCTTCGCGACCGGCGCGACGCAGTTCGTCGTGCACGACGCGTTCGAGACGATGTTGTGCTTCTCCGGGTCGTACTCGCGGTCGTTGACGCCGAGCACGACGGTGAGGTCGGGGTCGGTCGCGGGCGCGGAGATGACGACCTTGCGCGCGCCGGCCTGCAGGTGCTTCTCGGCGCCGTCGCGCTTCGTGAAGAAGCCGGTCGACTCGATGACGATGTCGACGCCGAGGTCGCCCCACGGCAGATCCGCAGGATCGCGCTCGGAGAGAAGCTTGATCTCGTGCCCGCCGACGGAGATCGCGCTCGTCACCGAGCTCGACGGGAACGCCGAGGTTCCCGAGCACCGAGTCGTGCTTGAGGAGATGGGCCATCGTCTTCGCGTCGCCGAGGTCGTTCGCTGCGACGATCTCGAAGTCGCCGCCGCGCTCGAGATGCGCGCGCGTGAAGTTGCGGCCGATCCGGCCGAAGCCGTTGATCCCGACCTTGATCTTCGCCATCGTCTCGATCCCCTTTGTTCGTCGCGTATCCGAGCTTGCCGAGCGAGTCTAACCGGGCCGCAGCAGCAGAAAATCGGCACCTTCCCGCAGCATGCGTGCGGTCAGCCACAGGCGGGAGGACCGGGAAGCTCCGAGGACGACCCTCCCGGCCCTTGACCCGCTCGAGATCCGACGACAGACGGGGTCTGAATCTGCCGCCGGACGAGCGCGGACCCGCCGCGGCGAGTATCTCACCTTCGTTGTCGCCCCAGAAGACGTCCAACGGAATCCGACGTAGGTCAGTTTCCGGAAAGCTCCTGGAGCCGACGGAGACGGCGGTACGCAGCCGCTTTGGTAAGGCCCGGCTTGCAGCGGCGCGCGAGCTCGGCCGTCGAGGCGGTCGGGTGGCGCAGCCGCAGGAGGGCGATCTCGCGCAGGTCGTCGGGAAGCGCATCGACATCGATGTGCCGCAGCGCCTCGAGCTGGGCGTGCGCGGCGCGGCTCGTGCGGACGAGGTTCGCGTGGTCGGCGTTCGCGAGCCGGTTCGCGTCGGCGCGCGTCGCGGCGAGGACGGCCTGCTCGGAGAGCGCGAGCACGACGTCGACTGCGCCGGCTGCCACGAGGGTGTCGGCGATCGTCTCCGTCCCCTTCGCGTACGCGGTTGCGTGCGTCTCGCGCTCCTGCACGTGGAGCTCGGCGCCGAGGCGGGCGGCGAGGGTTGCGAGGAAGCGTGCGCCGTCGGCTTCTCCGGTGCGGATCTCGAGGTGCGGGTCGCGCGGGCCGCTGAGACTGCCGGCCCCGAGCAGCGCGCCCCGGAGATAGGCGGCGGCGCAGCAGCGCCGCGCGACGATGCGGGCCGGCGGCCGGTCGAGCGGGCGGTGTGAGCGGCCCAGAACACCGGCGCGGTGGAGCGCCGCGTACGCCGCGTCCGATCCCTCGACGTGGAGCTGGTAGCGCGTCGCGTGATCGAACGCGGTGCGGTTGTACGTACGGATCTCCGAGGTGACGTCGAGCGCGCGAAGGAGCGCGAACGCGCGGCGCGCGACGGTCGAGCTCGCGACGTCGAGATGGACATCGACGCTGCCACGGCCGCGGAGGTGGGCGCGCCCGGCGACGTGAAAGAGGCCCGAGAGCTCGGCGAGCCGGTCGCACTCGCGCTCCGGCGCGATTGCTGCGAGCTCCTCGCGGAGGTCGTCAGACAGCACCGGCGTAGCCCTCCAGCGCGAGCAGGCGGCGCTTGTACGCGACTCCGGCGCTTCCGTACGAGCCGAGGCTCTGCGCCGCGACGACGCGGTGGCACGGGACGAAGAGGCCGAGCCGATTGCGCGCACAGAAGCTGCCGGCGGCGCGCGCCGCGTTCGGGGCGCCGGCGAGCGCGGCGAGTTCGCCGTACGTCACGACCTCGCCCGGTGGGACGGCGCGAAGCTCTTCCGCGCAGCGCGTGAGGAACGGCGTGTCGTACTCGAGATCGACCGGCACTCCGTCGAGCGCCTCGCAGTCCCCGTCGAAATAGCGTCGCAGCCGCGCGATCACTTCCGCGACAAAGCTGTTCCGTTCCCGCGACGTTTTCCGTGGTACACCATGCCCTAGCCCCGGGTGGGCGGGGGTTTGGGACGGGACCTTAGGAGTGTGGGCGCGTGGCCAGGGCGCCTCATGCCAGACGACGAGGCCATCGGCGACGACGAGCTCGCCTGTCCCCCAGCCGTCGATTTCGTACGCCACCTGCGTCACCGCCACAGCTGTGAATCCTAGAATCAAGACCGTGAGCGCTCACGGCATCTTTCGCGTCCCCGAGCCGGTCAACGAGCCGGTCAAGGGCTACGAGCCCGGCAGTCTCGAGCGCAACGAGCTTCGCGGGCGGCTCGAGGAGATGAGCGCGGAGCGCCTCGACATCCCGCTCGTCATCGGCGGCGAGGACGTGCGCACCGGCGACACGTTCGAAGCTGTCATGCCGCACCGCCGCGCGCATGTCCTCGCCGACGTCCACAAAGGGGCAGCGCCCGAGGTCGAGCGCGCGATTAAAGCCGCCGCCGACGCGTGGGAGGACTGGTCACGGACGCCGTGGGACGATCGCGCCGCCGTCTTCCTCCGCGCCTCCGAGCTGCTCGCCGGCCCGTGGCGGCAGACGCTCAACGCCGCGACGATGCTCGGCCAGTCGAAGACGGCGCACCAGGCCGAGATCGACGCCGCGTGCGAGCTCATCGACTTCTGGCGCTTCAACGTCCAGTACATGACGCGCATCTACGAGGAGCAGCCGATCTCCTCGCCCGGCGTCTGGAACCGGCTCGAGTACCGCCCGCTCGAGGGCTACGTCTTCGCGGTCACGCCGTTCAACTTCACGTCGATCGCGGGGAACCTCCCGACCTCGGTCGCGCTCATGGGCAACACCGTCGTCTGGAAGCCGGCGTCGACCGCCGCCGTCAGCGCCCACTTCCTCATGAAGCTGTTCGAGGAAGCCGGCCTGCCGCCGGGCGTGATCAACCTCGTCTACGGCTCGGGCGCGGCGGTCGGCGATCCCGCGCTCGCGAACGACCACCTCGCCGGCATCCACTTCACCGGCTCGACGCCCGTCTTCCAGGGGATGTGGAAGACCGTCGGCGAGAACATCGCGCGCTACCGCAACTACCCGCGCATCGTCGGCGAGACCGGCGGCAAGGACTTCATCGTCGCCCACCCGAGCGCCGACCCCGAGGCGCTCGCGACCGCAATCCTCCGCGGCTCGTTCGAGTACCAGGGCCAGAAGTGCTCGGCCGCGTCGCGCGTCTTTGCGCCCGCGAGCCTCTGGCCGCAGGTGCGCGATCAGGTCGCCTCCGAGATCGAGTCGATGAAGATGGGCGACCCCGCCGACTTCCAGAACTTCGTCGGCGCCGTCATCGACGCGGGCTCGTTCGCGACGCAGAAGGAGGCGATCGAGGAGGCGAAGGCATCGGGATCCGCGTCGATCGTCGCCGGCGGCGCGTACGACGACAGCGAAGGCTTCTTCGTGCAGCCGACCGTGATCGAGACGACCGATCCCGGCTTCCGCACGATGCAGGAAGAGCTCTTCGGTCCCGTCGTCACCGCTTTCGTCTATGACGACTCCCGCTACGACGACACGCTCGACCTCGTCGACAGCGGCACGAGCTACGGCCTCACGGGCGCCGTCTTCGCGCGCGACCTCGACGCGATCAACAAGACGCGCGACCGGCTCCGCTATGCGGCGGGCAACTTCTACGTCAACGACAAGCCGACCGGAGCCGTCGTCGGCCAGCAGCCGTTCGGCGGCGCGCGCGCGTCGGGCACGAACGACAAGGCCGGCTCGATGTGGAACCTCATCCGCTGGGTCAGCCCGCGCACGATCAAGGAAACGTTCGTCCCGCCGCGCGACTACCGCTACCCGTTCCTCGACTCCGAGTAGCTAGCCCCGCCCAGCTTTGTGGAGCTGGGCGTAGACACTCCGCGCCACCTTGGCGGGAACGCCCGGCACGCCCTCGAGCTCCTCCGGGGACGCCGCGATCATCGCGTCGACCGAGCCGAAGTGGTTGAGGAGCGCGCGGCGTCGCGCCGGGCCGACTCCCTCGAGCTCGTCGAACAGCGACGAGAAGCCCCGCGACTCGCGGCGTTGCCGGTGGAAGCCGACCGCGAAGCGGTGCGCTTCGTCCCTAACACGCTGCAAGAGTTGCAAACCGGGATCGTGGCGTGACAGCACGACCGGGCGCGACTGGCCCGGCACGAACACCTCCTCCTCTCGCTTCGCGAGCGAGATCACCGCGACCCGCGGCAGGTCGTACGCCTGCATCGCCGCGATCGCCGCCGCGAGCTGGCCCTTGCCGCCGTCGACGACGACGAGGTTCGGCGCCGCCGCGAACGACTCGTCGTACTCGTCCGACACGACGCCGCGCGCGAGCCGCGAGAACCGCCGCGAGACCATCTCCCCCATCGCCGCGAAGTCGTCCATCCCCGCCTGGTCCTTGATCCCGAACTTGCGGTAGTGCGCCTTCTTGGGAAGGCCGTCCTGGAAGACGACCATCGAGCCGACGTTGTCCTGCCCCATCGCGGTCGAGATGTCGAAGCACTCGATGCGGAGCGGCAGCGCTTCGAGGTTGAGCGTCTCGCGCAGCTGCTCGAGCGCCTCGACCCGCCGCAGCCGCCGCGCCTCGCTCTGCGCGACGTCGCTCGAAAGGACGTGCAGCGCGTTCTCGTCGGCGAGCTGCTGCAGACGGCGTTTCTCGCCGCGCTCGGCGGTGCGGATCTCGACGCGCGCGCCGCGCCGCTCTCCGAGCAGCTCCGCAAGCGCCGAGAGGTCGCCCACGTCGCGCGGCACGACGATCTGCGGCGGCACGCTCGGCGCGCTGCCGTAGTACTCAAGCCCAAACGACTCGAGAATCGTCGTCACGTCCTGGCCGCCGACGTTCTCCAAATGGAAGGAGTGCCGGTCGACCATCTTGCCGTCTCGCAGCGGGAAGATCTGGACGACGGCCCGGTCTGCCTCGGCTGCGAAGCCGATCACGTCGACCGTGCCGATCGCCTGCCGCTCGACCGACTGCCGCTCGACGAGATGCTGCACCGCGTGGAGCCGGTTGCGATACCGCGCCGCGTCCTCGTACCGCTCCTCCTCGGCGGCGGCGCGCATCTGCCGCTCGAGCTCGCGCTGGATCGGCTTTACGTCGCCCGCGAGGAACTCGATCACGGCGTCGATCAAGCCGCGGTAGTCCTCGACCGAGACGTACCCGACGCACGGCGCGAGGCAGCGGTCGATGTGGAAGTCGAGACACGGAATGCCGCTGTGCCGTCCCGGCTTCGGCCCCTCGCACGGCCGGTAGCGGAAGACGCGGTTCAAGACGTCGAGCGTCTCCCGCACCTTCTTCGCGTTCGCGTACGGCCCGAAGTACCAGACGCCGCGCCGGTGCCGTTCGCGCGTGAACATGACGCGCGGGTACTCGTCGTCGACCGTGATGGCGATGTACGGGAACGACTTGTCGTCGCGCAGCCGGACGTTGAACGGCGGCCGGTGGCGCTTGACGAGGTTCTGCTCGAGGTGCAACGCCTCGACCTCGCTGCCCGTGACGATGACCTCGATGTCGGTGACACGCTCACGCAGCGCGGGAATCTGGACGCGGCCGTCTCCCGTCTTCTGGAAGTACGAGCGCACGCGCGACCGCAGCGACTTCGCCTTCCCGACGTACAGGACGCCGCCGTCGTCGTCGCGGAAGAGGTAGACGCCCGGCTTCGCGGGGAGCTGCTTGAGCTGGCTCTCGAGGCGGGCGGCCATTTCGGCCACGCTACCCGCCCGGCCGCTGGAAGCGGCCAGCTCTTCGGCCGGGCGCCGTCGGCTTTGCCGACGGCGCTTCCAGCCCCGGTTATACGGCTACTGGCGCAGGCTCGGCTGCGGCTGCGACGACGAGGTCGCCGTCCTTGTACACGCGCTCGATGCGGCTCGGCAGCTCGCTGAAGTCGAGCGCGTCGCCGGCGACGACGACGAGGTCGGCGCGCTTGCCCGGCTCGAGCGTGCCGAGTTCGTGTTCGAGACCCATCAGCTCGGCGGCCGTCTTCGTCGTCGCGACGAGTACCTCGGTCGGGCTCATGCCGATGTCCTCCATCAGCTGCAGTTCCTCGAGATTCGTGCCGTGCGGGACGACGCCCGCGTCGGTACCCATCGCGATCTTCACGCCGGCCGCCGCGGCGCGGCGGATCGAGTCGCGGTGCGTCTCAACCACATCGGTCGCCTTCGTGAGGATCGCGGGCGGGATCGGCACGCCGGCCTCGGCTGCGCGAATCACGCCGAGCGGCGCGACGAGCGTCGGCACGAGATACGTGCCGTGCTCGAGCATCATCTCGAGCGCCTCGTCGTCGATGTAGATGCCGTGCTCGATCGAGCGGACACCCGCGCGGACGGCGTTTTTGATCCCGATCGCCGCCTGCGCGTGCGACATCACGAAGAGCCCGGCGGCGCGCGCCTCCTCGCACATCATCTCGACCTCGTCGAGCGCGAAGCCGCGCTGGTCGGGCGCGTCGGTCGGTGACAGAACTCCGCCCGACGTCGCAATCTTGATCACGTCGGCTCCGTTGCGGATGAGCTCGCGGATCTTGCGGCGCGCGTCCTCGACGCCGTCGACGATCTGGGACGGCATGCCGGGATAGATGGGGAAGATCTCTGCCGCGCCGCCCGACGGCATCCAGGCGTCGCCGTGGCCGCCGGTCTGGCTCAGCATCGTGAGCGAGATCTGCAGGCGCGGCCCGCGCACGATTCCCTCCGCGACCGCTCGCTTGACGCCGAGGTCGGCGCCGCCCGCGTCGCGCACGGTCGTGATGCCGACGCGGATCGTCGCGTCGAGGTTCTTGATCGCGTCGTAGAAGCGGTACGAGAACGGCGTCTGCAGGTGCTTCCACATGTCGAGGTGCCCGAACATGACGTGGACGTGCGTGTCGAACAGGCCCGGAAGGAGCGTCGAGCCGGAGACGTCGACCTGCTCGTCGCCGTCAAGTCCGACACCGACCTCGGCGATCAGCCCGTCCTCGATCGCGACGTCGGCCTCGGCAACCGCCGCGCCCGTCCCGTCGAAAACCTGCCCGCCGCTGAAGACCGTCCGCATGGCCTCAGCGTAGTGGGGCACGGCTAGCATTGCCAGCGTGGAGGGCCAGTACGTCGCGTACACGTTCTACCGCGTCGCGCCGGAGTGGCGGCGTCTCGTCCCGCCCGACGAGCGCGCCGCGCAGAAGGAGGAGTTCGCGCAGGTGCTCGACGACTTCGCGCCGCGCTTCGAGCACCTGCGCCCTTACTCGACGACCGGCGTCCGGCCCGAGACCGACTTCTTCCTCTGGAAGATCACGGAGCGCTACGACGACCTCGGCGCGCTCGGCGCCGCCCTCAACGGAACGGAGCTCGCCGGCTGGCTCGAGACGCCGTACTCGTACCTCGCAACGACGAAGGCGTCGCAATACACGAGCGCGCGCAAGGCGCGAAAGATCACGCCGCACGGCCTCCCGTACCTCGTCGTCTATCCGTTCATCAAGGTGCGACCGTGGTACGCGCTCGCCGAGGAGGATCGCCAGCGGGCGATGGAGGAGCACATCACGATCGGCCGCGAGGAGTTCTCGGGCATCAAGAACCACACGACGTACTCGTTCGGCATCGACGACCAGGAGTTCATGACCGCGTTCGAGTGCGAGGAGCCGGCCGACTTCATGCACCTCATGCTCCGCCTGCGGGACAGCGAGGCGTCGGCCTACACCGAGCGCGACACGCCGATCTTCGTCGGGAAGTTCATGCCCGCGCGCGAAGCGCTTGCCGCGCTAGACGGCGCAAGCGCGCGCGTCGAGGCGTAGCCGGCGCTTCAGGCGAGAGTCACGGCTCGCCCAGCAGTCTTCTCGGAATTGCCGACGCGGGGCGACGGAACCTACGCGATACTCCGTTCGATGGGAAGGGCCTGGAACTTCCGCCTTCGCACGCTTCCGCTCGGGGCTACAACGACCGTCGTGCTGGCCCTGTTGATCACCGCGTGTGGTTCAGCATCGCATCCCGCGTCGTCGCTCCCGAAAGTGCCTAGCGCGGCAGCCGCGACGGCGGCCTTCGACCGCGCCCTCCAACGCAAATACGGCGTTGTCCAAGATGCCTACGTGACCTGTGCGATTGTCAGCCAGAGGCCGCCTTATCGACTTTGCCACGCACAGTTTCATGCCGGACTGAAGTGGCGCCAACTAGTCACGCCGGTTTACGTCCGCGACATCGAGAGAGGACTCGCCCTGCCGAGACCATTCTCCTGGACACGGCGCTGGACACCGTATTCACACGAACCTCTCGTCAATATGACGCCCAAGCCCTGGCCGCCGGGCGCCGTCTCAACGAACGTCGATACCCGGCAGGGCATCTACTCCACGGCGGGGATTGCTCTCTGCGCCCTGCTTCTGCCCAACGGGCAGGCACGCACCTGCCCAGACGGCGACGCTTCCCTCCCCGGCCTGGCCAAGGTCTACGCATTCACCTGCGTGCGCGACGACACGGTCATCACGTGCGTCAACCAACTCGGCGACGCAATCAGATACCAACCCGGCCCGTTATCGGCCCGTCTGGCGATCGAGGAGACCATTCGCGCGAGCAAGAGCCAGGCGGCGATCGCAGAACCGGACTTCGCGCTCGTCCGTGTCGCAGCGACCGACCGCCACTACGCCAGTCGCCAGAACTTATGAGGTAACCGACGGCAAGCGCTGGGACAAGACGATCTGGCTGCTCCGGCAGGGCACCAGCGGCTGGCGCATCTTCTTTATCGGCAGTCACGCGCCGCCGTGCGGGGTCGCTCCAAGAACGGTCCTGCGCAGCCTGCTCCGCGCCCACGTGTGCGCTACCACTAACTCCTCCTCTTCGTAGCCTTCGCATCTCCAGGCCGCCAGGCTTCGGGAAAGACATTCCCGGGCGCTGGCCCAAGCGACTCGCCCCTGGTTGTGATCGTGAAGCTAGGGCTTGACGCAGGCGACCGGCCAGAGCTGGGCGCGGCCATTCGTCAGCGCTAGCCAAGCGCCGCCGCCGCAGCTGACATACGGCCCGGACGAGCGATAGAAGCGGATCGGCACGACGTTCACCCCAGCGACCGGGTTGCGCCTGCGGACGACCAGCCGGAACGCTGACCGACGAGCTCTAGGGAATAGGCGCACGTACTCCTCTGCGCAGTACGCGGATTGCCGCTTCCGGACGAGCACTGTGTCGTGCTGAACGCAGACTCGGGCGCCGCCGAACTTGTTCGCGACGAGCGCGTCGACATTCCAGTAGAGCCCCGCGGCTGCTCCGAGACCGGCAGGCGGGCCAGCAGACGCGGCGAGCACGCTCGGCAGAACCACCGCGCTCGCCACGAGTACGGAGCCAACGGCCAGCCACTTGCGGGTCGAGGTCGTCATCGCCGGCAAAACTACGCCGAGGAAGCGCGGGCTGTCAATGCGGGTTCCCCCGATCTTCAAGGGACATTCCGAGCGCTGGCCCAGCCGACTGAGCTACTCGTCGGCTTCGGCGTCCTCCCAGAAATCCGGGTCAGTGACGTGTAGGTCGCTCATCCCGCTCGCTTCTAGGCACGCTGCGTGGCACCACAGTGTCTGCACACCCACGCCATCATCGCGCGGTCGATCGGATCTCGCGTGGACGGTGACCGTCACCGGATCGACCACACCTGGGGTCACACGCTCGTCGCAGAAGCAGCAGGCAACTCCTGCAACGCGGACGCCCCCTGCCTCGAACTCGAAGAAACCCACTCACCCAGCTTATGCCCGTTTCAGTGGACGTTCCCGCGCAGTGGCCCAGCCGAGTCCTGACGTACGTAAGTGCCCGCTCGGCGAGGAGAGCCGCTTCGCTCAAGGCGCCTAGCGACTCTGGTGGACCGAGCGGGCACGGCTCACGCTAGGGGTGACGACCGTGACCCCACGTGACCTGCGCGGAGCATTCCTCGATGTAACCGGGAGGTAGGTAAGCGCCCGCTCGGGCCGAGAGAGGAAAGGCCGCCCCCTCCAAAGCGACCTACCCGAGCGGGCAGCCTTTACGCAGGCTACGGATCGCGACGCGCGGTGACTTGACCTGCCTGGATCATCCTCGCGGATGACCGTTGAAGCGAGTCGCTACACGTACCGGTGCTGCTCGCGCCACGTCCGGAACATCGCGAGCCCGCAGAGCGCGAGGGTCGCGATGAACGCGATCACCTCCATCCCCTGCGCGCCGCCGTACCAGTAGACGGCGACGTCCGCGACCGCGACGACGGCGGAGCCGTAGAAGACCCACTGCGCGCGCTGGGGCCACATCGAAATTCCCTCGCGCCGCTCGCGCCACATGCGGAAGACGAAGTACGCGATCGCGAGGAAGAACGCGAGCCGGGCGAGGAGCACGATCACGGACAGCGTCACCCACAGCTGAAGCGCCACGATCACACCGGCGACCACGGCGATGAGCAGCAGCCCGCGGACGGTGCCGTTGAGAGATGGCTTCAGAGTGACCACGCGCCGATCGGGTGCGACGGGTGGGTGCGATGCAAGGACGCAGGGAGCGGGAATAGCAGCGCTATTCCCGCGACTGAGGACGCCGCAGCGTGCCCGCACGGCGCGGCCGAGCGGCCCGTGCTCAGTCTGAATCCGTCTCGTAGCCTCATCCGGTCATATACGCCCGCACCGCTAGCGCTCCTGCGACGAGGGTCGCGCCGGTGAACCAGGCGAGGCGACCCCGCTGGTTGGCGGGTGCGTAGAGCCACGGAGAGAGGACGGCGAGGAGCGCGACGCCGCCGTAGAGGTAGTGGAGCTTGTCCATCGCACGGTGGTGACTGGACAGGAGCAACAGCCCGATCGCGGCCTGCGCGATCACGAGCGTCTGCGCGAGCGCGAGCAGATGGGTGAGGTACGCGCGCGGCTCGGCCTTGCGGTAGTACGCCCAGCCGCCGGCCGCCGCGGCTCCGAAGCAGATCGCGATCACGGCGAACGCAACCGCGTGATGGAGGCTCACCATCGCCGGCGCAGCCTACCGGGGTAGTTCTCCGAACCCGCACTCAGGGCTTCCTCCGACGCGCACCCGAAACGCCACGAGAAGACTGAAACCGCAAGCAAAGGAGGCGTCATGAAAGCACTCGTCTATGGCGGCCCGGGCGTGCGGGCGTGGGAGTCCGTGCCCGATCCGTCGATCATCGCGCCGACCGACGCCATCGTCCGGATCGACTCGTCGACCATCTGTGGAACCGACCTCCACATCCTCAAAGGGGACGTGCCGGAGGTCGTGCCGGGGACGGTTCTCGGGCACGAGGCGGTCGGGACGATCGTCGAGGTCGGCGATGCTGTGACCACCGTTCAGCCGGGCGATCGCGTGCTCGTCTCGTGCATCACGTCGTGCGGGCGGTGCAGGTTCTGCAAGGAGGGCCATTACGGCCTCTGCACCGGCGGCGGCGGCTGGATCCTCGGTCACCTCATCAACGGCGTGCAGGCGGAGTACGCGCGCGTCCCATTCGCCGACACCTCGGTCTACAAGGTGCCGAACGGGCTGTCGGACGAGCAGGTGCTCTTCCTCGCCGACATCCTCCCCACCGCGTACGAGGTCGGCGTGCTCGCCGGGCGCGTCGAGCCGGGCGACACTGTCGCGATCGTCGGGGCCGGTCCGATCGGGCTCGCCACGATCATGACGGCGAAGCTCCACTCACCGGGCCGAATCGTGGCGATCGATCTCGAGCCGTCACGGCTCGAGAAGGCGCTCGAGTTCGGCGCCGACGTCGTGATCGACAACGGTCGCGAGGATGCCGTTGCTCGGGTGATGACCCTCACCGACGGGCTCGGCGCCGACGCGGCCATCGAGGCCGTCGGCGTGCCGGAGACGTTCGAGCTCTGCACCGACCTGATCCGGCCGGGCGGGCGCGTGGCGAACGTAGGCGTGCACGGTCACTCCGCGACGCTCCATCTCGAGAAGCTCTGGATCCGCGACGTCCTGATCACGACAGGTCTTGTCGACACGACCACGACGCCGAAGCTCCTCCGGCTCATCGAGAGCGGACGACTCGATCCGACCCCGTTCGCGACGCATCGGTTCGCGCTCGACGACACCGAGCAGGCGTACGACGTGTTCGGCGCCGCGGCCGAGAGCCACGCGCTGAAGGTCGTGCTGTCGGCCGTCCCGGTCGGGCACGAGGTCGCGAGCACGCACGCGGGTCTCGTCACCGCGTAGCACGAGGAGGGGGCGGGCGTCGCGGCTTTCCCGCAAGCCGCCGCGGCGCCCGCCCCGATGCCGTCTCCGCAGCGATTCCGGACACTGACTGCATGGCTTCTAGAAGGAGGATGCGATGAACGGCACAAGACCGATCCTGCTCGCGACCGACGGTTCGCCCTCGGCCGGCGAGGCGCAGCATGAGGCGTTCGAGCTGGCGAAACTCACTGGCGCCCCGCTCGTCGTCGTATCCGTCTCCCACATGACGCTGCCCGCCGTCGGGTACGGCGCGTACGGCTTCGCCGATGTCGTCACCGAGCTCAGGCAAGCCGAGCACGAGCGCCTCGACGCGCTACTCACCGCCGTGGCCGAGGCGGCCGCGGAAGCGGGCATCGACTGCACAACGGTCGAGGCCGAGGGCGTGATCGTCGACGAGATCTCCCGGGTCGCGACCGAGCACCGCGCACAGCTCGTCGTCGTCGGATCGCACGGCTGGGGCGCCGCGCGGCGGATCCTGTCGGGCAGCGTCTCGACCGGCCTCGTCCACTCGGCTCCATGCCCCGTCCTCGTCGTCCGGACCGCGGACAACGCGGAGCAGCGTATGGCGGCATGAGCGTCCTACTGCCGGCTGCAGACGCGACCGACGTCATCCTCCGCGACGGCTCGACGCTGCGGCTGCGCGACCCGCTCGCAGATGACGCGGAAGCTCTGCTCGCGTTTTTCTCCGAGCTCTCGGATCGCAGTCGCTATCTCCGCTTCCACGGCTTTCCCGCGCTCGGGCCGAAGCTCGTCGACCCGGTGCTCGACCCGGACTGGGACGAGCGTGGCGCGCTGATCGGCTCGCTCGACGGACGCACCGTGGCGCTCGCGAACTGGGTACGGCTGCGCGACCCGCGCGTCGCCGAGGTCGCGTTCACGGTTGACGACCGCTTCCAGAAGCGCGGGATCGGCACGCGCCTCCTCGAGCAGCTCGCGGCCCGCGCCGCGGAAGCGGGCATCGAGGAGTTCGTCGCCGAGGTCCTCCACGACAACGAAGCGATGCTTCACGTCTTCCGCGGAGCGGGCTTCGAAATCGCGCGCGTCGCCGACGGCGGCGAGGTCGAGATCCGCTTCCCGATCACGCCGACCACCGCCTACCGAGAGCAGGTCGCCGTGCGCGACCACGTCGCCGTTCGCGCCTCGCTCGAGCCGTTCTTCCGGCCCTCGTCCATCGCGGTCGTCGGCGCTTCGAGCCGACGCGGCAACATCGGCGGAGAACTCTTCCGCAACGTCCTCGCCGCGGACTTCTCCGGCGCCGCGTACCCCGTCAACCGCAACGGCGACTCAGTCGCGGGCGTGAAGGGCTACACCGCGGTCGGCGAGATCCCGGGCAGCGTCGACCTCGCAGTCATCTGCCTGCCGGGCGACAAGGTGCTCGAGGCGGCAGAGGAAGCGCTCGATGCCGGCGTCCGCGCGCTCGTCGTCATCTCGGCCGGCTTCGCGGAGATCGGCCGCGAGGGCGTCGAGCGACAGGAGAAGCTGCTCGCGCTCGTGCGCGAGCACGGTGCCCGCCTCGTCGGGCCGAACTGCCTCGGTATCGCGTCCTCCCCGGTCCACCTCAATGCGACGTTCGCGCCCCGGAGCTTCCCGAGCGGCAAGATCGCCTTCTCGTCGCAGAGCGGCGCGCTTGGCCTCGCGCTGCTCGAAGCCTCGGAGTCCGCGGGACTCGGCGTCACCGCGTTCGTCTCGATCGGGAACAAGGCGGACGTCTCCTCGAACGACCTCCTCGAGTGGTGGGAGGACGACGACGAGACCGAGATGGTCGTCCTCTACCTCGAGTCGTTCGGCAACCCGCGCGCGTTCAACCGGATCGCGCAACGGCTCGCGCGGCGCAAGCCGATCCTCGCGCTCAAGGGCGGCACGACCCGCGCCGGAAGCCGCGCGGCCGGGTCGCACACCGCGGCGCTCGCCGGCTCCGACGCCGCGGCCGACGCGCTCTTCCGCGATGCCGGAGTCATCCGCGCCCGCACGCTCGACGAGCTCATCGACGTCGCGTCGCTCCTCTCCGCCCAGCCGGTGCCGCGCGGGCGGCGCGTCGCGGTCGTCACGAACGCCGGCGGGCTCGGGATCCTCGCGGCCGACGCGTGCGAGGCGGCCGGGCTCGAGCTGCCACCTCCGAGCGAGGCGACGAAGGCTGCGCTCGCCGACCTCATGCCGAGCGAGGGAAGCCTCGCGAATCCCATCGACATGCTCGGCGGCGCGAACGCCCAGAGCTTCGAGCACGTCCTCCCGCCGGTCATCGCTGACCCCGCATTCGACGCGGTCATCGTGCTCTACGTCCCGACCGTCGGGGCGAACGAGGAGGAGGTCGGCGCCGCGATCAGCCGCGCCGCCGCGAGCGCCGACGAGAAGCCGGTGCTCTGCTCGTTCCTCAGCGCGAAGGGCGCACCTGCCGGCCTGCAGAGCGTCGAGAACGTGCCGTCATTCGCGTATCCCGAGGCGGCCGCGAAGGCACTCGGTCGTGCGGTCGAGCGCGGCGAATGGCTGCGCCGCCCCGCCGGGACATTGCCGGAGCTCGATCGCGACCGCGAGGCAGCGGAAGCCGTGCTGCGCGAGGCGCTCGCGGGCGGCGACGACGCCTGGCTCGACGCCACGCAGACCCGCCGGCTCCTCGAGGCGTACCACGTGCCGCTCGTAGCCGAGAGAGTCGCCCCGACACCCGACGCCGCGGTCGAGGCGGCCCGCGAGCTGGGGTTCCCGGTCGTCCTCAAGACCGCGGTCGCGGGGGCGCACAAGACTGAGCAGGGTGGCGTGATTCTCGACCTCGGCGACGAGGCCGCGGTGCGCGCCGCCGCCGAGCAGCTCGGCGGTCCTGTACTCGTGCAGCAGTTCGTCCGTGGCGGGGCCGAGCTCCTTGCCGGCGCCGTTCAGGATCCCGTGTTCGGCCCGCTCGTCGCCTTCGGGGCGGGCGGAGTCTTCGCGGAGTTGATCGGCGACGCGCAGTTCCGGCTCGCGCCGCTCACCGACGTCGACGCGCAGGAACTCGTCCGCTCGGGCAAGGCGGGCCGGCTCGTGGCGGGCTTCCGCGGTGCCCCACCCGCCGACGAGGCGGCGCTCGTCGATCTGTTGCTTCGCCTTTCGCTCCTGGCGGAGGAACTGCCCGAGGTCGCCGAGCTCGATCTCAACCCGGTGCTTGCCCTCGCGGATCGTTGCGTCGCAGTCGACGCGCGCATCCGGGTCGCGCACCCGGTCCAGCCGCACCGCGCCAAGTCGTGGTAGCGACGAACGGCGCCCCGAAAGGCGCCGTTCGCGGTGGATGCGCCGGGCTATGTGGCCCTGGTGGGCGGCCCGTCTTCTTAGAGGTTCGCTCCTCGCCGCCAGCTCCGCATCGTGGATTCCCCGCAGGTACGGTCCACGCCGTGCACGCCTTCGGCGTCAACGCTGTGGCCGAGCGCCTGCGGACAGCGGGCGGCGGCTACGAGATCGTCCACGAGTCCGCGGGATTGGAGCTCGGCGTCTACGTCCTTGTTGCACCGGAGGCGGACAACCAGCAGCCACACGCCGACGACGAGATCTACATCGGGCTCGAGGGCACGGGCGTGCTCGAGGTCGGAGGCGAGCGCATCCCGATCGACGTCGGAGAGGCGATCTTCGTCGAGGCCGGCGTCGAGCACCGCTTCACGGCGTACGAGCAGCTCGCCGTGCTCGTAATCTTCGAACGTGCGCGCGGCTAGCTTCGCCGCCGCGCTCGCGACTCTCGCCCTCGCCGGGTGCGGCAGCTCGAATGCGCCGCGGCACCACGTCCACCTGACGACGTTCGAGCGGCGCGGCAAAGCGATCTTCATCCCGAAGTGCGGCATCTGTCACCAGCTCGCGGATGCGGGCACGAACGGACAGGCCGGGCCGGCACTGAGCTCGCCCTGGGCGGCCTTCCGCGTGCGCGAGACGATCGCGGACGGCCCGGGCGAGATGCCCGAGAACCTCGTCTCGGGACAGGAAGCGGACGCGGTCGCTGCCTACGTCGCCGCCGCGACGAAGTAGCTCAGCGCTCGAGCAGACCCTGCTGGAGAGCGTGCCGCACGAGCTCGGCGCGCGTCGAGAGGCGCAGCTTCTGCATCACGTGCGCGCGATGGGTCTCCGCCGTCCGGACGGAGATGAAGAGGAGCTTCGCAATCTCCTGGTTCGTGTGGCCGAGCGCGAGCAGCCGCAAGACCTCTCGCTCCCGCTCAGACAGCGGGTCGGCGTCGGCGCGCGCGTTTGCCTCGGCCTCCGCAGCGGCGATCCGCGCACCGAGCGCCGGATGGACGTACCGCCCGCCGCCCGCGACGTCGCGCACCGCCTGGACGAGCTCGTCATCCGCCGCCTCCTTCAGGAGATAACCGCTCGCGCCGGCCGAGAACGCCTCGCGCACGTAGCTCGGGTCGTCCTGCATCGAGAGGACGAGGATCTTCGCCTTCGGAGCCGCCGCGAGGATGTCCGGCGCCGCTTCGAGCCCGCTCCGGCCCGGCATGACGACGTCAAGGAGGATGACGTCCGGCTTGTGCAGCCGCGCGAGGCGGATCGCCTGTTCGGCATCGCCCGCTTCGTCGTCGACCGAGAAGTCGGACTCACCCTCGAGCAGCAGGCGCAGCCCTGACCGGACGAGAGTGTGGTCGTCGACGATGAGAACGTGAGTCTGCTTTGTCGCAACCTCGGCCTGCTTCGTCGGACTCATGCCATCAGCCTGCCGTCGGCGCGCTCTCGTGACCTCCGGGCAGGCGCTTCAGCGCGGTCCGTACTTTCCCGTAACGAGTACGCTCATGCGGTGATCCGCGAAGGCGAACAAGCACCCGACTTCACGCTCGAAAGCGACACGGGAGAACAGGTCAGCCTTGCCGGCCTCCGCGGCAAGCCGGTCGTCCTCTACTTCTATCCCAAGGACGACACGCCGGGCTGCACGGCGCAAGCGTGCGGGATCCGCGATGCGTACGGCGAGTTCGAGCAGGCCGGCGCGGTCGTGCTCGGCGTCTCACCCGACAGCGTCAAGAGGCATGTCAAGTTCAAGGACAAGTACGACCTCCCGTTCACGCTCCTCGCCGATCCCGAGCACGAGCTCGCGGAGCTTTACGGCGTCTGGGGCGAGAAGAAGTACATGGGCAAGTCGTACACGGGGATCTTCCGCACGACGTTCGTGATCGGCGCCGACGGCGTGGTGGTCAAGGTGATGGAGAACGTCAAGCCGCTGACACACACCGACGACGTGCTCGCTGCGCTCACAAGTTCGGGCTAGTCACCGTCGCGTTCATCTGAGACGCTACGGGCAATGTTCGCCTGGCTCCGCTCCCTGTTCGGCCTGCGGCCGCGCCAGGTTGACGACGGCCCGATCGGCGAGGAGGCCGCGTACGCGCACAGCTACGGCGACCGGACCGGCGAAGTCATCAGCGTCGAGCCGGTGCGAGCCGGAGCCCGAGCCGGGCACGGGCATGCGAGACGATCTGACCGGCGAGGTGCTGCGGCGCGCGTTCGAGGAGAAGCTCGAAGCGCGCAAGAAGCTCACCACGTGACGCGGACAGCCCTCACGTGTCGTTTGTCATAAATCGTGTTTAAATGCATCTGCTGGTCTTGCGGCCTCCCACACGGGAGCGGAGTCCAGTAGTAGGAGCTTTTCTTTTTGCACTAGTCAGAACGGGAGGGACTACATGTACAAGCGTTTCTTGATACCTGCACTGGTTGTCGCTGCGGTGGTTGCACTGGCGGCCGGAGTCGGGTCCGCGGCCATACCGGACGCAAACGGCACCTTCCACGCCTGCGTGTGGACATCCACCGCACGCTCTACCGGGCAGGTCGGCAAGGTGCGGATCATCGACCTCTCAAAGGGACAGCGCTGCTCGGCGTCCGAAGCGGGGATCACGTGGAATCGGACCGGCGTGCAAGGCCCGCAGGGCTCGCAGGGTCCGCAGGGTGGCTCCGGCCCGTCCGGCCCGCAGGGCGCGCAGGGTCCGCCATGGACACCGTCGTACGGCAATGCGGCTGTTCTTGTCAGCCGCGGCGGCCATCCGGCAGCGGTCTGGGCCACGTACTCGACCACGCTCGGCAACACGGTCGGCTTCGGTGACAACACCGGCGGCGTGTTCCGCTTCACCTGCTCCGCCGCCAACGCGCCGTGCGTCGTCTCGATCCAGGGCGAGGTCTCAGGTGGTGCGACCAGCGCAACGATGTACCCGCGCCTGCTGATCTACAAGTCCGACATCAACACCGGGCAGATCTTCGGCCAGTGCGAATACGCCGACGGCGCCGACAACAGCGGCACGTACGGGGCGATCGGCACCTCGTGGACGCCCGTGACAATGGGCATCGGACAGTCGCTCGACTGCGGCTCCAGCCAGGCCTACCCGTCGGGCGGCACGGCGAGCACGATCGAGGTTCCGGCCGGCTACTACGACGTTCAGAGCACGTTCTACTTCAAGTAGACGAGCTAGCACTCGCTTGGAACGAACGGCGGGTCTGGGGAGCGATTCCCCAGACCCGCCAACATCTACGTGCGAGATGCGGATGAGAGGACTTGAACCTCCACGAGCCGAAGCCCACACGGACCTGAACCGTGCGCGTCTACCAATTCCGCCACATCCGCGGGGAGGGCCAGTCTAGCCACGTTCGGAATCCGTAAGCCGGAAGGCATCGCGCGTACGATGCGTGCCTGAACCGCCCAGCCTTCCGCCTTCTCGTGCTTCCCGCCGTGCTCTTCGCGCTCGTCGCGGGCGGTAGCTCGGCCGCGGCGCCGCGCCCCGGCGGGCCGTTCGTCGAAGTCGTCGTCACCCTCCCGCAGGCACCGCTCGCGGTCATGGAGAGACGCGCGCTCGATGTGCACGCAGCGCGGTCGGCGTCGTACCTCCACGCGCTCGCCGCGACTCAGCAAGCGTTCACCGACGCGGCTCACCACCGAGGTACCGGAGCGCGCGCGTCAACTGGCACTACGACGTGGCGCTCGACGGCGTCTCGGTCGTCGTCCCCGCGTCGCAGCTGCCCCGCCTGCGCGCAATGCCCGGCGCGACCGTGTGGCCGACCGTGACGTACCACTCTCTCGGCCGTCCCGCGCCCCTGACTGCGCAGAGCGGGCCGGACAACCGCCCGCCGCAACTCATCGGCGCGACCGACATCTGGGATCAGGGCGGGCCACTCGCGAACGCCGGCCAAGGAATGAAGATCGCGATCCTCGACGACGGGATCGACCAGACGCACCCGTACTTCGACGCGACCGGCTTCTCGTATCCGCAGCATTTCCCGAAGGGGAACGTGGGTTACACGACGCCGAAGGTGATTGTCGCGCGCGCGTTCCCGTCGCCGTCGACGCACTGGAAGAACGCCGGCAAGCCGTTCGACCCCAACTACTCCGATCACGCGACCCACGTCGCCGGCATCGCCGCCGGCGACTACGACACGCCGACCGACATCCCCGACGACGCCACTGTCTCGGGCATCGCGCCGAAGGCGTATCTCGGCAACTACAAGGTGCTCACCGTCCCGACTGACGGCTTCGGGCTCGACGGCAACTCGCCCGAGATCGCGAAGGCGATCGACCAGGCGGTCAAGGACGGGATGAACGTCATCAACCTTTCGATCGGGGAGCCGGAGGTGGCCCCGAAGCGCGACATCGTCGTCCAGGCGCTCGACAACGCTGCGGCCGCCGGCGTCGTTCCGGTCGTCGCCGCCGGGAACGACTTCGGCGCCGCCGGGTTCGGCTCGATCGGGTCCCCGGCGAACACGCCCGCGGCGATCACGGTCGCGGCATCGACCGGCGGATCGTGGGACACGCCGCCCAACGTCATGGCGGACTTCTCCTCGGCCGGCCCTTCGCCGATTTCGCTCCGGCCCAAGCCCGACGTGACCGCGCCGGGCGTCGAGGTCGTTTCGTCCGTTCCCGCCCAACGGCTGGGCAAGCTGGGACGGCACGAGCATGGCGACCCCGGAGGTCGCGGGCGCGGCTGCGCTCCTCCTCCAGAGCCATCCCTCGTGGACGGTGAAGGAGGTCAAGTCGGCGCTCGTCTCGACGGCGGTTCCCGCGCACGCCGGCGGGCACGAGGCATCGACGTTGCGCGAGGGCGGCGGCCGCATCGACATCCCCGTCGCGAACGCGCCGCTCCTCTTCACGCGACCGACGACGCTCGGCTGGGGACTCGTACGGCGGGGCTTCGCGGGAAGCAAGAATCTCGTAACCGCGGACGCCGGCGGCGGCACGTATCCGTGGACGGTGTCGGTCGCGCCACAGAAGCTGCCCGCGGGCGCGAAGCTCAAGCCGGTCGCGACGAGCCTCGTCGCCGGCCAGACCGTCAAGCTCCGGCTCACGGTGTCGAAGCACGCGAGCCCGGGCGACGGCACGGGCTTCGTCGTGCTCACGCGCGGCAGCGACGTCCGCCGTGTGCCGTTCTGGTTCCACGTCGAGGTCCCGAAGCTCCAGCTCGATCCGCACCAGACGCTCATTCGACCTGGGACATACCGCGGCAACACGACCGGCGGCCCGTCTCGCGTTTCGCGTTACCTCTTCCCGCAGCTCGGCATCGCGGACGGTGTCCCGACCAGCCTCGGAGGACCGGAGGTGGTCTTCCGGTTCCGGCTGCGCAAGCCGGTTGCGAACTTCGGCGTCGCCGTCCTCCGTGGTGACTCCCACGTCTCGCCGCGCCTCGTTCGCAACGACGACGAGAACCAACTCGACGGCTACACGGGGCTGCCCGCGACGCTGAACCCGTACGGCGACTTCGGCGACCCCGCGCCCGTGGTCGGCGCGGTCCTCCCGCCGCCCGGCGTCTACGACTTCGTCTTCGACACGCCGACGGGCGCGCGGCCCGGGCCATTCACGTTCCGCTTCTGGATCAACGACACGATGCGGCCGACGATCAAGCTGCTGACGCAGACGGTCACCGCGGGGAAGCCGATCAGGGTCGCCGTGCACGACGCGGGAGCCGGCGTCGATCGCAACTCGCTGTACGTCGTACTCGGTGGAAACCTGACGCAGTTCTCCTACGCGAACGGGACGCTTTCGATCCCCACCTCCAAGGCTGCCAAGGGCCGCGTCCGGATCGATGTCCACGCGGCCGACTATCAGGAGCTGAAGAACATGGAGGACGTCGGGCCGGTGCTGCCGAACACGCGCGTCCTCCACGCGTCCGTGAAGTTCGTTCCGTTAGCGGTCGTCGATCGTCGGGAGGTTCGCGAGGTCGCGCTCGACGCTGGCGGCGAACTCGTCGGCCTCGTCGTCGCCGACGATGTGGAGATTCGCCTTCGCCCTCCGCTTGGCGCGATCACGACCGCGGCGGGATTCCCCGCCGAAGCGCTCATCGAGCCTCGGCCATTCCGCGCCGGCGACGAGAACGACCGCTGCCGCGAGCAAGGCGATGTACAGCCAGCTCACGCGGCGGATTCTATCGGCGCGCGACTTCTGCGGCGTCGAGCGCTTCGAGCTTGCCGCGCAGGTACGCGAGGTACGGCTCGGCGTCGAGCGGCGCGCCGGCCGAACGCTCGAGCAGCTCGGGCGGCTCGAACGTGCGGCCCCAGTGATGGACGTTCTCGCGGAGCCACTCGCGCAGGTGGCCGAACTCGCCGGCTTCGAACTGCGCGTCGAGGTCGCCGAGCTCGGACACGGCGCGCTCCCACAGCTGAATCGAGATGACGTTGCCGAGCGCGTACGTCGGGAAATAGCCGAAGCTCGGGCTCGACCAGTGGACGTCCTGGAGAACGCCCTCGACGACGTCGCGTGGCTCGACGCCGAGGTAATCCTGAAGCTTCGCCGCGAACGCCTCGGGCAGGTCTTCCGTCGTGACCGTCCCGGCGAGCATCTCCCGCTCGAGCTCGAACCGGAGGATGATGTGGAGCGAGTACGTCACCTCGTCCGCCTCGACGCGGATCGTGCTCGGCGTGACCTTGTTGAGCGCGCGATGGAACTCCTCGACCGGCACGCCGGCGAGCGGCCCGGGGAAAAACTCCTGCAGCCGCGGATAGAAGAACTTCCACGTCGAGAGACTGCGCCCGACGACGTTTTCGTAGAGCCGGCTCTGCGACTCGTGGAAGGCCGACGACGCGCCCGAGGCGAGCGGCGTGCGGAAGTAGCGCGGGTCGACCTGCCGCTCGTAAATCCCGTGCCCGAACTCGTGGAGGCAGGACAGGACGCCGTGAATGTTGTCGGGAAAGAGCCGGGTCGTGAGGCGGATGTCGTTGTGCGCGAGCGAGACCGCGAACGGGTGGACGGTGTCGTCGAGGCGCCAGGCACCGGTCGTCCATCCCCCACGCCGCGAGCATCTCGAGCGAGAACGCGCGCTGGCGGTCGACCGGGTAATCGCCGAGGAGGCACGAGTCGTCGACCGGCTCACCGAGTCCGGCGACCATCTCGACGAGGCCGTCGCGCAGGCGGTCGAAGACGACCTCGACCTCGGCGGTCTTCATGCCAGGCTCGTGATCGTCGAGCATCGGGTCGTACGGATCGTCGTACGGCGTGTGACAGGAGATGTACTCGTGGGTCAGAGTCGATGAGACGCTGGAGATGCGGGCGGAAGACTTCGTAGTCGCATGCCTCGCGCGCCTTGAGCCACGCCTGGTAGCCGATCGAGCTTGCGCGCGTCATCTCGGCGCGGAGGTCGGCCGGGACGCGGCGCTGCTTCTCGTAGTCGCGGCGCGTGATGCGGATCACGCTTGCCTCGAACGACTCGCGCTCGTGCTCGGCCTCAAAACCGCGGAGCTCCTCGAGCAACTCGCCGACTTCCGGCGCGGTCGCGAGCTCGTGCGCCACGCGGGCGAGCGTGCCCTGCGCCTCCGCGCGCGCCGCCGCGCCCTCGGGCGGCATCTTCGTCTCCTCGTCCCAACCGAGCAGAGCCTGCGCACGGTAAATGTCGGAGGCACTGCCTAGGCGCCGGAGGAGTTCGTCAAATTGCTGGGCCGCAGAACTGATGGCCTGGAGGCTACCGCGTCGAGTCGCGCACCGCATCGTCCATTGCGAACCAAACGATGACGCTGGAGGTAGAGCCGCCGTTCGCCGACGCCTCAGGCCCGCGAAAGCGCTGCGGAATGACGATCGAGCTAGTCAACGAGCTCCCCGGGTTGGACTCGAACCAACAACCCTTCGGTTAACAGCCGAATGCTCTGCCAATTGAGCTACCGGGGATCGGCGGCGGCCATTGTAGCCCCGCTCAGCCGTTCGGACTAACCGAGCGTCGGAATCTCGATCTGAAGCCGCATGAGCTCCTCCTGGAGTTCGCGTTTCCGGTCCCCCTCGGCCGTCTCATGCTCGCGCCTCAATCCGCGCTCGCGCAGTTTCATGAGCATCTGCCGGGCCGCGTCCTCGCTGATGCTGTCGGTGTCGCTGAGCGCATAGAGCTCGGCGAGAAGTGCGTTGATGTCACCGTCCGCAGGCTCCTGTCCGAGCAGAAACGCACGCATGCGGCGGTGCAGCTCGTCGTCGAAGAACTCCGGCGCGAGATCCGCAAGCTCGGAGCGAAGAGACTCGTGCGCAGCGACGCCGGCGAGCGCACTGCGCTCGAGCCGCTGGCCCGCGTCGAGGAGCCGGGGCGAGACGACGCCGGCGGTGCGCGCGCTACCCCGCGCAGGCGCGAGCCCGGCCTGCATCTCAGGTGGCAGATCGAGGAGATCGGCCGCAACGCTGATTGCCTCGAGGTCGTAGGCCTGCTCGGGCAGCGAGGTGAGGAAGGCACGGATCGCCGCCAAGGCCGCCTGTTTGTCGCTCGCGCGCGCGTACTCAAGCCGCACGCGGTGGACGGCGTAGCTCGCCGGCGAGCCGAGCCGCTGCTGGAACGCTGCCGGGTCGTCGGCGGGGTCAGTCCCCTGCGGAAGCGACACGACGCGCACGGTGAACCCTTGGTTCACGGCGAGATCCATCCCGCGCAGCGTCGCGTCCTGCCCGGCGGCGTCCGAGTCGAAGCAGAGGAAGAGCCGCTTGGTCAGCCGCGCAAGCTCACGAAGCTGCGCTTCGGTGAGTGCCGTCCCCATCGACGCGACAACAGGGGCGAACCCCGCCTGCCGCAGCGCGAGGACGTCGGTGTTCCCCTCGACGATGACCGCGCGATCCTCCTTCGCCATCGGCGTGCGAGCGGTGTCGAGGCCGTAGAGGAGGTCGCCCTTGCGAAAGAGCTCGCCTTCGGGCGAGTTGATGTACTTCGCCTGCATCGGGTCGTCTTCGTGGAGCTTTCGAGCCTGGAATCCGCGCACGCGCCCGCGCGCGTCGGCGAGCGGGAAGACGATGCGACGCTGGAAGTAGTCGTTGCCGCGGCGGTTTGCGAGGCCGACCGCGAGGAGCTCCTCCTGCGAGTAGCCCTCCTGCCGCGCACGCCCGGTGAGCTGGCCGCCGCCGGGCGCGTAGCCGATCCGGAACTCGCGGCAGACCTCTTCGCCAAGACCGCGCGAGGCGAGGTACTCGCGCGCCGGCACGCCGGTCTCGGAATCCCAGAGGACGCGCCCGTAGAACTCGGTCGGCGCGCTCGAGCAGCGCGCGCAGCCGGTCGTCGCGCGCACGCTTCTGGTCCTGCTCGGGCGAGCTCTCCTCGTACTCGAGCTCGACGCCGAACCGCCGCGCGAGCAGCTCGATCGCCTCGACGAAGTCGATGTTGTCTCTCTTCATGACGAACGCGATCGCATCGCCGCCTTCGCCGCAACCGAAGCATTTGAACGTGCCGCGCGCCGGCGAGACGTTGAAGCTCGGCGTCCGTTCCTGGTGAAACGGGCACAGACCCGTGTACCCGGCGCCGAGCTTGCGGAGCCGGACCGTGTCCTCGACGAGGGGCAGGATCTCAGTCGCGACCTTGACGCGCTCGACCGACTCGTCCTTGATCCGCGGCATCTAGTCCAGCTCCGCGACGAAGGTGAGCGCGAAGCGATCGGTCATCCCGGCAAGGTAGTCGGTCGCGTCCTCGAGCGACATGCCGCGCTCGTCGACGAGCTCCTCGAAGATTCGCCGGACGGTCGCCCGCGGCGACTCGTGCTCCTGCTGGAGGTAGACGCGCTCGAACATGAAGCGAGCGCAGGTCGAGCATCGCCTCACCGACGGCGTCGCTCTGGACGATGTCGCCGGCGACGGCGGACGTCTCGACGAGATCGTGGACGAGCGTGTCGATGCGGCGCGAGCCGGTATCGCCGAGGAGCTCGATCGGCTCGGCGGGAAGGTCGGCCGGCTCGAGCAGGCCGGCGCGGAGGGCGTCGTCGATGTCGTGGTTGATGTACGCGAAGCGGTCGACGAGGCGCACGATCCGCCCCTCGTGCGTCTCCGACTCGACCGGCCCGGTGTGCTTGAGGATCCCGTCGCGCGTCTCCCACGTGAGGTTCAAGCCGCGCCCGTCGCGCTCGAGCCGCTCGACGACGCGAAGCGAGTGCTCGTTGTGGCGGAACCCGGCCGCGCCGCGCTCGCGGAGGATCTCGTCGAGCGCCTGCTCGCCGGCGTGCCCGAACGGCGGATGGCCGAGGTCGTGACCGACCGCGATCGCCTCGGTCAGATCCTCGTTGAGCCGCAACGCGCGCGCGACGCCGCGCGCGATGCCCGCAGCCTCGAGCGTGTGCGTGAGCCGCGTGCGGAAGTGGTCGCCCTCGGGATCGACAAACACCTGCGTCTTGAACCGCAGCCGGCGAAACGCCTTCGAGTGGACGATGCGATCGCGGTCGCGCTGAAACGGCGTCCGCAGCCCGCATTCCTCCTCGGGATTCTCGCGCCCGCGCGTCTCGTACGAGCGCACCGCAAGCGGCGAGAGCCACCGCTCCTCGTTCTCGCGCACCGCCTCGGCGAAGCCGTCGGCGACCTTTCCGGCGATCTCCGGCATCCTGTAGCGCAGTCAGCGTAGTGACTCGGACACGGATCGCGTGAAATGGGCTACTCGGGAGCCGTGGTGACTCAGTCCTCGCCGCGTCGACGCGCTGCCGGCGCGTCGCGCCGGAGTCGGTACGGAGACAGCAGATCCGTCACTCGCTCGACGATACTCCAGGGCGAGCTGCTCTGCACTCCGCACGTCGCCGACGTCGGATGGGCTCGACACGTCTCCGACGACAGCTCGTGACGCGCGCAGGTTCGAGCGAGGACGCCATCGCGCGGGTGAGCTCCACGTCGACGACCGGAATCCGTGCGCCGAGCGGTACGTCCCCGGTCGCCACCGTCCGGATCGGCGGGTCCTCGGCGCACGGTCGCGCCGGAAGGGTCGGCGCGAGTTCGACTGTCGCGGCTCCGCTCAGACGTCCGACAGCGCGAGAACTCGTCAGGCGGCTCCGCGTACCTGCCGCACGCGAGGAGGCTCGATCCGGATCCAGTGTACGCCGCAGCGGCGCCGCCGACGCGCGGCGGAGCTCGGCGCTGCATCTCGCAGCAGCTCACGCGTCGGCGGTCACCGTGGACGCGACAGCTGCATTCACCTACCGACGTCGAAGGTCATCGCACGCGTCGACCCGACGTGTACGCGCCATGCAGTACGACATTCGTCTGTCCCGAGCCGGATCGGGAGCGTGCGCTGAGTCGGCACAACGGCGTCGCGACGATTGTCGTCGCACGCACGCCGCCTCGGCTTCGCGTCATCTAGGCGACGGCAGCAGCGGTGTTCGCGCCGTGCACGCGGCGTCGCCACCGGGCGTCGTACGCGTCGCTCTACGGCCGTGCTGCTGTCGCGTCAGAGGATGATCGGGACGGTGCCGCCGTCGGCGCTCCACGCGGCGCCGGTGACGTAGCTCGCGCGCGGCGAGCAGAGGAACGCGATCACGGCGGCGATCTCCTCCGGCTGCGCGAGCCGTCCGAGCGGCCGGCCGGCGCCGACCTTGGCGAGCACTTCCTCCCGGTCGCCCTGCTGGTCGGCGAGTCCGCCGTCGCCGAGCCACGCCTGCGTCGCGGTCGGCCCAGGCGTGACGGCGTTGCAGCGGATCCCGTCCTTCGCGTAGAGGTCGGCGACGAGGCGCGAGAAGGAGAGCAGCGCCGCCTTCATGACGGAGTAGTCGGGCATCCCGGTCGAGGGACGCTTCGCGGCGGTCGACGAGACGTTGACGATCGTCCCAGCCCCGCGCTCGCGCATCCCCGGCAGCGCGGCGCGCGTCGCGCGGATCGCGCTCATGAGGTTGATCTCGAACGACGCCTGCCAGTCGTCGTCGGTCAAGTCCTCGAGCTTTCGAATCTCCTGTCCCGCCGACGTTGTTCACGAGGACGTCGAGGCGTCCGTGCGGCGGCAATCGTCTCGGCGACGACGCGCTCGGGCTCGCCGGCGCTGCGAAAGGTCTGCGCGGATGTCGCCGCCGCTGCGACCCGTCGTGACGACCGTCGCGCCCTCCGCGCGCAGGAGCTCGGCGGTCGCGAGGCCGATCCCACCGGTGGAGCCGGTGACTAGGCAAACGCTGTCTGCAAGGCCGAGATCCACGGCTGGCTAGCGTAGTCGAGGTGACCGAGCTGCTCCTCGTCCGACACGGCGAGACCGACTGGAACGCCGCCGGCCGCCTGCAAGGACACACCGACAGGCCACTCTCCGACTACGGCCGCGAGCAGGCGCGCCGGCTGGCCGAGGAGCTCGCCGGCGAGGAGTTCGATGCGATCTACGCGAGCGACCTCGCGCGGGCGCGCGAGACGGCCGAGATCGTCGGGGCACAGCTCGAATCTGCCCGTCGCTCTCGATCCCGATCTGCGCGAGAAGAACTGGGGAACGTGGGAAGGTCTGACTTCGACCGAGCGACTCGAGATCGAGCTCGTCGGGGAGTCGACGGAGGAGCACCAGCGCCGGATGCTCGATGCACTCGGCCGGATCGCCGCAAAGCATCCGCGCGGACGCGTTCTCGTCGTCACCCACGGCGGCTCGATGCGCCGTGTCCAAACGGAGGCGCTCGGCTTCGCCCTGCCGGTCGTCGAGAACTGCGGCGTCTGGGTCTGCAGGTGGCAAGACGGCGCGGTCGTCGCAGTAGACTGAGCCGCCGGTGGAGGACTACACGAGCAAGTACAAGGGCGAGCAGGTCGAGGTCGCGCTCTTCGGCGGCGAGTACCAGGAAGGCGTGCTCACCGCGTACTGCTACGTCGACGAGGTCGCGCACATCGAGCTGAACGGGCACATCCTCGTCCCGCTCCAGAACATCGCGTCGCTGCATTGCTCGAGCCGCTGCGACGCACCGCAGAACGAGGACTGGCCGCCGCGCGGCCTGCTCGACGACGGGCCGGACGACGGCCCAGACCAGCTCCGGAGTAACGCCGAGCGTGCTCGTCGCGCTCCGGAACATCCTCAAGATCTGGCTGCTCGTCGCGGCGCTCGTCGGAGTGATGGCGCTCTTCGGCTGGGCGCTCGGAGGCCTGCGCGCTGTTGTCGATCTTCGTCTTCGCGGCACTGCTCGTCGCGCTCGGCGCGTGGCTGACGTTCGAACGGGTCGCGCTCGGAATGATCGGCGCGCGAGAGGTTCCGGTCGGCGAGGCGCCGATCCTCCACTCCACGCTCGAGCGCCTCGCGGCACGCGCCGGAATCGCGAAGCCTCGGCTCTACGTGATCCGCGAGGGCATCCCGCTCTCGGCGGTGGCTGGACGCGGGAGGCGCAGCTCCGCCGTCGCGTTGAGCGCGACGTGCATCAGCGCCTGTCCGCCGGCCGAGCTCGAAGGTCTCCTCGCGCATGAAGTCGCGCACGTCCGATTCCGCGACATGCCGGTGCAGACGGTGGCCGCGGTCGTCGCCGCTCTTCTCCTCGAGTCGAGTCGCATCGGCGGGTTCCTCCAGCGCACGCTCCTCTTCGTCCTCGGCCCGCTCGCGGCAGCGTTCGTGCACGCCCTCGTCTCGCCGAAGCGCGAGCTCGCCGCCGACCGGCTATGCCGCGGAACTGTGCGGAACGCCGCACGGGCTCGCGGACGCGCTTCTGCGGCTCGAGCAGGCGGCCGAGCTCGTGCCGTTCGAAGGAAGCCCGGCGACGGAACCGCTCTTCCCGATCAACCCGTTCGCGGAGCGCGGGCTCGGTGGCCTGTTCGGGACGCATCCGCCGATCGCCGATCGTGTACGCCGGCTGCGCGCGCTGGCCCGACGAAGGCTTCGTCGTGATCGTCTACCGCCGGCTCGAGCACCTCGGATCTCTCTCGCGTCGCGGAGATCGACCGGACCGAGCGAATCGACACGCTCTACGTCCAGCGCGGCACCGAGTTGGAGGCGATCACGGGCGACTTCAGCGCGCTCACCGTGGCATCGCCGGCGCAGGCCCGCACTCGGTCGCCGAGCAGGTCGAGGCGTGCGCGCACTATCTCGCCGCCGGCGGAACGGCAATCGGCGCGTTCGCGGGCGAGCGCCTCGTCGGCATCGGCGTCGTCGTCCCAGCACATCCGTCCGGGCGTCGCCCAGCTCGCGTACCTGCACGTGAGCGACGGTTTCCGCGCGCGCGGCATCGGCGTCCGTCTCGCCGGCGATCTCGAGCAGGTCGCCAGAGACGCCGGAGACCACGAAGATGGTCGTCTCGGCAACGCCATCGGCGAACACCGTCGGGTTCTATCGCGGTCGGGGCTTCACGCCGTCCGCCGAGCCGCTGGCCGAACTCTTCGAGCTCGAGCCCGACGACGTACACCTGGAGAAGCGCCTCGGACCATGAAAAAGAGCCGCTCTCGCGGCTCCTTTTCGAAGAAATAATCGGCGGCGACCTACTCTCCCGGGGGATTGCTCCCCGAGTACCATCGGCCCTGGCAGGCTTAACTTCTCTGTTCGGAATGGGAAGAGGTGTCTCCCTGCCGGTATGACCGCCGAACTGTCAAAGGCGCGTGCAAAGCGTTAGCCCACGCAGGCCTTCAAAACTCCATAGCGACTCGATACCAGTGTTCAAATCAAGACCTCGGGCAATTAGTACGGGTGCGCTGAGCGCGTTGCCGCCTTTACACGTCCCGCCTATCAAGGTCGTAGTCTCCGACCGCCCTTACTCCCTCTAGGGGATGGGAGCTCTCATCTCGAGGTGGGCTTCCCGCTTAGATGCTTTCAGCGGTTATCCCATCCAGACGTAGCTAATCAGCAGTGCCGTTGGCACGACAACTGATACACCAGAGGTCTGTTCATCTCGGTCCTCTCGTACTAGAGACGACTCCTCTCAAAGCTCCAGCGCCCATGGTGGATAGGGACCGAACTGTCTCACGACGTTCTGAACCCAGCTCGCGTACCGCTTTAATGGGCGAACAGCCCAACCCTTGGGACCTGCTACAGCCCCAGGATGCGACGAGCCGACATCGAGGTGCCAAACCCTTCCGTCGATGTGGACTCTTGGGAAGGATAAGCCTGTTATCCCCGGAGTACCTTTTATCCGTTGACCGACGGCACGTCCACCAGTTACCGCCGGATCACTAACACCCACTTTCGCGCCTGCTCGACATGTCTGTCTCGCAGTCAAGCTCCCTTATGCGTTTGCACTCTGCGCACGATTTCCAACCGTGCTGAGGGAACCTTTGTGCGCCTCCGTTACATTTTAGGAGGCGACCGCCCCAGTCAAACTACCCACCTGACGCTGTTCCCGCCCCGGATCACGGCAGCGGGTTAGAAGCCCAGAACACGAAGGGTGGTATCCCAAGGTTGACTCCACGAAGACTGGCGTCTCCGCTTCAAAGTCTCCCACCTATCCTGGACAACAAGCACCGAACTTCAACGTCAAGCTGTAGTAAAGGTTCACGGGGTCTTTCCGTCCAACCACGGGTATTCGGCATCTTCACCGAAACTACAATTTCACCGGATCTCTCGTTGAGACAGCACCCAAGTCGTTACTCCATTCGTGCAGGTCGGAACTTACCCGACAAGGAATTTCGCTACCTTAGGACGGTTATAGTTACCGCCGCCGTTTACTGGGGCTTGGATTCAAAGCTTCGCCCGAAGGCTAACCTCTCCTCGTGACCTTCCAGCACCGGGCAGGAGTCAGCCCCTATACGTCGTCTTGCGACTTCGCAGAGACCTGTGTTTTTGGTAAACAGTCGCTTGGGTCGTTTCACTGCGGCCCCCTCGAGCTAGGCGAGTAAATCGCTTCACTCTACCGGGGCGTCCCTTCTCCCGAAGTTACGGGACCATTTTGCCGAGTTCCTTAACGAGAGTTCTTCCGATCGCCTTAGTATTCTCTACCTGTCCACCTGTGTCGGTTTTGGTACGGGCACGTCCAACCTCCCTAGAGGCTTTTCTTGGAGGCATGGTTTCAGGCACTTCGGCCCCTAAGGGCCTCGGCATCCCGTCTCAGGCTTAACGGCCGGCGGATTTACCTACCAGCCACCCTACGCGGTTACCCCAGGTCTACCAACGCCTGGGTTGCCCTAACCTACCCCGTCCCCCCATCGGTGATAACGGTTGGTACGTGGTACAGGAATATCAACCTGTTGGCCATCGCCTACGCCTGTCGGCCTCGGCTTAGGTCCCGACTAACCCTGAGCAGATTAGCTTTACTCAGGAACCCTTGGACATTCGGCGGGCGAGTTTCTCACTCGCCTTTCGTTACTCATGCCAGCATTCTCACTTCCCAGCGCTCCACGGCAGGCTTGCCGCCGCCGCTTCTCCGCACTGGGAACGCTCCCCTACCACTCCAGCAAAGCTGAAGTCCGTGGCTTCGGCTCCATGCTTGAGCCCCGTTACATTGTCCGCGCCCGACCACTTGACCAGTGAGCTGTTACGCACTCTTTGAATGGTGGCTGCTTCTAAGCCAACATCCTGGTTGTCTGTGCAATCGGACATCGTTTCCCACTTAGCATGGAATTAGGGGCCTTAGCCGACGGTCCGGGCTGTTTCCCTTTTGAGCACGAAGCTTATCCCCCGCACTCTGACTGCCGCGCTATGGAATTACGGTATTCGGAGTTTGCCTGACTTCGGTAAGCTGGTCGGCCCCCTAGGCCAAACAGTGCTCTACAGCCGTAATTGAACGCGCGACGCTATACCTAAATATATTTCGGGGAGAACCAGATATCTCTGAGTTTGATTAGCCTTTCACTCCGACCCACAGCTCATCCCCGCCGTTTTCAACCGACGTGGGTTCGGTCCTCCACGGGGTCTTACCCCCGCTTCAACCTGGCCATGGGTAGATCACTCAGTTTCGGGTCTAGCTCCCACGACTAAAGCGCCCTATTCAGACTCGCTTTCGCTACGGCTCCGTTTCCTTAACCTTGCCGTGGAAGACTAACTCGCTGGCTCATTATGCAAAAGGCACGCCGTCACCGGACTAGCCGGCTCCGACCGCTTGTAAGCACACGGTTTCAGGTACTATTTCACTCCCCTTCCGGGGTACTTTTCACCTTTCCCTCACGGTACTAGTTCACTATCGGTCACTGAGGAGTATTTAGCCTTACGGGGTGGTCCCCGCGGGTTCCGACCGGGTTTCACGTGCCCGGCCGTACTCAGGTACTCGTCGAGGAAGGCCGTGCGCTTTCGCCTACAGGACTATTACCTGCTGTGGTGTGGCTTTCCATCCACTTCGACTAACGCACGACTTTGTAACTTCCCGACCTGCCGGCAGGCAGATCATGACGAGCCCTACAACCCCTGCGTGACAACGGCTGCCGCCTATCACGTCACACAGGTTTGGGCTCATCCCTTTTCGCTCGCCACTACTCAGGGAATCGAGGTTTCTTTCCTTTCCTCCGGCTACTTAGATGTTTCAGTTCACCGGCTTACCCTCCGCACCCTATGTATTCAGATACGGATACCGCCGCATTACCAGCGGTGAGTTTCCTCATTCGGAAATCCCGGGATCGCAGAATGGTCAGCTTCTCCCCCGGGCTTATCGCAGCCGCCCACGTCCTTCATCGGCTCTCAGTGCCAAGGCATCCACCGTGTGCCCTTGTTCTCTTGATCAGAAGAACACCGGATATAGATGTCGCTATGGAGTTTTCAAGGTCCACGCGGGCTGGAGAACACGACTAGAGCGCGCCCAGTCCTTCAAAACTCAACAGCGTACGTAGAACAAACGTCGAGGTCGACGTGATTTCCAGGCGAGTCGGCTTTCCGGACGACCAAAGGTCATCAGACCCAAGGTCATCAAACAGAGCCGGCGCCTGCCGGAGTAAGAGCTCCGGCATTCCCTAGAAAGGAGGTGATCCAGCCGCAGCTTCCGCTACGGCTACCTTGTTACGACTTCACCCCAATCATCGACCCTACCTTCGACGGCTCCCTCCCTTGCGGGTTAGGCCACCGGCTTCGGGTATTGCCGACTTTCGTGGTGTGACGGGCGGTGTGTACAAGACCCGGGAACATATTCACCGCGGCATTGCTGATCCGCGATTACTAGCAACTCCGCCTTCATGGAGGCGAGTTTCAGCCTCCAATCCGAACCGAGACCGACTTTTTGGGATTCGCTCCGCCTCGCGGCATCGCAGCCCTCTGTATCGGCCAATGTAGCACGTGTGTAGCCCAGGACATAAGGGGCATGATGACTTGACTTCGACCCCACCTTCCTCCGATTTGTCACCGGCAGTCTTCCATGAGTCCCCGCCATTACGCGCTGGCAACATGGAACAGGGGTTGCGCTCGTTGCGGGACTTAACCCAACATCTCACGACACGAGCTGACGACAGCCATGCACCACCTGTGCATTAGCCCCGAAGGGGGACCGTGTTTCCACGGTTTTCCAATGCATGTCAAGCCCTGGTAAGGTTCTTCGCGTTGCGTCGAATTAAACCACATGCTCCGCTGCTTGTGCGGGTCCCCGTCAATTCCTTTGAGTTTTAGCCTTGCGGCCGTACTCCCCAGGCGGGGTACTTAATGCGTTAGCTTCGGCACAGCGGGAGTCGACACCCGCCACACCTAGTACCCATCGTTTACGGCGTGGACTACCAGGGTATCTAATCCTGTTTGCTCCCCACGCTTTCGCGTCTCAGCGTCAGTACCGTCCCAGAGAGCTGCCTTCGCCATAGGTGTTCTTCCCGATATCTGCGCATTTCACCGCTACACCGGGAATTCCACTCTCCTCTTCCGGACTCTAGCCATACGGTTTCAACCGACGTCTCAAGGTTGAGCCTTGAGTTTTCACAGCTGACCTGTATGGCCGCCTACACGCTCTTTACGCCCAATAAATCCGGACAACGCTTGCCCCCTACGTATTACCGCGGCTGCTGGCACGTAGTTAGCCGGGGCTTCTTCTGGAGGTACCGTCACCCTCTGGGCTATTAACCCGAGTGGCTTCGTCCCTCCTGAAAGAGGTTTACAACCCTAAGGCCTTCTTCCCTCACGCGGCGTCGCTGCGTCAGGCTTTCGCCCATTGCGCAAGATTCCCCACTGCTGCCTCCCGTAGGAGTCTGGGCCGTGTCTCAGTCCCAGTGTGGCTGATCGTCCTCTCAGACCAGCTACGGATCGTCGCCTTGGTGGGCTTTTACCCCGCCAACAAGCTAATCCGCCGCGGGCTCGTCCTCGACCGGAGGCCAAAGCTACCTTTTCCAGCCGGCCCGAAGGCCAGATGGGGTATCCGGTATTAATCCGGGTTTCCCCGGGCTATCCCAGTGTCGAGGGTTGATTACCCACGTGTTACTCACCCGTTCGCCGCTGTCCCCAAGCCCGAAGGCATGGTTCTCGCTCGACTTGCATGTGTTAAGCGCGCCGCCAGCGTTCGTCCTGAGCCAGGATCAAACTCTCCGTGAAGAATGGTTCGCCCCGAAGAGACGGATCATTTGTCACCTTGAGCTTGTGCTCAAAGTCCCCCATCCCGAAGGATGGAGACAGGTTTAGTTGATTGACTGCTCCGGCCGAAGCCGGACCAGCCACTCGACGTAAACGCACGCTGTTGAGTTTTCAAGGACCGAGCCGTCGTGATGACGCAAAAAAGGCCCCGACACACGCCAGAGGCCTCAGGACTTGCTGGACTTCCACTTGCGGGAATCCTCCTGAGGCGCTCCGTTTTCGTCGTTTGCAGGGACTTTCGTACGCCACCCTCTCGGGCAGCCGGGGTAGTGTAGCAGCGGCTACTGCTGCTGTCAAACGGCTTCGTTGAGCCGAACGAAGCGTCTCTTGCCGGCCTGGAGGACGCGCGCCCGACAGCCGCTCGCGCGGGAGGTCGAGCTCGAGTCACTGCGCCGCCGTCGAGCTTGACGCCGCCCTGGGCGATCAGCCGTCGCGCTTCGCTCGTCGAAAGTCCGAACGCGTCGGCGAGAAGTGCGGGCAGATGGACGGGATCGCCTGCCGGGAGCGGAAAGTCCGGTACGTCCTCGGGCGCCTGTCCTTCGCGGACGACGCGCGTGAAGTGCTCCTCGGCTGCGCGCGCCGCGTCCTCCCCGTGCGAGCGCGCGACGATGAAGCGCGCGAGCGCGAGCTTCGCCTCGAGCGGCTCGCCGGCGGGCACCGGCTGCTCCGCGACGAGCCTCCACCACTCCTCGAGCTGCGAGTCGGGGATCCGCATCGTCCGTCCGAACATCTCCTCGGGCGCGGCTGTCAGCGGCACGTTGTTGCCGACCGACGAGCTCATCTTCTCGCCGTCCCACGAGAGGAGCAGCGGCGTCGTGAGCACGACCTGCGGCGCGAGGCCGTACGCCTGCCTGCACCTCGCGGCCGGCGAGGAGGTTGTAGAGCTGGTCGGTGCCGCCGAGCTCGACGTCCGACTCGATCGCGACGGAGTCGTACGCCTGCATGAGCGGATAGAGGAGCTCGGAGACCGAGATCGGCTGCTCCGCCTAGAAGCGCTTCGTCGAAGTCGTCGCGCTCGAGCATGCGGGCGACCGTGATGTGCGGTGAGGCGCACGACGTCGGCGTACGTGAGCTTCGACAGCCACTCGCCGTTGTACCGCACCTCGAGGAGCTCGGGATCGTCGCGGAGGATGGCCTTCGCCTGCTCGAGGTAGAGCTGCGCGTTCCGGTCGATCTCCTCGTCGGAGAGGATCGGCCGCTCGGCCGAGCGGCCCGACGGGTCGCCGATGCGCGTCGTGTAGTCGCCGATGATGAGGACGGCCGTGTGGCCCTCGTCCTGGAAGGCGCGCATTCGCTGAAGCGGGATGCCGCGACCGATGTGGATGTCGGGCGACGTGACGTCGATCCCGAACTTGACGCGCAGCGGACGCCCGAGCGCGAGCTTCTTCTCGAGCTCTCCCTTCGGGAGGACGTCGACGGCGTTCCGGGTCAGCTCTGCGATTGCCCATGGCGAACGAGTCTAGAAGCGGCGCGACAAGAACGGGGAGCCGGCGCAGCCGTACCGCCATGGCTGCTCGACCGCGCGCGTGATCCCGATCCGCGTTCCGATGACGAGCGGCGGCTCATCCTCGCGCGCGAGAAGCTCGAACGGCGGCTCGTCGAGCGGCGAGCCCGTCGGCGGCGCGCGTGATGCCGAGCGCCTGGCAGAGCTTGCCCGGGGCCGGAGCAGAGCGACACGTTCCTTCTCCACCCCGCGCCGCTCGCGCATCGCGTCGAGCCCGTGCGTCGGCGCGAGCGCGCGGATGAGCGCCGCCTCCGCCCTGCCCGGCGGGCGCGCAGACGAGGCACAGGCACCAGTGGATGCCGTACGAGCGGTAGACGTACGCGTGCCCCGGCGGCCCGAACATCGACGCCCGCGTCGGCGTGAGACCGTTGAAGGAGTGGCTCGCGGGATCGTCCTGGTCGTACGCCTCGACCTCGACGATCACGCCGCCGACGCCGTCGAAGAGGAGCGTCGCGCCGATCAGCTCGGGCGCGACTTCGTGCACCGAGCGTGCGAAGAAGTCCCGGGTAAGCGGCCGCAACTAGAAGAGCTGCTCGTCCTGCGAGACGCGCCGCGACGACTTCTCAGCGCTTGCGGCAGCGGCATCCTGCCCCATGTCGGCGAGGATCGTGCGCTCTGTCCGGCTCGCGAAGATCGGCTCGGCCATCCCCTCGACCCAGACGCGCGTGCGGCGACCGCCACCGCGCTCGCTGCCGGTGATCGGCTCGAGCGCGAAGATCTTGTCGGCGCGCACCCACTTGCCGAAACCGAGGAAGACCATCGGCGCGGCGGCTTCGGTCACTAGCAGCGCGCTCCCGAGCACGTCGGCGACGCGCTGCTGGGCGTCCGGCTGGAGGTCGTTGAAGAACGGCAGCGCGAGCGACCGCGAGCTCACGTCCTCCGAGACCGGGCACATCCCCTCGCGGAAGCCGTAGCGCTCGCGCATGTACGGCTGCAGGTGGATCGACGGCAGGTAGCGGTTGTAGCCGATGCCCTCGCGCTCGAACGTCGCGATCACGCGCTCGCGCGTCTCGTTGTCGGGCAGGAGGACGACGTACACGAACCACGAGCGGACGTGGTCGGCGTCGTCGGGGCACGGCAGCTCGACGCCGTCGATCTCGCGCAGGAGCTCGGTGTAGGTGCTCGGCGACGCGCGAGCGCGCGGCGAGGATCTCGTCGAAGCGCTCGAGCTGGCCGATGCCCATCGCGGCTGCGACGTCGCTCATGCGGTAGTTGAAGCCGAGGCGAACGTGCTCGAGCCAGCCGCCCGAGTCGCCGCGGCCCTGGTTGCGGAGCGAGCGGATGACGCGCCACTCCTCCTCGGAATGCGTCGTGACGATCCCGCCCTCGGCGGTCGTCATCTGCTTGTTCGGATAGAAGGCGAAGACGCACGGGACGCCGTGCGAGCCGAGCGGCGCACCCTTGTACTCGGCGCCGAGCGCCTCGCACGAGTCGCCGATGAACGCGAGGCCGTGCCGGTCGGCGATCGCGCGCAGCTCGTCGAGCTCGCACGAGCGGCCGTAGATGTCGACGCCGACGATCGCCTTCGTCTTCTCCGTCACCGCCGCCTCGACCGCTGCCGGGTCGAGGTTGAGCGTATGCGGGTCGATGTCGGCGAAGACCGGGACGCCGCCTTCGTAGATGAAGCAGTTCGCGGATGCGGCGAAGGAGTACGGCGACGTGATGACCTCGTCGCCAGGCCCGATGCCGGCCGTGATCGCGAGCAGGTGGAGGCCGGCGGTTCCCGACGAGACGGCGGCGGCGTACGGCGCGCCGACCCGCTCGGCGAGGAGCTCCTCGAACTGGTCGATCGTCGGGCCGAGCGAGAGCCGGCCCGAGCGCATCACCTCGAGGACGAGCTCCTCCTCGCGCGGCCCGAGATCCGGCCCCGAGAGCGGGACCGGTGCGACTTCCTGCTTCACGCCGTCTTGCCGGCCGGTGCGTACTCGAGCCACTGGCTCCAGCGGTCGCTGCGCCCGTGCACCGTGTCGAGGTACGCCTTCTGGATCTCGAGCGTCACCGGTCCGGGAGGCCCGACGACCTGGTCGTCGACCTCGCGGATCGGCGTCACCTCGGCGGCCGTGCCGACCATGAAGACCTCGTCCGCGAGATAGAGGTCGGTGCGGATGAGCGGCTTCTGCGACGACGCGGTGGCCGAGATCCTGCGCGATCTGGATCACGGTGTCGCGCGTGATGCCGACGAGGATCGAGGCGGAGAGATCCGGCGTGTAGATGACGCCGTCGCGCACGACGAAGAGGCTCTCGCCCGAGCCGTCCGCGACGGTCCCCTCGGCGGTGAGCATGATCGCCTCGTCGTAGCCGGCGCGGTTCGCCTCGCCGACGGCGAGCATCGAGTTGATGTAGACGCCGGTCGCCTTCGCGACGTGCGGGATGACGTTCGGCCCGACGCGCTGCCAGCTCGAGATCTTGGCGCGGATGCCGTTCTTCATCCCGTCCTCGCCGAGGTACGCGCCCCACGGCCACGACATGATCGCGACGTCGACGGGATTGCCCTGCGACGAGACGCCGAGCTCGCCGTAGCCGAAGAACGCGATCGGACGGAGGTAACACGACGGCAGCTCGTTGGCGCCGATCACGATCCCACGCCGCCGTGCGCAGCTCCTCGACGGAGTACGGCAAGTCCATGTAGAGCAGCTGCGCGGACCGCTGCAGCCGCTCGAGGTGGTCGCCGAGCCGGAAGACGGACGTGCCGCGGTCCGTCTCGTAGGCGCGGATTCCTTCGAACACGCCCGAGCCGTAGTGCAGGCCGTGCGTCCCAACATGAACGGTCGCGTCGGCCCAGTCGACGAGCTCGCCGTTCATCCAAATCTTCTTCGTTTCGCGCATCGCGCTCAGTCCCTTCACTCGGAGTGCGCTGAAGGTCGAATCGTAGCCGTTACGTCTCGGTCAGGTCTCCGGCGCGCGCATTCGTCAGGCGCACGAGATCGACCGGCGAGATTCCCGCCATGTGCCGTTCGGAGCCGGCGCCGATCCAGACCTGCTCATGGCGCGAGGAGCTCCGGCTGGATGAGAACCTGGGCGACGGCCGGAGCCGGAAACGGTGCGACGCCGCCAGGCTCGAAGCCCGTCGCCGCGAGAACCTCTTCCGCGCTTCGCGACGCGCGCTGCCTTCGCGCCCGCAACGGCCGCGACCTTCGTCTCGTCGGCGCGCCGGTCGCCGGGGACGAGCGCGAGCGTCGGGCCGGCCGTCGCAGATGAAGAGGAGCGACTTGACGATCTGGTTGAGCTCGGCGCCGACGGCCTTCGCCGCTGCGCGCGCGGTCGGCGTGCCCTCGCGGAACTCCTCGACGCGGGCGTCGATGCCGGAGTCACGCAGCACGGCAGCGACGCGCTCGACCGGTTCCGGCCAGCGCTCGGCCATCAGAGCTCGATCACGCGCGCGTCGTCGAGGCCCTCGGCGCGAAGCTGCTCGACGAGCTCGGGCGATGGCGGCGAGTCGACCGTGAGCGCCATGAGCGCCTTGCCGCCACGCGTGCCGCGCGAGACGGTCATTGCCGGCGATGTTGATGTCGGCCTTCCCGAACAGCGTCCCGACGCGACCGATCACGCCGGGCACGTCGTCGTAGCGGCAGAGGACGAAGAGCGGCGCGAGCTCCAGCTCGATCTCGAAGCCGAGGATGTTGACGAGCCAGGGACGGTCGTCGCTGCCGAACGTCGTCCCGGCGACGCGCCAGCTCGACCCGCCTGCGCGGACCTCGACGCTGAGGAGGCTCGTGTAGTCGCGGGCGGTGCGCGAGCGTTCCTCCCGCACCTCCACCCCGCGCTCGGCGGCGATCGACGGCGCGTTGACGAAGTTGACCGGACGGTCGGCTCGCCCCTGGAAAGCGCCGTCGAGGGCGGCGACGCCGAGGACGCGCGTGTCGTGGTCGGCGAGCGCGCCGTGCGCGGTGATGACGATCTCCTCTGCGGCGCCGTCGGCGAGCTCCATCGCGATGCGGCCGAGCCGCGACGCGAGCGGAACGTAAGGGCCGAGCGCCTTCGCGCTCCTCGGCGCCGACGACCGGCGTGTTCACCGCGTTCGTGACGAGCGCCGCCCTCGAGCGCCGCGACGACCTGCTCGGCGACGATCACGCCGGCGCGATCCTGCGCCTCGCCCGTCGACGCCGCAAGGTGCGGCGTGACGACCACCGTTGTCGAGCTCGAGGAGCGGCCCGGAGTACGGCTCGCTCGAGAAGACGTCGAGCGCCGCGCCGGCGACCTTGCCCGACCGGAGCGCTGCGAGAAGCGCGTCCTCGTCGACGAGCTCGCCGCGCGCGGCGTTGACGATCCGCACGCCGTCGCGCATCGCGGCGAACGCCGCGGCGTCGAGCGAGCCGCGCGTCTCCGCGTCGAGCGGCAGATGGAGCGTGAGGAAGTCGGCGGCGGCGTAGATCTCCTCCGGCGTCTCGGCGCGCTCGGCGCCGAGCTCGCGGAAGCGATCGGCCGCGACGTACGGGTCGAAGGCGACGACGCGCATCCCGAGGCCGAGCGCGCGGCGCGCGACCTGCTGGCCGATCCGGCCGAAGCCGAGCACGCCGAGCGTCTTGCCGCCGAGCTCGACGCCCGCGTACGCGCTCCGCTCCCAGCGGCCCTGCTTGAGCGCGGCGTGGGCCTGCGGGATGTTGCGCGCGAGCGCGACGAGGAGGCCGATGGTGTGCTCGGCGGCGGAGACGACCGTCGACTCCGGTGCGTTCGCGACGATGATCCCGCGCCGCGTCGCCGCCTCGACGTCGACGTTGTCGACGCCGACGCCCGCGCGGCCGATCACCTTGAGGCGCTCGGCCTCGGCCGATCAGCTCGGCGGTGAGCTTCGTGGCGGATCGGACGACGATCGCGTCGTAGTCGCCGATGATCTCCTCGAGCGGGCTCTCGGAGTCGACGTCGACGTCGAAGCGCGCGCGAAGAAGCTCGACGCCGGCGTCGGAGATCTGTTCGCGGACGAGGACTTTCACGTCGCTGAACGCTTCGAGCGCCGCCGTGACCGCGACGCCGCGCTCGATGTCCGCGCCGAGGTCGGCGAGGACGATCTCCACTGCGGCGAGCTGCGTCGTGATGTCGAAGACGTCGAACCAGCCGATGTGGCCGAGCCGGAAGATCTTGCCCTTCAGCGCGCCCTGGCCGTTCGCGATCGTGATGCCGAACCGGTCGCGGAGGGCGCGGACGAGCTCGGTCGCGTCGATTCCGTCGGGCGTACGGACGGCGGTGACGACGGCGCTCCGGTCCTCGTCCGGGGAGAAGAGCTCGAGGCCGAGCGCCTTCACTCCCGCGCGCGCGGCGCGGCCGAGCCGGACGTGACGCTCGAAGACGGCGTCGAGACCCTCCTCGGCGATGAGACCGAGCGCGACGTCGAGCCCGCAGACGAGCGAGACCGGCAGCGTCACGGGCGCATCGAGCTTCTCCTGCCCCGCGCGCGTCCGCTCCCAGTCGAAGTAGAAGCGCGGCGAGGAGCCCGTCGCCGCGAGCGCAGCCGGCGAGACCGCGGCGAGCGCCGAGGCCCGGCGGGCACATGAGCGCCTTCTGCGAGCCGGCGACGACGACGTCCAGCCCCCACGCGTCTGTCTCGCACGGGATCGCACCGAGGCTCGAGACCGCGTCGACGACGACGAGAGCGCCCGCCTCCTTCGCCGCGGCGGCGAGCGCTTGCACGTCGGAGACGACGCCCGTCGACGTCTCGGACTGAACGAGCCAGACGGCCTTCGCCGGCCGCTCCGCCAACCGCGCGCGCAGGTCGTCGGCGCTCGGCGTCTCGCCCCACTCGTAGCGGAGGACATCGACGTCGGCGCCGAACGCCGTCGTCATCGCGACCCAGCGGTCGCCGAAGCTCCCGGCCGAGACGACGAGGTGCGGCTCGCCCGGCGAGACGAGGTTCGCGACCGCCGACTCGAACGCGCCCGTCCCGGAGGAGCCGAACAGAAGAACGTCGTGCTCGGTCCGGCAGACGTCGCGAAGCCGCGTGAGGACGCGCTCGTAGACCGGCAGGAAGTCGGGGCTGCGGTGATGGAGGACGGGCGCGCCGACGGCGGCGAGCACCTCCGGCGGCACGGGGGTCGGGCCGGGCGTGAAGAGGTACTGCTTCGCCACGTTCCGAGTCGTAGGCTGCGCAGCAAGTGGACGCGCTCGTCGCCTTCGCCGCCGCGCTTCTCTCGTTCCGCCTCGCGGGACTTCTCGCGGCGCGCTGGCGCGCTTCACGGCGGCCGGAACTCCTCGCGTGGTCGGCCGGTCTCGGCGCCTACGCGGTCGCCGCGGCCGCGATCGCGTGGGGAGAAGCCCACGGCTGGGACGATCGCTCCTTCCGCATCTACTACGCCGCGGGCGCGCTGCTCACGGCTCCGCTCCTCGGGGCCGGCTCCCTTCTCCTCGCCGGGTGGCGGAAGGCCGCGCCGGTCGCGCTCCTCTACGCAGGCCTCGCCGTCGGAGTCTCGCTCGCGATGCCACTGCACGGTTCGTTCGCCGGTTCCGGCATCCCGCTCGCGCAGGACCACCTCGAGTTCATCCCCGCGCGACTGCTCGCGATCCTCGCGAACTCGCTCGGGACGATCGCGGTCGTCGGCGTCGCCTTGCGCTCAATCAGGAAGCGCCCGGTCGGCAACGCGCTCATCATCGCGGGCATCGCGGCGGCCGCAATCGGGAGCGGATTGGCGGGATTGGGCGCCGCCGGCAGTGCGATCGGGATCGCCGTGGGTGCGGCGCTCCTCTACGCGGGATTCGTCTATCCCATGCGGTTTGCAGCGGTTTTTCGGCCTCGCGCCTCCGTCAAGTCCTCGTAAAGAGTCCGTGAAAACTTCTCGGATCCGGCCGCTAGCGGCCGCTCGCCTGCCTATCCTGGCCCCGCCGAACGCGATAAGCCGCACCGAGCGGTGCTTGCCCCAAGTGCATTTGCGGTGGGGCACTTCCCGCCCGCTCGGTCAACGACTTGCAAACGACACCGGAGGTGTACGAATGCGGCGCTCGATCTTTGCCTGCGGGCTCCTTTTGGCGCTCGCGGGAATTCCATCTGCTGTTGCCACCGCCGCCGGCGGGAAGGGGCGAGTCGAGCCCACGGTCGCAGCAGCGAAGTACGCGCGCAGGCGCGAAGCGCGCAGCATCAGGCTACTGGAGCGGCGTAGCGAGCCGCGCACAGGCGGCCACGAAGCACTGGCTGACCGTCGTCCGCGGCCATCCGCCGCGGCAGTCCGTCGCCGTGCGCAAGCACTCTTCAGCGCAGGCCGCGCAGCACCTCGCCCGGATCTGGCATCGGCGTGCGATCGCAGCATGGCGGGTCGCGCACCATCCGCCGAGGCTCCGCGCCTGGAACTGCATTCACCACTACGAGGGCAGCTGGTCCGACCCGGATGCCCCGTACTGGGGCGGGCTCCAGATGGACTACTCCTTCCAGTCTGCGTACGGCCACTGGCTCCTGCAGCACAGAGGGACGGCGAACCACTGGACGCCGCTCGCGCAGATCTGGGCGGGCGTGCGAGCGTGGCGCGTTCGCGGTTTCGCAGCCGTGGCCGAACACGGCTCACGCCTGCGGCGTCTACTAGAAAAGCCCTGCATATCGGCATATAGCGGCCCGCCTCGGAGCGGGTCGCTGTCGTTCTGCTGTCAATTCGACTTGACAATGACATCATTGTGATGTCATAGTGCCGCCATGCAGATCGACGGTCACATCCAAGCGCTTCGCGAAGACCTCGCCCGCGTGGCTTCCCTCGGAGACGAGGCGACCGCCCACGTGGCCGAGATCCTCTCGGGCGCGATCGAATCGTCCCTCGCCCGGCGGCTCCAGGACATCCTCGCCGAGGCCGCGCTCGAGCTGAACACGCAGCTCGACTGCCGGCCACGTCGAAGTCCGCGTCGCCGGCCGCGACCCCGAGCTCGTCTACGTCCGCGAGGACGGCGACGCGCCGGAAACGGTCGACGAGGTCTTCTCCGCCCGGATCACGCTCCGGCTCCCGGAGAGCCTCAAGCAGACGGATCGACGTCCGCCGCCACACGCGACGGCGCTTCTGTCAACACGTGGCTCGTCCAGGCGCTTCAGCGCGCGGTCGAGCCTCGCCGCCCATCCACATCGAGCCGCAACCGCCTCAGCGGCTACGGCCGCAGCTGAAAGGAGCACGACATGTTCCCGAGCAACTACGCCACCGCCGCACTCGCCGACCGGATTCGTCCCGACCGGCGCCAGACCCCGACCGCGAGCGAGATCCGCCTGCGGATCAAGCGCGCTGCGCAAGGCGGCCTGACGATGCTCGAGCAGACCTTCAACACTCCGCTGCCGCTCGAGCTCGAGGTCGGCATTCCCTCCGGCGACATCGAGATCGAGACGGTCGACGGCGAGGAGTCGCACATCGCCGTCGACGGCGACGAGCGGCTCCTCGCCGAGGTCGAGGTCACGCCAGGACGGCAACCGCATCATCGTCGCCTACCGCGGCAAGGCGAAGTTCGGCTTCTCGCTCACGCCGTTCACGCTCGTCTGGGGCAACAGCCTGAAGGTGCGCGCCACCGTCCCGCACGGCGCCGGCCTGAAGATCAAGACCGCCTCGGCCGACGTCCGCGTCGACGGGCGGCTCGGCTCGCTCGACTCTCAACGCGGTCTCCGGGGACATCCGCGTCCGCGGCGAGATCAGCGGCGACGCGACGCTGAAGACGGTCAGCGGCGACGCCGAGCTCGACGCCGTCGGCGGCGAGCTCTCGACGCTCCAGAGCGTCTCGGGCGACCTCCGCGTCGGCCCCGTCGGCGGCGTCGGTCGAGGCGAAGACGGTGTCCGGCGACATCCGCTTCGACGCCGTCACGCGCGGGCGACGTCCGCTTCACGAGCGTCTCCGGCGACATCGAGATCGGGATCGCCACGGGGTCGCTCCTCGACGTCGACGCCGGCTCGACGTCCGGCGACCTCTCCTCCGAGGTGCCGCTCGCGAGCGATCCGGTCGCCGGCGAGCGGACGGACGGCCCGACGGTCGTCGTGCGCGGACGGACGATCAGCGGCGACGTGCGCGTCTTCCGCGCTGCCTGATGCGCGAACTGCTCGCCCACCGCGACGCGCGTCTGCTGCTCGCCGGGCAGACGCTCTCCGCCTTCGGCGACTGGGCGATGCTCATCGTCCTCGCGGTGTGGATGAAGACGTTGACGGGCTCGGCCGCCGCCGCCGGGCTCGTCTTCATGGTCTTCGGGCTGGGCGCGTTCTTCGGTCCCCTGGCCGGCCTGCTCGCCGACCGCGTCCGCAAGCGGCCGCTGATGATCGTCGTCAACTTCCTGCTCGCGGGCTCGGTTCTGCTGCTCCTCTTCGTCCACGACAAGAGCGACGCGTGGATCATCTACCTCGTCGCGCTCCTCTACGGCATCGGCGGGACGGTCTACTTCCCCGCGCGCACGGCGCTCCTTCGCCTCATGCTGCCGGAGGAGCTGCTCGCCGAGGCGAACGGCGCCCTCACCGCGACCCGCGAAGGGCTGCGGATCATCGCTCCGCTCGCTGGCGTCGGGCTCTACACGGCGCTCGGCGGCGGCGCGGTGGCGATCCTCGATGCCGCGACCTTCGTCGGGTCGGCGTTCTTCATCTGGCGCATGACCCTGCGCGAGGAGAAGCCCAAGCCCGAGGGCGAGCACCACTTCAAGCGCGACGTCATGGCGGGCTTTCACCACATCCGCCGGACGCCGGCGCTGCGCATGTGCTCGTGGGCCTGACCGCGGCCCTGCTCGTGATCGGCTTCAGCGAGACGCTCCTCTGGTACGTCATCCACGCGATCCATGCGCAGCCGTGGTTCTTCGGCGTCTTCTCGACGATCCAGGGCGTCGGCTCGATCATCGGCGCGTGACCGCGGCCCGGCTGATCCACCGCTTCGGCGAAGTCCCCGTCGTCGCGCTCGGGATGGTGGCGTTCTCGATCGCCGACCTCGCGCTCGTCGTCCCCTCGCTTCCGGTCGTCGTCGTCGCCGGGCCGGTCGCCGGAATCGGCGTCGCGTGGGCGATCGTCGGCTACAGCACCGTGCTGCAGACGAGGACGCCGTTCGCCGTCCAGGGACGCGTCGCGTCGGCCGCCGACCTCACGCTCTCGACGGCCCAGACGCTGTCGATCGCGACCGGCGCGTTCCTCTCCGCCGTCGTCGACTGGCGGCTGCTCTTCGTCGTGATGGCCGCGGTCGTGCTCGGTAGCGCGGTGTGGATGCTGACGCGCCGCGACGTGAAGGCCGCCGCGCCGCTGCAACGATGGAGGCGTGACCGAGCTCGTCCCACTGCGGCGCAATCGCGACTTCGTCCTGTACCAGGGCGGCCAGCTCCTCTCACAGTTCGGCTCGAACTTCTCGCGGATCGCATATCCGCTTCTGACTCTCGCGGTTACCGGCTCGGCCGCGAAGACCGGATACGTCGGGGCCGTCGAAGTCGCCCCGTTCGTCCTGCTGGCGGCGCTGGCCGGGGTCGCCGCCGACCGCTACGACCGGCGCCGGCTCTGCATCGCGGCCGATGTCGTCGGCGCGGTTGCCGTGGCCGTCCTCGGAGTGGCGGCGCTGACCGGGCATGCGGGCTTCTGGCTCATTCTCGTCGTCGTCGCCGTCGACTCGAGCGCTTCCGTCGTCTTCGGGTCGGCCGGAGCAGGAGCGATAAAGGCGGTCGTGCCGCTGGAGCAACTCGCCGACGCATCGAGCGTCTCGATGACGCGCGGCGTCAGTGATCCGACTCGGCGCTCCTCCCGCCGGCGGGGCGCTCTTTGCCGTATCGCGCGGGCTTCCGTTCATCGCCGACGCCGTCTCGTACACCTTCTCGACGGTCTCGCTCCTACTGATGCGGACGCCGTTCCAGGAGGAACGGGAGCCGGGCGCGCGCACGCCGTTCCGCGAGGGGTTCTCGTACTTCTGGAGCATCCCGTTCCTCCGCACGACGGTCGGGATGATCGCGGCGAGCAACGTCGTCGCGGTCGGCGCTCCGATCGCGCTGATCATTCTCGCGCACCAGCGAGGGCTTCTCTTCGTTCGCGATCGGCGTCTTCGTCGCGCTCCAGGGCGTCGACGCTTCTCGCCGGCTCGGTCCTGTCGCCCCACCTCCGGCGGCTGCTGCCGATGCGCGTCATTCTCCTGTCGGAGTTCTGGATGGCGCTCGTCTACGGCGCGTTCATCATCTATCCGAGCGTGTACGTGCTCGCGGCTGCGTCGGCTCTGCACGCGTTCTGGTTCCCGAACACCGACTCGGCGATTGCCGCGTATTCGTACGCGCTCATTCCTGATCGGCTACTGGGACGGGCTTTGGCGGCGTCGAACACGCTGCGCGCCGGTTCGGCTCCGCTCGGGCCGCTGCTCGCGGGTCTCCTCCTCGCGCACACGTCGCCGCGTGTCTGCATCTTCGTGCTCGCCGCCCCGGTCGTCGTCGCGGCCTTCCTCGGGACGATGAGTCCCGCGCTGCGCGACCTGCCTAGCCTGGACTCTGAAGCCGCTCCCGCAGCAGCCGGTTGACGACCTTCGGGTCGGCCTTGCCCTGCGTCTCCTTCATCACCTGGCCGACGAGGAAGCCGAGGACGCCTTCCTTGCCGCCGCGGTACGTCTCGACCTGATCGGGGTTCGCGGCGAGGACGGCGTCGATGATCGGCACGAGCTCGGACTCGTCGCCGAGACCGCTGTCTGCGCGAGGTAGTCGTCGGCCGCGATCGGGCCGGTCGGCCGCCGCCGCGAACGCCTCGTCGAGCGCCTCGCGCGTGACGTTCGCCTGCGACGATCTTCGCGAGCGCGGGCGCGTTCTCGAGGAGGAAGTCGCCGCGGTTCATCGCGATCGCCGCTGCCGTCTTCCACTCGACTCCCTCCGCCGCGAGCGCTTCTGCCTTCGCCTCGTTGCCGGTCGTCACGAGCTCGGCTGCCGCGGCGAAGCCGAGCGCCTCGGAGAGCCGCCGGATGCGGTCGGTCGGTCGCTCCGTGAGCTGCGCCGCGCAAGCGCTCGACGAGCTCGGCCGGCGGCTCGACCGGCACGAGGTCGGGCTCGGGGAAGTAGCGGTAGTCGTCGGCCTCCTCCTTCGAGCGGTGCACGGTGAGGCGGTCGGTGTCGGGGTCGTAGTCGTACGTCGACTGGACGAGCGTCTCCCCCGCCTCGTGCGCGGCGACCTGCTGGCGGAACGCCGCCTCGATCGCGCGGCCGATGAACGTGAACGAGTTCATGTTCTTGATCTCCCAGCGCGGCCGGTAGCCCTCCTCCCCGCGCTTGCGCACCGAGACGTTGACGTCGGCGCGCAGCGTGCCCTTCTCCATCTCCGCGTCGGAAACGCCGAGCTCGGCGATCGTCTGGCGGAGGAGGCGGAGGAACCACATCGCCTCGTCGGCCGAGCGCAGGTCGGGTTCCGAGACGATCTCGAGGAGCGGCGTACCACCGCGGTTGAAGTCGACGAGCGAGTAGTCGGCGCCGACCGAGCGGCCCGGTCGCGCCGCCGGCGTGGACGGTCTTCGCGGCGTCCTCCTCGAGGTGCGCGCGGACGATCCCGATCTCGCGGTCGCCGTCGGCGGTCGGCACGACGAATTTGCCCGGCCCGCACAGAGGGCCTCGAACTGGCTGATCTGGTAGCCCTTCGGCAGGTCGGGATAGAAGTAGTTCTTGCGCGCGAAGACGGCGTGCTCGGCGATCTCGCAGTCGAGCGCGAGGCCGAGGAGGATCGTCATCTCGATCGCGCGTGCCGTTCGGCACCGGCAGCGCGCCCGGGTGCGCGAGGCAGACCGGGCACGTGTGCGTGTTCTCGCCGCGCCGTACTCGAGCGCGCAGCGGCAGAACATCTTCGTCTTCGTCTTGAGGTGGCAGTGCACCTCGAGGCCGCAGACGAGCTCCCACTCTGATCCGCGCTCATCGCAGCCGCTCCGGAACGACGTCGAAGCCGATCGCCTGCTCGAGCGCGTGGCCGATGCGGAAGAGCGTGTTCTCGCCGAACTGCGGGCCGATCAGCTGGAGGCCGACCGGCAGTCCCTCCGACAGGCCGCACGGAATGTTGAGCCCCGGCAGCCCGGCCATGCACGACGGGATCGTGAGCAGGTCGGAGAGGTACATCGCGATCGGGTCGGCGGTGCGCGCGCCGAGCGGGAACGCGACCGTCGGCGACGTCGGCGAGACGAGCGCGTCGAAGCGTCTCGAACAGCGCGTCGTGCTCGCGCTTGATCACCGTCCGCACCTTCTGCGCCTGGCCGTAGAACGCGTCGTAGTAGCCGGCCGAGAGCGCGTACGTGCCGACCATGATCCGCCGCTTCGGCTCGTCGCCGAAGCCCTCGTCGCGCGTGCGCTCGTACATCTCGAGCCGCTCCTCGGCGTCGGCGCGGAAGCCGTACCGCACGCCGTCGTAGCGCGCGAGATTCGACGACGCCTCGGCCGGCGCGATGAGGTAGTAGCAGGCCATCCCGTACTCGACGGAGAGCGGCAGCGAGCACTCCGCGACCTCCGCGCCGAGCTCCTCGAGCTTCGCGATCGCCGCCTGCGTCGCCGCCGCGACGCCGGGCTCGATGCCCTCCGCCTCGTTGAGCTCCTTCGGGACGCCGATGCGCAAGCCCTTCACGTCCTGCCGCGGTCGGGAGCTCGACCGGCTGCGGCAGCTCGACGGTCGTCGAGTCGCGCGGATCGCGTCCGGCGAGGATCGAGTAGAGGTACGCGCAGTCGCGGACGTTCTTCGCGACGGGGCCGACCTGGTCGAGGCTCGACGCGAACGCGACGACTCCGTAACGCGAGACGGTGCCGTACGTCGGGCGGAGGCCGACGTTGCCGCAGAGCGCCGACGGCTGCTTGATCGAGCCGCCGGTGTCGGAGCCGAGCGCCCACGGCGCGAGCCCGGCGCTCACCGCCGCCGCGGAGCCGCCGCCCGAGCCGCCCGGCACGCGCGTCGGATCCCACGGGTTGTGCGACGGGCCGTACGCGGAGTTCTCGGTCGACGAGCCCATCGCGAACTCGTCGGTGTTCGTCTTCCCGAGGATCCGCAGGCCGTGCGACTTGAGCCGCTCGACGACGGTCGCGTCGTAGACGGGGACGTAGCCCTCGAGGATCTTCGAACCGGCCGTCGTCGGAATCCCCTTCGTCCCGATCACGTCCTTGACGGCGATCGGGAGGCCGTCGCCGCCCGGGTCGTCGCAGGTGTGGAGGTAGCAGTGCAGCTCCTCGTCGCGCTCGCCGATCGCGGCGGCGTACGCGGAGAAGAGCTCGGCGCCGGAGATCTCCTTCCGCTCGAGCAGATCCTTCGCGCCCTCGGCGGTGAGCCGCAGCGTGTCGATCACGTCGCTCCTCCCGGCGGCACCTTGAAGAAGCCGCCCTCGCGCTCGGGCGCGTTCGCGAGCGCCTCGTCGACGGGGAGCGACGGGCGCGGCTCGTCCTCGTCCCAGACGTTGACGACCTCGAGCGGGTGCGACGTCGCGGGCACGTCGGCGAGGTCGAGCTCGGAGACCTTCGAGACCGCGGCGAGGATGTCGTTGAGCTGCTGACCGAGCCGCTCGACCTCGTCCTCGCGCAACTCGAGGCGCGCGAGGTGCGCGACCTTCAGAAGTTGCTCGCGGTCAATCTCGTCATCTCCTCGATCCTTGCAAACATCGCGTCGCCGCGGCCGACGCGTGCGCGCGCTGAGGGCGCGAGCCGCCGGCGGCTCGCATGCCGAGCGAGCGGAAAGCACAGCGCAGGACACGCGCGCAAAGCGCGCCTGTCCAAGCGAAGCGGGCGAAGCGGGAAAATGGAGAAGGCCCCTGCCGGGGCCCTCTCACAACGTGTGGTTCCGACAGGTTCTCTACGATCGGCCTGGACGTTCGCGGCCTGCGCGCCCTTGTCGCCCTGAACGACGTCGAACGACACGCGCTGACCCTCGGTCAGCGACTTGTAGCCGTCCATCGTGATCGCCGAGAAGTGCACGAAGACGTCGTCGCCGCCCTCGCGCTCGATGAAACCGAAGCCCTTCTCGTTCGAGAACCATTTGACGGTGCCCTCAGCCAAACCCTTCCTCCTTGCAGACAAACCGAACGGCTCGAACACCGAGCCGCCGACCGTGAATGAACGGCGCGAGTCTACTCAGTTTGCGGCGGAAACAACAGCCCCGCCGCGTCGCAACCTTCGCGGCGGTGACGGTGTTCTGGAGAACCATCGCGATCGTCATCGGCCCGACTCCGCCCGGCACCGGCGTGATGTACGCCGCGCGCTCGGCCGCGGCGGGATCGACGTCGCCGAGCAGCTTCTTGCTGTCGGGGACGCGGTTCATCCCGACGTCGACGACGGTGGCGCCCTCCTTGACCATGTCGGGCGTGACGAGGTGCGTGCGCGCCCACCGCGGCGACAAGGACGTCGGCGTCGAGCGTGTGCTTCGCGAGGTCGCGCGTGCGCGAGTGACAGACGCGTCACGGTCGCGTTGCGCTGGAGGAGGAGATGGGCCATCGGCTTGCCGACGATGGCCGAGCGGCCGATCACGACGGCGTTCGCGCCCTGGAGCGGGATCTCGTACTCGTCGAGCATCCGCATCACGCCGAGCGGCGTGCCGGGCACGAGCGTCGGCCGGCCGAGGTAGAGGCGGCCCGCGTTCATCGGGTGGATCCCGTCGATGTCCTTCTCCGGCGCGATCGCCTCGATGATCCGGTTCTCGTCGAGATGGTCCGGCAGCGGGAGCTGGACGAGGAGCCCGTCGATCGCGTCGTCGGCGTTGATCGCCGCGATCGTCGCGAGAACGTCCTCCTCGGACGTGTCCGCCGGGAGCTTGATGTCGCGCGCCTCCATGCCCGCCGCGGTCGCGGCCTTCTGCTTCAGGTCGATGTAGACGTGCGAGGCGGGGTCGTCGCCGACGAGGATCGTCGCGAGCCCGACATGGCCGAAATCGGCGACCGAAGCCGCGACTTCCTCGCGCACTTTCGCGCCGAGCGCCTTGCCGTCGAGGAGGGTTGCGGTCATGGTCGTCAGCCTAGTCCGCGAGAATGCGCGGGTGGCACGGCTTCCCCGCAAGAACGATCCGGATTCGATCCGCGCTCGCCAGGAGGCGCTCGGCCTCCCCGAGGCCGATCTCGCGCCGTGGACGAAGGCCGCCGAGTCGGTGACGGGCTCGTGCAGATCCCCGTCTCCGTCGCGCAGCTGCAGGTCTCGCTCGGCGAGTACGCGCTGTCGGATGGACGGCGACGTCGTCGAGACCGGACGCGCCGACGAGGAGGTCACCGTCCCGCTCGCGCACACCGAAGGCGGCCTGACCGCGTCGGTGCAGCGCGGCGCGAAGGCGATCGCCGAGTCCGGCGGAGCCAGAACATACGTCGTCTCTGACCGAATCACCCGAGCATCCTGCTTCGTCTGCAAGTCGAGCGGCGACGCGCTCGACGCTCGCGCGCATGGATCGAGGAGCAGCTGCCGGCGATGCGCGACTTCCTCACGAGCTCCGACATCCCGGAGCTCTCGCGCTTCGCCGTCCTCCGCGAGGTGAAGACGCACGTCGTCGGGCCGATGTGCCATGTCCTGTGGCGCTTCACGACCGGCGACGCGTTCGGGGCGAACATGATGACCCGCAACGCGTACGCGCTGAACATGGCGTTCGTGAAGCCGCAGGCGCCCGTCGCGATCGAGCGCGTCATCCTCGAGGCGAACATGGGCGGCGACAAGAAGCCGTCCTTCGAGTACTTCCAGGAAGGCCACGGCAAGACGGTCATCGCCGAGGTGACGCTCACCGAGGCGGCGATCGAGCGCGTCCTCCGCACGACCGTCGCCGATCTCGAGGATCTCGCCTGGGCCGGCACGCACGGCGCGGTCGCGTCGGGCATGCAGTCGGTCGCGTTCACGCCGGCGTCGGCGATCGCCGCCGTCTTCGCCGCGACGGGCCAGGATCTCGGCCTCGTCGGCACGAGCTCGATGTGCCACGGCACCGGGCACCGCGTCGAGGGCGGCCTGCACGTCGCCGTCCGCTTCCCCGGGATCGAGGTCGGCACGGTCGGCGGCGGCACGACGCTCCCCGATCCCGCGCGCTGGCTCGAGCTGATGGGCTGCGCCGGCCCGGGTCGGGTCTACCGCCTCGCGCAGCTCGTCGCGGCGACGGCGCTCGCGCTCGAGATCAGCGCCTCGGCGGCGATGGCGACCGCCGGCAGCGAGAACTTCTTCCGCGCCCACTTCGAGCGCGGCGGGATGCGCTAGCCGGGACCCTCTCGCAGCTGCCGCTCGTACTCGGCTGCGTCGAACGTCCCGGTCGAGGCCGCGATGAGCCCGTCGGAGCCGATCGTCCACTCCTCGGAGCCGGGAATCCGCACCCACTTGCCGGTCTCCGAGCTCGTGCCGGTGAACGTCCAGTCGTACCGGACGAGCTCACCGTGTATCTGGAGCGCATCCATGTACACGGTGATGTCGGGGAAGGCGGCGATGAACGAAGCCGCAACCTCGTCGATCCCTGCCGGCTCGCCCCGTTGATCGCGATCGTCGCGCCGGGCGCGTAGTGAGCCGCGACCCTCGCTGCGTCCGACTGCACCACGCCTCGGTGTAGCTCTGCGCCAACTCTTCGATCGACCTCGCATCCACGGTGCTACCTCCCGGCTACGTGAAGCACTTCCGCGCGTGCGAGACGCGAACGACGCCTGTCCTGGTTGGCGCGAAACCCGTGATCAGGCACGAAGAGAACTCCCACGGCTTGCCGCCCGGCTTCCGGATGGCCACCACGACTTGTCCTCCGCGGTCGGTCGCGAAGTGACCGGCCTTCGTGACCGAATGGCCGGGCGCGAATGACCGCAGGCGTGCAGGCCGTGGGTGTCGAGACAGTCGAGATCCCAGCACGGCTGGATCGTCACCGTCCGGTGCGTGTCGTTCACGACTCGCAGGTCGAAGAAGCTGATCGTGCTGCGCCCGGCTCGCCACAGTAAGATCAACGGCGAGAATCGGCAGCAGAGACCGCCGCAACGACCAACGAACTCTCGAGCGCAACGAGCGCCACGAGCTAGCCGGCCGGCAAGCCGCACGTCGCTGACGTCGAGGCCGAGCGAATTCGCGAGGCGCACGCCGTGGTTGAGCTCCTCGCGCAGGCGCTCGCGGTCGCGCGACTCCATCAGCGTCCCGATCACCTCGCGCGCCTTCGGGCGCCAGAGGACGTGCTGGGCGAAGACCGGGAGCATCGTGTTCGCCGCTTCGACGAGCCGCGCACGCACCTTCTTGCCCGCCGACTGGAGCAGGACGCGCTCGTACGCCATCCCCGCGCCGTGATGGATGCCGTCGTCGATCGCGAGGCGGTTGCAGAGATCCTCGAGCACGGTGCCGCGCGACGACTTCGCGATCAGCCGGAAGCGCGGGATGATCAGCCGCTCGAAGAAGACCTGCATGAGGAAGACCTTCTCCTCGAGGAGTCCGCCTCGAGGAACATGTGCGCGAGCTGGTCGAGGTACGGGTCGCGCTCCCCCTCCCCGCCGACCTGGCCGATCAGCCGCAGCCACGCCTCGGTGTGGCGCGACTCGTCCTGCACCATCGTCGAGTAGTAGAGGCGTCGCCTCGGGGTCGGGCGCCGCGGAGAGGAGCTGCGCCGCCATCTCGCACGCGAACACGTCGGCCTGGAGCTGCTGCATGATCACCGAGCGCCAGATGTCGCGCCGCCGCGTCTGCCGCTCGGGCGCCCCCTTTCCCTCGGGGACGAACGGGATCTCGCCCCACGGCACGTCGTCCACCTGCCACTCCTGGTGCTTGGCGAGGTGGTAGAAGCGGAGAACGCCCGCGTACTCGGGGCGTGCCTCGGGCTCGGACGGGACTGGCTCGGCGCTCACGGCTGCAGACCTTATCCTCGCGGACGTGATCGCTCTCGTCTTCAGCTACGAGGTTCACGACGCCGCGGAGTTCGAGCGCGTCTACGGGACGGACGGCGAGTGGGCGGAGTTCTTCCGGCCCGGGCGCGGCTACATCGGCACCGAGCTGCTGACGGACGTCGAGGCGCCGGGCCGCTACCTCGTGATCGACCGCTGGGAGTCGGCGGAGGCGTACAACGACTTCGTCGCGACGAACCGCGAGGAGTACATGCGCCGTGTCGACGAGACGCGCTTCCTCTACGACAGCGAGCTCCGCTTCGGCACGTTCGAGATCGGCCTGAGATACTCCGCAGCCGGATGACGACGCTGGCGTCCGAAGAAGTCCCGAGACCGAGCCGATCGCCAACGCGCCCGCCGTGCGCCTCGCGGCATCCGCCGCGCGTACGGCGATGTTGTCGCGGTCGCCGGTGTCGATCTCGAGATCGCCGCGGGCGAGTTCTTCACGATGCTCGGCCCGTCGGGCTCGGGGAAGACGACGACGCTCCGCGTCATCGCGGGCTTCGAGCGCCCCGACGCAGGCAGCGTCGAGCTGCAGGGCGTCGACGTGACGAACGTCGCCCCCGCGCAGCGCGCCGTCAACACCGTCTTCCAGGACTACGCCCTCTTCCCGCACATGACCGTCGCGGAGAACGTCGAGTACGGCCTCCGGGTGAAAGGGATGTCGCGCCAGGAGCGGCGCACCCGCTCCGCTGAGGTGCTCGAGCGTGTCCGCCTCCCCGGGCTCGGCGGCCGCAAGCCGGTCCAGCTCTCCGGCGGCCAGCGGCAGCGCGTCGCGCTCGCGCGCGCGATCGTCAACCGGCCGCCCGTCCTCCTCCTCGACGAGCCTCTCGGCGCGCTCGACCTCAAGCTGCGCCAGGAGATGCAGATCTTCCTCAAGGAGCTGCAGCGCGAGCTCGCGATCACGTTCATCTACGTCACGCACGACCAGGAGGAAGCGCTCACGATGAGCGACCGTCTCGCGGTCTTCAACGAGGGACGCATCGAGCAGATCGGTACGCCGGCCGACGTCTACGAGCATCCGCAGACCGAGTTCGTGGCCGGGTTCGTCGGCGTCTCAAACATCGTCGAACGCAGACGGACGGCGGATCACGATCCGGCCCGAGAAGATCTCTGATGAGCACCGACGGCGACGGCGAGCCCGGAACGATCCGCGAGGTGGTCTACCTCGGGATGGTCGACGCGCTACGTCGTCGATCTCGACGCGGGCGGCGAGCTCGTCGTCGTGCGGCAGAACCTCGAGACGTCCTCGCAGGAGGCGCTCAAGGAGCAGGGCAAGCGGGTCCGCCTCTCGTGGCGGGCCGAACACACGTATGAGCTCGGGAGGGAGGGCACGTGAGGAGGAATCGCACGCGGTCGTACGCGAAGGTCGCGGTCCTGATCGGCTTCACCGCGGTGCTCGCGTTCGTGGCGAGCGGCTGCGGTGGTGGCGGCAGTACCGGCCGGACGACAACGACGACGTCGACGATGGCGATCGGCAAGGGAGAGGGCTCGCTCAGCGTCATCGAGTGGCCGTACTACACGGACAAGAGCTTCGCGAAGGCCTTCGAGACGCAAACGGGCTGCATCATCCACCGCAAGGACGCGGGCACCTCGCAGGAGATGTTCTCGCTCATGCACGCGAACGGGGGTGGCGGAGGCGGCCAGTACGACCTCGTCTCGGCCTCGGGCGACGCCAGCCTTCGCCTCATCTACGCGCACGACGTCAAGGCGGTCGACATCACGAAGATCCCAAGCTGGAACAGCTTCCTGCCGGTGTTCAAGTCACCGCCGCACAACACGGTCAAAGGCGTGCACTACGGCGTCTCCCTGCAGTGGGGCCCGAACACGCTCATCTACAACACGCAGAAGGTCAGTCCCGCGCCGACGGGCTGGGGCGATATCTACAGCTCGAAGTACAAGGGCAAACTCACCGTCCCGAACAACCCGATCCAGATCGCGGACGCGGCGCTGTACCTGATGCAGACGAAGCCGAGCCTCGGGATCAAGGACCCCTACGAGCTCACGAAGGACCAGCTGAACGCGGCCACCCAGCTCCTGATCAACCAGAAACCGCTGCTCAAGCGCTACTGGAACTACGCGGCCGACGAGATCACGTCGTTCAAGAACGGCGACGTGTGGATGGGGCCTGGCTGGCCGTACCAAACGCTGGCTCTGCAGGCCGACAACCAGCCCATCAAGGAGATCGTGCCGTCGCCCACGACGGGCTGGGCAGACACGTGGATGCTCGCCACCAAGGCCCCGCATCCGAACTGCGCGTACAAGTGGATGCAGTACGTGACGACGCCCAAGGTTCAGGCGCAGCAGGCGCTCGTTTTCGGCGAGACGCCGGTCAACCCGCACGCATGTCCGTTCATGAACAAGATCCAGAAGGGATCGTGCGCCGCGTACCACTTGAACGAGCCGGCGTCCTACTACAGCAAGATCAAGTTCTGGAAGGCGCCGATCCCCCACTGCGGCTGGACGACGACGGAGAAATGCATGGACTACAACGCCTGGATCCAGGCGTGGGCGCAAGTAACGGGATGACGCTTGGCGGCTGACGCCGGCGTAATCGACACGGGCCCGCCGATCCGGCGGGCCCGTCTGCGCCTCTCCGGCTTCTTCTGGCGGAGGCCCTGGCTGCGAGCCGTCGGGCTTCTGGCCCTGCCGCTCGCGGCATTCCTCGTCGTCTACGTCGGATCGCTCGGCGTTCTCTTCATCTCGTCGTTCTGGACGACGAACTCCTTTACGTCGGCGATCGAGCACACGTGGACGTTCGCCAACTACGACTTGATCTTCTCGAGGGCCGGGCCGTATCTCGGCATCGCGGCCTTTACGCTCGAGATGGCCGCCGCCGTCACGCTGACCTGCGCCGTGCTCGCATTCCCTCTCGCGTTCTTCATGGCCCGGGTGGCGGGCAAGCGAACGCGAGCCGTGCTCTTCGTGATGGTGCTGCTGCCGCTCTGGTCGAGCTACCTCGTGCGCCTCTACGCGTGGCAGACGATCCTCGCCCACGACGGCGCGATCAACTGGGCGCTCAACGGCTTGGGCTTGCCGGATCAGAACCTCGCGTACACGCAGACGGCGATGTGGATCGTCTACACGTATGTCTGGCTGCCGTTCATGGTGCTGCCCGTCTACGCGGCGCTCGAGCGCATCCCCGAGTCGTACCTCGAGGCCTCCGCCGATCTCGGCGCTCGCGGCTGGCGGACGTTCCGATCGGTGATCCTGCCGCTGGCGCTACCGGGCGTCGTGGCGGGCTCGATCTTCACGTTCGCACTGACACTCGGCGACTACATCACGCCGGAGCTCATCGGCGGCACGAACTCGGACATGATCGGAACGGTCGTCTACCAGAACTTCTCGACCAACGTTCCGCTCGCCGCGGCTTTCGCGGCAATCCCGTTGGCGATCATGGGCGCCTATCTGCTCGTCGCCCGCAAGCTCGGGGCGTTCGAGGCCCTGTGACCGGCCGCGGCACCCGCATCACGCTGGCGGTCTGGTCGGCGCTCGTCATCGCCTTCCTCTGGATCCCGCTCGTGATCATCGCGCTCTACGCGTTCAACGGCTCGACGATCCAGGGCTGGCCGATCACGAGCTGGACGACCCACTGGCTCAGCGTCGCCTGGCACGACCCCGACGTGCGCAGCGCCTTCGAGCTCTCGGTGAAGGTCGGGGCGATCGCCGCGCTCATTGCGCTCGTGCTCGGGACGATGGCCGCGGCGGCTGTCGCCCGCTACCGCTTCTTCGGGCGCGAGGCCGTTTCGTTCCTCCTCATCCTGCCACTCGCGTTGCCGGGGATCATCACCGCGATGGCGCTCGTCTCGTTCTTCAACTTCGCCAGTGTCCAGACGTCGATCTGGACGATCGTGATTGGGCACGCGACGTTCTGCGTCGTCGTCGTCTACAACAACGTCGTCGCGCGGCTGCGCCGCACCTCGAGCTCGCTCATCGAGGCGTCGCAGGATCTCGGCGCCGACGGCTGGCAGACGTTCCGTTTCGTCGTTTGGCCCGTCCTATCGACGGCGCTCGTCGCGGGCGGCCTGCTCGCCTTCGCGCTCTCGTTCGACGAGGTGATCGTCACGACGTTCACCGCCGGCGCCCAGCAGACGCTCCCGATCTGGATCCTCGACAACATCCGACAGGGCCAGCAACTGCCCGTGATCAACGTCGTCGCCTTCTTCGTCATCGTCGTTACCGTGATCCCCGTCGCGCTCGCGCAACGCGTAATGCGCGACACGGGCGTTATCCGGCGCGGTGCCGCTCCGGTCACCGACGCGGTCGAGGCGGCGGACATCACGACGATCTAAGGAGGAGAGGCATGAGCACGGCAGCGACCGACTACCGGATCCTCATCGGCGGAGAACTCGTCGAGGCTGCGTCAGGCGAGACGATGGACGTGATCGCGCCTGCTACTGGAGAGACGATTGCGAAAGTCCCCCGCTGCGGCGCCGAGGACGTCGACCGCGCCGTCGAGGCCGCGCAAGCCGCCGCGACCGACTGGCTCGAGAAGACACCGAAGGAGCGCTCCGAGCTTCTCCACGCGCTCGCGGGCGTGCTCGACGACAACGCCGAGGAGCTCGCGCAGCTCGAGTCGGTCAACGTCGGCAAGCCGCTCATGGCCTCGCGCGACGAGATGCCCTTCTCCGCCGACAACCTCCGCTTCTTCGCCGGCGCCGCGCGCAACCTCGAGGGCAAGTCGGCCGGCGAGTACATCGAGGGCTACACGTCGATGATCCGCCGCGAGCCGATCGGCATCGTCGCCGGCATCTGCCCGTGGAACTACCCGCTCATGATGGCCGTCTGGAAGATGGGGCCTGCGCTCGCCGCGGGCAACTGCCAGATCCTCAAGCCATCCGAGCAAACTCCTCTATCTCTTTTGCGTTTTGTCCAACTTGCTCAGGACGTGATTCCGCCCGGTGTGCTCCAGGTCGTGACCGGCGACGGCGTTCCGGTCGGGCAGCGGCTCGTCGAGCATCCGGCGGTCGGGATGGTCTCGGTCACCGGCGACGTCGAGACGGGCAAGACGATCGCCCGCACCGCCGCCGACACGGTGAAGCGCGTCCACCTCGAGCTCGGCGGCAAGGCGCCGATGGTCGTCTTCGACGACGCCGACCCGAAGGCCGTCGCCGAGGGGATCCGCCTCGCGGGCTACTGGAACTCCGGCCAGGACTGCACCGCCGGCTCGCGCGTCATCGCCGGGCCGAAGATCTACGACAAGCTGCTCGAGGAGCTCGTGCCGCAGGTCGAGTCGCTGAAGGTCGGCGATCCGCTCGACGACGAGACGGAGATGGGCTCGGTCATCTCGCAGGACCAGCAGGAGCGGATCCTCGGCTTCCTCGAGCGCGCCTCGAAGGCGACGATCCTCACCGGCGGCGGCACCGGCTCCGATCGCGGCTACTTCGTCGCAGCCGACGATCGTCACGGACGTGAAGCAGACCGACGAGATCGTCCAGAAGGAGGTCTTCGGCCCGGTCGTGACGGTGCAGCGCTTCGCCGACGACGACGAGGCGATCCGCTGGGCGAACGACGTCCGCTACGGCCTCGCCGCGTCGGTCTGGACGCGCGACGTCGGCCGCGCGATGAACGCCGCGCGCAAGCTCCAGTTCGGCTGCGTCTGGATCAACGACCATCTCCTGCCGCTCTCGTCGGAGCTACCGCACGGCGGCTACAAGCAGTCCGGCTACGGCAAGGACATGTCGATCTACTCCATGGAGGAGTACACGCAGCTCAAGCACGTCGCGGTGAAGATCGACTAGGCCAATGGTTCAGGCCGAGCGCGCTCGCGAGCTCGTTCCAGAGCTTCGTGAAGCCGGGCTCGCACGTGCCGCGCACGGTGACGGTCTTGCCGAGAGCGGTGATGAACATCGCCGACTCGTCGGGGAATGTCCCGGGGCACTGCTCGCTCTTGAGCTTCGGGAAGTCGTTTCGCACGAGACCGGAGAGCTTCGCGTCCTCCGCGCTCGTGAGCGTTGGCGCCGTGATCCACGGTCGGGAAGCCGGTCGAGTGACCGCGCCGCCGGGGGCGATCGCTGACGGAGTAGGGAACCATCGTGCCGCCGCTGCGGCCGAACGTGATCTTCAGATCCTTCGATGCGCCGGAGCCACCGCAAGCGGCGAGCCCGAGCGCAAGAACGGCGAGAAGAGAGAGCCGGCGCACCACCGGAAGGTAGCGAGCGCGGTCTGTCGAGTCGGGACGTTCGAAGGCGCCTAGCAGATTCGAACTGCTGTAAACGGCTTTGCAGGCCGCTGCCTAACCACTCGGCCAAGGCGCCGCGCGAGCGCCATCGTATCCGGGGCTGACGCGGAGCCGATCAGCATCGCTCCTTCACAGTCCGCAACCAAAGCCGGAGTCTTGACGTCACAACTTGCAGGTTCGGCAACGGATGAGGATCCCGCTCGGCTTCCTCTTCTGGCGACGGAACCTCTAGGCGAGCGTCTCGTCGAGGAACGCGACCATGCGCTCGAAGCAGTCGATGCGGTTCGGGAGCTTGTCGATCGTGTGGCCCTCGTCCTCGTAGATCACGAGCTCGCAGCGGACACCGCGTTCGACGAGCTCGCCGTGGATCGCCTCCGACTCGCTCACGGGGACGCGCGGGTCGTTGCGGCCGTGCTCGATGAAGAGCGGCGCGCGGATCTCGTCGAGCCGGCTCCACGGCGAGAGGCGGTCGAGCAGCTCGGGGTCGGAGAGCGAGCCGTACTCGCGCTCGCGCACGGCGCGCCGGTAGTCCGACGTGTTCTCGAGGAACGTGCGGAGGCTCGAGATGCCGACGCATTCGAGCCCCGCCGCCCATAGCTCGGGTTGGAAAGCCAGGGCGGCGAGGACCATGTAGCCGCCGTACGAGCGGCCGTAGACGACCTGGCGGTCGCCGTCGATCTCGGGCCGCGCGGCGAGCCACGCGTGGAGCGAGGCGAGGTCGGCGACGGAGTCGAGGCGCTTCTCCACGTCGTCGAGGGCTTGGAAGCGCTTGCCGTAGCCGCTCGAGCCGCGGACGTTCGGCGCCGCGACCGCGTAGCCGCGCGAGACGAGGTGCTGCGTGAACGCGCCGAAGCCGGACGAGTACCACGGCTGCCACTGCGCCTCCGGGCCGCCGTGGATCGTGACGACGACAGGGAACGGCCCGTCGCCCGGCGGCGTGAAGAGGAAGACGGGGATCGACTCGCCGTCGAAGCTCTCGTAGCGGTGGAGCGTCGGCTCGACGCCTCCCTCGACGCGGCCGAGGTCGGTGAGCTTGCGCGACTCGCCCGTCGCGAAGTCGTGCACCCAGACCTGTTGCGGCTCGGTCGTCGTCGAGAAGCCGAACGCGACCTGCGAGCCGTCGGGCGAGAAGACGAAGTGGTCGGCGACGCCGTCGCCGGGGAACGGAAGATCGTCGCTCCGCGAGTAGCCGTCCTCGTTCGCGACGACGACGAGCCGGCCGGCCGTGCCGAAGCACGCGAGATCCCAGCGCGACTCGCGCACGAGCGTCCACATGCGCGTCGCGAGGTCGAAGCGCGCGATCGGCGAGCGTGTCGCGACCGTCGTTCGTCGCCGCGAAGAAGCCGTCGCCGTCCCAGACGCGTGACGCCGTACTCGGCCGCATCCTCGTGCGGCGTCGACGTGGTCGACGTCGCCCGACTCGACGTCGAGGAGGAAGAGGTCGTAGTCGCCGGCGCGCTCGTTGCCGCGCGCCGCGACGACCCAGCGGCCGTCCGGCGAGATCGAGTCGACGCCGACGTAGCCGCCGAGCTCGAAGGTCTTCTCCTCCCCGCTCTCGAGGTCACGCACGACGACGTCGAAGTCGCGCGCCGTTGCGGCGGTTCGTCGTGTACGCGAGGAGCCGACCGTCCTTCGAGACGTGCGGCGTCCAGTGGTTGAAGCGCGGGTCGCTGACGAGCGGCCCTTCGCCGAGGATGTGCAGCTGCGTCCGCTCGTTCCCGGCCTCGTCGATCTCGACGAGGATCCGCCCGTCCGGGAGATAGAAGCCCGAGACGGGCTCGTCGTAGTCGGTCAACTGCTCCATCTCGCCGCCGTCCGCGGGCAGCGCGAAGAGCTGCGTCGTGCCGGGCAGGTCCGAGGCGACAAGCAGCGTCGAGCCGTCGGGCGACCACGACAGCGGGTACGCCTGCCGCAGCTCGAGGAGCTCGCGGAGGCTAGGCAGCGGTCGCGGAAAGCTCGGGGATGATCTCGTCGCCGAACGCCTGCAACGTCTCCTCCTGCCCGTGGGTCATGAGGTAGATGTTGAACTGGTCGACGCCGACGGCCTCGAGCTCGCGCATCTTCGCCTTCACCTGCTCGACGGTCCCGAGCGCGCAGAAGCGGTCGCAGATCTCGTCGGTCACGAACTCGCCGTGCGCCGCGCCGACGCGCGAGTGGTCGTTGTAGTCGTAGAACTTCCGCGCCTGGACGTAGTCGGTGAGCGCCTTCGGGACGGACGCTGCCGTCGGTGCCGTAGCGCTCGATCAAGTCCATGACGTGGTTCGAGACCATCGCCGGGAACCAGCGCACCTGGTCGCGCGCGTCGGCGAGGTCGTCGGAGATGTGCGCCGGCGCGCCGACGATGCACTTGAGCTGCGACGGGTCGCGTCCCGCCTCCTCAGCAGCGCGCCGGGCGGTGTCCATGATCCACGTGATGATCTCGGGGTCGGCGAGCTGGATGATCACGCCGTCGCCGACGCGCCCCGCGACCGCGAGCGCCTTCGGGCCGTAGCCCGCGACCCAGACGGGGATCTCCGGCAGCTCCTCGCGCACCCACTTGAGCTGGAGATCCTTGTCGTTCCAGTTGACCTCGCGGCCGTTCATGAACTCGCGCACCATCGCGAGCGCCTGCCTCGAACTCCGCGACCTTCATCGGCTGGCGGCCGATGTAGCGCACGGCCGAGTCGCCGCGGCCGACGCCCATCACCATGCGGCCGTCGGAGAGGTCGTGGAGCGTCGCGTACGAGCTCGCGAGGACGGTCGGGTCGCGCGTCGCCGGGTTCGTGACGAAGTGGCCGAGCTTGATCGTCGGACGTCTCCCGCGCCGCGACGGCGAGCATCGGGATCGACTCCTGCCAGAGGACGTGCGAGTCGTACGTCCACGCGTAGTCGAAGCCGTGCCTCTCGGCGAGCTGGATGAGCTCGAGCCAGCGCGAGAACGGCGGGTCGGGGAGAACGGTGACGCCGAAGTCCATCTCGAGAGCCTATCCGGGGCGGGCGACGAGTTCCTCGCCGTCGGTCTCCGCACTGGCCCAACAAGGCATGTCCGGTGTCAGACACCGGACATGTCCAAGAACGCGGCACGCTCCGTCTCACGAATCGCGAGACGACGCCGCGACTCGGCGGAGCCTCCGCGCGGACGCGGTTCCCGCCCCGTCCAACTCGGCCATGTCCGGTGTCAGACACGGGACGTGGCCCGCAGGGACATGGCTGTGCGCATGTTTTCCGCGCTTATGCGAATGCCGCGAGCGTCTTCGTCGTCAGCGTGTCGAGCGCCCGCACGGCGAGCTCGAGGTGCTCGTCCTTCGTGTCCTCGAGCTTCGTGTGCGAGAGCCCGCGCAGGGACTGAACGAAGACCATCACCGTCGGGATTCCCGCGCGCGCGACCTCGGCGGCGTCGTGGAGCGGGCCGGACGGGAGCCGGTGCGACGTCCCGCAGACCTCGCGGATCGACTCCTCGGCAAGGTCGAGCAGCCGCGGGTCGAACGGGATCGGCTCGATGCCCCAGAGCCGCTGCCACTCGACGTCGATGTTCTCCTCGCGCGCGAAACGCTCGCTCGCGTCGCGCGCCAGCTCGAGGAGCCGCGCGAGCTTCGCGGGGTCGAGGTGCCGCTGGTCGAGGAGCTGCTCGGCGGTCTCGACGACGGACGTGACGATGCCCGGCTTGCAGACGACGCCGCCGGACGTGCACACCGCGCCGTCCCCCACTTCCGCTGCGATCGGCCGAAGCTCGAGCTCGAGCCTCGCCGCGCCGGCGAGCGCGTCGCGGCGCTGGTCCATCGGCGTCGAGCCGGCGTGCGCCGCCTGGCCGCGCCACGTGATGAGGTGGCGCTCGACTCCGAACGTGCCGAGGACGACGCCGAGCGGCAGGTCGAGCGACTCGAGCACCGGCCCCTGCTCGATGTGGAGCTCGAGATACGCGGCGGCGTTCGCAAGCTGCGAGCGCGCCTCGAGCGCGCGGTCGAGGTCGACGCCGTGCTCGGCAAGCGCATCCGGCAGCGCGATGCCGTCGGCGTCGCGCCGCTGCCGCAGCTCCTCCTGATCCGCCATCGAGCCGCCCGCAGCGGACGAGCCGAAGAGCGACCGGCCGAACCGCGCGCCCTCCTCGTCGGCCCAGTTGACGACGCGCACGGTGAGCGGCGGCGTGCCTTCCTCCGCGACGCGGCGCAGCACCTCGACCGCGGCGACGACGTTGAGGCACCCGTCGAGCCAGCCGCCGTTCGGGACGGAGTCGATGTGCCCGCCGAGGAGAAGCGCGCGATCCGACTCGCCGCGGAGCGTGAACCACTGGTTGCCGGCCTCGTCGATCTCCTCGACGGCGCCGGTCGACGCGACCTTGTCGCGCAGCCACGCGCGCGCCGTTCTCCCACGTCTCCGTCCACGCGACGCGCTGCGCGCCGTTCTCGTCGCCGGTCAGCTCCTGCAGTTCCCGTCAGCTCGGCGACGACACGCGATGGAGTGAGCGGCATGGCGCGACTCTACGCGCAATAGCAGGGCTTTTGCGCCGGCGACCTCGCTGCCGATGAGATACCGTGGCTGCCGATCGTGGGGTTCTCCGGAGTGGTTCGTTACACGCGTCTCGCGTGTCTTCTCGCCGTTGTCGTCCTCGCGGCCGGCGTCTTCGCCGGCGCTTCCGGCGCCGCGACGTCGTGACCCACGCGAAGGGCATCGACGTCTCGAACTGGAACGGAACGATCAACTGGACGAAGGTCGCGCACGCCGGGCTACCGGTTCGCGATCGCCAAGGCGACCGAGGCGACGAGCTACGAGGACACGACGTATGCCGCGAACCGGAGCGGCAGCGAGGCCGCCGGCGTGGCGTTCGGCGCGTACCACTTCGCCCGCCCGTCCGGTTCGGGCGTCGCCGCGGTCACGGCGAGCGCCGTCGCGCAGGCCGACTACTTCCTCGGCGTTCGCTACTCCCCAGCCCGGCGAGCTGCCGCCCGTGCTCGATCTCGAGGCGACCGGCAATCTGTCCGCGCGCCTCCTGCAGGCGTGGACGCAAGGCGTGGACGCAGGAGGTCTACGCCCGCCTCGGTGTCCATCCCGTCGTCTACTCGTCACCGGCGTTCTGGCAGGAGCATCTCGCCGACTCGACGTCGGTCGCGGCGGCCGGGACGCCGCTCTGGATCGCGCACTGGACGACCGCGAGCAAACCGTGGATCCCCGCCCAGAACTGGAACGGCCTCGGCTGGACGTTCTGGCAGTGGACCAACTGCGTCTCCGTGCCCGGCATCGCCCACTGCACCGACGGCGACCGGATGAACGGAGCGAGCTCCCGCGTCGCTCGAGATCGCGCCGTACTCGACCGACGCGCCGACGCTCTCCACCGCCGCCGAGCATCGTCGGGACTCCCGAAGCCGGCAAGCTCCTCTCCGCCGTGCCGGGCGTCTGGGACGGCGGCAAGCCGCTCTCCTTCACGTACCAGTGGCGCCAGTGCGACGCCGCCGGCGCGAACTGCGTCGACATCGCCGGCGCGACGCGGGAGAAGTACCGCCGACGACCGGCGATGTCGGACACTCCCTCGCGCGTCCGCGTCGACGGCGGCGACCGCGACTCGGCGACCGCAGAAGGCGACCGCGCCCGCCGACGGTCGCCGTCTCTCCGGCCGGCACCCCGCCGACCGCGCGTCCCACGAACGTCGGAGTGCCGGTCGTGCACGGAACACTCCAGGTCGGCCAGAAGCTCACGAGCACGGCCGGCGCCTGGACGGGCTCGCCGACGAAGTTCGCGTACCGCTGGCAGCGCTGCGACACGAGCGGTCTCAGCTGTGCCGCGATCGCGAAGGCGCACGCACGCGCGTACACGACGACGCCCGACGATCTCGGCTCGACGCTCGCAGTCGTCGTCACGGCCTCGGGTGCCGGCGGCTCCGCTTCGGCGCCCCCGTCACAGACCGGCGTCGTCGCCGCGGCACCGCTGCCGCCGATCTCTCGACCGGCTCGCAGACGGTCGTCCAGGGCGTCGCCGGAAACGTCGGGACGATCGACGGCCGCGCGACCGCGACATGGCAGCCGGGCGCCGTCCCGGTCGGCCTCACGGTCAGCCTCGACGACGTCGACCAGAGCCTCGGCCTCGTCGGCACCGGCGTCGCGCTCGACCGTCCCCGGCCTCCCGAGCACCGGCTTCAAGTGGCCGGTCGAGGTCGACTACGCGGCAGCCGCGCCCGCGCAGCACCGTCCTCGGCTACTCCACCGACGGCCAGGTCTTCGCGACGCGTGCCCGAGCTCAGCTCGCCGGCGCTGCCGAGCGGCCAGAAGGTCGGCTCGTATCTCGCGACGACGGGACGGCGCACGTCCTGACGCGCACGCCGCTCGACCTCTCGCTCTTCACCGCCGGCGCCTGGGGCGACCCGACCTACACGTCGCCCGACGGACCCGAGCCTCACGCAGGAGACGCCGCTTCGCACGCTCGTGCACGCCTCCGACCGCACCGTCCTCGTGCTGACGCGGCTCTCTGCGGCCGAGCAGACCCGGCTGACCGCGACGATCACGTCGCCGACGGGCGAGACCGTCTCGATCCTGCCGAAGGGAAGCGTGCTTCGGCAGCCCGCTGCCGGCGGGACCGCGCGCTCAAGTCGGTTCAGACCGAGCGCGACCTGCCCGGCGCGATCCGCGTTCGCCTCCGCCTCAACGACCGCCGTCTCGCCGCGGGCACGTACAAGCTCCGCGTCGTCGCGGTCGATCCCGTGGGGCCGCGGAGCGTCCTGCGCTTCCGCTTCACGCTCTCGTAGACTCGCGTCCGTGATCGTCGGCCTCCTCCAGCCGGGCGAGATGGGCGCGACGGTCGGAAACGCGCTCGTCACGGCCGGTCACGAGGTGCTCTGGGCGTCGGAGGGACGGAGCGATGCATCGCGCGCTCGCGCCATGGCGTTCACCGACGCGGGCACGGCCGCGGACGTCGCAGCGCGCGCCGAGGTCGTCTTCTCCGTCGTACCTCCCCACGCGGCGCTCGACACGGCGCAGGCGCTCGCCGGCTACGCGGGGATCTACGTCGACGCGAACGCGATCGCGCCCGCGACCGCGCGCGAGGTCGGCTCGCGGTTCGCGCGCTTCGTCGACGGCGGGATCATCGGTGGCCCGCCCGAGCCTCGCCTCTATCTCTCCGGCGAGGACGCCGCAGACCGTCGCCGCGCTCTTCGCCGGCTCGCCGATCGCGGCGCGCGTCACGGCGAATGCCTCGGCGCTCAAGTGCGCGTTCGCCGGCTGGTCGAAGGGCTCGGGCGCGCTGCTCCTCGCGATGCACGCGTACGCCGAACGCACAGGAGTATGGGGCGACCTCGCGGCGGAGTGGCCGCCGGAGCTCCACGAGCGCCTCGCCTCGGCCGAGCGCTCGGCGCAGGCGAAGGGCTGGCGCTGGGTCGGCGAGATGGAGGAGATCGCCGCGGCGCTCGAAGCCGAGGGCTTGCCGGGCGGCTTCCACGAAGCGCAGCCGAGATCTACCGCGACTAGCGCTCGCTGATGCCGGTCGGCGTGCCGTAGTCGGCGAGCAGCTCGAGGAACGGCGACGGCGGGAAACGCCTCGGGGCCGAGCACGCCGACACCCGTCCACGCTCCCGCGTCGAGGAGCTCGAGCGCGACGACGGGATTGAACGCGGTCTGCAGCACGACGGCCTGGTGGCCGTAGTCGCGCATCGCCTGCTCGTTGTCGACGACGTGGTAGAGGTACGTGCGCCGCGGTTGCCCGTCCTTGCCGGTGCCCGTGACGTACGTGCCGGCGCACGTCTTGCCGCGCATCCGGTCGCCGAGCTCGGCGGGGTTCGGCAGCGCGGCCGCGACGACATCGCGCGGCGCGACGTCGACACCGCGCACCGTTGACCGGCTTCGTGCTGTCGAGGCCGAGCTTGTGCAGCGTCTTGAGGACGTCGATGAACTCCTCCCCGAGCCCGTACTTGAACGTCACGCGGTTGCACTCGACCCAGCGCGGGATGAGGACGACCTCCTCGTGCTCGACGTTGACGCACTCGAGCGGGCCGATCCCCTCGGGGAAGTCGAACACCTCGGGCTCGGAGAACGGCTCCAGCGTGAACCAGCCGCGGTCGCGCTCCCACACGAGCGGCGGGTTGAGGCACTCCTCGATCGTCGTCCAGATCGAGAACGTCGGCGCGAAGTCGTAGCCGTCGACGACGAGGTCGGCGCCGTCGCGCACGCCGATCTCGTCGATCTCGGAGAAGAGCTCGTCGGCGGCGTGCCGCGCGAAGACGTCCGACAGGCCCGGCTCGACGCCGATGCCGGCGAGGCAGAGGACGCCCGCTTCGCGCCACTGCTCGTCCTGGTCGAGCTGATCCTGGCCGAGCAGCGTGTCGGGCGTCGAGAGCGTCATCGCCATGTCGAGATAGGTCACGCCGGCGTCGAGCGCCGCCGCGAGGAGCGGCGGGTTGAAGCGCGGGTCGCAGGCGTTGAGCACCGCGTCGGCCTTCTCGGCGCGCAGGAGCTCGGCGACGGCGCGCGGCGTCCGAGGCGTCGACCTGCGCCGCTGCGAAGCGGTCGTCGACCGCCGCCGCGCGCTGCGCGCGCGCGAGATCGACATCGGCGAGGACGAGGCGCTCGACAAAGTCGCGGCGCGCCGCGATCGCTGCCGCAGCAGCGCCGACGCCGCCGGCTCCGACGACGACGACTCTTCATGAAACGAGAGTCTACGGCGGCGACGACTTCGATGCTACGATCCCGCCCAACAGAGGTCAACAAAAGGGGAGTTCGACATGAAACGCAAGATACGCGATCGGAGCCGTGCTCGTTGCGGTGGTAGCGCGTGGCGCGGCCATGTACGCGTTCGCAGCGCCAGGAGCAGGGGCGGCGGGAGCGTCCAGCACGGCCACGGCTCCTGGTCAGACAATGACCATCTCGGCGACCGGCCAGAAGCAGGGTGTCTTCAGCAAGACGAAGATCCCGGTCATGGCTGTCTCGCACGAGATCGTCTCGCCGCGCGACCCGGCGAGCGGTCTGCCGACCGGGAAGCGTCAGCACAAGCCGTTCTCCTTCACGATGCAGTCGGGCCGACGACGCCGAAGTTCATCAATGCGCTCGTAACCAACGAGAACCTCACCTCGGTCCTCATCGGCCTGCTGCGCGGCGGCAAGCAGGTGGCGACGATCAAGCTGACGAACGCGAGCGTTGTCGGACTTCGTCCAGACCGACCAGACCGTCCAGTTCGTCCTTCACGTACCAGAAGATCGAATGGACGTGGGTGGACGGCGGCATCACCGCCTCGGACGACTGGGAAGCGCCGATCACGTAGACCGTCAGAACGGGACACGGCCTGGGGTCTCGCTCCGGGCCGTGTCCGGCTACCGCGTCTGCGGGAAGCCGAGGTCGACGCGCGACGTCGCGGGGTCGGGCCAGCGCGACGTGACGACCTTGCCGCGCGTGTAGAAGTCGATCCCCTCCGGCCCGTAGATGTGGCGGTCGCCGAAGAGCGACGCCTTCCAGCCGCCGAACGAGTAGTACGCGACCGGCACCGGGACCGGGACGTTGATCCCGACCATCCCCGCGGTGACGTCGAACTGGAACTGCCTCGCGACGCCGCCGTCGCGCGTGAAGATCGCGGTGCCGTTCCCGTACGGGCTGTCGTTCACGAGGCGGATCGCCTCGTCGTACGTCGCGACGCGCGTGACGCCGAGCACCGGCCCGAAGATCTCGTCGTCGTACGCGCGCATGCCCGGCTCGAGGTTGTCGATCAGCGACGGGTTGAGGAAGAAGCCCTCCTCGGGCGCGCCGTCGCGGCCGTCGACGAGGACGTCGCCCTCGTCGAGGTACGACGCGACCTTGTCGCGGTGCTCGGCGGTGACGAGCGGCCCCATCTCGGAGGCCGGATCCATCCCGTCGCCGACCTTCACCTTCGGGATCCGCTCCTTGATCGCCGCGAGCAGCGGCTCGGCGACGTCGCCGACCGCGACGACACATCGAGACGGCCATGCAGCGCTCGCCGGCGGAGCCGTACGCCGCCGAGACCGCCGCGTCGGCGGCCATGTCGATGTCGGCGTCGGGCAGGACGATCATGTGGTTCTTCGCGCCGCCGAGCGCCTGGCAGCGCTTGCCGCGCGCGGTCGCGGTCTCGTAGACGTAGCGCGCGATCGGCGTCGAGCCGACGAACGAGACGGCCGCGATGTCGGGATGCTCGAGCACCGCGTCGACCGCGACCTTGTCCCCCATCACGACGTTGAAGACGCCGTCGGGGACGCCGGCTTCCTGCAGCAGCTCGGCCGTCCAGAGCGACGCGGTCGGATCCTTCTCCGACGGCTTGAGCACGAACGTGTTGCCGCACGCGAGCGCCGGCGCCCACATCCACATGGGCACCATCGCCGGGAAGTTGAACGGCGTGATCCCCGCGACGACGCCGAGCGGCTGGCGGATCGAGTAGACGTCGATCCCCGTCGAGGCCTGCTCCGAGTACTCGCACTTGAGCAGGCTCGGCAGGCCGCAGCAGAACTCGACGACCTCGAGGCCGCGCGTCACCTCGCCGAGCGCGTCGGAGAAGACCTTGCCGTGCTCGCGGACGAGGATCTCGGCGAGCGCGTCGCGCCGCTCGTGGAGCAGCTCGCGGATGCGGAAGAAGAGCTCGGCTCGTCCGCGCGAGCGACGTCGCGCGCCACGCCGGGAACGCCGCCTTCGCGGCCTGGACGGCGGCGTCGACCTCCTCGACCGAGGCGAAGTCGACCGCGCCGGTCTGCGCTCCGGTCGCCGGGTTGAAGACCGGGCCGCTGCGACCCGACGCGCCGTCGACGCGGCGTCCGCCGATCCAGTGCGGGATCCGCGTGACCGCGGGAGCTTCATCGTCTCGGTCATGCGATGATCCTAGAGGCGATGTTCGACCTCGACGAGCTACAGCTGGCGGCGCGAAACCACGGCATGCCGCTCGAGCTGCTGCGCGAGCCGATCACGCCGGCCGGTCTCCACTACCTCCTGATCCACTTCGACATCCCGCACGTCGACGCGGACACGTGGCGGCTCGAGATCGGCGGCCTCGTTCGGCAGCCGCTGTCGCTCTCCCTCGCCGACCTCCGCGCGCGCCCCGCGCGGACGCTCACGGTCACGCTCGAGTGCGCGGGAAACGGCCGCGCGCTGATCCCGGACCACACTCCGAGCCAGCCGTGGGTGCGCGAAGCCGTCGGGACGGCCGAGTGGACCGGAACGCCGCTCGCTCCGATCCTCGAGGAGGCGGGACTCGCGGAATCCGCCCGCAACCTCGTCTTCACCGGCCTCGACCGCGGCATCCAGGGCGAGATCGAGCACGACTACGCGCGGAGCCTCCGGCTCGACGAGGCGCTCGGCGAGGACGTCCTGCTCGCCTACGAGATGAACGGCGCGCCGCTGCTGCCGCAGCACGGTTTCCCGGTGCGGCTGATCGTCCCCGGCTGGTACGGCATGGCGCACGTGAAGTGGCTGCGCGCGATCACCGCGATCGACGGACGAGTTCGACGGCTACCAGCAGGCGCACACGTACCGGATCATGCGCGACGCCGACGACATGGACGGGCCGTTCGTCGAGCGGATGCTGCCGCGCTCGCTGCTCGTCCCGCCGGGAATCCCGGACTTCCTCACGCGCGAGCGCCACCTCGCCGCCGGCCCGGTCACGCTCCAAGGACGAGCGTGGTCGGGCCAGGCTCCGGTCGAGCGCGTCGAGGTGAGCGACGACGGCGGCGCGACGTGGGCCGACGCCGAGCTCGAGCCGCCGCTCGGCCCGTACGCGTGGCGCGGCTTCAGCTTCGAGTGGGACGCAACGCCCGGCGAGCACGAGCTCTGCTGCCGCGCGACCGACGCCGCCGGCAACACGCAGCCGCTCGAGCCGGAGTGGAACTACGGCGGCTTCTGCAACAACGGCGTGCAGCGGATCCGCGTCCTCGCGTCGTTAGGAGCGACCCACGACCCGTCGTGCCGAGCGAATCGTGAGCAAGCCCGAGAACAGCGCCGCGGGGATCCGAGTAAAAGAGTCCGGAAGCGTCCGTATGCCAACGGTGGTCAGTGCTCGTACGCGAATCCGCGCCGTGAGAGCAAGTCCCAGCAGGAACAGGAACGCTCGTTGAAGAGCCTGGCTTTCGAAGCTATCGGCCGCCGCTCGATGCGGCGAGGATATCCGCGAGTCGGAAGGCAGCACTGCGTTGCTAGTAGGCTCGGCGCATGGCAACGACTGAGCAGAACTCGCAGCTCGGCGCGCAGATCAAGGCCGACGCGAAGAACCACCTCATCTCCTCGTGGTCGGTGCAGGGCGCGCTCGACCCGATCGCGGTCGCCGGCGCCGAGGGTTGCTGGTTCTGGGACTACGACGGCAAGCGCTACCTCGACTTCGCGTCCCAGCTCGTCAACGTCTCGATCGGCCACCAGCACCCGAAGCTCGTCGCGGCGATCAAGGAGCAGGCGGACAAGCTCTGCACGATCGGCCCGCCGATGGCGACCGAGCCGAAGTCGACGCTCGCGCGCCTCGTCTCGGAGGTCACGCCCGGCGACATCTCGGCGACGTTCTTCACGAACGGCGGCGCCGAGGCGAACGAGAACGCGATCAAGCTCGCGCGCTGGTACACCGGCCGCCACAAGATCATCGCCCGCTACCGCAGCTACCACGGCGCGACCGCGGGCGCGATGACGCTGACCGGCGACCCGCGCCGCTGGCCCGCCGAGCCCGGCATCCCCGGCGTCGTGCGGATGCTCGACCCGTACACGTACCGCTGCCCCGCCGGCCACCCCGATCCGTGCCCCGTCTGCTCGGGCGCGCCGCACCTCGAGGAGATCCTCCAATACGAAGGCGCGCACACCGTCGCCGCCGTGATCCTCGAGACCGTGACCGGGACGAACGGGATCATCGTCCCGCCCGACGGCTACCTCCAGTCGATCCGCGAGGTCTGCGACCGGCACGGAATCCTGCTCATCGCCGACGAGGTCATGGCCGGCTTCGGCCGCACCGGCAAGTGGTTCGCGGTCGACAACTGGAACGTCGTCCCCGACATCATCACGATGGCGAAGGGGATCAACTCCGGCTACGTCCCGCTCGGCGCGATGTCGGTGCGCGAGCCGATCGCCGCGTGGCTCCAGGACAACTACTTCGCCGGCGGCCTGACGTACAGCGGGCATCCGCTCGCGTGCGCGACCGGGCGTTGCGTCGATCGAGATCTTCCGCGAGGAGGGCATCGTCGAGCACGCCGCCGAGATGGGGCCGCTCTTCGAGACCGAGCTGCGGAAGCTCGCGGAGAAGCACCCGTCGATCGGCGAGGTGCGCGGCCTCGGCTGCTTCTGGGGGCTCGAGCTCGTCAGGAACCGCGAGACGCGCGAGCCGCTCGTCCCGTTCAACGCCGGCGGCGAGGCCGCGGCGCCGGTCGCGCGCATCGCGAAGGCGGCGCTCGAGCGCGGTCTCTACCTCATGACGCACTGGAACGTCGTCATGGTCTGCCCGCCGCTCGTGATCACGCCCGAAGAGCTGGCCGAGGGCATCGCCATACTCGACGACGTCCTTGCAATCGCAGACGAGTACTACACCGACTGAGACCTGCCCACGCTGCAGCGCGCGGATGGAGTGGCGACACGGCGACGTAGCAGTGCCCGACCTGCCGCTTCAAGCTGGGGCTGCTGTGAAGGCGAGACGGGTGACTGCCGAGACCCGGGCTAGGCTCGAGCAGCTCGAGGAGTCGGGCCTCGACCCGCGCTCGAGCGAGCTCCTCGTGATGCTGTGCTGGCTCGTGCAGGACGACGTCGCGATTCCCGAGGCGGAGCTCAATGCCGCCCGGCGCCGCGCGATGTTCGTCCTCGCCGCCGGCGGCGACCCGCACCGCGAGCTCGACCTCGACTCGGTGGCGGCGGAACGCCTCGCCGACGAGCTCGACACGCCCGAGCGGCACGCCGCGCTCGCGCAGCGCTCGACGCCCTCCCCACCGTCCGGATCTGCCCGCCGTCGCCGGCGCCGTCGAGGCGCTTCGCGCCGATCCGGAGCTCGCGTGGCGCTCGTTCGCGCTCGCGCTTCTCGCGGACGAAATCGCGGACGAGTAGCCGGGTACCCTGCGGTCCGGTGGCCGCTCGCTCCCGTTCCCGCTCCCGCCCGCGCTCCCGCTTTCGTTTCCGCTTCGAGCCGTACTCTCGCGCAGACGCGCCGTACTTCCGCAGCCCGGGCTTCTACGTCCGCGATCGGCGGTCTCGCCGCTCGTCGTCGCGCCGGACTGGCGTTCCTCGCTCCTCCGGCGTGGTCGCTGCAGGTGCTGCACGGGAAGGAGTACGCCGCCGAGGCGCACCAGCAGGCGTATCGCACCGTCGACCTGATCGGCGCACGCGGCGCGATCGTCGACGACCGCGGCAGGCTCCTCGCCGGCACGACCGGCCGCGTCGTGATCGACGCCGACGCCGGGTCCCTCGGCACCCGCGACGCGCACGGCGTCTTCCACGCGAGCCCGGCGGGCGTGAAGGAGATCGCCCGCCTCGCGAGGTTCGCCGGACTGCGCCAGCGGCAGCTCCTCGCGCGGATCAAGCACGACGTCCTCCAGGCGCCGCTCGCACCGGCCGTCGTGATCACGAACCCGAGCCCGGCGCTGACGAACTACCTCCAGGAGCGCGGCGCGCGGTTCCCCGGCTTCAAGGTCGCGCGTCGGCAGCCTCGCGGAGCTATCCGCTCGGCGCGTACGGCGGCTCGTTCCTCGGCCTCCTCGGCCAGATCAGCACGAAGCGAGCTCCATTCGCACGCGTACGGGAAGGCACAGACAGGGCCAGATCGTCGGTCAGACCGGCGTCGAGGCGGCATACGACTCGCATCCTCGACGGCGGGCTTCCTCAAGGCGCGGATCCCCGTCGACGCGCTCGGGCAGAGCGTCGGGCAGCTCGTCGCGCCGAAGGAGAAGGCGATGCCGACGCTGCAGCTCTCGATCGACACGCGCCTCCAGCGCGCGACCGAGAACGCGATCTACAACGGGATGGCCGACGCGCGCGACCGCCGGCTACAGCCCGACCGGCGGCTCCGCGGTCGCGATCGACCCGTGGACGGGCGCGATCAAGGCGATCGCGAGCTACCCGACGTTCAACCAGAAGCTCGCCGCGACGAAGCCGAACTACCTCGCGCACCTCTACCACGACACGATCGGCACCCCGGCGCTCAACCGCGCGATCTCGGGCGCGTATCCGACCGGCTCGACGTTCAAGCCGATCATCGCGGAGGCCGCCCTCGCCGGCGGAATCATCACGCCGTACACGCCGCAGCTCTGCTCCGGCTCGTTCGTGCTCGGCAACCACACGTTCTTCAACGTCGAGCGGGGCGCGTACGAGACGATGGATCTGCCGACGGCGCTCGAGCAGTCGTGCGACACGTGGTTCTACCGGCTCGGCGACCGGATCTGGGCGGCCGACCCGGCGAAGAAGGCGACGCTCATCCAGCACTGGGCGCGCCTGCTCGGGCTCGGGACGAGGCCGCCGATCGACCTCACCGGCGCGACGGCCGGCTACCTCCCGTTGCCCGAATCGGCTACTTCGAGCGGCTCACCGGGACGCCGTACTACGAGGGCCAGGCGATCAACCTCGCGATCGGCCAGGGCGCGCTCCAGGTCAGCCCGCTCCAGCTCGCCGTCGCGTACTCGGCGCTCATCAACGGCGGCACGGTCGTGCGCCCGCACGTCGCCGAGGCCGTGATCCGGAACGGCGTGCGGCACAAGCTCCGGTTCAAGCCCGTGCGGAAGCTCAAGCTCTCGCCGTCGACGTGGGCGATCAAGCAGGGACTCTACGAGGCGGCGAACAGCCCGTCCGGCACGTCGAGCGCGGTGTTCGGCGGCTTCACGCCGACGGTCGCGGGAAAGACGGGCACCGCGCAGGCGCCGCCGCGCGACGACCACTCGTGGTACGCGTCGTGGGCTCCGTACGACCATCCGAAGCTCGTCGTCGTCGTGATGATCGAGCACGGCGGCTTCGGCGTCAACGCCGCCGCGCCGGCCGCGAAGCAGATCTACGAGGCGTACTTCCACCCGAACCACTGAGCCGCGGATTGACTTGCCATTCGGGACATGTCTGCGCTAGACCTGTCCCATGCGGCTGGGTCTTCTGCTTGCCGTCGCCTTAACGGTGACCGTCGCCGGCGCTGCCGCGGCTGCTCCGTCCGGCGCAACGGCTCTCTGCCGGGACGGGACGTACAGCTACTCGAAGCACCACTCCGGGACGTGCTCGCACCACGGCGGCGTGAGGCGGTGGCTGAACGGGAACGGCTCCCGGAGGCAGCTCCGGCAGCATCAAGACCGGCCGCACCGTCCTGCTTGGGCACCGGACGCAGACGAGCCAGTGCGTTCGCTCGGCGCGCCCTGACCGCCATTGCTCGCCGGGCGCGTACTACTCGCGCCTGACGAAGCGCGTGATCTGCTCGTCGAGCTTCCGCACGGGCGCGATCCGGAACGTCCCGCAATCGGAGAAGTTCCGGGTCGAGCGGGAGTACGGGATGGCGGCGGCGTACTACGGACACACGATCGAGATCGACCACATCGTCCCGCTCGAGCTCGGCGGCTCGAACGCGATCGCGAACCTCTTCCCCGAGCCCGGCAGCGGCGCCGCGAACTACCACGCCAAGGACGCGCTCGAGAACCGCGCGAAGGCCGAGGTCTGCGCGGGTCAGCTCTCGCTGCGGGCGGCGCGGCGGGGTTTCGCGCGGAACTGGGAAGCGCTCTACCGCCACCTGTTCGGCCACGCGGCGGGATGAGACTCCTGCGGATGATTGGGGTCGGGTTGTCCTGCCTCGCCGTGGCAGCATGCGGGGCCACGAGCCCAGGCTTGGACGGAATGACCTGGAAGCTCAGCGGCTGGACGCTCTCCTCCCTCGATCCGGCAGCCTTCACGATCACGGCAACGTTCGCCGACGGGCAAATCTCCGGTCATAGCGGCGTCAACAGCTACAGCGGCTCGTACACGACCGGCTCGAACGGCGCCTTCGCCGTCCGCCAGATTGCGAGCACCCAGATGGCCGGGCCGGAGCCGGCGATGCGCGCCGAGCACGCCTACCTCACGCTGCTCCAGCAGGCTCGGTCGTACTCGGTCTCCGGACGGACGCTGACGCTCTACGACACGCACGGCAACGAGTCACTGATCTTCGCCCGGCGCTCGGGCGCCGCGCGGTAACGGCTCCTTCGCGCTGGTCTAGAGCATCGCCAGGCGCGCGGTGATCGCCGTATCCGCGGCGTCGGTGAACTCGTCCTGGCCCGTGACGGCAGGGACGAAATGCCGGCGGTCGAGCGCCTGCAACACCGTGGGCGCCGTGGCGGTGACGGTCGCTGTGCGTGGCACGTCGCGCAGGAGCGCGATCTCGCCGACGTAGTCGCCCGGCTCCAGGCTGGCGACGAAGCGCCCCTCCTTGCTCACGGTCACGCCGCCGCTCTCCACGACGTAGAAGCGGTCGCCGTGCTCGCCCTCGCGCATGACGACGTCGCCCTCGGCGAACTCGACGCGGACGAGCGCCCGGGCGAGCCGGTCGAGGATCGGCTCCGGCAGCGCGGAGAGAAGCAAGACGCTCCTCAACAACTCGAGGCCCGGCGGAACGAGAGCCACTGTGTCGATGCGCCGCAGCGCCGCCGGGCTGACCAGCACGATCGCGACGACGACTCCACCGACGATCGCGAGACCCCAGCGCAGGCCGGCGGTGCTGATCAACAGCGGCATTAGCAATGCCCCGATGGCCATCGAGCCGATGAGCGAACTCTCGAGCGCGCCGAAAACGCGCGACATCGTCTCGCCGGGCGTGATGCGCTGGATGATCGTGAACCCGTTGATATCGACGACGGAGTTACCGACCCCGAGCAGCACCATCATGATCACGGCCGCGGTGACCGTCGGCCACATCGCGACGAGCAGCAGCGGCGCCGACCAGAGGAGCACGCCGATGCCGAAGTCACGAGCGAGCCGGCCGCGCTGCACGAGGACGAGAGCGACGAAGCCGCCGACGATCCCGCCGATGCCCAAGCGTCGCGTTCAGATAGCCGAGGCCGGCCGTTGCTCAAGCCGAGCAGTCCGAGTGCGACCGACACTGCGAACACGGCAGAGGCGCCCGCGACGACACATTGGGCGCCGAAGAGCCCGACGAGAACCCGCAGATCGCGACTTCCGAGAATGACACGGAAACCCGCGGTAGCCTCGGCGAGGAAGCCGGCGGACTGCTCCTCCGGAGTGTCGTCTTCCGGCTCAGACGCGGGCGCCGGCGCCTGCACCATCGACTTCCGGATTCCGAGCACGAGAAGCGCCGACCACGCGAACGTCGCGGCGTTGAAGAAGATCACGGTCGAGACGCTCGCGAACGCGAGGAGCACACCCGCGAGCGCAGGCCCACAGAGAAAGCCGACGCTCTCGATCGTCGATGAAGCGACGTTCGCGGCGGCGAGCTCCTCTGCGCTGTTCGCGAGCTGGGGAAGATACGCCGCCTGCGCGGGGCGGAAGGGCGACACCGAGACAGAGCTGATGACCGCGAGGACGAACACGGCGTATCTGTTCGCGTCGGACGCGATGAGAGCCCCGGCGACCGCCATAAGCACCGCGGTCGTCACATCGGAGCCGATCATCACGAGGCGCCGGGGATAGCGGTCGCCGAGCACCGATGTGAACGGCGTGGCGAGCGCCCGCAGGAGGTAACGGAGGGTCACAACGACGCCAACGGCCGTGGCGCCGCCATGCTCGTAGGCGTACACCGCAAACGCCGTCGCGTACGCCCAGTCGCCGATCATCGATCCGGCAAACGCGAGCTGAACCCGCTTCAGTCCAGGATTGCGGAAGACCTCGCGCAACGACCGGCCGGCGTCGGCCAGCTCCTTCCGCAAGGCCCCCATTCGCCCAAAGCTCAGCACAACGGCGGGCGGATGACAACTGACTGGTCGATTCACCCTTCTTGGACGACGTGCTCGGGGTGCGGCTGCGGTTCACTGCCGCCATGAGCAGGGTGCTCGGATTTGCCGCGCTCTTTGGAGTCGGCGTCTTGCTGGTCGGAGTCGTCCCACAGGTCGGAGGTGCGGAGACGACAGTGACGCCCACCGAGTTGACCCAAACGACGTTCACCGAGCAAGTGACGACGACGGTGCAGCAGACGACGACCGCTCCCGCCACCACCGTCGTCACAACGGCGACAGTCCCTCCGACCACCACGGCTCCGACGACGACCTCGACGGAGAGCACAAGCAGCGGAACGCCGACCTGGGTCTGGATCCTCGTCGCTGCCCTCGGCGCCGGTTTGATCGGCCTCCTCGTCTACGTCCTCACGCGGGGCGGCTCCGCCGCAGTCTCGGACGCGGAACGGCGGCAGCGATTGCAGGGCGCGATCGACAGCTGGACAACGCAGGGGTGGGCGCTGCTGAGCGAATCCGCCGACACAGCCGTCCTGCAACGCGGCAACGAACGCATGACGGTGACGGTCGACTCAACGGGCCACATCAACACCCGCGCGATGACCCCGCCACCGCCCGATCAGCCGCCCGACCGCTGGCCCGAATAAGAACCCGCTGCGCGCCACCGAACACGAGGAGCGCGACACCGACCCCGAGCAACGAACCGCCGACGACATCCGAGAGCCAATGGACCTGCAAGTAGGTGCGGCTCCAAGCCATGCCGACGATCCCGACGGCGGCAAGCGCCCACCACCAACGACGCCGCGGCCCCACTGCTGTAAACACGAGAACGAGCGCGACGCAGGTCGCGCCCGCATATGCGGCGTGCCCAGACGGAAACGACGAGCCGAGTGGATGGATGAGGCCGTCGGGCGGGCGTGGCCGCCCGACTGCAGCCTTGAGCAGACCTGCGCTGACCGAGGTCAGGAACTCCGTGACCGCAAAGCAGACCAGCGGGAGCCAGCGACGCGCGAGCACGAGTACGAGGCCGACTGCCACGTACAGCGGCACGCGTCCGACGCCGCGCCCGAGCGCATCGAAAAAGAGCGCGAGATCCTTCAGCAGCGGCGCCTCGATGTCGCGCATCGCCTCCGACCAGCGCTCGTCAATCCGTAGCGGCTCGGCGGGCACGAGTACCGCCATCACCGCCACCAGCCCGAGCAGCGCCAGACCAAGCCAAAACGCCCGCACCGGACGTTCGAGCAGCTTCTCCGGCGCCTTCGCTCTCCGCATCGCTGTCACGATTCTCCCGCTGAGAGCAAAACCCCGCGCTAGCGGGTTTCAAGAGCGGATGATGGGACTCGAACCCACGACCTTCTGCATGGCAAGCAGACGCTCTAGCCAACTGAGCTACATCCGCGTGGGACGGGAAGTCTAGCCGAGCTCCGCGGCGTCCAACGCCTCATTGACGAGCTTGTCGGCGAGCTTGTTGTGTTCTCGCCGCACGGCGGTGTACGTGACCTTGCCCGATCGCGCGCGCGTGCCGCGCCGCTTCGAGCGACAGCTCGCGCAGCGCCTCGTTCTTCACGCGGTAGATCCCTTGCATCTGTTTCACCATGAGCTCGGAGTCGGAGACGACCTCGAGCTCCGGGATCTGCAGCTCGGCCGCCTTCGCGAGGCCGGCGACGAGCGCGCTGTACTCGGCGACGTTGTTCGTCGCGACGCCGATCGCCTCGCCGTGCGACGCGAGCACCGTCCCGTCCTCGGCCTCGAGGACGTACGCGAACGCCGCCGGGCCGGGATTGCCGCGCGCGCCGCCGTCGGTGAAGAGGCGCGCCTTCATCCGCTGGCGACGAGGTCGTAGATCTCGAAGGCCGGCTCCTCGTACGGATGCGCCTCGCGCAGCGCCGCGACGACCGCGGCCTGCCGCTCCGCCGGGAAGACGGTTTCGAGCCGGAGCTCGGCGACGCGTTCCTCCCGCCCGGCCTGCCCGACCGACGGGCGACGTGCCCGCGCCGCCGAGGAACGTGCCCGTCCCCTCGGTGTACCAGGAGCACCGCTGCGTAGTTGCCGATCCGCCCCGCGCCCGCCGCGAAGAGCGCGTCGCGCACCGTGTCGAGCGCCTCGCGCGGAACGAAGACGACGAGCTTGCGGTTCACTTGCCGCGAGCGCGTCGTCGATCGCGCGCAGCGTCGCGTCGTCGAGCGTCACGCCCGACGCGCCGGCGTTGTCGCGCAGCTGCTCGGGCCGCGACGCGCCGATGATCGGCGACGCGACGTTCGGCTCGCGGAGGATCCACGCGAGCGCGAGCTGCGCCATCGAGAGGCCGAGGCCGTCCGCGATCGGCCGCAGCCGCTCGACCCGCTCGAGGACGTCGTCGCGGTAGAGCTGCATCCACTCCGGGCGCGCCGAGGCGCGCGTTCCTTCGGCGGCCGTCGCACCCGGCGCGTACTTCCCCGTGAGCACGCCCTGCGCGAGCGGCGAGTAGACGATCTGCGAGACGCCGTTCTCGCGCGACGCCGGGATCACGTCCTCCTCCGGCTCGCGCTGCAGCAGCGAGTACTCCGGCTGCGACGAGACGATCTTCGCGAAGCCGTGCTCGCGCGCGAGGTCGACCGCGTTGCGGATCTGCTCGCCGCTCCAGTTCGAGACGCCGATGTACCGCGCCTTGCCGGCATCGACGACTTCGGTCAGCGCGCCGAGCTGTTCCTCGAGCGGCACGTCGTCGTCGCACGAGTGGCACTGGTAGAGGTCGACGAAGTCCATCCCGAGCCGCTCGAGCGACGCGTCGATCTGCTTGAGGATCTGCTCGCGCGAGAGGCCGCGGCCGCCGTCCGGCGCGGTGCCGAACACCTTCGTCGCGACGATGTACGAGTCGCGCGGCCGGCTCGCGAGCGCTTGGCCGAGGACTTCCTCCGAGCGCCCGCCGCTGTAGACGTTCGCGGTGTCGAAGAAGTTGATGCCGAGCTCGAACGCGACGTCGACGAGCTCGAGCGCGGCGTCGTCGGCGAGGCTGCCGCCGAACGTCGTCCACGTCCCGAGGCAGATCTCCGAGACCCGCAGGTCGCTGTCGCCGAGCTGCCGGTACTCCACTACTCCTCCGTGTCGATTTGGGCGCGCTGGAGCTTGCCGGAGTAGTCGACGTAGATCGACTTCCACTCGGTGAACACGTCGAGCGCCGCCTGGCCCGCCTCGCGGTGGCCGTTGCCCGTCTCCTTCGTGCCGCCGAACGGGAGATGCACCTCGGCGCCGATCGTGCCGGCGTTGATGTACGTGATGCCGGCCTCGAGGTCGCGCATCGCGCGGAACGCCTTGTTCACGTCGCGCGTGAAGATCGACGACGAGAGGCCGTACCCGACGCCGTTCGCGACGCGCATCGCCTCGTCGAAGTCGTCGACGGGGATGAGCGCGGTCGTCGGGCCGAAGATCTCCTCGTGCGCGATCCGCATCCCCGCGTCGACGCCGCCGAAGACGGTCGGCCGGTAGAAGAAGCCCTTGCCGAGGTCGCCGTCGGTCGCGACTTCGCCGCCGGTGAGCAGCTTCGCGCCTTCGCCGGTGCCGATCTCGGTGTACGAGTGCATCTTGTCGAGCGCGGCGCGGTTGATGAGCGGGCCGATGTCGCTGTCGTCCTCCCAACCCGGGCCGAGCCGCAGCTTCTCGACGCGCGCGACGAGCCGCTTCTGGAGCTCGTCGTAGACGCCGCGCTGCACGATGACGCGCGACGCGGCGGTGCAGCGCTGGCCCGAGGTGCCGAACGCCGACCAGACGATGCCGTCGATCGCGAGATCGAGGTCGGCGTCGTCGAGGACGATGATCGCGTTCTTGCCGCCGAGCTCGAGGTGGACGTGCTTGAGGCGCTCGGCCGCGGCCTTCGCGACGGTGATGCCGGTCTCGCGCGAGCCGGTGAACGTGATGACGCGCACGTCGGGATGGCGGACGAGCGCGGTCGCCCGCGTCCTCGCCGAAGCCGTGGACGATGTTGACGACGCCGTCGGGGATGCCGGCCTCGAGCAGCAGGTCGACGAAGCGCTGCGCGAGCGCGGGCGTGTCCTCCGCCGGCTTGATCACGACGGTGTTCCCGCAGATGAGCGCCGGGATCGACTTCCACGACGGGATCGCGACCGGGAAGTTCCACGGCGTGATCGCGCCGACGACGCCGATCGGCAGGCGGATGCTCATGTTCCACTTGTTCTGCAGCTCGGACGGCGTCGTCTGGCCGAAGAGGCGCCTGCCCTCGCCGGCCATGTAGTACGTGATGTCGATCGCCTCCTGGACGTCGCCGCCCGCCTCGGCCTTGACCTTCCCCATCTCGTGCGTCATGAGGTCGGTGAGCGCGGCCTTCTCGCGCTCGAGGAGCTGCGCGACGCGGAAGAGGATCTCGCCGCGCTTCGGCGCCGGGACGAGCCGCCAGTCGTCGAACGCCGCCTTCGCCGTCGCGACCGCGCGGTCGACGTCCGTCGGCGGTCGAACGCGGAAAGGAGCCGATCGTCGCGCCGTCGGCCGGGCTCGTGCTCTCGAAAGTCTGTGTCGTCGCCATGCGGCGAGACTAGCGCCCGCCGCTTACTTGGACGCGTCGGTGTCGTCGGGCACGTCGGTCTTGGGGAAGCGACCCGGATGTGCGCGACGGCGGTCGCGGGTGATGCGGCGGTTCTTGTCCTCTTCCGTGAGGTCCTCGCCGTCGCGGCGGTCAGGCCCGTCGCGGCGCTCGACGATCACCTCGACGTTCGGGTTGTCCTCGTAGTACTCGACCATCTTGTCGTAGAGGTCGTCTTCGAGCTCGCGTGGGATGACGCAATAGATCACGCGCGAAAGTGTACGACTTGCAGCCTAAAGTCGTGCGATTTCGGGCACGAGGCGACCCTCGTCCTCGATCTTCGCGTTCCACTCCGTGAAGGCCGGCTCGAGCTCGTCGAGCTCGTGGCCGCGCCCCTCGAGCCTGATCGGCTGGCCCAAATCGGGGCTCACGCGGTACTGGTACCAGGAGAGATCCCAGGCGACCGTGACGGCGAGCTCGCCCGTCGTCCCCGAGAGCGGGACGATGCTCGCCTGTGGCACGCCGAGGCTCTTGACGATGCCACCGACCGTGCGGCGGTACGCGCTCGCGTTGAAGATGTCGGCGGCCTCGAGCAGCGCGATCTCCTCGTCGGAGAGACGGCGGAGGATCGGCTCCTGCTGCGCGAGCGGCTCTTCAGCGGCGCTGGCGCGCGAGATACCGAAGCGGCTGCCGAGCCCGCGCCTGCGCCGGCGGTCGCCGTTGATCGTCGGCGTCGTCGGCGAGCCCTCCTTCACCCAGCCGGCGTCGAGCGCGGCCTCCTGGCAGAGCGGGCAGACCTCGACGAACTCTGCCCCGTCGTCCGGCGAGAACCGCACGGTGCGCTCACCGAGCAGCAGCGTCCGCTCGCACACCGCGCACGCACGCGTGGTCGAGACCTTCGTGACCCGCATCGCCCGAACTCTAGCCCGGCTTGCGCAGAACCCCTTGTTCCCGCTAATGTCTCTTACATGTGTTTTTTACATGTAGTGGCCAATTGAGAGGGAGAGGTCATCGCAGCCGGCGGCACCACCACGGGCATTGGAGCGTCCACGCCCGCGTCGAGCGCTTCGCCGAGCCGGCGCTGCTCCTGCTCCTGCGGCGAACGCCCGGCACACGGCTACGACCTGCTCGAGCGCCTGCCGGAGCTGACCGGCGAGCAGCGCGTCGAGATGGGCAACCTCTACCGCCTGCTCCGCGCGCTCGAGGAGGAGGGTCTCGTCGCGTCGGAATGGGACGGGACCTCCCCCGGTCCCGCGAAGCGCCGCTACGCGCTCACGCCCGCGGGCGCGCAGCTCCTCGACCACTGGGTCGGAGGCGCTGCGTCTCTCGCAAGAGCGCATGTCCGAGTTTCTCAAGCGATACGAGGAGAGGAGGTGAACATGCACAGACACCATCACCATCACGGCCGGGGACACGGCCCGCGCGGACTCTTCCGCGGCGGCTTCCCGAGCCGGCCAGAGCTGATCGAGCGCCTGGAGAACCACCAGCGCGACCTCGAGCAGCAGCTCGCCGACATCGTCGACGTGCTCACGCACTTGCGCGACCGTCAGGAGAGCCAACCGCAGCCGCAGGGCTAGCGGTACCTACCGAGCGCGGCGGGCTGAGCTGCGCTCAGCCCGCCAGAGCGCGCTTATAGAAGCTTCGCGATCGCCGCCGTGAACGCGTGCCGGCTTTCCTCCCACGCGTAGAACATGTGCCCGCCGTCGAAGTGCTGCACGGTCAGCCGCGCGGCCGTATCCGGGTCGAGTCGCATGAGGTTCCGGAACCGGTCGGAGGCGTAGTACGGCGTCACCATGTCGAAGCGTCCGTGCGTGATGAACGCGCGCATGTGCGGGTTGAGCGCCATGCCATAGCGGAAGCTGTCCGTCGCGCCGTCCGGCGGCTCGAAGAAGTGCTTCTTCGAGTCCTCCTTCCACGCCTGGTTCACCTCGAAGCTGAGGAGCCGGTAGTCGCGATCGGTCTCGACGCCGATCTCCGACCGCAGCTGCTTGTTGATCGCCGCCGTGTACGCAGCCGAGATCCCGGCGAGTGTCGCGTCGGGCGCCTCGTGGCCGGTCCGGTCGGGGAACGGATCGGTCGTCGTGATCGTCGCGTCGTAGAAGCCGACCACCTTCCGCTCGTCGCGCAGCAACTCGCGTGCGAAGACGTCTTGGCGGACGCGCCCTTCGGCGCGCGTCACGAAGCTCGACCGGCAGGCCGAGGAAGTCGGCGAGACGCGCGAGGATCCGCTCGCGTTCCGCCGCGCCGAGTGCCGCGCCGCGGATGAGGAACGTCGCGTAGTCGCCCGCGGCGAACTGCCTCCGCCGCGCGGAGCACCTTGGCCTGTGGGGTCCCTGCGGGAAGCGCGCGTCCGCGGCCGTGGTGGGCCGCGGCGCCGGCCATGGTCGGCAGGACGTCGACCCACTGCACGACGCCGTAGTCGTTCATGTCGAGGCCGCCGAACTCGAACGCCGGCGAGATGAGGATCGCGCCGTTCAGGCCGACGCCCGCGTCCTCCTGCAGCATCCGCACGAGCCGCCCGACGCGGTAGCCGCCGTAGCTCTCGCCCGCGATGAAGATCGGCGAGCCCCAGCGGTCGTTCTCCGAGAGCCAGCGCGTGATGAACTCGCAGAGCGACTCGAGGTCACGCTTCGGCGCGAAGTACTCGTCCTCGGACTTCTTCGCCTCGGCCGCCTGCTTCTCGTCCTTCTTCTCGTCGTTCTCGACGATGCGGCTGAAGCCCGTGCCGACCGGGTCGACGAACACGAGGTCGGTGAACGCGAGCCATGACGACTCGTTCTCGACGAGCTTCGGCGGCAGCGGCGGCAGCGTGCCGTCGGCGGGAAAGTCGACGCGCTGCGGGCCGAGAGCTCCCATGTGGAGGTACGCCGACGAAGCACCAGGCCCGCCGTTGAAGACGAACGAGACAGGGCGCTGCTTGGCGCCACCGTCCGCGACGTACGAGACGGAGAAGAGCTCGGCGGACGGCTTCTCCTTCTTGCGCAGGACGTAGAACTTCGCGGTCGCCTTGTAGTCGAGCGGCTTCCTGCCGCCGTTCCACGTGCCCGCTGTCTTGGCGCCCTTCGGCGCCTTGTATTCCTTCGGAGCTTGCTCCGCTGCGCCTCTGCTGGCATTAGACCTTCGCCTCCTCGCGCTCGCGCTTTGTCTGCTCGATGATCTTCTGCGCGACGTGCACGGGCACTTCCTCGTAGCGGAGGAAGTGCATCGAGTAGTCGCCGCGGCCGCCCGTCATCGAGGTGAGGGCCTGGGAGTACGTGAGGATCTCGGCCATCGGCACCTCGGCCTTGATCGTCGTCATGCCGCCCGCCGGCTCCATCCCGTGGAGCCGTCCGCGGCGGGAGTTGAGGTCGCCGTTCACCGCGCCGACCGCGTCGTCGGGAACGGTCACCTCGACCTCCATGATCGGCTCGAGCAGCATCGGATCGGCCTTCTGGTACGCCTCTTTGAAGGCGAGCCCGCCGGCGATCTTGAACGCCATCTCGGAGGAGTCGACCGCGTGCTCCATCCCGTCGATGAGCGTCACGCGGATGCCGTAGACGGGCGCGCCGGCGAGCTCGCCGTGCTCCATCGCCTCGCGGCAGCCCTTGTCGACCGCGGGCCGGTAGCCCTGGGAGATGACGCCGCCGACGATCTTGTCGACGAACTCGTACGTGGCGGCGTCGTCGGTGCCGTCGCCGAACGGCTCGATGAGGATCTCGCAGTCGCCGAACTGGCCGCGGCCGCCGGTCTGCTTCTTGTACCGGTGCCGGGCGCGCGCCTCTTTGCGGATCGTCTCCTTGTACGGCACACGCGGCGGGTGGAGCTCGACGTCGACGTGGAAGCGCGTGTGCAGCCGGTCGACGGCGACCTCGACCTGCATCTGCGAGAGGCCCGAGAGGAGCTGCTCGCCGGTCTGCGGGTCGCGCCGCAGGTGCAGCGTCGGGTCCTCCTCCTCGAGACGACGCAGGCCCGCGGCCATCTTCTCCTCGTCGCCTTTCGCCTTCGGCGTGATGGCGAAGCTCATGACGGGCTCGGGGAAGTCGATGTGCGGCGGCTCGACCGCGACCTCGTGGTCGACGAGCACGTCGCCGGTCACGACGTCCTTGAGCTTCGCGACGGCGCCGAGATCGCCGATCGCGAGCTCCGGTACCTGCTCGGAATCCTTGCCCTGCAGAAGCAGCACCTGGCCGAGACGCTCCTTCGCGTGCGTGCGCGGGTCGACGAGCGTCGAGTCGCCGTGCAGCGGACCGGCGAGGACGCGGAAGAGGCTGATCCGTCCGGTGAACGGGTCGGCGATCGTCTTGAAGATGAAGACCGCCTCCTTCGCGTCGCCGAACTCGATCGTCGTGCCCTTCTTCGCCGGCGACGGGACGCCCTCGACGAGCAGGTCGAGGAGCGCGGTCGAGCCGAGGTTCTTCGACGCGACGCCGCACGCGACGGGATAGAGCTCGTCGCGCGTCACCGCGGCCTTCAGCGCGTGCGCGACCGACTCGGCGTCGAGCTCCTCGCCCTCGAGGTAGCGCGCCATGAGCTCCTCGTCGGTCTCGACGACCGCGTCGAGGAGCTTCTCGCGATGCTCCTGCACGACGGCGGCCATGTCCTCGGGGATCGGCTGCGGGCCGCCCTCCTTCCCGCCGGACGGATCCATGTACGCGCACATGTGGAGGAGGTCGACGACGCCGGTGAGCTCGTGCTCGGCGCCGATCGGAAGCTGGATCGCGACGCAGCGGTCGGAGAGCTGCGCGCGCACGGCCTCGAGGACGCGGTAGAAGTCGGCGCGCTCGCGGTCGAGCATGTTGACGAAGACGACGCGCGAAAGCTCGTACTGCTCGGCGCGGTTCCAGACGCGGCTCGTGTTGACCTCGACGCCCATGACGCCGCTCACGACGACGACGACGCCCTCGACGACCCGCAGCGCCGCGTACGTGTCGGCCTGGAAGCCGGCGTCGCCGGGCGTGTCGACGAGGTTGATCTTGCGGTCGTGCCACTCGAGGTGGCAGAGCGAGCCGGAGAGCGACATGACGCGCTTCTGCTCGTGCTCGTCCCAGTCGGAGACGGTCGTGCCCTGCTCGATCGTCCCGAGCCGGTTCGTCTTTCCCGCCTGGAAGAGCAGCGCCTCGACGAGCGAGGTCTTCCCGACGCCGCGATGGCCTGCGACGGCGATGTTCCGGATCTTGGCGGGCTCGGTGGCAGCCATACGGGACATGTCCTCCTGGTCGATTCCGGGACGCATCGTATCCCGCCCGCGGTGCGCGGTCAGCGGAGTCTGTTAGCTCAGCGCGCCGACCGCGCCGAGGTGCGCCTTGAGGCGGAGGATCGCCTTCGTGTGGAGCTGGGAGACGCGCGACTCGGTGACGCTGAGCACCTCGCCGATCTCGCGGAGCGTCAGCTCCTCGTAGTAGTAGAGCGTCACGACGAGCTTCTCGCGTTCCGGCAGGAGGGCGATGGCCTCGGCGAGCGCCTCCTTCTGCTCGGTGACCGAGAGCGAGCCCTGCGGGTCGGGGGCGCCTTCGTCCTCGATCGTGTCGATGAGCGCGACCTGGTCGCCGTCGCCGCCGGACACCGTCCACAGCTCGTCGAGCGCGGCGATCGAAGAGCGGCCGATGTCGGTGAGGCTGTCCTCGAGCTCGTCCGTGGTGATGCCGAGCTTCTCCGCGATCTCCTCGTCGGTCGGCGCGCGCTCGAGCTTCTTCTCGAGCTCGGCGATCGCGCGCTCGATGTCGCGCGCGCGGGCGCGAACGGAGCGCGGCACCCAGTCCATCGCGCGCAGCTCGTCGATGATCTGGCCCTTGATCCGCGCGATGGCGTACGTCTCGAACTTGATCTCCCGCGTCGGGTCGAAGCGCTCGATCGCGCCCATCAGGCCGAGGAGCCCGTAGGACACGAGATCGCCCTCGTCGACGTGCGCGGGCAGGCCGGAGCCGCAGCCGACCGGCGACGTACTTGACGAGCGGCGCGTACGTGAGGATCAGCCGATCGCGAAGCTTCTGGTCACCGGTGCGGCGGTACTCGAGCCACAGGCTCTGCGTCTCGTCGACCTGCGCCACCCCGAGAAGAATACGGCGTCGAGTGGCGGTCTCCTCACCTTCTTCGTCGAAAAGCTGCACGAGAGACGCTCGCAAGCCAGATCGCGACCGCCGCGGCAGCCGCGCCGATGAGGATGTGGGCCGCTCCGGTTCCGCTCGCGAAGGCGTATGCGGAGACGGCCGCGAGCGACGCGGCGAGGACGCCGAAGAGCGCGGTCATGGCCATCGAGCGACCTTAGACGGCGGAACGAGCCGGGTACACTGGCGCCGGCACAGGGGCGTAGCTCAGTTGGTAGAGCGGCGGTCTCCAAAACCGTAGGTCGCAGGTTCGAATCCTGTCGCCCCTGCTATACGCGTCGCTTCGCTCGCTTCACGGGGGAAACCGGGTTTCCCCCGTGTGCCCCCTCGTGCTTCGGGTCCCGGCAGAGCTACGCCGCGCCCGCCATGTCGGTCGCGGCGGCGAGTAAGTTCCGTTTGGTGCGTATGTCCCCCTGGGAGATCGTTAAGGGCACTTTCGCCGTCGCCGCGGGTCTCGCGGTGTTCGGCGGAGCCATCGCGGCCGTCGTCGACGTCGTGCCTCGTCACTTGCCGAGCTTGCCGAACGTGCCGTCGTTTTCGTGCATGTCGGACACCTCCGGGTCGCCCTCGTGGTCGCCGAACGGCCGATGGATCGTGTTCGTCGTCGACCGCGACGCGGCCGGATGCGCGACCGAGATCGTTGAGGTCCATCCCGACGGGTCGGCGCGCCACGGCATCACGAGGTCGGACGCGTTCTTGCCGGCCTGGTCGTCTGATGGCCGCGAGCTCGTCGTCAATACGCAATCCGGCTACGGCGTTGTTCCTGCACGCGGCGGGTCGCCGCGCATCCTCATCCGCGTGGTCTCCGACCAAGGCGCGAGCTTCTCACCCGACGGGCAGCGGATCGCCTACACGAGCGGCAAGATCCCGCTCGTCAACGAGTACCGCTCGACGCTGTTCGTGGCGGAGCGATCGGGAGCCCACCCGCGGACACTGCTCGGCAACGAGTGCAACGCCAGTACGCCATCTTGGTCGCCCGATGGGCGTACGATCGCCGTCGGCTGCCACGACGGTCTCTACCTCGTCAATCCAAATCCGCGAAACGTCGACGCCCACCGCATCCTTTGGTGGGACTACTCGGGCGGCGCGCCACCTCAGGCTTCGTGGTCTCCGGACGGACGCTCGCTTGCGTTCGTCGACGACGTCGCCGGCGCTCTCGACGTCGTCTCTGCGGAGGAAGGCGGCGCGCGGAAAGTGACAACTCTCAGCTCGGGCGGCTGGCCGGACTCCGCGACGTGGTCGCCCGACGGCCGATGGATCGCGTACGCCGCGATCGACAGCGGTTCAAAAGACGGGATCTACGTCGTCCGCAGCGACGGACGCGACAAGCACCGCATCGTCAAGCTGTCGGCGACCGGCTTCTAGTCCAATAGGCGGGAGGCTCCTCGCGGAGCCTCCCGGACAGACGTGGATGTCGGATGTGCGCTAGCTGCCGAAGCAGATGAAGCTGATCACGTCGTTCTTCGCCGACACGCCCACGGTCGCGAGCGTGAAGGCTGTGCCGCTCGTTGTCACGAGCTTTGCCTGGGCGCCGGCGGTCGTGGCGTCATTGATGGCGCAGAAGTACGAGCTTGCCGAGCTGAACACGGCGGAGCCGGCCAGCGTCACCGTGCTCGGGCCGTTCGAGTTCGGCATCGTGAACGTCCCGGTGACGGCGTGCTGCGACGCCTTCACCGCGCCGGCGGTGTTGTAGATCGGGACGACACCATCAGCACCGGTAACGCCCAGGTTGCCCCTGGGACCCTGAACGCCGGTCGCGCCTACAGGTCCGATCGGACCGCGAGCGCCTGTCACCCCGACAGGCCCCTGGTTCCCCGTGGCGCCCTTAGCGCCGGCCGGGCCGGACGGTCCGCTCGGACCTTGCGGACCGGTGTCGCCCTTAGGACCTGACTTCCCGCTCAGCGCGCTGATCGCGCTCTTGGACAGCTTGGTCAGGGAAATCGAGTGGTTCTTGATCGACTTGCCGTTAATCGCATGGCCTGCGACCGCGGCTCCTGCGCCCAGGGACACGAAGAGGGCCAGCAGAGCAAGGATCGTCGTCGGGTTCTTCAAGGTCTTCAAAAGTGCCTCCTCAGATTGGAGCCCAGTTCGAATTGGCCGTGCGACATACGGCGTGTATCGGCCGATCCCGAGCGCGTCTTTAGGGCGAGGCTCGCCCTTTTAGGCAGTTTCGAGCGCGAGTTGCCGAAAGTCGCCCAGGCCTGAGACGCCGACTCCGACGAGGCGCAACGCTCCCGGGCGGTCGTTCAGGCCGCGGTCGAGCTGGCGGCACGCGAGGTCGCCGATCGTGGCGGCGTCGTCGATCCCACTATCGAGTGAGGTCGAGCGGCTGCGGATGGAGAAGTCGGCGTAACGGAGCTTCGTCGTCACCGTTCGCGCGACCTGGCCGCGGCGTTGCAGCATCCCGGCGACCTCGACGGCCATGCCGCGCAGTTCGTCGTGCAGGCGTTCCCGGTTGGCGATGTCGCGCTCGAAGGTGTTCTCGACGCTGATCGAGATCCGCTCCGTACTGTGCTCGAGGCCGCGCGGGTCGATGCCGCGCGCGCGGTCGCGGAGCATCGTCCCGACGCTGCCGGCGAGGATCCGGCGCAGGTCGTCGTCTTCGAGCGCCGCTAGTTGGCCGATCGTCTCGACTCCGGCCGCGACGAGGCGCTGCTCAGCCTTCGGGCCGACGCCGGGCAGCCGCCGGACGGCGAGCGGCGCGAGGAACGACCGCTCCTTTCCCGCCGGGACGACGACGAGGCCGCCCGGCTTGCGCGCGTCGCTCGCGATCTTCGCGACGACCTTGCACGGCGCGACACCGAGCGAGCACGTGAGGCTCGTCGCGGCCCGCACCGCGGTGCGCACCGCTTCGGCGATGCCGCGCGCGGCGAGGAAGTCGGACGCGACTTCGCCGATGTCGAGGTACCCCTCGTCCGCCCCGGTCTGCTCGACGGTCGGGACGATGCCGCGCACCGTCTCCCAGACGCTCCGCGAGTACTCGCGGTAGAGCGAGTGGCGCGGCCGGACGAAGACCGCCTGCGGGCAGCGGCGGAGGGCCTCGGCGCAGCTCATCGCAGAGTGGATGCCGAACTTGCGTGCGTTGTAGTTCGCGGTCGCCACCACCCCACGCCCGCGCGGGTCGCCGCCGACGACGAGCGGCCGCGAGCGGAGCTCGGGGTTCTCGAGCTCTTCGACCGCGGCGTAGAACGCGTCGAGGTCGAGGTGCGCGACGATGCCCGGCACGGCCATACGAACAAGCGTACGCCCGTGTCCAGACGGGACAAGTCCGGTGTCAGACACCGGACGTGGCTCGACGGTACTAGTCCGGTGCCAGGCACCGGACATGGCTCGGGCGGACACGAGCGCACATCGGACCGCATGGTTGCGCGGGCCGGTGGCCGAAGCGGACACGTCCGGTGCCTGGCACCGGACGTGTCTTCCGGGGACGCGTCTCGTTAGGCTCCGCGCGTGGCAGTCCTCACTTCGCAGATCGACCGCGACGCAGACGAGTTCTCGCGCCGCCGCGTGCGGATGGAAGAGCTCGTCGCCGAGCTCCGCGAGCGCACGGCCCAGGTCGCGCGCGGCGGTGGCGAGAAGGCGATGGAACGCCACACCTCGCGCGGCAAGCTCCCAGTGCGTGAGCGGATCGACCGGCTCGTCGATCCGGGCACCGCCTTCCTCGAGCTCAACGCGCTCGCTGCCTGGGATCTCTACGACGGCGGCGCGCCGAGCGCCGGCATCGTCACCGGGATCGGCGTCGTCGAAGGCCGCGAGTGCGTCATCGTCGCCAACGACGCCACGGTGAAGGGCGGCTCGTACTTCCCGCTCACCGTCAAGAAGCATCTCCGCGCGCAGGAGGTCGCCGAGCAGAACCACCTGCCGTGCCTCTACCTCGTCGACTCGGGCGGCGCGTTCCTACCCCTCCAGGCCGATGTCTTCCCCGACCGTGACCATTTCGGCCGGATCTTCTTCAACCAGGCGCAGATGTCGGCGAAGGGCATCCCGCAGATCGCGGTCGTGATGGGCTCGTGCACCGCCGGCGGCGCGTACGTCCCGGCCATGTGCGGACGAGACCGTGATCGTGCGCGGGACGGGGACGATCTTCATCGGCGGGCCGCCGCTCGTGAAGGCCGCGACCGGCCAGGACGTGACGGCCGAGGAGCTCGGAGGCGCCGACGTCCACGCGCGCCGCTCGGGCGTCGCCGACCACTACGCGACGTCCGACGAGCATGCGCTCGCGATCGCGCGCGGCATCGTCCGCAACCTCGACACGCCGAGCGCGGCGGGCAGGGACGTCGCCGAGCCGGAGGATCCCGCGCTCGACCCCGCCGACCTCTACGGGCTGATCCCGGAGGACTTCCGCCACCAGGTCGACCCGCGCGAGCTCATCGCGCGCATCGTCGACGGCTCACGATTTCAGGAGTTCAAGCAGCTCTACGGCGAGACGCTCGTCACCGGCTTCGCCCGGATCGAGGGCTCCCACGTCGGGATCCTTGCGAACAACGGTGTCCTCTTCGCCGAGTCGGCGCAGAAGGGCGCGCACTTCATCGAGCTCTGCTGCAAGCGGCGCATCCCGCTCGTCTTCCTCCAGAACATCACGGGCTTCATGGTCGGCACCGAGTACGAAGCCGGCGGCATCGCACGCGACGGCGCGAAGCTCGTTATGGCCGTAGCCAATGCGGCGGTGCCGAAGTTCACCGTCGTGACGGGCGGCTCGTTCGGCGCCGGCAACTACGCGATGTGCGGCCGCGCGTACGAGCCGCGGCAGCTGTGGATGTGGCCGAACGCGCGCATCTCCGTCATGGGCGGCGAGCAGGCGGCGACCGTCCTCTCGATGGTCGGCGACGTCGACCAGGACGAGATCCGCGCGAAGTACGAGGCGGAGGGCAACCCGTACTACTCGACCGCGCGGCTCTGGGACGACGGGATCATCGACCCGCTCGACACGCGCCGCGTCCTCGCGCTCGGCCTGGCCGCCGCGCGCAACGCCCCGATTCCCGAGACGACGTTCGGCGTCTTCCGGATGTAGATGGGCTACTCCGTCGTCAACATCGACGAGATCGAGCCGGCCGGGCCGGGCGGCGCCGTGCGCTTCGTGCGGCGCGAGCTCGGCGTCGAGGCGTTTGGGATCAACTTCTTCGAGCTGCCGCCGGGAGCGGAGGGCCGCGAGCACGACGAGACCGGCTCCGGCCAGGAAGAAGTGAGCGTCGTCGTCCGCGGCAGTGGACACTGGCGCGTCGACGGCGCGGACGTGCCGGTGCGTGAAGGCTCGGTCATTCGCTTCGACTCCGAGACGACCCGCTGCCCGGTCGCGGGCGCGGACGGGCTCGCGTTCTTCTCCGTCGGCGCGCAACCGGGGAGCTACGAGCCGCGGGGACCGTTCTGATCGCGCGCGTCGTCATCTGGAACCTCTTCGACTCGAAGACGACGCTCGAGGAGGTGCAGCAGCACCTCCCGCTGCTCCCAGAAGGCTCGTACTGGATCTCGAACACCGTGTCCGACCGCTTCGGTCTCGTTTGGGTCGGCGACGACCCGCCCGACCTCGGCTTCCTGCCCGAGCTGATCGGCACCGAGCCTGTCGTCGCGGAAGAGTTCGACGTCATCGAGTGAGACGGCCCTCGAGCTGGCCGGCGATGGTCGCGGCGGCGCTCCTGTTCGCGTTCTCGCTCTACGCCGTGCAACGGTGGCTCGAGCAGGACTCGCTGACGGATGTCGGCGGCTACAAGGACTACGCGAACTTCGTCCGCGCCGGACACGTCCCGTACAGCCACCAGGTGCACATGCCGCTCGCGTACCCGCCCGCGGCGCTCGTCCCGTGGCTCGTCGCGTCGTACATGCGCTGGCGCTACGCGACGTCGTTCACGATCCTCATGGGCGTGTGCGGCGTCGGCTGCATCGCGCTGATCGCGACGACGCTGCGGAAGGTCGATGCGAGCCGCGCCCGGATCTGGGCGGCGCTGCTCCTCTTCGCCGTCTCGCCGCTCGTGCTCGGCTCGCTGTTCGGCACGCGGTACGACCTGTGGCCGACGCTGCTCGCGCTCGGCGGCCTGACGGCGCTCGTCTACGAGCGGCCGGTCCTCGGCGGCGGGCTGCTCGGGCTCGGCTTCGCGGCCAAGCTCTGGCCGGGAGTGCTGCTCCCGCTCGCGGTCGTCCACCTCTGGCGCCGTCGCGGCGGCGGCGCGGCGGGCGCGGCCGTCGTCGTCGTTCGTCGTCGTCGCGGCCGCGTGCTTCGTTCCCTTCGCGATCCTCGAGCCGCACGGACTGTGGTTGAGCATCACGGGCCAGTTCGACCGGCCGCTGCAGATCGAGAGCCTCGGCTCGGCGGTGCTCATGGCGCTCGAGCATCTCGGGATGGCGACGCACGAGACGATCAACTCGCACGGCGCGCAGGCGCTCGCCGGTCGCGGCGCGCGGTTCGCCGCGGGCCTGTCCACCTCGGCGCGAGATCGTTCGCCGTCCTCGGGATCCTGATCGTGTACGCGCGCCGGCGGACGCCGTCGCCGGAGGCGCTCCTCATGGCGGCGGCGGCGACGCTCGCGGCGCTCGTCGCGTTCGACAAGGTGCTCTCGCCGCAGTACCTCATCTGGCTCGTTCCGTTCGTCGCGCTCGCGTGCGGCCGCGCCGGCATCGCGGCCGGGGCATTCCTCCTACTCGCGCTCGGCCTGACGCAGACGTGGTTCCCGTGGAACTACTGGCAACTCGCGAGCGGCCACGAGTCGCCGTGGGTCTGGTACCTCCTCGCGCGCGACCTCGCCCTCGTCGCGCTCGCCGCCGCGCTCGCTGGGCTTCAGCCGCGGATCAGATTCCGCAGGAGGAAGAGCACGTTCGCGGGCCGCTCGGCGAGCCTCCGCATGAGGTAGCGGTACCAGTCGGGGCCGTACGGCGCCGCGACGAGCACGGCGTAGCCGCGGCGGACGAGGTCGAGCTGTAGCGCGGGCCGCACGCCGTAGAGCATCTGGAACTGGAACCGCTCCGGCGGGATCCCGTGCTCGCTTCGCGAACGCGATCGCGTGCTCGATGAGCGTCTCGTCGTGCGTCGCGATCGCGGTGAAGCCGGTGCCGGTGAGCGCGCTCTCGAGGAGCCGGACGTACGCCGCGTCGACGTCGCTCTTCTCCGGGTACGCGACCTCGGCCGGCTCGAGGTACGCGCCCTTCACGAGGCGAAGGTTCGGCGCGAGCGGCAGCGAGCGCCGCGAGGTCGTGCCTCGCTGCGGTAGAGGTAGCTCTGGAGGACGGCGCCGACGTTGTCGTGGCCCGCCTCGCGGAGCTGGCGGTAGATGCGGAGCGTCGGCTCGACGCGCGCCGACTCCTCCATGTCGATGCGGACGAAGTTGCCGTGCCGCGCGGCGTGCCAGGCGAGCTCGGCGACGTTCCGGTGCGCGAGCTCCTCGTCGAACGCGAGGCCGAGATGCGTGAGCTTGAGCGCGACGTTCGTGCGGAGGCCTTCCGCGGCGATCCGGTCGAGGAGCTCGCGGTAGGCGGCGACGACCGCGGCGGTCTCGGCCTCGGTCGTGACGCCCTCGCCGAGGAGCGTCGTGTTCGTGAGCAGGCCCTTGTCGTTCAGGCCGCGGAGGACGGGCACCGCGGCGTCGAGGCTTTCACCCGCGACGAAGCGCGAGGCGCCGAGCCGGAAGCCGTAGCGCTGGACGAGCCGGCCGAGGCGCGGGCTGTCGGCCGCGGCGAGGAGGAGCTTGCGGCCGGCGCTCAGCCCCACTCCTCGACGATCCGCTCGACCTCGGCGCGCTCGGCGTCGGTCAAGCCGCGAAGCGGTGCGCGCACCTCCGGCGCGACCGGGACGCCGCGCAGCCCGAGCACCGTCTTCGCCGCAGCGTGGAACGGCAGCCGCTGCAGCGACGCGCGCAGCGCGGTCGCCTTCTCCTGCGCCTCGGCCGTGCGGTCGCGGACGAGCGGGACGACCGCGTCCGGGAAAGCACGACGCGAGACCCGAGACGGCACCGGCCGCACCCGCCGCGAGGCCGCGCTCGAGCAGCGCCTCGGCGCCGATGAAGACGTCGAGGCCGTCGAGGAGGTACGGCTCGACCTTCTCCCACGGACTGTCGCGAGACCTTCATCCCGGCGAGGTTCGGCGCGCGCTCGCGCAGCCGCTCGATCACGGCGAGCGGAATCGCGTACCCGCTGCGCGCCGCGAACTCGTAGGCGTAGAACGGCGTCGGCGCGCACGCCGCTGCGGCGGCCGCGAAGTGCGCCAGGAGCTCGTCCTCGTCGAGCGGGAAGTACGGCGGCGCGATCACGGCGACGGCGTCGGCGCCGATCGCCGCCGCGTGCTCGGCGAGCGCGACCGTGTCGGCGGTCGTCTGCGCGCCGGCGTGCACGGCGACCTGCAGCCGACCGCGGCCCGCCTCGACGAACGCGGCGCGCGATCTCGCGCCGCTCGTCCGCCGAGAAGAGCACGCTCTCGCCGGTCGTGCCGAGGACGAGCACGCCGTCGACGCCGTGCCCGACGAGGAAGTCGACGTACGGCCCGACCGCCGCCGCGTCGAACGCGCCATCGCGAAGCGGCGTGACAGCGGCGGCGACGGCTCCCTTCAGCACGGCCCGAGTCTAAGCTCCTCGCCGTGGCGAAGAACCTCACGACCGAGCGCGACGGCGACGTCCTCCGCATCACGCTCGCCCGGCCCGACCGCCGCAACGCGTTCGACGCCGCGGTCATCTCCGAGCTCGCGGCAGGCGTTCGTCGATGTCGGCCGCGCCCGCGCGGTCGTCCTCGCCGGCGACGGGCCGAGCTTCTCCGCCGGCGCCGACGTCGAGTGGATGCGCGCGTCGGCCGAGCTCTCCTACGACGAGAACGTCGCCGACGCGAACGCGCTGCGCGCGATGCTCGAGGCGATCGACTCGTGCCCGGCGCCGGTCGTCGCGCGCGTGCAGGGACACGCCCTCGGCGGCGGCGCGGGCCTCGTCGCGACGGCCGACATCGCGATCGCCGCGCCGGACGACCGTCTTCTCGTTCTCGGAGGTGAAGCTCGGGATCATCCCGGCGGTCATCTCCCCCTTCGCGCTCGGGAAGATCGGCCCGAGCGCCGCGCGCCGCTACTTCCTCACCGGCGAGCGCTTCGACGCCGAGACCGCGCTGCGGATCGGCCTCATCCACGAGGTCGCGGACGATCTCGACGCGGCGGTCGACCACGTCGTCGGCGAGCTTCTGAGCGCCGGCCCGCTCGCGGCGCGCTGGGCGAAGCGGCTCGTGCGCGAGCGCCCCGACGGCCCCGAGACCGCCCGCTGGATCGCCGAGCGCCGCACGAGCGAGGAGGGCCAGGAGGGCCTCCGCGCCTTCCTCGAGAAGCGCCCGCCGAACTGGCGCCGTAGCTAGGGCTGGAACTGCTGCGCGAACGACGTCACGGTGTCGACGTTGACCGTGAGCCACAGCGCCCGAGTCGAGCGGCTCCATGAGCTTCGGCGTCGTCGCGCCGCCGACGATCGCGGCGAGCTGAGCCCCCGTGATCGTTCGTGGTCTGCATCTGCGAGCTGTTCAACGTGAGCACCGTCCCTGTCGTCGTCGCGGGGAGGATGAACGTCAGGGTCTGCGTCCCCGCCGGGATCACCCAGCGATCGTTCTCGACGGCCGGGCAGTCGAGCGGTTCGCACGCGTTCTGCTGCCCCGCGGCGAAGGCGACGTTCGCCGTCACGCCGACGAGGAAGAACTCCGGCTTGATCGTGAGCACGTAGCAGGGAGCGGCTTGCGGGCCGGTCGACGGCACCTGCCGTCGAGCTTCGTGACCGGCTTGACGGGAATCCCGAAGTACTTCACGTACGCCGTCTCGGCCTCGGCGGCGGGAGGCTTCTTCGGCCCTGACGCCGTTGTCACCGTCCGGGTGACGGTGACGTCGTCGTCTTCGTCCCGCCGATCGCGCAGCCGGAGAGGATGAAGGCAACGGCGAGAAGGGCGGCGACACGCACCGGGAGACCCTACTCGTGCCGGCAGTCGGAGCAGATCCCGCTGATCTCGACGCGGTGGTCGGTGGCGACGAAGCCGTGCTGCTTCGGCCGCCTTGTTCACCCAGCCGTCGAGGTCGCACTTCTCCACCTCGACGACGCGATGGCAGCGCTCGCAGACGAGGTGGTGATGGTGCGCTCTCGCTGCACAGCCGATAGCACTGCTCGCCCCGGCGTGATGCGAGAGCGCATCGACCACGCCTGCGTCGCTGAGGAGAGCGAGCGTGCGGTAGACGGTCGCGAGGCCCGTCGTTGGTTCCCGCTGGCGTAGCCGTCCCCACAGCTCCTGCGCGGTCACATCGTCGCGCTCGTGCGCGAGCTCCGCAGAACGACGAGCCGGTTCGGCGTCGCCCGCACGCCATGGCGTTGGAGCAGCTCTCCGAGATCTTGCGAGGTCGGTCGCCATGTCGACTACAGTAGCCGTCATGAGATTGAGAACCGTTCTCGTTATCAGTGCGCGGATCGCCTAAGGCATGGCTTTCGTCCTCGGCGCTGCGGCGTTCGCCGCGACGATGCTCGGCGGCACGTTCGCGCTCTTCCGGCGCGACCGCCTCCATCTCATCCTCGGCTTCAGCGCTGGAGCCGTCCTCGGCGTGGCGCTCTTCGATCTGCTGCCGGAGGCGATCGACCTCGCGACGCCGGAGTACGCGCCCGCGACCGTCACGCTCTTCGTCGCCGTCGGCTTCTTCAGCTTCATGTTCCTGAACCGGGTCCTGCTGCTCCATCCGGAGGATCACGACGATGCCGACGCGCCGAGACGGAGCGGCGCGCTCGGAGCCGCGAGCCTCTCGCTGCACAGCTTCCTCGACGGCGTAGGCGATCGGACTCGCGTTCAAGGTCTCGACCGCCGTCGGCGCCGTCGTCGCGGCCGCCGTGCTCGCTCACGACTTCTCGGACGGCATCAACACCGTGACGGTCGTGCTCAAGAACCGCGGCCGCGGGCTCAGCGCGCTGCGGTGGCTCGCGGTCGACGCGATCGCGCCTCTTGTCGGCGTCGCCTTCGACGTACTTCGTCACGGTCTCGGACGTCGACGCTCGGCCTACTCCTCGCGCTCTTCTGCGGCTTCTTCCTCTACATCGGAGCGAGCGACCTACTGCCCGAAAGCCATCACCGCCACCCGAAGGCGCTCACCGGCCTCATGAACATCGCCGGCGCGTTCGTGATCTGGCTCGCGATCCACTTCGCCGCGCTGACCTGAGGCCTGCTGCTGCGACGAGTCAGGCGACGCGAGCATGCGGCGCGTGACGACGAGGCGCCGCAGCGCCGGGGCGAACGCGCCGTCTCCCGCGGTGATCCGGTAGACGGCCGGGCGCAGGCGCAGCAACGACCGGAACGTTCCACCTCGGAGGACGTGCGGACGCGAGACGACGCGCCACACGCCGCGCTCGCGACGCCACACCTGCGACGGGGCCGGCGGTTCGCGGCAGCACCTCGCCGCCGAGCATGTGCGGCCCGAGCGGCGTGACGTGGAGCTGCGGCCGAACTGCGACGCCTACGCTCGCGCCGCTCGCGCCCGGCGATGCGCAGGCGAAACGCGGTGCTGGCGTGCGGCTCGACCGTGAAGCACGGACTCTGCCCTGGACGTGGCCGAGCGTGCGCCAGAAGCCGTCCGGGCTCTGCTCCTGGAGCACGGCGGGCGTCGTCTCGAGCGCGTGCGCGACGATGCGGACAGAGCGTCCGTACAGAACGCGCGGCGTGCTCGTCTCCAGCGACAGCTGACCGATCGAGAACCACGTGCGACCGCAGGCCGAGACTCCGCGCAATCGCCTCGCCGCCGACGTTCACCGCTTTGCCCGACGAGAGCCGCAGCCACGCCGACGTGGCGCGCAGGCTCGAGTTCCGCTGGATGCGCGCCGACTCGACCGCTCCCGCCAGCCCGAGCCGCGCCGCGAGCTGGCTCGTCGAGTACACGTACGGCCCCCAGTCGTGGTTCGGCGAGTACGTGTCCCACCGGTCGGGAACCGAGCGGAGGTACGGGATCGGGGCGGAGCCCGGCCACGCGTCCTGCGACGACTCGGTGCGGCCGCCGGAGCTCGACGAGTAGTACGTCCGCGCAACCTCGCCGTCGTACGTGAGGATCTCGCCCTTCGTCTTCTCCACGGCGCGGTTGCTGCGCGGGTGTTCGGCCGCCATCCCGCCGTACACCTGGTTGCGCGTGTCGGGCACGAGGTCGTAGTGCGCGCTCGGCTTCAGCTCGACGAGGGCGTACGAGCGCGCGGCGACGGCCTGCGCTTCGAGCTCCGCGATCGGCCAGCGCGCCGGGGACTCCGACGGGACGACGCCCCGCACGTACTCGTCGAGCTGAGCGCGTTGATGACGGAGATCGTCGCTCCGCTTCGGCGGACGACAAGGTCGCCGCGGTACGGCCGGCCGCCGAGCGTGAGCGGCGCGCGCGCGCAGCTGAAGTCGGCGAAGCCACGCGCGAACGGGCGCACGCCTTTCGCGTGGCGCACCGGGAGCAAGAAGCGCGGCCCGACGTTGTACGTCTTCGCCGGCAGGTGCCGCGTGAACCGGCGCCCGTCGGTCACCGTGATCTGCGTCGCGCAGCCGATCTTCGCGTTCGGCGCGCCCTGGACGAGCAGCACACGGACGTTCGGCTCGCCCTCCTTCTTCAAGGTCGTGCCGGGGTAGTAGTGGAAGAGGATCCGCCGGTATCCCCAGCCGTGACGCGCGTAGCCGTACGCGCCCCACTGGCTCATCCCGACGCCGTGCCCCCAGCCGTGGCCGGTGACGATCAGCGTCGTCGCGGCGCGCGCGGTGCCCGCGCTGGCGAGCCGCGAGCACGGCAATCACGGCGGCGATCCTCAGCTTCATGCCGGGAACGGTAGAGCGCTCGGCAGGAAGTCCGTCGGAACCGGCGCCCGCATACACTCCGTCGCCATGCGCCGAGTGCTCGTAGCCAACCGCGGCGAGATCGCCCTGCGCGTCTTCCGCGCGTGCCGTGCCGAAGGGCTCGAGACGGTCGCCGTCGCGGCGCCCGACGACCGCGGCTCGCTCCACGCCGAGTCGGCGGACGCGCTCGTCGAGATCGCGTCGTATCTCGATCCGGCCGAGCACGTCCGCGCCGCGCGCGAGTCCGGCGCCGACGCGGTGCATCCCGGCTACGGCTTCCTCTCGGAGAGCGCCGAGTTCGCCGAGGCGGTGCTCGACGCGGGCCTCACGTGGATCGGCCCGCCGCCTGCGGCGCTTGCGCGCCGGCGGCGACAAGCTCGCCGCGAAGGAGACGGCGCGCGCGGCCGGCGTGCCCGTCCTGCCGAGCGGCACGCCCGAGGAGATCGGCTTCCCGCTGCTCGTGAAGGCGGCGGCGGGCGGCGGCGGACGCGGCATGCGCGTCGTGCGGACGGAGGCCGAGCTCGCGGACGCGCTCGACGCGGCGCGGCGCGAGGCGGGCGCGGCGTTCGGCGACGACACGGTCTTCTGCGAGCGCTACCTCGAGCGCCCGCGCCACGTCGAGATCCAGATCCTCGCCGACTCGCACGGCAACGTCGTGGCGCTCGGCGAGCGCGACTGCTCGATCCAGCGCCGCCACCAGAAGGTGCTCGAGGAGTCGCCCTCCCCCGCGCTCGACCCCGAGCTGCGCGAGCGGATGAGCGACGCCGCCGTCGCGTTCGCGCGCGCGATCGGCTACGAGAGCGCCGGCACCGCGGAGTTCGTCCTCGACGGCCGCGACTTCTTCTTCCTCGAGCTCAACGCGCGGATCCAGGTCGAGCATCCGGTGACGGAGCTCGTGACGGGCGTCGACCTCGTGCGCGAACAGCTCCGCATCGCGCGCGGCGAGGCGCTCTCGGACCTAGTGACAGGTTGTCACTTGCGCGGTTGCGCGGTCGAGGTGCGGCTCTACGCGGAGGATCCGCGCACGTTCCTGCCGCAGGCGGGCACGCTCGAGCGGCTGCGGCTGCCGGAGGGCGTCCGCGTCGACTCGGGCGTGCGCGAGGGCGACGAGATCGGCACGTCGTACGACCCGATGATCGCGAAGCTCATCGCGTCGGGCGACACGCGCGACGAGGCGTTCGACCGGCTCGCCGCCGCGCTCCGCGAGACCGAGGTCGGCGGCGTGACGACGAACCTCCCGTTCCTCCGCTGGCTCGTCGCGCATCCGCTCGTGCGCGCCGGCCGCGTCGACGACGGCGTTCCTCACCGAGAATCCGCCGCTCTCGGAGCCGCCGCGCAGCGCGCCTGCCGCCGCCTGGAGCGCGCCGTGGCGCCTCAACCTCCCGCCGCGCGCCGTCGCAGTCCCGCGCCCGACGTCGACGCGCTCGCCGGGCAGCCACGCGCGCGGGCGCGCAGGAGCACTCGTCGATCATCGCGCCGATGCCGGGCACCGTGATCCGCGTCCTCGTCGAGCCGGGCGACGAGGTCGCGGCGCGCCAGCCGCTCGTCGTGCTCGAGGCGATGAAGATGGAGACGCCGCTCGTCTCCCCGTACGCCGGCGACGGTGCGCGCGGTCCACGTCGCGGAGGGCGACCGCGTCGGCGGCGGCGCCCTCCTCGTCGAGCTCGACGAGTAGACCCGCCTCTAGCTCGGGAAGAGCTTCTGAAGCTTCATCGCGGCGCCCATGTCGCCCTTGAGCTTCAGCTTGCCCGTCATGTAGGCGCTCGTCGGGTTCTGCTCGCCCGCGACGATCTTCTCGAAGACCTCCTCGGACGTGCTGATCGTGCAGTCGGCGCCGTCGGCCATGCCGCTCTCGACCGCGACCGCTCCGTCGGTGACCTTCACCGTCCACTGCCCGGCGCCCTCGATGTCGAAGGCGTACGACTTGTTCATCCCCGCCGTCTGGCTCGTGTCGGCCTTGGCGGCGAGGCCGTCGAAGAACTCCTGTGTCTGTCCCATCGTCACGCTCCTTCTCGGTTGCTGGCGCGAGTCTATGCCGCGCGCCGCTAGCCTGGCGCGGCGATGACGACCGTTGACTTTCGGCCATCGACGAGCGCGGACGCGCTCGCGGTACCGGTCGCGAAGCCGCCGGACGGGACGCTCGACGACCGGCTGACCCGGCTCGCGGAGACGGGAGAGCTGCGCGGCAGGCGCGGCGAGGCCGTCGTTCTCCACGGCGACGGCGAGCGGCTCGTCGGCGGCCGGAGTCGGCGCGCGCGACGAGGTCGACGCCGAGGCGCTGCGCACGGCCGGTTCCGCCGCCGCGCAGGCGCTCTCGCGGGTCGGCGGCACGCTCGCCTGGCAGCTCGACGAGACACTGCCGGTGCCGCTCCCCGAGCAGGCAGCCGCGCTCGTCGAGGGCACGATCCTCGGCTCGTACTCGCCCGGCCGCTGGAAGTCGACGGATGACACGCGTCCCGATCGAGCGGATCGTGATCGCCGCCGACGAGACGCCCGAGCTGCGCGCCGCCGTCGAGCGCGCCGCGCTCGTCGCCGACCGCGCGAACCGCGCGCGCGACCTCGCGAACGAGCCGCCGAACGAGCTGACGCCGGCCACGCTCGCCGACCGCGCCGCGGAGCTCGCGGCCGAGCACGAGCACCTGACGTTCGAGGCGCTCGATCCCGACCAGATGCGCGAGCTCGGGATGGGCTCGCTCCTCGCCGTCGGCCAGGGCAGCCAGCAACGAGCCGCGCCTCATCGTCCTCCGCTACGAGCCGCCGAACGCGACGAACAAGGACTTCCTGCTCGGCCTCGTCGGCAAGTCGATCACGTTCGACACCGGCGGGATCTCGATCAAGCCCGCCGGCGGGATGCAGGACATGAAGGGCGACATGGCCGGCGGCGCCGGCACGCTGCACGGGATCGGCGCGCTCGCCGCGCTCGGCACTCCGGTCCGCGCGATCGCGGTCCTCGCCGCGGCCGAGAACATGCCCGGCGGCGGCGCCTTCCGGCCCGGCGACATCCTCCGCGCCGCGAACGGCAAGACGATCGAGGTGATCAACACCGACGCGGAAGGGCGCCTCGTTCTCGCCGACGCGCTCTGGTACGCGCGGCGCGAGGGCGCGACGCACGTGCTCGACCTCGCGACGCTGACCGGCGCGATGGAGCTCGCGCTCGGCGACTTCTACGCCGGCGTCTTCGCGAACGACGACGAGTGGATGGCGACGATCGTCGAGGCCGGCGGCTCGCAGCGGCGACCACGTCTGGCCGTTCCCGCTCCATCCGCGCTACCGGCGCTACATCGACTCGACGTACGCGGACATGAAGAACGGCTCGACGCTGCGCCAGGGCTCGCCGGTGCTCGCGGCCGAGTTCCTCAAGGAGTTCGCCGGCGACGGCCCGTGGGCGCACATCGACATGGCCGGGCCGGGCTTCCTCGAGCGGAGCCGCGGCGACTACCTCCACGTGCCCGGCGGCACCGGCTACGGCGTGCGGCTCATCGCCGAGCTAGGCAAGATTCTCTCGTGAACTTCGAGCTGACGGACGAGCAGGAGCTCATCCGGCGCACCGTCCGCGACTTCGCGGTGTCGCGCGTGGCGCCGGTCGCCGAGGAGCTCGACCGCGAGGCGCGCTTCCCGTACGAGCTCGTCGCAGAGCTCGCCGAGCTCGGCCTCATGGGCCTGCCGATCCCGGAGGAGTACGGCGGCGCGGGCGGCGACACCGTCTCGTACGCGATCGCCATCGAGGAGCTGACGCGCATCGACTCGTCGGTCGCGATCACCGTCGCCGCGCACACGTCGCTCGGCACGATGCCGATCTACCTCTTCGGCAACGAGGAGCAGAAGCAGGAGTGGCTGCCGAGGCTCGCGTCGGGGAAGGGCTCGCGGCGTTCGGTCTCGACGGAGCCCGACGCCGGCTCAGACGCCGGCGCGACGCGCACGAAGGCGTCGCTGACGGACGGCGAGTGGACGATCGACGGCTCGAAGATCTTCATCACGAACGCCGGCACCGACATCAGCGCCTGCGTCACGATCACCGCGGTCACGGGCGACGGCGAGATCTCGAACATCATCGTCCCGAACGGCACGCCCGGCTACGAGATCTCGGCGCCGATGAAGAAGCTCGGCTGGCACGCCTCCGACACGCGCGAGCTCTCGTTCGACGGCGCCAGGTGCCCGAGGGCAACCTGCTCGGCACGCGCGGCAAGCGGCTTCGGGCAGTTCATGAAGATCCTCGACGGCGGACGGATCTCGGTCGCGTCGATGGGCGTCGGCCTCGCGCAGGGCGCGTACGACCTTGCGCTCGCGTACGCGAAGGAACGGCAGCAGTTCGGCAAGCCGATCGCGGAGTTCCAGGCGATCCAGTTCCAGCTCGCCGACATGGCGACGGAGATCGACGCGGGCCGCCAGCTCGTCTACAAGGCGGCGTGGCTCAAGGATCAGGGCCGCGACTTCGCGCTCGCGGCGGCGCAGGCGAAGCTCTACACGGGGCTGCTGTCGAATCGCGTCGTCAACGCCGCGCTCCAGATCCACGGCGGCTACGGGTTCATGGAGGAGTTCGCGATCTCGCGCCTCTACCGCGACCAGAAGATCCTCGAGATCGGCGAAGGCACGAACGAGATCCAGCGCATGGTCATCGCGAAGTATCTCGGCCTTTAGCTCGCCGAGTCCTGCGGACTCGCTCGCTGTCTGAGGAACTCCGGCGCGGAAGAGCGCGGTCTGCCGCGCCTTCGTGCCGAGACCTCGTTACCCGCCGCGGCGTGCGCCTTCGGACGCGTCGGGACCGGGAGAGCCTGCGACATGTCTCGCTGCGGAGCCTGTCCGTCGGCCAGCGGCACAATCCGCTCGTGCTGCCCGATCGTCTTCGCCGCCGTCGCGGCGCTTCTCTTCGCGCAGGCCGTCGTGCGCCTGCGTCGCCGCGGGCGCGCCGACCTCGCCGGCTGGGATCGGTCGTGCTCTTCGCGCTCGGCCTCGGCGTGACGCTGTTCGCGCTCGTCGGGCCGCTCGACGACCTCGCCGACGAGAAGCTCCTCTCCGCGCACATGGCCCAGCACGTGCTGATCGGCGGATCTCGGGCCGGCGCTGATGATCACTCGCGCGTGCGCGGGCCGCTCCTCGTCTTCCTCCTCCCCGCCGCCGTGCTCGCCCCGCTCGCCCGGAACTCGCGCGTGCGCGCGCGTGCTCGGGACGCTGCTGCGGCCGCGGGTCGCGTTCGCGCTCTGGGCCGCGAACCTCGCGTTCTGGCACATCCCGTACATGTACGACCTCGCGCTCGCGCATCAGAACCTCCACGACTTCGAGCACGTCCTCTGGATGGTGTGCGGCGTGCTCGTCTGGACGCTCCTCATCGATCCCGGCTCGCACAAGCGGCTCACGGTCGGCGGCCGCGTCGCGCTCGCGGCGGCGATGTTCGCGGCCGGACAGATCCTCACCGACGTCCTCGTCTTCTCGTTCACGCCGCTCTATCCGTGGTACCACGGCGCGTACGGGATCTCGGCGCTCGCCGATCAGCAGATCGCGGGGCTCGTGATGATGGTCGAGCAGCTGCTCACGCTCGGGATTTGCGTCGCGCTGCTGCTGCGCCCGCGCTGGCAGCCGCGCGCTCCGAGTCGCGACCGCATGAGCCCGTACGCGTTCGGCTTCGAGCCGCTCTTCCTCGTTCTCGCCGTCGCCGCCGCCGTCGCTCTACTGGCGCGCCGCGCGCCGCGATCCGCCCTCGGGCTGGCGCCTCGCCTCGTTCGCCGCGGGTCTCTTCCTCATCGCCGCCGCGCTCAACTCGCCGCTCGAGAACCTCGCGGCGCACTACCTCCTGCTCGTGCACCTGCTTCAGAACGCGCTCATCGCCGACGTCGCGCCGCTCCTCGTGCTGCTCGGCCTGACGCCGGGGATGCGGGACGCGCTCGACCGCCGCGGCGCCGGCCGCCTGCGGTCGCGCTGGATCCTCCCCGTCTGGCTCCTCGCGTGGTACGTCACGCACCTCGCGCTGTTCTACAACTGGGCGCTGCGCACCGGCTGGGGGCTCAACATCGAGCACGCGATCCTCATCACCGTCGGCCTGCTCTTCTGGTGGCCGATCGTGAGCGGCCGCCTCACGCACGGCGACGGGTCTCGCGTACCTCGCCGCCGCGTTCGTCGGCTCGACGTTCCTCGGCCTCGCGTACATCTTCTCGAGCCATCCGTACTACGCGTACTACGAGCACGTGCCGCGGCTCTGGGGACTGTCGGCGACGCGCGACCAGAGCCTCGGCGGGATCCTCATGAACGGCGAGCAGACGCTCGTCTTCCTCCTCGCGATCGGCTACTTCGTCTGGCGGCTGCTCGACGAGGAGGACGAGCCGATGCCGTCAGCGACGGGCGTTAGCATCGCGCTCGTGCTCTTCAAGCAGTTCCTCGACGACGATCTCGGTTGCGCCTCGTACCTCGTCGGCGACGAGCACGCCGGTGTCGCGGTCGTCGTCGATCCGCCGTACGCGATCGAGCCGATCCTCGCGGAGGCCGCGCGCCGCGGCGTGCAGCTCTCTGCGTCCTCGAGACGCACACGCACGCCGACCACGTCTCGGGCCACGGACGGCTCGCGCTCGAGCACGGCGTTCCCGTGCGCGTCCACTCGATCGCGGGCGCGACCTTCGAGCACGAGCCGCTCGAGGACGGGACGGAGATCGAGGTCGGCGACGTCGTCATTCGCGCGATCCACACGCCCGGGCACCGTCCCGAGCACTGCTGCTTCTCGGTGACCGACCGCTCGCGCGGCGACGAGCCGTGGCTCGTGCTCACCGGCGACTGCCTCTTCGTCGGCGACGCCGGGCGGCCCGACCTCGCCGTCGAGGCGCAGGAGGGAGCCGAGGGGCAGTTCCACAGCCTGCGCCGCCTCGCCGAGCTCGCCCGACGGCGTCGAGGTCTTCCCCGGTCACGTCGCGGGCTCGCTGTGCGGCGCGGCGATGAGCTCGAAGGCGTCGACGACGATCGGCTTCGAGAAGCGCTTCAACCACGCGCTCCAGGGCGAGCTCGCCGACTTCATCGCCGCTGCGCTCGGCCCGCCGCCGCCGCGCCCGCCGAACATGGAGCGGATCGTCGAGCTCAACCGCGGCCCGTTCCTCGGCGCGCAGCGCGCCGCTCGCGCGCGTCGGCGCGGCGCCCGGACGACGCGATCGTCCTCGACGTCCGGCCGACCGCCGACGTTCGCGGCCGGACACCGGCCCGGCGCCGTCGGGATCCCGATCGCGCGGCTCGAACTTCGCGACGAGAGCGGCATTCGTCCTGCCGGAGCGGCCGCTCGTCATCCACGCGACCGACGAGGCCGAAGCGCTTCGCGCGGCGCGCTCGCTCGCGGCGGTGGCGATCTTCGACCTCGCCGGCTGGGAGGAAGGCGGCGGCGAGGAGCGCCTCCGCCCCGTCTCGCTCGAGGAGCTCGAGCAGCTCCTCGCCGACGACGCCGTCGAGCTCCTCGACGTCCGCGAGGCCGACGAGCGCGACGACGGGCCACATCCCCGGCTCGCGCCACCTGCCGTACCGCACGGCGCGCGCCGCCGCCGAGGCCGGTCTCCTCGACGGCCGCCCGGTCGTGACGATCTGCGAGTCCGGCCCGCGCGCCGCGATCGCCGCGAGCGTCCTGCAGGCGGCGGGTATCGACGCGCGTCCCGTGCTCGACGGCGGCACCGCGACGTGGCGCGGCGAGACGTCGTGCTTCCGCCGCTGCGGCAGCTAGATCAGCCGCACGAGCGCCGTCACGACGGCGGCTCCGATCACGACGACGGTCATCGGCGCGCGTCGCCACAGCGCGAACGCGGCGAACGTCACGCCGGCGAGGCGTGCATCGACGACGAGAGACCGGCCGTGGCCGAACGTCTCGACGACGACGAGCGCGGCGAGGAGCGCGGAGGCGAGCAACTCGACGATCGCGAAGACGTCCGCGTGGAGCGGCTTCCCGCCGAGCGCCACCGGCCCGGCGATCTTCAGCACCGCCGTGGCGAGCGCAAGCGCGCCGATCATGATCCAGATGGCGGTCACTTCTTGAACCTCGACGCGACGGCCGCCGCCGCCGAGGCGGCGAGGATCGGCAGGCCGGCCGGCACGATCGGCGTCAGCAGGAGCGCGATCCCGGCACCGCCCGCGCCCGCGGCCATGCGCTTGTAGCCGCGCGCCTCCTCGAACAGCAGCGCGAGGAAGAACGCGGGGAACAGCGCGTCGAGGCCGAGCCCGCTCGGGCTGCCGAGCCGCGGCCCGACGAGCACTCCCGCGATCGTCCCCGCGACCCAGCCGACGTACTGCGGGACGCTGACGCCGACCATGTACCACGGGTCGAACGTGCCGTCTTTCCGGCTCGCCGCCGCCCAGGACGAGTCCACCATCGTCAACGCGAACGCCGCGCGCGACAGCGCTCGCCCGCGCAGCGACGGCGCGAGCGCGATGCCCATCGCGGCGTAGCGGGCGTTGAGGAGGATTCCCGCGGCGATCGCCGCCGCGGTCGTCCCGCCGGCCGTGAGCACGGCGAGCGCGCCGAACTGCGCCGCGCCGGAGAAGACGACGATCGACATGACGATCGGCGCGACCGATCCCATCACCGGCCGCGCGACGACACCGAACGAGAACGAGATCGCGAAGACGGCGACGCCGAACGGAAGCCCGCGGCGGATGCCCGCCCGCAGACGGTCGCGCGGGACGCCGAGAGTGTCCGGCAGCGCTCACTCCGCCAAGGCTATGGACGGCCCTAAAGGCTAGGCGGCAATTCTCAGCCCGCGACCCAGCTGACGAACGGGATCTCCATCTCGTTCGCGGTCAAGCCTCCGTGCTGGCCGAGGAAGCGCTGCTCGAAGCGGCCCGGCTCGAACCAGTAGGCCGCTTCGCCGGGCGCCGGCAGGACGACGAGGTTCGCGAGCCGTCGCGTCAGCGCCTCGCCGACGTTTGCACCGAACAGCCCCTCCGCGAGAAGCTCCTCGACCGGGCGCACGTCGGCCACCCCGTCGAGGCGCCGGCCGAGCTCGGCGACGACCTCGTCGAGACGCTCCGGCAGCACGTGGAGGAAGAGGTCGCGGCACGAGCCCGGCGGGCGCGAGCGGCTTCCCGTCGGCGCCGGTCTCGAGGTGCTGCGCCAGCTCGGGCCACACGACATTCACGTAGGCGGTGCGCTCGGGCGTGATCGCCTCCATCCCGTGGTCGGCCGTGAGAAGGACGAGCGTGCCCGTCCGGCCAGCGCGTCGCGGCGATCGCGTCGAGCGTCTCCTCCATCAGCGTTGCCACGTTGGCGTCGTCGGGGCCGACCATGTGCATGAGCGCGTCGGCGTCGGGGAAGTAGATCGTCCCGTACGCCCGCTCCTCGCCGGCGATCGCGGCGGCGAGGCCCTCGAGCCCCGCGCGGTTGTCGTCGAACCCGTGGATCGACCGCGTCGGCGAGGAGCACGCCGCTCGCCTCGGAGTGCGCGATGCCGGCCGGCAAGGCGATGTGGCTCGGCACGGGCAGGAGCCGCCGGTAGAGCGTCTCGCGCGGGAAGAGGTCGTGCAGCGTCGAGGCCGCGTCCCGCTCAGGCTTCCCGGCTCGTCGCCGGCGAAGGCGAACCAGAGCGGAGTCACGAGCCGGTTGAGCTGCGGCTCGTAGACGTTCCATTCGTACAGACCGTGCTCGCCGAGCGGCAGGCCCGAATGGATCGTGGTCGAGTGAACCGTCGTCGTGGACGGGAAGATCGACGACCAGCGCTCGACCTCGGCTCCGGCGAACAGCGGATGGGCGCCGTGTCGCTCGAGAAAGCGCCAGCCGAACGCATCGAAGTAGATGAAGACGACGCGCGCGTGCTCGCGCAGCTTCGTCTCGATCAGACGCCGGGAACTCGTCGAAGCGGTGCACGCGCGCTATCTCAGTCCAGCCGCTCGACCGGGTAGCCCCACTCGCCCATCTGGGCGATGAGCTGGTCGCAGTGCTTCGCGTCGCGCGTGAGGAGCGTCAGCTCGACGCCGGTGTAGCCGACCGGGACGCCCGCGGCCTCGCGCTTGTGCTCGACCTCGACGACGTTGACGCGCTCGGCGGCGAGCAGGTCGAGGAGCTTCGCGAGCTCGCCGGGCTGGTCCGGGAACTGCGAGCGGAGGACGAGGTAGCGGCCGCTGAGCGCGAGCCCGCGCCGCATCACCTGCACCATGAGCGACGCGTCGATGTTGCCGCCGGAGAGGAGCGCGAGCGCCGGGCCTGAGCCGCCGATCGCGCCGCTCAGGAGCGCCGCGATGCCGACCGCGCCTGCTCCTTCGACGACGAACTTCGTGCGCTCGGCGAGCAGCACCATCGCCTGCGCGATCTGCTCGTCCTCGACGTACGACGATCTCGTCGAGCGTCTCGCTGAGGATGCCCATCGTCAGCTCGCCCGGCTTCTTCACCGCGATGCCGTCGGCGATCGTGAAGCCCGCTGCCGCCGGGCCGCGTCCCGGCCGCCTGCACGCCGATGATCTGCAGCCCCGGCCGCACGGCGCGCAGCGCGAGCGAGATGCCCGAGGCGAGCCCGCCGCCGCCGATCGGGATGAGGACCGTCTCGAGCTCGTCAACCTGCTCGGCGATCTCGAGGCCGATCGTGCCCTGGCCGGAGATGATCACCGGATCCTCGAACGGGTGGATGAACGTGCCGCCCGTCTCCTCGACGTACGCCATCGCGGCCTCGATCGAGTCCTCGATCGCGTGGCCGCCGAGCTCGACCTCGGCGCCGTAGTTGCGCGTCGCGTCGACCTTCGCCATCGGCGAGTCCTGCGGCATGAACACGCGCGCGGGCGCGCCGAGCTCGCGCGCCGCCCACGCGACGGCCTGGCCGTGGTTGCCCGCGCTCGCGGCGACGACGCCCGCGGCGCGCACCTCCGGCGCGAGAGACGAGAGCTTCGTGAACGCGCCGCGCACCTTGAACGAGCCCGTCCGCTGCAGGCACTCGACCTTCGAGCAGGACGGGCCGCCCGACGAGCCGCGAGAACGTCTCGGTCGGGTAGACCGGCGTGACCCGCGCGACGCCCGCGATCACCTCGCGGGCGCGCTCGATCTCAGCTAGTGCCGGCGCTGTCATCGGATTCGGAAGACCTTCTCGAGTATCTCGCGCACCGCGGTGAGCGGGTCGAGCTCGCGCGCCTGAACCTCGGCGAGCAGGCGCCTCAGCTCGGGATCGTCGCGTGACGGCCCGCTCGAGATGCCGGCCCGCACGGCTCGCCGCGACCGCGAACACCTCGCGCGCGAGATTCGCGCGGCGCCGCTCCTCGAGCTGCCCGCTCTCGGTGAGGAACGCGCGGTGCTCCTCGATCTTCTCCCAGAGCTCGGGGACGTTCTCGCCGCGGATCGCCTCGGTGAGGACGATCGGCGGGTCCCAGTCCGCGCCGTGACCGAGGGCGAGGATCGAGCGCACCTCGTTGAGCATCGTCTTCGCGGCGGGGCTGTCCATCTTGTTGATCGCGATCACGTCGGGGATCTCCATGATCCCCGCCTTCAGCGCCTGCACCGAGTCGCCCGAGCCGGGCATGAGGACGAGCAGGACGGTGTCGGCGATGCCGATCACCTCGACCTCGCTCTGCCCGGCGCCGACGGTCTCGAGCAGGACGATGTCCTTTCCGCGCCGCGTCGAGCACGAGCAGCGCCTGCAGCGTCGCCTCCGCCAAGCCGCCGAGGTGGCCGCGCGTCCCCATCGAGCGGATGAAGACGCCGGGGTCGAGGAAGTGGTCGGTCAGCCGGATCCGGTCGCCGAGCAGCGCGCCGTGCGTGAACGGGCTCGACGGGTCGACCGAGATGACGCCGACGGTCTTCTCCTGCGCGCGCACGTGGCGGATGAGCGCCGACGCGAGGCTCGACTTGCCGACGCCGGGCGGCCCGGTGATGCCGACCGAGTACGCGGATCCCGTCTCGGGATAGACATCCGCGACGACGCCGTACGCGAGCGGGTCGCCGTCCTCGACGAGCGAAATCGCGCGCGCGAGCGCACGCCGGTCGCCGGAGCGGACGCCGGCGGCGAGGGCTTCACGTGTCCAGTCGCGGCGGCCGGCCACCGCGCAGGACTGTAGTGGAGCAGTCGGCCTAACCCGGCTGGTTGCCGCGCATCGCAGTCGCCGATCGCTGCACCGACCGTACATGACGAAGGTCGCCGGGATCGTGCCAGGAGCGACGCGAGCCCGCCGATCTTCTCGCCCGTGCTCAAGTCCGACGAGAAAGTCGCCCAGAAGACCGGCGTCACACCGATGAACCCGATGACGCCGACAATCAGGCCGGAGACGAGACGCGAGCCACGACGCACCAACGCGGCCGCCGCCATCGCGCCAACGGCCAGTCCGAGGCACGAGCCGCCAATCACCGCGGCAGCGTCCGAGAGCGTGGCGGACGTCGGCCCGACGTGCGACGTATGCGTCGAGTGATAGAGGAAGGCCTCCGCGACTCCCGACGGCAGAGTCCCGCCGTAAGCACGGCGGAGATAGCGAGCCGCTCGACCGTCAACGGCTCATCAGCCGACGGCAGCCACTTCGGCCGCGTGCTCGCCCTCGGCGGCCGTCTCGCCGCCGAGTTTCCGCGCGATCGCCCAGCCCGCGACCGCCGCGACGCCGAGCGCGACGCCCGCGATCCCCCACAGCCAGCGCGGCACGTCGGGCGCGACTGCCCTCGTGGACGAACGAACCGCCCGCGAACTCGCCGATCGCGACGGCGAGATACGTCGCGCTCATGACGAACGTGAGCGCGCGGCCGCGCATCACGTCGAACGTGCCGCGCTGGACGAGGAGCGCGTTGCACGCCACCGCCGTGCCGTTCCCGACGCCGAGTACGACGCAGCACGCCGGCGGCAACCCAGATGTTCGGGCTCAGCGCGGCGCCGACGAGGCCGACGGCCATCACCGTGAGACCGCCGCCGTACGTCAGCCGCGACTCCCCACGACTCGAGCTGCCGCGCGCTGAAGAACGCGCCGACCACGAGGCCCGCGCCGATCGCTCCGTAGAGGAGGCCGTAGCCGAAGCTTCCCGACGAGAACGTGTGCTTCGCGAGGAAGATCTGGGAGACGTTCGCAGCGCCGAGGCCGAACGAGGCGATGCCCCACGCGACGAGGACGGCGACCATCGAGCGCGAGCGGAGCGTCGCGCCGAAGCCGTCCGCGAGATCGCGCCAGTAGCCGCGCGTGAGCGCCCGCTCGCTCTGCAGGAGCCGCGCCGGAATCCCGGCGATGAGGACGATCGAGACGGCGAACGACACGGCGTTGATCGCGTACGAGATGTTCGGGCCGGCGATGGCGCCGAGGATCGGGCCGATCATCCAGCTGAGGTTCTCGACGGTCTGGAGGAGCGCGTTCGCCTTCGGGCAGGAGCGCGTCCTCGACGAGGTTCGGCACGCCCGCGTAGACCGCCGGCCGGAAGAAGCCGGTCGCGAGCCCCGCGACGAACGCGAGCGCGACGACGGCGCCCGCGCTCGGCGCGAACGGCAGCGCGGCGAACACGCAGACCCGGATCGCGTCCGCCGCGATCATCAGCGTGCGCCGCGGCAGCCGGTCGAGGAGCGGCCCGAGGAACAAGCCCGACGATGACCGTCGGCAGGAACTCGACGACGAGCACCGCGACCGACCCAGAGACCGGTGTGCGGCGAGTTCTTCGTCCGCTCCTGGATGTCGAGCGTCAGCGCGACAGCGGCCATGAGCGTGCCGACGCTCGAGCCGAGCGTGGCGAGGAAAAGCCTGCGGAACGCCGGCAGCCGGAGCGGCTCAAGCTGGGAGGTGAAGGTGCTCAACCTTCGCTTGACGCTAACAGGGTCTGCGGCGCGAGTTACGAGACGCCTGAAAGGACGTGTCCCAAAGCGACAGCGAAGAACTCGTTCTCCTCCGGCGTGCCGACGCTGACGCGGATCGCCTCCGGCGCGCCGAAGCCGTCGAGCGGCCGCACGATCACGCCTTCACGCTGCAATCGCTCGAAGAGCGCGCGCCCGCCGCCGACGTCGACGAAGACAAAGTTGCCGAGCGCGGGCTCGACGGGATCGAGGCCGTGCTCGCGGAGGATCTCGGCGAGACGGGCGCGGCCGGTCGCGTTGAGCTCGCGCCGCCGCGCGAGCTCCTCCGCCGTCGTCGAGGCTCGCGAGCGCAGCGGCCTGCGCTGTCGCCGTCACGTCGAACGCGCGCCGCACCTTCGAGGTCGCCGTCACGACGTCGGGCGGCGCGACCGCCCAGCCAACTCGCACTCCCGCCAAGCCGTAGATCTTCGAAAACGTCCGCAGCACCACGAGCCGCCGGCCCTCGCGGAACAGCTCGATGCCGTCGGCGTAGTCCGGCCAGTCGATGTACTCGAAGTACGCCTGGTCGAGAACGCAGAGAACGTGCTCCGGCAGCCGGTCGAGGAACGAGAGGAGCTCGTCGCGCCCGTTCGCGGTGCCGGTCGGGTTGTTCGGATGGCAGACGTAGACGAGCTTCGTGCGCGGTCCGATCGCGTCGAGCATCGCGTCGAGGTCGTACGTGTGGTCGCGGAGCGGAACGCGCCGCGCCTCCGCGCCGAGCTTCGCCGCGTCGAGGACGTAACTCGGGAACGACGGCCAGCCGCAGACGATGTCGTCGCCCGGATCGAGCGTCGCCTGTGAGAGGAGATCGATGATCCCGTCGGCGCCCGAGCCGACGATCACTTCCTCGAACGCGACCCCGGCATGCTCGGCGAGCGCCGTACGCAGCGCGAACGCGCCGCCGTCGGGATAGCGGTTGAGGTCACGCTCGCCGCTCTCCATCGCCTCGAGCGCGGCGGCGAACGGCGGGAACGGCCCCTCGTTCGAGGCGAGCTTGACGACGCGCTCGAGCCCGAGCTCACGCTGCACGGCTTCGACCGGCTTGCCCGGCTCGTACGGGACGAGATCGGCGATCGACGCGCGGAACAGGCTCAACGCTTGGAGCTCTTGCGCCTGAACGGCAGCTTCTGCTTGAGCTGCCTTGCCTGGTCGCGGGCGATGATCTTCCCGACCCTCTTCCCGTATCTCAGCGTGATCCAGCCGACGACTGCGTTGCGTTTGGTGACGATGGCCATGCCGCCGAGGCTACCCGATCTGCGATCGGCTAGTTGATGATCTCGCCTTGTCGAAGCGTTCCGAGACGTTCCCGCCATGCTTGAAGGGCGTCGGGCGTGAGTCGAGTCCAATCCGTGACCTCTCCTACGATCTTGAGTGGATAGGTGCTCCGGTATGAGCGGGTCGGGTTGCCGGGGAACTTCTTGTCTGTCACGTTTGGGTCGTCCTCGAACGCGCCGGTGGGTTCGACCTCATAGACGCGCGGAGCTGGGTGTCCCGTCGCGAGCTCAGACGCGACCTCTGCCGCGAGTCCGGCCCCGTCTCGCAGAGCTGTGAAATAGATGTGGTTCATCACCACTTCGGGGCGATAGTTGGAGGCGCGGCCCGGAGTCAGCAGATCGCCGCTCTCTAGGTCGGCAACGGTGCCGTGAAAAAAGGGACCGCCGTCAGACGGGCCAATCGGTTGCTTGTCGGCCCCCACCCGAGGATTATCCACGCTGCGTCGGGACCGATCTGCGCAGGAGAGAAGGCGGTCCCGAATCGTCCGCGGGCGGCAGCCCGATCCGGGACCTATGGACGAGGATGTCCGCCGCCAAGTGTGTCCGTCCGGCGCCGTCCCCTCCCCGCTTTGGACAGGCGCTTTACGCAGGACTTACGCCGGAGACTTCGCGCGCGGCTTGCGGTTCGGGACGTGGATCGCGCGGCCGAGCGCCACGAGGCCTGCTTCCTTGATCGCCTCGGAGAGCGTCGGGTGCGGCGCGATGCCGTCGGCGACCGTCTCGACCGTCGACTCGGCGTCGATCGCGATGACTCCGGCCTCGATCATGTCCGTCACGTGCGGCCCGACCATGATCAGGCCGAGCAGCTCGCCGTACTTCGTCTCGTGGATCGACTTGACCCAGCCGACGGTCTCGTCCTGCATGACAGCGCGCGCGTTCGCGACCCACGGGAACTGGCCGACCGCGACGTCGTCGCCGTACTGCTCGCGCGCCTGCGCCTCGGTGAGGCCGACGCCGGCGATCTCCGGATCGGTGTAGATCGGCCGCGGCACGGCGCGCGCGTTGACGATCGCCTCGTGGCCGCACGCGTTCTCGGCCGCGACCTCGCCCTCGCGGAACGCCGTGTGCGCGAGCTGCCAGTGGCCGGCGCAGTCGCCGACGGCGTAGATGTGCGGGACGCTCGTGCGGCGGTGCTCGTCGGTCGCGATCCCGGCGCGCTTGTCGAACGCGACGCCGGCGGTCTCGAGCCCGAGCCCCTCGACGAGCGGCGCGCGGCCGACGGAGACGAGCATGAGATCGGCCTGCACCGTCTCGCCGTCGCCGAAGTGGACGGTGAGCTGCGAGCCGTCGTCGTCGACCTTCGTGCACTGCTTGCCGAGCTGGAGCGCGATGCCGCGCTTCGTCGAACTGCTTCGCAAGCTCCTTCGCGGCGTCGGCGTCCTCCTGCGGGATGAGCGCGTCGAGCATCTCGACGATCGTCACCTCGCTGCCGAAGCGGCTGAAGATCGAGGCGAACTCGCAGCCGATGATGCCGCCGCCGAGGATGACGAGCCGCTTCGGGACGGACTCCTGCGCGAGCAGGCCGGTCGAGTCGACGCAGCGCGGCGAGTCGAGGCCCGGGATCGGCGGGCGCAGCGGGAACGAGCCCGTCGCGACGATCGCCGACGTGAACTTGACGTCCTCCCCGCCCTCGACCGCGATCGTGTTCGCGTCCTTGAACGTGCCCTTGCCCTTGACCCACTCGACGCCGTTCGCCTTGAGGAGACCCGCGACGCCGGTCGTCATCTGCTTGACGACGCCGGCCTTCCACGCGTTCGAGGCGGCGAAATCGAGCGACGCCTCGCCGACGTTGACGCCGAACTTCGCGAAGCTCTCCTCGGCCTCCTTCAGCGCGAACGCGGTCTGCACCCACGCCTTCGTCGGGATGCAGCCGACGCGGAGGCACGTGCCGCCGAGCTCCGGCTCCATCTCGATGCAGGCGACCTTCGCGCCGAGCTGCGCGGCGCGGATGGCGGCGGTGTACCCGCCCGGGCCGCCCCCGAGGACGGCGACGTCAAACTCCATTGGCTTCTCCCTCGTCCATTTCGACTGACCGTAGTCAGAGGCTCCGCGACCATCGTCACGGTTCCGTCGTCGCGGCGATGCTCGCGAAAGCCGTGCTTCTCGTAGAAGCCGGTCTGCCCCGACTCGGCGCTGAGACTGACCCGCGCGTAGCCGTCGGCGCGCGCCCGCTCGAGGAACGCGTCGAGCAGCTCGGCGCCGCCGCCGTGACCGCGGTGGCTCGGGACGACGGCGATCGTCAGCTCCGGCGTCTGCTCGTCGACGAAGCCGAAGCCGGGCGCGCTCGCGGGGAAGAGCCGGTACCACGCCGCGCCGTACGGGTTCGGGCCGGCGAACGCGATCACGCCGGCGTCGCCGGGCCGTCCCCAGTTCTGGACGTAGCGGTAGAGCGGCCGGTCGGGATCCTCGGCGATGCGCCAGTGGTAGGCGTGCCGCAGCATGTCGCGGAGGAAGCGCGTGTCCTGGCGGTCGACGGGGCGGAGCATCTTCCTAGAGCGCGAGCCCCGGATCTTCGAGGCTCTCCTTGAGGGTCTGGAGGAACGCGGCGGCGGGCGCACCGTCGACGGCGCGGTGGTCGAAGGTCGCGGTGAGCGTGAGCATCGGCCGGACGGCGAGCTCGCCCCGTCTGCGGGGACGACTCTGTCCTCCGTCGCGCCGACGGCGACGATCGCGGCCTGCGGCGGGTTGAGGACGGCGGTGAAGCTCTCGACGGCGTACATGCCGAGGTTCGAGATCGTGAACGTGCCGCCCTCGAGATCGTCGGCGCGGAGCTTGTTGTCGCGTGCGCGGCCGACGACGTCGGCGCGGGCGGCGGCGATCTCGGCGAGCGAGAGCCGCTCGGCGCCGCGGATGACCGGGACGACGAGCCCCTGCGGCGCGGCGACGGCGATCCCGACGTTCGCGCTCGGGTGGAGGAGGATCGCGTCCTCCGTGAACTCGGCGTTCACCTCGCGGTGCCGCATGAGCGCCTGGGCGGAGAGCTTCGTCAGTACGTCGGTGACGGTGACACGAACGTCGGGGTCGCGCTCGCGGAGCTTCGCGACGAGCGCGTTCGCGCGCGTCATGTCGGCGGAGGCCTGAAGCTGGAAGACCGGGATCTGCCACGCCTCGGTCAGGCGGCGCGCGATCGTCTTGCGGATGTTCGTGAGCGGAACACGCTCGACTTCGCCCGGCACGAACTGCGCTTGTGACAACTTGTCACTTGCGGGTTTTGGCGCTCCGGCTTCGGCGCGCTCGACGTCGTCCGCGACGATCCGACCCTCAGGCCCCGTGCCGCGAATTGCCGCGAGATCGAGGCCTCGCTCTCGCGCGAGCCGGCGTGCGAGCGGCGACGCCTTGACGCGCCCGTTCGTCGAGGCACGGCGGCTCCGAGCGCAGGCTCTGAGATCCGCCGGCGCCTCAGGCAACGCTTGTGACAAGTTGTCACTTGGGGGTTCTGGCGGCGGCGATCTGCCTCGGGAACGGCCTCGCCCTCGGCGCCGATGAACGCGACCGTCTTGCCGACCGCGAACCTCGCCCTCGGCGACCGCGATCTTGAGGAGCACGCCGCTCGCCTCCGCCTCGACCTCCTGCGTGACCTTGTCCGTGTCGAGCTCGAAGAGCGGTTCGCCCTTCGCCACCGCGTCGCCCTCCGCCTTGAGCCAGCGGACGATCGTGCCCGTCTCCATGCCCTGGCCGAGCCGCGGGAGGATGACCTCGGTGGCCATCGCTACTTGCCGACCGTCCGCTTGATCGCCGCGAGCACGTCCTCCGCGTGCGGGATGACGAAGTTCTCCATCACCGGCGCGAACGGGAGCGGCGTGAACTTCGCGCCGACGCGCTCGATCGGCGCGTCGAGCCAGTCGAACGCCTGGTACTGGAGGACGGCCGCGACCTCGGCGCCGAAGCCCATCCGCGTCACGGCCTCGTGCGCGACGACGGCGCGGTTCGTCTTCTTCACCGACGCGACGAGCGTCTCCTCGTCGAGCGGCTGCAGCGTCCGCGGGTCGACGACCTCGACGGAGATGCCCTCGCTCTCGGCCTCCTCGGCGGCGCGCAGCGACTCGTGGACGAGACGGCCGGTCGCGATCACGGTCACGTCCTCGCCCTCGCGGTGGACGCGCGCCTTGCCGATCGGGATCGGCTCGATCTCGGCGGGAACCTCGCCCTTGATCGGATACAGCGTCCGGTGCTCGAAGAAGACGACGGGGTTGTCGTCGTAGATCGCCGACCAGAGGAGGCCGCGCACGTCCTCCGGCGTCGACGCGAACACGACCTTGAGGCCCGGGATGTGGACGAACCACGCCTCGAGCTGCTGGGCGTGCTGCGCGCCCGGCGACCAGCCGGCGCCGCCCTGCGTGCGGAAGACGACGGGAACGGTGATCTGCCCGCCGGACATGTAGCGGTGCTTCGCCGCCTGGTTCACGACCTGCTCGGCGGCGAGCGTCATGAAGTCCTCGTACATGATCTCCGCGACGGGGCGCATCCCCTGCATCGCCGCGCCGATCGCCGCGCCCGCGAGCGCCATCTCGGAGATCGGCGTGTTGCGCACGCGCTCCGGCCCGAACTCGTCGAGCAGCCCCTGCGTGACGCCCATCGAGCCGCCCATCTCGGCGATGTCCTCGCCCATGATGAAGACGTCCTCGTCGGCGCGCATCGCCTGGACGAGCGTGTCGCGCACGGCTTCGCGGTAGGTCAGCTCAGGCATAGACGTTCTTCAACGCGTCTTCCGGAGCGGGATCCGTGCCGTTCTTCGCGAACTCGACCGACGCCTCGACCATCTCCGTCACCTCGGTGTCGAGCTCGGCGAAGTCCTCGTCCGACACATCGAGCTTCGCGCGAAGCAGCTCGATCGGGTCGCGCGTCGCGCGCAGCTCGCGGGCCTCGTCGCGGTCGCGGTAGACCTGCGGGTCGCCGATGTAGTGCCCGCTGAAACGCACGGTGTCGAGGTGGACGAAGACCGGCCCGTCGCCGCCGCGCGCGTGCTCGAGCGCCTTGTGCGCGGTCTTGTAGACGGCCTCGACGTCCTGCCCGTCGGCCTTCAGCGCCTTCATCCCGAACGCCTTCGCGCGCTCGGAGAGGTCGCGGATCGGCGAGTGCTGGCGACTCGGGCGTCGACTCGGCCCAGTGGTTGTCCTCGAGGACGAAGACGGCCGGAACCCGCCACAGCTGCGCGAGGTTCAGCGCCTCGTGGAACGTCCCGATGTTCGTCGCGCCGTCGCCGAAGAACGCGACCGCGACGCGCGGTTCGCCGCGCATCTTGAACGCGAGCGCAGCGCCGGTGATCTGCGGCAGGCCGCCGCCGATGACGGCGTTCGCGCCGAGGTTGCCGCGCTCGACGTCGTAGAGATGCATCGAGCCGCCGTAGCCGTGCGAGCAGCCCTCCTCCTTGCCGTAGAGCTCGGCCATGAGTTGATTCGGGTGCGTCCCTTTCGCGAGCGTGTGCCCGTGCGCGCGGTGCGTCGAAGCGATGACGTCGCCGTCGCCGAGCGCGCGACAGACGCCGACCGCGCACGCCTCCTGGCCGATCGCAACATGGAGGAAGCCGGGCAGCTCGCCGGCACGGAACCGCTCCTCGACCTTCTCCTCGAAGCGCCGGATCAGGAGCATCTCGCGCAGGACGTCCTGCAAATCCGCCTTCGCAAGGCTCGCGCGTTGCTCAACCTTCGCCACGGCCGGAGTGTACGGTTCGCGCTGTGAGCCTCGTCGACCGGTGGAACCACGTCGAAAATGGCCTGGAGCCGGGCTGGACCGAGGCGACGCTGAGCCTCGAGATCCACGACGCGGACGCGCGCTCGCGGGCCGCCGCGCTGCTCGGACCGGCTGGGCCGGGCTTCTCGGGCAGCACCGTCCGCTTCACCGTCTCCACCCGCGGTCACGGCGTCGGGCCGGACGGGGTGAGCCGCTTGTTGAAGCGAATCGACGGAGAAGGGCATTCCGGGACGGCTCGAGCTCGTCAGCTCCGCCGTCACACCCGCCCTGACCCCTGTCACCGCGCCCGCAATCCCGCGCAGCACTCTCTCGGAATCGTGGCACGCCGCACTCGAGATGCTGCCCGCCGACTGGAGCGACGTTCTCGTCGAGCTCGAGCTCGACTCGAGCGCCGACATCGACCGCGGCGCCGTGCTCTGCGCACCGCTCAATCCGATGCAGTCGACAGGAACGCCCGGCTTCCGTTTCCGCTGCGCGAAGCCAGCGCGGCTACGGCGCGTCGGCGGGGATGGTTGCCCGCTGCCTCGGCCGGCTCGACGACGACGGGATCTCCGGTCGCGTCCGCATCACGCGGTGTCCTGAGCGACGTGCAGCCGGTCGGCACGCAGGGCGCGGTGTTCTCCATCGGCCGCCGCCCGGCATGAACGACCTCGCCGACGCCGTCCAGCGCGTCGCCGAGTCCGCGCGCACGCTCGTCGAGCTCGAGGTGCAGCTCGCGATAGCGGAGCTGAAGCGGAAGGCCGCGACGCTCGGGATAGGGCTCGGTCTGAGCGGCGGCGCGCTGATGTTCCTGTGGGTAGCCATCCTCTTCGGTCTCGGAGCGGCGACGGCCGGCCTCACCTATGTCCTACCGGTCTGGGCATCCCTCCTCGTGATGTGCGGCGTGCTCCTACTCGTCGCTCTCGCGTTGGGGGCCATCGGCGTCAGGATGATGCGCCGCGCCACGTCGAACCCGCTGCCCGAGCAAGCGATTGCGGAGGCCCAACGTACGATCGACGAGCTGGGAAATGTTCCGAACGAGGAGCCGCAGGATGCCGGAACCGCCTGAGATCCGGCGAGGAGCTGGCGGAGGAGCGGCGCGAGCTGAAGCAAGCCGTCGCCGATCTCCGCGACGAGCTCGACGAGAAGGCGCAGCAGGGCAAGAAGCTCGCCGTGATCGTCGGCGCAGCAGCGGGCGCAGCGGTCACTTACGAACATCGCTCTGAAGCTGACGCGTCGCGCTCCGCTAGGCGCGCAACTCTGCGCCGAACTGCTTGCCGACCGCGTCGGCGATCGCCGCGCGCACCGGCGCGACGTCCTCGTCGGTCAGCGTCCGCTCGGGCGAGCCGAACGCGAGCCGGAAGGCGAGCGAGCGCTTGCCCTCGCCGATCTGCGGACCGCGGTACTCGTCGAACACGGACACGTCGCGCAGGAGCTCGCCTCCCGCCGCTCGGATCGCCGCGAGGAGCTCGGCCGCGGCAATGTCGTCCGCGACGACGAAGGCGAGATCCTGGAGCACGGACGGGAAGCTCAAGCACGTCGCGGTAGAGGATCGCGCTCCGGCACCGCCGCCTCGAGCGCTGCGAGGTCAAGCTCGAACGCCGCCCAGCCGCGGCCGAGCGCCGGATGCACCTCTCCGAGCCAGCCCTGCGCGAGACGGCCGGTCTTGCCGGGATGGAGCAGCGGTGCTCACCGCGCTCGACGGCCGAGTTCGAGGTGGAGCGCCTCGAACAGCGCGTCGACGACGCCCTTCGCGTCGGCGAACTCGCCTTCGAGCACGCCTGCGACACGCCAACCCTCGTTCGGCAGCTCTGCGCCTGACGGGAGATAGACGCGCGCGATCTCGAACAGCGCGACGCCGTCGTTGCCGACTTCGCGGTTTCGCTCGGCGGCGGCGAGCAGGCTCGGCAAGAGCGTCGTGCGCAGCACCGCCTGATCGCCCGAGAGCGGATTCTGCGAGCCGAATCGCGGCCGGATCCGGATCGTCGGCGACGAGGCTCGGCGTGTACGCCTCCGAGAGCCCGCACCCGACGAGGACATCCTCGACCTCGCGCCGCAACTGCAGAAGCCGCGGCAGGCGCCCGATCGCATCGCGGCGCGCGCGGCAAGCGTGAACGGCACCTCGTCGAGGACGAACCGCGCGACCTCCTCGATCAGGTCGGCCTCGCGCGTCACGTCGCGTGCGCGCCACGTCGGCACGGTCACAGTCGCCGCCGTCGACCTCGAAGTCGAGCGCGCGGAGGATCGCGTGCTGGCGCTCCTCGGGCACCTCATAGCCGAGCAGCGCGCTCGTCCGCTCGGCGCGCAGCGTCACGACCGGACGCTCCGGCAGCGCGCCGTGCACGTCCGTCTCGCCCACCCAGCGCGCGCCCGACGTCTCGACGATGAGCTGCGTCGCGAGCCGCGCGGCGTGCTCGGCGATGTGCGGGTCGACGCCTTTCTCCCAGCGGTTCGAGCCCTCGGTGCGCAGCCCGAGCCGCTCGGACGTGTGGAGGATGCCGTACGGCTCGAAGTTCGCCGCCTCGAGCAGCACCGACGTCGTCGTCTCCTTCACCTCGGTCTCCTCGCCGCCCATGATCGCCGCGAGAGCGATCGCGCGCTCGCCGTCCTTGATCACGAGGTCGCGCGCGTCGAGCTGGCGCAGCTCGCCGTCGAGCGTGCGGATCTCCTCGCCGTCGCGCGCGCGCCGCACTCCGACCTCGCCGCCGGCGAGCGTGTCGGCGTCGAAGGCGTGGAGCGGACTGCCGAGCGCGAGCATGACGTAGTTCGTCACGTCGACGACGTTGGAGATCGGGCGCATCCCGGCGGCGGTGACGCGCGCGCGCAGCCAGAGCGGCGACGGCCCGATCGCGACGTCGCGGAAGAGGCGCGCGAGGTACCGCGGGCAGCCTCGGGATCCTCGATGTCGACGACGACCGTCTCGTCGCCGGCGCGCGCCGGATCGACGCCGGGCCACGGCGCGAGCGCGACGTCGAAGAGCGCCGCGACCTCGCGCGCGAGCCCGTAGATCGAGAGGAGGTCGGGCCGGTTGCCGGTGACCTCGACCTCGAGGATCTCCTCGAAGAGCGGCAGAACGTCGCCGAGCGGCGTGCCGGCGGCGAGCTCGTCGGCGAGGAGCATGATCCCCGACGTGGTCGGTGCCGAGCTCGATCTCGTCCTCGGCGAGGATCATCCCCTCGGACATCTGGCCGCGGAGCTCGCGCCGCTCGAGCGTCAAGCCCGTTCGGCAGCGTCGCGCCCGGCATCGCGACCGCAACGGTCGCGCCCGCGCCGAAGTTCCACGCGCCGCAGACGATCTGGCTCGGCTCGCTGCTCGCCGATGTCGACCGTCGTGAGCTGGAGCCGGTCGGCGTTCGGGTGCTTCTCGGCGGTCAGCACCTTGCCGACGCGGAAGCGGCCGAGATTCCCACCGTCGTCGGCACGCCGCGCCGCACGACGCGCTCGACCTCGCACGTCGACGTCGAGAGCCGCGCGGCGATCTCCTCGACGCGGACACGCCGGGGTCGGCGTATTCGCGCAGCCAGCTAAGCGGGACTTTCAAAACTGCTCCAGGAAGCGCAGGTCGTCGGCCCAGAGGTCGCGGATGTCGGGCAGACCGTGCCGGAGGATCGCCATCCGCTCGAGCCCCCAGCCGAACGCGAAGCCCGAGACCTCCTCCGGGTCGTAGCCGACGAAGCGCAGGACGTTCGGGTCGACCATCCCGGAGCCGCCGATCTCGATCCAGCCCGAGAATGCCGGCACATCGAGCAGCCGGCGCCGTCGCACTGGAAGCACGACACGAGCACCTCGACCGACGGCTCGGTGAACGGGAAGAAGTGCGTGACGAACTTCGCGTCGCGGTCAGGCCCGAAGAGCTGCCGCAGCAGCGTCCGCAGCGTCCCCTTCAGGTCGGCGAGCGTGATCCCGCGGTCGACGGCGAGCCCTTCGACCTGGTGGAAGATCGGGTAGTGCGTCGCGTCGGGCGTGTCGCGGCGGTAGCAGCGGCCGAGCGAGACGACGTACACCGGCGGCGGCTGCGCCTCCATCGTGTGGATCTGCGACGGCGACGTCTCCGTCCGCAGCAGCGTGTCGTCGCCGACGTAGAAGGAGTGCACGGGCGAGCGCGTGACGTGGTTCGGCGCCATGTTGAGCGCGTCGAAGAGGTAGTGGCTCGTCTCGACCTCGCGGCCGTCGACGACCTCGAAGCCCATGCGGAGGAAGATGTCCTCGACCTCGCGGCGCACCTGCGTGACGAGGTGGAGACGGCCGCGCTCGCGGCGGCGGCCGGGCATCGTGACGTCGACCCGGTCCTCGCGGATCGTCCGGTCGAGCTCGGCGCGCTCGAGCTCGTGCTGGCGCGCGTCGACCGCGCTCTCGAGCGCCTCGCGCACCGCGTTGAGCGCCATGCCGGTCTCACGGTCGCGCACTTCGCGAAGCGCGAGCTTCAGCTCGCTGCTGCGACCGAGGTACTGGACGCGCACGTCGTCGAGCTCATCGAGCGTGCCGGCGGCGTCGACAGCCGCCAGTGCCTCCTTCTGGAGAGCTTCGGACTCCATCCGGCGACTGTATCCATACGATCCCGACGATGTCCGACTACGACTCATGGGCAGCGATCTACGACCGGTGGGGCCAGGGAATGCCCGACGACGTCGAGCACTACGTCCGGCTCGCGCGCGAGGCCGACGGCTCGATCGTCGAGCTGGCGGTCGGGACGGGGCGGGTCGCGATTCCGATCGCTCGCGAGACGGGGAAGCGCGTGGTCGGGATCGACTCGCTCGGCGGCGATGCTCGAGATCGCCCGCGAGCGCGCGGTCGGGCTTCCTGTCGAACTCCTGTTCGGCGATATGCGCGACTTCGTGCTCGACGGAACCGGCGTCGCTGATCTACGTCCCCGGGCGCTCGCTCCTCCATCTCCAGGGCTGGCACGAGAAGCGCTCAGTTTTCGAACGCGTCGCGCGCGCACTCCGTCCGGGCGGGCGTTTCGCGTTCAACGCGTTCGCCTTCAGTCACACCGTCGCCGCCGAGCTCGACGGACGGACGCTCGACAGCAACGGCGTCGTCCACACGCTCCATTACGCAGTCGGCGACAACCGCGTCGACATCAGCCGCGAGGGCGCCGCGACGCTGCAGCCTCTGGTGGGCGACGAAGTCCGAGTGGGAAGGTCTGCTCGACGTCGCCGGCCTCGAGGTCGAGGCGTCTGTACGGCGGCTTCGACCGCGAGCCGTTCACGGATGAATCCCCGAGTTCGTCTACGTCGCACGCAAGCCGGCTTGAGCGCGTACGACGCGATCGCGCGGCTCTACGACCCGTGGAGCGCGAGCGTCGTCGAGGACATCTCGTTCTACGTCGACGAGGCGCTGACGGCGGGCGAGCCCGATCGTCGAGCTCGGCGTTGGGACCGGGCGGATCGCGATCCCTGTCGCGATGACGGGCGTCGACGTGATCGGCGTCGACTCCTCCGCCGAGATGCTCGCCGTCTGCCGGCAGCGCGCGGACGAGGCCGGCGTCGGCGAGCGCGTCGATCTCCGGCTCGGAGACCTGCGCAAGCCGCCGGTCGACGAGCTGGTCTCGCTTGTGACGTGCCCGTTCCGCGCGTATCTCCACCTGCGCGACGACGCCGAGCGGCTCGAGGCGCTCGCGCGCGGCGCGCGAGTTGCTCCGCCCCGGCGGCCGGCTCGTCTTCGACGTCTTCACGCCCTCCCGCGACGACATCGAGGAGACGCACGGACGCTGGATCGAGCGCGAGCCGGGCATCGACGAGCGCGCCGACTGGGATCTCGACGCGCAGACGCTCACGCTGTCGGTGCGCGGGCACGAGCGGCGAGTCGACGATGACGCTCTGGTGGCTCGAGCCCGCGCGCTGGCACACGCTGCTCGCCGAGGCCGGCTTCGAGGTGCTCGCGTGCTACGGCTGGTTCGACCGGCGGCCGTTCGCCGGCGGCGAGGACAGCGTCTGGATCGCCTCTCGAAAATGATCCGCGCAAATTGCGACAAATCGTTGCCGGAAGGTGTTGACCTGGTGACGCGCGAAGTCGATAGGTTCCTCTTGCACCGAGCAGGGCACGCGAGTAGGTCGAAGCCTCGACCGAGCGGTCAAACGGTAAGGGAGCAATCCCAAGTCGAAAGGCCGGTTGGATGAGGGGGACGAAAGCGAAGCCGGCTCGGTGAATTTTTTTGGTCCGGGTCAAGCGCCGCGCGAGCAGCTCGTAGAGCGCGATTGCACCGGCCATCGCGACGTTGAGCGACTCTCCCCCGCCCGGCTGCGGGATCGAGACGCGCTCCGTCGCAGTGCTCGAGCACCTCAGGCGGCAGGCCTTCGCGCTCGGCGCCGAGGACGAGCACGACGTCGCCGTCAACGCTCAGCTCCGGCAGCGGCGTGCCGCCGTGCGCGACGAGCGCGACACGCTTCCCGGCGGGCTCGTCGAAGCCGGCGAGCGGCACGCGGAAGATCGCGCCCATCGAGGCGCGCACCGCCTTCGGGCTCGGTCGGATCGGCGCAGCCCTCCGAGAGCGCGACGCCGGCGCCGAACGCGTCGGCAGCGCGGAGCAGCGTCCCGACGTTCCCCGGATCGGCGACGCGCCAAAGCGCGAGCGTCACGGGCCGCATCGCCGCGCGGCAGGTCGTCGCGACTGAACACCGCGACGACGCGCGGCGGATGCGCGAGCGTCGACACCTCCGCGAGCAACGCCGGCTCGACGTCCTCGCCCGCGACGAGGACGTCGGAAGCGCTCGAGGCCGGCACTGAGGCCGGCCTCGACGAGATCCTCACCCTCGACCGCGAACAGCCCGAGCTTGTCGCGCCAACTCCGCTCGTGCAGCTTGCGGAGCAGCTTGAGCCGCTCGTTGTCGCGCGAGGTGATCAGCTACGCGAGCGCCGCTTTGGCCTTGTCGGCGATCGCACCGAACGCGGCGGGATCGCTGACGGCGAGGTCCGCGAGCACCTTCCGGTCGAGCTCGATCCCGGCCTTCGTGCACCCGTGCACGAACTGGTTGTACGAGAGGCCGTTCGCGCGCGCACGCAGCGTTGATGCGCGTGATCCAGAGCTTGCGGAACTCGCGCTTGCGCACCTTCCGGTCGCGGTAGGCGTAGGTGAGCGAATGCTCGACCTGCTCCTTCGCGTACTTGTAGTGCGTCGATTTGCGGCCCCAGTAGCCCTTCGCTTCCGCGAGAACCTTACGGCGCTTCTTCTGTGCGTGGACTGCACGCTTGACCCTGGGCATTAGCGCATCCCCAGCATCTTCTTGACCTTGTTCGTGTCCGCGCGCGTCAGCAGGCGCTCCTTACGAAAGCCGCGCTTCTTCTTCGCCGACTTCGTCTCCAGGTTGTGGCTCCGCATCGCCGGACGGCGCTTGATCTTCCCCGTCCCCGTCACCTTGAAGCGCTTCTTCGCTCCGCTGTGTGTCTTCGTCTTCGGCATCGTTGTTTCACTCCTGCGTTCTTTGTCGGGCCGAGCAGCATCACCATGTTGCGTCCGTCGAGGAGCGGCTGGGACTCGATCGCCCCGATCTCCTTGACGTCCTCGGCGAGCCGGAGGAGTAGGTCGCGGCCCCGTTCCGGATGGGCTCTGCTCCCGGCCCCGGAACATGATCGTGATCTTCACCTTCGCGCGCTGGTTGAGGAATCGCTCGACGTGTCCCTTCTTGGTGTTGTAGTCGCCAATCCCGATCTTCGGCCGGAACTTGATCTCCTTGACCTGGATCTGGCTCTGGTGCTTGCGGGCCTGCTTCGCCTTCTGCTCCTGCTCGTACTTGTACTTCCCGTAGTCCATGACCTTCGCGACCGGCGGGTCGCCCTGGGCAGCGACCTCGACGAGATCGAGGTTCTTGCCGTAGGCGTACTCGCGCGCCTCGTCGGAGGTCTTGATACCGAGCTGGGCACCGTCGTCGTCGATCAGCCGGACGCGCGGGACACGAATCGCATCGTTGATGCGCGTCGTGTCGCGTGGCGCTGGGCGGGTCTGCTCGAACGGCCGGCGTCTGGGCCTCAAGTGGTAGTCACCAAGTCGGGCTTGCTCCTCCTCGTTTCGGTTTACGGACAACGAAAAGCCGCTGTCATGCAGCGGCCCGTTTCTCCTCGTCAGTTCTGACTCGGTTGAACCTGCCAGCGCCATGAGGGCCGGGAGGTGAGGAACGGGTCCGCCCCTGCTTTTCAGAAGCTAGAGGGTAGCAAGCCGCTCGAGCAGCGCGGAATAGGGAAAGCGTCGATTGTTCGCCGCCGCGTTCGCGCACCGCGAGGCTGTCGTCGCTCTCCTTGTCGCCGTAGACGATCGTGACGGGGATCTTCTCGAGCTCGGCGCCGCGGATCCGCTTGCCGATCGTCTCGCTCGGCGCGTCCGACCTCGGCGCGGAAGCCCGCGTCGCGCAGGCGGAGGACGAGCGTCGAAGCGGCGTCGACGTGCGCGTCGCCGACGGGCAGGACGCGCACCTGCACGGGCGCGAGCCAGAACGGGAACGCGCCCGCGTAGTGCTCGATGAGGATCCCCATGAACCGCTCGAGCGAGCCGAGCAGCGCGCGGTGGACGACGTACGGCGTGTGCTCGGTGTTGTCGGCGCCCATGTACGTGAGGTCGAAGTTCTGCGGCATCTGCGCGTCGAGCTGGATCGTCCCCATCTGCCACGACCGGCCGAGCGCGTCGGTCATGTGGAGGTCGATCTTCGGCCCGTAGAACGCGCCGTCGCCCTCGTTCACGACGTAGTCGATGCCGCGCTTCTCGAGCGCCGCCTTGAGCGCGCCCTCGGTGAAGTCCCACTCCTCGTCCGAGCCGAGCTTCTTCTCGGGCCGGGTCGACAGCTCGAAGCGCGCGTCCATCCCGAAGAGGTCGTAGAGGTAGGACGCGTAGTCGAGGCAGCCGAAGATCTCGTCCTCGATCTGGTCGGGCGCGCAGAAGATGTGCGCGTCGTCCTGCGTGATGTGCTTGACGCGGAGAAGCCCGTGGAGCGTGCCGCCGAGCTCGTCGCGGTGCAGCGTCGACGACTCCGCGAAGCGGAACGGCAGGTCGCGGTACGAGCGCAGCGCCGAGCCGAACAGGAGCATGTGGCCGGGGCAGTTCATCGGCTTGAGCGCGAACTCGCCCTCCTGCCCGTGCGAGTGCGTGAAGAACATGCCCTCGCGGTAGTTGTCGTAGTGACCCGACGTCACGTACGTCCCGATGTCGTAGAGCAGCGGCGTCTTCACCTCGACGTAGCCGCGCTTGACGTTCTCGCGGCGGCGGAGATCCTCGAGCTCGTTCCAGATCACCATCCCTTTCGGGTGCCAGAACGGCGAGCCGGGCGAGTTGTCGGCGAGATGGAAGAGGTCGAGCTCGGTGCCGAGGCGGCGATGGTCGCGTGCGCGCGCCTGCTCCATCCGCTCGAGGTACGCGTCGAGGTCGGCCTGCGAGTAGAACGCCGTGCCGTAGATGCGCGTCAGCTGCGGCTTCGTCGAGTCGCCGCGCCAGTACGCGCCGGCGAGGCCGGTGAGCTTGAACGCCTTGATCGGCTTCGAGTTCTGCAGGTGCGGGCCGCGGCAGAGATCGGTGAAGTCGCCTTGCGTGTAGAGCGTGATGTCGCCTTCGGCGGTGTCGACGAGCTCGACCTTGTACGGCTCGTCCTCGGCGGCGAAGCGCTTCTTCGCGTCGTCGCGGGAGATGTCCTCGCGCGTCCACTCGCGGCCTTCCTTCAGCTCCTTCGCGACCTCGGCCTCGATCGTCTCGAGGTCGGCGTCGGTGATCGGCTCCGGGAAGTCGAAGTCGTAGTAGAAGCCGTTCTCGATCGGCGGGCCGATCGCGATCTTCACGCCCGGATAGAGCCGCCGCACGGCCTCGGCGAGCAGGTGCGCCGACGAGTGGCGGAGGACGTAGAGCGCGTCGGGATCGTCGGTGTCGCGCGTCGTGAGGAGCTGGATCCGGTCGCCGTCGGCGAGCGGCGCGCGCAGATCCTGCACCGCGCCGTTGGCCTTGATGAGCACGGCCTGCTCGGCGAGCTTCGGCCCGATCGCGCGCGCGGCGTCGAGCCGGACGCGCCGTCGGGAAGCTCGAGCTCAGTGCTGTCGGGAAGAAGGACCTTCATCTGGGCCAAGGCTAGCCGCGGAACTCCATGAGAACCCAGGGTGCGGCGTGATCGTCGTCGGGCGGGTGGCCGCGCGACACTCGACGAAGCCGGCGCGCTCCCACGCCGGACCGCTGCCTCGTTCCACTCGTAGGGATCGACGGTGACGCGCGAACGACCGCGCTCGTCACGAGGTGTCGCGCCATCGCGCGCCCGGCATCGGGCCAAGCCCGCGCCCGCGGGCGGACGGAACGAGGAACATGTCGAGTCCGTCCGGATGACCTGGAGATAGCCGACCGGCTCGCCGCCTCCTCGACGATCCACGCGTCGACGTCGGGCCGCGCGAGCCTCTCCTCCATCTCGCTCGCGTGAACGTCTCGTCGTCCCAGTAGCGCGAGACGTCCGGATCGGCGTGCCACGCAACGAGGCGGTCGACGTCGTCGCGTCCGCCGGCCGGAGCGTCGTCAAGTCGCCGGCACCATCGGAGAATCGTAGAAAGGGAGCGGGACGCCTCTCCGAGGCGCCCCGCTCGACCTCGTTACATCGGGACGACGTTGCGAGCCTCGGGGCCCTTCTCGCCCTCGGCCGGCTCGAACTCCACGCGCGCACCCTCGGCGAGGGTCTTGAAGCCCTCGCTCGTGATCGCGCTGAAGTGGACGAAGACGTCCTTGCCGCCCTCGTCCGGGGTGATGAAGCCATACCCCTTCGCATCGTTGAACCACTTAACGGTTCCGGTTGCCATATCTGTACACCTCCCTTTGGAAGTCTCTGGAACGGACTGGGAGGCGCAGAAGTGCGAACCCGGTACACGCTCTAGTGCAGTAACAGCCGGAACGGTAGCGAGAATCGGCACGTGATGCGCGTTCTGGCCTGCTCCTGACAAGTTCCGCGGCACGCTGAGCGCGCGCGAGGCCGCGGCCGCGATCGCTGCCGGAGCGCGACCGTGCGGGTTGGGAGGCGGTCGAGTTGCCGCTCGCGGACGGCGGCGAGGGAACGCTCGACGTGCTCGGCGGCGCGAACCGCACGACCGTCGTGACGGGGCCGCTCGGTGAGCCGGTCGAAGCGGCGTGGCGGCTCGAGGACGGCGTCGCGCTCATCGAGGCGGCGCAGGCGTGCGGGCTGACGCTCGCGGGCGGCGCCGCGGGAAACGATCCGCTCGCGCGCGACGAGCCGCGGCGTCGGCGAGTTGATCGCGGCGGCGGTCGCGGCAGGCGCGGAACGAGTCGTCGTCGCAGTCGGCGGTGTCGCATCGACCGACGGCGGCGCCGGCGCGGTCGATGCGCTCGGAGGACGCCTCGCCGTTCCCGTCGAGGTCGCGTGCGACGTCGTCGGCGCGCTTCCTCGACGCCGCCGACGTCTTCGCGCCGCAGAAGGGAGCGACGCCGGAGCAGGTCGCCGTTCTCCGCGAGCGGCTCGCGCGGCTCGACGTGCCCGACCAGCCGGGCGCAGGCGCCGCGGGCGGGCTCGCCGGTGGTCTCGCCGCGCTCGGCGCCACTCTCGTCGCCGGCTTCGACCTCGTCGCGGGCCGGCTCGACCTCGACGCGCCACCTCGCCGCAGCCGATCTCGTGATCACCGGCGAAGGGCTCGTCGACGCGACATCGCTGACCGGCAAGGTCGTCGGCGGCGTCCTCGCGCGCGCCGCCGCGGCCGGCGTCGAAGCCCTCGTGGTCGCCGGCGACGTCGTGACGAACTCCCCCGTCGACGCCGTATCTCTCGTGGCACTCTGTGGCCGAGAGCGAGCCCTCGCCGACCCCGCCGCCTGCCTCGCGGAGGTCGTCGAGAAGGAGCTCACAGGCTCGAGCGAGAACCGCCTAGATTCACAACGTGCCAAAACCGGCAAAAGGACCGCACATCACCTACCGCCCCGGCCTCGACGGGGTCCGAGCCCTTGCGGTCATCGGCGTCTTCCTCTACCACGCGAGGCCGTACGGGGACGGCGACCCGTGGCTGCCGGGCGGGTTCCTCGGCGTCGACCTCTTCTTCGTCCTCAGCGGCTACCTGATCACGTCGATCCTGCTCGTCGAGTGGGAGCATCACCGCCGCATCGACCTGCTCCGCTTCTGGGCGCGCCGCGCGCGGAGGCTCATCCCCGCGCTCGTCGTCGTCGTGCTCGGAAGTCTCCTGCTGTCGGCCATCTTCGCGCGCGACCACCTCGCCGTGACGCGCAGCGACACCTTCAGCTCGCTCTTCTACTTCAACAACTGGCACCAGATCGCCGCGAACAGCTCGTACTTCGTCCGGACGGGGAATCCGTCGCTGCTGCAGCACTACTGGTCGCTCGCGGTCGAGGAGCAGTTCTACATCGTCTGGCCGCTCTTGCTCGTGCCCGGCCTCATCTTCCTCGGCCGCCGCTGGATGCGCGTCGCCGTCGCGGTCGGGATCGTGGCCTCGACGACGGAGATGTGGCTCCTCTACAACGGGCCGTCCAGCGATCCGTCACGCGTCTACTACGGGACGGACACGCGCGCGTTCCTGCTCCTGATGGGGATCGAGCTCGCGTTCTTCTGGCCGTACGTCGAGCGAATCCGGCGGTCGCTACCGCTCCTCGAACTGCTCGGGTGGGTCGCGCTCGGCATCACGATCTGGCTCTTCTGCCACGCTCCACGACTACGACCCGGTCATCTACCAGGGCGGCGACCTCGCGGCGGCGTTCTGCTTTGCCGTGCTCATCGCGGCGGTCGCGCACCCGCGGACGCTGATCGGGAAGGCGTTCGGCGTCACCCCGCTCCGCTGGATCGGCGAGCGGAGCTACGGCATGTACCTCTGGCACTGGCCGATCGTCGTGCTCACGCGGCCGAGCGTGCGGCTGGACGGGATGGAAGATCATCCTCACGCAGGCCGCTGCTCACGGTCGCGCGTCGCGGCACTCTCGTATCGCTTCGTCGAGCAGCCGATCCGCACCGGGACGAGCTCCAGAAGCGGCTGGTGCAGCTCGGTCCCGGCGCCGGACGCCGAGATCGTCGCTGCGGGCGCCGCCGCGCTCTTCCTCGCGTTCGCCATCCTCTTCGTCGCACCGAGCACGACGAGCGCCCAGGGCCCCGTGACGACTACGACAACCGCACCACCACCACCACCACGACGACCACCACCCACACCCGGACATCCACCACCGCAGCCGAAGCACCGCCTGCCGCCCGGGCACACTACCTCGCGATCGGCGACTCGGTCATGCTCGGCTGCTCGTCGGCGCTCCAGCGGGCGCTCGACTACCGCGTGCGCGTCGACGCCTCGATCTCGCGGCAGATCAGAGACATGATCACCGAGTTCAACCGACTACCGCACAGAAGCGACCGTCTCCCGAAGGTCGTGATCATCCAGGTCGGCAACAACGGGCCGCTCTTCTACGACGACCTCGTCGGCCCTGACGGCGCGCGCTGCGCGGCGTACCGGACGTCGATCGTCGTCAACGTCCGCAACGACGACGAGCTGGGAGAACGAGTCGAACAACGCGATCACGGGCTGGCTGCAGCGGCTGGCGCGCACGCCCACCTCGCCGACTGGTACCACCACTCGACCAACTCGATGCTCTCGGACGGCACGCATCCGTGGCCGTAGCGCTGCCCGATCTACGCGCGCGTCATCGCGACGACGTTGCGCGCACTCGAGACGGAGTCCTACGATGAAGCGGTGGATGGCCTCGTTGGCGTTGTCCTGAAACGACGGGTTGCCACGCCGGGGACGAATTCGGCTTGGTTGACCATCGGACCATTCAGCTTGTTGGCCGCGCTGGCGTAGAACGCGCCGTTCGACAGGGTCGGGTCGGTGACACCGTCGACGAGCCGCTTCGCTCCTACGTCGAGTTTGTGAGCGAGGCCCAGGGCGGGCATGACGTACTTGGCGGCTATCCGCATCGGCAATGGGAGGCCACTAGCTGCTCCCGTGCCGGTGGTGTTGCCGGGGCTCACGGTGACGAAGCGGCGGTCGGGGTGTTGGCGGGCCAGGTAGGCCATCCAGAGGGCGCCGATGTACTTGGCCTGCCCGAAGGCCAGGTTGAAGTCAGGCTTTCTGTTGGCGAAGTAGCTGCCGTCGATGACGGTGGCGAGTTCGTCGGCTGAGGTTGAGACGAACGATGGCCCTTTCATCCGCAACTTCGGGACTCCGCGGATTGCTTCGCTTCCGACGAAGACCGCAACCTCGCCAAGCCGCCCCTCGGCCAGGAGCCCTTCGAGGAGGACGACGTGGCCGAGGACGTTCGTCGCGAACACGGTGGTGACCCCGTCAGCGGTCAAGTCCATCGACTGCGGGCCAATGACACCCGCGTTCATGACCAGCGCATCGACCGATCCGTCGATGTCCGCAAGGCCAGCGCGCACCGAACCCAGATCGGCAACGTCCATGAGAACGATGTCGAAGATGTCGCCGACCGGTCGCAGCTTCGAGCTCGGCCTTCGCCGCGGTCGCCCGCCCCGCGTTCCGGCACGCCAGGTAGATCCGGCCGATCTCGGGACGCAATGCCAGTTGCCGGGCTATCTCTTTGCCGATCCCGGCGTTGGCGCCCGTGATGAGTACCGTCTTTTCTGCGAGTGTGCTCATTGAGTTCGGATCTCCCTATGTTTTGAAGTGTTCACTCCAGTATGTCATACTGTAATGAAGTGTCAACTCCAAATTTTCGTATAGGGCAGATAGCCGATGTCGGTGACTGGTAGCGATGCAGAGCGTTCCGATCAGCGAACGTTCACAGCCAAGGGACTAGCCACCCGCGAGCGGATCGTCGAGGTCGCGGCGGCGCTGATGTATTCGGGCGGCGTGGCAGGCACCAGCTGGGAGGACGTCCAGAAGGGGGCCGGAGTAAGCGCCTCGCAGCTCAACCACTACTTCGGCGACAAGCAAGGACTCGTCCGCGCCGTGATCGCACATCAGACCCGAGCACTCCTCGAAAACCAACAACCTCATCTCGCAAGCCTGGACAGTTTGGAAGCCCTCCGGGCATGGCGCGATCTCTTAGTCGAAGGCCGACGGCAAATCCAATGCCAAGGTGGCTGCCCCCTGGGAAGCCTCGCCGGCGAGCTGTTCGAGGCACACCCGGAGTGTCGCGAGGAGCTGGTCGACGGATTCGACCAATGGGAGGGAGCGATTCGAGAGGGGTTGCAGACCATGCATAAGCGGGGCGACCTGCGTCGGAGCGCCGATCCCGACCGCTTGGCTACAGCTCTGTTAGCCGCCATCCAAGGCGGGTTAGTCCTTTCACAGGTCCACCGTGCCGTCGACCCACTCGAGGCCGCACTGGACACCACTCTCGAACACATCGCCTCGCTCACGACCAGGCGTCGTTCCGAGCCCCGCCGATCGGAATCCATTCGCTGAGCGACTGCTTGTTACTAGAACATGTTGTCTCTTCGACAACAGCGTATGGGCGCTACTGGGCTCGAACCAGTGACCCCCAGCTTGTCGAGCTGGTGCTCTCCCAACTGAGCTAAGCGCCCGTGCGCGGGGGATTGTAGCGGCGCGGCTCTAGAAGATCTCCGGGCACCACGGGAGCGGGCGCCACGCGAACATCGCGTCCGCCCGCTCGACCGCGCCCGGCTGGAGCTCCTCGAGGCGCAGCGCGTCGCGCAGTTGCGCGAAGGAGACGGCGCCGAGGTACGCCGAGCCGAGGACGTTGACGTCGAGCGCGATGTCCGCAGCGTCGTCCGTGCGCGAGGCGCTGCCGTTTTCGAGCGCCCAGCGCCCCTCGTTCCACGGGCACATCGCGTCGCGCACGTCGAAGACGATGCGACCGTCGCCCGCGTACTTCCGCCCCGACAGCGCCGCGCCGACGTCGACGAGGCGCACCCACAGCGCGTCGCCCGCCCGCAGACGCGCGCGGCGCGGGTTCGCCAGCAGCAAGAAGAGCGGATGGTCGAGCGGGAGCAGGTCGGCGCCGATCGTCTCCGTCCAGTCGACGTCGAAGAGGTACCGCCAGATCTCGGCCGTCGCCTGCGGCGTTGCGCCGATCGCCTCCTGGACGTTGAGCTTCGCGCTCGAGTTGCCGTCCTGCCAGCCCGGCTCGCGACGGTAGATCGCGTACGCCTGCGTCGAGCCGTCGAGGTCGAGCACGACGAACCGGCGCGGGTTCGCCTTCTCCTCGTCGGGGATCCGCAGGATGCGCAGCTTCCACCACGCCTCTGAGCGTGAGGGCACGCCGGCGCGCTCGCTGCGCAGCGCGTCCCAGATCGGCGGGAACAGCTCGAGGCCCTCCTCGGCAGAGACGAAGCGCACTTGGCCGCGCCGCTCGAGTGGTTGCGCGAACGCGCTCCAGATGCGAGGCAGCGTCATCTCGGCACCCCACGACGCGATGCCGTAGCCGAAGCGGCCGTAGATCGTCTCCTCGCTCGCCCACAGAGCCGCGATCGGCTCGCCGCGCTCGTGCACGTCGGCGAGCTGCGCGGTCATCATCGCGCGCAGCGCGCCACGTCGGCGATGCGTCGGGTAGACGCCGACGACGGTGACGCCGGCGCACGGCAGCGAGCCGCCGGGGACGGTGAAGTCAAACGTGTACGCGCCCGCGCCGCCGACGATCTGCTCGTCGTCGAACGCCGCGTGCATCCGCTCGAGCTCGAAGAACTGGAGGAAGCGGTCGATGCGCTCCTGTTCGGGCGGCGGGCCGAAGTACTGCCCGATCGAGTAGAACGCGCGGGCGAACTCGTCCTGGTCGCGGCAGGGGCGGACGTCGAACATGGCCCCGACGCTACAGCTTTTCGAGGGGCGCGTAGTCGAGCATCAGCTTGCGCTCGCTGCCGTCGTCGGCGAAGCGGACGGTGACGAGGCCGCCCGCCTCGATGTGGACGACGACGCCTTCGCCGAGCGTCGAGTGCCGCACGGAGTCGCCGGTCGCGAGGCTCGGGACGTTCTCCTTGGGCACGGTCTCGCGGCTCAGCCGCGGCGAGCCGTAGCCCGACCACGACGCCGGCCGCAGCCGTTCGCGCTCGACGTGCTTGTCGGGAACCTCGTCGAGGAAGCGCGACGGGAGGTTGTGGTTGCGCCCGCCGAAGAGCATCCGCGACGACGCGTGCAGCAGCGTCAGCCGCTCGCGCGCCCGCGTCATGCCGACGTACGCGAGGCGCCGCTCCTCCTCGATCCCCTGCTCCTCGATCGCGCGCGAGTGCGGGAAGATCCCCTCCTCCATGCCGATCATGTAGACGGCGCGGAACTCGAGACCCTTCGCGTTGTGGAGGGTCATGAGCGTCACGAGCGAGCCGTCGCCGCGGATCGCGTCCTGGTCGGAGTAGAGCGAGATCTCCTGGAGGAAGCCGCTGAAGCGTTGTGTCGCCTTCGGTCTGCTCGCGCCACTCGCGCGCGACCGAGACGAGCTCCTGGAGGTTCTCCATGCGGCCCTGCGCCTCGATCGTGCGCTCGGCCTCGAGCGACTCCATGTAGCCGCTGCGCGCGAGCACCTCCTCGATCAGCTCGGGGACGTCGTACTCCTGCGCAGCGCTCATGAGCGACTCGATCGTCGCGCGGAACGCCTTGAGCGCCTTCTGCGGCGCGGCGCCGACACCGGCCATCGTCCGCCTCGGCGGTCGCCTCCCACAGCGAGATCTCGCGCTGATCCGCCCACGTCTGCAGGCGCGCGAGCGACGAATCGCCGATGCCGCGACGCGGCCGGTTCGCGGCGCGCAGAAGCGAGACCGCGTCGTACGGGTTGTCGATGCACCTGGAGGTACGCGACGAGATCCTTCACCTCGGCGCGCTCGTAGAACCGCGGCCCGCCGATCACCTGGTACGCGACGCCCTGCCGCACGAGGATGTCCTCGAGCACGCGGCTCTGCGCGTTCATCCGGTAGAAGACCGCGATCTCGGCGCCGGAGTAGCCCTCCTCGACGAGCGCGGCGATCTCGGCGGCGACGTAGCGCGCCTCGGCGTGCTCGTCCTCGACCTCGATGACGCGCATCGGGTCGCCCTCGCCGAGCTCCGACCAGAGGTTCTTCTCCTTGCGCTCGCGGTTGTGCTGGATGACGCCGTTCGCCGCGTCGAGGATGTTCTGCGTCGAGCGGTAGTTCTGCTCGAGCGCGATCGTCCGCCGCGCCGGGGAAGTCGCGCTCGAACTCGAGCACGTTGCGGATGTCGGCGCCGCTGAACGCGTAGATCGACTGATCTGGGTCGCCGACGACGAAGAGGTTCCCGTGCTTCTCCGCGAGCAGCTGGAGGAGCCGGTACTGCGCGTGGTTCGTGTCCTGGTACTCGTCGACGAGGACGTAGCGGAACGCGTCTTGCCACTTCTGCCGCGCTTCCGGGAAGCGTTCGAGGACGTCGACCGTGAGGAAGAGCATGTCGTCGAAGTCGACGGCGTTCGAGGCGAAAAGGCGCTTCTGGTAGAGGTCGTACACCTCGGCGACGGTCTGGTCGTAGAAGCTCGCGACGCGCTCGGTGTACTCCGCAGGACCGACGAGGCGGTTCTTCGCGTTCGAGATCTGCGAGTGGATGCCGCGCGGCGTGAAGCGCTTCGGGTCGCGCTCGAGATCCGCGAGGCACTGCTTCACGAGACGCAGCTGGTCGCCCGAGTCGTAGATCGTGAAGTTCGAGCGGTAGCCGAGCTGCTCGGCCTCGCGCCGCAGGATCCGGCCGCACGCGGCGTGGAACGTCATCACCCACGCGGCGCGCGCCGGCGGGCCGACGAGATCCGTGACGCGCTCGCGCATCTCCCCCGCCGCCTTGTTCGTGAACGTGATCGCGAGGATCTCGGGCGGCTTGACGCCGACCGCGCCGAGCAGGTGCGCGATGCGGCGCGTGAGGACGCGCGTCTTGCCGGAGCCTGCGCCCGCGATGACGAGGACGGGGCCCTCGGTGTGGAGGACGGCCTCGCGCTGAGCCGGATTCAGGTCGGCGAGGTACGTCTCCGGCGTCGTCGCAGCCACTTGGCCACGATAGCGAGGGGGGTTGTCAGCGATAGGCTCGCACGATGGAGCTCGCGCTCATGGTCGAGGGACAGGAGGACGTCACCTGGGATGACTGGTGCGCCCTCGCCGCCGCGTGCGAGGAGCACGGCGTCGGGACCCTCTTCCGTTCCGACCACTACATCTCGCAAGGCGACGAGTTCCACGGCGTTGCGCACGACGCCTGGACGATCATCGCCGCGCTCGCGGCGCGCACGACGGCCCTGCGGTTCGGCACGCTCGTCTCCCCGGCGACGTTCCGCGCCCCGGGTCTGCTCGCAAACGCGGTCGCGACCGCAGATCACATCTCCGGCGGCCGCGTCGAGCTCGGCATCGGCGCCGGCTGGATGGAGCGCGAGCACCGCGCCTTCGGCTTCGAGTTCCCCGAGACGAGCGAGCGCGTCGAGCGCTTCGCGGAGCAGCTCGAGATCGTGCACCGGCTCTGGACGGAGGAGCGGGTCGACTTCCGCGGCCGTCACTACACGCTCGAGGACGCGCCCGGCCTGCCGAAGCCCGTCCAGAAACCACGACCTCCGATCATCGTCGGCGGTGGCGGGAAGCGCGGCACCGTCGAGCCGGCGCTCCGCTTCGCCGACGAGTACAACACGCCGTTCGTCTCCCCTGCCGAGGCGGCGGAGATCCGCGAGAAGACCCGGCCGCTGCGGTTCTCGGTCATGACGAGCTGCCTGATCGGTGAGACGCACGACGAGGCAGTCGAGCGCGCGCGGAATCTCTACGCGGTCAGGCAGCGCCCAATGCTGTTCGAGCAGTGGCTCGAGGCGTTCAAAGGCCGCGCGATTCTCGGCTCGGTCGACGAGGTCGCCGCGCAGCTCCGCGAGTACGAGCGCGCCGGCTGCGACCGCGTGATGCTCCAGCACCTCAACCACCGCGACCTCGAGTCCGTGCGCCTCATTGGGCGCGAGCTCGCGCCGGCGCTCGCGTAGTGGAGGGCTCGGGCACCGGCCGGCTCGAGGCGTTCAGCGACGGCGTCTTCGCGATTGCCGCGACCCTCCTCGTGCTCGCGTTCACGGCGACGGCTGACAAGACGCTCGGCAGCCAGCTCCTTCACGCCTGGCCCACGTATCTCGCGTACGCGACGAGCTTCCTAACGATCGGGATCATCTGGATGAACCACCACTTCTGCGTCGAGACGATGGCCCGCGCCGACCGAACGCTGATGTTCCTCAACCTCGTCCTGCTCATGACGGTCGGGTTCCTCCCGTTCCCGACCAGGCTCGTCGCCGAGAGCTTCCAGAACGGCCAGGGAGGCGAGCAGCCCGCCGTCCTCGCGTACTCGGCAACGTTCGTGCTCATGGCCGTCATCTACAACGTCTGGTGGAGATACGCGTCGCGCGGGCGACGCCTCATCCGCGACGACGTGCCGGATTCGGCCGTCCGTGCGATCACCCGCGCGTTCAACCCCGGTGTCCCGATGTACGCGGTGACGTTCCTCGTCGCCTTCTGGAGCCCCATCGCCAGCGTCGCGCTCACGTTCGCGATCGCCGCGTTCTACTTGCCGTCGGCAGCGCTGTTCGCCCGCGTCACAGAGTGATCGGTCGTCCGGCGCGGTCGCGAGGATCGGCAGGTTGGACGACATGGGAACAGGCAGGCTCGAGATGTTCAGCGACGGCGTCTTCGCGATCGCGGCGACGCTGCTCGTGCTCGAGTTCTCCGTCACGAAAAGCCTTCCCGGCCAACCCGCGATGCCACTCGGCCACCAACTCCTCCACCTGTGGCCCTCCTACCTCGCGTACACGACGAGCTTCCTCACGATCGGGATCATCTGGATCAACCACCACCACGTGATGGAGACGATCGCGCGGGTCGATCGGACGTTTCTCTTCGTCAACACGCTCCTGCTGCTCGTGGTGGCGTTCATCCCGTTCCCGACCAAGCTCGTTGCGGACTACCTCCAGATTCCCGGCGAGCGCGCCGCGGTCTACGCGTACGGCCTAACGCTCCTCCTGATGGCGGTCGTCTTCAACGTGCTCTGGACGTACGCGCGGTGGAACCGCAGGCTGATTCGTGAGGACTTCCCGCAGTCGAAGGTTCGTGCGGTCACGCAGGCTGCCGGCATCGGTGTGCCGATGACCGCTCTCGTCGTGTTGCTCGCGACCTGGACGCCGCTCGGAGCCGTCATCTTCGCCCTCGCAATCTCTGCGTTCTACCTCCCCGGCGTGATGCTCTTCGATCGCGTCACAGAGTGATCGTCCGCGTCGGCTCGAACGCGTCGAGGAAGCGGCGGTCGTGCGTGACGAGCAGCACCGTCCCGTCGTAGCCGGCGAGCGCTCGCTCGAGCTCCTCGATCGCCTCGACGTCGAGGTGGTTCGTCGGCTCGTCGAGGACGAGGCAGTTGACGCCGCGCGCGGCGAGGAGGGCAAGACCCGCGCGCGTGCGTTCGCCCGGGGAGAGCGAAGATGCCGCGCGGAGGACATCCGCGGCGCCGAGGCCGAACTTCGCGAGGAGTGTCCTCGCCGTCTCGGTGTCGAAGTCGCGGAAGACGTCGAGCAGCGGCTTGCCGCCTGAGAGCGCCGCGCGATCCTGTTCGAGCTCGCCGAGCACGACACCGGGGCCTTGCCAGCGCGTGCCCGCGACGAGCGGGAGCCGGCCGAGGAGCGCGTCGAGGAGCGTCGTCTTGCCGCTCCCGTTCTTGCCGGCGATCGCGAGCCGGTCGCCCCAGCTCACCTCGAGGTCGAGCGGGCCGAGCCGGAACGCGCCGCGCTCGACGACCGCGCGCTCGAGCCGCACGACGACATCGCCGCTGCGCGCGGTGGGCGCGAGACCGAGGCGCAGTTCCCACGGCTCGTACGGCTTCTCGACCGTCTCGACCTTCTTGAGCTTCGCCGCGTACGTGCGCTTCACGTCCTTCGATTTCTTCTTCTTGCGGCCCTGGCCGTAGCCGCGGCGCTCCCATTCGGCCATCCGGCGCTGCTGCTCCTCGATGCGCTTGCGCTCGGTGACCGACGCGTCCCAGCGCTCGTAGTGGCGCTGCCGACGCCGCGCGCGCTCGGCCTCGTACTCGCTCCAGCCGCCCGCGTACTCGGTCGCGCCGCGCGTCCACTCGTCGAGCTCGACGATGCGCGTGACGGTGCGGTCGAGGAAGGCGCGGTCGTGCGAGACGACGACGAGCGAGCCCGGCTGGGACGCGAGCTGCCGCTCGAGCCACTCGAGCCCGGCGAAGTCGAGGTCGTTCGTCGGCTCGTCGAGGAGAAGGACGTCATGTTCCGCTCGAAGCACGGCGGACAGCGCCGCGCGCGTCTCCTCCCCGCCCGAGCGCGTGCCCGTGTCGCGCTCCTGCGCGAGGTAGCCGACCGCGAGCGACGGCGACGAGCGGCGTATGCGGCCCTCGTCCGGCTCGTCGAGGCCCGCAAGCAGCCGGAGCAGTGTCGACTTGCCGGTGCCGTTCGGGCCGACGAGGCCGATCCGCGCGCGCGGCGGCACGACGAGGTCGACGCCCGCGAGGACGACTTCCGATCCGTACGACTTCGAGATTCCGGACGCGACGAGCGAGCCGGCAAGGCGAGACATGCGCAACGACCTCCAACGACGTGGGAACGAGAACGGGTCGGTGTGATCGTCAGTCGCGCATAGAAGGGCGCTGAGCGCCGGTGCGCACTCTAGCTAGGAGCGGCTCCGAGGCACAACCGTCCCAAACCCCCACCCACCCACGGGGAACAAAGGATGCGCGCCCGAGCCTTGCCGTGGACTGCGCAACTTTGCGCCAAGACTCCGGCGACCGCTCACGTCTAGCGGCGAACAGGCACGACGAACACGCCGTGCTCGTCCTCGATCACGCGGACGTTCGCGCCGTAGTGCGCCGCGACGTTCGGCGCGGAGAGGACGTCCTTCGCCGCGCCCTCTGCGACGACCGAGCCGCCGTCGAGGAGCACGAGGTGCTCGGCGTACTGGCCGGCGATCGTGAGGTCGTGCAGCGTCGTCACGACGGTGAGCCCATCCTGGCGCAGCTCGTCGACGAGCTCGAGCACGAGCTGCTGGCGGCCGAGGTCGAGCGACGTCGTCGGCTCGTCGAGAAGCAGGACGCGCGCCTCCTGCGCGAGCGCGCGCGCGAGCACCGCGCGCTGCAGCTCGCCGCCGCTGAGCGAGCCGAGCGGCCGCTGCGCGAACTCCTCGAGGTCGAGCCGGCGCAACGCCCGCGCAGCGGCGTCCCGGTCGCGCTTCCCTTCCCCGCCGAGATAGGAGATGTGCGGCGTGCGCCCGAGGAGGACGTACTCGGCGACCGTGAGCTCCGGCGGCGTCTCGGGCTTCTGCGGGACGAATGCGACGAGGCGCGCAAGGGCGCGGCGGCCGAGCCGGCGCACGTCTTGCTCCTCGATGCGAATCTCGCCGTCGAACGGGACGAGTCCCGCCAGCGCGCGAAGGGCCGACGTCTTCCCGGCGCCGTTCGGGCCGATGAGCGCGGTCCAGCCGCCTGACGGTGTTGTCAGGGCGAGCCCACGGACCGCCGCGACCGGCCCGAACCGCACCCAGAGGTCGCGCGTCTCGATCACCTCATGCTCCGGGAGCTGCGAAGGACGACCGCGAAGAACGGCGCGCCGAAGAACGCCGTCACGACGCCGATCGGCAGCTCGGCAGGCGCGAGCATCGTCCGCGCGAGCACGTCCGTAAGCACGAGGAAGCCGGCGCCGCCGACGAGCGAGAGCGGAATCACGGCGCGGTAGCTCGTCGAGACAAGGAGCCGAATCGTGTGCGGGACGATGATCCCGACGAAGGCGATGAGCCCGCTCACCGACACGGCGGCCGCAGTGCCGAGGGTCGCGGCGACGACGATCGTGAGCCGCGCGCGCGCGACGTTCACGCCGAGGCTCGCCGCCTCGTCGTCCCCGAGGCTCAGGACGTCGAGCACGCGGCGGTGGAGGATCAGCACGAGCGAGCTGAGCGCGATGTACGGCGCGCAGAGCGCGACGTCGCTCCACGTCGAGGTCGAGAACCCGCCGAGAAGCCACGACTGGATGTTCTGGATGATGTCGCCGTGCCGCTGCTGGACGAACGTCTGCAACGCCGCGGTGAACGTCGCCACGGTGACGCCGGCGAGGATGAGCGCGCCGGTCGTACGCGCTGCGCCGGCCGACCGGCCGAGCGCGTACGTCAAGCCCCACCGCACCGAGGGCCCCCACGAACGCGGCGAGCGGCACGGACCAGCGTCCGGCGACCGCGGTGACGCTGTAGACGATCGCGAGCGTCGCTCCCAGGCCGGCGCCGCCCGCGACTCCGAGGAGATACGGATCGGCGAGCGGGTTCCGGAAGACGCCCTGGTACGACGCGCCCGCGATCGCGAGCATCCCGCCGACGAGCGCCGCGAGCACGACCCGGGGGGCGCGCAGCTGCCAGACGATCGTGTGGTCGATCGCGCCGAGCGGCTGACGGACGTGCAAGCCGGGGACGTACGAGAGTGCCGAGCGGAGGATCGCTCCCAGGCCGATGTGCACCGGCCCGACCGCGAGGCCGACGACGAGCGCGACGACGAGGAAGCCACCCGTGACGACGCCGGCGCGGAGACCGATCCCGCGGGCCTCGACCTTCAGCCGCTCCGCCGCGACCGCCACTACTTCTGCCGGGCGATCTTCGCCACCGCCGCGGCGAACTCGACGATCCGCGGCCCCCAGCGTGACGCGATGTCGTCGTTGACGCCGACGACGCGGTGATGGACGACGGCGTTGATCCCGCTCCAACCCGGCCTCGCCGCGACGGTGCGCGCAGTCTGGCCGCAGCACTCCGTGTCGGCGAGGACGATGATCTGCGGGTTCGAGGCGACGATGTACTCGGAAGAGACCTGCGGGTACTGCGTGTGAGCACTCGCCCCGGCGGCGTCGGCGATGTTCTTGAAGCCGAACAGCTTGTAGATCGAGCCGATGAACGTACTCGACGTCGCCGAGTAGTACGTCTGGTCGAGCTCGTGGTAGACGCGGCGCGTCCGACGAATTGGCGGCACGCTCGCGATGATCTGCGCCATCCGCTTCTTCATCGTGCGGACGACCGAAGCGGCGCCGGTAGTGCGGCCCGCGAGCCCTCCGAGGCCAACGATCTCCTTGTACGCCTGCCGGAGATTTGCCGCGGCCGGCTCCATGACGACCTTGATCCCGAGATTGCGGAGCTGTCCGGCAAAGCCCGCCGGGTTGTACGAGATGAGGACGAGGTCGGGGTGGTAGCCGGCGATTGCCTCGACGTTCGGCGTGTAGCCGGACAGGCTCGTCCGCGGCGCGCTCGCCGGGTAGTTCGAGTCCTGGTCGACGGCGACGACCTGCTTGCCGGCGCCGATCGCGAACAGATCTTCCGTCATCGTCGGGGAGAGCGAGACGATCCGGTGATAGACGTGCGGCTTCGAGCTCGAAGCGGCCGAGAACGAGACGGCGACGAGAGCCGCCACGAGAGCAACGAGGAATGCAAGAGCAGAGCGATGCACGAATCCTCCTTCCGCGAGGGGTTCGAATTTGTCGGCGGGCGACAGGTCTTCTGACTCGGGGCTCCCTCCCCCGCCGCCTTCCCGGGCCCTGAAGCCCAGTGACGTCGTGGCGGAAGAGCGTCTCCCCTTACAGCGGCGGGACCGTCCCGGAATCGCACCGGAGTTCCCTCACCGCTCGCCGGTATGTGGCGGGACCCTAGCATCGACCTTCGTGGCTGGAATCGCGATCGCCGTGGACCTCGACGCCGTGCTCGCCGACACGCGGCCGGTCTGGGACGCGTGGCTCGAGGATGCGTCACGGCGGACGCGCGTCGAGCTTGCCGTGCCCGCCGACCGGGAGGAGGCCGCGAGAGTCCTCGACGCGGAGCTCGGCGACTGGCTGCCGCTGCTCGACCGGTTCGCCGCCGACCGCGCACCGCTGTGGTTCCGGCCGCGCGCGGACACGAACGCCGTGCTGCGACGTCTGACGGCTGCGGGCGCGCGGATCGGCGCCTTCACCGACGCGCCGCGCGAGCTCGCCGAGCTCGCGCTCGCGCACACCGGAACCGCGCGTTACGTCGAGACGATCGGGACGCTCGCGGATGTCCGGGCGGCGCTCGGGGACGACGCGACCGTCGTCACCTCCCGCGAAGCGCTCGCGGAATTACGATGACCCCCGTGGAGCACGATCTCTCCGACCGTCGGTTCGACCTGATCCTCGAACGCCTCGACCGCATCGCGGACGAGCTCGCGAAGACGAACCAGCGGCTCGACAACGACGAGAACTTCCTCCGCATCAGCAAAGAGCTCGCGACGCTCAACGAGTCACTCCAGGCGCTCGCGTACGCCGCGCTCGGCCAGCAGGCGCCGTCCGTGCGGCGCCGTCACTCCGCCTAGCGTCTAGCTCAGCTCGTACAGCGTTCCGTCGAGGGACACGGCGTAGAGCTCGCCGTGCCCGTCCGTCCCGAACGCCGATAGGTCGGAAACGTTGCCGGCCAGCGCTGCCGGCGAGGTGCGGCCGTGCGCTCCGGTGTTGAAGCTCCAGATCTTCCCGGTACAGAAATCGCCGTAGAAGTAGCGGCCCTGCGCGGCCGGTACGGCGGAGCCGCGGTAGACGTAGCCGCCCGTAATGGCGCACTGCCCGTTCACGTGCCCGAAGACGAGCACGGGCTTTACCTTCTGTCCCTTCTTCGAGTACGTGTGGCTCGCGTTGAACACGGAGTAGCCCTCGTAGCGGCTCCACCCGTAGTTCGCGAGCTGGTCGAGGCTCGACGCGGCGCGGAAGTCGACCTCCTCCCACGTGCCCTGCCCGACGTCGCCGATCCAGAGGTTGTTGGTCTGCGAATCGAACGAGAAGCGCCAGGGATTGCGCAAGCCGAGCCCGACGAACTTCCAGTGGCCGTCGGGACTCTTCGTCGTCGAGCGCAGCAGCTTGCCGAGAGGGGAGTGCATGTTCTGGGCGTGCTGCTGCGGATCGCCGCCCGAGCCGCCGTCGCCGAAGCCGAAGTAGAGAAATCCGCGCTTGTCGAACTGGAGCTGGCCGCCGTTGTGATTCGCGTACGGCTGGTGCACGGCGAGGATGATGTGCGCGCTCGACGGGACGCCGACGCCGCCGGAAGATAGGTAGGACGCGACGCGCGTGTTCCCTTGCAGGTTCGTGTACGAGACGTAGAAGAGATGGTTCGTCGCGTACTGCGGGCTGAACGCCATCGAGAGAAGTCCTTGCTCATTGCCGCTCAGGACGAGGCTGCTGATGTCGAGGAACGTTCCCGTGATCGTTCCGCCCTGCACGATCTTGATCGTCCCCGGCTGCTCGACGACGTAGAGCGTGTCGGGGTCGCCGGGAGCAGAGGTGACGAACACCGGAGAGTCGAAGCCGGTCGCGACCTGCGTGAACGAGAAACTCTTCGCCGACCGGACGCTCGCGGCGCCGCTACCCGCGATGCATGCGGCGAGAACGAGCGAGAGACCTACCAACCAAGCGGCCCGCTGCACCGCCCCACCTTACCCGGCACCCACGCCGCCTAGATGGTTGATGCCACGACCTCGCGTCCGGATCGCGATCTGGCACGCCTGGGCCGCGCAGACCTAGCTGCGACCGGCGGAGCCGGCCCCCGCTAGGCCCGCGCTTCGCCACGTCGACCGCCGCAGCGCCCCAGACGTGCCAGCTCACGCCCCGGAGCAGACGATCTCGTGGCATCAACCATCAGCGGAGCCGGTACAGCGTGCCGTTGAGGGACAACGCGTACAGCTCGCCGTGCCCGTCCGTGCCGAATGACGACAGCGCCGAAACATTGCCCGAGGCGACAGCGCCCGATGCACGGCCGTGCGCGCCAGCGCGGAAACTCCACACCGCTCCCGTGCAGTAGTCGCCGTAGAAGTAGCGGCCTCGTGCCGAGGGAACAGCCACGCCGCGGTAGACGTAGCCGCCGGTGATCGAGCACTGCCCGTCCACGTGCTTGTAGACGAGCACCGGCCGCCTCTTGTCGCCCCGGTTCGAGTACGTGTGGCTCGCGTCGTACACGGAGTAGCCCTCGTACCGGCTCCACCCGTAGTTCGCGAGCCGGTCGAGTCTCGCCGCGCTGCGAAAGTCGACCTCCTCCCACGTGTCCTGCCCGACGTCGCCGATCCAGAGGTTGTTGGTCTGCGAATCGAACGAGAAGCGCCAGGGATTACGCAAGCCGAGCCCGGCGATCTTCCAGCGCCGGTCGGGCGTCGTCGTGCGTGAGCGCAGCAGCTTGCCGAGATCGGAGTGCATGTTCTGGGCGTGCTCCTGCGGATCGCCGCCCGAGCCACCGTCCCCGTACCCGGCGTAGAGGTAGCCGCGGTTGTCGAACTCCAGCTGGCCGCCGTTGTGATTCGGGTACGGCTGGTGGATCGCGAGGAGGATGCGGCCGCTCGAGCGGACGCCGCGTCCGTGGGACGAGCGGTACATCGCGACGCGCGAGTTCCCTTGCAGGTTCGTGTACGAGACGTAGAAGAGATGGTTCGTCGCGTACTCGGGACTGAACGCCATCGAGAGAAGCCCGTCCTCGTCGCCGCTCAGGACGAGGCTGCTGATGTTGAGGAACGTCCCCCGGATCCGGCCACCGCGGACGATCTTGATGGTCCCCGGCTGCTCGACGACGTAGAGCGTGTCGGGGTCGCCGGGAGCAGAGGTGACGAACACCGGAGAGTCGAAGCCGGTCGCGACCTGCGTGAACGAGAAACTCTTCGCCGACTGGACGCTCGCAGCGCCGCTGCCGGCGCACCCGGCCGCGATGATCGCTGCGAGCGCGAGCGGGAGAACTAGCGACGCAGCAGGATTTTTCGTAGCTCGTCTTCCTTCCCCGGCTCGAGGATGGCGAGAACCTGGTCGCCCGCCTCGAGCACCGTCGAGCCGACCGCGATCTCGGCGCGGCCGCCGCGCATGACGGAGATGAGCCGCGAGCCCTCGGGGAACGCGAGTGCCTCGACGCTCTTCCCGACGGACGGCGAGTCGCCGTCGATCTGCACCTCGACGATCTCGAGGTTCTCCTGGCGCAACTCGAGGAGCTGGATCATGTCGTGCTGCGGCACCTCGTGCCCGACGAGCGAGATGATGTTCGACGTCGCGCACACCGTCGGCGAGATGCCGAGGAGATCGAAATGCGCCTGATTGCGCGGGTCGTTTACGCGGGCGATGACCTTCGGCACGCCGTACTTCTCCTTCGCGATCTGGCCGACGATCATGTTGTCCTCGTCGTCGCCGGTGAGGGCGAGGATGATGTCGGGCGGGCGCGCGATGCCGGCGCGCTCGAGCACGTAGAGCTCGGTCGCGTCACCGCGCTGCACCTGGTGCTCGAACTCGTCCTCGAGCGTCTCGAAGCGGTCGCGGCGCTGCTCGATGAGCGTCACTTCGTGGCCGAGCAGAAGAAGCGAGCGCGCGACGTTCGCACCGACCTTGCCGCCGCCCGCGACGATGACGTACATCAGGCGGCTTCCGGTCCAGCCGGGATCGCGCATGTCCGCACCGCGTCCATGAGGCCGTCGATCGCGATGCTCGTCGGGCAAACGACGTCCATCCCGCGCTCGGCGTAGAACTTCGCGCGCGCCGGATCAAGGATGCGTGCAACGACGCAGCGCACGCCGAAGCGCTTCTGTGCCACTTCAGCAATGACGATGTTCGTGTTGTCGCCGTTCGTGGCGACGACGACGGCGTCGGCGTCCTCGATCCCAGCCTCACGGAGCAGGTCGGCGTCGATGCCGTGGCCGACGATGAACGCCCCCGGCCAGCCCTCGCCGAGGCGCGAGAGCGCGTCCTCGTTCTCGTCGATCACGGTCACCTGCCAGCCCTCGCGATGGAGCTCAAGGGCGATCGCCGAGCCGACGCGACCGCAACCGATGACGAGTGCCTTGACGTCCATCGCGTCGGAGCCTAGCCCGTCAGGCTTCCTCGAGGACGCCCTGCGGGAACGCGACGACGAGCACCTCGGCCGGCGCTTTGCGCAGAACGTAATCGACGGTCGGAGAGAAGAACCGCGACTGGCGGCGCCAGCGCGGCGACGAGCCGAGGACGATGAGGTCCGCCCCGCTCTCCTCGGCAGCTTGGACGATGGCTTCCCCAATCGACCGCGCGCGGATCGAACGGACTTCGACGACGACTCCGAGATCGGCGCCGAGCTCCGCCGCCTCTGCGAGCGACTCCGCGGCACGCGCGTCCTCGTCGAGGAGCTCGGCGTCGAGCGGCTGATCGAGCGGCACGCGGATGACGTGGATCGCGACGACGCTCGCGGAGCGCTCCTGCGCGAGCTTGACGGCCGTCGCGATCATCTCCTCCCCGATATCGCCGAGCTTCATCGGCACGAGGATCTTCGAGAACGCCGCCTCGGGCGGAAGTTCGCGCTCCGCGGTCGCCGCAACGTGCTCGAGGAGCCCGGTGCCGCTGCGCCGGCGGACGACGAGATAGACGACGGTTCCCGCCGCGAGCCAGATCGGACCTGCGTAGCGCGCGCCGATGTGCGTCACCATCGCGGCGACGAAGATCGCCGCCGTCGCAAGCGTTCCGATGACGGTCGGGATCGGGATGGCAGCGCCGCGCATCCTGACCGAGAACGGCACGCGATACGGCTTTTCGACGTCCGCTGGACGGAAGCGGAGCTTGATCACTGCGAGCTGAGCGGCCGTGAACGCAAGGAGCACACCGAAGCTGAAGAGGCTCGCGAGGAAGGCGACCGCGTCCTTCGTGAATGCCGTCACCACGAGCAGCGCGATCGAGATCCCGCCCGCCGCGAGGACGGCCGCCGGCGAGTGCATGCTGCGGCGGCTCAGTCGCGCGAACGCGCGCGGCAACTGGCCGTGCTCGCCGAGCGAAAACGCGAGCCTGCCGAAGCCGGAGTTCGACGTGATCGCAGCTGTGAGGAGGATGAGGGCCCCTGTCAGGCCGACGTAGACGCGGAGCACGTCCCCGAACGTCGAGCCGACATGCGGGCCGAGCTGGTGCACGATGCCCATGAGCGGCGCGCGCTGCCAGATCGTGCCGAGATCCGTCGTCCCATGGGAGACCGGAAACGCCGAGAGTCCGACGATCGCAATGAGGACGGTGACGAGAACGACGGCGCCGATCGCGGAGAAGAAGCTGCGAGGAAGATCGCGTCCAGGCTCTCGGGTCTCGCCCGCAAGGTTCGCGACGGTCTCGAGACCCGTATACGCGAGGAAAGCGAGCGGCACGGCGAACGTGAGCTGGTGCCACGACGGACTCGTCCCGAGATGGATGCCCTGCCGGAGCGTGTGCGGTGAGAAGAGAAAGGCGAAGCCGAGTATCACGAGCATGAGCTGCGTCACGAGGTCGAGCACCGGCACGAGAAGGCCGGCCGTGTACATCTTCGTGCGCGCGACGAGCCGCGAGGCGGTGATCCCCGCGATGACGACGCAGCCGAAGATCACGTCGCCTGGGTGCTGCGCAATCGACTGGATGCCGAGCGCCAGCCCTAGATAGTGCGGCAGGAAGAGCGCCGAGAGCGCGATCACGATCAGGTAGTCGAGGAAGAGCGCCCACCCGGTGAGGAAACCGGCGAAATCGTTGAATGCAACGCGCACGAACGCCGCCGCGCCGCCGGTGCCGCGGTACGCGGTCGCGCCCTCGACATACGACGCCGTGACGATGAGGAAGATCAACCCGACGAGCGCAAGGACGACGGGCGTCATCCCGAGCGCGTGGAGCGCGACGATCCCGAGCGCGAAGTAGATCGAGGAGGCGATCTCTCCGTATGCGACGGACGCGAGCGCCGGCGCGTCGAGCGCCCGTTGGAGCCGCGGCAGCTTACGGGCCATAAGAAGAGGCTAGCTCTACCGCCGCCGGACGAGGTACAGGCGGCCGATTCCCAGGGCGAGGAACAGCACGCCGAGCAGATAGCCGGTCGAGCCACCTCCCTGCGCCGCGGTCTCGACGAGCAACACCACTCCGAGCCCGAGCGAGATCAGCCCGAGGACGAAGCCCGAGCGCCGGTAGAACGCGGTCACGCGCTCTCGCCCCCCGTCGCCACCATCACGCGGCACGGCGCGTGGCGGAGGACGAAGTCGACGGAGTCGCCGAAGATCTGGCGGCGGCCGCGCTGGAGGCGGACGCGCCTCGGTCCCGCCATCACAATTACCTCCGTGCCGCGGCGGACGGCCTCGTCGCAAATCTCACGGCCGATGTTGCGCGTTCGCGCGATGCGGCCTGTGACGCGCACGCCGTACGAGTCGCCGATCGCGCGGGCCTCGTCGAGTTGCTCGTTGGCTTCCCGAACGTCCTCGGGCAGATACGCGTCGAGCTGCTGGTCGAGCGGCACCTGAATGGCGGTCACCGCGACGATCGAGGCACGCCGCTCGGCCGCGAGGCGGCATGCGAAGTCCATCGCCTCGTCGGACGGGTAGCCGGGCGCGATCGGGACGAGAATCGTGCGGAACTCGAGCGCCGCTGCCTTCCCGTACTCGACCGGGGCACGGATCGTCTGCGTCATCGGCTCGTGCAGCACGTAGCGGCGATAGACGAAGTAGAACCCGAGCCCGAGCAGGAGCCAGCCGATGCCCGCGTAACGAATCGACGGGCTCTGGACGACGATCACGACCCACGACAACCCCGTCCCGATCCCGCCGACGATCGCGAACACTGGCCACACGGTTCCGCGCCAGCGGATGTTGCCGCGTGGCTTGAATCCGATCTCGCCGTCGCCTTTCTGCTTCATCCGCAGCCGCACGATGGATGCGTGCGCGACGGTGAACGAGAACGTCGCGCCGAACGCGTAGATCGCCCCGAGGAACGCGGTCTCGCCGGTGAGCGTGAGGAGGATCGGGATCGTCCCGGCGAACACGACGAGCGCGATCCACGGCGTCTTGAACTTCGGGTGGATCCGGCGGAAGACGCGTGGCAGCTGCCGGTAGCCCGACATCGCGTACGTGATGCGTGAAGCGCCGATCACCCCCGCGTTCGCGCCGATGAAGAGGATCGTCGAGGCGAGGATCCCGAGGTAGATCTGGAGGACGTGCGTGATGCCGGCGCCGAGGCCGAGATTGTTCACGACTCCCAGCACGGGGTCGTTCTGGTACCCCGGCTCGCCCTGGCAGAGCGTCGTCGGCGGCGCGGCGAGGCACGTCGTGTAGCCGTGCGCGTCGGGGAAGACCGGCAACGCCGAGAGCGCGACCCACGGCAGCGTGAAGTAGATGGCAAAGACGGCGATCGCGACGAAGAGCACCGCGCGCGGCACCGTCCGCACCGGGTCCCGCACCTCTTCCGCCATGTTCGAGACCGTCTCGATGCCGGTGTACGCGAGCATCGCCACCGGGATCGCGAGGAAGAAGCTCGCCCACGTCGGCGCGACGCCGAGGTGGATGTTCGAGACGAGTACGTGCGGCGAGAACACGAGGACGAAGCCGAGCAGCACGAGCAGCACCTGCGTCCCGAAGTCGACGACCGCGAGGATGACGTTGAGCTTCGCCGACTCCTGGACGCCGACGATGTTGACGACGACGAGCACGGCGATGACGACGACCCCCACGACGATGTCCCACGGGTTCTGCCGCAGCGGCGCCCAGAAGACCGAGAGGTAGTGCGGGACGAAGAACGCCGAGACGGCGATCGTCGCGACGTAGTTGAGCATCTGCGCCCAGGCGGCCTCGAACGAGACCGTTTCGTTGAAGGCGTGGCGCGCGAAGCTCGACGAGCCGCCGGCCTCCGGATACCGCACCGTCCCCTCGGAGTACGTCGCAGCGGTGCACGCGAAGATGACGCCGGCGAGGATGAAGACGGTCGGCGTGAGGCCGAGCGCGTAGACCGCTACGACGCCGAGGGCGTAATAGATCGACGAGCCGACGTTGCCGTACGCGGTGGCGAAGAGAGCGTTGGTGCCGAGGACCCGTTCGAGCTCGTTTGCCTGGCGTCTCCGTCTAGCCACGGCCGGACTCTAGTGCTGCGCCCCGGCGACCGGACCGGTGGCGATCATCACGCGGCACGGCGCGGCGCGCATGAGGAGCAGGACTTCGTGCCGGAACGCGCGCTTGAAGCCGCGCCTCGACTCGACCGGAGCGCCTACGACGACAAGCTCGGCGCCGCGCTCGTTCGCGATGCGCGCGACCTCCTCGCCGAGTCGACCCGGGCGCGTGCGGACGATCTCGCGGCGCACGCCGACGCCGTACGATCCCGCGACCGCCGCGGCCGAGTCGAGCCGGTCGCGCAGCGCGTGCACCTCTTCGTCGAAGCGTGCGTCGAGCGGAAGCTCCCGCTCGACGAAGAGCGGCGCGACGAGAACGACACGCGCCCGCCGGTCCGCGGCGAGCCTGCACGCGAGATCGAGCGCGTGCTCCGTCTCCTCTCCTTCGAGCAGCGGCACGACGATCGTCCGGTAGCCGATCGAACCGGCCCGACGTGCAAGCCGTTGCGCTCGACGGTGCAGGACGCGGACGTCGGGCAGTCTCATCGAACGAGTGGGTAGGGAACCGAGGCGAGCAGGACGTGCGGCTCGACCAGGAGGAGACGCTTGACGTAGAGCGCCCGCTGGTTGTGGAGGAACCGCCGCCAGCCGCGGAGGACGAGCTCCGGCAGGACGACGAGCACGTCGTTTCCGTCGGCGGTGAGCTCGCGGAGGTACGCGAGCATCGGGTCGCCGATGTCGCGGTACGGGGCCTCGAGGACCTCAAGCGGGATCGCGGCGTCTTCCGAGCGCCACTCGCGGCGGATCTCAGCGGCCTCGTGCTCGTCGAACGCGAAGTTGACCGCCTTCGTGTTCGGGATGTCGATCGACTGCGCCCAGTTGACGGCACGCATCGACGCGGCATTCGCGCCGGACACGAAGATCCGCACGGCGAGCTCCCGCTCGGACGACGGTGCCTCGTCCACGGTCGGCACGTTGACGACGACGACGCTCGACTCGGTGAGCAGCCTCAGCTTGAGCGAGAGCTCGAACGGATGCCGCGCCTGCTCGATGAGCGAGCGACGGCTGAACTTCTCCGGGACGACGACGGTCACGAAGTCGGACTCGCCGCGCGGCAGCCGCCAGACCTGGTCGAGCACCGTCTCGACGGCGCCGCCATGACGTTCGAGCTTCTCCAACAGTGGTGACCCGTTTGAGACGTGGAACCACCGTGGCCCGATCCCGGCGTCCGTTCCGTGGCGCTCGACGTGGATCGCGCGGAATCCTTCCGGCGAGATGCGGCGGGCGAGCGCGAGGCCGCGTTCCGTCGCTTCGTCGAGCGACTCGACCACGAGAAGTGTCTGGTTCCGCGCCTCCGGTGCCGAGGCGACCGCTGCGGCACCGGCACGCAGCCTGCGCGCGACGCGGTCGTAGTGCCGCCGCACGCCGAGCATCGCGACGACGATGACGGGGATCGCCACGGTCACGAGCCAAGCGCCTTCCCCGAACTTCGTCATGACGACGATGACCGTGACAAGACCGGTCGCCGACGCGCCGACCGCGTTGATCGCGAGCTTCCGCTGCCACCCCGCCCCGCGGACACGCTGCCAGTAGCGCACCATCCCCACCTGCGAGACCGTGAACGCCGTGAAGACGCCGATCACGTAGAGGTGGATGAGGCTGTTGGTGTCCGCCTTGTAGACGACGAGCAGCGCGGCCGCCGCCGCTGCGAGCACGAGCATGCCGTTCGAGAAGACGAGGCGGTCGCCGAGGTTCGAGAACTGCCGCGGCGCGAAGCGGTCGCGGGCGAGCAGCGCCGAGAGCCGCGGGAAGCCCTGGAACGACGTGTTCGCCGCGAGGATCAGGACGAGCAGCGTCGTCGCCTGGACGACGTAGAACATGAAGCCGCCGACGCTCCCTGGCTGGAAGACCGCCCGCGCGATCTGGGAGACGACGGAGGCCGTTGCGCTCGGGAGGGCGTGGACGTGGACCGCGAGGAACGAGAGGCCGATGAACATCGCGATCGTCAGCCCGCCGAGCACGCCGAGCGTCTTCGAGGCGTTCCTGCCCTGCGGATGCCGGAACGCGTTGACACCGTTCGCGATCGCCTCGACGCCGGTGAGCGCGGTCGAGCCCGACGAGAACGCCCGCAGAAGAACGAAGAGGGTGACGGCTCCGGTGCCTGCCGGGAGAGGCTGAGGAACGACGGCGTCGTGAAGGTCGCCGGTCAGGTACTGGATGAGTCCCACGGCGTCGACCGCGAGGATCGCCGCGATGAACGCATACGTGGGCAGCGCGAAGAGCAGCCCCGATTCCCGCACTCCGCGCAGGTTGGCGAGGACGATCACGAGCAGGCAGAGCAGCGAGAGACCGACCCGGTGAGACGAGAGCGACGGCGCGAACGACGTGATCGCGAAGATCCCTGCCGAGATCGAGACCGCCACCGTGAGGACGTAATCCGTCAGCAGCGCGGAAGCCGCCACGAGACTCGGAGCCGTTCCGAGGTTCTCCCGCGCGACGACGTACGCACCGCCGCTCGTTTCGTAGACGCGAACCGTCTGCCGGTACGAGAGGATGACGATCGCGAGCAGGGCGGCGATCGCAAGCGTGAGCGGAAGGACGAGATGGGCGGCGGCGAGGCCCGCGGCGCCGACGAGCACCACGAGCGCCTCCTCGGTGGCGTAGGCGTTCGATGAGAGCGGGTCGGACGCGAAGATCGGCAGCGCGAGCCACTTCGGCAGCAGCGTCTCGTGCATCTGACCGGTCTGCATCGGCCGACCCACGAGGACGCGACGAAGACGTTTCGGCGCGAGTGGATCCGCCGCAGTGGCCATACCCCAACGCTAGGCCGGGCCGAGTCAGCGGAAGGTCAGGATTCCGCGACGTGCCTCAAGAACTGCTCAAGACGGGATCCGCGAGTCGATAGCCCGCGCCGGGCTCGGTGAGGATGTAGCGCGGCCGGGCTGGATCGGGCTCGAGCTTGCGCCGCAGCTGCGAGACATAGACGTGGAGGTAATGCGCCTCCGAGCCGTAGCCCCTCCCCCACACCTCGCGCAGCAGCATCTCGTGCGTGAGCAGCTTGCCGGGGTTGCGGGCAAGGACCCGGAGCAGGCCGAACTCGTGCGGCGTCAGCTGGACGGGCTCGCCGCGGACCGAGACGGCGCGCTTCTCGAGGTCGATCCGCAGGTCGCCGAGCACGACGACCGGCTCGGACGGCGCGTCGACGCGCCTAAGGGCCGCCCGGAGGCGCGCAAGGAGCTCCTCGATCCCGAACGGCTTCGTCACATAGTCGTCCGCTCCCGCGTCGAGGGCCGCGACCTTTTCCGCCTCGTCGCCGACGACGGAAAGGACGATGACCGGCGCGCTGCTCCACGTGCGTAGCTCACGGCAGACCTCGACTCCGCTGCCGTCGGGCAGCACGAGATCGAGGATGACCGCGTCGGGCGGGTTCGCGGCGAGAAGGGTGAGCGCCTGCTCGACGGTCTCGGCCGTCTCGACCTCGTAGCCCGCGCCGCGCAGGCTCGCTTTGAGCGCGCGAAGGATCTGCGGCTCGTCATCGACGACGAGAACGCGGCTACTCATGCGCGCACCGGCACGGGCCGGTCGGCAAGCGGCAGGCTGAGGACGAGATGGCCGCCGCCCGGGTCGTCCTGCGCCCAGAGCCGACCGCCGTTCGCTTCCGCGAAGCCGCGCGCGATGGCGAGGCCCAAACCCGAGCCACGCCCTGAGCCGCCGCGGCGAAACGGCTTGAAGAGCGCGTCCCGTTCCTCCGACGGCAGTCCCGGCCCGCGGTCGACGACGTGGAGGCGAAGCTCGGTCGCGCCATGTTCCGCACGCACGATGACACTCGTTCCGTTCGGGGAGTAGCGGAGCGCGTTCTCGAGGAGGTTCGCGAGCACGCGCTCGACCTGGGCCGCGTCGACCTCGACCGGCGGCTCCTCCGGCGCGATCTCGAGGCGGACCCGCTTGGCGGCGTCCCCGAGACCCGCGAGCGCCTGCCCGACGAGCTCGTCCACGTGCCAGAGCTCGCGGTGTGGCTCGGCCTCCCCTGCTTCGAGCCGCGAGAGGTCGAGGAGCTGCTCGACGACGCGATCGAGGCGCGTCGCCTCGTCGTGGATGCCCTCCGCGAGGCCGCGCCGGTCGCTCTCTTCGAGCACGAGGCCGCGGCTCGCGAGCGCGTCGGCCGACGCGAGGATCGCCGTGAGCGGCGAGCGGAGATCGTGCGAGACAGCGCGCAGAAGCGCCGTCATGAGCGCGTCTCTGCGACGCAGAGCCTCGGCCTCGACCGCCTCGGCCTCGAGATGGCTTCGCTCGGCGGCGACGGCGAGGAGCGCGGCGAGCGAGGGCAGGAACCGCTCGCGCACCGCGTCGTCGATGGTCGCGTCCTCGTCGACGAAGAGCGTCGCCACCCAGCGGAGCCCGGCTTCGACCGGCAGCGCCCGCTCCCCCGGCCCGGGGAACAGCTCTCCGATCTCGAGTCGCGCGCTGCCGACGCCGAGCACGCCGGCCGCGAGCGAGGCGAGATGGCCGAGCTCCTCGTCGAGCGTTCGTCCGCGGAGGAGGTCGAGCGCCGCCTCGGCGAGCGCATGCGCCTCGGCGCGCCGCTGCTCGGCGTCCTCCCGGCGCGCCCGCGCCCGCGCCGCGAGCGCGCTCACCGCGAAGGCAATCGCGAGGTAGACGACGAGCGCGAGCCAGTTCGCACCGTCCCGCAGCTGGAACGTGTGGGTCGGCGGCAGGAAGAACCAGTTGAACGCGAGCATGCTCGCAACGGCGACCGCGGCGGCAAGCGGTGTCCCCCAGAAGATCGCGATGGGCAGAACGGCGAGGACGTAGAGCGCACCGAGGCTGAGCACCGGCACGTGCGGCTCGAGCAGCCAGACCACGACGCTCACGAGCGCGACAGCCCCGACGCTCGCCAGGATCCCGACCAACAGCTCCGCCCGGGCTCTCACAGGCAGAGACGGTACTCCTGCGCGCCGGTCAGGCGGCCAGAGGCATCGGCTTGAGCACGATCGTCTCGGCCGGCGAGTTGGCGAGGATCCACGCAACCTCTTTCGCGCTGAAGCCGCCGTTCCCGTTCGCAGGCGCGGGAGCGAGGATCCGATCGAAGCGCTCGACCTCCCACAGGCGCCGCAGCGCGTGAGACGGACTGCGGCCCTTCTCGATGCGCGCGTCGACGGGAACCCCGGCGCGCAGCGCGGCGTGCTCGACGGCCTCGAGCAGCGGCATGGCGACCGCGATGTCGTCCCGCAGCGGCGAATCCTCCGAGTAGCGCAGCGGAACGAGAAGGAGGTACGCAGGCACGAGCGTCGCCTGCTCGGCCTGCGCGAGCCGAATCGCAGCGGCGAGGACGGTCGGGTCGAGCGTCCCGTCGGTGAAGGGAACGAGGATGCGGCGCGCTCCGGGCTTCGGCCGCCGGAAGCGAACTCCGCTGCGGACCGCGAGCGCAGCGGCGAGGACTACGACAAGCGCCGCGAGGGAGATGACCGCGGCGATCATTGGGTGAGGTTGTCCCGGTCGGTGCGGTTCGTGATGACGCGGATGTCGATACCGGGCAAGCTCGCGGACCATCCGCGAGAGGAGGGAGCCGCCGAGGATCTCGCGCCGGCGGGACTCGTCGGGCGTGCCGACGAAGATGTACGTCGAGCCACGCTCGACTGCGACGCGCCGGACTGTGCCAACGAAGTCGTCGCCCTCGGCCTCGATGAAGTGCGCTCCGAGGATCGCGGCGAGGCGGCGCAGCGCGGCGAGCTGGGTCGTCTCCTCGTCGCTCGGCATGTGCCCCGCCCTCCGGACCCAGACGGCGTCCATCGGTGCCCCGAGCCGCTGCGCCGAGCGCCACGCGCGCCGCATGATCCGCTGCGACTTCGGCTGCGGCTCGACGAGCGCGAGTACGCGCTCGCCGACAGCGGTTTTCGAGAGCGGCTCGAGCTCACGGGCGACACGACGTGCCTCGACGTCGTCGGCGACCTCACGGAGAGCGATCTCGCGGAGCACGGCGAGCTTGTCGGTGCGGAAGAAGTTCTCGAGCGCGACTGACGCCCGCTCCTTCGAATAGACCTTGCCCGCACGCAGCCGTTCCTGCAGCTCCTCCGGCGAGAGATCGACGAGCACGACCTCGTCGGCCTCGTCGAGGATCCTGTCGGGGAACGTCTCGCGCACCCGTACCTCGGTGAGCTCGAAGATCGCGTCGTTGAGGCTCTCGAGATGCTGGACGTTGACGGTCGAGATCACGTCGATCCCAGCCTCGAGCACATCGTCGATGTCCTGCCAGCGTTTCTCGTTGCGCATTCCCGCCGCGTTCGTGTGCGCGAGCTCGTCGATCAGCGCGAGCTCCGGGGCCCGACGGATCACGGCGTCGATGTCCATCTCCTCGAGCACGAGCGTGCCCTGATGCATGCTCAGCCGTGGCACGACCTCGAGCCCGTCGGCGAGCGCGGTCGTGTCGGGGCGCTCGTGCGGCTCGAGATAGCCGATCACGACGTCCCGCGCGTTCTCGTGCGCCTGCCGGCCCTCGAGGAGCATCCGGTACGTCTTGCCGACGCCCGCCGCCATCCCGAGGAGGATCCGGTGGTGGCCTCTCGCCACTCTCGCTCACGCTCCGAAGACGTTGTGGACGATGAGATCGATCAGCTTGATCCCGACGAACGGAAGGATCACGCCACCGAGACCGTAGATCACGAGGTTGCGGCGGAGCAGCGCCGTCGCGCCGATGGCCCGGTACTTGACACCGCGCAGGGCGAGCGGCACGAGCGCCGGGATGATCAGCGCGTTGAAGATGATCGCCGAGACGATGGCGCTCTGCGCGTCGCCGAGGTGCATGATGTTCAACGACCAGAGCGGACCAGTCTGGCCCGGAGCCGCCGCGTAGGTCGTGGCGAACATCGCCGGCAGGATCGCGAAGTACTTCGCCACGTCGTTCGCGATCGAGAACGTCGTCAGCGCGCCGCGGGTGATCAGCTGCTGCTTCGCCACCTCGACGATCTCGATCAGCTTCGTCGGGTTCGAGTCGAGGTCGACCATGTTGCCGGCCTCCTTGGCCGCCGACGTGCCCGTGTTCATCGCGACGCCGACGTCGGACTGCGCAAGCGCGGGCGCGTCGTTCGTGCCGTCGCCGGTCATCGCGACCATGCGGCCCTTCGCCTGCTCCTCCTTGATCAGCGCGAGCTTCGCCTCGGGCGTCGCCTCGGCGAGGAAGTCGTCGACGCCGGCCTCCTGCGCGATGACAGCCGCGGTGACGCGGTTGTCGCCGGTGATCATCACCGTGCGGATCCCCATCTTCCGCAGCTCGTCGAAGCGCTCGCTCATGCCGCCCTTGACGACGTCCTTCAGGTGGATGACGCCGAGCGCGAAGTTGTCGCGCGCGACGACGAGCGGCGTGCCGCCTTGCTCAGCGACGCGCTGCACGGCTTGATCGACCTCTGTGGGCACGCGACCGCCGTTCTCGGCGACGAACGCCTTGACGGCGTCGGCGGCACCCTTGCGGATCATCGTCCCGTTCATGTTCACGCCGCTCATGCGTGTGGCTGCGGTGAAGGGGACGAACTCGTGCTCGCCGAGCTCGCGCTCGCGCACGTTGAACTTCTCCTTGGCGAGGACGACGATCGAACGGCCTTCCGGCGTCTCGTCGGCGAGCGAGGCAAGCTGCGCGACCTCGGCGAGCTCCCGCTCCTCGACCCCCGGCGCGGGGATGAACTCCGCCGCCTGGCGGTTGCCGAGCGTGATCGTGCCGGTCTTGTCGAGCAGGAGGACGTCGACGTCTCCCGCCGCCTCGACCGCGCGGCCGGACATCGCGAGCACGTTCCGCTGCACGAGGCGGTCCATCCCGGCGATGCCGATCGCGGACAGCAGCGCACCGATCGTGGTCGGGATCAGCGCGACGAGCAGAGCGATGAGGACCGTCTCGGAGAGTGCCGTGCCGGCGTAGATCGCGAACGGCCGCAGCGTGACGACGGCGGCGAGGAAGGTGATGGAGAGAGCGGCGAGGAGGATGTTGAGGGCGATCTCGTTCGGCGTCTTGCGCCGCTCAGCGCCCTCGACGAGCGCGATCATCCGGTCGAGGAACGACTTGCCCGGCTCCTGCGTCACCTCGATCACGAGCCGGTCGGAGAGGAGTTTCGTGCCGCCGGTGACGGCCGAGCGGTCGCCGCCGGCCTCGCGGATCACGGGCGCGGACTCACCCGTGATCGCCGACTCGTCCACCGAGCCGACGCCCTCGATGATCTCGCCGTCGGCCGGGATGACCATCCCCGCCTCGACCACGACGATGTCGCCCCTCTGCAGGTCGGCGGCCGCGATCTCTCCCCCATCCCGCAGCCGCGCCGTCGTCGTCGTGCGCGTCGCGCGCAGCGCGTTCGCCTGCGCCTTGCCGCGACCCTCGGCGATCGCCTCGGCGAAGTTCGCGAACAGGACGGTGAGCCAGAGCCAGATCGCGATCGTGCCGACGAACCAGAGCTGGCCGTGGTTTCCCTGCACGAGCTCCTTGACGAAGATCACGCTCGTGATCACCGAGCCGAGCTCGACCATGAACATCACGGGGTTCTTCAGCTGCAGCCGCGGGTCGAGCTTCGGGAACGAGTCCCAGATCGCCTGCACGACGAGATCGCGCGAGAAGACGCTCGACCGTCGCCGCGGCGGCGGCGGCATTTCCGGTGCGACCGAGATCGCCGACATCTACTTGCCTCCCAGCTTGATCAGGGCGAGGTTGAGCTTCACGACGTTGACACCCGGCTCGCCGAAGAAGCCGAGCCAGCGGCCGTCGGTGTTCTCGTGGATCAGCGTCTCGACGGTCGCGAGCGGCAGGTGCCGGACGGCGGCGACCCGCGGCGCCTGCAGCTGCGCGTACGCGAGCGAGATGTCCGGGTCGATGCCCGACGCCGAGGGCGTCACCGCGTCGACCGGGATCTGGTGGATCGTCAGGCCCGGGTTGTACGGCGTCTCGAGCTTCAGCACGGCCTTCGCGTTCGTCTGCGACGAGCTGCGCGAGCGCGGGGTTCGTCGGGCCGAGGTTCGAGAACGTCGTCCCCGCCGCGTTGTAGGCCGGCGACGTCGCCGACGGCCGCTCGTGGAACGCCGCCGGCGACGAGAAGAGCTGCGCCGCGAGCGTCGAGCCGACGAGTCGTGCCGTTGTAGCTGGATCAGGCTGCCGTTCGCCTGCGACGGGAACGCAGCCTGGCCGATCCCGGTCATCAGCACCGGATAGGCGAAGCCGAACACGAGCGTGAACAGGACGATCGAGACGACCGACGCGACAAGAATCCGGCGGAGGATCACTTCATCAGCCCCTCGACGATCGGCCCGAGGAACAGCGCCGGGAGAAGCATGAGCCCAGCGGTGAAGATGATCATCCCGACGAGCACGGCCACGAACGTGCCGCCGTCGGTGCGGAACGTGCCGGCCGAGGCGGGAACGAGCCGCTTGCGGGCGAGCGAGCCGGCAAGCGCGAGGGCCGCGATCATCGGCACGAAGCGGGCGAAGAGCATGTCGATGCCGCCCAGGTACGCCGCGAACGGCGTGCCTCCGTAGCCCGCGAAGGCGCTGCCGTTGTTACCCCCCTGCGAGGTGTAGGCGTAGAGCGTTTCCGTGAAGCCGTGCGCACCGGGGTTGTAGATCGAGGCCAAGCCGGCCTTCGTCGCGATCGCCGCCGCGGTCAGAACGAGGATCAGGACGGCGGAGAAGAGCGCGCCGAGGGCGGCGATCTTCACCTCTCGCGCTTCGATCTTCTTGCCGAGGTACTCCGGCGTACGGCCGACCATCAGTCCCGCGATGAAGACGGCGAGGACGATGATGAAGAGGATCCCGTACATCCCCGAGCCGACGCCGCCGAAGATGATCTCGCCGAGGAAGATGTTCGTCAGCAGCACGCCGCCGCCGAGCGGCGTGAAGGCGTCATGGCCCGCAGATGACCGCGCCGGTCGACGTGACCGTCGTGCCGTTCTCGAAGATCGCGGTCTCGGCCATGCCGAAGCGCACTTCCTTGTCCGTCATGTTCCCGCCCGTCTGCTGGGCCGAGTTCGCGATGTTGACGCCGGAGTTGCGGAGGACCGGCGGAGCCGTGCTGCTCGGCGGCGTAGACCGTCCCCACGCCGACCGCGAAGAGGATGAACATCGAGACGAAGATCGCGACCGCGTTTCGCATCGCTCGGATCTGCCGGCCGAAGAGGAACACGCACGCGAACGGGATCAGCAGCTCGAGGAAGAGCTCGAAGTAGCCGCCGAAGCTGCCGGGCCCCTCGAACGGGACGGAGGAGTTCGAGTTGTAGAAGCCGCCGCCGTTCGTGCCGATGTGCTTGATCGCGATCTGCGACGCGACCGGGCCGCGCGCGATCGTCTGTGTCCCGCCCTGCAACGTGTGCGCCGTCGCGTAGTGCGCAAACGTCTGCGGCACGCCGGCGGCGATGAGAATCACGGTGGAGACGAGCGCGAGGGGCAGGAGGACGTAGACGAGCGCGCGGTACAGGTCGCGCCAGAAGTTCCCGATCGTCCCCGACTCGCGGCGCGTGAAGCCACGGAAGAGCGCAATCATCGCCGCGATCCCGACGGCGGCCGAGACGAAGTTCTGTACCGCGAGCCCCGCCATCTGGGTCAGGTACGACATCGTCGACTCGCCGGCGTAGTACTGCCAGTTCGTGTTCGTGAGGAAGCTCGCCGCGGTGTTGAACGAGATGAAGTCCGAGACGCCGACCATGTGCTGCGGGTTGAGGAACAGGTGCCCCTGCAGCCGCTGGATCGCGTAGAGCAGAAGCACGAAGAGGAAGCTGAAACCGAGCAGGTGCGCGGCGTACTCCTTCCACGTCTGCTCCTTCGCGGTCTTGTCGCCGATCGCGCGGAAGAAGCCGCGCTCGGGGCCGCCGAGAAAGCGGAGCCGACCGCGCGTGAGGAAGCCGTTGTCGTCGGCGAAGACGCGCGCCATGTAGGCGCTGAAGGCGTAGCTCGCCGCGATGAGGATCGCGACGAAGACGAGGATCTGGGCGATGCCCTGGCCCATCAGAACTTCTCTCCACGGAAGAGGGCGTAGATGAGATAGACGAGGACGGCGACCGAGATCGCGAGCCCGAACGCGTCGCCGGCCGACATCAGAGTTTCCCGAGCCCCCAGACGACTGCGAACAGGAGCACGAAGACGGCTACAAAGACCGTGACCGCAGCGAGGTCGTACATGCAGACGACGCTAGGCCCGACCTGCTGAAGGCCGCCTGACGGTTTCCCGCCGCGGCCTGAGGATTTCCTTAAGGCTCGACGAGGCGGTAGCCGGCGCCGGTCTCCGTGAGGAGGTAGCGCGGCTGCGTCCGGTCGGGCTCGATCTTCCGCCGCAACTGCGAGACGTTCACCTGCAGGAGGTTCGCCGCGTCGGCGTAACCCGGCCCCCAGACCTCCTGCAGAAGCTGGCGGTGCGTGAGGAGCTTGCCGACGTTGAGCGCGAAGACGCGCAGGAGGTCGAATTGGTGCGGCGTCAGGTGGACGGATCGGCCGGACGTCGTCACCGTCCGGTTCGCGAGATCGACGACGAGCTCGCCGACCTCGACGACAGGCTCGCCGCTCGGCGAAGTCCTCCGTAGCACCGCGCGCAGGCGCGCCAGGAGCTCGTCGATCCCGACCGGCTTCGTGACGTAGTCGTCGGCGCCGGCGTCGAGCGCAGCGACCTTCTCCCGCTCGTCGCCAACGGCGGAGAGGACGATGATCGGCGCCGTGCTCCACGTTCTCAGCTCGCGCGCGACATCGGTTCCTGTCCCGTCCGGCAGCACGAGGTCGAGGATCACGGCCTCGGGGGGCCGCATCGCCGCCGCGGCGAGCGCGCTCTCGGCCGTGTCCGCCGTCTCGACCTCGTAGCCCGCGCCGCGGAGGCTCGTCCGCAGCGCCCGCAGGATCTGCTGCTCGTCGTCGACGACGAGGACGCGCTGCCCCGTCATGCGGGAGCCTGGACTCGCTGCGCGAGTGGCAGCGCGAGAACGAACGTTGCCCCCTGGCCTTCGTGGGACTCGACCCACACACGCCCGCCGTTCGCCTCGGCGAAGCCGCGCGCGATCGCGAGGCCGAGCCCGGCGCCGCGGGTTGTGCCGGTGAGAGAGCCGCGCTGGAACGGCTCGAAGATTCGCTCGGCCTCGCTCGGCGGGATGCCGGGGCCGTGATCGACGACACGCACGAGCACGTCCGAGCCGATCTCTCGCACCTGCACGCGAACCAGCTCGTCCGGCGGGGAGTACCGCAGTGCGTTCTCGATGAGGTTCGCCACGATGCGCTCGGACTGAGCGCGGTCCGCGTGGACGAACGGCGAGTCGTCCTCGGGCAGCACGACCTCGACGCGACTGCCGACCTCGATGCCGTCGATCGCCTGCAGCACGAGGTCGTCGGCAGGCCAGTCACCCGGCTCGGGGACGGCCGCGCCGGCCTGCAGCCGCGAGAGATCGAGCAGGTTGCTCACGATGCGGTCGAGTCGCTCCGCCTCGCCGAGGATCGTCTCCGTGAGCTCGCGGCGGTCGTCGGGATCGAGCGACAGCTCGCCGTTCGTGAGTGCACTCGCGGAGGTGAGGATCGCCATCAGCGGCGAGCGAAGGTCGTGGCTCACAGCGCGCAACAGAGCAGTCTTCAGCGCGTCGCTCCGCCGGAGCGCCTCGGCCTCGACCGCTTCTTGCGCGAGCCGTTCCCGCTCCTCGGTCAGCTCCTGCAGTGCCTGCAACGCGGCTTCCGCCTCGACCGCGCGCCGCCGCGACCGCGACGCGAGCTCGCTCACGACGACTGCGGTGACGACGAAGACGAGCAGCGCGAACCAGTTGCGTTCGTCCTGCAGAGTCAGCGTGTAGAGCGGCGGGAGGAAGAAGAAGTTGAAGCAGAGCATGCTCCCGATCGCGACCCCGACTGCGTACACAGTCCCCCACGCGACGGCGACCGGGATGATCGCGAGCAGGTAGAGAACCGCGAGGCTGAGGACCGGGACGTGGCCTTTCAGCAGCTCGATCGCGCCGGTCACGAGCGCGAGAGCGGCGACGGAGGCCGTTACCCGGGTAGAGCGTTCTCACCCGGGCAACGGTACTCCGGAGTTCCTAGCCGTGAATCGTGATGAGGATCGGAATGATGAGGATCGCGACGATGTTCGCGATCTTGATCATGGGGTTGATCGCCGGGCCGGCCGTGTCCTTGTACGGATCGCCGACCGTGTCACCCGTGACCGCGGCGGCGTGAGCCTCGGAGCCCTTCCCGCCGTACTCCCCGTCCTCGATGAGCTTCTTCGCGTTGTCCCACGCACCGCCGCCGGCCGTCATGGCGATCGCGAGGAAGAGGCCCGTGACGATCGTCCCGATCAGGAGGCCGCCGAGCATCTGCGCATTGATGAGACCGACGGCGATCGGGATCGCGATCGGCACGAGCGCCGGCAGCATCATGCTGCGGAGCGCCGACTTCGTGACGATGTCGATCGCCGGGCCGTACTCCGGCCGCTCGGTGCCTTCCATGATCCCGGGGTGCTCGCGGAACTGGCGGCGAACCTCCTCGACGACCTCGCCGCCGACGCGACCGACGGCCTGCATCGCGAGCGACGCGAAGAGGAACGGCATGAGACCGCCGATCAGGAGGCCGGCGATGACCCACGCGCTCGAGAGGTCAAACGTCAGGACCGAAAGCGGCGAGCCCGCCGAGTGGATCAGCGCCTGGGTGTGGAGCTCGTTCGCATACGAGCCGAACAGGACAAGAGCGGCGAGTGCGGCAGAGCCGATCGCGTAGCCCTTCGTCACCGCCTTCGTCGTGTTGCCGACCGCGTCGAGCGGGTCGGTAATCGCGCGCACCTCGGGGGGCAGGTCGGCCATTTCTGCGATGCCGCCCGCGTTGTCGGTGACCGGGCCGTACGCGTCGAGCGCGACGATGAGACCGGTCATGGAGAGCTGCGCCATCACGGCGACACCGATCCCGAAGAGGCCGGCGAGGTGGTTCGCGACGAGGATCCCGGCCGCGATCACGACGACCGGCAGCGCGGTCGCCTGCATGCCCTGCGCGAGGCCCTCGATGATGTTCGTCGCGTGGCCGGTCTGGGACGCCTTCGCGATCGCCTTGACCGGGTTCCAGCGCGTACCGGTGTAGTACTCCGTGATCCCGACGAGGAGCGCGGTGATGGCGAGGCCGACGAGCGCCGCGCCGTAGAGATCTCCGAACGAGTAGCCCACGGTGCCGCCCCCGCCCCCAAGATCGACGATGGTCGTCGTCCCCGAGAACGCCTTCGTCACCGGGATGAAGATGACGGCCGAGATGAGCGTCGCGACGAGAACCGCGCGATAGAGCGCGTTCATGATGTTGCCGCCCGCCTTCACGCGCGCGAACTGGACGCCGATGATCGACGCGATGATCGAGACGCCGCCGATGCAGAGCGGGTAGAGGTAGAGGGTCTTTCCGCTCGCGAGCGCGCCGGGTTGGACGCCGAGCAGCATCACGGCGACGGCGGTGACCGCGTACGTCTCGAAGAGGTCGGCAGCCATGCCGGCGCAGTCGCCGACGTTGTCACCGACGTTGTCCGCGATCACGGCCGGGTTGCGCGGGTCGTCCTCGGGGATGCCCGCCTCGATCTTCCCGACGAGGTCGGCTCCGACGTCGGCGGCCTTCGTGTAGATGCCGCCGCCGAGCCGGGCGAACACGGAGATGAGCGAACCGCCGAACGCGAGCCCGACGAGGTCGTTGACGGCCGAGTGCGGCGTGTGGCCGAGCCAGCCGGTCAGCACCCAGTAGTAGCCCGCGACGCCGAAGAGGCCGAGTCCGACGACGAGGAGGCCGGTCACCGAGCCGGCGCGGAACGCGACGTTGAGCGCTTCCGGCAGGCCCTTGCGCGCCGCCTCCGCCGTCCGCACGTTCGAGCGCACGGCGACGTTCATGCCGACGAACCCGGCGGCGGCCGAGAGGACGGCGCCGATCAGGAACCCGATCGCCGCTCCCCATCCGAGCGGCGAGCCGGAGAAAACGGTGTGGTAGAAGCCGAGCAGCAGGAACGGGACGATCGCGACGACCGCGATCGTCCGGTACTGGCGGGCCAGATACGCGGCGGCGCCCTCCTGAATGGCGCGCGCGATCTCCTGCATCCGCTCGTTGCCCGCGGGCTGCTTCAGCAGCCACGTGGTCAGGTAGACGCCATAGGCGACGGCCGCGCCCGCGCACAGCAGCGCGAACAGCACGGCGTGTTGCATGAACCAGCTCATCTAGAAGCTCTCCCTCCGGAACCGTTACAAAGTCAGCGCCGAGGACTCTCGGCGCGGCCTGCTTTGTATCAGATGCGGCGGATAGATCGGTTGGCTAGACCAGGCCGCCGGAGTAGCGCCACGGACCGGACCCGAAGCGGATGCCACGCTTGCGGCAGAACTCGCGCACCGAGTTGCAAAGCGCGCCTCCCGTCTCGCCATGAGCCTCTCTCGCAAGCAAATCGAGGACGGCGAATCCCGCTGGCGCCTCGCCCGCCAGGCCCAGCGTGAGCACGACCGTCTCGCCCTCCGCCGGCTCGATCTCGGAGCCGGCGAACGATTCGACGAACAGGACGCGCCCGGCGCCGTCCACCCAGATCCCTTCCGCATCGGCGAGCGGCTCGACCGCCGAGCCGCGCAGCACGAGCGTCTCGTGGAGCTCGTCGAGGATGCGGCGCGCAAGCGAGATTTGGCGCGCCCGCGGCACCGCGCGGCTCGCCGAGCCGGCCACCTTCGCCGGCACGCCGATTGCGAGCATCCCGGCCGGAACATCGGCGACGACATACGAGTTCGAAGCAACGATCGCCTCGCGGCCGACGCGGCAGCCCGCATAGACGACCGCGCCCAGGCCGACCTGCGCCCTGTCCTCGAGGACGATCCCGGCGAAGCGGTTCTCGAATCCCTCGAGCACGGAGTGGCCGATGTTGTGCGTCACGAGCATCGAGCGCATCGTCGTGAACGTCTCGGAGCCGAGCAGGACGGGCCGTGCGACGTTGATGAAGACCTCGTCGCCGATGAAGGCGTCGTCGCCGACACCGAACGTCGCCCACGGGTCGCGGTGCCCTCCGCCGCCGATCACGATCCGCGCGCCGGCCCACAGGCCGGAACCGATCCACGCGCGCCGGCACGCGAGCTGCAGCGAATGGCCGAAGCGGCTCAGCGCGCCCATCGCGAAGACCTCGGCGCACTCGACGCGGCCGCCGTCCTCGATCCGCACGCCGTCCTCGAGCACGATGCGCGGCGCGATCACGACGGTCCCACGGCCGAGATGGACGCCGTCGCCGATCCGGGCACCCGCCGCTCGGTAGGCGGCGATCTTCTCCTCGGACGGCTTCGCACCAAAGGCGTCGGGATCGGCGCGCAGCTCTGCGAGGAACTTCTCGTCGAGCGCGCCTTCGGCGTCGTCGCGGCCGAACGAAGCGGGAAGCGTGACGTTCTCGATCGAAAGGCCGGCGAGCACGGGGTCGAGCTGCAACGGCCCCTGCTCCTGCATGCGGATCAGAGCCTCGACGTCGGCGGCGGTGATGAAGCCGGCCTTGTCGAGCGCGGCCAAGATCGATGCCGTGCTGCGGCTGCGAGCTCGGCGGCGCGGCGCGTCACGTTCGCCGGGCCGGTCGGCGCGGGCTCTCCGCCGCCGCCCGACTTACGCTCGGCGGCGGTGGCCGCCTCCGTCTCGTCGGCGGCGACGACCGCGATCGTGCTGCCGAGCTCGACCTCGGTCTCTGCCGGCACGAGCTGGACGAGTAGCCCGTCTCCGGGCGCCTCGATCTCGACCGACGCCTTCGACGTCTCGACGACGCAGACGACCGTGCCTTTGCGCACGGCTGGCGCCGTCGTCGACGGACCACTCGGAGAGGAACGCGGACTCGCTGTTCGCGTCCTCGCGCGTGAGCACGATCTCGAGCATCAGACGAGCACGCCGGTGACCGCAGCGACGATGTCATCCACCCCGGGCAGCGCCTCCTCCTCGAGCGTCCGGGCCGACGGAACGATGCCGTCGCGGGCGGCGACGCGCCGGACGGGGCCGCGGAGCTCCTCCCACGCCGCCTCCTGCACGCGCGCGGCGATCTCGGCGCCGACGCCGGCGGTGAGCGTCCCTTCCTCGACCGTGACGAGCGCGCCCGTGCGCGCGACCGACTCGAGGACGGGCTCGAGGTCGAGCGGCAACAGGCAGCCGAGGCAGACGACCTCCGTGAAGATCTCCTCCTCGAGAATGAGCTTCGTCGCCGCCTCGAGCGCGATCGGCAGCATCCCGCCGTAGGTCACGAGCGTCGCCTCGCCGCCCGCGAAGCGGTTGCCCGAGAAGGTCAGCGTCGGCCACGGCCCCTCGCTCGTGTGCACCGCGAACTCGTCGACGAAGCCGTCCTCCGGGGGGCGGTGCGGACGGCCGTACATGAGCTTGTTCTCGATGAAGAAGACGGGGCGGTCGTCGTCGACCGCCGACGAGAGCATCCCGGCGATGTCGTGGCACTCGCTCGGCGCGACGACGACGATGCCCGGGACTCCCATGAGGAACTTCTCGAGCGACTGGCTGTGCGTCGGCCCGTAGCCGCGGCGCCCGCCCATCGGCGTGCGCACGACAAGCGGCACGGTCGCCTGCTCGTCGAACATCTCGCGGAACTTCGCGATCCCGTTCACGATCTGGTCGAAGCCGAGGGCGATGAAGTCGCCGAACATGATCTCGACGATCGGCCGGTAGCCGCGCAGCGCGAAGCCGCCGGCGATCCCGAACATCCCGGCCTCGGCGACCGGCGTCGGCAGGACGCGGTCGGGCCAGCGCGTGCTGAGGCCGGCGCTCACCTTGAACGCGCCGCCATACGGGTCGAGCAAGTCCTCGCCGAGGAGGTACACGTCGTCGCGGCGCTCGAAGACGTCGTGGAGGCCGGCGTTCAGGACCTGGACACAGCGCTCGCCCTTCACGCGCCACCTCCGGCGACCGGCGCCGCGAGCGCGTCCTCGACCGCGCGCGTGAGCCGCTCCTCGACGGCACTCTCGAGCTCGGCGCGCCGGCCGTCGTCGAGGTCGGCTCCGGCGACTGCGAGCGGGTCACGAACGCGCCGGTTCTCGATCTCCTGCGGGTCGCGGAAGTCGTCGCCCTTCGAGTGCGGCGCGAACCGGTATGTGTCGATCACGAGGAAGAACGGCGTCCCGGTGCCGCGCACGTGCTCCACCGCCCGCTCCGCCGCGGCGCGGATCTCGCGCACGTCGGTCGAGTCGAGTCGCGCCGTCTTGATCCCGAAGGCCGCCGCACGCGCCTCGACGTCTCCCGCGATCTGGAGCGCGGACGGCGTCGACTGCGCGTATCCGTTGTGCTCGACGACGACGAGCAGCGGCAGCTTCCAGAGGGAGGCGTAGTTGAGGCTCTCGTAGACGACGCCCTGGCCGAGCGTGCCGTCGCCGATGAACACCGTCGCGATGCCGCCGGCGCCGCGCTCTCGCTGGGCAAGCGCGATTCCGGTCGCAAGCGGGACGGTGGAGCCGAGCACGCCGTTCGAGTAGAAGTTGTCGGCGCAGAGGTGCTGGCTGCCTCCCTTGCCACCGCACACGCCTCCCTCGCGCCCGAGCACCTCGCGCAGCAGGCCGTCGACGTCGTCGGTGAGCGCGAGATAGTGGCCGTGGCAGCGGTGGTTGGAGACGACGACGTCGCGCGCCGGGTCGAGGCACGAGACGACGCCGACGCCGTCCGCTTCCTGCCCGATGCACGTGTGCGTCGTGCCCGCCATCTCGCCGCGCGCGAAGAGATCGAGGAGCGTCTCCTCGAAGCGCCGGATGAGGACGAGCTGCGAGTAGAACGGCTCGAGCGCGGCTGTACTGGACTGGCTGCTGGGCTCGCTCGTCCCCGTGTCGACTGTCTTGGCCATGTCCCGAAGCAGGTTAGAGATAGCCGAGGTCGGCCAGGCGCGACTCGACCTTCGCCGTGTCGGCGTCGCTGAGCTCGGGCTGATCGACCGTCGCAAGCTCGGCGTAGAGGAGCTCACGAAGCTCCGGTGGCGCGTCGTCGGGGCAGCTGTGGCGCTCGCGCGGGTCGACGTCGAGCCGGTACGCCTCCTCCTCCCCCGTCTCGACGTGAACGAGGAGCTTCCACGGCTGTTGGCGCACCGCGAGCTGGGAGACGCGACCCGCGTCGGTGCCGACGAGCCAGATCGCGCGCTCATGGTCGCCCGCCTCGGCCCCGCGAAGGAGCGGCCGCAGGCGAGATCCCGTCGACGCCGTCGAGCGGGGCACCCGCGAAATCGAGCAGCGTCGGGGTCAAGTCGACGAGGCTCGCGGGCTCAGCGATCACGGTGCCGGGCTCGACGCCGGGGCCGGAGACGATCAGCGGGACGTCCATGACTTCCTCGAACAGCGTCGCGCCGTGCATGTGGTACGTGCCCTGCACCGCCTGCTTGTCGGCAAGACGCTCGCCCCACGACTCGCCATGGTCGGATGTGAAGGCGAGCACCGTCTCGTCGCGGAGACCGAGCGCGTCGAGCTCGTCGAGGAAGCCGGCGAGGAAGTGCTCCGACGAACGCTCGACCGCGGTGGCGTACGCCTCCCGCAGCGCCTCGAGCGCGCCGGCGCTGTCGGACTGGATCCCGCTCATGATGTCACTCTTCGCCGCCTTCCACTCCTTCTGCTCGGCGTGGAGGACGTCGTACGGCATGTGCGTGGCCCAGCTGTGGAACCAGAGAACGAACGGCTCGTCGCGATGCGCGCGGAGCCAGGCGACCGCGTCGTCGAGCGTCTCGCTCGTGCCGGCGACGTTCGCGTCGGGGAAGCCGCGGAAGAGGTAGCGCTCGTCGAAGACGAAACTGCCCGTCGCGTAGCCGTGCGCGGCGGCGACGCTGAAGAGCGTCGGATGTGCCGGGTCGAGGGTCGCGTCCCAGTGGAGGTAGCCGTGGTGGTGCGGGTAGAGGCCGGTGATCATCGACGTCGTCGACGGGCACGTCCACGGCGCCGCGGCCGAGGTTTGGTCGAAACGAGCGCCGGACGCAGCGAGCTCATCGATCGTGCGCGTGTTGACCCGGCGCGCGCCGTAACAGCCGACATGGTCCGTGCGCAGCGCGTCGGAGACGTAGACGACGAGGTTCATGCGGCCAGCTCGGTCGCGCGTGAGCGCCCACGCATGTCCTCCGGAACCGGCATACCGAGCAGCTCGAGCACCGTCGGCGCGATGTCGAGGAGCTGGGCGTCGATCGTGCCGCGCGCGCCGACTCCCGCGCCGGCGGCGATCCACATCCCGTCCTGCGCGTGGTTCGCGTCGTCCGGGCCGGTGTCGTTCTCGAACGTGTGGATCCCCTCGTCGCCGCCGATGGTCGCGACGGAGCGCCAGAGCAAGTCGCCGAAGATGACGATGAGATCGGGCGGAACGCCTTCCGGCTTCTCGTACAGCTCCTCGGGCGTGTACGCCTTCGTCGGGATCGGGTTGCCGTTCTCGTCGGGGATCGCCTCGAGGCGGCGCGCGAGATCGGCGCGAACGCGCTCGTAGTCCGCAGCAGGCACCGTCCCGTTCGGCTCGCGCCCTTCGACGTTGAGGAAGATGCGCGCGTAGTAGCCGCCGTCGCCCCATGCCGTCGTGCGCGACCAGTTGATGCCGATCTTCTCCGGCGTCGTCACGCCGTCAGGCTCGCCTTCGAGCGCGAGCAGGCCTTCGCGGCGCAGCCACTCGTTGACGCGTATGCCGCCGTCGAGGCGCTTCGCGCCGTGATCGGAGACGACGAGCACGAGCGTCTGGTCGTCGGCATGGCGGAGCAGGCCGCCGATGAGTCCGTCGAGATGGACGTAGTAGTCGCGGACCGACTGCTCGAAGCGGTTGCCCGGCTCGTACTTGCGGTGCTCGGGATCGATGTACTTCCAGAAGCCGTGGTGGATGCGGTCGGTTCCCATCTCGACCATCGCAAAGAGCTGCCACGGTCGCGTCTCCGCAAGGTGGTCGGCGAGCTTGAAGCGCTTGTCCGTCATCTCGTAGATCTGCTCGAGCAGCGGATCCTTGTCGTCGCTTCGAAAGCCGTGCGCATCGAACAGGTACTCGCCGACAACGTCTCGGATCTCGTCCTTCAGTGCCGGCGGGTACGTGTACGGGCTATCGACGCTCGGTGTGAGGAAGCAGCCCACCATGGCGCCCCGCAGCGGCTTCGGCGGATAGGTGCCGGGAACGCCGAGAACGACGGACTGGCCGCCGGCGCGCCCGATCAGATCCCAGAGCCGCGGCGCGTGGATCCGCGTCGAGTCGGCGATGAACTTCCCGTCGTACGTGTGGTCCGAGCGGTTGCGGAAGCCGTAGACGCCCAGGTCGCCCGGCGTCCGGCTCGACATCATGCAGCTCCAGGCCGGCACGGTGATCGGTGGGATGACCGAGGTCAGCCGGCCGGAGACGCCGCGCTCCATGAGTCCCGAGAGCACCGGCAGATCGTCGCGCCAGCGCTCGAGCACGAGCGACGGCTCGGCGCAGTCGAGCCCGACGATCATCACCTTCCGCACGGCGGCCACGCGGGCAATCGTAGTGAGCGGTGCGGGGTGCCTCAGTCGGTCACATGCTCGCGGCCGCGCACCTGCTCCTCGAAGATCTCGCGCAGCGACGCACCCTCCTTGCCACGGGCGATCTGCCGCTCGGCGGCGTTCCGCACGGGAATGGTCAGCCATTCCGCCGCGCCGAGCTCCTCCGCGACGGGCCGCACCCACTCGACGAGCTGCTCGAGGCGTGCCCGGGCCGGAATCGCGACTCCCCGCTCGAAGTCGATGAGCTCGCCCGACAGGCCGTAACGAATCGCGCGCCAGAGGTTCTCCTCGATCAGACGGTTCGGCAGCTCGGGCAGCGGTTCGCCCTCGTCGAGCGCGCGCGCAATGCGAGCGGTGAGCGAGTACGCGAGCGCCGCGAGCGCGCGCGCCTCCGCGACGTCCGGCTGCGCGTCGGCTATGCGGATCTCGACGGTCGGGAACATCAGGTGCGGCCGCACGCTCCACCAGATCTGCGTGTGCTCGGTGATCGAACCGGTCTCGTAGAGGAAGCGGACGTAGCGCTCCCATTCGTCCCAGCCGCCGATCGCGTCGGGCACGCCGCAGCGCGGGAACATGCGCGTGAAGATCTGCGTGCGCGCCGAGTGGAGCCCGCTGTTGACGCCTTCGACGAACGGCGAGCTCGCCGAGAGAGCGAGCAGCTCCGGGAGGTACGCGCGCAGCGCAGAGCAGACTTTGATCGCGCGGTCGGGGCCGTTGATCCCGACGTGGACGTGGAGGCCGAACGTGTTGTTGCGCCAGACGACGTAGCGGAGAAGCTCGTCGTTGCGGCGGTAGTGCGGCGTGTCGATGATGCGCTGCTCCTGCCACGGGCTCCACGGGTGCGTCGCCGCCGCGGAGAGGCCGATCCCGAGCGGATCGGCGAGCGCGCGCAGCTGGTCGCGACGCTCGCCGATGAGCGCCGCCGCCTGGGCGAACGTCTCGCAACGACCGGTGCGAATCTCGACCTCGGAGGCGATTAGCTCACCGACGAGATGGCCGTCGAGCTCGGTGCCCGGCGCGGCGGCCTGCAGCTCCTCGAAGCGGTTCGTCAGGTCGAGCGTCTCCGGGTCGAGAAGCGCAAACTCCTCCTCCACCGCGACGGTGAAATCGGGCACGGCTTCGAACGCCGCGCGCGACTGCGCGAGCAGCTCCTCGTAGCCGATCTTCTGCTCGTCGCCCACGCGAAAAGCCTAGTTGCCCTTCCAAAGCGCGCGCACCAACGCCAGACACGGACGCGTCCACCCCAGCCACGTCCGGTGCCAGGCACCGGACGTGGCTGGGGTGGACATCACCTGCCGTAACCATCGGGCTGATCGCCATTTTGGACATGTCCGGTGCCTGGCACCGGACATGTCTTCTGAGGACGTGGCCGCGCGGTCAGGCGAGGAGGCGCGACGCGACTACTCGCCAGCTCCAGTGCTCCTCGACCGTTCGGCGCGCGGCGAGGCCGAGCTCGGCTCGGCGCGCGGGCGGCAAGGCGAGGACCTGCGCGATCCGCTCGCGCAAAGCGTCGGCGTCTCCCGTCGGGAACGTCAGATCCATCTCGGTCTTCTCGGCGAGGCCGGCCGCGACCTCGGCGAGGCCGGAGTGCGCGGAGACGACCGGCAGCACGCCTGCGGCCGCGGCTTCGGCGGCGACCATCCCGAACGCCTCGGGAAAGATCGACGGTACGACCGCGACGTCGCACAACGGCAGGAGATGCCGCAGATGGCGGTGCTCGAGCTGGCCTGTGAAGAGTGTCCCGGGCGGGGCCATCTGCTCGAGCGCTTCGCGGTAGTCCCCGAAGCCGACGACGACGGCGCGCGCGTCGAGCCCGTCGAGCGCTTCGAGCAGCACCTGCACGCCCTTGTTCTCGATGAGCTTCCCGAAGTAGAGAACGGTCGGCGCGTCCTCCGCGAAGAAGCTCTCGAAGTCGACGGGCACGTCCTGCGCCTCCCGCATGAGCGCGGCTAGCGCCTCGGCGCGGGGCTCTGGACGAAACTCGTCGACGTCCACGCCGGGCGGGACGATCTCGACGCGCTCGGTGTGGCCGCACACCTCGTCGAGCACCCCGCGGATGTGCTCGGAGCCGGCGAAGACGGCGTCGGCACCCGCGAGCGTCTCGGCCCCCCAAGTCGCGAGGTCGGGCCGCCCGCGCATCGCGTACTCGAGCTCGGAGCCGTGCGCCTTGACGCGGTACGGCATCCCGCTCGCGGCACCGACGGGCGCGCCGAGCAGGACGTGGTTCGCGAAGACGAGATCCGCCGGGCCGAGGTCGCGAAGCGCGGCCGCGTTCGCCGCGACGTACGCGTCCCGCTGCTCAGGCGTGAAGTCGACCAGCAGGCGCGCGTCGAGCCCCTCGTACTCGTCCAACACGAACACCGGCAGCAGCCGATCCGGCAACTCCGGCACGACTACACGCGCGCCGCCGAGGTCGAACCGCTCCGGATGCCGCGCCTGGCAGACGACCGTGACGTCGTGCCCGGCGCGCATCCACGCGCGCGCGATCGACCGGGTATAGACGTTCGACCCAGTACCGCCGAGCAAGTACCCGTGCCAGAGAAGAACTTTCAGGTCAAATGAAAGTACAGCGCGTACAGCAGCTCGACGGCGGGGTTCGACGTGTAGACAGTCACGTCGGCCGGCGTTTCGAGCAGCGCCTCGGAGTAGTTGAAGACGATCTTGACGCCCGCAGCGACGAGATCGTCCGCCGCGCGCTGAGCCGACTCCGCCGGCACCGCGAGGACGCCGACGACGACGTTGTGTTCCCGCACGAGCTCGCCGAGCCGTTCGTGCGGCTCTACTGAGACGCGGCCAATGGGGCGCCCAACCTTCGCCGGGTCCGTATCGACGACGGCCGCGATGTTGATCCCGTGCTCGGCGAAGATCGACGAGGACGCGATCGCCTGGCCGAGCCGCCCCGCTCCGACGAGCGCGACGTTGTGCTGGCCCTGCGTCCGGAGGATCTTGCGGATCACGTCGAGCAGCCCCTCGATCGAGTAGCCGACGCCGCGCTTGCCGAACTTCCCGAACGCCGACAGGTCGCGCCGGATCTGCGTCGCGTTGATGTTCGTGTACTCCGCGATCTCCTGCGACGAGATGCGCGACTTCCCCATCTTCCGGGCCTGCGTGAGCACCTGGAGGTACCGGGAAAGGCGCGCCGCGACGCCGACATTCAAACGATCAGCCACGCATCCGTTCTAGCAAGATGCTCTACGGAGTCGTATCGAGAACCGCGCGCCGCAACGCGTCGGGATGCACGTGGTAGGTGAAGCGCCGCTTGCCGCCGATCTCGACGACGGGAATCCACTCGCGGTACTCCGCCTCGAGCTCGGGAACGCCGTCGATCGCCACTTCGCGCAGCTCGAAGCCGAGGTCGTCGCGCGCCGCAGACACGACGCGGCGGGCTGCCTCGCAGAGATGGCAGCCCGCCGCGGTGTAGAGAATGACTTCGGCTACGGGTAAATCCCGCGCGTGACCGTCGCCTCGGCGACCCGCTGGACAGCGAGGCCGTAGGCGGCGAGGCGCATGGGCAGGTTCCGCTTCTGAGCCAGCTCCCAGGTCTCGTCGAACGCCTTGCTCATGATGTCGTTGAGCTTCGCGTTCACCTCGACCTCCTTCCAGAAGTACTCCTGGAGCCCCTGCACCCACTCGAAGTACGAGACGACGACGCCTCCCGCGTTCGCGAGGACGTCGGGGAGGATGAGGATGCCCTTCGCCTCGAGGATCGCGTCGGCCTGCGGCGTGCACGGGCCGTTCGCTCCCTCGCAGATGATGGACGCCTTGATCCTGTCGGCGTTCTCCTCCGTGACGACCTGCTCGAGCGCGCAGGGAGCGAGGATGTCGCAGTCGAGCTCGAGGAGCTCGCCGTCGCTGATCACCTCGGCGTCCTTGACGCCCTTGAGCGAGCCGGTCTCGCGCTTGTGCGCGAACGCGGCCGGGATGTCGATCCCTTTCGGGTTGTAGAGCGCGGTCGTCGAGTCGGAGATGCCGACCACGATCGAGCCCTCCTGGTGGAGGAACAGCGCGAGGTAGCTGCCGACGTTGCCGAAGCCCTGCACGACGACCCGCTGGCCGGCGAGCGACTTGTCGAGCTTTGCCACAGCGTCACGCAGCACGAACAGCGCGCCGCGCGAGGTCGCCTCCTCACGTCCGAGCGAGCCGCCGATGACGAGTGGCTTGCCCGTCACTACGCCGAGGACCGAATGGCCCTTGTTCATCGAGAACGTGTCAAAGATCCACGCCATCGTCGTGCCGTCGGTGCCGACGTCCGGCGCCGGAATGTCCTTCTCCGGCCCGATCTCGTTGATGATCTCGCTCGTGTAGCGGCGGGTCATGCCCTCGAGCTCGTGCCGCGACATCTTCTTCGGGTCGCAGGCGATGCCGCCCTTCGCGCCGCCGAACGGGATGCCCATGAGCGCGCACTTCCACGTCATCCACATCGCGAGCGCGCGCACCTCGTCGACGGTGACGTCCGGGTGGTAGCGGATGCCGCCCTTCGACGGGCCGCGAGCGATGTTGTGGGTGACGCGATAACCGATGAAGACCTGCGTTGTCCCGTCATCCATCTGAACGGGGATCGAGACCTCGATCGCCTTCTTGCAGCGGCCCAGGACCGAAACGAGGTTCGGGTCGATCTCGAAGGTGCTGGCGACGCGGGCGAGTTGCTCGCGAGCCAGCTCGAAGGGGTTCTCGCGCAGGTGGGTAGTCGTAGTGTCGACCGTTTTCACCTGTAGCTCCTTCTTCTTATGCGATTTGCAGGAAAAACCTTCGTGCGAAGCGAGTATATGTCGGCCTCTGGGAGCCAACACCCGTAGTTCGTGCGGACGTCAGCGGGACGAATACGCATCGAGTGAGAGGTACCGCGGGTACGGGATCGGCTCGATGTAGCGCGCGGCGGAGGCGATCATCGCGGCGTTGTCGGTGCAGAGCGCGAGTGGCGCGGCGACAGCTTCCGGGAGCGCGGCGCGCAGCTCGGAGTTCGCCGCGACGCCGCCGACGATCGCGATCTGTTCGCGTCCCGCCTGCTTCGCCGCCTGGCGGCACGCGACTCACGAGGGCGCGCACAATCGCGCGCTGGTACGAGGCGGCGAGGTCGGCGCGGCGCGCTTCGAGCTCCGCCTCGTCGAGGTCGCGCACCGCGTAGAGGAGCGCCGTCTTGAGGCCGGAGAACGAGAAGTCGAGCCCGTCGATGCGCGCGACGGGGAAGTCGTACGCCTCGGGGTCTCCGTCGCGCGCGAGGCGGTCGATCTCCCGGCCGCCGGGATAGCCGAGGCCGAGGAGACGCGCGCCCTTGTCGAACGCCTCGCCCGGCGGCGTCGTCGCGCGTCGTCCCCAAGACCTCGCGTTCGGTGTGCGAGCGCACGTCGAGGAGCAGCGTGTGCCCGCCGCTCGCGAGGAGGCAGAGGAACGGCGGCTCGAGCGCGCCCGGCTCGAGGTAGAGCGAGGCGACGTGCCCGTCGAGGTGGTCGACCGCCACGAGCGGCAGGCGACGCGACCACGCGACCGCCTTCGCGGCGGCGACGCCGACGAGCAGCGCGCCGATCAGCCCCGGCCCCTGCGTCACGGCAACGCGGTCGACGTCGTCGAGCGTCGCGCCGGCCTCGGCGAGCGCCTCGCGGATGACCGGCGTGACGAGCTCGAGGTGGCGACGCGAGGCAACCTCGGGAACGACGCCGCCGTAGCGCGCGTGGAGGTCGGCCTGCGACGAGACGACGCTCGCGCGTACCTCTCCCTCCTCGGTGACGAGCGCCGCGGCGGTCTCGTCGCACGACGTCTCGAGCCCGAGAATCATGCGTCCCTCCACATGATGAGCGCGTCCTCGCGGTTGTCGGTGTAGTAGCCGCGACGCAGGCCGCGCGATGTGAAGCCGAGCCGCTCGTAGAGGGAGATTGCGGTCACGTTCGAGACGCGCACCTCTAGCGTGTAGCCGCGCCGCGCGTCATCCACGGTGAGCTCGAAGAGCCGCTCGAGCAGCATCGTCGCCACGCCGCGCCCGCGGTGCGGCGGGTCGACGGCGATGTTCATCACGTGCCAGGCATCGACGTAGCGGGAGACGACGAGGTAGCCGACGAGAGCGCCGGCCTCTCCGTCCGCCTCGAACGCGCCGAGGCAGATCGAGGTCGGTTTCGCAAGCTCGCCGGCGAACATCGAGCGCGACCACGGCGTCGGGTATGCGCGGCGCTCGATCTCGTCGATCGCGTCGAGGTCGTCGAGAACGAGAACGCGCAGCTCGATCGTCGTCATGCGTCGACGTCCGGGACGCGGAGGTAGAGCGGCTCGATCGCTTCGATATCACTTGGCTCACCCATGAGTGCCGCGTGGAACCGCGCTCGCGGCCGGTGGCGCTCGTCGTCGTCGGGTGGGACGCTGCCGCCGCGTTCCTCGAAGAGCGCGCGGTAACGAACGGCGCCGTCGCCGACGCACATGGCGCCCTCGACGCCCAGCTCCTCCGGTCGCAGGACCGTAGGCTCGCCGCCGGCAAGCGTGAAGATCTCGTTTCGCTTCGCATCGATCACCGGCACCGCGCCCGGTGCACCTGCCGCAAGCGCGGCGAGCGTCGAGACACCGGCGCCCCGCACGCCGAGCGAGAGCGCGAGCCCTCGCGCCGCGGCGAGCCCGATCCGAACACCCGTGAAGCTGCCCGGGCCGATCCCGACCGCAAGCCGTTGCAGATCCGCGGGATGCGCGCCCGCCTGCCGGAGCAGCGCGTCGACGTCCTCGAGCAGCGTCTGAGCGCGCGACGCGCGTTCCCCGAGCACCTCGTCTCCGTCTACAAGCGCGCTCGTCGCGACCCCCGTCGCGGTGTCGAAAGCAAGCGTCAGCATTCCGAGATCTCCACCGCTCTCCCACTGTCAGCATGCCGCAAACGCACGGCAAATAGGGCCGGAGGCAGAACGCCTACGCCCGCCTCGGGCCATTCGACGAAGACGATCGCGTTGTCGAAGTACGGCTCGAGATCCCCCCACTCCGCGGCGGAGACGCCCTCGAAGCGGTAGAGGTCGAGGTGCGAGACCTCGACGCCGGCACCGTTGAGACCCGTGCCGTGGTAGCGGTGGCCAATGGTGTACGTCGGACTCGTGACGTTCTCGCGCACGCCGAGCGCCGCACACGCACCGCGCACGAACGTCGTCTTGCCGGAGCCAAGCTCGCCGGAGACGGTCACGACGTCGCCGACCGCGAGCCGCGCCGCAAGCTCTGCCGCGAGCTCCTCGGTCTCCTCCGGTGTCTGGGCCAGCGTCTCCACGCTTAGGATCGAACCATGCCTGCATACGTAATCGTCGAGACAAACGTCACCGATCAAGAGCAGTACGAGCGCTACCGCGAGGTCGCGCCGGAGTCGATCGCCGCGCACGGCGGCCGCTACATCGTGCGAGGCGGCGAGCTCGCCGTCTTCGAGGGAGACTGGAATCCGTCGCGTGTCGTAGTCCTCGAGTTCCCCGACCTCGAGACGGCGAAGCGCTGGTACGCCTCAGAGGAGTACGGCGAAGCGCGGATGCTCCGCGAAGGCGCCGCGAAGCTCAACGTGGTCGCCGTCGAAGGCGTCTAGTGGGACGAGAGCCGTTTCCCCGAGCCGGGCATCCGACAGCGTCACCGTCTCGATCTTCGGCGGCATCGGCTACGCGCCCGGCTACCCGAGCCGGTGGGCGGGAAAGCAGAGCGGCGGAACGACACGACTCACGGTCGACGACCACACCATCGTGCTCACTCCCCTTGCGTTCTGGCGCAAGGCTCTGCGGTTGCCCGTCGTTCGAATCCCCTTCGACGAGATCGAAACCGCGAGCGAGGGGCCGTTCGGCTGGTCACTGAGGTTCGGCACACCCGGAGATCCCAAGCTCGACGGCATGCGGTTCTACGCGTTTGGTCCGAACAGCTTCGCGCTTCGGCCCCTGATCGAGCTGCTCCGATCCCACGGAGTCACCATCGAGACGCCGCCGGCCTCGCGCCGTTGGACATTGAGCCTGCGGGACGGCGCCGTCGGCCGGAGACCAGGCTGGATCTTCCGCGACCGCGGGCACCTCGCATTCGTCGAGTCGTTCATCGCCCTTGGCGTCGGGGCCTTGATCCTCTACTTCCAGAGCCCGCCGCGCGTGGTGCTGGTCGTCTTTGGAGTCATCGCCGCCCTCATCGTTGTGCGGTGGATCGTCGGCCACCGGCTCCGCCGACGGGCGACGCGGAGGGACTAGAACAGCCCGAGCTGCTCGGCGGGAGCGGCAACGGCCGGTTCCGGGACGAGCTCGACGACCGGCGCGGGCGTGCTCGTCTCCGCGCCGAGGATCGCCGGCAGGCGCGCGAAGTCGGCCTCGAGCACCTTGAGCATCGCCCGCGTGTAGAGCGCCGCGGCCGGGTGGTAGAGCGGATAGAGGACGACGTTGCGGCCTGCGATCGTCAGCTCCTGCTCCTGGCCATGCACGCGCGTGATGCCGAGCGGTCGGCCGGAGAGGAGCTTCGTCGCGAAGTTGCCGAGTGTCGCGATCACCTTCGGCTCGATCAGCTCGATCTGGCGGAACAGGTGCGGCTCGCACGACTCGATCTCGTCGGCCTGCGGATCGCGGTTCCCGGGCGGCCGGCACTTCAATACGTTCGCGATGTAGACGTCGTCGCGCTCGAGGCCGACTCCTGCGAGAAGCCCGTCGAGCAGCTTCCCGGCCTGGCCGACGAACGGGACGCCGTTCTTGTCCTCGTGGAAGCCCGGCGCCTCGCCGACGAACATCAGGTCCGCGTGCGGGTTGCCGGCGCCGAAGACGACCTGCGTCCTGCCCTCCGCGAGCCGGCAGCGCGTACACGCGGCGGTCGCCGCGGCGTAGGCCTGGAGCGCATCGAACTGCTCGACAGGCACGGCACTCATCGCACGCGAGTCTACGACGCGCGGCCGACGGACACGATCTTCGCGCTCCAGTTTCCGCGTGGCGCCTCGACCTTGATCGTGTCGCCCGGCTTCTTGCCGAGCAGCGCCTGGCCGACCGGCGAGTCGGGCGAGACGCCGCCGACGCTCGTGATCTCGACCTCCATCGCCGTGCCGTCGTCCCGCTCGAGCGAGACCTTCGAGCCGACGGTGACGACGCCGCTCGCCGCCGCTACCGCCTCGTCGACGATCGTCGCGTGCTGGAGACGGTGGCGCAGGACCGTGATGCGCGCCTCCTGCAGTCCTTGCTCGTTCTTCGCCGCGTGGTACTCGAAGTTCTCGGAGAGATCGCCGTGCGCCCGCGCGGTCGCGATCGCCTCGATGACTGCCCTCCGCTTCGGGCCCCTCGAGCTCCTCGAGCTCAGCCACGAGCTGCGCATGCGCAGCCGGAGTCAGAACCTCGCCGTCGCCGCCACGGGTTAGTGGCCGCAGCCGCAGGAGCCGCCGCAGCACCCCGCCGCCGCCGCCGCTCGCGACCTTCGTCGTGCCGTGCACGGCGAAGGAGGAGAACTGCTTCACAACCTTCGTCGCGTCACAGTCGGGGCAGCAGACCTGCTCGTCGCCGCGCACGAGCTCCTCGAAATGCGACTCGCACTCCATGCAGACGTATTCGTAGATCGGCATCGCTCAGATGGTATCCGGCTCGCGGGCGCCCATGGCCCGAAGACGCTCGACCGACAGCCCTTCCCGGAACAGGCACGCGATCCCGGCGGTGTAGCCGACCACTGACTCGATCGCCTGCAGGGCGATCCCGAACGCAATGGCGCGCGGGAGCGGGACGCCGTACGCGACGAGCGGCACCGCGATCGCCGCCTGGAGGACCCCGAGATTCCCCGGCCAGAGCGGCAGGACGAGCGCGACGTTCGCCACGGCGAGCACGGCCGCAGCCGCGATGAGCGGCAGGTGGATGTCGAACGCGAGGAGCGTGACGTAGACGACGCAGAGCTGGAGCAGCCATCCGATCGTCTGCCACCCGGTCGAGATGAACGACGGGATGGGACGGCGCAAGATGCCGAGCCCTTCTCGGGCGCGCGCGAGCATCCAGCCGAAGCGGCCTTTCGCGTCCTCCCCACCCTGTTCGTGGCGCCGCGCGAGCGCGATGCCGACGCAGACGAACGTGATGCCCGCGGCAGCTACGCCCCAGAGCGCCGTTCGCGCCGGTGCTGGGATCTTCGCGCTGATGAGCACCCAGGCGATGAGTGCGATCGAGGGGAACACCTCGAGAATCCGGTGCGCGAGCACGGTGCCGAGCATCGCCGGCCACAGCCCGGGGCGATCTCGTTCGGGCATCCGCCGCATCAGCACGCCGACACGCACCACCTCCCCCACGCGGCCGGGCAGGACGCCGTTCGCGAAGATCCCGACGAAGAACGCAGAGATGACGTCGCGCAGCCGAGGATGCGGCTTCGCGACAGCCTCGTTGATCACGTTGTCCCACGACATCGCGCGCGCGAGTGACGAGACGAAGGCGAGGAAGACCGCGACGGCGGCCCAGCCGAAATTCATCCCGGTGAGCGCGTGCCCGACCTGCCCCCAGTTCGGGCCGTGGAACACGAGAAGAACCGCAACCCCCGCCGCAGCGACGGCGACGAGCCCGAAGGTGGAGCAGCGCCGTCCGGCGTGGCGTCACTAGCTAGAGCTGCAGTTCGAGTGCTTCCCGTCGACGATCTGCCCGACCAGGCTCCCTGGCGTCTTGGGCACGGTGAGTGAGAACGTCTCAGGCCCGGGGAGGTCGAGGATGATCATCTGCTTCGGCCCGCGCGCGACGCAGCCCGCCCCCTGCAGGTGCCAGTACGGGTTGTAGTGCTCGCGGAGCAGGTACCTGCCGGCACTGAAGACGCGGCCGCTCGTCACGGTATGGCCGAATCTCGTGACGACGGGATGGCCCGGGCCTGTCAAAAGCGGAGTCGCATGCGGCAGCTCGTAGATGAGCCAGTCCTTGCTCTCGAACACGAGCTTCAATCCCGCAGCGCGCGACTGAACGATCTGCTTCTCGCGCGGCCCGCCGTCCCAGTCGAGCGGCGCCGTCGACGTGAGCAGCACGTAGCGCACCGCCGCCGAGCGGAGCCACGCGTCGTACGTCGCGGCATCGAGGCTCTTCGAGTAGAGGATTGGGTTGTAGACCTCGTCGATCTGGCGGAACCAGCCGCGCGCGAGCGGGAAGCCGGCCTTCGGGATCCAGTCCGCCTCCCAGTGCTCCGCGGTCGGCACGACCTCGACGCGGTAGCCGGGCCGGTCGTGCGCGCGGAGAAAGCCGATGGCCGGCTTCCAGAAGCTCGCGTTGTGCGTCTGGTTGTCGAGCCGCGACGGAATCAGGAGGAGGTACGGCACGAGGTTGTATGTGAACGCGCACGCGAGCGCGAGGACGATGAGCCGACGCGGGCGGAAGCCGGCGAGGCCCGCGGTGAGCAGCATCACGGGGAAGACGAACGCACCGAGCCTCGTCCAGTTGTCCCCGAACGGCGACGGGATGACGTAGAAGACCACGCTTGCGAGTCCCCAGAGGGCGAAGAACGCCGTCAGTGGCGCCGCGGCGCGCGCATGCCTCGCGACGAGAACGCCGAGCGCGCTGACGACCATCACGCCGACGAAGTCGATCCAGTGGAACGGGAAGATGCCGGTCTTCTGCGGGAACGCGACGAGCGCGGTCACTTCGATCGCGGCGGCGGTGACGAGGCCGATCCCTATGGCGAGGTCTCGCCGCTCGAAGAAGCGGCGATGCGCCACCGCGTACGACGCGACGATGAGGCAGAGGAACGCAAATGCGAGCGGGCTGAAACCCACGGTGAGGATTGCCGTGAGAATTGCCAGCTTCGGCCGCCGCAGCTGGAGCAGCTTCAGCGTGGCGAGCATCGCGGTGAACCCGAGCGAGTACGCGTATAGGCCGGTGAACATCGGCGCGGCCGCGAGCACCGCGAACACGCGCGACGGCCAGAGCGCCGCGCGGCCCCACTCCCTCGTCGCGATCGACGAGAAGAGGACCGTCGACGCGACAGCCGATGCGAAGACGAACGGGAGATTCCCAACGACCACCGTCGGGAGGTAGTAGAGGAGGCTGTACGAGGTGAGCGGGTACCAGCCCGCGTACGAGAAGTTGTCCCAGACGAAGATCCCGTGCCGGACGAGCCACGTCCGGTACAGGTGCACGCCGGCATCGCCCGGCCCCGGACCGGCCACGACGACGAGCGCCCCGAAGATCGCCGTGAGCGCGGCTCCGATGAGGAGCTCGCGACGGCGCCTGAGGAGCGGAAGGTCGACGGCGGTGGCGGCTGCTGCGCTCATCTGCCGCCGCCATTGTCGCATTACCGCTCGGCTAGACTGTTGGTGCCCGGCATCCGCATCGGAGCTGGAGCTTCAGATCGTGATTGAGAGAGTCCATGTCATCGGCTCTGGCCGCGTCGGCTCCGCCGTCGGCGCCCGCCTGCTTGAGCGCGGAATCGCGGTCGACGGCGACGACCCGGACGTCGTGCTCCTCTGCGTCCCGGACGCTGCCATTGCGGACACGGCCGAGGCTCTGACCTCCTGGACGTGGCTGGATTGGGCACGTTTCCGGCGCGACGCCACTTTCCGCGCTCGCGCCGCACGAGCGGCGGTTCTCGCTTCATCCGCTCCAGACGTTCGATCGGAGCGGCAGTCCGGCGCAGCTCGACGGCGCATGGGGAGCGATCAGCGGAGAGACCGACGAGGCGCTCGCCATCGCGCGGGAACTCGCGGAGCTCCTCGGCCTGCGGCCGTTCGAGCTCGCCGAGTCCGACCGGACGCTCTACCACGCGGGTGCCGTGTTCGCGTCGAACTACCTCGTGACGCTCCAGCGCGCGGCGGTGCTGCTCGGCGTGCCGGCGGACGGTCTCGTCCCGCTCATGACGCGGACGATCGAGAACGGCTTCGAGCTCACCGGGCCGATCGCGCGCGGAGACTGGGCGACGGTCGAGGCGCACCGCGCGGCGATCCACGCCGCGCACCCGGAGCTCGAGCCCGTCTACGACGCGCTCGCCGACGCGACGGCGGCCCTCGCATGAAGATCGTGCGGACGATCGCGGAGCTCGAGACCGAGGCGGGCACCGGCTTGGTCCCGACGATGGGCGCGCTCCACGCCGGTCACCGCGCGCTGCTCGCCGCTGCGCGCCGCGAGAACGAGCGCGTCGTGATGTCGCTTTTCGTCAATCCGGCCCAGTTCGACGACTCGTCCGACCTCGCCGCGTACCCGCGCGACGAGGCGCGCGACCTCGCGATCGCAGAGGAGGAGGGCGTCGACGTCGTCTTCGCGCCGAACGCGGGCGAGCTCTACCCCGACGGCTTCGCGACGTGGGTCGAGCCGGAGCGAACCGGCGCCGAGGGCGAGGCGCGGCCGGGCCATTTCCGCGGCGTCGCGACGGTTTGCCTGAAGCTGTTCAACATCGTCCGACCCGAGCGCGTGTACTTCGGGCAGAAGGACGCGCAGCAGGTCGCCGTGATCCGCCGGCTCGTCCGCGACCTCAACGTCGCGGTCGAGATCCGCGTCGTGCCGACCGTGCGCGAGGACGACGGCCTCGCGCTCTCGTCCCGCAACGTCCGCCTCTCGCCCGAAGAGCGCGCGCTCGCGCTCGGCCTGCCGCGCGCACTGCACACCGCCGCAACCCGGCCTGATCCCGTCGCCCACGCCCGCGGTTCTCTGAACGGCCTCGCACCCGATTACGTCGAGATCGTCGACCTCGACAAAGCCACCGTCCTCGCCGCCGCCGTCCGCGTCGGCTCCACCCGCTTGATCGACAACGTCCTCCTGGAAGGAGACCTTGCATGAGCATCCCCGCCGGAAAACTGCCGCTGCCTGAGCTCGCCGCCATGAAGGAACGCGGCGACAAGATCGTGATGGTCACTGCGTACGACGCCCCCGGTGCGCGCTTCGCGGAGGACGCCGGCATCGACATGATCCTCGTCGGCGACACCGCGGCGATGGTCGTCCTCGGCCACTCCGGCACGACGCCGGTCACGGTCGACGAGATGCTCTTCCTCACGCGCACGGTCTCGCGCAACGTCCATCGGCCGATCGTCGTCGGCGACCTGCCGTTCGGCTCGTACGAGACCTCCGACGAGGACGCCGTCCGCACCGCAGTGCGCTTCGTGAAGGAGGGCGGCGCGGACGTCGTCAAGCTCGAGGGCGCGGGGCCGATGGTCTCCCGCGCGCGCGCGATCGTCAACGCCGGCATCGCGGTGATGGGCCACGTCGGGCTGACGCCGCAGTCGGCGACGATGCTCGGCGGCTTCAAGACGCAGGGCCGCACCGCGGAGGCGGCGCAGCGGATCGTCGACGGCGCGAAGGAGCTCGAGGCGGCGGGCTGCTGCGCCGTTGTTCTGGAGGCGATGCCGTCGCCCGTCGCGGCGCGCATCACCACTGAGCTCTCGATCCCGACGATCGGGATCGGTGCCGGCTCCGGCTGTGACGGCCAGGTGCTCGTCTACCACGACCTCCTTGGCCTCTCGGAGGGCCATCTCCCCCGCTTCGTCAAGCGGTACGCGAACCTGTCCGCCGAGATCCGCGACGCGCTCGGCGCCTACGCGAGCGAGGTGCGGAGCGGCGCGTTCCCGGAGGAGCAGCACACGTACGCGATGCCGGAGGAGGAGAAGGCCGCGTTCGAGCAGGCCTAGCTCAGGCGCGCAGATCGAAGACGAACTCGGCCGAGCCGTCGCCGCCGAGCGCCTCGTGACTCTGCCGAGCCGTGTACGTCCCTTGCGCGCCCGCGTAGCGTCCCGTGCCGCCGAGCACGGCGAACGTCCCCTCGAGCCCACCGGCCGTGCCGACGCCGAAGATCGACCCGTCGCGGAGCTTGAACGTGTGCGTCTCGTGTCGCTCCGCGAGCGCCGGATGCGACGAGCCGTCGAACGCGATCGCAGTCGCGAAGAACTCACCCACTGACGCGCCGCCCGGCTGCGCGTGCAAGTCGCCGCGGACCGAGACGCGTTCGCCCTCGCGCGGGAGACGACCTTGCAGGCCGCGCCAGCTGCTCCCGTACAAGACGAGCGAGCCGCGACGGTCGAGCGCGAGCTTGCCCGCGCCCGCCGCGCCAAGGCCGCCGAAGAGCAGCAACCCGCGGCGCACGATCCCGCTCCGCGTCGTCTTGCTCACGGCCCCACTACCTGGTTGTAGACGCTCCCGACAATGAGCGGCTGGTCGGGATCGCCCTCCTGGAACATCACGATCACCTCGTCCCCGACCTCCGGAAGCAGCGCCTGCGAGCCTGGGGGCAGGGCCGGATGCGCGACGCGAATCCAGCAAGAGGACGTCTCGTCCGTTCTTCCCTTGCCGGTCCCAGTAGAACTTGACTTTCACGCGCCCGTACTTGTCGGTGTAGACCTGCTGGCCCGCCGGCCCAGTCACGACCGCCGTCTGCGCACCGGGAATGATCGGCCGCGGGGTCAGCCGCGGAGGCCGGTACGGCAGCCCCGCCGGGATTGACGCGAATCCGTTTGTGTAGACCACTGGGCCGTTGGGGATCTTGGCGTGCGCGGTGTGATCGACGCTCGTGACGACCCAGCCGCCGTTCGCGTCGAAATGACCCTTCAGCGCGAACGAGTACCCGGGAGTGAGCCGCTCCGCGTTCGAGCCGCCACTCACCCGCAGGCTCTGGAGCGCTTCCTCTTGCATACGGATGCCGGCCGTACGCTGCCCGTCGGCAACGATGGCCCCGGGGGCAACCCCATCGAAGCGCTTCGCGTAGCCACCGGGATAGTCGTAGATCTCATACTTGTCGTTGCCCGCGACATGGAGGTGGTGGGTCACGGCGCCGGCGAGCACGGTCTCCTGGATGGTCGCCTGGGCCTCGAAGTTGTTGTTCGGGAACTCGAACGCGTGCTCCCACAGGGTCACCTTGCCGGAGCGCAACTCCTGGTCTTTCTCCCACGCGTAGATCACTCCGGCATCCACTTTGGTCGCGCCGGTGCGGTCGAAGGTGACCGCGCCTCCCGCCGTGAACCCGGCGGGCGAGTCAGTGACGACGAGCGTGTGACCGGCCGACGTGTGCTTGAAGTAGTAGTAGATCCCCTCCTCCTCCATCAAGCGGCTCACGAAGTCGAAGTCCGACTCGCGGTACTGCACGCAGTAGTCGCGCGGCGGGTACGTCCCGTTCACGCGGAAGTCGACCGAGAGGCCGGAGAAGACCTGGTTCAGGATGTCCGGCACCGACGTGTTCTGGAAGATCCGGCTCTGCTGGCTCCGGGTCAGAAGCCATAGCGACGGCACGATGGTTGCGCTGTAGCTCGTCAGGCTCGTGCCGCGCGCGCCCTCGCCGAAGCGCTGCACGATGCCGCTGAAGTACCGGCTGCCGATCTTGACGGTCATCGGCTGGCCGATGATCGATTCGAACGGCACGTGCGCGCCGTTCGGCGCGACGAGCCCGAGCTGGAACGCGAAGAGCTGCGAGATCGCCTCGTGGCCGCTGAACGTCGAGATCTTGAGCGTGCTCCCGAGCGGCGTGGTGATGCCGATCTTCTCTCCGACCGCCATCGCACGATCATCGCACGATTTGCCACAAATGTGAACCCGCGCGGAGCTAGTTGAGGCCGCCGGTCAGGTGGGCGTGCGTCCCAATCACGAGCAACACCGGTACCGCGGCGGCGAGCCCCGCCGTGGCGAGGCTCCTGCCCCAACCCCAGCCGTGGACTGCGCGCACGCCGATGACGAGGAGCAGCGCACACCAGGCGAATGACGCAACGACGAGGACGTTGAAGACCCGGTCTTCCGCCCCGTAGTCGTTGCCTCCGGTACGGAAGAACCACTCGCCGTAGATGGCAATCCGGATGGGCCACAGCGTGAAGAGAGACAGGGCGAGCGGAGCGGTCGAGAGTGCGAGCAGGTGCCGCGCGCGGCGGTACGTGCCCAAGCTGCCCAAGCGCCGTGCGGCGCCGAAGAGCAGGCCTCCGCCGAGCCAGTACACCGCCAGCGCATAGAAGCTTCCGCCCAAGAAGGCCCAGATCGGGACGATGAGCCACGAACTGCCGTCGTTGAGCATCGTCCTCGCCACCGGCGTTGCAAGCACAGCCGCGATGCCGGCGAGGCCGATGAGCGCGACGATCGGTTCCTGCCGCTGCTCGATCGCCTTCTCCGACTCGTCGCGGAGTGACGCGAAGACGGCGCGCGGCGCGATGAGAACGGCGGGCGCGCGCAGCCACCAGTTCCGTTCGACGCGCGATGCCGCCACAGCGCTCACGCAGCGACTACAGCACGTGCCGGGAGCACCTCGCGGAGGAAGCGGCCCGTGAAGCTCTCCTCGACGCGCGCGACGTCCTCGGGCGCGCCGACCGCGACGAGCTCGCCGCCGGCCTCGCCGCCCTCCGGGCCGAGGTCGATCACCCAGTCGGCCTGCTTGATCACGTCGAGGTTGTGCTCGATCACGACCATCGTGTTGCCGCCGTCGACGAGTCGTTGCAGCGTCTCGAGGAGCTTCTCGATGTCGGCGAAGTGGAGGCCGGTCGTCGGCTCGTCGAGGATGTAGAGCGTCTTGCCCGTCGCGACCTTCGAGAGCTCCGACGCGAGCTTGACGCGCTGCGCCTCGCCGCCGGACAGCGTCGTCGCCGGCTGGCCGAGCTTGATGTAGTCGAGGCCGACGTCGTGGAGCGTCTGCAGGCGCCGGCGGAGCTTCGGGATCTTCTCGAAGAAATCGAGCGCCTCCTCGACCGACATCTCGAGGATGTCCGCGATCGACTTGCCCTTGAAGCGCACCTCGAGCGTCTCGCGGTTGTAGCGGGCGCCCTTGCACGTCTCGCACGGGACGTAGACGTCGGGCAGGAAGTGCATCTCGATCTTGATCTGGCCGTCGCCCTTGCACGTCTCGCAGCGCCCGCCACGCACGTTGAAGGAGAAGCGCCCCGGCTTGTAGCCGCGCACCTTCGCCTCGGCCGTGAGCGAGTAGAGATCGCGGATGTGCGTGAACAGGTCGGTGTACGTCGCGGGGTTCGAGCGCGGCGTGCGGCCGATCGGCCTCTGGTCGATCTCGATCACCTTGTCGAAAACGTCGATCCCTTCGACGCCGTCATGCGCGCCCGGCTTGACGCGCGCGCGGTTCAAGCGGTTCGCGAGCGCTTTGAAGACGATCTCGTTCACGAGCGTCGACTTGCCGGAACCCGAGACGCCGGTCACGCAGATGAACTTCCCGACCGGGAACTCGACGTCGATGCCTTTGAGGTTGTGCTGGGCCGCGCCGCGCACCGCGAAAACGCCGCGGTCGTCCTCGCGCCGCTCGGGCACGGCGATTTCGCGCGCACCCGAGAGGAACTGGCCCGTCACCGACTTCTTGTTGCGCTCGACCTTCGCGGCCGGCCCTTCGGCGACGACCTCGCCGCCGTGCAGGCCCGCTCCCGGCCCCATGTCGACGAGCCAGTCGGAGCGGCGCATCATCTCCTCGTCGTGCTCGACGACGACGACGGTGTTGCCGATGTCGCGCAGCCGCTCGAGCGTCTCGATGAGCCGCGCGTTGTCGCGCTGGTGGAGACCGATCGACGGCTCGTCGAGGATGTAGAGGACGCCGACGAGCTGCGAGCCGATCTGCGTCGCGAGGCGAAGCCGCTGCGCCTCGCCGCCCGAGAGCGTCGCCGCCGCGCGGTCCAAGGTCAGGTAGCCGACGCCGACATCGTCGAGGAACGTCAGGCGCTCGCGAATCTCCTTGAGGATCCGGACGCCGATCAGTTGCTCGGTCTCGGTCAGGTCGAGCTCTCCGAGGAAGCCGAGCGCCCGATTCACCGACATCCGCGTGAACTCGTAGATCGAGCCACCGCCGACCGTCACGGCGAGCACCTCGGGCTTGAGGCGCGCCCCGTCGCACACCGGGCACGGCCGCAGCGACATGTACTCCTCGATCCGCTCGCGCTGGGTCGAGGAGTCGGTCTCCTTGTAGCGCCGCTCGAGGTTCGCGACGATTCCCTTGAAGCTCGCGAGCTCGTGGCCTCGGCTCCGGCCCATGCGGTTCGTGTACTTGACGTAGATCCGCTCGTCGCCGGTGCCGTAGAGGAAGAGGTTCTGCTGCTCCTCCGTCAGCTCGGCCCACGGCTTTGATGTGTCGACCTCGTAGCGGTCGGCGACAGCCTGGATCACCGCCTCGTACCAGCCCGACATGCCGCCGACCGACCACGGCACGAGCGCGCCGTCGTCGATCGAGAGCGACGGGTCGGGCACGACGAGCTCCGGGTCGATCTCCTGCTGCGTGCCGAGGCCGGTGCAGCGCGGGCATGCGCCGTGCGGCGCGTTGAAGGAGAAGATCCGCGGCTGGAGCTCGGGTAGCGAGACGCCGTGGTCGGGGCACGCGAAGTTCTGCGAGAAGAGCAGCTGCTCGCCCGTGTCGACGAGGTCGACCGCGACGAGCCCTTCGGAGAGACCCGCGGCCTGCTCGATCGACTGCGTCAAGCCGCGTCCGCAGGTCGGCGCGCATCACGAGCCGGTCGACGACGACCTCGATCGTGTGCTTGAACTTCTTGTCGAGAGCCGGGACGCCGTCCTCGAGGACGTACTGCTCGCCGTTGACCTTCACGCGCGTGTAGCCCTCGCGGATCAGATCCTCGAAGACGTCCTTGTACTCGCCCTTGCGGTCGCGCACGACCGGCGCGTTGACCGTGAAGCGCGCTCCCTCCTCGAGCTGCAAGCACCTGGTCGACGATCGCGTCGAGGCTCTGGCCGGCGATCGGCTTGCCGCAAACCGGGCAATGCGGCCGGCCGACGCGCGCGTACAGCAGGCGCAGGTAGTCGTAGATCTCGGTGACGGTGCCGACCGTCGAGCGCGGGTTGCGCGAGGTCGTCTTTTGGTCGATCGAGATCGCCGGCGAGAGGCCGTCGATGTGGTCGACGTCGGGCTTCTCCATCATCTGGAGGAACTGCCGCGCGTACGCGCTGAGCGACTCGACGTAGCGGCGCTGCCCCTCCGCGTAGATCGTGTCGAAGGCGAGCGACGACTTGCCGGAGCCCGAGAGCCCGGTGATGCAGATCAGGCGGTTCCGCGGCAGGCGGACGGTGATGTCCTTGAGGTTGTGCTCGCGCGCGCCGTGGACGACAAGTTCTTCGGCGGCCATCTGAGGGCCATTCTACTAAGCGAACGGACGTTCGGTCGCAGTTGTCAGAGCCTCTGCTGCAAGTGACGCGTGAGCCGCCGCGGCACGCCGTCGATCTCGAGATCACCGGCCACCACTGTCGCGTAACCGAAGAGCCGTCCGAGGAGCGACCGGTCGATCTCGAAGACCGTCGCGTTGAGGGAGACCGACGCAGTGCCGCGCCGGAGGAAGCCGTATTCGACGACGAGCGTCTTCCCGTTCAACTCGAGATGCGTGCGGTCCCACCGAGCGACCGCGATGACGATGAGGAACGCCGCCAGCGCGAGCAGCGCTGCGCCGGCGACCGCGGCCTGCTGCCACGGAGCGAAGAAACACGCCACGCCGGCCGCCGCGAGCAGCAGCGAGCGCAACAGCGGTCGCATGAGGACGATCCCGTGCCGGTGCGTCTCGATCACGGAGCGTGGTTCGCTCCGCGACGGGGAATCCCTCGGCTAGCGCTTGCGCCAGCGGCCGAAGACGAGCCCGCCTAGCGTGAACCCGAGGCCGAACGTGCCGAACGAGAACGCGCCGATCGCCGCCGCTTTGCGCGCGGTCGAGAGCCGTTGCCAGCGACTGAGCGCCTCTTGCTCCTCGTGCGTGAGCTCCTCGCCGCGCCGTTGCTTGCGCAGCGCGCCGCCCGCCCTGAGGCCGAGGTAGAGGTCGTCGAAGATCTCCGCAGATTCTTCGGCCATGGCGTCCAATCTATAGCCTCGTTCGACTGTGGCCGCGCGGCTCCTCCACGTCTCCGACCTCCACGTGGGCGCGCACGCGGAGCCGGATGTCGAACAGGCGCTTGGCCGGCTCGCCGAGCGGCTCGAGCCGCAACTCGTCGTCGCGTCGGGCGATCTTTCGCATCGCGGGCGGCGCGAGCAGCTCGAGCGCGCGGCGGCGTTCCTCCGCTCGCTCGGCCCGCCTGTCCTTGCGGTGCCGGGTAACCACGACCTACCGCACTCAGCCGCGCGCTTCACGCGGCCGTGGACGGAGTTCGAGCGCGTCTGGGAGACGACCGAACCCACCGCGTCGCTCCCCGGCCTGCACGTCGTCGGGATCAACTCGGCGCGGCCGTTCCACCACCAGAGCGGCGGCCTCGGCGGCGGACGGCTCGAGCGCGCGGTCGCGCGTCTCGAGCAGGGAGAGCCCGGCGCGCCACGCGTCGCCGTCCTCCACCATCACCTCGCGAACGCGCCGTGGCGCGCGGCGCGCAAGCGACCGGTCGCGAGCAGGCAGCACGTCCTCCATGCGCTCGCGGGCGCCGGAGCCGAGCTGATCCTCGGCGGCCACATCCACCAGGCAGCGATCTACGAGCGGCATGAGTTCGAGGTGCTCGAGGACGGCGCGAAGAGCGGTACTCGCGGTCGCACCCGGGCTCGGTCGCCCCCGCCCGCGGCGGCTCGGTGAGGCACGCGGCTTCCACGTCCACGAGATCGACGCCGAGGCGATCGTCGTGCGGACGTACCTCTGGTCGCGCGGCGACTTCGCGCTCGCGGCCGAGCGCCGCTTCCGCGCGTCGCTAGCGGTGTGACGAAGCGGCGCGCGCGCACGTAGAGCAGCGCGGTCGCGCCGATCACCGAGAAGACGAGCCCCGCCGGGCGGCCGATGAACAGCCACGCGATCACGCCGCCGAGGAACGAGCCGACGAGGCCGAGCACGATCGTGCCGGGAATGCTCATCGGGTTCGGGCCGGGCAGCGATGAGCCGCGCGAGCGCTCCGACGATCGAGGCCCTCGAAGATCAGCGCGACGACGTACCAGAGGGCCACTAGCGGAGCTGCTCGAGCAGGCGCAGGCGGGCGCCGTCGTACTCGGCGTCGTCGAGGACGCCGGAGTCGTGCAGCTCCTCGAGCAGGCCGAGGTAGTGCGCGGGATTGTCGGTCGGCTCACCGGGATGATCGGGATGGGCAGCCGAGCCGCCGGCTGCGGCACCGCCACGCCGGCTTGCGGGACACCGAACGGGGCGCCGATCGAATCCGGGTCGATGCCCGACCTTCCGCAAACGCTCGCGATAGTGCGCGACCCGAACGCCGCGTTCGGGGAAGCGGTAGGCGTCCTTGCCCCATACCGCCCGCTTCTGGATCAAGCGCCGGTAGAGAACAACGATGCCGACGGCGGCGAAGAAGCTCGCGATACCGGCCCACGAAACGTTTTTCGAGTGGCGCCCCTCGACCGCGAACACGATGCTGTAGCCGATGAAGGTGCCGCCCAGACCGATCGCGATCGTCAGCCACACGGGCATCGGATCGGGGCCGGGAAGCGCGAAGCGGGCGAGCGCTCCCGTGATGAACGCGGTAACGAGGATCCCGACGACGATCATGTGCGGAGGGTAGCGAGCGAAGATGAAGGCGCTTATGCGGCGGCGAGCGCCTGCAGCTCGCGCCGAAGCTCCTTGATCTCGTCGCGGAGCTTCGCCGCGTACTCGAAGCGGAGCTCGTCGGCGGCGACGTACATCTCCTCCTCGAGCGTGACGACGAGCTTCTCGAGCTCGTCACGCGACATGCCCTCGACCTTCGACTCGCCGCGCCGGCGCCGTCCAGGGACGTGGGGAGCATCGAGCTGGAATAGCGCGCCGATGTCGGAGACGCCCTTGAGGATCGTGGTCGGCTCGATCCCGTGCTCGGAGTTGTACGCGAGCTGGACAGCGCGGCGGCGGTTCGTCTCGTCGAGCGCCGCCCTGATCGCCTCGGTCTCCTTGTCGGCGTACATCAACACCTTGCCGTTGATGTTCCGCGCCGCCCGGCCGATCGTCTGGATCAGCGATGTGCGACCGCGGAGGAAGCCCTCCTTGTCGGCGTCGAGAATCGCGACGAGCGACACCTCCGGCAGGTCGAGCCCCTCGCGCAGGAGGTTCACGCCGACGAGCACGTCGTACTCGCCGAGCCGCAGGTCGCGGACGATGTGGATCCGCTCGAGCGTGTCGATCTCGGAGTGGAGGTAGCGCGCCTTCACGCCCGCCTCGAGGAGGTAGTCGGTCAAGTCCTCGGACATCTTCTTCGTCAGCGTCGTGATGAGGACGCGCTCTCCGGCCTGCTCGCGCTGCCGGATCTCTCCGAGGAGGTTGTCGATCTGGTTCTTCGTCTCGCGGATGTCGACCTCGGGGTCGACGATCCCCGTCGGGCGGATGAGCTGCTCAGCCACGACCTTCGAGTGCTGCAGCTCGTACGCGCCCGGCGTCGCGGAGACGAACACCATCTGCGGCACCTTGCGGAGGAACTCGTCGAAGCGCAGCGGCCGGTTGTCGAGCGCCGACGGCAGCCGGAAGCCGAAGTCGACGAGCGTCTGCTTGCGCGACCGGTCGCCTTCGTGCATCCCGCCGATCTGCGGCACGGTCTGGTGCGACTCGTCGATGTAGACGACGAAGTCCGACGGGAAGTAGTCGAGCAGCGTGAACGGATGCGTGCCCGCGGCGCGGCCTTCGAGGATGCGCGAGTAGTTCTCGATCCCGTTGCAGAAGCCGAGCTCCTTCAGCATCTCGAGGTCGTACTCCGTGCGCTGCTTGATGCGGTGCGCCTCGAGGAGCTTGCCCTCGTCCTCGAACCTGCGCACCTGCGCGTTGAGCTCGGCGCGGATGTCGTCGACGGCGCGCTCGACGGTCGGCTGCGAGGTGACGTACTCCGTCGCCGGCCAGATGGAGAGGTTGTCGAGCTTCGCGAGCACCTCGCCCGTGAGCGGGTCGAAGTGCGTCATCTGCTCGACCTCGTCGCCGAAGAACGAGACGCGATACGCCGTCTCCTGGTTCGCCGGCTGCACCTCGACGACGTCGCCTTTGACGCGGAAGCGGCCGCGACCGAGCACCGTGTCGTTGCGCACGTACTGCGAGTCGATGAGCTTGCGGAGAAGCGCGTCGCGATCCTGCGCGGCGCCGACTTCGAGGTAGATCATCCGCTCCTGCCACTCCTCCGGCGAGCCGAGGCCGTAGATGCACGAGACCGACGCGACGACGATGACGTCCTTGCGCGTGAAGAGCGACGACGTCGTCGAGAGGCGCAGGCGCGCGATGTCGTCGTTCCGCGAGCTGTCCTTCTCGATGTAGAGGTCGGCCTGCGGGACGTACGCCTCGGGCTGGTAGTAGTCGTAGTACGAGACGAAGTACTCGACGGCGTTGTGCGGGAAGAACTCCCGAAACTCGTTGCAGAGCTGCGCCGCAAGCGTCTTGTTGTGCGCGATGACGAGCGCCGGACGGCCGGTCTTCTCGATCGTCCACGCCATCGTCGCGGTCTTGCCGGTGCCGGTCGCGCCGACGAGCGTCTGGTACTTCTCCCCCGCTTCGATGCTCGCCGCGAGCGTCTCGATCGCCTGCGGCTGGTCGCCCATCGGGCGGTAGTCGGCGGTCGTCCGCAGCTCGGGCATTCGGGACAGGGTATCCCGGGCCGAGCGGCTTACCTTCGAACCTTGGCCCAGAGCGCTCGGGCCAGGAGCGGAACGATGTATCTGCGGGCAGGCCCGTTCAGGATCAGAAAGTCGTCGAACGTGTGAGCGCCCGGTTTGTCCGCGATCGAACGCGCCGCGTCGCGGAGGTCGGCCAACTGCTGGACGGTCATCTGCAGCGGGCGCTCGTGGGGCTGATATCGACAGCCGACGGGGTAGTCCTCTCCCCGTCGGCCGGTCATCTCGATGTGGCAGCCCATCACGTGCGTGACCGCGCGCGTGCGGGCGAATTCGACCGTCCGTTCCATGCTGTCGAGGTACGCGGGGAAGTCGAAGGCGTAGATCCGGCCGGGCAGGGCGTTGTCGGCGGTGATCAGAAAACCGCTCCAGGGGTCGTAGATCGTGAGCGACGCCCGCTGGTGGCCCGGGGTGCCGATCATCTCGAGTACGCGTCCGCCTCCGAGGTCGAACTGGACGATCTGCTCCGGCCAGGCGGTGAAGCCGTAAAACTCCTGCACGGTCTCCAGCTCGCGATCGACGACGGTGGTCTCCGGTCGGTCGGCGAACTGCGCGTCGCCCTCCACATGGTCCATATGGCCGTGAGTGTGAGCGACGACAAGGTGGTAGCCCTCACGCGGGTGCTCCGCAAGCCACAGAGCGACGATCTCGTCCACGGTCTCGCGCAGCGGGTTGTCAGCGCCGGTCTTCTTGCTCGCGCCGGTGTCGAAGAGCACCGCCCGCTCGCTGCCGAAGAGCAGATAGAGGAACGGCGCCTCGGCCGTGAGGGCCTTGCTCTGCCGCAGCACATATGTGTGCGGGTCGTACCGGTGCACCTGGATGGGCGGGTCGGTGACGCGCGTGCCGCGGGGCTGGCCGTGGATCCAGCGGACGTCGAGCTCGCCGTCTAGCGGAGCGTTCGTGGTGAAGTCGAGGTCGTTCATGAGCCGAAAGCGATCACGCTGCGGATGCCGTCCTGCGCGTGCATGAGGTCGAAGCCGCGGTTGACCTCGTCGAGCGAGATCGAGTGGGAGATGAGCGGGTCGACGTCGATGTCTCCGGCGAGGTAGCGGTCGACGTACTGCGGGACCTGGTCGCGCCCTTTCACGCCTCCGAAAGACGAGCCGGCGACGCGACGGCCGGTGATCAGGAAGCGGGGGACGATGTCGAGCGTCTCCCCCTTGCCGGCGACGCCGCAAACCGTTGCTAGGCCCCAGCCCATGCGCGCGGACTCGACGGCCTGGCGCATCACGTCGACGCGACCCGTCGCCTCGAACGTGTAGTCGGCGCCGAAGCCGCCGGTCTGCTCGAGGATCCGCTCGACGACCTCGGGCCCGCCCGGGAGCGTGTCCGTGGCTCCCTGGCCGCGTGCGAGCTCGAGCCGGGACTCGGCCGGATCGACGCACACGATCCGTTCCGCGCCTGCGAGCCTGCAGCCGGCGACGGCGCCGAGGCCCACGAGGCCCGCACCGAAAACGACGCAGGTCGAGCCGGACTCGACCTTTGCAGTGTTCAGAGCGGCACCCAGTCCGGTCGAAAGCCCGCACGCGAAGACACACGCGCGATCGAGCGGGGCGTCGGGCGAGATCTTCGCGAGCGCGATCTCGGGCATGACCGTGTACTCCGCGAACGTCGACGTCCCCATGAAGTGCCGGATCGGCTCCCCGTCGCGGGACAGGCGCGTCGTTCCGTCGGGGAGGTAGCCCTGGTTTTGCTGCTCGCGGATCGCGAGGCACAGGTTGGTACGCGGGTCGAGACAATGCGCGCACTCCCGGCACTGCGGGGAGAAGAGCGTCACGACGTGGTCGCCGGGCGCGACCGACGAGACACCGTCGCCGACCTTCTCCACCACGCCTGCGCCTTCGTGCCCGAGCACGGTCGGCGAGTAGCCGGAGGGGTCGGCGCCGGACGCCGTGTACAGGTCGGTATGGCAGACGCCGCACGCGACGAGGCGAACGAGGACCTCGCCGGCCCTGGGCTCGGCCAGGTCGATCTCTTGCACCTCGAGCGGCCGGCCGAACTCCTCGAGTACCGCGGCTCTGATCTTCATGGCGCCGGTCCTACCAGTTTCCCGAAGAGACGCGGGCCGCTGGGGACTAGTGCGCGCCCTTGCTTACGACGATGCTGACCTTGGAGCCTTTCTTGAGAACCGTCCCGGCCGGCTGCGACTGCGAGACGACCTTGCCCTTTGCGATGCTCGACGAGGTCGCATAGCTGACCGTCCCGACTCCGCAGCGTCCGGCCGTGATCGCAGTCTTGGCAGCGGCGAGCGTCTTCTTCACGACGTTCGGCACGATGCAGACGGTGGTCTTGAGCGCGAACGTCGCGGTGACTGTCGTGTCGGCGTTGAGGATCACGTGACACGTCTGGGTGTTCGTGCAGCCGCCGCCTGACCAGCCGGACGAGGACCGAGGTCGACGTCCCGGCGCCGGTCAGCGTCACCGGGGTGCCCTCGCCGAACGCGAACGCGCAAGCCGAGCCGCAACTGATGCCGGCGGGACTGCTCGTCACTTTCCCGGAGGCCGTTCCGACTTTCTTCACCACAACCTTGAGTGTGTGGGGAACCGCTGCGCGGACGAACGCGCTGGCACGGGAAACGCCGACGCACATTCGTTCGACAGGGCACGAGACGCTGACGAAGGGGCTGCCGTCGTCGGGAATTCTCCTCGCCGTCCAGGCTCCGGCGCCGCCGGTCGGGTTGACCGAGGTGACGACGTTCGGACCGGTGGCGCTGTTGACTCCGTAAGCGAAGCCCATGGCAACGCACTCGGCCGTCGACGGACACGAGATCGTGTCGGCTTGCGTTCCGAGCGGCAGGCTGACCGGTGACCAATGCGTGGCATCGCCCAGCGGGCTGGTCGACACGAACACATGGAAGCCAGTCGAGGTCGGGCCGGGGCCGCCGTCGGCGGCGACACAGAGCGCCGCCGAGGGGCACGACACCGAGGTCAAGCCGTTCGCGTTGCCGTCGTCGACGTTCTGCGCAGTCATCGTCCACGTCGCGGCGATGCCGTCGGCCGGATCGGTCGACGTGACGACGTCGCCGGAAGCATCGACAGCCACGCAGAACACCGGGGACGGGCAGGAGATCGCCTTGAAGCCGGCGCTTCCGCTCGTATAGGCGGCGTTCCACGACGCGCCGTTCGTGGGGTTCGTCGACGTGAAGATCTTCCCGGCGTTACCGTCGACGGCGACGCAGAGGGAGACCGACGGGCACGAGACGCCGGCGAGCCGGTCGTAGCCGTCCACCGTCTGTGGGGTCAATTTCCACGTCGGCGTGGCGGCGCTCGGGTTCGTCGAGCTGGCGATGTGGCCGAGGTTGTCGACCGCCACGCACAGCGACTGCGACGGGCACGAGATGGCGTCGAGCTGCCCGTCCCCGCAGTCAGGCGCTCCGGGGTAACCGCAGCCAGGGTCGTAGTTCTCGCCTCTGTCCACGCCTGCGGTATGGGTCCACGTTGCCGCGGCGCCGGCGGCCGGGTTGGTCGTGGCGAGAGCATCTCCGAAGCTGTCGACTGCCGCGCAGAACGAGACGGACGGACAGGACACCGACGAGGACTGATTGTTGTAGGTCTTGAGGTACCAATCGGCCTGCGACGCGACCCAGGTCGGCGCGTTGCCCCGCGGATCGGTCGTCTGCCAGCGCGAACCCGCTCGTATCCACGGCAATGCACACAGTCGAAGCAGGAGCGCACGAGACGCGGTGCACCTTGCGTGGGAGCCCGGCCAGGGTGTCGGTGTCGACGTTCGTCGTCGTCCAGGTCGCTGCAGCGCCGTCAGCGGGATCGCTCGAGACGATCGTGTTACCGGCCATGTCCGCGACGACGCAGAGCGAAACGGAAGGGCACGAGACGGTGTCGACGAGGTTGTTCAGGTCGTCAACGGCCTTTGACGTCCACGTCGCCGACGCGCCGTCGGCCGGATCGGTCGATGTGAGGGCGTTGCCGTGTGAGTCCAAGGCGACGCACAGCGACTGCGACGGACACGAGAGCCCGAAGAAGTCGCCTGAGAGTTTTCCGCCGGCGCCCGTTGCAGTCCAGGTTGCGCTCGCGCCGTCACCGGGATCCGTCGAGACGAGCACGTCGGGCGTCTGCGTCACGACGGCGCAGAACGTCGACGTCGGGCACGAGACGTACCCGGCCGCGTTGACGCTCTTGACCGACCAGGTGGGCGACGGACTCGTGGGGTCGGTCGTGGACACCACGTCGCCGGAGTTCGTTGTCGCGACGCAAAGAGACGTCGACGCACACGAGACCCCGCTGAGCGTCTCGCCGCCGCCGACGGTCTTCACGGTCCACGTCGCCGAACCGCCGTCCGCGGGATCCGTCGAGACGACGAAATCTCCGAGATGGCCAACCGCAGCGCAGAACGAGGCCGAAACGCACGTGATGTTGTACAGCGGCCAACCGTCGCCCGAGTTCTTGGAGACCCACGTCGGTTTCGCCGCCGTGGGATTCGTCGTCGTCACGATGCTGTATCCGTCGCCGTCCACAGCAACACAGAGGCTTGGCGACCCGCAGGAGATGTCGCTCAGCGGACGGAGATACGTGTGGGGGCCGGCACCAAGCACGGTCGGCCACGACCAGATCGACGGCGCTGTAGCAGCCATCGCCCCCGAAGCAGAAAGCACGAGCAGCACAGCAGCAAGACCGACCAGCCCGCGCGCAGGCCTGCTAAGAGCACGCAAGATCAACCGCTCGGTACGCCGCATTACGATCATGTTTGCAGCTTCAGCCCCGTCCCACAAGGCGGGCCTAGTAGCCGAGCTCTGAGGCGTAGACGCGGCGGTAGAGCTTCTTGAGACTCTCGACCTTGGCAACGTACGCGCGCGTTTGGGAGAACTGGATCCCTTCGTGCGCCGCGAGCCAGCTGTCGACGTTCGCCTGGCCCGCGTTGTAGGCGGCGAGGGCGGTTCGCTCGTCGTGGTAGCGGTCGAGCAGCCGCCGGAGATACCACGTGCCGTAGCGCACGTTGATGTCGGGGTTCGTGAGGTCGGAGAGCTGGAACTTCGTGCCGTGCGTGTACTGGGCGATTCCCTTCGCGGTCGCCGGCGTGAGCTGCATCAAGCCGATCGCGCCGGCGCTCGAGCGCGCGTCGGCTTTGAACTTGCTCTCCGTCTCGATCACCGCGGCGAGCAGCGCCGGATCGAGCCGCTGCTGCTGCGCGTACGTGCGGACGATGTTCGTGTACCGCAGCGGGTACCAAAGCCGCGCATACCAGGCCGGCTCGGTCTTCTGGAGATAGACGAAGACGCCGATCGCCGCGAGGACGACGGCCACCGCGGCGGCCCAGCGCCTCAGGGCGCCGTCAGCTCCTCGAGGACTCCCGCGACGAACGCATCGAGTTCCTCGAGCGTGCCGTCGTTGACGTACGCGAAGTCCGCGCGGCGCACCTTCTCCTCCTCCGGCACGAGCCGCGCCTCGCGATCGGCGAGCTCCCCGCGGCGCTCTACGCGTACCTCGGCGGGAGCGGTGATGACCACGACCTTGTCGAAGCGCGACTCGCCACCGGTCTCGAACAGGAGCGGAATCTCGGCGACGGCCACCTCCGCAGTTTGCCCGGCGAGCCAGTCGGCAGTCGCGGCGCGGACCCGCGGATGGAGCTCCGCCTCGAGCCAGGCAAGCTCGTCGCGGTCGGCGAACACGATCCGGCCGATCGCCGCGCGGTCGACCTCGCCGTCCGCGAAGACTGCATCTCCCCAGCGATCGCGCAACGCGGCCTGCAGCTCCGCGTCGTCGCGATACAGCTCGTGGACGAGCGCATCGGAGGAGACAGTCGCGGCACCGTGACGCGCGAACGCCTGCAGCGCCTCGCTCTTTCCCGCGGCGATGCCTCCGGTGAGCGCGACCGCGAGCGGCCGCATGGTTACTCCTCGGAGGACTCGGGCTCGGACTCGGCCGCAGCCTCTTCGGCCACGACCTCTTCGGCCACGACCTCTTCGGCCTCAGCCTCTTCGGCCACGACCTCCTCGGCTACAGCCTCAGCGGCCGGATCATCGTCCACCACGACGATCTCTTCCTCGACAGATGGCTCCTCGAAAGCTTCCGCCGCAGGCACTTCGTCGTCGGCCCCGTCGCCGTCAGAAATGAGCTCCTCCGCGAGCACCGGCCGGGGCGCGATGTCGTTGAGCGGCTCGCCCTCGGCGTCCTTGAGCGAGAGCGAGAGGCGCCGCCGGTCGGCGTCGACCTCGACGATGCGCACCTTGACCTTGTCGCCCTGCGAGACGATCTCGCGCGGGTTCTCGACGTGGTGCTGCGCGAGCTCGGAGATGTGCACGAGACCCTCGACGCCCGGGAGGATCTCGACGAAGGCGCCGAACGTGACGACCTTCGTCACCGTCCCTTCGACGACGTCGCCCTCCTGATGGCTGTCGAGCACGTCCTGCCACGGGTCGCTCTGGGTCTGCTTGAGACCGAGCGAGATCCGCTGGCGCTCGCGGTCGATGTCCAAAACCTGCACGTTGACCGTCTGGCCGATCTCGAGCACCTCGGACGGATGGTTGACGTGGCTCCATGAAAGCTCCGAGATGTGGATGAGACCGTCCATCCCGTCGAGATCGACGAAGGCGCCGAAGTCGACGATGTTCGAGATCGTGCCCTCGACCTTGTCGCCCGGGTTGAGCTGGTCGAGAATGCGCTGCCGCTGATCCTTGCGCTCCTCCTCGAGCACAGCCCGGCGCGAAAGGACGACGTTGTTGCGCTGCCGGTTGAGCTCGATGACCTTGCACTCGAGCTCCTGGCCCTGGAAATCGTCGAGATCCTGCACGCGGCGGATGTCGACGAGCGACGCAGGCAGGAAGCCGCGGACGCCGAGGTCGAGGATCAGACCGCCCTTGACAACCTCGATGACGCGGCCGGTGACCGGATCGCCGTTCTCGTGGGCTGTTTCGATCGCCTTCCACGCGAGCTCGAAGCGCGCCCGCTTCTTCGAAAGAATGAGCCGGCCGTCGGCGTCCTCTTTCGTGAGGACGAGCGCCGCGATGTCGTCGCCGACCGAGACCTCGTCGGACGGGTTGATCGAGCGCCGGATCGACAGCTCGGAGACCGGGATGACGCCCTCCGACTTGTAGCCGATGTCGACGAGCACCTCGTCCTTGTCCACGCGGACGACCGTGCCGTTTACGACCTCCCCTTCCTCGATGGTCGGGAAGGTCGACTCGTAGTCGGGGACGAGCTCGCCGCTCTCGGGGTCGGTAGTCCAGACGCCTTCGGCGAGCCGCGGGTCGTTGAGTGTGTCGCTGGCCATAAGAGCCGGCGCAGTGTAGCGGCGCTTCGCACATCCCTTGCCGGCGCCCGAGGGATGCGCGTGCGTCCGCAGGCCGGTATTACGCTGCGGAGAATGGACGAGCGCTACCCGATCGGCGTCACGAGCTCCTGCACCGTGACCGTTTTGCGCCAGGACGGCGCGGAAGGCGGCTACGGCGGCTGGTCCGCCGCGGTCGGCCTGCTCAGCGGCGAGGCCACGATTCGCCTGCCCGGGCACTACGCGGGGCCGCTCGCCGACGTGCTGCGCAGCGCCGCCGAACGGTTCGCGCCAGGGGCTCGTCTCGCGCGCGACGAGTACCTCGACGTGACGGGCCTCATCGCTGACGGACTGGAGACGGTGGCGTTGTCCTCCACCGCCCGCTCGCCGGTGCGGGTCACGCTCGAGGTGCCGCGCGACGAGCTCGACGATCTTGCCACGCTGCTTACCCGCGCGCAGGAGCTGATCGAGACGCTGCGGCAAGGGCTCGGCCTCGTACCCGATTCGCTCCCTGAAGCGCTATGAAGGCGCTCGATTACGCCGTCGCCGGCGCGCGGGTCGCCGAGCGCGCCCTCGCGCAACGTCCGCGCCTCGGGCACGAGGAACGGCTCGTCTTCGTCGTCGGCTGCCCGCGCTCGGGGACGACGTTCATGGGTCGCGCGATCGGCGGCATGCCGGGCTTCATCGACCTCTCGGAGGTGACGCCGTGGAAGGCAGCACTGCCGCACGGCCCGTCGGCCGGAGAGCTGCGCGCGATTCTCGAGCGAGTGCGGCTGATCGGGCTCGCACGCGGGCTGCGCTGCGTCGAGCAGACGCCCGAGACCTCGCACGTTCTCGGCGAGGCGCTCGAGGCGTACCCGCAAGCGCAGGCGGTGCACGCGCTCCGCGACGGACGCGACGTCGTCTGTTCCCTCCTCGAGCGCGGCTGGCTCAACGCCGGGAAGGACGGAGGCGACGATGCGGGGCATGCCTACGGCGCGCAAGGTCGCTTCTGGGTCGAGCCGGAGCGGAGCGACGAGTTCGCGCAGGCTTCCGACGCGCGCCGCTGCGCCTGGGCGTGGCGCCGCTACACCGAGGCGGTTCGTTCGGCGGGCGCCGGCGAGCGTCTCCTCGAGATCCGCTACGAGAGCTTCTCGAACTGCGCGGAAGAACTCGCGGCGTTCCTCGGTGCAGACGTCGCAGCGGCGCATCGGGCGTTCGACGACTACCGCGACACGTCGATTGGCCGCTGGCGGACGGAGCTGACGCCGGAGCAGGTAGCCGATGTCGAGGCCGAAGCCGGCACGCTCCTCGCCGAGCTCGGCTACAGCTAGACGACGGCCAAGGCGCGCTCGAGCGCAGCGCGATCGGGTCGACGAGGACGAGTTGGTCGCCATCGTCGATCGCGTACGCCGACACTGGGCCTTCCCACTCGGGATGCGTCGCCGTCCAGTGATGGACACCTTCGGGAAGCACGTCCCCGACCTTAGGTGTCGGCGAGCTCGCGCTCGGCTTCCGCCTCCATCCGCTCGAGCCGGACGTAGTAGTCCGGGAACTCCTTCATGTGGGCGAGCGCGATCTTCCCCGTGATGATCGGATCGTCGTGCGTCACGTCTGTCTGCGGGTCGTGGCTGCCGTGCTCGTACTCGACGTCCATGCCGGCGCGGAAGAGCTCGATGTCGAACTTCTCCCAGTCGACGCCGATCTCGTCGCCGACGCGGCGTGCCTCATCGAGCGTCGTCTTGTGCTCTGCGGACATCACTGCACCTCCGTAATCGGTTGCGAGACCATGGTCTCACTCGCGTCCCGGTTGCGCATCCGGGGAAGCCACCAGTTCCAGCGACCGAGGATCGCCATCAGCGCCGGCACGAGCAACGCCCGGACGAGTGTCGCGTCGATGAGGACGGCGATGACGAGACCGATGCCGAGCTGGCGAAGCGCCGGGATGCTCCCGACAGCCAGCCCGCCGAACGACACGGCCATCACGAGCGCGCTCGCCGTGATCAGCCCTCCCGTGCGCTCGAGCCCGTGGGCGACCGCGTCGGCGTTGCCGGCCCCGCCGTCCCAGGCTTCCCGCATCCGCGAGACGAGGAAGACCTCGTAGTCCATCGAGAGCCCGAAGACCGTGGCGAAGAGGACGACCGGGACCCAGGCTTCGATCGGCGCCGGGGCGAAAATCGTCGTGAGCAGGCCGAACGTCGCCGCCACCGTGAGGGCGTTGAGGACGATCGCCTTGAGCGGAAGCACAAGCGACCGGAACGCTTTGACGAGGACGGCGTATGTCAGCGCGAGCGAGAGTAGGACGAGCCACGGGAAGAACGCGTAGATGCGGTCGAGGAAGTCGACGCCTTGCGGCGCGCCCCCTCCGACGTCGACCGTGGCCCACGCCGGGAAGCGCGCGGACGGCACGGCGACGCCGCGCACGCGCGCGACGAGCCGCCGCGACGCCCCGGCGCCGAACTCGTGGCGTCCCACGACGAACACGCGCGCAAAGCGTCCGTCGGCGGAGACGTACGGCGCCTTAGGGCCGAGCGCGACGATGTAGACCTCTGGATCGTGCGACAGCCGCGTGACAAGCCGCTCGACGGCTGCGTGGACGCCCGGGGTTCGTGCTGCGCCGGCCTTGCCTCCGTCCACGACGATCTCGGTCGGGGTGACGGCGCCCGGAGCGAAGGCGCGCCCGAGCTCGGCGAGACCGCGAGTCGCTTCGGCTCCGCGCGGCAGCCCCGCGAGCGATCCCGGCGTCAGCACGAGGGAACGGAGCGGTACGGCCGCCGCAACGAGGACCGCCGTGGTCGCGAGCAGGACGGGCCAGCGATGACGCATCACCCCACGTGCGAGCGCCGCCCACGGAGCCTGAAGCCGGACCAGCCCGCGTGACGCGACCGCCCGCGGGCCGCAGAACGACAGGAGGACCGGCTGCAGCGTCAGCGCGGCCACGATCGACACGAGCGGGAGCAGCAGGCCGGCGAGTCCGAGCGTCCGGATGAACGGCACCGGCACAAAGAGGAGAAGCGCGAGGCCGATCGCCACGGCGAAGCCGGAGAAGACGATCGCGCGGCCGGCCGTCGCCATCGTCCGAACGATCGCCACGTCTCGGCTCTCGGCGCGCGTGAGCTCCTCGCGGTAACGGATCACGATGAGCAGCGAGTAGTCGATGGCAAGTCCCAGGCCGATCAACTCGACAACGTTCATCGCGTACGGCGTGACCGGAACGAACCGCGCACACACATACAGGAGCGCAAGCGTCGCCGCGACGGTGCATGCGGCAAACACGAAGGGAAGCGCGAGGGCGACGGACAAGCCGAGCAGGAGCGCGAGCACGAGCACCGCGAGCGGGATCGCGAACGCCTCCCCGCGCCGCAGGTCGGAGGACAGCACCGGGTCGAGGTCGTGCTGGATCGCAGGCGGACCCGTGACGAGTGCAGCAGGCCCCGCGTCATCGGACGAGCGCGGCGCGCAGCCGGCCGGTCAGCGGCTTCGCCTGCTGCAGCCCGAGCGTCGTCGCGACGTCGCCGTAGATCGCCCCTGCTCCGACCCGAAACGTCGCCTGCCGCCCGCCGGGCAAGGCGTGCGCCGCGCGCACGAGGCGGGCGCGCAGCTCACGCTGGAGCCGCGGATCGGACGAGTGTCGCACGCGGAAGACGACGGTGAACGTCCCGTCGGGCCGCTCCCCGAAGCCGCTCGCAAGAGCCGCGTCCGCACGCGCGGAGCCGGTCCCGGGGATCTCGTACGAGCTCGCGAGGCGCCCGGGAAGCGCGACGGCTGCCGCCACTCCGACCGCGAGGATGGCGAGCCAAACCGCGAGGACGTGGCAGCGACGGTGGAGAACGAACAGTGTCCACCGCTCGAGGAGCGATGGACGCTGTTCGGAGAACATGTCGGCCTCTATTTGACGACTTCGATAGCCAGCCGGATGGCCGGCAGCTGATAGCCGAGCGCGAGGCCGGGGACATCACGCGCGTACGTGAGCATCGGAACCATCCCGTACGGCGTGTTGATGTACGACGGCTGCTGCGTGTAGAGCAGCGGGTACATGTCGATCAGATGTGTTCCCGGGCGGCCCGTCGCGACGAGGTTCATCACGACGTCTCCGTTCGAGTTGAAGCCGCAGCCGTAGCCGATGTAGCTGTTGTCGTAGTCGACGGCGATCGTGTTGTCGAGCTGCGTCCAGCCGAGGCCCTTGAGGTGGACGGTGAAGTCCTGGCCGGCCTTGAGCTTGAGTGCCGAGACGCCGTTACCGACGACGCTCCGCTTGACGAAGTACGGCACCTGGGCCATCACCTTGCCGTCCTGCAGAAGCTGGATCACGTGCCAGCCGCCGAGCCCGTCGGGGATGCTGACGGGCGTGTTCAGCGATCCGTCCGATCCGGACGGCACCGTGGCGAGCGGAACGGAGACGAAGCTCCAGCACGTGCCCGTGCAGTTGACCCGGTTGCCGACGACCGTCGACCAGACGAGGTCGACCTGGGCGCTCGGCTCGAGACCGGATGCGGTGACGGTTGTAGCTCGAGAGAACCGGCCCGGTCGTCTTGCTCACCTGCGCCGTTGCGGTGCTCGAGGGGTCGACCCCGTCGGCGAACATCGTCGTCCGGGCGTCCATGGTCGGCGTGATGTTCACCGGCCAGTCGATCTGGGGCTTCGGAGCGACCTTGTAGTCCTTCGTGACCCGGAACGTGAACTTGTGCCCGGTTCCCCACGGGATCGGGGACTGCTGGATGTTGAGGTAGTCGAAGCTGATCGCGTCGGTGACCGTGATGATGTGCTTCCCGACGCCGCCGGTTGCGCGAATGTGGACCTTGGCAACGCCCCGCGTCCAGTTGGCCGTGAGGGCACCGACGTAGTGGTTGTCGTACTGCAGCGAAGCGCCACCCTCGTAGAGCGAGGCGCCGAGGCCCGAGTACGTGAGGGTGATCATCGTCCCGACCGGCCCCTTCTTCGGTGACATCTTCGCCGAGCGGGCGACGAGGAAGCCGCCCTTCGACACCTGGACGCCGTCGACGACTGCGTAGATGTCGTGGATGCCGCCGAAGTCCTTCGGGGCGATGAGGTTGACCGAGAACGCACCGTTCGCGTCCGTTGTCGTGGTGTCGATCACGACGCCGAACTTCGATGTGTTCCGCCCCAGGTAGTCGACGCTGTCGGGGCGCGCATCGACTACCCACGTGACGTTCGCTGTCATCCAGACGATCGAAACGTTCGCGTTGGGCGCGAGTCCGGTTCCCGCGATGGTGTACGGAGTGCCGGGCAAACCGATGTTGGGCTTCGTCTGGAGGATCCCCATGCTCGGAGCCGGTGTGGCGGTCGCAGCGATGGGTCCCGGAAGCTGGGCGACGCCGGGGATTGCCGGCGCTGTGAGCACCGTCGTAGTGGCCGACGCCTGCGCCGGCAGCAGGAGACCTGCTGCCAGCGCGGCGACGAAGAGCATTTTCTTTGCGGTGGTCATGGCGACTCTCTTCTCTCTTTTCCTAGGCGGGGATGATCGTGATCGGGTAGTCGACGGTCCCCGTCTTTCCGAGAAGCGTCGTGAAGCTGATGTGGATGGTGATGTCGCCCAGTGGGTAGTCGGCCGGGATGGTCCACGCGCCCGTCCAGTACGACTGCTTCTGCGGGGCCGTCCCGTGCGAGCCCCAGTTGAGGGCCGTGTCGGGCTGCCCCGGAACCGAGAAGTGCGCGTCGGTGACGTTGACGCCTCCCTCGAGGACGGCGCCGTCATTGAACTCATAGCCGAAGGCACGAGCGATGACCTGCTCGCCGACCTTGAAGACGTTCGTTTGCGTGCACGCAACCGGCCGCGAGTGGCCGGCAACGGCGTCGCCGTAGAGCGCCATATCGAGGTTCGTGGAAGAGGCCGAACCCTGCACCGTCGGGCCAGGCCCGAACGGCTCCTGCGGGGTGGTCGTGATCGTCAGCTGTGAGAGGGAGATCGGAACCTGCGTGAACGTCCCGCTCTGCTTGTTCCACATCTTCGCGAAGACCTGGAACTGGACGACTCCGACCGGGTAGAGCGCCGGCACCTTCCAGCTGACGGCCCAGCGATAGCGGGGATCCAGGCCGACGGGCACCTTCGTGTACTTGAGCTGCTGATCGTCGACGAGCGGGATCCGCACGAAGAAGGACCGGAGGGCGGTCTTCGATGCCTTCAGGCTTGCCTTCGTGACCTTGCCGTGCTTCTTGACGAGCTTCGCGAGCTTCGTCGTGATGAGCGCGTGCCGCTTCGTGTCGATTGCAAAGGCCCGGAAGACGACGGTGTCGCCGGGCGCAAACTGGTCGCTGACAGCCCCTGTGGAGGTGACGGTCTGAGCGGCGACGAACACGCCGTTGACCTTGTTCCCCGGGAACGGGGGGTCCGCGGCGCTCGCGGCCGCGACGAACGCGAGCGATACGAGGACTGCGAGCGCGAGAATGATCCGCTTCATGGGTTTCGTTGCTCCTTCGCTAGTGCTTCAGGGTTCCGACGAGCTTCACGTTGAAGGCGCCCGTTCCACGGTCGTAGTGGCCGAGGAAGCTCAGGGTGCCGCTCGCCTTCTTGAGGGCTCCGGTACCGCCCGTGACCTTGGCTTTGCCGGAGAAGGAGATGTTGTTCTGGTCGTCCTGGCCCGCGGCGCAACCGCGTGAGCCCGTCATCAACTTGAGCTTCAGCGTGCCCTTCGAGCCCTTGAGGGTTCCGGGGCCACTGAGCGGCGAGCACGGCGGGTTCGTGGTGTTCCCGGCGACCTTGCCGGTCATCGTGCCCTTGCCGATCAGCGTCGCCTTGCCTTTCCCATTCGGGGTGGCGGTGACGGCGCTGCCGACGACCTTCTCGGTGACCTTGCCCTTGTAGCTGGCCGAGAAATTGACGCTGCTTCCGACCGCCGTACCGACGTAGACAACGGCGGCGACCAGTACGGCGATCAGGCTTAGAGCTCCAACGAACCGCTTCATGCGCGACTCCTCTCGCTTGCCGGCATCCGGTTCAACCCGAGAGCCGGTTTTCTCCTTTGCCGCGGATGCTCGCGTCAGGCCGTCCCGGTCACTTCGGGGCAACCGCTGAACTCGCTGCGGAAACTCCGCGGCTGTTCTGACGGGTTTAGCTCTTCGCGTCGGCCCAGCTGTCGCCGGCGCCGATGTCGACGGCGAGCGGCGGGTCGAGCGGGTACGCCTTGCACATCTCCTCGCGGACGATCTCCTTCACCGCCGACGTCTCGGCGTCGGGCGTCTCGAGGAGGAGCTCGTCGTGCACCTGGAGGACGATCCGGGCGCTTCTCCCCTCGTCGCGCAGCCGCTTCTCGATCGCGACCATCGCGACCTTGATGATGTCGGCGTTCGAGCCCTGCATGACGAAGTTGACCGCGACGCGCTCGCCGAAGCCGCGCGTCTGGCGGTTCCGCACGCGCAACTCCGGCACCGGGCGACGCCGGCCGAGCAGGCTCGTCGCGTAACCGTCCTCCTCCGCGCGCTCGATCGTGCGCTGGATGAAGTCCTGCACGAGCGGGAAGCGGGCGAGGTACGCGTCGATGTACTGCTGCGCCTGCTCGCGCGGGATCTCGAGGTTCTCGGAGAGGCCGAACGCCGAGATGCCGTAGACGATGCCGAAGTTGATCATCTTCGCGATCGAGCGCTCGCCCGACGTGAGCTTCGCCGGATCGACGCCGAGCACCTCGGCCGCGGTCGCGGTGTGGATGTCCTCGCCGCGCTCGAACGCCTCGCGCAGCTTCGGCTCGCCGCTGACGTGCGCGAGGATCCGCAGCTCGATCTGCGAGTAGTCGGCGGAGATGAGCCGCGCGCCGGGCTCCGCGACGAAGGCCGAGCGGATCTCCTTGCCGAGGTCGGTGCGAATCGGGATCGACTGGAGGTTCGGGTTCGACGTCGAGAGGCGGCCTGTCGCGGCGACCGTCTGGTTGAACGTCGTATGGAGGCGTCCGTCCTCGCCGATCATCGACGGCAGCGGCACGAGGTACGTGTTGAGCAGCTTCGACAGCTCGCGCCACTCCTCGATGATCGGGACGATCTCGTGGTCGGCGCGAATGGAGCGCAGCACCTTCGTGTCGGTCGAGTAGCCGGTCTTGCCCTTGCGGCCCGGCGTGAGCTCGAGCTTCTCGAAGAGGATCCGCGCGAGCTGCTGGGGCGAACCGATCACGAACTCCTCGCCCGCGAGCTCGTACGTGCGCGACTCGAGCTCCTCGACGCGGTCGGCGAGGCGCGCGGTGATCTCACCCATCCGATACGTGTCGATCTTGACGCCGGTCTTCTCCATGTCGGCGAGGACGCGCACGAGCGGCATCTCGACGTCGCGGTAGAGCGGCTCCTCGCCGCGCTCGCGGACGCGCTCGAGAAGCGGGTCGCGGAGGCGTGCGGTGACGGCGGCGTGTCTCACGAGCCGAGCCGTCTCCTCTTCCGCTTCGGGCTCGGGGACTGCGTCCACGTCGTATTCCGCGGCGAGGTCATCGAGGAGGTACTCGCTGCGGGCCGGCTCGATGAGGTACGCGAGAATCATCGTGTCGTCGGATGCGTCGATTTGCAGGGCTTTTGCGTCGTGTGCGACGTAATCGCCGTCGAGGTACATCGGTCTCGCAGAAACGACGACCTCGTCGAAGGATGCGACCGCGATCCGTCCCTCATCGGCGGCGATCCCGCCCGCGCTCGGCAGCTCGCCCTCGCGCCAGGTCACTGCGGTTCCCGAAACGATGCGCTCGCGCGCCGGTACCGCTTCGTCGAGCTCGTCGACGCGCCCGAGCAGAGCGCGGAACTCGAAGCGGCGGAACGTCTCGCGCAGCTCCGCGCGGTCGGGCGGCGCGAGGACGAGCTCCGCCGGGTCGCAGTCGAGCTCGAGGTCGCGGCGCATCGTCGCGAGCCCCTTCGACGCGCGCGCCTGGTCGGCGAACTCGGTGAGGTTCTTCTTCCGCGCAGGCGACATCTCGTCCGCGTGCGCGAGCACCTCCTCGAGCGAGCCGTACTGCGCGAGCAGCTGGCCGGCGGTCTTGTCCCCGATGCCAGGAACGCCCGGGATGTTGTCGGACGTGTCGCCTTTGAGCCCGATGAAGTCGGGGATCTGCGCCGGCGTGATCCCGTACCGCGCCTCGACCCGCTCGGGCGTGTAGACGTTGACGTCGCTCACGCCGCGCGGCGTCATCATCAGCGTGACGTTCGGGGAGACGAGCTGGAACGCGTCGCGGTCGGTCGAGACGACGCACGTCTTCACGCCGGCGGCGTCGGCGCGCGTCGCGAGCGTGGCGATGACGTCGTCCGCCTCCCAGCCCTCGAACTCGAGGTTGCGGTAGCCGAACGCCTCGACGATCGGCCGGAAGTGCGGAAACTGCTCGCGGAGCAGATCCGGCATCGGCCGACGCCCCTCCTTGTAGACGACGTCGACTTCCGCGGCCTCGCGCGCGCGATGCACGGGGCGCGTGTCCCACGCGACCGCGACGCCTTTCGGCCGGTAGTCGGCGAGGAGCTTGAAGAGCATGTTCGCGAAGCCGAGCAGCGCGCCGGTCGGGTAACCCTCGCTCGTCGCGAGCTCCTCCGGCAGCGCGAAAAAGGCGCGGTACGCGAGGTTGTTGCCGTCGACGAGGAAGAGCTCGGCGTCGCGCGCGGGCGCGTCTGAGAGGTCGAGCTCGGCGCCCGTCAGCGTCTTCGGAGACATCGCTCCGAGACTACTCCAGGCCTCACCGGGAGGCGATCAGGGCGGTGACTCCGCAAATCCCCGGATGCCGCGGGCCGCGCCGACCGGCAGCGTACGTGTCGATGCGGCTATTCGCACGTCGTCCGCGCTGGCAGCGCTGGCTCCTCCGGGGAGCCATCGTCGTCGCGGTGCTGTTTGCTCTCGCGCAGGCGGTCCCGTACGGCCGCAACCACTCGAACCCGCCGGTGACGCAAGAACCGGCGTGGAACTCTCCGAACACGCGCGCACTGGCTGCCCGAGCCTGCTTCGACTGCCACAGCAATGAGACGAAGTGGCCGTGGTACACGAACATCGCCCCGGTCTCGTGGCTCGTGCAGCGCGACGTCGACAGCGGCCGCAGCCAGTTCAACTTCTCGGAGTGGAACAAGCCGCAGGATGTCGGCGCGGGCGACATCTCGGACGTCGTCCGGAGCGGCTCTATGCCACCCTGGTACTACACGATCATCCACCGCAACGCGGCCCTCAGCAGCGCGGAGAAGGACGCGCTCATCGCAGGCATCAAGGCCACGTTCGCAAAGTCACCGCCGATCGGCGGTGGCTAGACGCGGCGACGACCTCGCAGGCGCGTGCAGATGCCCGAGAGCGCTCGCTACTTGAGCGTCTTCAGGTACGCGATGAGCTGCGCGATCTGCTGATCCGAGAGGATCCCGCCCCAGTGAGGCATGCTCACGATCGGCGCGCGGCCGATGACGCTGCCGCTGCGGATGATGTCGCCGATCGCCTTGTCGGTCGGGAAGTCGTTGCGGAAACCCTGCCCCGACAAGGGCGGGATGACCGTGTCCGGCGAGAGCGGGTTCGCGACGCCGCCGAGACCGTTCGGGCCGTGGCAGTTGATGCAGCCGTAGCGGATGTAGAGCGCCCCACCGGCGACAGCGGCTCCCTGCCCCACCGGCACCGGCACGGGGTCGGTGTCGGCGACGGGCGGCAGGCCCGCGCGGATGTAGGTGACGAGGTTCGACACCTGCGTCTTCGAGAGCACCTGACCCCAGACCGGCATGTACGGCTGCGTCGGGTCCGCCGACACGCCGAGGCCGTGATTGATGATGTGCGTCAACTGCGCGACGGTGAGGCTCTGCTTGATCGTGTCGAGCGGCGGGACCGCAGGGTCGACGCCTCCCTGTGCCGCCCATCCCGTGGCACTGGACGCACGCGAACTGGGTGAACGTGTGCGCGCCCGCCGCGACCCCGGGCGAGACCGCCGGATAGGACGTCGGAGTCGTGGAGCCGGCGACCTGCGACGTGACGGTCTTCGTCTGCTCGCCGTAGTGGCCCGCCCCGTACGCAATCGCGCCGACGGCGATCAAAAGCGCAAACACCGCCACGATGACAGCGGGCAGTACCCGGGTCTCCCGGCGCGGGCGCTTCTCATCCACCATTCGCGCATTCTGGACAACGCGGCGGACGCGGGCAATCCGTACTAGCCCGCAGAATCCCCGGAGGTGCAGCGCGTCCCACTCCTCTCCGGTTCCCGGCTCGTCGTCGCAGGCGCCTCCGACGACGCGCTCGTGCTTCGGCCTCCCCCGCCAGGCCGCGGGACGGACGCGGAGGCGGCGACCCTCGAGGCGCTCCGCTTTCCGCTCGCCGGTGAGTCGCTCGAGTCGCTCGCACGTGGCGCTGCGCGAGCGACGATCGTTGTCCAATCGCCGGCGCAGCCCGTGCAGAGCCCGACCGGTGATCCGCGTCCGCGCGTGATCGCAGCCGTGTCGCAGGCGCTCGAGACGCTCGGGATCCCGACGAGCGGACAGACTCTGCTCGTCGCCTGCGGGCTCGCGCGGCGAGCGAGCCAGCGGGACGTCACCGCACTCGTCACCCCCGACTTTGCGAGGCGATTCCACGGCCGCGTCGTCGTCCACGACGCCGCCGACCCGGCGCTCGTCCCGATCGACGAGACGGAGGAGCCGGCGATCCGCGTCGCGCCGTGTCTCGTGGAGACCGATCTCGTCGTCGTCCTCAGCTCCGCGGAGACAGTGCTGCACGGCGGTCCCGCAACGCTCCTCGCGGCCGCGAACGCGGAGGCACAGCGGCGCGCGACGACGGATTCGCTTCTCGAGACGAGCGCCTCGGAGGCGTGGCGGCTCGCCACGCGCCTCGAGCGCGCGCTGACTCGGCGCGTCCCCGTCTTCGGCGTTTCGCTCCTCCTCAACCACCCGCGCACGACCGGGGCGCTTCGCGGCTATCCGTACGACGCCGAGACGGTGAAACGGATCGCCTCGCCGACGTTCCGCGCCGCAGTCTCGGCTACGCCGGGCCCTGTGCGACGCAGCGTCCTGCGGTCGCTACGCGCCGAGCGGACGACGGCGGCCGTGCTTGCCGGCCCACCGTCGGTCGCGCATGCGGAGGCGCTCCTGCGCGGGATCGAGCTGAAACACGCAACGCTGCCGGAGCCGCTCGACGCGCTCGTGCTCGCCGTCCCCGGCTCCGCGCCGATGCTCCCGCGGGAGCGGCCGAACCCGATGACCGTGACGCACGCGGCCCTCGCGCATGGCCTCGCGTTGTGGCGGGACGCGTTCCCGGTTGCCGACGGCGGCGTCGTGATCCTCGTCCACGATTTCCGTCGCGTGTTCACCCGGCCGACGCAGTTGCCGTACCTCGCGTTCTTCGGCCAGACCCCGATCGCGCGGAGCGACGAGTTGCTCGCCGCAGCCGAAGCGGCGGTCGCCGGGGACCCGTCCGCGCTGGAGAATTACCGCGCGGGTCGCACCGTCCATCCGCAGCTGCCGTTCCGGGACTGGGACGCCTGCCGCCCCGCGCTCGAGCGACTTAGCTCGGTCTACGTCGCCGGGGCACGCGACGCCGGAGCGGCGCGCCAGCTCGGCTTCATCCCGATCGGCAGCGTCGGCGCGGCGCTGCAGATGGCGCGCGGCCAGCAAGGCCCGGCCGCCCGCGTCGGCTTCCTCCTCACACCGCCGTACTTCCCATTGAAGGTCGGTCTACGATGACCGGCCGAGCCGAAGTGGCGGAACTGGTAGACGCGCCGGACTCAAAATCCGGTTCCCTCCGGGGAGTGTGGGTTCGATTCCCACCTTCGGCACTCGCATCGCTTCGCTCGCTTCACGGGGGAAACCAGGTTTCCCCCGTGGGCCCCCTTCTTCGGCTCGAGTGCGTGACAACGGCGCAGGCGCGCCCGCGCATGTCGGGCGCGCCAAACGGACACCGCCGGAGTTAATGCGAGGGTCCGCTAGGACTTAGAGCGTCGTGGCGAAGTCGATTGGCATTCTCACCGGGGGCGGCGATTGTCCCGGGCTGAACGCGGTCATTCGCGCCGTCGTGCGGCGCGCCGACGCGGCGGGGTGGGACGTCGTCGCGGTGCGCGAAGGTTGGCGCGGCTTGGTCGAGCCGCTGTTCGAGGAGCTCGGACCGCAGCAGGTCTCCGGGATCCTGCCGCGCGGCGGGACGATCATCGGTACGAGCCGCACGAATCCCTTCAAGCTCGACGACGGCGTCGAGCGCGCGCTGCGGAACTTCGCCGACCGCGAGCTCGACGCACTCGTGGCGATCGGCGGCGAAGACACGCTCGGCGTTGCGGCGCGGCTCCACGCCGAGCACGACTTCCCTGTCGTCGGAGTCCCGAAGACGATCGACAACGACCTCTCGGGCACCGATTACACGTTTGGCTTCGACACCGCCGTCTCGATCGCGACCGAGGCGATCGACCGGCTCCACACCACGGCCGAGTCGCACAACCGCGTGATGGTCGTCGAGGTGATGGGCCGCCACGCCGGCTGGATCGCGGTGCACAGCGGCATCGCCGGCGGCGCCGACGTGATCCTCATCCCCGAGATTCCCGTCGACTTCGACGAGGTCGCGGAAACGATCCGCAAGCGCCACGCGCGCGGCAAGAACTTCTCCATCGTCGTCGTGAGCGAGGGCACCGAGCTGCCGGGCCTCGCGGCTGACGGCGAGACGGACGAGTTCGGGCACGTGACGCTCTCGGAGCGAGGCGTCGGCGAGACGCTCGGCCACGAGATCGAGGAGCGGACCGGGTTCGAGACGCGGGTCACGGTGCTCGGGCATGTCCAGCGCGGCGGCACGCCGACGGCGCGCGACCGCATCCTTGCGACGCGGTTTGGTCTGAAGGCGGCGGATCTCGCGCTCGCGGGAGACTTCGGGCAGATGGCTGCGCTCCGCGGCGACGAGATCGTCGCCGTTCCCCTCGCGGAGGCGACCGCCGAGCTGAAGCTCGTGCCCCGCGACTGGTTCGATGTCGCGAGCGCCTTCTTCGGCTAAAGATCAGGCGAGGTCGGACTTGAGCTGCTCGAACTCCGCGCGCGTGATCTCCCCGCGCGCGTAACGCTCGTCGACGATGCCGAGCGCCGACCGGTTTGTCCCGCCCGAGCCGGCGCCTTGCGCCGCGAGCGGGTCGGATGGGACTTCTGGGAGAACCAGGAGGACGACCAGACCGATCACGCCGAGAAAGATGCAGAGAACCGCCCCGAGCCACGGTTCGCGGTTCTTCGACCGCGCGAGTGCGGCACCTGCGAGTCCCCAGCCGACGCACCAAAGTGCGCCGAAGAACAACGTGACGAGGAATAAACCTGGCGTGGCGGACATGGATCGGGCTACGCACCCATCGGGTGCCAAACCGTCTTCTGCTCGAGGAACGCCGCGATCTCCCACGGGCTCTGCACGTCGGCGCGACCGTGGACGACGCGCTTGACGTTCTCCGCCGCGGCGCGCTTGAGTTCGGCGGTATCCCCGTTTGCGCCGGCGAGGTCGATCGCGTTGACGTCCATGTGCGACGCGAGCCACGGTCCGAGTTCTGCCGCGGAGCCGGTGAGGAGGTTGACGACGCCACCGGGCACGTCGCTCGTCGCGATCGCTTCGGCGAGCTCGACCGCCGCGAGCGGGCGCGCCTCTGAGGCGACGGCGACGACGGCGTTGCCACCGGTGAGCGGCGGCAGTATGCGTGAGACGAGGCCGAGGAGCGGCGGCTCCTCGGGAGCGAGCACCGCGACGACTCCGGTCGGCTCCGGAACCGTGAAGTTGAAGTACGGGCCGGCGACGGGATTCGAGCCGCCGAGCACCTGCGGGAGCTTGTCGGCCCAGCCGGCGTACCAGACGATCCTGTCGATCGTCGCGTCGACCTCGTCGCGGCCGGAGCAGAGCTCGGCGAGCACGTCGGCGCGTGACTCGATCATCTCCGCGAGCCGGTAGATCACCTGGCCGCGGTTGTACGCGGTCGCAGCGGCCCAACCGGGCTGCGCGACGCGCGCGGCCTTGACGGCGTCGCGCGCATCCTTGCGCGAGGCACGCGCGACGTTCTGCCCCTCCGCCTCGTACGTCCGGCCAGATTCGCTGCGCGGGAACGCGCCGCCGATGAATAGCTTGTACGTCTTCTTGACGGGGAGGCGGCTCACTCGGCTACCTCCGGCTGGAGCGACATACCGAGCTGCTGCATGAGCCCGAGGTCGTCACGGTGGTTCCAGACTTCGACCACCTCGCCGTCTGAGAACCGAAACACGTTTATGCCCGAGAACCGGACCGATCGGCCCGTCGGCTCGACGCCCGCCCACGGCCCTCGATGGGTGCCCGACGCCGTCCAGCGCCCCATGACGAAGTCGTCCTCGGCGACGAGGAAGTCGATCTCCCAAAGAATGTCCGGGAACGCATTGCGAAATGCAGCCGCGATGTCCTTTTGACCTTGGGCGCCGGACTGCGGCTCGCCGGCGCGAAAGTCGTGCCGCACATACTCGTCGGCGAACAGCTCGTCGACTACGCCAAACTCGCCGCGCGCCCACGCTTCCTCGTAGAAGCGGCGGACAAGCTCTCTGTTCGACTCAACGCTCATTCGTCGAACCTCAGGTACGGCTCGAGCCCGTGCCGCCCGCCCTCGCGGCCGAAGCCCGACTCCTTGTAGCCGCCAAACGGCGAGGCGGGATCGAAGCGGTTGAACGTGTTCGCCCACACCACACCGGCGCGGAGGCGCTGCGCCATCCAGAGGATCCGCGAGCCCTTCTCCGTCCAGACGCCCGCGCTGAGGCCGTACGGCGTGTTGTTCGCCTTCTCGACCGCCTCGTCCGGGGTGCGGAACGTGAGGACGGAGAGGACGGGGCCGAAGATCTCCTCCTGCGCGATGCGGTAGCTCTGCGCAACGTTCGTGAAGACGGTCGGCGCGAACCAGTAGCCCTTCTCCGGCAGGACGCACGGCGGCTGGTAGATCTCGGCGCCCTCCTCCTCGCCCGAGGCGACGAGCTCGCGGATCTTCTCGAGCTGCATCGCCGAGTTGATCGCGCCGACGTCGGTGTTCTTGTCGAGCGGGTCGCCGACGCGGAGCGTCGTGAGACGCCGCTTGAGCTTCTCGACGAGCGGCTCGTAGATCGACTCCTGCACGAGGAGGCGCGAGCCGGCGCAGCAGACGTGACCCTGGTTGAAGTAGATGCCGTTGACGATCCCCTCGACGGTCTGGTCGAGCGCGCAGTCGTCGAAGACGATGTTCGCGGCCTTGCCGCCGAGCTCGAGCGTGAGCTTCTTGCCGCGTGCCGGCGAGCTGGCGCTGGATTGCCTTGCCGACCTCGGTGGAGCCGGTGAACGCGATCTTGTCGACGCCGTCGCTCTCGACGAGCGCGGCGCCGGTGCGGCCGTCGCCGGTGACGATGTTGACGACTCCGGCGGGAAGCTCGGCCTGGCGCAGGACGTCGCAGAAGAGGAGCGCGGTGAGCGGGGTCGTCTCCGCCGGCTTGAGCACGACGGTGTTGCCGCACGCGAGCGCGGGCGCGACCTTCCACGCGAGCATGAGCAGCGGGAAGTTCCACGGGATGATCTGGCCCGCGACGCCGACGGGCTTCGGCCTGCGGTTCGGGAAGGCGTACTCGAGCTTGTCGGCCCAGCCGGCGTAGTAGAAGAAGTGCGCCGCGGCGAGCGGAAGGTCGACGTCGCGCGACTCCTTGATCGGCTTGCCGCCGTTGAGCGACTCGAGCACCGCGAACTCGCGGGCGCGCTCCTGGAGGATGCGCGCGATGCGGAAGAGGTACTTCGCGCGCTCGGCAGCCGGGCAGCGCCGACCAGCCGTCGGCGTACGCCGCGCGCGCCGCGGCTACCGCGTTTTCGACCTCGGCCGGGGTCGCCTGGCCGATCGCTGCGAGCGGCGCCTCGTCGCGGGGGGAGATCGTCTCGTACGTCTCGCTCGCGTCGAGCCACTCGCCGCCGACGTAGTGCCCGTAGCGCTCTGCGATCCGGACGATGTCGGTCGACTCGGGCGCCGCCGCATACGTCCAATCGGCGGGAACCGCAACGCCACCTTGCGTCGTGTCGATTTCAGCCATGGCCCGCGGTTCCTCCCCAAACCCGCCCCCCACCCTTATGGGAGGGGGCGAGCTTACGGGGGATCTGTTCGCGTGCGGGTGCCAAGTTCGTCACGAAAGCGTGTCTCTTTCAGTCGCCGGTTTTCAGTCGAGGGTGAAGTAGTCGCCGCTCTGATATGCGCCGGTGCGCTGGAAGCGGAGTTGCATGAGGATGTCGTTGAGCAGCGACGAGGCACCGAGCCGATAGAGCTCCGGCGTCAGCCAGTCCGGCCCGAGCGTCTCGTGCACCAACACGAGGTGCTGGATCGCCTGCTTCGCCTGCCGAATCCCGCCGGCCGCCTTGAACCCGACGCGCCGGCCGGTCTCCTCGTACACGTCGCGCACCGCCTCGAGCATGCAGAGCGCGACCGGCAGCGTCGCGGCCGGGATTGATCTTCCCCGTCGACGTCTTCACGAAGTCGGCGCCCGCGGCGATCGCGAGCAGCGTCGCGCGCCGCACGTTGTCGTACGTCCCGAGCTCGCCCGTCTCGAGGATCACCTTGAGGTGCGCTTCGCCGCACGCCTCCTTCACCTGCACGATCTCGTCGTAGACCTTCGCGTAGCGGCCGGAGAGGAACGCGCCGCGGTCGATCACCATGTCGATCTCGTCGGCGCCGAGCTCGACCGCCGCCCGCACGTCCGCGACCTTCACCGCCGTCGGGTACTGGCCTGACGGGAAGCCGGTCGCGACTGCCGCGACCTTCACGCCGCTGTCGCCGAGCCGTTCGCGCACGGCCGGGATGAGGTTCGGATAGACGCACACCGCGGCGCACGACGGCACAGACGGGTCCGACGGATCGGGCCGCCGCGCCTTCGACGCGACCGCCGCGGCCTTGCCCGGCGTGTCCGCCCCCTCGAGCGTCGTCAGGTCGGTCGTCCGGATCGCGAGCAGAAGCGCCCACACCTTCGCGTCCTTCTTGATCGAGCGCTTCGCGAGCGACGCGGCGCGCTCCTCGAGCGCGACGGCGTCGACCGCGCCGATCCGCGGGAGACGCGCCTCGAGCGGCAGCTCGAAACCCACGGGAAGGGCAGGGGGAGCCTGGGTCATGAGCCGAGTCTAGTCGCGCCGTTTCCGCGGATACATTGTCCGCGTGCCGAGAAGGCGGGTAGCCACCGGAGCTGCGATCGCGTTACTCGCGACGCTCACCGCGTGCCTCGGCGCCGGTTCCGCGCCCGCCACGACCGCGCCGCACAGCCACGAGGTGAGCGGCTTCAGCGACGAAGCGGAGGTCGTGATGGGAACGCTCACTGCGCCACCGAACCGCAGGTTCCTCACGCGAATCCGCCACGGGAAGATGGCCGGGGTCATCTTCCTCGGCAACGACTGGCTCACCCGCTCGAAGGTCAAGCAGATCACCACCGAGCTCCAGCAGGCCGCGTGCACGCGCGGCGAGCCGCTCCTCATCGCGCTCGACCAGGAAGGCGGGATCGTGAAGCGCCTCGCCTGGGCGCCGCCGACCGAGGCGCCCGCCGACATGAAGAACGCTGCCGACGTCCACGGCAAGCGGCAGGAGCCGCGCAGGCATTCCGCAAGTCCGGCGTCGACATCGACTTCGCACCCGTCGTCGACACGCCGAGCTCCGCCGACAACTTCCTCGGCAGCCGCGCGTTTTCACGCAATCGGAGATGGAACGCGGCGATGGCGAAGGCGTTCGTGCGCGGCCTCCAGCAGAACGGCATCGCGGCAACGGCGAAGCACTTCCCGGGCCTCGGTCTCGCCGGCGGGAACACCGACCACGGCCGCATCACGATCTACGCCGCGAAGTGGAAGATCGAGCAGGGTCTCCTCCCGTTCCAGGCGGCGATCAAGGCCGGCGTCAAGCTCGTGATGGTCGACACCGCGATCTATCCGCACCTCGACGCGGCGCGCAACCCGGCGGCGTTCTCGAGCACGATCATCAACGGGATCCTCCGCGGCCAGCTCGGGTACAAGGGCGTGACCGTCACCGACTCGCTCACGGCGCCCGCCCCATCCGCGATCCCCGATGCGGCGACGAAGGCGATGCTCGCCGGCTCCGACCTCCTCATCTGGGGAGCCGAACACGCAAGCGAGCAGGGCTACGCCACGCTCGTCCGCGACGCCCCGGGCTCGACCGCGCTGCAGACGAGGCTCGCCGAGGCCGCCGGCCGGATCCGCGCACTCAAGACGTGGCTCACCGCGCACGGCGGCCCGAGCTGTAGCTGACTAGAGACCGAGCCGCTCGAGCGTCGCGGCGTCGCGGCGCCACTTCGGACGCACCTTGACTCGCAGCTCGAGGAAGACGGAGTGGCCGAGCAGCTCCTCGATCTCGGGCCGCGCGCGCACGCCGATGTCCTTGATCATCGCGCCGCCCTTGCCGACCATGATCAGCTTCTGCGAGTCCGTCTCGACGAGGATCGACGCCGTCACGGTCTTCTCCTCGATCGACTCGACCTCGACCGAGATCGCGTGCGGCACCTCGTCGCGCGTCAGCCAGAGCGCCTTCTCGCGGATCAGCTCCGCCGATCTGCATCTCGACCGACAGGTCGCTCCGCTGCTCCGCCGGGAAGTAGAGCGGCCCTTCCGGGAAGCAGCGCGACGAGCTCGTCGCGCAGCGCGCCGATGCCGTCGCCGGTCTTCGCGCTGACCGGGTGGAGCGCGCGGAAGTTGTCGACCCAGTCGGCCGTCGGGATGGTCGGCCCGGAACCGCGGCCCGGCAGCGAGAGCCTTCGGCCCGGCGGCGAGCTTGGCCGCGCCGGACATCTGCTCCGCGATGTGCGCCGGCTTGAGGCGGTCGACCTTGTTGAGCACGATGACCACCGGGACGCCGAGTGCGAAGACCTTGGACGCGATGAAGCGGTCGCCGGCGCCGATCCGCTCGCGCGCGGAGAGGACGAAGAGAACCGCATCGATTTCCTCGAACGACGCGTCGACCGTCTTCTGCATCCGCTCCGTCAGCTCGTCGAGCGGCCGCTGGAAGCCCGGCAGGTCCGCGAGCACGAGCTGCCAGGCCGCATCGCCTTGGTCGGTCCGTTCGCGATCCCGAAGATGCGCTGCCGCGTCGTCTGCGGCTTGTCCGAGACGATCGCGACCTTCCCGCCGCAGAGCGCGTTGACGAGCGTCGACTTGCCGACGTTCGGCCGTCCCGCGACGGCGACAAATCCAGACCTCACTCGGGAAGGTCCCAGCCGTCCGGCAGCAGATCGTCGGCCGCGTACTCGGCAACGGAGCCGTCGGCGCGGCGAAAGTAGACGCGGTCGAAGCGCCACTCGTGGATCCACTGGCGGCAACCGCCGCACGGCGAGGCCGTGATTCCGATCGCCTCGAGGTCGCCCGGCCGCAACCCTTCGCCGGCCGCCTTCGCGATCGCCGAACGCTCGGCGCAGATCCCGAGCGGATACGCGGCGTTCTCGACGTTCGCGCCCGCGAACACGCGGCCGTCGCGCGCGAGCGCCGCGGCGCCGACGAGGTAGTTCGAGTACGGCGCATACGCGTTCTTCGCCGCCGCGTCGGCCTGGGCGATCAGCTCCTCCGCGGTCACAGCGCGCCTCCCCCGTAGATGAAGTGGCCGTTCGCGGTGACGTGCAGGTCGAGATGCGGGAAGTGGTCCGGCGTGCGGTAGTGCTTGACGATGTCGAACTCGCGCCCGTCGGCGAGTCGCCGACGCTCGACGCCGGTGTCGACCCGCTCGCGCCCCTTGTGGATCGGATCGCCCTTGACGTTGTTGTCGACGAGGAAGATCCGCCCGGCGGGCTTCAGCGCAGACCGGACGAGCGTCCAGAAATCGTCGAGCCGTGCGTCGGGCACGTGCGAGAGCCAGAACGAGAAGAAGACGACGTCGAACGTCTCGTCCGGCCGCCACGCGAACAGGTCGGCGACGACGTGCTCAGCCTCGTCGGTGTTGAGCGCGAGCGTCTCGCGGTTGGCGTCGACCGCGACGACACGATCGGCCATCCGGACGAGCTTGCGCGTCCAGATCCCCGTCCCGGCCGCGAGCTCGAGCACCGACCCACGCGGCGCGAACGCCTCGAGCGCCGCGTCGGCCTCGGCGACGTCGTCCCACCAGCGCGCGAGCGCGTCCGGCTCGAGCTCGTACCGGCCGCGGCGGTACCACCAGTCGTCGTACTCCGGAGCCCGCTCCGCGTAGTACCGCTTCTGCTCCTCCACCAGATCGCTCACGCCGGCAAGTGTGGTGGAAACGGGCGCCGCCCGCTTCACGAGAGCACCTGGAAGATCGCGAGCGTGACGAGCGCCCCGATCGCTGCGCCGTAGGCGACCTCGACGTTCGTGTGAATCCCCGACTCGACGCGGGTCTGCGCGACGAGCAGCGCCATGATCAACGCGAGGGACGAGACGATGAAGCGATGGTGGTCACCGACGAGGTACGTCACCGCGATCCAGGCCGAGAACGCGAGCGCCGCGTGGCCCGACGGCAGCCCGCCGCGCAGCGGCGTCCCGCGACCCGTCCACGCCTTCGTCGCGATCACGAGGAGGACGACGACGACGAGAGCGACGAGCGTCACCGCGGCGGGCGCGTTCCGGACGCGGTCGAGAACGTGTGTCCCGCGCGTGCCCGCGACGTCCTCGAAGACGAGGTAGGCGACGCCGAGCGCAGCGACCGACGCAATGAGGACGGCTCCCGCGGCTACGTCCTTGGCGAGCTTCGCGTTCGGGTCGAAGCTCGTCGTCGAGACGTCGATCACGCCCTCGATCGCCGTGTTGAGCATCTCGGCGACGAGGACGAACGCAATCGCAAGCACGAGCGCGACAAGCTGAAGACGCGAGACGCCGAGAGCGATTGCGGCGGCGAAGACGAGAATCGCGGCGAGGAAATGGATCCGGAGGTTCCGCTGCGTCCGGAGGACATGGATGATCCCCTCGAACGCGTAGTTGAAGCTGTCGAGCAGCGTCGGCGCACGGCCCGGAGCGGGACGGCGTAGCCCGGGACGGTTCACGCGTAGAGCTCCTCGCGTGCCTCCATCTCGGAGCCGTGGTCGTACCCGACGAGATGGAGCAGCGCATGGACGAGCGGCTTGCGCCACTCCTCGCCGACCACGTCAGGGCACATGACGACGTCGCCGAGCTGGCGCGGCAGGCCGTCCGGCAACTCGTCGAGGCCGTCGAGCGGGAAGGCGAGCGCGTCGGTTGCCACGTCGATGCCGAGGTGCTCGCTCTTCAGCGCGCGACTCTCCTCCGGCCCGACGAACGCAAGGCCGAGCTCGCCCGACTCGAGTCCCTCGCCCGCGAGGACGCGCTGCGCAAGCGCCACCGCTCCCGCCTCGTCGACGTCGACTCCTGAGCGGTTCTCGACCGCGACGTCGATCACTTGTCTTCGATCATCGGGAACGCTGGGTCCCGGTCGAATCGGTGTGCGTCTTGTACGCCTCGACGATCCGCTGCACGAGCTTGTGGCGCACGACGTCCTCGTGTGCAGAACTCGACGAATGAGATCCCGTCGACGGTCGAAAGGATGTCGCGCACCTGGATCAGCCCGGACGCCTGCTCGCGCGGCAGGTCGATCTGCGTGATATCGCCGGTCACGACCATCTTCGAGCCGAACCCGAGCCGCGTGAGGAACATCTGCATCTGCTCGGGCGACGTGTTCTGCGCCTCGTCGAGGATGACGAAGCTGTCGTTCAGCGTGCGTCCGCGCATGAACGCCAGCGGCGCAACCTCGATCGTGCCGCGCTCCATGAACGTGTTGAGCTTCTCCGGATCCATCGTGTCGTAGAGCGCGTCGAAGAGCGGGCGCATGTACGGGTCGACCTTCGCGAGGACGTCGCCCGGGAGGAAGCCGAGCCGCTCGCCCGCCTCGACGGCCGGACGAGTGAGGATGATCCGCCCGACCTGCCGCTCGCTGAGCGCCGCCACTGCGAGGGCGATCGCGAGGTACGTCTTGCCGGTTCCGGCGGGGCCGATCCCGAAGGTGACCGTGCAGTTGCGGATCGCGTCGACGTAGCGCTTCTGCGTGACGGTCTTCGGGGTGATCTTCTTGCCGCGGTGCGACCAGACGAGGTCCTCGAAGATCTCGCGGACGTCGGCCGCCTGGTCGAGCGCGCCGAGGATCGCGTCGACCGTGCCCGCGCCGACGTCCTGGCCGCCCTCGACGAGCTCGACGAGCTCTTCGACGACCGCCTGCGCCTCCGCGACCTTCACGTCGTCGCCGCTCAGCGTGAGCCGGTTTCCGCGCAGATTGACGGTGCAGCCGAGCCGCTCCCGCAGGGCGTCGAGTATCCCGTCGCCGATGCCTGCGAGCTCGGCGGCGACGTCGTTCGAAACGTCGAGAACCGTTTGCACAAGCCCAGTGTAGGCACCCGGAGGACTCGTTCCAGAAGTCGCGAAGTTGGCTTCAGCCGGACACTCAGCTACCGTTTCCGGCTTCCAGATCGCTCCACGCACGACTTTTCTCATGCGTCGCCACGGTCTCCTCATCCTCGGTGCTCTCGTCCTCGCCTCGTTCGTCGCGGCGAGCGCGGGCGCCAAGTCGACGCCTCAGATCCGCGCGGCGCAGGCGCACGAGCGCGCAGTGATCGCCCAGGTAAACCAGATCGGGAACCAACTCCAGGCGGTCGAGGACCGGGCCCAGATCGCGCAAAGCCGGCTCGCGCTCGTCAAGGAGAGCCTCGCAACCAACACGTACCGGCTCCACCTCGCCCGCGAGAACTTCCACGAGGCGCAGCTGCGGATCATGCAGCGGCTCTACTCCCTCTACGTCAGCGGGAAGCCGAGCACGCTCGACGTCCTCGCCGGCGCGCGAAGCCTCTCGCAGGTGATCGACAACGCCGAGGCGGCGCAGACGGTGTCGCAGCAGGACTCGCAGCTCGGTCGTAAGGCTCTCCAGTTCGAGCACGCCGTCCAGACGCGCCAGCACGACCTCACGAAGTTGCGCGCGAAGCGCGCCGACACCGTGCGCAGCCTCGCCTCGCAGAAGCAGCAGATCCAGTCGGCGCTCGCGCACCAGAGACGTCTGCTCGCGTCGATCCACTCGTCGATCCACCAGCTCCAGGTGGAGGAGGCGCGGCGCCAGGCTGCGCTTCGGGCAGCGTATGAAGCGCGGCTCCGCGCCGAGCAGCAGGCCGCGGCGGCAGCGGCCGAAAAGGCGTCGCAGAGCAGCGGCTTCCCGACGATTCCGACCGTGCTCGGCAACGGAAGCGGCCACCCGCAAGCTGCAAACATCGCGCTGCAGTACACAGGCGTCCCGTACGTCTGGGGTGGCGCGAGCCCGAGCGGATTCGACTGCTCCGGCCTCGTGATGTACGTCTACGCGAAGCTCGGCATCTCACTCCCGCACTACACCGTCTCGCAGTGGGACGTGACCCAGCCGATTGCGCTCTCGCAGGCGCAACCCGGCGACCTCATCTTCTTCAACGGCCTCGAGCACGTCGGGATCTACCTCGGCGGCGGCCAGATGGTCGACGCGCCGCACACGGGCTCGGTCGTCCGCGTCGAGAGCATCTACGGCTTCGGCTCGATCGACGGCGCCCGCCGCGTTCCCTAGTTAGCGAGCGAAAGCTGCGCTTTCGCTCGCTGGGTTAACGAACTCCGGCCGGGAAGAGCGCGGTCTTCCCGGCCTCCGTACTGAGACCTCGTTACCCGCCGCGGCGGACGCCTTCGGCGCGCGCCGGGGAGCGGGAGAGCCTGCGGCTAAGTCCCGCTTCGCGGAGCCTTAGCCTCCGGCCGAGCTCAAGTGAGAGACCCACCCGCCCAGCCCAGAGCTGCCTCGAAATACGCAATGCCCGACGCTTGGAGGCCTACAATCACCACAAGATGGGGCTCGCGATGAAGCACACGAGCGCGGTCGTTCCCGTCTTCCTTGCCTTCGTCGCGTTTGTGGCCGCCTGCGGCAGCGGAGGGACGGCGACGCACTCGAAGTCGACACCCAACCGTCTCATCGCACAGGGAACGATTCACAGCGGGCGTGAGTGCGCTAACCAGCACGTAATTGCTGACTGGACGCTTCTCGTCAACGGTCCGCACCGCTGCTTACCGAGCATCCACGTCGAGCAGGTCTTTCGCACATACCTCCGGAATCCAGTGTGCCTCCGCAGACCGGCACCAAACGGAACGTGGTGCGCCGCATCGAGCGGGTACAGGTGCGTGACCTGGGACTGGGGAACGTCGATCCCCGGAGTTAGGACCCTTGCCAACTGCAACGCCCGCCACGGCCCGAGATCGGCAACATTCTTCATCGCGTGGTCGCCACGCGCGCGTAACTAGACCCCGCCCCGACGGCCGGAACTCGACTGCCTCCGGCCTCGAGTGACATTCCCGCCCACGCGACCCCGGATCTCGACCCGAGCCCTGACCCTTCCGCTGTCCCACACCAGCCGAGGAGTACGCAGCCCGTTTGGTGAACTCCTCGCTCTTCGTGCCACGAGTGCGCGCGGGTGCGAGAGCCGCCACCCAATCGACACTCGGAGCTACGCGAGCTTTTCGCGGACGATCTGGCTCACCTGGCTGCCATCGGCGCGGCCGGCGATTTGCGGCATCACGTCCGCCATTACGCGGCCGAGATCGGCCATCTTCGTCGCGCCGACTTCGGCGATGACGTCGTCGACGATCTCTTCGATCTCGTCCTCGGAGAGCGGCTCGGGCATGAACTCCTCGAGGATCTCGAGTTCGCGCTCCTCCGCCTCCGCCTGCTCCTCGCGGCCGCCGTCGCGGAATGCGTCCGCCGCTTCGATCCGCTTCTTCCGCTCGCGCTGCATGACCTGCAGCTCCTCCTCTTCGGAGAGCGGTCGCTGCAGCTCTTTCTCGGTCTTCTTGAGCGCGTCGAGGATGAGGCGCAGGGCGTCCCGGCGTTCGCTGTCGCGCGCCTTCATGGCGTCCTTGACCTCGTTGTCGATTTCTTCGATCAAGCTCATGACCAACCGCCCATGACGTGCCAGTGGAGATGGAAGACCGTCTGCCCCGCGCTTGGGCCGACATTGACGGCCACACGGTAATCCGTCAAGCCCTCGCGCGCTGCCACCTCGGCTACAAACTCGAGCATTTGCTTCGTCTCGGCGTCCGGGAACTCGCGGATGTCGCGGAACGTGTCGATGTGGCGCTCGGGGATGACGAGGAGGTGCACCGGCGCCTGCGGGTTGATATCGCGGATCGCGACGAAGCCGTCGGTCGCCGCGACATGGTCGCCGTCGCGGTAGAGCTGGCAGAAGAGACAATCGTCGTTCACGCGGCAAGCACTCCTTCGTCTGAGGCCCCGGCGGCTCGGACGCGGACGAGTTCGCCGACGGGTGCCGTCTCCGGGACGAGCCACGGCGAGTAGTCGTCGCCGTACCCGCGGCCGGGGCGGTCGACGAGCACTGCGTCCTCGGCGCCGAGCTTCGCGCGCCAGTGCGCGAGGCACGCGTCGTGCGATGCCGCGCGCAGCCGCGCACCGCGTTCCTTCTTCGCCTGCGGCGACACCGCGTCGTCGGCAGCGGTGACCGTGCCGGGGCGCGGCGAGTAGGGGAACACGTGCACCTTCGTGAGCCCGGCTTCGGCGACGGTGCGCAGCGTCTGCTCGAAGGCGCGCTCGTCCTCGGTCGGGAAGCCGACGATGACATCGCTCGTGAGGTTGAACTCGCCGCGCAAAGGCTCTAGGCGGCGGAGGTACGTGGCGACGGAGTAGCGCCGCCCCATGTCGCGCAGCACGCCGTCGTCTCCCGACTGGAGCGGCACATGGAGATGACGCGCGGCGGTCGGAGTGCCGCGAAGCGCGGCGATGAGCTTGTCGTTGACGTGGTTGATCTCGATCGAGGAGAGCCGCAGCCGCTGCAGCCCGGGCGTCTCCCCGGCCTCGCGCACCAGCCGCGGCAGGTCGTAGCCGACGGTGCGGTCGCGGTAGCAACCGAGGTTGATCCCGGTGAGAACGATCTCGCGGTGACCCTGGGCGACGCGGCGCCGGATCTCGCCGAGCACGGCGTCGGCGGCGCGACTGCGCGAGGAGCCGCGCACGAGCGGAATGACGCAGAACTTGCACGAGAACGAGCAGCCGTCCTGCACCTTGACGAAGGCGCGCACGCGATCGAGTCGCGCGTCGGCCGGGACGCAGCCGATCGCTCCGACATCGCCCGCGACGATCGCCGGCGTCAGCTCGCTCCTCTTCGCGACGACGAGAACGTTCTCCGGCAGTCCGGCAAACGCGTCGCCCGCGAGATTCGCGCCACAGCCCGTGACGTAGACACGGCGGTGCGTGCGCGCCGCGCGGGCGGCCTCCTTGCGCGACTTCGCGACGGCCTCGTTCGTCACGCAGCACGTGTTGACGACGGCGACGTCGGCGCCAACATCGAGCTCGCTGTGCCCGTCTGCGAGCAGCCGCTCGCGCACCGCGTGGGCGTCAACGTGCGAGACCTTGCAGCCGAGGAAACGAACGGAGAAGCTCGTCATCGGCCGGATCGTAGAGCGTTTGCCTACTCGCCGAATCGCGCAGCTGGGCGTTCTCGGCTTGCCGCGCGTGCGCGCAGTCCTCGGCCCCATCCCAAACCCCCACCCGCCCAGGGGCTGGGCTGGGCTGAAGGGCTGCTGCAGTCCTATCACGACAGACGCAACAGAAGATTGGCGGTTGTGGTGCGAGTGTGCGCGGTGCAGCGAGATCGGCGCGAAACGCTAACCAGCGCGGACGAGCAGCTCTGCGGCCCAGCCGTCGAGAACGCGGCGGTCGACCGAGACCCAGCCCGCGGCGGTCGGCGTGTCGCGCTCGAGATAGCCCGACGTGATCGCGCGCGGCACGTCGAGCGTCGGGAGGATTCCCTCGACGACGTCGAGTGCGATGTTCATCACCGCGAGCTGCGCAGCAGGCGGCTCTGACACGAGCTCGATCTCGACCCCGTTCGCGACGGCGTTCTCTGCGGTGACCTCGAGCGCCACGTCGTCGAGATCGAGCGCCGCGACGGGCGCGAACCCGAGCTTCGCCGCGGCTATGGAGAGAACGCCCGAGCCACAGCCGACGTCGACGACGCTCGACGGCTCGACCTCCTGCAGCAGCTCGAGGCAGAGCCGCGTGGTCGGATGCGCGCCCGTGCCGAACGCGCGACCTGGGTCGATGACGATCGGCACAGCATCGCTCGGGGCTTGCTCCCACGGCGGCCCGACCCAGAGCCGGCCGACCATGACGCCGTGGTGGAACGCGCGCCACTCGTCCTCCCAGCCCTCGCGCACGTCCTCGACCTCGACGACGTCGAAGCCGATCGGCGGCTCGTCGGCGTACACGGCGAACGCTCCGTCGAGCTCCTCGACGCCCTCCGGGAAAGATGTGGAGCAGCAGCGCGAGCTCGGGCTCGCCGCCGACGATCACGTAGCGATGGAGTGGCACTAGCGGAACGCGCTCTTGAGCTTGTCGAAGAAGCCGTCCGGCTTGTCGTACGTGCGCTCGTCGGAGTGCTCGTCGAACTCGCGGAGGAGGCGGCGCTGCTCGTCGGTGAGCTGCCGCGGGACGAGGACGTTGACGAGGATCCGCTCGTCGCCGCGGCCGAGACTCTGCAGGACGGGCATGCCGCGGCCGCGGAGGACGACGATCTCGCCCGGTTGCGTGCCGGGCTGAAGCTCGAGCTCCTCCTCGCCGTCGAGCGTCGGAATCGTGATCGTGGCGCCGAGCGCGGCCTGCGTGATCGTGACGCCGACCGTCGTGTAGATGTCGTTTCCCTCGCGCACGAACCGTTCGTCGGGCCGGATCCGCACCTCGACGTACGCGTCGCCGGCGTGCTCGCCGGAGACGCCGGCATGGCCTTCGCCGCCGAGACGGATCTGCTGGCCGTCGTGGATACCGGCCGGGATCTCGACGGTCAGCGTTCGCTTCTCGACGACGCGGCCGCCGCCACGACACTCGCTGCACGGCGTCTCGATCCTGCGGCCGGAGCCGGCGCAGTCGGGGCACGCCTGCGCGCGGACGAACTCGCCGAAGACACTCCGCGTCACCTGCTGGAGCCGCCCGGCGCCACCGCACGTCGGGCAGGTCGAGATCTCGGTGCCCGGCTCGGCGCCGTTCCCGTTGCAGTGCGCGCACGCGACTGCGACCTCGAACGGCACGTCGCGCGAGACGCCGCGCGCCGCGTCGACGAGGTCGATCTCCACCGCCGGCTGCGAGGTCGGCTCCCCGCCCGCGCCGCTGGCGGCCACCGAAGACGTCGTCTCCGAAGAACGCCGAGAAGAGATCGGCGAGGTTCCCGAAGTCGACGTGTCCCGGCTCGAAGCCGCCGCTGCGCAGGCCCGCGTGGCCGTAGCGGTCGTACAGCGCGCGCGTCTCGCTCTTCGACAGCACCTCGTACGCCTCGACGACCTCCTTGAAGCGCGCCTCGGCGTCGGGCGCGTCGGAGACGTCGGGATGGAGCTCGCGCGCGAGACGGCGGAACGCCTGCTTGATCTCGGTGTCGTCGGCGTCGCGCGAGACGCCGAGCAGCTCGTAGTAGTCGCGGTCGGTCGTCGCCATCAGGCTTCGTCGTAGATCGACTCGACGAAGCGGGAAAGCTCGACCGCGGCAGAGCGAACGGCGCCGAGCGCCTTCTCGTAGTCCATCCGCACCGGCCCGACGAGGCTGACGGCGCCGAGCGCGCGGTGGACGAGGCCGTAACACGCGCCGACGAGCGCGACCTCCGCGAGGCCGGGATGCGCGAGCTCGTGCCCGAGCCGCACGAACGGCTGCTGGGACGTGCTCGGGCCGGCCGAGCACGTCGAGCATGTCGGCGCGGCGCTCGACGAGCTCGAACAGGCTGCGGTAGGCGTCGAGCTCCTCCGCGCGCACGTCGCCGAGGAGGTCGGCCGCGCCGCCGACGTAGAGCCGCTGCTCAGCCGACTCGAGCTCGGTGAAGACGGGTTGGAGTGCGTCGAGGAACCCGCGCTCGCGCGGCGACAGGCTCGGGTCTTCCAAGCGGCGGCGCAGCGCGCCGGCTCCGAGCTGCATGCCCGAGACGGAGTCGTTGAGGTAGTCGCTCGCCCACTGCGCGAGGCCCGGATCGACCGGATCCTCGAAGTGGAAGAGGCGCTTCGAGACACCGCCGGCCGAGGTGATGACGACGACCATCACGAGCTGCGGCTGCAGAAGCAGCACCTCGACGTGTCGGACATGCGTGACGTCGAGCGGCGGCGCCGAGACGAGCGCGAGCAGCCGCGTCACCTGCGAGAGCATCTGCGTCGTCGCCTGGAGCGCCGACTCGACCTCGGTGCTCGTGGTGGTCAGGTCGAGCGGGAACGCGGCCGGCTGCGGCTCGAGGTGCCCGAGGAGCTCGTCGGCGAAATAGCGGTAGCCGGCCTCGGTCGGGACGCGCCCCGCGGACGTGTGCGGATGCTTGAGCAGGCCGAGCGCCTCCAGCTCGGCAAGCTCGGCGCGGACCGTGGACGGCGAGACGCGGAGGTCGGCTCGCGCGACGAGCGTCTTCGAGCCGACGGGCGCACCGTGGCGACGAACTCCTCGACGACGCGACGCAGGATCTCGCTCTGCCGCACGGTCAGTTGCAGTGTTTCCGGCATTTGCAGGAGATTTTAGCCGGAGCCTAGGCGAGAATCTCGGCCGTCACGCCGCCGCCGAGGAAGCGGCCGCGCGGCGTGAGCGTCGAGCGTCCCCTCGGATTCGACCGCGAGCCCGAGCCGTCTCGGCCCGCGCGAGCCCGGCCGGATCGAGCGCCGGCCGCAGCCCGTCGAGGCGCAACGGCTCGTCGAGCCGCAGCCCGAGCATCACGCGCTCGCGCGCGAGAACGTCGTCGTCGAGGTACTCGACTTCGCGGTCCGGCACGCGACCCGCCGCGAGTGCGCCGAGGTAGCGCCCGAGACTCGACGTGTTCCGCCGGCGCCCTCTCGATTGTGCTGACCGCGCCGATCCCGAGCCCGAGGTAGTCGTGGCCGAGCCAGTAGCCCAGGTTGTGCCGCGAGCGGAGGTCCCGCGCGTCCGTCCGGGCGGCAGAAGTTGGCCGTCTCGTACCAGCGGTAGCCGGCGCCGGTCAGGCGGGCGACGACACGCTCGAAGTAGTCCTCGAGCGCCTCGGCCTGCCGTTCCAGCTCGGCTCCCCAGGCATGGGTGAAGCGCGTCCCCGGCTTCGCCTCGAGCTCGTAGCAGGAGAGGTGCTCCGGCTCGAGCGCGAGCGCGTCGTCGAGGTCGGCGTCGAGATCGGCGGGGCTCTGGCCGGGAATCCCGTAGATGAGATCGAGCGAAATGTTGTCAAATCCGGCATCACGAAGATGATGCACGGCGCGCCGGACGTCGTCGGGTCCGGCAACGCGTTCGAGGACGCGGAGGAGCTCTGGCTGGAAGGTCTGCGCGCCGAGCGAGACCCGCGTTACGCCGGCCGAACGCAGCGCCGCCGCGAGCTCGGCCGTGACCGTCTCGGGATTCGCCTCGACGGTCACCTCCTCCGCGGCCGGCAGCGCTTCGAGGACGCGAAGAAGCTCGGGCAGGGCGGTGAACGTCGGCGTGCCGCCGCCGAGGAAGATCGTCTCGACCTCGTCGGCGAGACTCGCTCGCTCGAGCTCGAGCTCGCGGAGGAGCGCGTCGACGTACGCGGCGTGCTGTCCCCCGCGCCCGACGACGGTGACGAAGTCGCAGTAGCCGCAGCGGTGCGCGCAGAACGGCAGGTGGACGTAGAGATGCCGGACGTGCCCGCTCACGACGCGACTCTCCGCGGGCGCGCGACGAGCTCGCCGCCGCAGTTCGGGCAGACGCTCCTCCATCGCGTGCCGCGCACTCGCGCAGAAGGTGCACTCGTACGAGCAGATGACCGCGGCATCGCCGTCCGGCGCGAGCGGCTTCTCGCACCGCTCGCACGCCGTGCGCATCTCGAGGCTCACGACTTCTGCCCCTGCCCGATGTTGAGCACGGCGAGGAACGCCTCCTGCGGCACCTCGACCGCGCCGACCTGCTTCATCCGCTTCTTGCCCTTCTTCTGGTTCTCGAGGAGCTTGCGCTTGCGGCTGAGATGTCGCCGCCGTAGCACTTCGCGATCACGTCTTTCCGCTTCGCCTTCACCGTCTCGCGCGCGATGACGCGCGAGCCGATCGCCGCCTGGATCGCGACGTCGAACATCTGGCGCGGGATCTCCTCGCGAAGCTTCTCGACGAGCAGGCGGCCGCGGTCGTACGCGAAGTCGCGGTGGATGATGAGCGAGAGCGCGTCGACCGAGTCGCCGCCGACGAGCACGTCGACGCGCACGAGGTTCCCCGGCTTGAAGCCGGAGAGGTCGTAGTCGAACGATGCGTACCCGCGCGTGCGCGACTTGAGCTGGTCGTAGTAGTCGAGGACGATCTCCGCGAGCGGCAGCTCGTACGTGAGGTGGACGCGCTCGGGCGACAGGTACTCGAGCTTGTCGAACGTGCCGCGGCGCTCGTTGTTGAGCTCCATGACAGCGCCGACGTACTCCTTCGGGACGATGATCGAGGCGGCGACGTACGGCTCCTCGACCTCCTCGACCTCGCGCGGAAACTCCGCCGGGTTGTGCACCTCGACCCACTCGGAGTCGTTCATCTCCTTGACGCGGTACGCAACGGTCGGCGCCGTGACGAGGAGGTCGAGGTCGAACTCGCGCTCGAGCCGCTCGCGGACGATCTCCATGTGGAGCAGACCGAGGAAGCCGCAGCGGAAGCCGAAGCCGAGCGCCCCCGAGGTCTCGGGCTCGTAGAAGAGCGCGGCGTCGTTGAGCTTGAGCCGCTCGAGGGCGTCACGAAGCTCCGGGTAGTCGTCGGAGTCCGTCGGGAAGAGCCCGGCGAAGACCATCGGCTTGACGTCCTTGTAGCCGGGCAGCGCCTCGCTCGCGGGACGCTTGACGGAGGTCAGCGTGTCGCCGACGCGGAGCCGGGAGAGGTCCTTCAGTCCGGTGATGACGTAGCCGACCTCGCCGGCCGAGAGCGTCTCGACGGGCGTCATCGTCGGTGAGAAGAAGCCGATTTCCTCGGCGTCGAAGCGTGTACCGGTCGCCATCGTGCGCAGGCCTTCGCGCGTCGAGAACGAGCCGTCGACCATGCGGACGAACGCGACGACGCCGCGGTACTGGTCGTACGACGAGTCGAAGACGAGCGCGCGCGCGGGCGCGTCACTGTCGCCGGCGGGCGGCGGGACGCGCTCGATGATCGCGTCGAGCACATCTCCCACACCGACGCCCGTCTTCGCGGAGATCCGAAGGACTCGCGTCGGGTTCGTCCCCGAGCAGGTCGGCAACCTCGACGGAGGTGCCGTCGGGGTCGGCCGCGGGGAGGTCGATCTTGTTCACGACGGGGACGATCTCGAGGCCGTTCTCGATCGCGAGGTACGCGTTGGCGAGCGTCTGCGCCTCGATCCCCTGCGCGGCGTCGACGACGAGGAGCGCGCCCTCGCACGCCTGGAGCGAGCGGGACACCTCGTACGTGAAGTCGACGTGCCCCGGCGTGTCGATGAGGTTGAGCTCGTGCCCCTTCCACGAGACGCGCACAGCCTGCGCCTTGATCGTGATGCCGCGCTCGCGCTCGAGCTCCATCGAGTCGAGCAGCTGGGCGCGCATGTCGCGCGCGGCGACCGCCTCGGTCACCTCGAGGATGCGATCGGCGAGCGTCGACTTGCCGTGGTCGATGTGCGCGATGATCGAGAAGTTGCGGATACGGCCTTGTTCCATCCCGTCGGCGATGGTACTGGGGCCTGTCGTCAGTGGACACGTCCCGTCGGGACGGGGGCCAAACCGCACCCCCACCCAGGGTGGGGTCGCATTCCCTCCGCCCTCGCGATCGAGGCTACCCGCGGATTGGTGCCGGGAGAGTCACACGTCTGTCGCAGCTCTCCGGAAAGTTCGGCCGGCCCGCGGCGTGGCGGGCCGGCCGCGGATCGTCGGGTCGCTCGGCTACGCGCCCCAGCCGTACGCGTCGTGCGTCTCGAGCTCCCGCCAAAAGACCGGGTTCGGCTCCTCGGTCGCGCCGGCGGCCTCCATCATCGGCGCGATGTGCGGCCCAGCGTGCGCGAAGAACTCCTGGAAGCTCTCCGCGTCGGGCCACTCGTCGATCACGAGGACCTGCCCGTCGCCGCCGAAGAAGCGGTGGGCGATCAGCCCGTGCTCGACCGCGTGGTCGCGCACGGAAGCCATCGCGTCCGCGTTCTCCGCCGCGTAACGCTCGAGACCGCTCGGGTCGCCTTTGACGATCATGGTCATGAACACGGACATCCGTACTCCTCTCGGTGGGGTGTTCGGGCGAGTCTCTCAGAGCTCCTAACGGAGTGGCGACGCGCTGACTGGGCGCGATGGGCGAGCGATGCAAGGACGCAGGGAGCGTGAATAGCAGCGCTATTTACGCGACCGAGGACGCGGCAGCGTGCCGCACAGCGCGTCCAGGCGGCCCGTCCTTCACTGCGTTAGGAGCTCTAGACCGGGATCGACGCGGTCAAGCGGTTCGGCGTCGCAGTCGCGACAACGTCTCCAGCTCGCGCACGCCGAGCAACCGGCAGGCGCCATAAAACGCCGCGAAGCCGAGGAGAAGCCCGCCGCCGAGGGAGACGAGCTGCGCCGGCAGCGACTGTCCGAGCGCCGAGTCGAGGAGATGCCAGACCCACCATGCGACCGCCGCGAGCACGGCCGACGCGACGCCGACGAGCACGAAGCTCTCCGCCGTCTGCTTCATGGCGAAACCGCCGACGCGCCGCCGGAAGAACACGAGCAGCGCCCACGTCCCCGCGATGTTCACGAGCGAGGTCGAGAGCGGGATCCCCCAGATCGCCGAAGCGGTAGAACACCGCGTCGAGAACCGCGTTGACGCCGAGGTTCATCAGTGCGACGACCGTCGGGATCCACGGCGACTGCAGCGCGAAGAAGCCGCGGTTGAGCATGAGCATCGTCCCGTTGAACGTCAGGCCGAGGGCGAACGCCGCGAGGCACGGCGCGACGATGTGCGTCTGGCTCGCGGTGAACTCACCGTGCTGGTACAGCAGCCGCACGATCGGCGTCGCGAGGATCGCCGCCGCCGCGCTCGCCGGCAAGAGCCAGGAACGAGATGAGCCGCAAACCCGTGGCCATCGTCGACTTGAACGAGTCCCAGTCCTCGCGCGCGACGTGCCGCGACATCAGCGGAAAGAGCACGGTCGCGACGGCGACCGAGAAGATGCCCTGCGGAAGCATGTAGAGCCGGAACGCGCTGACGATCGCGGTCGGCGCCAGCGTTCGGGTCGAGGAGGTGCGTCGCGAACAGCTGGTCGATCAACGCGTTGATGTTGATCAGCCCGAGCCCGATCGTCACCGGGAGCATCAGCACGAACACCCGCTTCACGGCCGGGTCGTGGATGTCGATCACCATGCGCAGCCGGTCGTCGAGGCCACGCAGCCATGCGAACGGAAGCAGGAACTGGACGATCGTCGCGACGAGGATCGCGACCGCGTAGTAGTAGAGCCGCGTCGACGTGACATCCGAGTTCTCGACCCCGAGGCCCAGTCCGAGGAGGATCACGGCGTTCCACGCGATCGGCGCGAGCGCCGGGACGGTGAAGTGGTCGTAGCTGTTGAGGATCCCGACGACGATTCCCGTGAGCCCGAGCACGAGTCACGATCGGGAAGAGGAGCGCGCGAGCAGTCCGGTCGCGAGCACGGCCAGCTCATGGGCTCGTGGGCCATGGAAGAAGAGACCCATCACCCACGGCGCAATGACGACGAACAGCGCCGTCAGCCCGCCGAGACCGAGAAGCATCAGCCAGAACACCGACGAGGCAACCCGCCACGCGCGCTTTGCGCTCTCCCTTCACGAGGAGGTCGCTGAAGACGGGGACGAAGGCCGCGGACAGCGCAGAGTCGGCGACGAGCGACCGCAGGGTGTTCGGGCAGCAGAAACGCGATCTGAACGCGTTGACCGGGCCCTTGATGCCGAATACGGCGGCCTGCGCGATCTCGCGCACGAGCCCGATCACGCGCGACAAGGCCGTCGCGATCGCGAAGATCACGCCCGAGCGCGCGAGGCCACGCTGCGACTCCGGGTTTCCTGCGCGAGGGCGGGCGGCGCGATTCCCGCCTGCTCCGTTGCGAGCCCCTCCGAGTCGAGCGCCGCCGCTTCGAGCGCCGTGAGCAAGGCGGCGTCGGGCGAGGGCGGCAGGATCATCGCCGACTGCTCCGCCGAATCGACCGTCGCGTCGCTCTCGAAATGCGTCTGCTTGCCCTGCTCGCGGCGGCGCCGGTCGCGCTCCAGCCGCCGCTCGTGTCGCTCCCGCTCGGCCTCGTCCACGTAAGGCAGCATAGGGAGAGGGGTTGCTACCATCGCCCGGCCCGCGCGTCGCGGGCGCTTTTACGAGATGCCGAATATCAAGCAACAGGAGAAGCGCGTTCGCCTGGCGGCGAGGCAACGGCAGGAGAACCTGCGCTGGCGCTCGACGGCGAAGACGCTCATGCGGCGGCTTCGCGAGGCGGCCGAATCCGGCGACGCCGAGGCGACCCAGACGGCGCACCGCGAACTCGTGCGCTGGCTCGACCGCGCCGTTTCGAGCGGCGTCCTCCACAAGAACACCGTCGCGCGCCGCAAGTCGCAGGCCGCGAAGCTCGCCGCCGGCGAGCCCGTCGCCGACGCGAGCTAGCTCCCGCTACGTTCGCGGGCCGCGTGATCTCGACGAGCGTCCGCTCGAGCTGAAGATCCGTGGGTAGGCGCGAGCCGCCGCGCGTGCCTGCTTCCAGCTCGGCGAGCTTGACGGTCGCCTGCGCGAGCTCGTCTGCCGAGAAGTTGCGGGCCTGGCGCACAGACTTCTCCGCGACGAACGGATGCATCTTGAGACGCGACGCGATCTCGCTCGAGCGGACGCCCTCGTCGGCGAGCGCGGCGACGCTCCGGACGCGGACGACGTGGCTCACGAGCGAGCCGACGACCCGCATCAGCTCGCCCGAGCGCGGCTTGGTGCGAGCGCTCGAGCAGCGACTCCGTCGCGCGGAGCGTGCCGGCGACGTCGCGGCTTCCCCACGAGTCGGTGACGGCGAAGATCGGCGTCTCGGCGCGGCCGACGGCGAGCTCCTCGACGACGGCACGCGTGATCGGCTCGCCGTTCGCCCACGTGGAGAGCTTCTGGATCTCGGAGGAGAGGTCGCCGACGTTCTCCCCGACGGCCTCGACGAGCGCGCGGCAGGCGTCGCGGTCAGCGGTCGCGCCGAGCCGCGCGAACTGCTCGCCGACCCACTGCGGCAGCTCCTTCTTCGCCGACCTCGTACGTGTGCGCCTCGCCGGCCTTGCCCACCGCCTTCGCGAGCGCGGCGTCCTTCTTGAGCCCGTCGCCGACGAGCACGAGGACGGTGTCGGGAGCCGGTGAGGCGAGGTACGCCTCGATCTCCTTGACGTCGGCGGCCTTCCACGCCTCGACTCCGTCGACGACGACCGCGCGGGATTCGCCGCCGAAGAGGCCGAGCGAGTTGCAGGCCGAGACGGCGTCGGCGCCGGACGCTTCGGACGCGTGGAGGCTCTCCGTCGCGTCCTCACCGACGCGCGCCCGGAGCCGCTGCAGGGCGAGCGCGATCTTCGGCCGGTCGCTCCCCGTGAAGAGGTAGACCGGCTTCAGCGCGCGCTCGTTCGCCACGCCGCCAAGCATAGGCGGCTGCCCCGACCGCGCCCAGGCCCAGCGCGGCGGCCCAGCGGCCGGACGTGATCTGCGCGCCCGGCAGGCTTCCGAACCCGCGTGCGCACTACGGCGACGAACCACGCGCCCCAGCCGTTGAGCCACGCGAGCGCGGACGCGACCGGAGGCGCGAACGGCGCGATCGCCGCCGTCAGGAGCGCGAGGCCGAGCACCTCGACGACGACCGGAACCGCGACGACGTTCGCCGGGACGGTCACGAGCGAGATCTGGCGGAACTGCAGCCACGTCACCGGCGCCGTGGCGAGACCGCACGCTGTCGAGACGCCGATCAGCTGCGCGAGCTCGTGCGAGACCGGGTAGCCCTCGAGCGCGCGGACGACGCGCGGCGTGACGACGAAGATCGCGGCCACCGCGGCGAACGAGAGCTGGAAGCCGGCGTCGAGGAGCGAGTACGGGTTCCACGCGAGGAGAACGGCTGCGCCGACGAGGAGCGCCTGCCAGCGGTCGCGCTGGCGCGCCGCGAGCCACGCGAGCGAACCGAGCGCCGCGCCGATCACCGGCGCGGACGACGGACGGATGGAGGCCGACCGCGAGCGCGTACGCCGCGACGGCGGCGAGCGCCGCGACCTCGGCGACAAGCCGGCCGAGACCCGCGAGGAGCGCGATCCCGGCGACCGCCAGCGCGATCGTCGAGACCTTCAGCCCGTCGACGGCGAGACAGTGGTACAGCCCCGACGCGCGGAAGTCGGCGAGCAGCGACTGCCCGACGAGGTTGGACCGTCCGAGGACGATCGCCTCGACGACATCGCGGCGCTCGCCGGTCAGACCACGGACGCTGTCGCCCGCGAGCCACCGCTCGACACCGTCGCCGAGCCCGTAGATCCCGCCGCGTCGTCCGACGACGCGCCACGGCCCCTTCGCGCGCAGCACGACGTGGATTCCCTGGCGCCGCAGCCATGTCGCCTGGTCGAAGCCGTTCGACGGACCGGTCGGCGCCCGAAGCTGCCCGAGCAGCGAGATGTCGGCGCCCTGCGGCGGCGCGCGGCCGAGTGGTAGCTCGAGGTAGACCGGCTCGCGCGGCCGGAGCGTCCCCCAGCGGAGGAGGACGGCTCGCGCGCGCTGGTCGAAGCTGCCCGCCTTCGGCGGCTCGCCGACCTCGACGACCGCCTGCTCGACCGTGCCGATGCGGGAGACGAGCACGCTGCGATCGAGCTCGGCGAGCCGGACGCTTCCCCACGCCCAGCCCGCCGAGCACGACCGCAACCGCCGCGGCACCGACGCGGAGACGCGGCTCGGCGAGGAGAAGCGCGAGCGCGCCGGCGCGCCCGCCAGCGAGCGCAAGCGCAAGCACCGGCACGCGCGCCGCGTTCGCGAGCGCGCAGCCCACGCACACGGCTCCCATGACGACGTGCGGCAGCCGCCATCTCAACTCACGGGATCACGAGACCCTTCAGCTGCGCCATGTGCGCCGGCCCGATTCCGGGCACGCCTTCGAGCTCGGACACCGCGTGGAACGCGCCGTGCTGCTGCCGGTAGTCGATGATCTTCTGCGCGGTCACCGGCCCGATCCCCGGCAGCGCCTCGAGTTGCTCGAGCGTCGCCGAGTTGAGATCGAGCGGCGCGGACGGCGAGGATCCGGCAGGGGAGGAAGCCGCCGCGACGCCGCCCGCGCCGCTTCCCGGGACGACGATCTGCTCTCCGTCGGCGATGGGCGCCGCGAGGTTGACCGCGTCGAGTTGTGCCTTCCGCGTCGCGCCACCGGCCGCGATGAGCGCGTCCTGCGACGCGCGAGCCGGCAGGAAGTCGATAGAGGCCGGGACGCCGCACATCCCCGGCGACGTCCACGACGAGAAGCTTCGCAACGGCGGGTCGGCTGGCGACGTGGATGGGCGCCACGACAGGAGGAGCCGCCGCGCCGGCGCCACCACCGAAGTGGCGCACCGCGAGCACGAGCAGCACCGCGACCGCCACGGCACCGCCGAAGAGCTGTCTGCGCGAGAGAGCCGGAAGCCGAAGATCCATGCCTCCAGCGTTGCGGGAGAATCGTCACGTGTCCGTCGAGCCTTCCCGGAGATAGGGTCAGGCGATGGCCGACTGGATGACGATCTCTGCCCTCGCCTCCGCGGGCGGCACGCTCGTCCTCGCCGGCGTGACGGTTGGGTCGGTCCGCTCGGCCAACCGCGCCGCCCGCGTCGCCGATACCGAGGGGTCACAGCGGATGAGCATCGACGTCCTCTACGGCGACTTCGAAGGGGGCCAGCGCGCCATCAGCCGCTTCCTCCTCACCCCGCGCGAGGACAAGTGGTACGCCTCGGTCGGGCGGCATTGGAACGTCGACCGCCCGCAGCCGCGCGAGCGCTAGCCCGCTAGGACTCGCCGTCCCAGTACTCGGCCGGCTCGCCGAGGCGCCCCATGAAGATGTCGTCGTCTTTCGCGTCCTTTGCGAGCACCTTCCCGCTGTCGGGGTATTCGATGAACTCCGGTGAGAGCATCGTCGACAGCATCAGGACCCGGACGGTCTCCTCGGTCTCGTTTCGGAGCTGATGCGCGCCGGCAGCGCCACGCGGGAAGCACGCAATGTCACCCTCGGCGAGTTCGCGCTCCCCGTCTGGCGTGCGCAACGTCGGACGTCCGCGCAGAACGACGACCCACTCCTCGTTCGCGTGATGGAGGTGGTACGGCCAGAGCTTCGTCCCCGGATCGATCTCATAGAGGCTGCCGCCGAGGAGCTCGGCGCCGATCTTTCGACCGATGCCGGCGCCGCGGACCCGAAATCCTTCGTGCTCCATCTCGCCGCCGGCTGGGATTGCGAGCAAGTTGACGATTTCCATGGCGGTACTACACCACGAAGCTGACGAGTTTGCCGGGGACGACGATCGTCTTCCGCGGCTCCGTGCCGTCGAGAAAAGCCTGGACACGCTCCGAGCCCCGCGCCAGCGCGACGAGCTCGTCCTCGCCCAGCCCCGCGTCGACCTCGAAGCGGTCGCGCACCTTGCCGTTCACCTGGACGACGAGCTCGAACGTGTTGCGCACGAGCTGCGCCTCGTCGGCCTCCGGCCACGGCGCTTCCCACAGCCGGTCGTGGCCGAGGACGCCCCACAGCTCCTCCGCGATGTGCGGCGCGTACGGCTGGATCAGCGAGACCGCCGTCTCCATCGCGAAGCGCGCGTCGGGTGCGTCCGGCGCCGCCGAGATCTCGTTGCACAGCTCCATCACGGCCGAGATCGGCGTGTGGAACTGGAAGCGCCGCAGCACGTCGTCGGTGACACGCGCGATCGTCTCGTTCGCCTTCCGCGTCAGCGCGCCCGGCTCGCCCGCCGCAGGAGCCGCGGCCGCGACCTCGTGCACGAGCCGCCACAGCCGCCGCAGGAAACGCCCGATTCCCTCCGCCCCGTCGGGCGTCCACTCCATGTCCTGGTCGGCCGGCCCCATGAAGAGGATCGTCAGCCGCACCGTGTCGGCGCCGTAGCGGTCGGTGACCTCGTCCGGGCCCTCGACATTGCCCTTCGTCTTCGACATCTTCGTGCCGCCGAGCGTCACCCAGCCCTGGTGGAACAGCCGCTCGAACGGCTCGCGGAACCCGACCATCCCCCAGTCGTTCATCGCCTTCACGAAGAAGCGCGAGTAGAGGAGATGCCCGGTCGAGTGGTCGATGCCGCCGATGTACTGCGAGACCGGCGCCCAGTAGTTCACGACGAACGGGTCGAACGGCGCGTCGTCGTTGTGCGAGTCGATGTAGCGCAGGAAGTACCACGACGAGTCGACGAACGTGTCCATCGTGTCGGGGTCGCGCTGCGCCGCGCCGCCGCATTTCGGACACGCGACGTTCATGTACTCCTCGTTCTGCGCGAGCGGCGACTTGCCCTTCGGGGCGTAGTCCTCGATGTCGGGGAGGATCACCGGCAGGTCGCTCTCCGGCACCGGCACGACGCCGCACGTCTCGCAGTGGATGAACGGGATCGGGCAGCCCCAGTAGCGCTGCCGCGAGACGCTCCAGTCGCGCAGGCGGTAGTTCACTGTCGCTTGCGCGCGGCCCTCGGCCTCGAGTTCGGCGACGATCGCGTTCTTGGCTTCGTCCGCGGGCATCCCGTCGAAGCGGCCGGAGTTGACGAGCTTCCCGTCGTCGTCGATTACCGGCGCGACCGGCAGCGCGAAGGTCTCCGCGAACTCGCCGTCGCGCTCGTCGTGCGCGGGGACGGCCATGATCGCGCCCGTGCCGTAGTCCATGAGGACGTAGTCGGCGACCCAGATCGGCAGCTTCTCGCCGTTGACGGGGTTGATCGCGTGGAGGCCGGTGAAGATGCCGGTCTTCTCCGTCGCCGCCGACCGCTCCTCGACCGAGCGCGTGCCGGCGTGGCGTGCGTACTCCTTCGCCTCGTCGCTCGCGTGCGCGGCGATGAACGGATGCTCGGGAGCGATCACAAAGAACGTCGCGCCGAACAGCGTGTCGGGACGCGTCGTGAAGACGGCGATGTCGTCGCCCGTCTCCTCGACCCGGAACAAGACCTCAGCGCCTTCGGAGCGGCCGATCCAGTTGCGCTGGATCGCCTTCGTCTTCTCCGGCCAATCGGCGCCCGGATACTCGAGCAGCTCGTCGGCGTACGCGGTCGTGCGCATGAACCACTGCGTCATGTTCCGCAGCTCGACCTCGGCGCCGCAGCGCTCGCAGTGGCCGTCGACGACGTACTCGTTCGCGATGACGGTCTGGTCGTTCGGGCACCAGTTGACCGGCCCCTCGCGGCGGTAGCAGAGGTCGTGCGCGACGAACTGCTGGAAGAGCCACTGCGTCCAGCGATAGAAGGTCGGCTGGTGCGCGGCGACCTCGCGCTCCCAGTCGATCGCCCAGCCGAGGCGCTTCATCTGGGCGCGCATCGTCTCGATGTTCGCCTCGATCGTCACGCGCGGATGGCGGCCCTCCTTGATCGCGGCGTTCTCGGCCGGCAGGCCGAACGCGTCCCAGCCCATCGGCCGCACGACGTGCCAGCCGCTGCGGCGGCGCACGTGCGTCTGGACGTCGCCCATCGTGTAGTTGAGGACGTGGCCCATGTGGAGGCTCGGGCCTGACGGATACGGGAGCATCTCGAGCTGGTACCAGTGCTTGTCCGCCGTCGGCTCACCCTCGACAGGGTTCGGGACGCTGAAGGCGCGCTCGTCCTCCCAGACGCGCTGCCACTTCTGCTCGATTTCGTGGGGCTCGTATCTCGGTGTGTCCAAAACGTCTCCTAGAACGAAAAAACCTCTCCAAAGGAGAGGTTCACGGGAGGTTGACGCGGCGGTGCCGCGCGTGTCTCCCTGGCCTAGCTAAGAAGCAGCTCCTTCACTCGCGAGAATGTAGCAATGCGTGGAATCTGGCGCTCGATCTCCCTCCTCCCCATTCTTGGCGCCTACACGCTGGTCTCGGTGCTCAAGCCGCACCCGGCGGGAACCGACGAGGCGACGTACATCGCGTACGCGCGGAACCTCACGCACGGGGGCTATGCGCAGCCGCACACCTTGAATCCGAGCGCGTTCCTGTGGCACGGGCCGGGGCTTCCGGCATTCCTCGCGCCGCTCGTCGCGCTGCACGTCCCGCTCGGGATGACGCGCGTGCTCGCCGGACCCGTTCTCCTGTTCGCCGCGCTCTGCGCGTTCGACGCACTGGCGCGGCTCTACGTGAGCAAGCGCGCGGCCCTCGTCGCGACGTACGGCCTGGCGCTCTATCTGCCGTTCTTGACCGTGATCGGGGACATCTACGTGGAGCCGCTCGCCACGCTCTGCCTGACGCTCGCCGTCTTCTTCATGGTCCGGTCGTTCCGCGGCGCGCGGCGTGACCACCTCTGGGCCGGAGTCGCGTTTGCCGTGCTTGCGCTCTGCCGCGTCGAGTACGGCTACGTCCTGCTCGCCGCGCTGCTGCTGAGCTGCGCCTGGCTCCTCGTGCGGCGCTCGGCGGCGGCGCGCCACAGCACGATCGCCGCCGCGCTGGCGCTCGTCCTCTGCGTTCCGTGGCTCGGTTACACGTACTCGCTCACGAGCAAGCCGTTCTACTGGGGCAACTCCGGCGGCGACTCGCTCTACTGGATGAGCGCGCCGGGAAACCTCGGCGACTGGCACAGCGGCACCGAGGTCTCCACTCTCCCCCAGCTCGCCGCCGCGCGACCGCTGTTCACGGAGCTCGCCCGCCTAAAGCCGGTCGCGCAGGACGAACGCCTGCAGCACGTCGCGCTCGAGAACGTCCGCCACGATCCGACCCACTACCTCGCGAACGTCGGGCGCAACGTCAGCCGGCTCCTGTTCAACTCCCCGTACAGCTTCGGCGCGGCGCACGCCCCGTTCAGCTTCACGCGCGAGAAGAACGGCGCGGTGATCTATGCCGTACCGAACGCGCTCCTGCTCGGGTTGCTGGGAACCGCGCTCGTCGTCGGGATCAGAAGACGCGAACGGCTCGGACGCGAGATCCTGCCGATCGCGGTTCTCGTCGCGCTTGGATTCGCCGTGCACGTCCCGCTCGCGGCGTACGCGCGGTTCGTGATCCCGCTCGTTCCTGCGACCGCGTGGCTCGTGCTTGCAACACTCTCGCGGTGCTCGATCTCTTCCCCACGAGTGCGCGGATCGATGCCGGCGAGCTGACGCTCGGCGGAGCTCGCGCGAGCGCGCTCGCGGACGAGTTCGGCACGCCGCTCGTCGTCTATTGCGAGGAGACGATCCGCGCGCAGGTTCGCGCCTATCGCGAGGCGGCGCCCGGCGCGCTCATCGTCTACGGGACGAAGGCGTTCGCGAACGTCGCGCTGCTGCGACTGCTCGCGGAGGAGGACGTCGGCGCCGACGTCTCGACGCTCGGCGAGCTCGCGTTCGCGCAGGCGGCGGGGATTCCCGGTGAGCGGCTCGTCTTCCACGGCAACAACAAGTCGGACGAGGAGCTGCGCGCGGCGGCCGAGGCGGGCGCGCTCGTCGTGCTCGACGTCCCGGGCGAGGCGCAGCGGGCGGCGGCGGCCGGCGTGAAGCGCGTGCTCGTGCGCATGACGCCCGACGTCGAGGCGGTCACGCACCGCTCGATCCAAACCGCGCACGCGGAGTCGAAGTTCGGGCTCTCCCCGGACGCCGCCCCGCGCGAGGTCGGCGCCGCGCTCGCGCTCGGAATCGCGGTCGAGGGCCTCCACATCCACATCGGCTCGCAGCTCGGGCGCGTCGACGAGAGCCTGCTCGCACTCGAGCGCATCCTCACGTTCTGCCGTGGGACGGACTGGACGCCGCGCTACATCGACCTCGGCGGCGGGCTCGGCGTGCGGCACAACCGCGACGAGCAGATGCCGTCGGTGGCGGAGTTCGTCAAGCCGCTCGTCGAGCGCCTGCCCGAAGGAGTCACTCCGATCCTCGAGCCCGGCCGCTCTCTCGTCGGCCGCGCGGGCGTGACGCTCTACACCGTCGGCTCGGTGAAGCGCTCCGGCGGCGTGACGTACGCGGCGATCGACGGCGGCATGTCCGACAACCCACGCCCGCAGCTCTACGGCGCGCGTTACGAGGCGCTGCTCGCGAACCGCGCGGAGGAGCCGCCCGCGGCCGAGTACCGGATCGCGGGCAAGCACTGCGAGTCGGGCGACGTCCTCATCGACGCGGTAGAACTGCCGGAGCCGCACGCGGGCGACGTCCTCGCGGTCCCGGCGACAGGCGCGTACACGCTCGCGCTCGGCTCGACGTACAACGGCATCCCGCGCCCGGCGGTCGTCCTCGTCCGCGATGGCGACGCGCGGCTGATCCGGCGGCGCGAAACGGTCGAGGAACTCTTCGGGTTCGAGTCGGGCTAGATGTCGCGGAGACACTCTGGGTGGAAGGCGTTGGCCGAAGCTGTAGCGCCGGGTGCGCGGGTAACGCGCCTACGTCGCCTCACGGGGGGAGCCGGGGGGACCGATGCCTATGACGTAACACTCGACCGGGCCCCGCGCAGAGTGGTCGTCAAGCTCTACCCCGACGGTGACGGCACGGCGTCGTCGGAGTGGAGTCGTCTCGAGTTTGCCCAGCGGGTAACGGCACCGGTGCCTGAGCCGATCGCGGCTGATCTGGAGTCGGTCTGGTTCGGCAGGCCCGCTGTTGTCATGTCCCGGTTGCCGGGACGCCCGGACGTGACCCCCAAAGACGCCGACTCGTGGGTCGCCGCCCTCGCGCAGACGCTGACCCAGTTACACGAAACGGTGTTGGACGGGGCCGCAGGTGCGCTCACGCCACCCCCGCCGGTCGAGACGTGGCACCCCGCAGGCGGGAGAACACGATCCCCTGACCGCAGCCGCAGTCAGCGCCGTCACGAGCCCGTCTGTCTTCGCTCTCCTCCGAGCGCGTCTTCACGCACGGGGACTTCCATCCGGGCAACGTTCTCTGGCATCGCGGCCGTATCAGTGGCGTCGTCGACTGGAGCGCAGCACGACTCGACGCTCGATGGTCTGAGCTCGCGTATTGCAGGGCCGACGTGTGTCTGCTCCTCGGGCCTGATGTCGCCGATCGCCTGGCCGACGCATACTCGGACATCGTCGGCGATACCTCCGACGACCTTGCCGTGTACGACGTCATGTGGCTGTTCAACATCCGGCACCACGCCCAGGTGGCCCTCGACGCGTACCGAGAACAAGGCCATGCACCCAACCTTCAATTGTCACTCGCACACCTCGATGAGCAACTGCGGCGAGTACTGAGACGACTCGACTGATAACGCTCACTGCAGCGGCTACCACTCCATAACCGCCGATCTGCACGCCCGTCGGTGACATTGCTTGACGCTTGCGTGGCCGCCGTAGGATGGAGACAGTGAGCGCCCAGACCGATCTTCAGCACGAGATCGACTCGCTGCCGCTCGTCGACACGCACGAGCATCTCCACAAAGAGGATCGGTGGGTCGGCGACGGCCCCGACATCCTTCAGGATCTGTTCGGCAATTACGCGACGAGCGATTTGCTCGTTGCAGGGGCGCCGCCGGACGCTGTCGAGCGGCTCCTCGACTCGTCGGCGGGCGACCTGGGTTCGCGCTTCTTGCCGGTTCGGGACGCCTGGGATGCGATCCAGCTCACCGGCTACGGCGAGGCGGTGCGGCTGATCGCGCGCGAGATCTACGGGCTCGAGGAGCTGACGGTCGACGGGCTCGAAGCGGCACAGGTGACTCTTACGTCGTTGCGGCGCCCGGGTGAGCGTCTGCGGCTGCTCCGCGACGTGGCGCGGCTCGACCACGTGCAGATCGACGACTTCGAGCCTGCGTGCCTGCCGGACGCGTCGGGACCGGACTTCTTTCTCTACGACATCTCCTGGGAGAAGTTGGCCAGCGGGGACGTGACAGGCCTCGACGTGTCGAGCCTCGACGAGCTCCGCGCTGTTATCGGCGAGGTGTTCGAGCGCTACGCGGCGTGTGCGATCGCCGTCAAGTCGCAGCACGCGTACTTCCGCACGCTGGCGTGGACAGAGCGCTCGGATGACGAAGCGTCGCGCGCCCTGGCGGCGGTGTTGGCCGGCGGCGACGTTGACGAGAGCGCCCGTCTGGCGCTCGGCGACTGGTGCCTCGCGCGCGCGGCGGAGCTCGCCGCCGAGCACGACCTGCCCCTCAAGATCCACACCGGCCATCTGGCAGGCACCGGTTCGATGCCGGTCGATCGTGTGCGGCCGAGCCATCTCTGCGGGCTACTCGCGCGCTACCCGGAGACGCGGTTCGTGCTGATGCACATCTCCTATCCGTACAGCGACGAGCTCATCTCGATCGCGAAGCACTTCCCGAACGTCTGGGTCGATCTGTGCTGGGCATGGTCGATCAACCCGTATAGCGCAACCGACTTCGTGCGCCGCTTCCTGCACGCCGTGCCCGTCAACAAGCTCTTCGCGTACGGCGGCGACACCGGCTGGCCGACGGCGTCCGTTGCGTATGCGGCGCAGGCGCGGCGCGGCCTGGCGCGCGCGCTCGAGGCCGAGGTCGCCGCAGGGGACCTGACGGAACGCCAGGCGATCGCCGTCGCGCACCGGGTGATGCGCGACAACCAGTACGCCTGCTTCGACATCGAAGGGACGCGGGCGGCCGTCTACCGCGCGGCGAGCTGAAGTGCGTAGGCGGTGATGCACTTATCGAGGGATGAATGTCCCAGCCTCTCGTCCCGATGTGCCGCACATGCAGTCTCACCGCCCGCTCGCCGGAGTTCTCGCGTTGCTGTCGATCCTGCTCGGCGCGGGTGGATTCGCTGCTGTGATGTCGCACGTGGGCGGCTTCTGGCCCTTGCTCGCTTTCCCGGCCAGCGCAATCGCGGCCGTCGCGGGCTTCTTGGCACTCGGGGCACCGCGCTCGCGGCGTGACCTGGCACCGGCTCGCGTCGCCCGCGGCTAGCCTCAATCGATGGGCCTGAAGCTCGCCGTGACCCCGGCCGTCGAGGCCTTCGGTCTCTCGAAGCGCTTCGGTTCGGTGGTGGCCCTCGATGCGGTCGATCTTCGGGTCGAGCCGGGCAGCGTTTGCGGGCTGATCGGGCCGAACGGCGCCGGGAAGACGACGTTGCTGCGGCTGCTGCTCCGTCTGGTCAGCCCTGATGCGGGCCGGATGGCGTTTTTCGGCCGGCAGCCCGCTCTTGCGGCTGGCCTGGACGACGTGGCCGGCTTCGTCGAGGAGCCGCGGTTCTATCCGTACCTGTCCGCGCGGCGGACGCTCGAGCTCCTCGCGACTCTCGACGGAGGGCGCGCGCAACCGCAGGTCGACGACCTGCTCGAGCTCGTCGGGCTCGACGGGAAGGCAGCCGACGCGGCGGGTTGGCGGGTTCTCGACGGGGATGCGCCAGCGTTTGGGACTGGCCACGGCGCTGCTCGCGAGCCCGCGGTTGCTTCTGCTCGACGAGCCGACGACGGGCCTCGATCCAACCGGCGCCCAGCGAGATGCGCGACATCCTCCGCCGTCTCGCGGCCGATGGCGTGGCCGTCCTTCTGAGCAGCCACGACATGGCGGCGGTGGCGGATATCTGCGACGCCGTCACGTTTCTCTCGTCGGGACGCGTCGTCTGGGACGGCTCGATGGAGCGCCTGGAGGCCGAGGCGCCGCCGGCGGAGTACCGCCTTGAAACGAGCGACGACGCCCGGGCGCTCGAGCGGAGCGAGCCACATCCGGGAGTGCGGGTGCGCGCAGATGAGCAGAACGGGCTCGTCGTCACCGCCGAGGGCGACGGGCTCGACCGCCTCGTTCTGGCGCTCGCCGCCGAGGGGATTGCAGTTCGCAGGCTGACAGAGGTGACGAGCTCGGTCGAAGCGATGTTCCTCGCTCTGACCCGTGGGACGACCCCGTGAGCGCGGGAAAGGGCGCGCGCGGGAGGGCGGTCTGGGCGGTGAGCCGGTTCGAGACCGCGAAGCTGCTCGCGCAGTGGCCGACTCGCCTCGTGCCGCTCGTGTGCGTGCTCGCCCCGTTCGCGTTCGCGGCCGTGCTGCGGATTCAATCTGGGGTTCCGGCGGACACGCTTTTCGGCGTCTGGGTGCACACGTCGGGCTACGCCGTCTCGCTCGTGATCCTCAGCTTCGCCGGAGCCTGGGGCTTCCCGATCATCGCCGGAGTCATCGGCGGCGACATGTTCTCGAGCGAGGACCGGCTCGGCACGTGGAAGACGGTGCTCACGCGATCGTGCACCCGCGAGGAGATCTTCCTCGGCAAGGCCGCGACGGCCTTTGCCTACACGCTCGCGACGGTCGTGTTGCTCGGCGCGGCGAGCATCGCGGCCGGCGTTCTCGCAACCGGAGCGCACCCGCTCGTCGGGCTCACCGGGCAGACGCTCGGCAGCGCCCACGCATTCGGGTTGACCGTCGCCGCCTGGGGAATCTCGCTCGTCCCGGCGCTCGGCTTCACCGCCTTGGCGCTCCTCATCTCGGCGGTGACGCGATCGAGCGCCGCCGGGATGCTCGGCCCGCTCGTCGCCGCACTCGCGATGCAGCTGTTCGGCCTGCTCGGGTCGGGTGACGTCGTTCGCGCCCTGCTCCTCTCGACAGCGCTCGACGCGTGGAACGGGCTGTTCGCCGCCCCCTCCTACACGCGGCCGATGGAGTGGGCGGGGCTGATTGCCCTCTGTTACATGATCGGCTGCCTGACGGTCGCCTGGCTCAGCGTTCGCAACCGCGACATCGCCGGAGCCGGCTCAGAAGAGCGGAGCTGGGGGCGTCAACTCCGCGTACTCGTCATCGCCATCGCGGTCATCGCGGTGCTGGCGGCGGTCAGCAACGTCGGGCCGACGTCGGTCACCGCGACCAAGCTCAACCGCTCCATCAAGCTCGCATTCGCGAACCTGACCGCCTTGCAGCAGACGGACCTTGGCCGGCACGTTCCCGCCGGCTCCCACCTCCACGACTCGGCGCTCTGCTCGCGCCAGGGCGTCCAGCACCCCTACCGCGGCCCCGGCGACAACTGGCTCTGCCACATCTACATCCCGAACCTGCCAAAGGAGCCAACCGAGGTGAGCTACGACGTGACCGTGAAGCCGAACGGTTGCTACACCGCCGCGGGACCGGAGAGCTTCATCGGGCCGCTCACGATCCACCGGCCGAACGGGCAGGCGATCCTCAACCCGCTGTTCCGCTTCAACGGTTGCTTCGAAGTCGCGCCCTGACACCGCTACCTCCGGGGTGCGGGAGACGGTCGGATTCGCAATACTGACGCCTGTCTACGTCCCTTCGTCTAGCCTTGGTCTAGCCTTGTGGAAAAGTGAAGGGTGCGTTTTAATTCGCCCAGTTCGGCCGGTGCCTGCGAGGAACCGGAGGTGGGTGACCCGAGTGCCGCACAGGCTCGGCGGGTTACAGAGGGGAACTAACGAGGGGAAGGGACAGAGGTTGGCGACACTGCGGCCGCCCGAACGGGACGAAATCATGGGTCCCTTGACGATTGCTGTTCACGATGCGACGCTAGGCGCCGGGCGGCTGCGAGCGCTCGGGCGCCCGTCCGTAACAGCGGTGATTCCAGCGCTCAATGAGGCGCAGAACCTCCCCTACATCCTGCCGAGGCTCGCCGGACTCGTTGACGAAGTGATCATCGTCGACGGCCTCTCGGAGGACGATACGGTCGAGGTCGCGCGTCGGATTTTGAGTGACGTGAGGATCGTCGACGAGCGGACACCGGGCAAGGGAGCGGCGTTGCGGCGGGGCTTCGCAGAGGCGCGCGGAGACATCATCGTCGCCTTGGATGCGGATGGGTCCACGGATCCGAGTGAGATTCCGGCCTACGTCGGGCTCCTCCTGGCCGGCGCCGACTTCGTGAAAGGATCGCGCTTCGTCCAAGGCGGCGGTACAGAGGACATGCCGTGGATCCGACGCTGGGGCAACAAAACGTTGACGATGCTCGTGCGGTGGCTGTTTGGTGGCCGCTACACCGACCTTTGCTACGGGTACAACGCCTTCTGGGCGGACGTGGTGCCTCTGTTGAAGCTCGACGCGGACGGCTTCGAGATCGAGACCTTGATGAACATTCGGGCGCTTCGCGCCGATCTCAAAGTCGCTGAGGTCGCCAGCTTCGAAAAAGAGCGCCTTCACGGGGAGGCGAAGCTGCGAGCCCTTCCTGATGGCTGGCGCGTCTTGAAGACGATTCTTCGGGAGCGGTTCGGCACGCCCTTCCCGGCGCCGGCTCACCGGCCGGTAATCCGAGAACGCTGGTTGACGCCCGAGGCTTTTGTCGAGAGCGTCTACAGCGAGGAGTCCTGAGGCCGACGAGCGGGGGCTGTGCCTCGCCGAACCGTCCTCTGAAGGCAACAATCCTCGCGGCGTCGGCCGAGGAGTAAGCAGCGTTCGCGCCCAGGCGCCGAGCTCCGGCCGCTCAACATGCCGCTACCGTGGTCACAGATGCGCGTGCTCATGGCGACGCCACGCTTCCTCCCGGCAATCGGAGGCGTCGAACGACACGTAGAGCGGCTGGCGACGCGCCTCGTGCAGCGTGGCTGCAGCGTGACAGTCCTTACCACCGGACTTGAGCAAGGACTCCCGGCACGCGACCGGATTGCCGATGTCGATGTCATGCGAGTCAGTGCGTTCCGCCACGGCAAAGACTTCTACGCGGCCCCGGGTATTTACACCGAACTCAGGCGTGGCGACTGGGACATCGTCCACGTCCAGTCGTACCACACGTTTGTCGCCCCACTCGCAATGACCGGCGCGCTGAAGGCGCACATCCCTTTCGTCCTGACCTTCCACGGCGGAGGACACTCGTCGCGGATCCGCAGGCGCGTCCGCTCCACCCAAGTTCGCACGCTCCGGCCGCTGCTGGCGCAAGCGAGCCGTCTCGTTGCCGTCGCCCGGTTTGAGATTGAGCACTACGGACGTCTTCTCCGTGTGCCCGAAACCCGCTTTGCGCTGATACCCAACGGGGCGGATCTCCCGTCTCCACGGCAAACTGACCGCCCGCGGGCCGGTGGGCTGCAGATCGCTTCCGTCGGACGACTCGAGGAATACAAAGGACACCAGCGTGTTATCGCGGCGTTGCCGCACATCCTCCGCAGTCGCCCCGACGCGACGCTCTGGATCGCCGGTACCGGCCCGTACGAGGAGAAGCTCCGCGAATTGGCGAACCGTCTTGGGGTTGCCGATCGCGTCCTCATCGAAGCGGTCCCTGCCGGCGCCGAGGAGGAATTCGCGACACGGCTCGCCGCGACTGACGTCGTCGTGCTCATGAGCGAGTTCGAAACGCATCCACTTGCGGTAATCGAGGCGCTGGCACTGGGGAGGCCGGTCGTGGTCGCGGATACCTCCGGGCTCAGCGAGCTGGCCGCGCAAGGGCACGCACGCGCCGTCCCGTTGGACAGCGATCCCGCCGTTGTCGCCGCCGCCGTCTTGGCCGAAGCCGAGCAACCGACGAGATCCGACGGCCTGCTCCTCCCAAGCTGGGACGACTGCGCCGCGGCACACCATGCGCTCTACGAATCGGTCTTGAGGGAGACGGCGTGCGCATCCTGATGGTGTCGCAGTTCTACGCTCCGACGGTCGGAGGGCAGGAGCGTGTCGTCGAGGATCTGAGTCGCGAACTGATCGCCCGTGGACATCACGTGGCTGTCGTAACGTTCCAGCAGGGCGACCTGCCGGAGGTCAGCGAGGTCTCCGGGGTCCGTGTGTACCGGATCAAAAGCACCGCAGCTCGCTTCTTCCGAGGGTACGCCGACCCGACGCGGCCGCACGCGCCACCCGCCGTCGATCCGGGGGCGACGAGGGGACTGCGTCGCGTACTCCGCCAGGAGAAGCCCGACATCGTGCACGGCCATGACTGGCTCATCCATTCCTTCTTGCCGTTGAAGCGCCGCCGCGGTCCCGGTCTGGTCGTCACGCTTCACGATCAGAGCCTGATCTGCGCAAACAAGCGGCTCATCCATCAGGGACGCGCATGCACAGGCCCCGGGGCGGTCAAGTGTTTGCGCTGTTCCGCTTCGTTCTACGGGACCGCCAAGGGGTCGATGATCGCGATCGGAAATCGCGGCATGGCAGCCGGGGAACGTGCGCTCGTCGACATGTTCCTGCCGGTCAGTCAGGTCGTTGCCAGAGCCGCGAGACTGCGAGAGCGCCGCAACCGGCATCGAGTGATCCCGAACTTCATGATGGAGCCGAACACGTCAGCGCCGGAAGAGAAGCTCTTGGACCTGCCGCCCAACTTCGTACTGTTCGCGGGCGACGTCTCACGCGACAAAGGCGTTGGCGTGCTGGTGGAAGCCCACGGACAGATGGTTGATCCACCGCCTCTCGTCCTGATCGGACGCGTCATGGAACCCGATCTCCTGACCGACCGCGTGCGCGCTGTCGGGGTGCAGTCGCACGAGGTCGTGCTCGACGCGTTTCGGCGTTGCACCGTCGCGGTTGTCCCCTCGCTGATGCACGAAGCGTTCGGACTCGTGGCCCTCGAAGCGATGAGCGCGGGTCGCCCTGTGATCGCCTCGCGGATCGGAGGACTGCCCGACATCATCACGGACGACGAAAGTGGGATTCTCGTCGAGCCCGGCGACGTCGAAGCACTTCGCGCTGCGCTCGCTCGAGTCATCGCGGATCCGTCCGTCGCCTCGCGGCTCGGAGAGGCGGCAAAGCGCCGCGCCGCGACATTCTCCGCCGACCTGATCGTGCCGCAGGTCGAAGAAGCGTATCGAGACGTTCTCCTGGCCCGGCAAGAGCAGACGACTAGCGAACAGCCGGCCTAGATGCGTCCGGCGGACGTCGGGATCTGGCACGGGCTCCATCGGCGCGAGGCACGCGTGGTCCTTGCGCTTACGGCGCTCGCTATCGCCGGCGCGGCCCTCCCGAGTGGCGCTTGGACCGCGGTGCGAACACTCCTCGTCGCCCCGCTGGCGCTCGTTCTTCCTGGCTATGCGCTGACGCGGGCGATCTTTCGCGGCCGGGGACTCGCGTGGGTGGAGCGCATCGTCCTCGCGCTCAGTCTGTCGCTCGTTACGACCGCGCTCGCGAGCCTGCTCCTTTACCTCACCTTCGACTTGACGCTCGGCTCCTGGGTAACGGCGCTCACGGTGGTCACTGTCGGCGCGACGTTGGTCGCGGCTGCCTATCCCTCGCCACACGACAGCGGTTCGACGCCGACCGCGCGTCGTCCGGCGCGTCGACCTCCGCTCCGGGCCTCACACGTGGCGATCCTCCTCGCCGCTGCCGGAGTCACGGCTGCGGCCGTCGTGCTCGCCCTGACCCCGCTCTCATCTCCTTCTGCCCCCGGATACACATCGCTCTGGCTTACGCGCGATTCGGGCACGTCGGCGCTCACCCTCGGGGTCAGGAGCGAGGAGCACCACACGACGCGCTACCTCCTCCAGCTGAGGCGCGCAGGACTGACGACGACGCGGCGCCTCGCGCTCGCCCCCGGCCAGACGTGGCAGGCGACGCTTCCCCCCTCTCGTCGGGCAGCCGCGTCGCTGTACCGCGTCGGTCACCCGAGTGTGTACCGCTCCGTCCGTCTTGGCCCTGCAGGTTCGACGGGCGGGTAATGGACACGACCCGCCAAATCTCCGTCGTCGTCTGCACCTACACCGATCGGCGTTGGCACGAGCTGCTAGCCGGTATCTCGGCGCTCCGGACGCAAACGCTCAAACCGCACGAAATCCTCGTGGTCGTGGATCACGAGCCGCGCCTGCTCGAACGAGTCGCCGACGAGCTCCCGGGTACGGTTGCGCTCGCGAGTGCCGGGCCTCCCGGGCTGGCCGGATCTCGCAACACCGGGGTCCGTGCAGCGACCGGCTCCATCGTCGCCTTCATCGACGACGACGCCGTGCCGGAGCCTGATTGGCTCGAGCGTTTGGCAGCCCCGTACGACGACCCGGATGTGACAGGCGTCGGAGGCGGCATCGACCCCAACTGGGCGACCGCCCGGCCGGCATGGTTCCCGCCTGAGTTCGACTGGGTGGTCGGCTGCACGTACCGCGGCCTCCCCGAAGCGCGCGCCACCGTGCGAAACGTGATCGGCGCGAACATGTCCTTTCGGCGCGACGTCTTCGAGCACCTCGAGTTCTTCCACGGCCTCGGCCACGCCAACGGCCGCTCGCTCGGAGGCGAAGAGACCGACTTCTGCATCCGCCTCGCGGAGCTTCTCCCGGGAAGCCAGATCGTCTACGAACCGAGCGCGCGTGTACGCCACTATGTGCCGCCGGATCGCGAGCGCTTCTCGTACTTCATGGAGCGCTGCTACATCGAGGGCGTTTCGAAGGGCGTCCTTGCCGGGCGCGTCGGAAGCAAGGCGGGACTCGCCTCGGAGAGAACGTACGTACAGGCAATCCCCGGAGCTGCTCTGCGCGCCGTCACCGAGGCGGTGAAGAACAGGCAACCGGCCACCGCCTTGGGAGCCGTCGCATCGGCCGTGGGTGTCGGGGCTGCGGCCTCTGGCTACGCCGTGAGCCGCCTGCGGCGGTTGTCGGCGATGTCGGAGCGATGAAACGGCCCGTCGGCACCGGAACGTTGAGGGCGCTTCTCGTCCTGTCAACCGCCTGCGGGCTGATGCTCGTGTCTGCGGCCGATGCCCTTTCGCGCAGCGGTCACGCACACGGAAGTGTGTTGTTCTGGCTCGGGTTGATCGCGATTCTCGCGCCGGTGACAGCTCGACTCATCTCCGCGTCGCCGTCTCGGAACGAACGCGTCGGGCTGCTCGTCATGCTCGGGCTTGCGTCCTACCTCGTCAAGGTCTTTCGGGATCCGTTCCGGTTCCTGTACGCGGATGAGTTCGTGCACCAGTACAACGCACTCTCGATCCTCTCGACGCACGGCCTCTTCCACCAGAACCCGATTCTCCCCGCGACTGCCGCCTACCCGGGGCTCGAGTCTCCGACTGCCGCACTGTCGGCGCTGACGGGACTTTCCACCTTCGCTTCCGGACTCGTGGTGATAGCGATCGCGCGGGTCATCATGATGATTGCGCTATTTCTGCTGTACGAGACGGTGACGGGCTCGGCGCCGAGTAGCCGGTCTCGCCGCAGCGCTCTACGCGGCCAGCCCGCACTACCTGTTCTTCATCGCGGACTACTCGTACGAATCACTGGCGTTGCCGATCGCGATCCTGGCGCTCGCCGCCGCCTTGCGAGCCCGTCCTCCCTCTGGCGCCGGCAATCGGCCGTGGTTGATCGTGGCGCTCTTGCTGATCGCGGGCGTCGTGGCTACGCACCACATGACGTCGTACGCGCTGATCATCACACTCCTGGCGATCTGCCTTCATGCCGCTCCCGTGGGTGTCTCATCGGACGCCGAGACCGTGGACCGTTGCGATCGCGGCGATCGTCATGACGGCCGGCTGGCTCGTCCTCGTGGCCCGCACGACCGTTCGGATATCTCGCGCCGGTGGTTCTTGGCGCGCTCCGCGAGACGATTCATACGGTCCAGGGCGAGGCACCCGTGCGTCAGCTCTTCGGCCCCTCGGGCCAAGTCGCACAGGGGCCGGCGTGGGAGCACTTCGTGGCGATCGCTGTCCGTGCTCGTTGTCGCCGTCGCTGTGCCGCTCGGAGTGCGCGTCGTCTGGAAACGCTACCGCGACCGGCCCACGGCGCTTGTATTCGCGATCGCCGCCGTCGCCTACGTCGTTTCGTTGCCCCTGCGGCTGGTGCCGGCGGCATGGGAATCCGCGGTGCGGGCGTCCGAGTTTCTGTTCGTCGGAGCCGGCTTCACGCTCGCACTGTTCACACTCTGGATACTCGAACGGTACAAGGGTGCGGTAGTGCGAGCGGCGCTAGTCCCTGCCGCGCTGATCCTGATCCTCGGCGGTGTGATCTCCACCACCCCGAGTTCGACGCGCCTTGCGCAGCCGTATCGCGTGGCCGTCCACGGCGCGAGCTTGGAGCCGCAGGCCGCGGTCGCTGCTCAGTGGGCCGGTAAGGCACTGGGGGGCGGAAACCGGGTGGCGGCCCAGGCGGCCGATGGTCGCTTCTTCCTTGTCGACGGACATCAGCACGTGTTCGTCGGCACCCGCCCGCCGATTTCGACGATCCTTAGTACCAAGGCGCTGTATCCCTGGGAGAGCGGCGGACCTGAGACGCTACGGGATCCGCTACGTCGTCACCGACGCGAGGCCGTCCAGCGCCGACGTCAGTGACGGCTTCTACTTCTTCCCCGGCGACGAGTCGCGCAGCAGCTTGGCGGTTGCCGCGCAGGAAGTTCGAGCGAGCCGGAGCGGCGCCTATCTACGACAGCGGCGACATCGTCGTCTACGACCTCAAGGGCACCGCACTGACACGACGCTAGTGGCCGTGACGGCTCCGGCGACGCTTTACCCATACATTGCGCCCTGGCGCTGCCGTTCAACCCACGGCAGACCCGTGCGAGTTTGCTGCCGATGCCTTTGCTAAAGGCCGCGGAGGACGACTTGGAGGTTTCGATCGGCCAAGCTCGTACTCGCCGTTGACGTCGTAGTAGAGAAGACCGTGGATGTGCCGGAAGCGCGTAGACAACGCATCGAACATGCGGGTCATCCAGCGTGCCTTGCTGCCGCCGTGTTCGCTTGACCCCGTCTCACCGATCATCATCGGCTTGCTCGGCGCGATTCGCAGGATTTCCTTGTAGCTACGCCCGTAGATCGTCGCGAAGCTCCTCCACGGGTTGCCGAAGTTGTAGCCGTCGAGGCACGTCCAGTCGACGTAACTGTTTCCGGGGTAGAGCGCGCGGAAACCGGAATGGCTATGGAGAGCGATGTTTGGGCACCAAACCCACTGAACATTGCGTGGCGCCGGCCTCAGTGAAGATCTCGTGCACGTGGCGCCATGCGGCGACGAAGTCGGCAGGCGTGTTTTGGCTTCCCCGTCCGGTGCCCCACGGGAACCAGTTGCCGTTCATCTCGAAGTCGAAGCGGAGCAGCACCGGTTGACCCCACGCCGCGGCCTCAGTCGCCCACGTTTCGAGCGCACCGTCGCGGGACCCGTTCGCAATGCTGCGAAGCGCGGACCGTGTCCGTGGCCATGTCCACAACCGAGAGCACGCCGTTGTTTCGTGCGATGTCGAGGGCACCACGCCAGTAGTTGAAATCGTGATCCCACGGCGTCCCGACGCCCCAGTGCAAGACGTTGATGTGTCTGCCTCCGGTGTTCCTGTGCTCGAAGTCCTTTACGGCTCTCCAGTCCCATGGAGGTTGTGACCCGGTGAACTGATCACCGATCCACGCACCCCAGAGGAAACGCGGCATTTGGGGGGCGGTAGAGGTCTGGCCATCCGCGACGAAGACTCCGCAGGCGAGCAGAATCCCGAGCGCCAAGGTCGAAACGACCAGCGCGTTTCTCAACGTTCGCGCGTTCATCCGCTGTCAGACACCTCTCTCTGAGCCCCGGGTGTAGCCCCCGGCACTCGCCGCAGACATCGACTCCCCGAGCCCTTGAATTGGTCGAATTGTAGCCCCGAGATTCATTCGCGCTACCCCCCAGGAAGGTCAATCGCGGCTAGAGACCTGGCTAGAGATCCAAGGCGTCGAGGAGCCGGGCGGTGGCGTCGCCGTCCCTATGAAGGTGCAGCGCCTGAGTGAGCCACTCGCGCCGTTCTCCGTGCGGGTCGCCGCCGCCGGCGACATGCGACATCTCCTCGAGCAATCCGTCTGGCTCGGTGACGAGCGGGCCTGGGAACCACACGTCGTACGGCTCCAGATTGAGGTGACGCGTCTTGCGGTACTCGTCCAGGTCGGGGAAACAACAAATCAGCGGCCGGCCGACGAGCAGAAAGTCGACCCACACCGACGATGCGTCGGTGATCAAGCAATCCGCCGCCGCGAGAAGTGAGGCAAGCGACAGACGCGCATTCCGCAACGCCGGCGTCGTCGATCGTCCGGATGCGGGTGAATGCTCCCGCTGGATACGCGCGACTGAGCGGATGCGGTTTGACGAGGATCGCGGCGCCGTTTGCCGCCAGCCACCGGTCGACCCGCTGGAGGCTCTCGAGGTCGAGCGGGATCGCCGCGCCCGAGTCGACGCCGTCGAGTTGGCCGGCGTAGTTGCGCCTGAAGGTCGGCAACCAGAGGAAGAGCGTCGACGTGTCGGCGGGAAGCCAGTCGGCGATCGCGCGCCGGACTTCGTCTCGATCGGCGTGCAGCAGCCGGTCGTTTCTCGGTGCCCCGATGACCAGGACCTGCGTTGGTCTGAGCCCCTGTTGCACGCAGCGAAAGGCCCTTCCTATCGCCGAGCTCGCGACTGCGACGGACGCACCGATCCTCTCGTCCGCCACCCAGTAGCCGGCGCTCTTCGCGAGCGGCTCGCCGTGGCCGACATAGACGACTCGCTGGTTCGCTGCCGGCGAGTGCGCGCGGAAGGGCCCGTGGGTGGTGAAGACGGTCTCGGCGGTCAGGTAATGGAGACGACCACGGGCGCTCTGCTTCTCGGCGAATGCAGACGCCCCGAGCAGCGAGGCCCCAGTCATACGTGTCGGGAGCGAGCGGCTCGTCAAGAAGAACCATGGGTTCGTGACCTCTCTCCAGCAGCGCGTCGAGGACGGCGAGGGCGCCATCCTCGAAGTCCGGCACGCTGTGGACGACGATCTTCGCCCGCCGTTTCGGCGTGACTCGGAGGAGAGCGGTAAAGACCGCAGCCGACCCCTTCCTGCTCACTGGGCGCCGCTCACTGGTCGACACGCGCGCTCAGGAGATCGGACGAGAGAGCGCGCGCCCCGAGGAGCGCGATGGCGAGCTCGTCGTCTCCGGGAAGCGTGACTTTGAGGTTCTGGGCCTCGCCGGGCACGGTCGCAACGGAGATTCCCGCACTCTGCACGAGCGTCGTCTCGTCGATGAACGTTTCCGGGCCGCGGGGGTCTTGGATCGAGTACGCGTGACGAAGCAACTCGAGTCGCGCCCCGTGCGGAGTCTGCGACCGATACAGGCGCGTTCGATCGACCGTGCGGATGATCTCGCCGTCGACGACCTCCCGCATGCTCTCCGGAACCGCGACGATCGGTACCGCCGCACCCTTCCTCCACGCCTCGGCGGCGACTCGATCGACGAGCGCGGGCGTCACGAGCGGCCGGGCACCGTCGTGGATCAGGACGACCTCGGCGCTCGCCTCGTCCACGCCGTTCGCGACGGAGTCCTGGCGCCGCAGTCCGCCCGGGACGACGATCGGGTCGAGAGCGCGCACGTACGGACGTCTTGCGCGAGTTCATCGACGAGCTCGGGTCGTGCAACGATGATGATTCGACTCACGCACGTCGCCGCGGCCACGGACCGCAGCGTCCACGCCACGAGCGGTATTCCCGCGATACTCACCATCAGCTTGTCGATCCCGCCCATCCTCTCGCTCGTCCCGGCGGCGAGCACGACAACATCCGCATAGGGCTGTGCGGGCACATCGGATTGCGCTGACTGATGCACGTCGAGGGTCATCATCACGCGCGCGTCGGACTATCCGAGCCGCTGCGCGGAATTCTCATCATAGGCGGGACGAGCGATCTTTCAAGACGCCATCTTCTTCCGGCGCTGACGCGACTTCTGGCCAACGACGAGCTCCCGGAAGGATTCACCGTCACGCTCACCGGGCTCGAACCGATGTCCGTCGAGGGTTGCCGGGAGCTCATCGCGGAGCGAGCTCGCTACGGCACGCGTCCGACCTCCCGAGCGATGCGCGGCAATCGCTCACTGAGCGGATCTCCTATCTCCAAGCCGACGTGCGCGACGCAGACGCACTCCGGTCGATTCCGACGGCGGAGCCTTCGCTCATCTACATCGCGACTCCGCCGGCCGCGGTCCCGGCAGCCCTCGATGCCATCGGCCACGCGGGTCTTCATCGTTCGGCCCGCATCGTTCTCGACAAGCCGTTCGGTCTCAGCCGCGGTTCGGCGCAGGCGCTGAACGCGCAGGTGCTCGGGCTCGTCGCGGAAAGCCAGGTGTATCGGATCGACCACTTCCTCTACCACCACACCGTCCAGGAACTCGTGCGCCGGCGCGTCGAGGCGGATCCACTTGCTCTCGCCGACGTCGTCCCGCTCGCGGAGGTGGAGATTCGCTGGGACGAAACACGGACGGCACCGCCGAGCACGGCGTCATCGGCGTCATGCAGGACATGATCCAGAGCCATCTGCTGCAGCTCGCCGCGGTCATCACGATGGATGCGCCGGCCTCGATCACCCGCGCCGACCTCGCGCGAAACCGGCTCGAAGCGCTGCGCCGGATGACGAGTGGCGATGCACGCGCAGGATTCAGAGACAGCTGCGACACTCGCGGTGCGTTCCGACATGCCGCGCTGGCGAGGAGTGCCGTTCGTCCTGCGGGCCGCGAAGGGCGTCGAGACGTCACGGCGCCACATCGAGTTCCGGTTGGCGGCGCCGGGATTCGTGCGGCTCGAGGTGCTCGCCGGGAACCTCGTGATCGTGCCGGACGGCGCGGAAGCTCCCGTCGAGGTCGCCATCTCTACGGATACGGAATCGGCGTCCACGCGACTCCTGCGTGCGGCGCTCGTCGGCGACGACACGTTCACGCTGAGCCCGGACGAGCCGGAGGAGGCGTGGCGAATCGTTGAGTGCGATGGCGTAAGCAACGGCGTACTCCGCTGTGGGTCGCGGCTCGTGCAACGAACCGCGCACTTCTCCTCAAGGCGTACGGCAGCGCGTATCTGAGCGAGTACCGGCAGCTGGTCGCGCGGTTCGATCAGCGTCCGAAGACGGTGTTGAACGACATCTGGGAGAGTGCGGCCGCGGAGGTCGGCGCTGACGGTGCGTGGCGACTGGAACAGCGGATTCACGTTCCGGCGAGGCGACGAACACGCGCGCGTGGACAAGTGGGAAACCCACCTCGATCCGCCGGATGCGGTCGAGCGGTCTCTCGACAAACCGCTCGTCGCAGCCCGTCTTGCCGAGATCGGGGTCGCCGTGCCCGAGCAGATCCGCGTTCTCTCGACGAGAAGCCGGCCGCGCGGCTGCACACGTTCGCGATAACGGCGGTCTCTGGGTGTTGAAGCCGCGGTCGGGCGAATCCGGCGAGGGTGTGACGTGCGACATCGAAAGCGCTGCTGACCTTTACCGGGCCTTCGTCGCTGCGGCACCCCTCGATAACACGCTCGTCCTCGAACGGCAGATCCCGGGTTCCGTCTACCGGTTCTTGATTCTCGATGGCGAACTGCTCGATGTGGTGCGGCGCGACCCGTCATCGGTTGAAGGCGATGGCGTATCCACGGTACGCGACCTGATCCGAGCCGAGAACCATGCGCGCGTCGACGCGGAAGGAACGCGCGGCAACCAGCTGGTACACCCAGACCACGATGGCCTCCTCGCATTACGGTCGCAGCAGCTGACCCTCGCGTCGATCCCTTCCGCAGGAACGCGCTATCGGGTGAAACGCTCGAATGGAGACGGTGGCCGGCTCGACACACGCTCGATTCCGCGTTCGGCACGTGTCTCCGGAGGTCGTCGACGAGGCGACCCGCGCAGTCGTCGGCCGTCGGCTTGAGGCTCGCCGGAGTCGACGTCGTCACGCCTGACCTTCGCAAAGGACTCGCCGACGCCGGCGGCGCGATCGTCGAAGTCAACTCGCCTCCGGGGCTTCACTTCCACTACCTGACGGCCAACGCCGACCAGGCCGGCCATGTCGCAACCCGTGTCCTGCAGCGGCTGCTCGAGACCTGATCACGCACCGCGCGCCGGGCGCAGGGTGAGAATCGTCTGTTTCAGCTCCGAGAGCAGTCCCGGGGCGAAGACACGCATTGACCCGAAGAGCAGTATCACGCCGGCCGGTACCTCGATCGCCAACGCCACAGCCGGTGAGACGCCCACTACCTGGTACCTGATGGCGACGACGCCTCCTGCCATCACGAGGGTCGAAGCGACAAGTCCCGGATAGTGCCCGAAGTACTCGCTTAGGCGAATCCCGCCGATCTTCCTCAGCGGCAGGAGCCGCACCGGCCAGGCAACGAGAAGAACGATGCCGACGCTCGCCGCGACGGCGAACACGCTGAAGTGTGCGGCCACGGCAAAAGCTCCGACCTGCACTGTCGCGATGGACACCGTCCACCGGAACTCGTTCCGAATCCAGCCGATGCCTGTCGCGTAGGTGCCGCACAGGGTCAGCTGGCCTTGAGCGAAGGCGGCCACCATCAGCACGGACAGAAGAGGCGCACTCGGGATCCACCGCACACCGAACAAGAAAATGATCACCTGGCGTGACAGGAGGGCCAAGCCCACGTAGGTCGGAAGAGTGAGCACGCTTCCTATGCGGCTCGCCCGATAGAACGCGCTGTTCACCAGCTCGCTCTTGTGTTGCAGTCGTGAGAAGGTTGAAAGCGCCACACGGTTGATGACCGTGATCAGCAGGTCGTTGAGGACGGCGAACATCCGATACGCGATGACGTAGAAGCCGAGCGCGACTTTTCCGAAGACGATCCCGACGAAGAAGTTGTCGGCGTTCGTCATCGCGAATTGGGTGACGCGGATGGTGGACATCCGCACTCCAAAAGGGAAGAGCTCGCGCAGACAGACGATGGAGGCCCGGAAGCGCGGCCTCCACCCAGAGAGACTCCACAGGAGCACCACCGTCACCGACTCGAGAGCCAGCTGCTGCGCGACAAGGGCCCAGACACCGGCGCCCGCAAACGCGAGCGACACCGCGACGACTCCCGCGACTGCGGTCGCAATGAGGTTGCGAATCGCCTGAACTCGGAACTGCATGTTGCGGTCCAACAGTCCGCTCTGCGTTGCGTCGAGCGCCGTGAGAATGAGAAGAATCGAGAGCACGCGAATCACGATGGTGAGACGCGGAATCCCGAACAGCAACGCGAAATACGGCGCGAGGAAAATGACGAGCACGGTGAAGACAAGCGCCACCGTCACTGACATCCAAAACGCGGTGTCGGCGTAGATGAGTGGAAGGCTCGCTCGCTGAACGAGGTACCGGGTAAAGCCGGCGTCGACGATCACGCGGAACAGCAGCGTGACGGTGTACGCGGCCGCAACGACACCAAACTCGGCCGGGCGCAAGAGTCGCCCGAGGATGACGAAGACGACGAAGCTCCCGACGGTGGCGCCCCAGATCTGGAGCGCCGTCCACGCAGCGCCGCGCACTGCGGCGCGGGGTATCTCCTCCGGAGAGGTCAGATCAGCGGCGTCAGACTGACTCACCCGGTCGCTAGTTCGTGCTCGCCCCGGCGGCCAGCCTCGCGTACGCCCCGAGCAGGCGTTGAATGACCTCCGGCTCGGAGGCACTGACTATGAGCTTCATGACGATCAACCGAGCCTCAAGTCGCCCGTAACGGCTGTACGCACCTTTCAACCCCATCTCGTCGCCGGCCTCGAAGATGTCGACCTCGGTGAACGGAGGCCCGCAAAGGCTCGCGATCTCGCGCGGCGGGATGGCACTGCGAAACTGTCGGAGAGAGGACAAACCAGTACCTCCACGCGGGTCCGCACAACCCTACCAACTGGTTCGGCGCGGCCTTGACAGCGGAGTGCGGTCTAGGGCAGCGGCTGAATCGGCTTGAGCGACGCCGGCATCGTGAAGCTCGACGCTGCGGCGTAGTACGGCGCCGCGATCCCCGTCGCGAAGGCGGACTGCGAGCTGGCGGACGACTCGATGTCCCAGTTTTTCCACGTGCCGCCCTCAAGGATCCGCCAGTTGAAGTAGACCAGCGCCTTGATCTGCGGGAACTTGGTGGGGAGATCGCTCAGCATGCCGGTGATCCAGCGACCCTTGTCTCCTGCCCCGTATTCGTACGAGCCGACCTCTCCGGCCATGACCGGCTTGCTCGGAGCGACCGCCGTCAGGTCGGTGTAGCTCTTCCCGTAGAGGCTGGAGAAGCTCTGCGAGCTCGAACCCTGGTTGTACCCGTCGAGACACGTCCAGTCGACGTATGCGTCACCCGGATAGAGCTTTGCGTACGGAGTGCTTGAGCTGCCCTCGAGATTGGGGCACCAGACCCAGGTCACGTTCGCAGCACCGGCGGTGGTGAAGATGTTGTGGATGTGGCGCCAGGCGGCAACGTAGTCGGCCGCCGTGTTTGCGTTCGACGATGTCGTGCCCCACGGGAACCAGCCGCCGTTCATCTCCCAGTTGAGCCGCAGGAAGAACGGGTGCTTGTACGCGGCAGCTTGCTGCGCCCACGTCGTGATCGCAGAGTCCTCCGACCCAGAAGCGATCGAGCTGAGCGAATCGGAACCCGTGTCGATGTCGAGGAGGTTGAGCGCCCCCTTGTTCTGCACAAGGTTGAGGGTTCCGGCCCAGTAGGAGAAGCTGTGGCCCCACGGCGTACCCACGCCCCAGTGGACGATCGACGGGGCTTTGTCGGTGTGCGATTCGTACTTCGCCCACGTGTTCGAATCCCACGGGGCGTTGCCCCAGGTTCCGCCGTACAGAGGGGTGTAAGTGTCCTTGCCTTCGATCCATGCGCCCCAGTAGATCGGCGAGTTCGACGACGACGGGCAATCAGTCGTCGATGCGCTCGTGGACACCTGGCCGGACTTGTTGCCGGCGGCGTCGTAGGCTTCGACGGCGAACGTGTAGCTCTTCCCGCAGTCGAGGCTCCCTACGCTCGCCGATGTCCCGGGCGTGCTCGAGACGAATGCGCCGTTGACGTACACGTTGTATCCAGCAGCGGGATCAGTTCCCGCCACGGAAGCAGTCCAGACAAGCGCGATGCTGCTCGTCGTCGGACCGGCGGCCGTGAGCCCGGTCGGCGGAGAGGGAGTCGACGACGGGCAATCGCTCGTCGAGGCGCTCGTGGACGCCTGGGCGGACTTGTTGCCGGCAGCGTCGAAGGCTTCGACGGCGAACGTGAAGCTCGTCCCGCAGGTGAGGCTTCCGACGCTCGTTGAGGTCCCTGACGTGCTGGAGACGAATGCGCCGTTGACGTACACGTTGTATCCAGCAGCGGGATCGGTTCCGTCCACGGAGGCGGTCCAGACAAGCGCGATGCTGCTCGTCGTCGGACCAGCTGCCGTGAGCCCGGTCGGCGGGGAGGGAGTCGACCCACTCGCGGGCTGCGTCACAACGCCGCTCGCGTCGGAAGTAGCGCTGGTCGATCCCCGGCGGCTCGCGGCGACGACGCTGAAGCGCAGGGTCGAACCGAGGTCGGCGGAAGCAAGAGTCTGGGTCGTGCCGGTCGCGCCAGTGATCGGTGCGCAGTTGTCTCCGCCGTTGTCGCAGCGAAGCCACACATACGAGTATCGAGCTCCCCAGCCCGTCCAGCCGCCCACGGAACCGGTCAGCGTCGCTCCCACTAGTGCCGTTCCGCTGATCGTGGGAGCTGCAGTGTTGACGGGAGCCGACTTCGAAGAGGCTGCCGAGCTTCCGCTCGCGAAGACCCCCAGGAGCGCCGCGAGCGACGCCGCGACGATCCACTTTCTGCGACTTCCCTGCACGGTGCTTGTCTCGGCGTACGAGAGTCCCCGCTACTTCCCTCACACGAGGGTTTGACCGCATCGCGCCCGCTAAACGCCTGCTAGACGCCTGCCGATACGAGGTCTGTGGGAAGTCCGTTCAACAACGCCGACCTCATCTGAGGGATCATGGCTGCGAAGGTCGCGTTCATTCTGTGGCTCTTCCCGACCCTGTTGGCGCCGGCCCAGGTCCATGCACTCGGTATGACGCAACGCGCGTCCCTCCCGGTTCGGGCGGCCGAAGCGCCGCCGGCGGCGCTAGCGCTCTACCCGAATCGAGATGCCGGCGCATTTGCCGCCGCGGCTCACAAGTCGCGACCGTCCTCCGGGGCAGCCGCGCGCGCGACCGAACGCAAACTCCTGCTCCTAGCTCCGCGGCAGAGGTTGCTGCGCCGCTTCGTCGATCGGACGTCAGGACTCGTCAGGCGGAACGTCACGGCACACTGCGCGCGCCTTCGAGGACGGCGTAACGGTCACCCGCTTCATCGCTTCCTCTGCCGTGTCTGGGTGCAACCGCGGCAGCCTTCGAGCGGCGTCGCCGTCGTTTGCCACACTCCGCATCACGCGTTTTGGGTGACGAGGTACCACCGGCCGCGTAGGCCACACCGCTCGCACTAGTACGTCGGGGCTCTCAGCGGAAGCGCGGGTGAACCGGAAGGATCACCGGGCGACGCGGCTTCTGGTTGAAGTTGAAGTCCTTGACGAGGTTGCCGAGGACGTTGGCGCCCTCACGCACGTTCGGTCGCGGATCCGGTCGTCCGTCGGTACCGGGATTGAGTCGCTGCCCGTGGAGGAAGTCGTCCTCGATGAACTTGAGGTAGGCGTCGAAGCTGAGGGTCTGGTGGTCGACGTACCCCTTCTTCGCGTATGGGCTGATCACCAGTCCCGGAACCCTGAGCCCGTACCCCTGGGAGTCGACTCTGGGTGGTTGGACGTGGTCGTAGAAGCCGCCCCAATCGTCCCAGGCGAGGAAGATCGCCGTCGATTTCCAGTCGGGGCCGTGCATGATCATGTTGATCAGTCCCGTCACGTACGACTGCCCGGCGGTAATCCGTGACGGAGGGTGCTCGCTCACCGCGTTCGTAGGCGCAACCCAGGAGACCGCGGGCAGTCTGCCTGCCTTTGCAGCTTTTTCAAAGCTTGTCAGCGGGCGGAGGTTGGAGAGTTGCTGGTCCTCGTGCACGTCGTCGAACCAGGGCAGCGGGTTCACGATTCCCGTCGTCTTCGCGTTTTGCGGCACGGGGGCGCAGAACATCTGGTCCTTGGCACAGTCCGGTTCGTGCCCCCGGGCGACGTAGTACCCCCAGCTGACGTGGTAACGGTGCAGCAGCCAGGTCAAATCTGTCCAGGCGTAGCTCGGGATCTTGCCGGTTGTGTTCTCCGGGGTTCCCGGCGGCGGGTCGGGAGCTTGCACGGCCGGTTTGCAGCTCATCGGGTCGCCCTTCGTTGAGCAGAGCGCCGACCAGCCGGAGACGAGGAAGAGGTGGGACGGCAAGCTCCAGGACGAGACCGACTCGAACATGTGGTCCTGCAGGACGAATTGGTGTGCGTACGCCCAGTAGTTCGGGATCTCACGCTGGTCGTGGTAGCCCATCACGTCGGGCACCGTCTGACTCGGGGGGCAATACGGCGGAGAAACGGGGTTCGCCTGGCAGTACTGCGTTAGAGCGAGTTGCTCCCGTACGACGAAGCCGTTCATCTTGCCGCCGGCGATGTCGCCAATCGCGTCCACGTGCGCGTGCGGCCCCGCCAGATTGTGGTTTGCCCGGTCGTGAAACGGCCGAACACAGTGCCCGACCCGAGGGTCCGGGACGCAGGGCCGATGACCGGGATTGCCGGCCAGCCCGGGGATCCCGTCCGCACCGGGATACGTACCGAAGTAGGAGTCGAACGAGCGGTTCTCCTGCATGATGATCACGACGTGGCGGATCTTGTGGATCCCCTGCAACGGAGCACCCGGTGCGCCGGCACTGGTGTCGCTCGCGAGTTCGGCGTCCGCGCGAGCGTGGCGCGACCCGCTCGGAACACCGCTCAGCGTTAACAGCAGCCCCGCACTCGCGGCCACTCCCAAACAGACAACCATGATCCGCTTCAACACTGAATCGCCGCTTCGAGCCTACCCGGCGGTTCGACTCCCGAACGACGGGCTTCTACGGACGTCGCGGAAGCGTCGCAGGATCGCGAACCGTTAGCCTCGAGTCGATGCGCCTGAAGCTCGCCGCTATCCCCGGAGTGGCCTTCGTCGCGGTCGCCGCGGCGATGTGGGGGACCGATCCGATCATCCGGAAGACGATGTCGTTCTCGACGTCGGCGACGACGATCGTGTTCGGGGAGCACGTGATCCTCGTGCTCTGCACGCTGCCGTTCCTCCTCCCCGCGCTGCGCGCCGTCTTTCGCGCCGGCCCGCGCTTCGTCGTCGCCGCCGTGTTCATCGGAGCGGGAGCCTCGGCCGTCGCGACGATCCTCTTCACCGACGCGCTGATCGGGCACTCCGACTTCATCACCCCTGTCGTCATCCAGAAGATCCAGCCCCTCATCGCCATCGGCGCGGCGGCCGTCATCCTCGGCGAGCGGCCGCGGCCGCGGTTCGCGTGGTTCCTGATCCCGGCGCTCATCGGGTTCTGGCTCGTCAGCTTTCCGCATCCGCTCCGTCGTGTCCGCGAACGGCGTCGTCGTGATCGCCGAGGCGAGCGGCGCGGCGATCCTGTGGGCGTTGGGGACGGTGCTCGGCCGGTATCTCTCGCGCGAGATCGAGTTCCAGCACGTCCTCTCGCTGCGCTTCTTCTTCGGTTTCCTCGCGAGCGCGATCGCCCTCTGGGTCATGAACCAGCCCGCGTACTCGAACGGCCACGACACGCTCCTCATCCTCTATCTCGCGCTCGTGACCGGCCTGCTCGCGCTCGGGCTCTATTACTTCGGGCTGCAGCACACGCCGGCCATGATGGCGTCGCTGGCCGAGCTGACGTACCCCGCGGTCGCGGTCATCGCCGGGATCTACGCCTACGACCAACACCTGACGGGGAGCCAGTGGCTCGGTATCGCGATCATCCTCGTGACGGTGACGCTCCTCCCGATGCAGCGGCGGCGCGACGTCGTGACCGATCCGCACGGCGATCTCGTTCCCGAGGCCGCGCCGGCGTGAACGCCTTCGAGGGCTCGCTCGTCCAGAACGCGATCTACATCGCCGGCGAGGCGGAGTGGCCCATCGCGCCGGAGGACTGGGAAGCGGCCGCCGAGCAGAAGCTCGATCCGGGCGCGTTCGGCTACATCGCAGGCGGCGCCGGCGGCGAGGCGACGATGCGCTCGAACCTCGAGGCGTTCGACCGGCGGAGGCTGCGGCCGCGGATGCTCGCCGGGAACATCGAGCGGGACGTCTCCGTCGAGGTGCTCGGCACGCGCTCGGCGGCGCCGTTCTGGCTCGGGCCGGTCGGCGTTCTCTCGATCGCGCACGAGGAGAAGGAGGTCGGCGCGGCGCGCGGCGCGGCGGCGCTCGGCGTCCCGTTCGTGCTCTCGAGCGCGGCGTCGTCCTCGATCGAGGAGGTGGCCGAGGCGGTGGGCGACGCGCCGCGGTGGTTCCAGCTCTACTGGATCAACGACCGCGAGGTCGCCGCGAGCTTCGTCCGGCGCGCCGAGGCCGCGGGCTACGGCGCGATCGTCGTCACGCTCGACACGCCGATGCTCGCGTGGCGGCCGCGCGACCTGCGCCAGGCGTACCTGCCGTTCCTCCGCGGCGAGGGCTGCGCGCAGTTCTTCACCGACCCCGTCTTCCGCGCGAAGCTCGCGCAGCCGCCGGAGGAGGACATGCTCTCGGCCGCGGCGATGATGCTCGCGACGTTCCCGAACCTCGGCCTCACGTGGGACGACCTCGACTGGATGCGCGAGCAGACGTCGCTGCCGCTGCTCGTGAAGGGCGTGCTGCGCGGCGACGACGCGCTGCTCGCGCGCGAGCACGGCGTCGACGGGATCATCGTCTCGAACCACGGCGGCCGGCAGGTCGACGGCGCGATCGCGACGCTCGATGCGCTCGTCGAGGTGCGCGAGGCGGTCGGGCCGGACTATCCGCTGCTCGTCGACGGCGGGATCCGCCGCGGCGCCGACGTCGTGAAGGCGATGGCGCTCGGCGCCGACGCCGTTCTCCTCGGCCGGCTCTACGCATACGGCCTCGCAGTCGGCGGCGCGGCCGGAGTCGAGGCGGTGTGCCGTCAGCTGCTCGCCGAGGTCGACCTGACGCTCGCGCTCTGCGGCGGCTCGTCGATCCGCGAGCTCGACGCCACACTGCTCGCGTGAAGCTCCTCCTCACCTCCGCCGGGATCAGGAACCCGAGCATCCGCGCCGCGCTCGACGACTCCTCCCGAAGCCGGTCGAGGAGTGCGACGCGCTCCTGCGTGCCCGACCGCGGGCTACGGGCATCCGTACGCCGGCCCGCCGCGCGCGTGGGACTTCATCGGCGGGACGGAGCAGGAGTGCCCGATGGCCGAGCTCGGCTGGAAGTCGCTCGGCGTGCTCGAGGTCACCGCGCTGCCGAGCCTCCCGCGCGAGCTCTGGGTGCGCTGGGTCGAGAAGACCGACGTGCTCCTCGTGAACGGCGGCGACGCGATCTACCTCGCGCACCACATGCGGGAGTCGGGGCTCGCCGACCTCCTCCCCTCGCTCGACGCGGTCTGGGTCGGGCTCAGCGGCGGCAGCATGGTGATGTCGCCCGCGCATCGGGCGAGGAGTTCGTCAGCTGGCCGTCCGACGGCGCAGACGACGAAGCGCTCGGCATCGTCGACTTCGCGATCTTCCCGCATCTCGACAATCCCGGCCTCGCGTGGAACACGATGGCGAACGCGGAGAAGTGGGCCGCGAAGCTCGAGACGCCCGGCGTACGCGATGGACGACGACACCGCGATTGTCTGGGTCGACGGCGAGGTCGAGGTCGTCTCCGGAACGGGGAACTGGAAACTCTTGAACGCGTAGTCAAGTAGGCTCGCGCCGTGGACCTGCGCGACACGCCCGAGCAAGCGCAGTTCCGCGCCGAGGTGCGCGGCTGGATCGACGCGAACCTGCCCGAGGACAAGCGCGGCAGCCGCGGCGGCGCGCAGCGGTTCGACGACCCGTTCATGCGCGAGTGGAGCAAGCTGCTCTACGACGCGCGGCTACGCCGGGCTGACGTGGCCGAAGGAGTACGGCGGCGCGGGCGCTCCGTACAGCTTCCAGGCGATGCTCTACGAAGAGCTCGCCGCCGCCCAGGCTCCGCCCCACATCGGCGTGATCGGCCTCGGCATGGCGGGGCCGACGATCATCGCGCACGGCACCGACGAGCAGAAGGCGCGCTACCTCCAGCCGCTCCTCGCCGCCGAGGAGATCTGGTGCCAGGGCTTCTCGGAGCCGGACGCGGGCTCCGACCTCGCCGCCTGCCGCACGCGCGCCGAGCGCCGCGGCGACGTCTACGTCGTCAACGGCCAGAAGGTCTGGTCGTCGTTCGCGCACATCGCCGACTTCTGCATCCTCGTCACGCAGAGCGACCCCGAGGCGCCGCGCTACCGCAACCTCACGTACCTCATCGTCGACATGCACGCGCCCGGCGTCGAGGTGCGCCCGCTGCGCCAGATCACCGGCGAGGCGGAGTTCAACGAGATCTTCTTCAGCGACGTCGAGGTGCCGGTCGAGAACCGCCTCGGCGACGAGGGCGACGGCTGGGCGGTCGCGATGACGACGCTCCTCCACGAGCGCGGCACGCTCGGGTTCGCGCTCACGGCGACGCTCGACGGCGTCGTCGGGCGGCTGCTCGAGGAGGCGCGCGAGCGCGGGCCGGGCGAGCTCGTGCGCGAGGCGATCGCGCGCGAGTGGATCGAGCTGCAGGCGCTGCGCTACACGAACTACCGCGCGCTCGGCACGCTCGAGCGCACCGGGATCCCCGGGCCGGAGGGCTCGGGCGTGAAGCTCCGCTGGTCGGAGGCGAACCAGCGCCTGACGAAGCTCGCGCGCGAGCTGCGCGGGCCGGACGGGATCCTCGACGACGGCTGGTGGAACCACCAGCAGCTCCGCTCGCGCGGCAACACGATCGAGGCCGGCACGTCGGAAGTCCTCCGCAACATCATCGCCGAGCGCGTCCTCGGGCTCCCGAAGGGCCGCTGATGGACTTCGCGCTCAACGAGGAGCAGCAGGAGCTGAAGGCGCGCGGCGCGTTCCTGGCTCGCGGAGAAGTTCCCGCTCGACCGCGACTGGGAGAACCAGAACGACCGCTGGTCGGAGCTCGAGGAGCTCGGCTGGACGGACGTCGCGGAGGCAGGGCTCGGCTTCGTCGAGGAGGCGCTGCTGCTCGAGGAGCTCGGCTACGCGCTCTATCCCGGCCCGTTCCTCCAGCACGTCACCGAACTGCCCCACGGCGAGGACGCAGTGACGGTCGATGCGACGCGTCCGCTCGCGACGCCACCGCAGGAGTCGCCGAAGCTGCGCGCCGCGATGGCCGCGGAGGCGGTCGGCATCGCGCAGCGCGCGCTCGACCTCGGTATCGAGCACGCGAAGACGCGCGAGCAGTTCGGCAAGCCGATCGGCACGTACCAGGCCGTCTCCCACCCACTCGCGCAGACGTACACCGACGTCGAGCTCGCGCGCTCGCTCGCGTACTGGGCCGCGTGGTGCGTCGCAAACGACGACGACCGCGCCCCTCTCGCCGCCGCCGCGGCGAAGGCGTTCGCGACCGAGGCCGCCGTCGTCGCGTGCGAGCGCTCGATCCAAGTTCACGGCGGCACGGGCTTCACGTGGGAGCACCCGCTCCACCGCTTCTACAAGCGCGCCATCTGGCTCGAGGGCTACGGCACCCGGCCGTCCGCGCTTCGCCTCGAAGTCGCTGACGCCCTGCTCGGCTAGAGCTCCGCGGTCCAGCACCGGCGTGAAGCTCACCCCGGGCTACGGCAGCGACCCGACCTTGGAGTTGCGCGGGCTGGCTTGAACGATCGCTTCCGCGAGCGGCCGGCGGAACACGAGCTGCCGGAACGCCTCGCAACCAGCCCCGAACCACTCGGGACTCGCCGCGACCTCGACGTCATCCGCAATCCGCGCTCGGAGCGGCGGGAGCATGCTCCACTCGATCGGATACCAGCGCCAGACACCACAGGTACCGCACTCATCGCCTGCCTTCCCGTGGAACGCGATGATGCGCTCGCGAAGCTCCTCCTCGTCGAACCACAGCTCGCTGCTCACCACAGGAAGGATCTGCGTCGCCCGACCCAGCTGCCCACTGCGCCACTCGACCGGCATCAACGAAACAGACGGAAATCGCTCCTCAACCTCATCGGAAAGATCCGACCCCAAACAGACGGCGTCATGCCGCCAGTTCGGCGTCCACGCGCCATCCGACACCTTGAAACCCTTGCTCCGTAGCACGAGCGACCCCACCTGCGGCCCCTTTGGCACACCGCACGAACGGCACCACCCATCCTCGCCATACATCGGCGAAAGACGCCCACGAGTCATCCGGCCACGGCCAACCGCGACTCCCTATCCCAAGATCGACCAGTTCGGTCATTGGGCTCGGGGTCAGGTCGTGCATTCGTGCAATCTACGGCGCGGCTGCGACGAGTACCACCCCGCCGAATCGTCCCACGTAGGAGAATGCGCCGCATGGACGGACTGATGATGGACTTCCCGCTCACGCTGACGCACCTGCTGCGTCGCGCGGAGCAGTTCTTCGGCGACGGCGAGATCGTCACGCGGATGCCCGACAAGAGCTTCCACCGCACGAACTACCGCGAGACGATGCGCCGTTCGCGGCAGCTCGCGGCCGCGCTGAAGAAGGCCGGGCTCGAGCGCGGCGACCGCGTCGCGACGCTCTGCTGGAACCACCACCAGCACCACGAGGCGTACTTCGGGATCCCGTGCGGCGGCTTCGTCCTCCACACGCTCAACCTCCGCCTCCACCCGAACGACCTCGCGTACATCGCGACGCACGCGAACGACAAGGCCGTGATCGTCGACCGCGCGCTCCTGCCGCTGCTCGAGAGCGTTCCGCGCGGAGACGCCGATCGAGCACGTCTTCGTCGTCGAGGACTCGTACGAGGAGCTGCTCGCGACCGCCGATCCCGACGAGTGGGAGGATCCGCAGCTCGACGAGAACGAGGCGGCGGCGATGTGCTTCACGAGCGGCACGACCGGCCGCCCGCGCGGCGTCGTCTACTCGCACCGCTCCTCCGTCCTGCACGCGCTCGGCGTCGGCGCGAACAACCCGCTCGGCATGGGCTTCGGCGTCGACGACGCGGTGCTGCCGGTCGTGCCGATGTTCCACGCGAACGCGTGGGGCTACCCGTACCTCGCGACGATGCAGGGCGCGAAGCTCGTCTACCCCGGCCCGCACCTCGACCCCGACTCGCTGCTCGAGGACATGGAGCAGGAGAAGGTCACGTGGGCCGCGGGCGTGCCGACGATCTGGATGGGCATCCTCGCGCGGCTCGACGAGGAGCCGGGCAAGTGGGATCTCTCCGCGATGAAGGCGATGCTCGTCGGCGGCTCCGCCGTGCCGCGCGCGATGATCGCGGCGTTCGAGTCGCGGCACGGGCTGAAGATCGTGCAGGGCTGGGGCATGACCGAGACGTCGCCGGTCGCCTCGACGGCGTGCCTCCCGCCCGACCTCATGGAGGCCGACGACGACACGCGCTGGGACTTCCAGGCGATGGCCGGCATCCCGCTCCCGCTCGTCGAGATCCGCGCGAAGGCCGGCGACGAGGACGTGCCGTGGGACGGCGAGGCGATGGGCGAGCTCGAGGTGCGCGGGCCGTGGGTGGCGTCGTCGTATCTCGACGCGCCCGAGAGCGCCGACCGCTGGTCGGACGACGGCTGGTTCCGCACCGGCGACATCGTCTCGATCCACCCGCGCGGCTACATCCAGATCAAGGACCGCTCGAAGGACGTGATCAAGTCGGGCGGCGAGTGGATCTCCTCCGTCGAGCTCGAGAACGCGCTCATGGCGCATCCGGCCGTGGCCGAGGCGGCCGTGATCGCGATCCCCGACGAGAAGTGGGCCGAGCGGCCGCTCGCCGCAGTCGTCGTCAAGGAGGGCGCAGACGGTGACCTCCGACGAGCTGCGCGAGTTCCTCGAGCCGCGCTTCGCGAAGTGGTGGCTGCCGGAGCGGTTCGAGTTCATCGACGAGATCCCGAAGACGAGCGTCGGCAAGTTCCGCAAGACCGAGCTGCGCGAGATGTTCACCGCGTGAAGGCGGCGGTTCTCAGCGGCGTCGGCGGCGACTTCACGGTCGAGGACGTCCCCGATCCGGAGGTGCGGGACGGCGAGGCGCTCGTCCGCGTGCGCGCCGCGGCGCTCAACTTCGCCGACGTCCTGATCCGCCGCGGCCAGTACCCGCAGATGCCGGAGTTCCCGGCGATCATCGGCGCCGAGCTCGCCGGTGAGCTCGAGGACGGGACGCGCGTGATGGCGCTCACCGGCCGCGGGTGCTACGCCGAGCTGGCCGCAGTGCATCGCGCCGCGCTCGTGCCACTGCCCGACGGCGCGTCGTTCGCGGAGGGCGCGTCGTTCCTCCTCACGTTCCTCACCGTCCACGTCCCGCTGACGCGGCAGGTCGTCCTGCGCGACGGCTCGACCGTGCTCGTGTACGCGGCCGCCGGCGGCGTCGGGACGGCGGCGATCCAGGTCGCGCGCGCGCTCGGCGCGACGGTGATCGCCGCTGCGGGCTCGGCGGAGAAGCTCGAGCTCTGCCGCGAGCTCGGCGCCGCCGAGGCGTACCTCTACGACGAGATTCCCGAGGACTTGCGCGTCGACGTCGTCATCGATCCGATCGGCGGCGACCTGTTCGAGCCGACCATCGCGCGCCTCAAGCCGCTCGGCCAGCTCGTCGCGATCGGCTTCGCCGCCGGGATGTGGCCCGACGTGCAGCCGGCGAACCTCGTGGGACGCAACGTCGGGATCCAGGGCGTCTATCTCGGCCGGCTCATGCGCCACGCGCCCGACGTCGTCGCGGCCGCAGTCGGCGAGCTCGTCGAGCTCTGGGGCGCCGGGAAGATCAAGCCGCTCGTCGGCGCCGAGTTCCCGCTCGCCGAGGTGGAAGCGGCCCACGAACTGCTCGAGTCGCGCAGAGCGTCGGCAAGGTCGTCCTGCTCCCGTGAGAGCGCTGGTCACGGGAGGCCGCGGCGGGATCGGCTCGGCGATCTGCGCGCTGCTCGACGACCCGCTCGTCCTCGACCTCCCGGAGTTCGACGTCGGAGACCCCGACGCGTGGCGCGGCCTCGAAGGCGAGTTCGACGCCGCCTTCCTCAACGCGGGGATCGGGATCGGCTACGCGGACGTCGCCGAGTTGCCCGACGCCGAGTGGCAGCGCATCCTGCGCGCGAACCTCGAAGGAGTGATCTTCGGGACGCGCGAGCTCGCGGCGCGGCTCATGCCGAACGGTGGCTCGATCGTCGCGACCGCGTCTCTCGCCGGCCTGACAGACATGCCGCACGATCCGTCCTACAGCGCGACGAAAGCGGCGGTGATCGGCTGGGTGCGCGCATCCGCGCCGGGGCTCGCCGCGCACGGAATCCGCATCAACGCGATCTGTCCCGGCTTCGCCGACACGAACATCGTCACCGGCGAACTGCGCGACGTGCTGGACGTTCCGCTCATGGATCCGGCCTTCGTCGCCGACGCGGCGATGCAAGTGCTCAACGACGGGAGACGCGGCCGCGCCTGGGTCATCCAGCCGAACCGCGTCGTCCCGTTCGAGTTCCGCGGCGTGCCGGGACCGCGGTGAGCGGGCGCCTGCGCAAGCCGTGGGGCGAGTCCCCGCCGCCGGATCCGCACGTCTGGAACACGCTCGGCTATCGCGGCCTCGAGCAGGCCGACGGACGGTCGCGTAATCGAGTGGGATGCGACGCCGGCGTACTGCTTCCACGCGCCAAGCGGCCCGATCGTCCACGGCGGCATGGTCGCCGCGCTGCTCGACACGGTGATGGGCGGCGCGTGCTGGACGCGTCGTGACAGACGAAGAGGACTTCCTCACCGCCGACCTCCGCACGGAGTTCCACATCTCGGCGCGGCCGGGAACGCTGCGCGCCGAGGGACACGTCGTGAAGCGGAACCGGCGCGTCGTCTTCTGCGGCGGCGAGCTCTTCAGGACGGAGAGCTCGTCGCGAGCTCCCGCTGCACGCAGATCGTGCGCCGCGCGACCTGACGTAAGCGCGACATCAAGACCGGCTCGCCGCACGGCCGATACAGACAAGGCGATGGATGACGATCATGCGCCTTCCGGCCTTCTGATCGCGGCGCTCGGCGCCGCCGTGCTCGCGATCTCGGTGTTTCAGCCGTGGTACGGGCGTGAGCATCACGCCGTCGGGCGCGGCCGTCGCGCAACACCAGCTCGCGGCCCTGGCCCAGCAGTACGGGAACCCCAGCCCTCCAGTCGCAAGCGACACGCGATCGAAACCAAATTCAACTCGCTCGCCGGGCACGAGATCACGACGGTGAGCGCACACCAGGCGCTGAAGAAAGACAGCCTGATCCTGCTCGCTCTCGCCGGCATCGCGCTCCTGGCGTCACTCCTTCGACTCGCCGGCAGGCGTGGGCTGCTCTTTGCCACCGGCAGTCAGATCGCGCTCCTCGGCGGGTTGGCGTTCGCCGACGTGTTCTTCCGGATTCTGTGGCGACCCGGCGCGGGAGGAGAGCACTTCGTCGCGCTTCTCGCTGCAGTTGGGGCATCTTCCTCGCGCTGCTGAGCGCGGCCGCGATCGCCGGCGGTGGGCTCCTCGCGGGCTCCAACCGGACGAGCCATCGCCACGGCCGCAGGGTCGGTCCCGGGCCGCCGCCGATTGCGCGAGACGTGACTAGGTTCGAAGCAGAGACTCGAGCTCGGCGCTGACCGCAGGCCAGTCGTCGTCGATAACGGCGTACCACGCCGAGTCGCGCCGCTCGCCGCCGCGGACGAGCATGTGCTTGCGATGAACTCCCTCGAACGTCGCGCCGACCTTCTCGAGCGCCGGACGTGAGCGCTCGTTCGCCGCGTCCGTCTTGAACTCGACCCGGAGCAGACCCTCACTCTCGAACGCGTGCCGCATGAGGAGGTACTTCGCCTCGGTGTTCGCGCCTGTCCCCCACGCCGACGGATGGAGCCACGTGTTGCCGATCTCGACCGAGCGGTCGTGCGGACGATGGTTGAGGAAGCTCGTGTGCCCGACGGCGCGCCGTCGAAGTAGTGCGCGAAGCCCATGTCGATGGACTCGAACCACGCGTGGAACACCTCGCGGCTCTCGTCGCCGCGCACCTTCATCCAGCGCCACGTGCGCGGATCCTGCGCGACCGCCCAGAGCGTCCTCCTCGTGGCGCGGCTCGAGCGGCTCGAGGCGCACGCGCCGGCCTTCGAGCGCTACGTGAAGCGCCAACCGTCGTCCGGCGGCGAACGATCCTGAGGATCCGCCGCGCGACGACGGCCTTGTGCACCTCGTCCGGCCCGTCGTAGATCCGCCCGCCGCGCGCCATCCGCCACATGAGCGCGAGCGGCGTGTCGTCGGTGAGGCCGAGCCCGCCGTGCACCTGGATCGCGCGGTCGACGACGTCCTGGAGGACGCGCGCCGCGTAGAACTTGATGAGCGAGACCTCGACGCGCGCCTCGTCGCCCTCGTCGATGCGTTGCGCCGCCTGCAGGGTCATCAGCCGGCATGCCTGGATCTCGGCGGCCGACTCCGCGATCCAGTTCTGGACGGTCTGCTTCGTCGGCGAGCGGCCCGCCGTGCGCCTCGCGCTCGAGCGCGTACGTGCACATGAGCTCGAACGCGCGCTGCATCTGCCCGAGCCAGCGCATGACGTGGTGGATGCGACCCGGGCCGAGGCGCTTCTGCGCGATGCGGAAGCCGTCGCCCGGCTCGCCGAGCGTGTTCGCGAGCGGCACGCGCACGCCGGTGAAGCGCGTCTCGCAGTGCGTCCCCCAGCCGCGGCCCTCGTGGCCCATGACCGGCACGCGGCGCACCATCTCGTAGCCCGGCGTGTCGGTCGGGACGAGGATCATCGACGCGCGCTTGTGCGGCTCGGCGTCGGGCTCGGTGACGACCATCACGACGCCGAACGCCGCGCCGTCGGCGCCCGACGAGAACCACTTGTGCGCGTCGATCACCCACTCGTCGCCGTCGCGCACCGCCTTGCCGCGCAGCAGCGTCGGGTCGGAGCCCGCGACCTCCGGCTCGGTCATGCCGAAGAAGGAGCGGACGTCGCCGCGCACGAGCGGCTCGAGGAAGCGCTCGCGCTGCTCCGCCGTCCCGTACATGTGGAGGATCTCGCCGTTGCCGGCGTCGGGCGCCTGGCAGCCGAAGATGAGCTGCGCGATGAAGCTGCGGCCGATCTCCTCGTTGAGGTCGGCGTACTCGAGGAAGCCGGCGCCCGAGCCGCCTGCCTCGGGCGGAAGGTGCGGCGCCCAGAGGCCGGCGTCCTTCACCTTCTGCTGCAGCTCGGCGATGAGGGCGTCGGCGGCCTCGTCCTCGGTGAAGAGCGCGAGGCTCGTTCGGATAGACGTGCTCCTCCATGAACGCGCGCACGCGTTCGCGCTTTTCGTCATACCCGCGATGATCGCACGGATGCGCGAAGCACTGGAAGCCGTACTCGGTCCGATCTCCGAGCCGGTGCTGCTCGCGGGCGGCGCGTCGAAGGAGGCGTGGGCCGTCGACGCCGGCGGCGAGCCGCTGCTCGTGCGCCGCGCGGGCGGCGGCGTCATCCACCGGCACACGCTCTCGCTCGCCGACGAGTTCGCCGTGATCGAGGCCGCGTACGAGGCCGGCGTGAAGGTGCCGCGGCCGATCCGCTACATCGCCGATCTCGACGGCCGCGAGGCGTTCGTGATGGAACGGATCCCCGGCGAGACGATCGGCCGCCGCATCGTGCGGATGGATCCGGTGCCGCCGAGCCTGTCGCTCGAGCTCGCCGAGCAGCTCGCGAAGATCCACGCGATCCCGCCCGAGCGGCTGCCGTTCCTGCGACGAGACGTCGATGGAGCGCCTCGTCGAGGAGCTCGACGAGACCGGCGAGCCGCATCCCGCGATCGAGCTCGGCCTGTGGTGGCTGCGCGAGAACCGCCCACCGGCCGCGCGAGCCGGTCGTCGTCCACGGCGACTTCCGCATCGGCAACGTCGCGGTCGACGAGAACGGCCTCGTCGGCGTTCTCGACTGGGAGTTCGCGCATCTCGACGACCCGGCGCGCGACCTCGCGTTCGGTCTCGTGCGCGCGTGGCGCTTCGGCCGCGACGACCTCCGCCTCGGCGGAATCGGCGAGGTCGGGCCGTACCTCGAGCGCTACAACGAGCTCACCGGCCGCGAGATCCGCCTCGAGGAACTCGACTATTGGGAGGTCGCCGGCAACGTCGCGTGGGCGATCGGCTGCGTCACGCAGGCGCGCCGCCACCTGACGGGCCAGGAGCGGAGCGTCGAGCTCGCGATCCTCGGCCGTCTCGGCGCCGAGGTCGAGTACGAGATCTGCCACCTGCTCGAAGCGCGGGCGTCACATGAGCCGTCCCACGTCCGGATGAGCTCGCCGAGGCGATCGAGGAGTTCCTCTCCGGCGAGATCCTCCCCGCGCTCGACGATCATCGGCTCCGCTTCCGGATGCTCGTCGCGCTCAACGCGCTCGGCATCCTCCGGCGCGAGCTCGACCGCGCTGCCCGAGCAGGACGACACCGATGCGCGCGAGCTCGCCGCGAAGATCCGCGCCGGCGACGTCGCCGCCGGGAACGCTCGCTCGCGTCAAGGCAGCTCGTCGCCGACGCGCCTCGCAGGTCGATTCGCCCCGCTACCTCGACCGCTATTGATCTAGGCTCTCGCGCATGCCAGACCTCACTGGAAAAGTCGCAATCGTCACCGGTGCCGGGCGCGGCATCGGTCGCTCCCACTCGCTCGCGCTCGCGGCGGCCGGCGCGAAGGTCGTCGTCAACGACCTCGGCGGCGGGATCGCCGGCGAAGGAGCCGACGCAACGCCCGCCCAGCAGGTCGTCGAAGAGATCAAGGCCGCGGGCGGAGACGCCGTCGCGAACGGCGAGAACGTCGCCGACTTCGCGGGCGCCGGCCGCATGGTCCAGCAGGCGATCGACGAGTTCGGCCGCCTCGACATCCTCGTCAACAACGCGGGGATCCTCCGCGACCGGATGCTCGTGAACATGACCGAGGCGGAGTGGGACTCCGTCATCGCCGTCCACCTCAAGGGCCACTTCGCGCCGACGCAGCACGCCGCCGCGTACTGGCGCGAGCAGTCGAAGGCGGGCGAGGAGGTGCACGGCCGCGTCATCTGCACCGCGAGCCCGTCGGGCGTCTTCGGCAACGTCGGCCAGGCGAACTACGGCGCCGCGAAGGCGGGCATCGCCGGCTTCACGGTCATCGTCGCGCAGGAACTCGCGCGCTACGGCGTCACGGTCAACTGCCTCGCGCCGAACGCGCGCACGCGCATGACCGAGGAGACGTTCCAGATGAGCGCGCCGGAGGAAGGCTTCGACGCGCTCGACCCGTCGAACATCTCCACCGTCGTCGTCGCGCTCTGCGCCGACGAGGCGCAGGCGATCACCGGCCAGGTGTTCCACGTCTGGGGCGGCGCCGTGAACGCGCTGACGGGCTGGAGCGCCGGCGAGCTCTTCGACGCGCCAGACGGCTGGGACTCCGACGCGCTGCTCGGCGAGCTCGTCGCGCGGTTCCCGAACGGCGCATCGCCGCCCGGGATGATCGCGGGAATGCAGTCCGCCGGCGGACGCTCGCTCCAGGCCGCCGACTGATGCTCAGCGTCGAGCACGCGCGGCTCCGGTTCGGCGGCATCGCCGCGCTCGACGACGTCTCCTTCGACGTGCCCGAGGGCACCATCGTCGGGCTCATCGGCCCGAACGGCGCGGGCAAGACGACGGCGTTCAACGCGATCACGCGGCTGTACCGGCTCGACTCGGGGGACGTCGTGTTCGAAGGCAAGTCGATGCTGCGCACGCGGCCGAGCCGCGTCGTCCACCTCGGCGTCGCCCGGACGTTCCAGAACCTCGCGCTCTTCTCGAACATGACCGTCATCGAGAACGTCCTCGTCGGCGCGCATTCCTCCTCCCGCTTCGCACGCGAGCGCACGCTCCGCCGCGCGGCACTCGAGACGCTCGACTACGTCGGCATCGCCGAGCACGCCAATCGGCCGGCCGCCGGCCTGCCGTTCGGGACGCTGAAGCGCGTCGAGCTCGCGCGCGCGCTCGCGGCAAAGCCCCGCCTGCTGCTCCTCGACGAGCCGGCCGGCGGTCTGAACCACGAGGAAGTCGAGGCGCTCGGCGGGCTGATTCGGCGAATTCGGGACGAGCGCGGGCTGACCGTCCTTCTCGTCGAGCACCACATGCGGCTCGTCATGGGGCTCTGCGACCACGTCCACGTCCTCAACTTCGGGAAGATGATCGCCTCGGGCGTTCCCGCCGACGTGCAGCGCGACCCGGCGGTGATCGAGGCCTATCTCGGCGGAGAGCTCGCCGCGTGAGTGCTCTTCTCGAACTCCAGGACGTCGAGGCGCGCTACGGCCCGGTCCACGTCCTGCACGGCGTCTCGCTCGCGGTCGAGGAGGGGACGATCGTCACCGTCCTCGGCCCGAACGGCGCCGGGAAGACGACGACGCTGCGGGCCGTCTCGGGAACGGTCCGCCGCTCGGGCCGGATCGTGTTCGCCGGCAAGGCGCTCGGCCGGACCGGCCCCGACGGAGCGGCGCGGCGCGGCATCGCGCACGTCCCCGAAGGCCGCGGCACGTTCTCGGAGCTCACGGTCTGGGAGAACCTCCGCCTCGGCGCATACACCCGCCGCGGCTCGATCAAGGCCGACGTCGAGCGCATCCTCACGTACTTCCCGTGGCTTTCCGAGCGCGGCAAACAGCAGGCCGGGACGCTGAGCGGCGGCGAGCAGCAGATGCTCGCGCTCGCGCGCGCGTTCGTGCAGCGGCCGAAGCTCATGCTGCTCGACGAGCCGTCACTCGGCCTCGCCCCGCTTCTCGTCGCCGAGATCTTCCGCATCGTCCGCGAGCTCAACGAGAAGGAAGGCCTCACCGTCCTGCTCGTCGAGCAGAACGCCCACCTCGCACTCCAGGCGGCGCAGTCGGGCTACGTCCTCGAGGCCGGGAAGATCGTGCTCTCGGGAACGAGCGCCGAACTGCAGGCCGACGACGCCATCCGCGCGAGCTACCTCGGATACTGACGTGGAGAGACTGAAGACAGCCGACACCGGGCGCATCGTGACTCTCGCGGTCATCCTGGCCGGCGCGATCTTCCTGCTCATCGGCTGCCTCTCGAGCACGCAGTTCGCGACGTACACCGTGCAGGGAGTGGCGAACGGCATGGCCTACGGTGTCCTCGGGCTTGCGCTCGTCCTCATCTACCAGGCGACGCGGGTCATCAACTTTGCGCAGGGCGAACTCGCGATGCTGACGACGTTCATCGCTTACCAGCTCATCCAGTGGGGGCTGTCCTACTGGGAGGCGTTCTTCGCGACGCTCGCCATCGGGTTCGTGCTGGGGATCGCGATACAGCTGACAGTCATCCGGCCCGTGCAGCACCGCTCGGTCATCGCGACGGTCATCGTCACGGTCGGCCTGTTCATCCTCATCGACGGAGTCGTCAACTGGGTCTGGGGTGGCGAGTTCAGGTCGCTCCCGTCGCCGTTCGGATACGGCTCGACCGACGTCGGCGGCGTCTCGATCCAGCATCTCTACGTCGGGATGGTTGGAGTCGTCCTCGCGTGCCTCGCTGCGGTGTGGGCGCTGTTCCGATTCACGAAGCTCGGGCTAGCGATGCGGGCCGCAGCGCTGCGCCCGGCGGCGGCATCGCTCGCCGGCGTCCGCGTCGACGCAATGCTTGCGATCGGCTGGGGGCTCGCGGCCCTCCTCGGCGCGGTGGCCGGCCTGATGGTGCTGCCGTCCGCCCAGTTGAACTTCCTCCTCCCGACCTTCATGCAGGCGATCCTCGTCTACGCGTTCGCGGCCGCGGCGCTCGGCGGGCTCGAGAGCCCGGCGGGCGCCATCGTCGGAGGCCTGGCGATCGGCGTCCTGCAAGCGATGATGATCGGTTACGTCCCGCAGATCGGCTCGCAGCTGCAGCTCCCGTTCGCGTTCGCGCTCATCCTCGCAGATCCTCCTCGTCAAACCGAACGGCCTCTTCGGCCACCGGCAGGTGGCGCGAGTATGAAGCAGAAGCTTCTCGCCGTCGTAGCCGTCGCGGTCGTCGCCGTCGTCCTCGTGCTGCTGCCGTTCGTGCTGAGCGACTACAACACCTACCTCGCCGGCGAGGTCGGAATCTTCTTCATCGCGATTCTCGGCCTCAACATCCTCACCGGCTACACCGGTCAGATCTCGATCGGCCACGGCGCGTTCATGGCGATCGGCGGGTACACGGCGGCGATCATGTCGCGCGACCACGAGACGAATCTCGTCTACGGGACGCTCCTCGCGTTCGCGGTCTGCTTCGTGATCGGCCTGCTCTTCGGACTGCCGGCGCTGCGGCTCCACGGGGCCTACCTCGCTCTCGCGACGTTTGCGCTCGCCATCTCGATCCCGCAGTTGCCGCTGCAGTGGTCGAACTATCTCGGCGGCAGCCTCGGGGTGCAGTCCTCGTCGAAGACGACGTCACCTCTTCGGCTGGTCATTGCCCGGAGGCGCGGTGCTGAGCAACCGTTGGATCTACGGCGTCGCGTGGGCATTTGCCGCGGTCAGCCTGCTACTCGCGTGGCTGATCCTCCGCGGGCGCGTCGGCCGGGCCTTCCGGGCCGTCCGCGACAGCGAGGTCGCTGCGGCGGCGTCGGGAGTCGAGATCGGGCTGTACAAGACGCTCGCCTTCGGGATCTCGGCGGCTTTCTGCGGAGTCGCCGGAGCGCTCTTCGTCCTGGCGTCGAACGGCTTCGCACAGCCTGACGAGTTCGCCGTCGCTCTTTCGCTCCAGCTCTTGATCGGAGCGGCTGTCGCCGGTCTCGGTTCGCTGTGGGGTGTCCTCGTGGGTGCTGCGTTCGTCGGGCTGTTGCCGAACCTCTCGACGAGCCTCCCCGACCTCGGCGGACGCCAGGATGTCATCTACGGATTGGCCGTCATTCTCGTGATGCTCGTGCTGCCCGGCGGCTTCGCCGGCCTCCTCGCGCGGATCCGTTTACTCGGCCGGGCTTGAATCGCGAGTCAATCACAGTCAAACTGCCCAAACGTTCGTCTTAGGTAGCAGGGTCTTTCTGTTGCACACACTCAGATCGGAGGAGGGCGCGTGAGTATCAATCGTAAGAGGCTCGGAGCGTTGCTCTGCGTTGTCGCCGTCGGCATTGCCGTGGCGAGCACCGCCGGAGCGGCGCGCCAATCGACGCCGGGAGTGACACCTAGCAACGTCAAGATCGGCGGCACGTTCCCGCTCAGCGGCCCGGCGTCGCTGTACGCGACAATCGCCGGCGCGGAGCAGGCGTACTACGGCTGGGTCAACGCCCACGGTGGCGTGAACGGCCGCACGATTACGGACGTCGTCCGCGACGACCAGTACAACCCGGCCAAGACGGTTCCGGCCGTGAAGAAGCTCGTCGAGACGGATCACGTCTTCGCGATCGTCGGCAGCCTCGGAACTGCGCCCGGACTGTCCAGCTGGAACTACCTCAACAACAAGAAGGTGCCGCAGGTCCTGCTCGCGACCGGCGACTCCTACTGGGGCACGTGCACGGCGACGGGCTCGGCGTTCAGGGCGAAGCCGTACTGCTCGAAGCCGAAGCCGTGGACGATGGGCTGGCAGCCGACCTACCCGGGCGAGGCGAGGCTGTACGCGAAGTACATCATCGCGCACAAGCCGACCGCGCACATCGGGGTCCTGCGCCAGGACGACGCCTACGGCCAGAACTACCTCGACGCGTTCACGAAGGCGCTCGGCAGCCATAAGCACCAGATCGTCGACGTGGAGCAGTACAACGTCACGGACAGCGCCGCAGTTGTGGGCGGGCACGTCGCTGCCCTCAAAGCGCACGGAGCCGACACCGTCGCCCTCTTCTCGACGCCGTCTGCTTCGGTCACGGCGCTCGCCACCATGGGAGGCGCGCTCCACTGGACGCCGCTGACGTTCCTCAACAACGTCTCGGCGAACCGGATCTTCCTGCTCAGCGCCGAGGGTCACGGAGCGACGCCGAACGGCGTGATCTCGTCGAGCTACATCAAGAGCCAGACGGTCACGCCGGGCGATTCCGGCATGCAGCTCGCGAAGCAGATCATCTACGCCACCGGAGACGGCACACTCATAGGACCATTTCGACATCGGCGACAACAACCTGGTCTACGGGCTTGCGGTCGCTTGGACGTTCGTCGATGCGTTGAAGCACTCCGGTGCCAACCCGACGCGCACGAGCCTCATGCACGCGATGCGGACGCTCAACGAGTCGGGCGGGAACAAGAACCCGTTCGTCTATCCGGGTATGTCCGTCAAGACCAATTCGGGGCGGACGTTCCCGATGGAACAGCTGATCCTCCAGAAGTGGAGCTCGACCACCCACGACTGGAAGACGTTCGGCGGCGTGGTCAACAGCGGCTTCTAGACCGGTCGCTTTGTTGTCTTCGAGGGGGAGCTTCGGCTCCCCCTCGTCGTTTCTAAAGGTCGGCCGGATCCGTGACTGGCGCGCGGCAGGCGAAGCGCTCGCACACGTAGATCGCGGGCTTGCCTCGACGGGATCCTTGCCCGCGAGCAGCGGGATGTCCTCCGCCGGGCCGAAGCCGACGACGACGTTCGGGTCGAAGCCGGACAGCGCGGCGCGCGCGAGCGGCGTGTCCGCGCCGCCGAGGATCGCGAGCTCGCGCGGGGGCGAGAGGTGAAGGTCGAGCGCGCAGAGCGCCCAGCCGAACGCCGACGGCGCACGCGTCAGGTAGTCGCCGACGAGCCTGAGCGCCCCGACCGCCTGCCGCTCGAGCTCCTCGTCGCCCCAGATCCGCGCGAGCCGCAGGAGGACGAAAGCGAGCATCGAGTTACCCGACGGGATCGGGTTGTCCTCGAGCGATTTCTGCCGCGCGACGAGCTGCTCACCGTCGGCCGGCGACAGGAAGAAGCCGCCGCGCTCCTCGTCTCCGAACAGCGCGACCGCGCGATCCGCGGCGCGGCGGCTCGCGCGGAGCCAGCGGAGATCGCCGGTCGCGAGGTGCAGCTCGTAGAAGCCGTGCGCGACGTTCGCGTAGTCGTCGAGGTACGCGGGGAACTTCGCGCGACCGTCGCGCGTCGTTCGCCACAACGGCTCGGCGTCGAGCAGCTCCCCGAGCGCAACCGCCGCTTGTGACAACTTGTCACTTGCGAGGAAACGCGCGCCCTCGGCGAGCGCCGCGAGAGCGAGCCCGTTCCACGATGCGATCACCTTGTCGTCGCGGAACGGCTGCGGCCGGCGCTCGCGAACCGCGAGGAGCCGCGCGCGCGTCTCGTCGTCAAGCTCTCCGCGGAGGACGAGCGGCCGTGCTCGAACGGCCGCAGCAGCTCTGCCGGAACGCCTTCCTCCTCCGTCCACGTGTACGTCAGTCCCTCGACCCCGTCGGTGTCGGCGTCCTGCGCCGACGCGAAGCCGCCGCCTTCGAGCCGCAGCTCGCGCACCATGTAGTCGAGCGTCCGCTCGGCGACGTCGCGGTACCGCTCCTCGCCGGTCACGAGCCACGCGTGGAGATACGGCGGCACGAGCAGCGCGTTGTCGTACAGCATCTTCTCGAAGTGCGGCACGAGCCACTCGGAGTCGACCGAGTAGCGGTGGAATCCTCCGCCGACGAGGTCGTACATCCCGCCGGCCGCCATCCCGTCGAGCGTGAGCCGCACCGCGTCGAGCGAGCCGCGTCGCAACAGGAACTCGAGCGCCGACGCGGGCGGGAACTTCGGCGCGTGCCCGAAGCCGCCGTAGCGCGGGTCGAGTTGCCGGAGCAAAACCTCCTCCGCCTCGGCGAGCAATCCTTCGTGGAGCGGCTCGCGCGACGGCTCCCGCTCGGCCGACTGCCGCAGCGCGCCGACGAGCGTCTCGGCCTGCGCGGCGACGTCCTCGGGCCGCTCGCGGTACGCGTCGGCGACCGCGCGCAAGCACCTGCCGGAACGCGGGCAGCCCGTGGCGCGGCTCCGGCGGGAAGTACGTGCCGCCGAAGAACGGCTCCCCGCCGGGCGTGAGGAAGACGGTCAGCGGCCAGCCGCCTTGCCCGGTGAGCGAGACGACGGCGTCCATGTAGATCGAGTCGACGTCGGGCCGTTCCTCGCGGTCGACCTTGACGCAGACGAAGAGCTCGTTCATGAGCGCAGCCGTCGCCTCGTCGTCGAACGACTCCCGCTCCATCACGTGGCACCAGTGGCAGGACGAGTAGCCGATCGAGACGAGCAGCGGCCTGCCGTCGGTCGCGCGCCCGCGCGAACGCCTCCTCCCCCCACGCGTGCCAGTCGACCGGATTCTCCGCGTGCTGGAGGAGGTACGGGCTTGTCTCCTGCGCGAGGCGGTTCATCGGGAGTAGCCGACGAGGGTGGCGTGCCGGCGAAAGCCGAGCGACTCGTAGAGCGCGCATGCCGGCTCGCTCATGCAGCCGACGATCGCCTGGCGCAGGCCTTCTTCGTAGAGCCGCTGTAGCGCAAAGTTCCCGACCGCGGCACTGAGACCGAGACGGCGGAATTCCTCCCGCGTCCCCACCGGCTCGAACAGGCCGACGCCGTTCTCGTCGTCGGGCCAGGCGAGCACATAGGCGGCGAAGCGTCCGTCCGGCGCCTCGACGACACAGTCGAGGGAGGGGCGGTACGGCCAGCCGGCCATCACGTTCCGGTAGCTCGACTCGGTGACGCGCGACGGCGCCCAGACGTCACGGTGGATGGCGACGCGCTCGACGAGATCCCGCGGCTCAACCGTCCGGAGACGGAAGCCGTCAGGGAGCGGAGCCGGTGTCGGCGGCTCCTCGATCTCGCGCGCGTTGAGATGGAGCTGCCATCCGGGCTTCGCGAAGCCATGGCGCTCCAAGGCGGCGCGCGCCTCGGCGTCGTCGTCGAAGCAGACCGCGACCCGCGCGCGCGGCTCGTCGAGGATCTCGTCGAGAAGGTCGACCCGGTCGCGGCGGATGTCGAACTCGAGCTCAGCCTTCGCCTCCTTCAGCCATGACCAGGCAACCGTGCGCTCGCCGTCCTTCCAGACGCGAAACGTCCACTCGGCTTCGCGCCCCTCGTGTTGCCGCAGGCCCCACGTAACGTCACCGACATGCCACGGCGCGCGCACCCCGAGCAGCCGCCGCTGCTCGAGGGCGAGCTCGTGCATCGCTGCGATGATCTCCGGAGTGAGCCGCACGTATGGAGAGTTGCAGGTCGGGGAGATCTACCGCAGCCGCTTCGGACGGACGGTGCTCGAAGCCGACGCCGTCCTCCACGCGATGCAGACGATGAACACGAACCCGATCCACTTCGACGCCGAGTACGCGGCCACCACGGAGTGGGAGCGACCGCTCGTCGACTCGACGTTCACGCTTTCGCTCGTGACCGGTCTCTCGGTCGCTGACGTTTCGGAGCGCGGCGTCAATCTCGGCTGGCGCGAGGTGCGCCTCCCCGCGCCGGTCTTCGCCGGCGACACGATCCGCGCCGAGACCGAGGTGCTGGAGAAGCGCGAGTCGAAGTCGCGGCCCGGCTTCGGAATCGTCACCGTCCGCACGCGCGGGCTCAACCAGCGCGACGAGGTCGTGATCGACTTCGAGCGCTCGATCCTGCTGCCCCGGTGAGGGCGCTAGTCGGCTACCTGCTGGAAGACGTAGATGTTGCCGTCGGGGCCGCGCGCAAAGAACCACCCGACTCCGGCAAAGCTCGGATTCGAAAACGCCTGCTCCGCCCAGATCGTCTCGCCGATGATCTCGTGGCCGGCCGCCTCGATATCGCGGCGCGCTTCCTCGAGGTCGTCGACGAAGAAGGCAACGAAGACGCCTTCTCCGACCTCGTCCGAGATCAGCCGGGCGTCGCCGAAGTCGGCGCCGAAGACCTCGACGAAATCCCACGCCCCGGTCGGCATCTGGCTGATCGTGTGCGCCTCGCGCGTCGCGACGGCCGGCAACCCGAGGACGTCGCGGAAGAACGCCGTCGTCTCATCGACGCGATCGGTCCGGACGCCGACGAAACCGACTCTCTTCACCAGCACGCCGTCGATTGTCTCATGCTGCTGCCGTGATCGAGACCGTGGCGCTCCTCGACACGGGACCTGCCGTCCTCTGGAGGCACCCGCGGGAAGCATGCGGAGTCTTCGCGTTGCGGACGGCCCCACGGGCAGCTAGGAAGCAGGCATGAGCGAACTCCTCCCCCTCTCCGGGATTCGCGTCGTCGACGTGACGTCGTCGCTCGCGGGACCGTCGTCGACGCAGTTGCTCGCGGCGCTCGGCGCGGATGTCGTGAAGGTCGAGCCGCCGGGCGGCGACCACGCCCGTGAATGGGGGCCGCCGTTCTGGGACGGCGAGAGCGCGATGTTCCTCGCCTCGAACGCCGGCAAGCGCTCGCTCGCGGTCGACCTCGGCGATCCGCGCGGACAAGAAGCCGTTCTCCGACTCGCCGATCGCGCCGACGTCTTCGTGCAGAGCCTCCGCCCCGGCGCGGCGCACCGCCACGGCCTCGGTCCCGAGGACCTGCGGCCGCGCAATCCGCGTCTCATCTACTGCACGATCGGCGCGTTCGGCGCACGCGGCCCGCTCGCCGCGCAGCCCGGCTACGACCCGCTCCTGCAGGCGGCGTCCGGGATCATGAGCGTGACGGGCGAGGACGGCCGACCGCCGGTGCGCGCTGGCGTCTCTCTCATCGACATCGGCACCGGCGTGTGGGCGGCGCTCGGCGTCGTCGCGGCGCTGTACGAGCGGGAGCAGACCGGAGTCGGCCGCACGCTCGAGGTCTCGCTCTACGAGACCGCGCTCTCGCTCCTCTCGTACCAGCTCGTCGGCTTCCTCGGCACGGGGGTCGTGCCCGGCCGCGAGGGCAGCGCGTTCTCGCAGATCGCGCCGTACCAGGTGTTCCCGACCCGCGACGGCGACCTGATGATCGTCGCCGGCAACGACAAGCTCTATGCGGCGCTGTGCGCGGAGCTGGACGCGCAGGAGCTCGTGGCTGACGAACGCTTCGTCACAAACCCGCTACGCGTCGCGAACCGGTCGGCGCTGCTCGCGCTGCTCGAGGAGAAGACGCGCGAGCGCGACACGGCGGAACTGCTCGACGCGCTCGTCACCGCGGGCGTCCCCGCGTCCCCGGTGCACGACGTCGGCGAGGCAGCGCGGCACCCGCAGACGGAGGCGCTCGGGATCCTCCAGGCGCTGCCGGGCGGTGTCGTGGACGATCTCGTCACCGTCGCGGCGCCCCTCTCGGCCGACGGCGAGCGCGTCCACCACCACTCCCCTCCTCCCGCGCTCGGCGCGCACAGCGCGGCGATCCTCCGCGAGCTCGGCTACGGCGACGACGAGATCGCCGAACTGCTGGCGAGCGGCGTCGTCTACGCCGGCGGCCAGGGCGACGCGCGGTAGACGTAGCCCTCGAGCGTTCGGCCCAGGAGTTCCTCCAGCCAATGCGAGACCGCGACTAGCGCGTCGATGTCGATCGCCCGTCGGGACGCCTTCGTGCTCGAGGAGCCACACGAGATCCTCTGTCGCGACGTTGCCCGTCGCGCGGGGCGAGAACGGGCAGCCGCCGAGGCCGCCGATCGACGCGTCGAGGACGGTGGCTCCCGCCTCGAGCGCGGCGAGGCAGTTCGCGTAGCCGGTGTTGCGCGTGTTGTGGCCGTGGAAGCCGGCGGCGCTCGTCAGCTCGACGAGAGCGCGCACCGCCGAGGGAGTCGCAACGCCGATCGTGTCCGCAAGGACGACTTCGGCGCGGCCCACGAATGGCGCGACGAGCTCTGCGACGACGCCCGGATCGACCGCGCCCTCGAAGGGACAGCCGAACGCGCACGACACGGTCACCGTCGCGGGCGTCTCGCCGGCCGCGTCGAGGATCGCCTCCGTGCGCGCGACCGCCTCCGCGAGCGTCGCGTTGCCGTTTCGCTCGTTGAACATCTCCGTCGCCGCGAACGTCACGTTGACGCGATCAAGCCCGGCGGTAGCGAACCGCTCCCAGCCCTTCTCGTTGAGGACAAGACCGGAAAGCTCGACGCCTACTCGCCGCGCGACGCGCGCCACGACCTCCTCGGCGTCGGCCATCTGCGGCACGCGATCGCCGCGCACGAAGCTCACCGCCTCGATCCGCTGCAGCCCCGCGGCGCCGAGCCGGTCGACGAGCTCGGCGCGCACCGCGGGCGCGAGCGTGTCCGGCTCGTTCTGGAGTCCATCGCGCGGCCCGACATCGCATACCGTTATTCCCACGCAATCGAGCGTAGTGGATACGGATACGAGCGCCTCGAACCGCACATAGTTTCGGGGAATGCATCCCTCAGCCTCTTTCAGCGCAACGATTCGCGTGCGGATCGACAACCAGCCCGGCGCGTTCGCCCGACTTGCCTCAACGATCGGTGACGCGGGCGGCCTCCTCGGCGCGATCGACCTCGTACGCGCCGAGGGCACGACGAAGATCCGCGACGTCAACGTTCTCGCCGACGGCGAAGAGCACCTCGAGGCGATCGTCGACGCAGTCCACTCAGTCGACGGCGTCGAGGTCGTGAACGTCTCCGACCGCGTCTTCCTCGCCCACCTCGGCGGCAAGCTCGAGATCCAGTCGCGTGCGCCGCTCAAGACGCGCGACGACCTCTCGATGCTCTACACGCCGGGCGTCGCCCGCGTCTCGCTCGCCATCGCAAACGATCGCGAGAAGGCGTGGAACCTCACGATCAAGCGCAACTTCGTCGCCGTCGTGAGCGACGGCACGGCCGTGCTCGGTCTCGGTGACATCGGCCCTGAGGCCGCGATGCCCGTGATGGAGGGAAAGGCTGTCCTCTTCAAGGAGTTCGCAGGTGTCGACGCATTCCCGATCTGCCTCGACACGAAAGATCCCGACGAGATCGTTCGCACCGTCGAAGTGATCGCGCCGGCGTTCGGCGGCATCAACCTCGAGGACATTTCCGCGCCGCGCTGCTTCGAGATCGAGGAGCGGCTGCGGGAGAGCCTTGACATCCCCGTCTTCCACGACGACCAGCACGGCACGGCAATCGTCGTGCTCGCCGCTCTCCTCAACGCGCTCCGGGTCGTCGGTAAGCGGATCGAGGACGTCAAGGTCGTCTTCACGGGCGTCGGCGCCTCCGGTATCGCCGTGGCGCACACGCTCCAGGCGGCGGGCGTGCGGCGGATCGTCGGCTGCGACAGCAAGGGCGTCGTCCATCTGGACCGGACCGACCTGACCGACGTGAAGCGCCGGTACGCCGAGGAGACGGCGCCGGTGGAGCGGGGCAGCGCGGACGACGCGCTCGAGGGCGCCGACGTCTACATCGGCCTCTCCCAGCCCGGTGCCGTAACGGCCTCGGGAGTCGCGCGGATGGCGCCCGACGCGATCGTGTTCGCGATGGCGAACCCGACGCCTGAGGTCTACCCCGAGGAGATCGAAGGCCTAGCGGCTGTCATCGCCACCGGCCGGAGCGACTATCCGAACCAGATCAACAACGTCCTCGCCTTCCCCGGCGTCTTCCGCGGCGCACTCGACGTGCGAGCGAGCACGATCAACGCCGAGATGGAAGTCGCAGCCGCTCACGCGATCGCCGCCGCGATCTCCGACGAGGAGCTCTCAGCGGACTACGTGATCCCGAGCGTCTTCAACCGCGCCATCGCGCCGGCAGTAGCCGCGGCCGTCGCCGAAGCCGCGCAGCAGACCGGCGTGGCGCGCAGGTCCGCACCGGCTTCGGTAGTTCCCGCGGATGCTGCCCCGTAGGGCCGGGACGACATTCTCGCCATGGTCAGCGCCGATCACCGCCCCGACAGTCCCCTGTCCCGTTCGACATCGGCACGGTCAGCGACGCAATGAGCCGGGGTGCGGCCGATGTCGGAGGCCGCAGGCCTCACGGCGCAGCACGGCACCGCGCACCTCGCCGTCACGGACCCTGAGAGCCGTCGCCCGATCGGCGTCATCTCGACGCTCGACATCGCCCAGGCCGTGGCGGCAGGCCACGACCCGGGCGAGACGTTGCCTTCTGCCTAGGGCAGCTCGTCCAAGAGGCCCTCGGGCGCCACTTCCGTCTTCCGGCTGAAGAACTCGCGGTACTTCACGGCGCAGATCACCATGATCGGGATGCCGAGGAGCAGCGACCCGATCCCGATCAAGATCGGGAGCTGGACGCCTGCGACGGGCGCCGAGTAGTTGTAGTCGGCGCCGCTGTCCACGATGAGTGCCTTGACGAAGACGAAGCCCATCATCAGGCCGCCGACCACCGGGGCCAACCCTGCGAGGAGGAAGCCCGGCACGCTCTTGAAGAGCTCCTTCCGGAAATACCAGCCGCAAATCAGACCGGTAAAGCCGTAGTAGAAGCAGATCGCGAAGCCGATCGCGGTGATCGAGTCGTTGAGCACGTTTCCGCTCGTGTCGACCGAGATCAGGAACACCGTCCACACGGCCGAGAGCGCTCCCATGCCGACCGTCGACAGAGTCGGCGTCAGGTACTTCGGATGGATCTTCCCGAAGACCTCCGGGATCGCCTGCCACTTCGCCATCGACAACGTCGTCCGTGCGGTGGGCAGGATCGTCGTCTGCGTCGACGCAGACGCCGACGTGAGGATGGCAATGATCAGGAGCTTGTACCAGGGCGAACCGAAGACGGCCAGCCCGAGCGGGTTGAGTACGTCGTCCGGGTTGCTGGCCAGGAACTTCGTCCCTGCGTACGCCTGAGCCGACGTGGACACGACGAGATAGATCAGCACGAGGAGAACCGTCGAGAGCACCGCGGCCTTTCCGGGAGCCTCGGCGGAGTCTTTCGTCTCTTCATTGACCGATACGCCCGAGTCCCATCCCCAGTAGATGAAGATGCCGAGCAGCACGCCCGCTATCAGTGAGTTGAAGGACAGGTCGAACGGGTTGAACCACGACCAGCTCGGGTGCATCGATCCCGGCAAGGCCGTTCCGTTGTATGTCTTGTAGAGCGCAACGGCAGAGAACGCGGCGAGGATCACTATCTCGGAGCCGAGGAGAAAGACCTGAGTCCTCGCCGAAAGCTCGATCCCTCGGTAGCAGATCCAGGTCATGAGGGCGATCCAGACGACCGAGCCGATGGCCAGCCAGGTCGGCGAATGCGCTCCGTGCTGCCAGTTGAAGAGCAGATACGTGTACTGCGACGCGATGTACGCGAGCGAAGCCATCACGATGATGTCGGCCACGAAGATCGCCCAGCCGTTGATCCAGCCGATCCAAGGGCCAAATGCTCGCGTCCCCCAGGCGAAGGTCGTGCCGGCGTCCGGGTCCGCCCTGTTGAGGTAGCGGTAGCCCATGGCCACGAGCAGCATCGGCACGAAGGCGACAAGCAGCACGGCCGGCGCGTGCGTACCGATGCCCTTGGTCGCGACGATGAAGCCGAGCGTCGCCGCGAGCGAGTAGGCGGGCGCGGTCGACGCGACGCCGATGACGAGGTTCGACATGAAGCCGAGCGCATCGGCCTTCAGCCCCTTGTCACCTGTTGCGATGTGGCCATCGACGAGCTCGGTGTCCGTTCCTGCGCTCATTGCATCTCCTCCCATGCTTCGGTTAGGACGTCGCCAAGGATTCCGGTCATCTCGTCGAACTGCGCCTGCGTCGCGACGAGCGGCGGCGATATCTGGATCACCGGGTCGCCGCGGTCGTCGGCCCGGCAGATGAGACCCTTCTCGAACAGCCGGTGTGAGAGGAAGTCGCGCAACAGGTGCTCGCACTCCTCTGGGCTGAACGTCTCGCGCGTCTCCTTGTCCTTCACGAGCTCGAGGGCGTAGAAGAATCCTGCGCCGCGCAGGTCGCCGACGATCGGCAGGTCGAGGAGCTGCCCGAGCGTCGAGCGGAACGCATCCTCGTTCGAGAGGACGTGCTCGTTGATCCCCTCCCGCTTCATGATCTCGATGTTCTTCAGCGCGATCGCGCTCATCACGGGGTGACCGCCGAACGTGATCCCGTGCGAGTACATCGACGTGTCGGCGAGGAACGGCTCCATCACGCGGTCGGTCGCGACGACGGCGCCGATCGCGGCGTACGACGAGGAGAGCCCCTTCGCGCACGTGACGATGTCGGGCCGGATGTCGTACCGCTCGGACGCGAACCAGTGGCCGACGCGCCCGAAGGCGGTGATGACCTCGTCGGCGGACAGGAGGATGTCGTACTTGTCGCAGAGCGCGCGCACGCCGGCCCAGTAGCCCGCGGGCGCGACGAACGCGCCGCCGGAGTTCTGCACGGGCTCCATGTGGACGAGGCAGACGGTGGCGGGATCCATCTCGAGGATCGTCTGCTCGAGCTCGGACAGCAGGACGGCGGTGAACTGCTCCTCCGTCTCGTCGGCAGGCCGGTGGTAGCGGTTCGTGTTGCTCACGTGGCGAACCTCGGGGACGAGCGGCTCGAACGGCGCGCGCAGAGCCTCGATCCCGTTGATCGAGAGCGCGCCGAACGTCGTGCCGTGGTACGCGGTCTTGCGCGCGATCGCCTTGTACTTCTTGCCCGGCGGGAGACCGTCGCGCGCCTGGAAGAACTGGCGCGCAAGCTTCCACGCCGCCTCGACCGCCTCGGAGCCGCCCGAGACGAAGAAGACGCGGTTGAGGTCGCCGGGCGCGAGTGACGCGAGCTCGGCGGCGAGCTCGATCGCGCGCGGGTGCGCGTACGTCCAGTTCGTATAGAAGGGCAGCTCCTTCATCTGCTCGTGCGCGGCCTGCCCGATCTCGTCCCCAAAGCCGTAGCCGAGGTTGACCGAGAAGAGCCCCGCGAGCGCGTCGAGGTAGCGGTTGCCCTCGTCGTCTTCGAGGTAGCAGCCGTCGCCGCGCACGATGATCGGCGGCGAGGCCGAGCCCATGCGCGTGAAGTGGAGCCAGAGATGGTCGTTCGCAAGTTGCCGGAGATCAGTTGCTGCCACGTGTCCCCCAGTCGTAGAGCTGCTTCCACATTTCGAGGTAGAGAAAAGTCTCGGTCGAGACCACGCCGTCGAGCGCGCGGATCCGGTTCGTGAGGTCGAGCAGCTCGACGCGACCGGACGCGACGACCTCGACGACGACGTCGAACTGGCCCGCGGTGACGACGACGTAATCCGCCTCGGGCCACTGCGAGATCTCGTCGGCGACCGCGCTCGGCGGGCCGGAGGTCTTGACGCCGACGAGCGCCTGCTCGAAGCCGAGCCCGAGCGGGTTTGTGACGCCGACGACCTGGAGGATTCCCTCGCCCGTCAGGCGGCCGTACCGCGCGCGAACGGTCGCCTCCGAGACGCCGACCCGCGCTGCGATACCGCGGAACGACTCGCGGCCGTTTTGCTGCAACGCCTCGATGATCCGGCGGTCGACGTCGTCGACTCGACGGAGCGGGGCAACTGCTCCACGCTCGTCACTGCGCATCCGTTGGTATTTGTACAACGTCGCTGCGCATTTCGTCAATCACCGCGGGATTTGTGGACGCGACGCGCGCTTCCTTGACGCTGTCCGCTCGCGCGCCTAAGGTGACTTCTGTCCATCCCGGCGAGAGGAGGCTCGAACAAATGACTGTGTCTGTGGCCTCCTCGGTCTCCCTGACCTAACGCCGGACGCTCCTGACTGGGGACGCGTTTCGGCGTCCCATCTCTTGTGAAGGAGCTTCGCTTGTCTCAGTACCTCTTGAGCGAGCTCGGGTGGACTCCCGATCTCGCCGAACAACTCGAGCCCGGCCTCACGCCGGGACGCATCGCCGCCGCACACCGCGGCGCGTTCGACGTGTGGATGGAAGCCGGAGAGGTTCGTGCGAGCCTGCCCGGCAAGCTGCGGCACGACGGCACCGACGTCGGCGTCGGTGACTGGGTCGGCGTCTCGGCCGGCCTGATCCGCTCCGTGCTGCCGCGCCGCAGCGCGATCGTTCGTAACGCGGCGGGACTCACGACGACGGCGCAGACGCTCGCCGCGAACGTCGATGTCGCGTTCGTACTCTCGTCGCTCGGCCCGGATCTCGAGCCGCGCCGCCTCGAGCGTTATCTCGTCACGATCTGGGAGACGGGCGCGACACCCGAGATCGTGCTCACGAAGGCCGATCGGCTCGAGGATCCGTGGCCGATGGTCGCGGAGGTCGAAGCGGTTGCTCCGGGCGTCCCCGTCCACGTCGTGTCCGCGCTCACCGGACACGGTTGCGATGCGCTGCGCGCCCGCATCCAGCCGGGCGCAACCGCTGTGCTGCTCGGCTCCTCGGGCGTCGGGAAGTCGACGCTCGTCAACCGCTGGCTCGGCGAAGAGGTGATGGCGACGAGCGAGACGCGCGAAGACGACGACGAGGGCCGGCACACGACGACGCATCGCCAGCTGCTCGTGCTGCCCGGCGGCGGGCTCGTGATCGACTCCCCCGGAATCCGCGAGCTGCAGCTGTGGGACGTCGGCGACGCTGCGCTCGACGCGACGTTCTCCGACGTCGAGGAGCTGGCCGCAGAGTGCAAGTTCGCCGACTGCTCCCACGTCCACGAGCCGGGCTGCGCGGTGCTCGCCGCAGTCGAGAGTGGCGCGTTACCGGCGGACCGGCTCGAGAGCTGGCGGAAGCTGCAACGCGAACTGCACGCGATAGCGATGCGCCACGACGTCCTGCTCCGCAAACAGGAAGCGAGAAAGTGGCACCTCGCAACGCGCGAGGGCGCAGCGAGAGCGAAGGCGAAGCGGCGGTAGCTACAACAGCGCCGTGCGCCTCTTCCCTCCCCCACGGCTCGCGATTGCCGACGACACGGCGGCGATCGTCGTGTTCGCCGTGGTCGGGAACGTCTCGCATTACGGCGACGTGAGCGCCCGCGGCCTCGCGCGCGACGTGCTGCCTCTCCTCGGCGGGTGGCTCGGCGCCGGAGCGTTGTTCGGGCTCTACCGCCGGCCGACGCTCGGGCGGCTCGCGGCGACGTGGCTCGTCGGCGTGACGGCAGGCGTCGTCGTCCGCGCGGCCATCCTCCGCCACACGAACGCCGGAAAGGAAGTCGCGTTCCTCGTCGTCGCGCTCGTGTTCACGCTCCTATTCGCGCTCACGGCGCGGGCGCTTACAGCGTGGGCGCTGCGGCGCGTACGGCCTCGGGCGCATCGGCGTGCTTCGCCGTGAAGTTCTCGACGAACATCGCGGCAAGCTCGCGCGCCTTCGCGTCGTAGCGCTCCGGATCGGCCCACGTCGAGCGCGGGTCGAGCAGCGCGGTGTCGACGTCGGGAGCCGTGACCGGAACCTCGAAGCCGAACACCGGATCCGTGCGGAACTCGACGTTCTGCAGGTCACCGGATAGAACGGCTGAAAGCAACGAGCGCGTCGCCTTGATCGGCATCCGGTTCCCCTCGCCAAATGGGCCACCCGTCCAGCCGGTGTTGATGAGCCACACCGTGGAGCCGTGCTCGTCGAGCTTCTTGCCGAGCAGATCCGCGTAGACCGTCGGCGGCTGCGGCAGGAACGGCGCGCCGAAGCACGTCGAGAACGTCGGCTGCGGCTCGGTGACGCCGATCTCGGTGCCCGCGAGCTTCGCCGTGAAGCCGGAGAGGAAGAAGAAGAGCGCCTGCTCGCGGCTGAGGCGACTGATCGGCGGCAGGATCCCGAATGCGTCGGCCGTGAGGAAGATGACGTTGCTCGGGTGGCCGGCCCGCTTCGCGGGAAGCATGTTCGCGATCTTCTCGAGCTTGTACGCCGCGCGCGTGTTCTCGGTCTTCGAGTCGTCGTCGAGATCGAGGTTGCCGCGCTCGTCGACCGTGACGTTCTCGAGGACGGTGCCGAAGCTGTGCACTGCGTTCCAGATTTCCGGCTCGGCCTCGGCCGAGAGGCGGATCGTCTTCGCGTAGCAGCCGCCCTCGAAGTTGAAGACGCCATCGTCGCCCCAGCCGTGCTCGTCGTCGCCGATGAGCTTGCGCGCCGGATCGGCGGAAAGTGTCGTCTTGCCGGTGCCGGAGAGACCGAAGAAGATCGCGACGTCCTCCCCGTCCTCCGAGACGTTCGCGGAGCAGTGCATCGAGGCGATCCCCTTGAGCGGCAGGAGGTCGTTCATCACCGTGAACACCGACTTCTTGATCTCGCCGCCGTAGAACGTGCCGCCGATGATCACCTCGCCGCGACTCGGGTGGAGGCAAACGAAGACCTCGGTGCGCGTCGCGTCCGTCGCCGGGTCGGCCTCGACCTCGGGCTCGTGGAGAATCAGGACGTCCGGCTCGAAGCCTTCGAGCTCGCCGTCGGTCGGCTCGATGAACATCGTCTTCGCGAACAGCGCGTGGTACGGGTGCGCGGTCAGAACGCGCACGCTGAGCCGGTTCTTCGGATCGGCGCCGCAGAACGCGTCGATGACGTAGACGTCGGACTGCTCGAGGCTCGCGGTGATCTTGCCGCGCAGCCCGTCGAATTTCTCCTCCGAGATGGACGCGTTGACGTCGCCCCACCAGATCCTGTCCTCGGAGCCGGGCTCGCGGACAATGAACTTGTCCTTCGGCGAGCGGCCGGTGAAGCGGCCGGTGTCGACGACGAGGCCGCCGGAGTCGGAGAGGACGCCTTCGCCGCTGTCGAGCGCGGCCGCGTACAGCTGCGACGTACTCGGGTTCCGGAGGACGCGACCTCCCGCCCGCAGGCCGTGCACGGCGAGAGCGTCCGCTGGCAGGTCAACGATCGTCACGGAGGTGCATCGTAATAGCCGAAGTCGGTCTCCCGCCGCCGATGCCAGGGTGCCGCCCTTCGGCAACTGACCGGCAAACACGACGAGACCGCTGTGTCGGGCCGGTACCCTCGCTTGGTGGCTACCCCCGTCCGTCCCCGCAAACGGTCAAACGGCGCTGTCGAGCGGCTCATCAACCGCGAGCTCTCGTTCCTCGACTACGACGCACGCCTGCTCGACCTCGCCTCCGACACGACGATGCCGCTTCTCGAGCGCGTGTTCTTCCTCAAAGTCTTTGCGGAGATGCTCGACGAGTTCTTCATGGTCCGGGTCGCGGGTCTGATGGGACAGTCGGCCGCCGGCGTCACCGCTCGATCGCCCGACGGGCGCACCGCGCGGCAGACGCTCGCCGAGGGCCGAAGCCGCGTCCTCGAGCTGTACGGCATGCAGGCGCGCCTGTGGGCGGACGTGCTTCGCCCCGCTCTCGCAGCCGAGGGCATCGTCGTCACGGGCGTCGACGACCTGAACGACGAGGAGCGCGCAGAACTCGACGAGCGCTTCGACCGCGAGATCTATCCGGTGCTCACGCCGCTTGCCGTCGGCCCGGGCCAGCCGTTCCCGTACATCTCCCCGCTCTCGGTCAGCCTCGGCGTGTTCGTCGACGATCCCGACACGGGAGAGGCGCGGTTCGCGCGGGTCAAAGTGCCGGAAGGCCTTCCGCGCTTCTTCCCGCTCGGCCGCCGCGGACGGTTCGTCGCTCTCGAGCACGTGCTCGCCCACTATTTGCCGCGACTCTTCCCCGGGATGGACGTGCGCGAGTGGTCGCTCTTCCGCGTCACACGCGACGCCGACCTCGACGTGTCCGACGAGGCAGACGATCTGCTCGAGGCCGTCGAGCTCGAGCTGCGCCGCGCGCGTTTCGGCGAGGTAACGCGTCTCGAGGTGGCCGGGTCGATGTCCCGACCGATGCGCGACCAGCTCCAGCAAGGGCTCCGCGTCTCCGACGACCTCGTCTACCCGCTCGACGGGATGCTCGACCTCGCCGATCTCGGTCAGTTGTTCGCCCTCGACCGGCCCGACCTCAAGAACGACCAGTGGCGCGCTGTGCGGCGACCGCCGTGGAACACGATGGAGACGGCGTCCGAGCAGTTCGCGGCGATCCGAGGCGGCGATCTTCTCGTTCACCATCCGTACGACTCGTTCGCGGCGAGCTTCGAGTCGTACATCGACCGCGCTGCGTCCGACCCGTCGGTGATCGCGATCAAGTCGACTGTGTACCGGACGAGCGACGACACGCCGCTCGTACCGGCACTCATCGAGAACTCGGAGCGCGGCAAGCAGAGCGTCTGCCTCGTCGAGATCAAGGCACGCGGCGACGAGCGCCGGAACATCGAGCAGTCACGCGCGCTCGAGCAGGCGGGCGTCCACGTCGTCTACGGCGTCCCCGGCCTGAAGATCCACGCGAAGACGACGCTCGTCGTGCGCCGCGAAGCGGGCCGGCTGCGCCGCTATGTCCACATCGGCACGGGCAACTACAACGCGCTGACGGCGCGCGTGTACGAAGACTTCGGGCTGTTCACCGCCGACGAGGCGATCGCGGACGACGTCGCCGACCTCTTCAACCACCTCACCGGCTTCGGGCGGCCCGCGCATTTTCGCAAGCTGCTGGTGGCGCCGTTCACCCTGCGCCAGCGTCTCGTCGAGGAGATCCGCGGCGTCGCCGACGCGGCCCGTAACGGGAAGAAGGCGCACATCCGGATCAAGGTCAACGGTCTCACCCATCCCGAGATCATCGACGAGCTCTATGCCGCCTCCGAAGCGGGCGCGAAGATCGACCTCCTCGTCCGCGGCGTCTGCTCGCTGCGCCCGGGCGTCCCGAAGATGAGCGAGAACATCCGCGTGCGCAGCGTCCTCGGCCGCTACCTCGAGCACAGCCGGCTCTTCGTCTTCGAGGCGGACGGGCGCAGTCTCTACCTCATGGGGAGCGCCGATCTGATGCCGCGCAACCTCGACCACCGCGTTGAGGTCCTCGCGCCCGTCGAGGACGCCGAGCTGCAGGCGGAGATCGACGCGACGCTCGAGGCGCTGTGGCGCGACACCGCTGGCTCGTTCGAGCTCAACGTGAAGAACGGCTGGGTACGCGTGCGACCGAAGAAGGGCGACCGCCCGCGCTCGGGGCAAACCACGCTCATGCGGCGCGCGAGGCGTCGACTTTCGCTCGCCCGGGCACACTAGGCGTCGTTGTCACCGGTTCGTCTCCGTTTCTTCACCCAAACGCTGCGGCGTCGACCGATCCGGACCTACGATGGGACGAGATGCGCGTCGGTGTCATCGACGTCGGTTCGAACACGACCCGCCTGCTCGTAGCGAGCGCCCCAAGCGGCGGCGCGGCCGGTGGGCTCGTTCCCATCGACAAAGCGAAGGTGCGCCTTTCGCTCGGCGAGGAGATCGAACGGTTCGGCAGCGTCTCGACCGTTCACGTCGCCGCAGCGGCGAAGGCGGTCCGCGGGATGGCCGAGATCGCCCGCCGCGAGGGCGTCGGTTCGCTCGACGTCTTCCTCACTGCACCCGGTCGGCAGGCGGCGAACTCGGACGAGCTCGTCGCGGCACTCTCCCGCGCGGCCGGCGTGCGCGCGCGCGTGCTGTCGAAGGAGGAGGAGGGCACGCTCGCCTACCGCGGCGCCGTCCTCACCGCCGATATCGCGCTGCCCGAGCGCATAGCGGTGTGCGACATCGGTGGCGCCTCGACCGAGATCGCCGTCGGCTCACCCGGCTCGGATCCGGACTGGATCGAGTCGGTCGACCTCGGGTCGGTGCGGCTGACGACGCGCGGCGGCGACCTGCAAGCCGAGGCCCGGGCGGCGTTCGCGTCGGTTGCTCCGCCCGAAGTGGAAGCCGCGCTCGCCGTCGGCGGCAGCGCTCGCGCGGCACGGCGGCTCGTCGGCGCGGAGCTCGGTCCGGCCGAGCTAGCCGAGGCGATCGCAATCGCGGAGAGGAGCTCAGTGAGGCAGCTTGGCCGGCAGTACGACGTCGATCGCGCCCGCGCCCAGATCGTTCCCGCCGGCCTCGCGCTGCTCGCCGAAGTCCAGGCACTGCTCGGCGTCCCGCTTCACGTCTGCAGCGGCGGGATTCGCGAGGGAGCGGTGCTCGCCTCGCTCGAGACGCTCGCGGCGTAGCGCTCCTAAACCAGGACGTACTCGGCCTTCTTCAGGCCGCGACCGATGAGGGCGTGGATCACGTCCCCGTGCGTGCACGCGACGACGCCGTCCGCCTCGAGCAGCGCCTGTGCGGAGAAGCCGCCGCCCTCGGCGAGACGCTCGTCGAGCTCGACTTCGAGGCCGAGGGCAGCGGCGAGCGGCTCAACGGTCTGGACACAGCGAACGTACGGGCTCGAAACGACCCGGCGGATGTCTTCCTCGCCGAATGTCGCGGCGATCTCTTCTGCTTGCCGGCGGCCCTTCTTGTCGAGCGGGCGATGCCAGTCGTCGCCGGCCCACCGGTCGCGGTCGCCTGCGGAGGCGTGCCGGAGGAGGACGTTCACAGGACCTTCCTCAGCGCGCGCCACGCGCTCGGCCAGCGCTTGCGCGCCTCACGGCGCCGCGCCTCCTCCCGCTCGGCGATTCGCCCGGCTGCAAAGGCCAGCGTCGCGTCGCCCCGCGGCAGCGAGCGCGCGGAGGCGCTCGCCGGCGACCACGGCGTCCTGGTGGTCGCCGAGCACGTCCTGCAGCTGCTTCGCGCGCGTCACGACCGTCGAGTCGCCGGCGAGCTCGGCCACATACCGCATCCGCTTGCCCGCTTTTCGTAGCGCATGAAGCTCGTCGTCGCCCGGATCCTGCGGGAGCGATTTCGCGACCTTGCGGAGCTTGGACGCCTGGCGATCGACGAGGTCCGGCAGCGTCGAGCCGTCTCCGCTCGGGGTTAGCTCCCGCGCAGTGCGTTCGAGGTCGTCGAGCAGGCGGAGGTACAGGTCGGAGTCGAGCACGCGCAGCAGCCGCCGACGAGCCTCGGAACGCTCGCCCGTAAGAGAGGAAATCGCATCGCAGAAGGCTGCGCGATCGTCGTCTTCGAGCTCCTCCGCCTCCGCGCGCAGCCGCTCGATGAAAACGTCGAGGTCGCGCACGTCGCCGAGCACGCGGCCGAGCTCCTTGAGCCCCGTCTCGACCGCCGCGGTGTCGCCGCCAATGACGGGACGCCCCGCGCGGAAGAGCGCGCGGGCGCGGCGCACGGCGACACGCATGTCGTGGAGGCTCTCGGGGTCACGGTCGAGCCGCGTGCCCGGATCGTGCGCCTCGATCTCTCGCAGCTGCCCGAGCAGCCCAGCGCGCAGCGCCTCGAGCGCCGCCGGGCCGTCCTGCCGCGGTCTCTCGGCGGGCGCAAGCACGCGGAAGAGCTTCGGCGTCTCGGCGCCGCGCGTTGCCCCGGCGTCGCGAAGCTCACGCGCGATGCGATCGAGTTGCCGCGGATCGCCGTTTCGCAGCTCGACCTCAACCTCGACAAAGCGGTCGCGCACGCGGTACGTGTCCATGACCGAGACCTCGTCCAGCGTGACCTCGGCCTGTGATCCGTCGCGCGCCACGAGCTCGCCACTCCGCCGAGTGCGCAGCTCGACGACCGTCGCAAGCGGCCCACGGCGCAGGTGCGCGCGCAAGAGCTGCGTCAGGTTCTCGGGAACGTGTGCCGGGCCGCCCGGCTCCTCGAGCTCGAGCCGGGAGTCCTTGGCCGGGAGCTTGAGCTGCCAGACGCTGCGCCCGTGCTCCGTCCGCCGGCGCAAGGTGATGCCCGACGCCGCGAGCGACCCGCCCGGGACGTCGTAGTAGACCGCCCGGAAGGAACGAGGCTCGAGCGGGGCGCCACCAAGCGGCGGCAGCTGAAAGCCGGCCGGCGCATCGAGCTTACGCTCGTACTCCGCGGTGGCTTTCACGCAATCTAGATTACGGCCGCGGGATGGTTGATGCTGTTAGTTCGGCTGCGGCACCACCCGGATGTACGGCTTCGGCTCCTCCCACTCGCCGAACAGCTCTTTCGCCTCGTCGTTCGAGACGGAGCCGGCGATGATCACGTCGTCGCCCGGCTGCCACTGCGCAGGCGTCGCGACCTTGTGGTTCGCCGTGAGCTGGAGGGAGTCGATAACCCGCAGGACCTCGTCGAAGTTGCGCCCGGTCGTCATCGGATAGACGAGTACGAGTTTGACCTTCTTGTCGGGCCCGATCACGAAGACGTTCCGCACCGTCTGGTTCAGCGCAGGAGTCCGCTCGGCCGGATCGCCGGAGACGTCGGCCGGCAGCATGCCGTACGCCTTCGAGACGGCGTAGTCGGAGTCGCCGATGATCGGATAGTTCGGACGTGTTCCCTGCGTCTCCTCGATGTCGTCCGCCCACGCCGAATGCTTGTCGACGGGGTCGACCGAGAGGCCGACGATCTTGACGCCGCGCTTGTCGAACGCCGGCTTGATCGAAGCCAAGTAGCCCAGCTCCGTCGTGCACACCGGCGTGAAATCCTTGGGGTGGGAGAAGAGCACCGCCCACGAGTCGCCGATCCACTCGTGGAAGTCGATCTCGCCTTCCGTCGTCTGCGCCGTGAAGTTCGGCGCTTCGTCACCGATTGTCAGTGCCATCTCACTCCTCCTCGTTTGGTTCTCGAGAGAGAACGCGTATCGCAGGTCTTACCTTCCCGATAGATCGAGCACCATGCCTTCGGCGGCCAACTCGATCTCGCGACCCGCGAGCTCGGCCGCCTCGTCCCGCATTTCTTCGAGCCTCGTGTCGTCGTGCGCCGGATCGTGGTGGAACATCAACGCCCTCGCGGGCTCCGTCCGCTGCACGAAGGCAGCAAAGTCGGACAACGACGAGTGTCCCCAGCCGGCCCTGCTCGGGTACTCGGCGTCCGTGTACTGGGCGTCGTGCAGAAGAACGTCCGCACCGGTGGCGAGCTCGACGCCCGCATCGGCGTCAAGGCCGAGCTCGTTGTCGGGGATGAACACGAGGCTGCGACCACCGTCCTCGAGCCGGTAGCCGAGCGCGCCGCCGGGATGCTGTACCGGTGCGGAGGTCACCGTCAGACCGCCGATCTCCCACGTTGCGCGCTCGACTTCCGTCACCTCGAGCGTCACCGGGATGTCTGCGAACGGCATCGGGAACAGCGGCGGGCCGAGGTAGGCAGCAAGCCGGTCGGCGAGCGGTACGTCACCGAGGCGCGGCCCCCAGATCCGAAGGGTCTTGTTCATGAACAGCGGGCCAAAGAAGCCGAGCCCCGTCACGTGATCAAGGTGCATATGCGTGAGAAGGATGTCGATCTCCGCCGGTGGATCGGGAAGCAAAGCCGCCCCGAGGAGCCGCATCCCGCTGCCGCAGTCGAGGACCACGAGCCGTCCCTCCGTGGTCTCGACGCCGACGCAGGTCGTATTGCCGCCGTACCGGACCGTTCCCGGTCCGGGCGCGGGAACCGTGCCCCGGCAGCCCCAAATCGCCGCTTTCATGGCGCGCACCCTACAGCCGCCGCGCTGAGCGACATCAGTGTGGTGACTGCGATACCCTCGTCCGGCATGGCGACTTCGGTCATTTGCATTTCGAGGGCGCTAGGGGCGGGAGGCGAGGACGTGGCCCGTCTCGTGAGCGACCGGCTCGGCTTCCTGTACGTCGACGAGGAGATCATCGCGCGCGCCGCAGAACGTAGCGGGATCGACCACGAGATCGTCGCCGACGAGGAGCGTCGCAAGTCGCTCATCGCGACTCTCCTCTCAGCCATGGCAGACGGGAGCGCCGCCTTCGGGGCGCCTCCGACGGACGAGACCTGGATCACGCCCTCGAGCGACGACGTACGGTCATTCATCCGCGACGCGATCGAGGAAGTCGCGGCCAAGGGCGACGCGGTGATCGTCGCGCATGCCGCCTCACATGCCCTCCCGCGCGGGTCGGGCGCGCTGCGGGTCTGGATCACGGCATCGCCCGAGACGCGTGCGACGCGGGTCGCGGAGGCGGACGGACTCGACGGCGCGGCGGCGGAGAAGGCGATCAAGAGCTCCGACCTCGCTCGAGCCGACTACCTGAAGCGCTTCTACGGCGTGAAAGAGCTTCCGACGAGCTACGACCTCGTGGTCAACACCGACGCGCTTTCGCTCGAGCACGTCGCCGACGTGATCGTGCACGCGGCGTCGTTGTAGACAACTCGACGCTTCCCACCTATGCTCAATCCGGCACTTTTGCGGGGAGATCGCAAGCGAGAGGAGACTGAGGTGGGTTCTTTCATGCGTACATTTGGGCGGACGCGGTCGCTCGCGTCCAGCGCGGCAGTGGTCGTCTGCCTGCTCGCCGTCGCGGGCTCGGCCGGAAGCGCGTCGGCGACCACGGGTGGCCCCGGCACAGCGATCCAGTACGGGTCTACCTGGGCGTACGCGAGCGGTGAGGTGCCGGACGGCTGGATGAATCCGGGCTTCGATGCGAGCGAATGGGCGACCGACTCGGGGCCGTTCAGCAACACGACGCCGGTGTACTGCGCCGACGCGTACGGCAGCGCCGGTCTGCCGACCACGGGGAACTCCGATTTCCCGATCGGAGGCTCACTCTTCCTCCGCAACTCGTTCGTCCTCCCGGCGTATGCCTGGGGCCTCCACCTCACCGGCACGATCGACAACTACGCGTCGGTGTGGGTCAACGGCAGCTCCTTTGGCAGCGCAAACGGAGGTAGTTGTTCGACGGGAGATATCAGCGTCGACGTGCCGAACGCGAGCCTCCAGCGCGGCGCGACGTCGAATCTCGTCGCAGTCAACGCGTCGGACGACGGCAGCACGGCAACGTACTTCGCGCTGCAGGCGAACTACGGCGCGATCGCGTTCGGGAACCAGCCGGTCGAGACGCAGCAGAACAGCCCGATCACCGACGGCTCCGGCCCGATTCGCGTGACGATCACGCCTCCCGCGGGCGGAGCGGCCGTTCCGGACGGCACCGCGGTCAACCTCACGCTCCAGGCGATCTCGGGCACCGGGACGCTCTCGGGCGGTACGGCGTCCACGTCCGACGGCGTCGCGACCTTCCCGAGTCTCGCGGTGTCGGCGGCGGGTCAGTACCGGCTTGTCGCAACGAGCGGCGGCGCGACGGTCACAAGCAACGCCTTCCTCGTCGCGAACCAGATCACGCAATGCACGGGCTCCTGCTCGGCACAGGGATCGACTACCGACACGGGCTTCTCGGCGTCGACCTTCAGTAAGGGCGGCGCGCTTGCCGTGTCGGTCGTCGGAGGCGGCAGCGCACCAGCCGGTGTCTGCGGCAGCGACTTCACGCAGCTCGGTTCCAGCACGAACGTCGATCTTGTCGGCGGGAACAAGGGCAATCTCTTCGTCAGCTGGAAGCTCGATAAGTCACTGGTCGGGCATCGGACGGCCTTGAGCTTCAACCTCTGCGTCGGCGCCGAGAACCTCCTCGATCCGAACGGATCCTCGACGACCGGCTGGAGAACGAAGGACGGGTCACCGGCGATCCCGGTGGCGGACCCCAACCTCGGCGTCACGCAGTACTGGGGCCTGCTTCGCCAATGCCTCTTCGTCCCTTGGGATCACTTCATGCCGACGAGCCCGTGCTGGATCATCAAGTACAAGAACCTTCGCGGTGACGTGCTCATCGACGCGTTCTTGCCGTACCCGTGGGACGCGAAGTTCCACGGAGGCTGAGCAGAGGAGACTGACTCAGAGCTCTCGCCTGTCGGGCGGGAGTGGGATCTCGGGAGTGGCGACCACCCCGAGCCGCGCGAAAATCGCATCCCGCTCCCGCTCGACGGTCTCCACGCTCTCGCCCTCGAGCCGCCCGAGCGCGGCCAGCGCGTCGAGGGCGAGCGCTACCTCGTAGTCTGCTCCGGCGCTCCTCGCGCCCTCGAGGCTCTCGTTGAACGCGGCGCGCGCCTCGTCGAGCCGGCCGAGCTGTAGCAGGGCGAGACCGCGCACGCGGTGGAGCGTCGGCCCAAGAGGGAATATCCCCGCGAAGGCCGGCAGGCGCGCGAGTGTTCGCTCCGCGAGGTCCAGCGCGCCGGCAGACGAACCTTCGAGGACGAGCAACTCGCCCAGCCGCGCGTCGGTAACGAGCACCTCGCTCGACTCGCCGACGCGCTCGAACTCGTCGTGCGCCTCGTCGACCAGGCGGCGCGCCTCCTCGAACCGGCCGAGACGCGCGAGCAGCACGCCGGCGTAGCGCGCCGTCTCGGCGAGTTGAGTGCCGAATCTCGAGGCTCTCGCGATGCGCAGCGACTCCCGTATCAGCGGTTCTGCCTCGTCCAGCCGTCCCTGGTCGAGCAGGACTTCGGCGCGGTTGACGACAGCGAAGGACGCCGACCAGCGGTCGCCCGACCGCTCCCATACCTCCTGAGCTCGCTCGTACAGGCCAACGGCTTCGTTCCAGCGGGCCTGGTAGTAGGCCATGGCGCCGAGGTTGTTGAGGATCGCCCCTTGCCGCTCGAGGTTGGCGAGCTCCTCGTAGATCGCGAGGGCACGCTCGGAGTAGACGGCCTCATCGAACCTCCCGAGCGTCGCGTACGCCCAGTCGAGGACGTACAGCGCCTGCGCGAACGCTTCCGGTGCGGCCGGTGCCTCGGCAATTTCGATCGTCCGCTTGCACCACTCGATCGCGTCCAGCGGCTTCCCCTGCTGTTGCCTGATCACGGCCTTCCGGGCGTAGAGGTTCGCGCGTTCCCTGACCGCCGCCTCGTCCTCGAGCCCCTCGATCGCGCGAAGGCCGCGCGTCACACGGCGGAGTGCCTGGGGGTAGCGTCCGAGACGCCACGGGATCAGAGCTTCCTTGAGCAGGAGGCGGGCTTCTTCGACGCGGTCACCTGCGACGTGTCGCAGCGAGAGCTTGTATGCGTCACCGGCCGCTTCGAACGCGCCGAGCCGGTAGCGCACGTCCCCCAGCGACTCCGCCACGGCGGCGATCTGGGTGCCGGTCGCGCCGCGAAACCTCCTCGCCGTGTCCAGCGCCCGCGTGTACAAACTCGCGGCGTCGACGTTGGCGTAAATCCCCTTCGCCTGGTCGCCGGCGAGCCGTGAGTAGCGCCAGGCGCGTTCGCGATCGCCGGCGTGGAAGAAGTGCGCGGCGAGCGTGCCCGCTTCGTCACCGGAATCGCCTCCGGTGCGGCTCTCGAGCTCGAGACCGACGCGTGCGTGCAGCTCACGCCGGCGGCGGAAAGGCAGCCCCTCGTACGCGACGGCGTGGACGAGCGTGTTGCGGAAGCGGAGACGGCCGTCGGCGTCCCGATCGACGAGACCGCGTAGCCGCTCCCACAGAGCCTCCTCCGGCGCCACGTCGTCGCCGAGAGTCGCCACGAGCAGGTCCTCCTCGAACGCAACACCGAGTACCGATGCGTACCGGAGGACGATCCGGTCCGCGGCCGAGAGCCTGTCGATGTCGGCGGTCACGACCGCTTCGACCGAGTCGGGCAGCTCGTGGGTCGTCCCGGCAGCGCGCGCGACGTTCAGGAGCTCCAAGAGGAACAGCGGGCTTCCGCCGGAGCGCCGCGCAAGCTCCTCGACCTCATGCGGCCTGAACGGCTGCTCTTCGGTCGTGATCTCGACGATCTCGGCCGCCTCGCGCTCGGAGAGCGGCAGCAGGTTGAAGGCGACGTAGCGCAACTCCCCATCCTCGGCGTCCGTCCAGAGTCCCCCCCGTTCTGTTCGCGCGATAACAAGCGCGTGCGGCAGCTGCTCTCCGGCCTTCGACACCCGGCGCAAGAGGTCGGCGCTCGAATCGTCCATGAACTGCGCGTCCTCCACCACGAGCACGAACGGCGCAGCCTCGAGCCTCGCGGCAAGGAACCGGCACGTGACGTCGGCGAGGGTCTCGCGCAGGAAGCGCTCGTCAAGCGCCTGGGTCTCGGCAGTCGGCGGCAGATCGAGCCCGAGCAGGATGCCGAGCAACGGCACCCACGGGACAAGCTCGGGGTCTGCGTCCGCAACAGCGGTGCGCAAAGCGCGTTCCGAGTCTGATGGACCGCTATCGGGTGCGAGGCCGAGCAGCTGCCGCACCGGCTCGCGGAGCGCGTGGTAAGGGGTCGATGCCTCGTACTCCTCGCACGTTGCCGCAGCCACTCGCAGCCCGGGTGTCGCGGCGAGAGCTTCTCGAATGAGCCGCGTCTTTCCGATTCCGGACGGGCCGGCAATCTCGACGATGCGAGTACCGACCTCCTGGAGGGCGCTCCGCAGCGCGCTGAGCTCGCGCTCGCGGCCGACGAACGGCGTCTCCGCTATCCGGTGCTCACGCCTCCCGGCGATCGCGCCGACGAGCACGGCCCGTACGGGCTCGGCCTTGCCTTTCGCCGTGAACGGTTCGATCGGCGTCGTCTCGAACGTGGTCCGTGATCGCTCGAGCACGACCTCGGTCGCGAGAGTCTGCCCCGGCTCGGCGCGCGCCATGACGCGCGCCGCCGTGTTGATCGCGTCACCGAGGACCGCGTACGTCCGGCGGTACGGCGGGCCAAAGTCGCCCGTGAAGACGTGCCCTACGTCGAGGCCTGCGCGCAACGGGACAGTTCCGAAGCGGTCCATCACGTCACGCACGAGACGCAGCGCCGCCTCCTCGTCATGGCCCGTGGTCGACGGAGCGCCCGCCGTCAGGAGGACCTTCACGCTGCCCTTCGAGACGTCGGTCACGTTGAACGGCACCTCGTAGCGGGCGGCAGCCTCCTGAATCGGGCTGATGCGTTCGTCGAGCGCCTCGGCGAGCGCCTCCGGGCCGAGCTCGGCGAGCAGGGAGTCGGTGTGCATGAGGTCGAAGAACACCGCGGTGACGACGCGATGCTCCGGCTCGCTGCGCGCGAGCAGCACGTGCTCCCGCGCAGCGAGCGGGATGCACGACGCCACGTCCACTCCGCTCACCCGGCCGACATCCGGAGCGGGCGCGTCGTCCGCATCCGGCGGGCCGACGAGCAGAAGCGCCTCGCTCTTCGGCCGTCCGACGCACGACGGCGGGAGGTGCTTGGCCAGCGCGGCGCTGATGGCAATCTCGCCGGCGTCGGCGGCGCCCTCGATCACCGCCGTCTCGGTGGCGACGGGGCCTGCCACGAGCAGCTCGCGATGGACGCTGCCCACAAGGAAGAAGTCGATCGCCCCGGTTGCGATTCCGATCGACATGCGCAGAGCGACCCGGGTGCTGCCCACGCGGACTCGCCCGACCCGCGCGATCGTCGTCTGCATCTCCCAGGCCGCGCGTGCGGCTCGCTGCTCGTGGCCGTCGCCTTCGAAGAGGAGCAGCATCGCGTCGCCGCCCCACTTCAGCAGGCCGGCGCCCCAGCGGTACGCCTCGTCGAGCAGCGCACAGAAGATCGGATCGAGCGCGTCGCGAAGGAGCTCCGCGCCGATCTTCCCTCGCCGGTTGAGGCTCTCCGTGAGCGCCGTGAAGCCCGAGATGTCGACGAAGGCGAGCGAGCCCTCGACTGCTCGATGCTTCGTGTCTGGCATATCGCGCAGCCACTCGATCTGGAGCCGTGGAACGAACGGCTTCAGGATCTCGTTCTGATCTTCGGCCACCGCGACGAGTATGCACAGGCTCGGAGGTAACAGTCCGGTGACGAGCTGTTGTCGGCGCCGCCCCGCGCACGTAGATTCCCTTCTGTGGCGCACGTCGACGACCTGACCGGGATCCCGCTTTTCGCGGAACTGAGCGACGAGGAGCGCGCAAGTCTCGCGGAGTGGTTCGAGATCTCCGACGCCGGCGCAGGCATGGCGCTCGTCAGTGAGGGCGCCTCCGGGTACTCGTTCTACGTCCTCATCGACGGCGCAGCCGAGGTGACGGTCGGAGACGAGACCGTCGCGACGTACGGCCCGGGCGACTTCTTCGGCGAGATGGCGATCCTCGGCGGCGGCCGGCGGAACGCAACGGTCACGGTCACCGCTCCGTCGCGGCTCCTCTCGATGTTCGGCACCGAGTTCCGGATGCTCCAGGAGGTGCAGCCGGATGTCGCGGCGCTGCTCGAGGAGACGATGAAGCAGCGCGCCGCCGAGCTCGACGCGCTCGACGCTTAGGCGACGACCCGCGTTCCTGTCGCCTTGAACGTCGCGTAGGCGCGCCCTCCGGTCTCGAGACCGAGACGGCGGAGCGACTCGACGGTGATCTCCGCACTCACCGGGCCGATCGTGACGCGCGCGCGGTTCCCGAGCTCGGTGATCGCGGTGATCGTCCCGGCGACGACGTTGAGCGCCGAGTCGTCGGGCGGATGCGTCGAGACGGTGATGTCCCATGGATAGACGGCGAGCAGCGTCGCGTTCTCATCTCCGTCCGCCGCGCGGATAACCGTGCCGTCCTCGAGGCGAGCCGGCAGGATGTTGGCCCCGGTGAACGAGGCGACGAAGGGATCGGCGGGTCGCGCGACGAGATCCGCCGGGCTGCCGTGCTGGCGCAGCCGGCCGTCGACGATGACACCGACCTCGGTCGCGAGGGCTGCGGCGTCCTCGAAATCGTGAGTCACGAGCAGCGCAGGGATCTCGAGCCCGGCGAGCAGCTGTTGCAACTCGGTGCGCACCTCGATGCGCGTATGGGCGTCGAGCGCGGCAAGCGGCTCGTCGAGGAGAAGGATCGCCGGGTCGCGGGCGAGCGCGCGGGCGAGCGCGACACGCTGGCGCTCACCGCCCGAGAGGCTCCCGGGACGAGCGTCCGCGAGATGCCGAATGCCGAACCGCTCGAGGTATTCATCGGCCGCGTGGCGTCGCCCGTACTCGATGTTGGCGCGGACCGTGAGGTGAGGGAAGAGCGCGTAGTCCTGGAAGACGAGGCCGACGCTCCGGCGCTCGGGCGGCACGAAGACGCCGGCGGCGGCGTCAAACCACGTCGCCTCCCCGCACCGGATCGAGCCGCCGCTCGGCCGTATGAGCCCGGCGATCGCGTTGAGGACGGTGCTCTTCCCGGCGCCGGACGGTCCGACGAGCGCGACCGTCCCCTCTACCGCGAGGCTTACCTCGAGCTCGAAAGCCCGAAGAGGGACGGTGACGTGTTCGAGGATGACCATTGCCGTGAAAGAGCGATTCTGAGTGTGAGGAGGAGAACGGCGCTGACAAGAACGAGCACGCCGCCGATCGCGAGGGCGGTATCGAAGCTTCCGCCTTCGAACTGGGTGTAGATCGCGAGCGAAAGCGTCTGTGTGACACCTTGGAGGTTGCCGGCGAACATGATCGTCGCGCCGAACTCGCCGAGACCCCGCGCGAAGGACAGCGCGAACCCCGCGATCAGCCCGCCGCGCGCGAGCGGGAGCATGACGCGGAAGAACGTCCGCGTCGTCCCGGCGCCGAGCGTGCGCGATGCCGCCGGCAGTCGCGGGTCGACCGCCTCGAAGGCGGCAATCGCCTGCCGGATGTAGAGCGGGCTCGCGACGTACGCGACGGCGACTGTAACGGCGGTCTGCGTGAACGGGATCGAGATGCCGAAGAGACTGAGGCTCGAGCCGAGGAGCCCGACGCGGCCGAGCGCGAAGAGCAGTCCGAGCCCGGCCACGGCGGGTGGCATGACGAGCGGGAGCTCGACGAGCGTGACCGCGAGCGAGTGTCCTCGGAATCGCCTCGTCGCGAGGAGATAGGCCGTCGGCGTCCCGAAGAGCAGGATCAGCGCCTGCGCAGTGACGCTCGTCTTGAGCGTCACTACGAACGCGTCGCGGACGACGGGGTTCGAGAGCTCGCGGATCAGGCTCCCTGGAGTCGTGTGGACAAAGATCGCGACGATCGGCAGCGCGAGGAAGACGAACGTGACCGCTGCCAGCGCCGTGAACACGCCGACGCCCAGCCTGTCACCCAGCCGGCTTGTCATCTCCTACTTCTTCGGCTTGACGCGCGGCAGGAAGCCGTACGCGAGAAGCTTCGCCTGGCCGCGCTTGCCCAGCACGAGCTTGATAAACGCATGCGCCGCGGTCTTGTACGTGCTGGCGGAGACGACGCAGATCCCGTACTGCACTTTCGGCTGCGCCCAAGCCGGGATCTTGATGACCTTCACCTTGCCGGACACGGTCTTCGCGTCGGTCGCGTAGACGAAGCCCGCATCGACCTCACCCAGCACGACGTGGGCCAACACCGTCCTGACGTCTGGATCCTGGCTGACGACGTTCGCATTCACCGCGGCAGCGATGTTCATGTTCTTGAGGATCTGCTGCGTATACGTCCCAACGGGTACGGCGGGCGCGGCCACGTCGACCTTGACGCCGTGTTTCGTGAGGTTGTAGATGTTCTTGATGTTGGCCGGGTTGGCAGTCGGGACGACGATCACGAGCTTGTTGCGCGTGAAGACGACCGGAGCCGAGCAGAAGTGCTGCTGGTTGAGCTGGGTCGGCAGGGTCATGTTCGCCGAGGCGAAGACGTCCGCCGGGGCGCCGTTCTTGATCTGCGTCGCGAGCGTGTTCGAGCCGGCGAACGAGTACGTCTCGTTCGGATCGATCGCCGGAAAGACGTCCGTGAGCGACGACGCCGCGTAGACGGTGATCTTCGGAGTGGTCTTGGTCGCCGAGGCGGCCGGTCCGGCGAGGACTAGGAGCAACCCGAGGACGAGGAGTAAGCGCTTCATCAGCTCTGCACCATCACATTCGTCGATTTGACGATGGCCGTCGCGGCCATGCCCTTCTTCAACCCGAGCTCCTCGACCGCGTCGCGCGTGACGAGCGCGACGAGCCGCATGGGCTCCGAGACGACGATCTCGACCTGCGCCATCAGCCCGTCGACCTGAACGTCGGTGACGGTGCCGGGGAAGCGGTTGCGTGCGGTCAGGTGCTCGCGTCCGCCGTCGCCGCGCAGGCGGTCGATCTCCTTCGCCGCCACGACGCGCCGATTGCTTTTGTCGCGCGTGACCTTGATCCGGCCGGCGCTGTCCCAGCGACGCAGCGTGTCGAGACTGATTCCGAGGGCGGCCGCAGCCTCGCTCGCCGCGTATTGCTGCTTCGCCATCTCAGCTCTCGTACTTGTCGAGGAAATCGGACATCGCGGCCATCGCAACCGGCACGGGCGCTGCCTTCCCGATCAGTGGCCTCCGCTGGAGTCCCGCGATCGCGCTCTGATGCTTGGCCTCGCTGGCGAGAATCTGTGCCAGCGGCTGGCGGTACGACTCGGTCTGCACGTTCGCGAGAGCATCGATGTAAGAGCCGACCAGCATGTACTCGAGCTGTTGCGCGAAGCGCAGGATCGCGCCGGGGCTCTTGAAAAACGCCGCCGGGTACGAGAAGTCGATGTCGTCGGCCGTCGCGGGCGTCTGTCCGGCCGCCGTCATGAGCCCGGCGAGAACCGCGTAGTGCGCGGACTCGTCGGCTGAGATCTGGTTCGCGCGCACGGCGGCCTGTTGCACGAGGATGCGGCGCTCGACCGCCTGGCCGTAGAAATCGACGGCGAGCAGCTCGGCCGCGATCAACAGCCGGAGATACGCAAGGTCACCCGCCGGCGGCGCATCCGCGAAAGCGGCGGGCGCGAGAGCGCCGAGACCGGACGCGGAGACGATGAGCGCGCCGCCGCCCACCGCTCCCCGCCGCAGGAAACGGGAACGGCTCAGGCCGCTGCCTAGGCTTTGCATGTGCGCGATGCTAGCGCACGGCAAAGCGGCAGCGCTCGATCAAGCGGTCATCACCGCTTGCTCGACCTGTTCGGTGAGCGCCTTCGCGGCCGCGATGGTCGGGCGCGCGACGGGAACGACGATCGGCTCGCCGACAACGATCCGCAAGTGGCTCCCGCGCGGCAGGCGCCTCGTCCCGTTCAACCGAACGGGGACGAGCGGCGCGCCTGTCGCGAGCGCAAGCCGCGCGGCGCCGCGATGCCAGCCGATCTGCCGCTCCGGCTTCGACGTCCCCTGTGGGAACATGCCGAGCACCGCACCGCCCGCCAGCAGCCGTCCCGCCTCCGACATCGCGTCGCGGTCGCCGCCGCCGCGCTCGACGGGGAACGCGTTGAGCGAGCGCATCGCCCACGCGAGCACGCGCGGGTGGAAGAGCTCGGACTTCGCCATGTAGTGGATCTCGCGCGGCGTCGCAACGCCGAGGATGAACGGATCCCAGATCGATTCGTGGTTCGCGACGACGATCACCGGCCCGTCGGCCGGCATCTGGTCCGCACCTACGACCTCGATCCGGTAGACGCGCCGCAGGAACTCGCGGAAGCCGATCCGGTGGAGGAGCTGGTATGCGTTCAACCGATCACGACAATCTGCATCAACTGATCTTCATTCTGTCGGCAGATAGCGTTCAATAGCGTTGGCAACGATGACGGATACCGCCGCGAGAGTCGCAACGGTTCGCCCGAGGACGAGCCGGATCAGCCAGATCGTCACGCTCGTCGCGGTGATCGTCCCGCCGCTCGGCATCCTCTCGGCGATGGGCCTGCTCTGGGGCGTCGCGTTCAACTGGCTCGACCTCGCGCTCTTCGCCGGCTTCTACGTCGTGTGCGCGTTCGGGACGACGATCGGGTTCCACCGCTACTTCACGCACCGCGGCTTCGAGACGAGCCGGCCGGTCGAGGCGACGCTCGCGATCCTCGGCTGCATGACGATGCAGGGGCCGCTCACGCAGTGGGTCACCGACCACCGCAAGCACCACGCGTTCTCGGACCAGCCCGGCGACCCGCACTCCCCTCACGCCGGACACCCGGAAGGAGCGCTCGGCGCGGTGCGCGGCTTCGTCCACGCGCACGTCGGCTGGCTCTTCTCGAACCTCGGCATGGAGCAGGGCCGCGAGTACGGGAAGGATCTCTATGACAACAAGCTCGTCCGCCGGATCGACCAGGCCTATCTCCTCTGGGTGATCCTCACACTCGGCCTGCCGTTCCTCCTCGGTTACTGGATCGGCGGCTCGGTCGAAGCGGGCGTCGCCGGACTCGTCTGGGGCGGCCTGATTCGGATCTTCGCGTACCAGCACGCGACGTTCTCCGTGAACTCGCTCTGCCACATGTTCGGGAGCCAGGACTACCGCTCGCGCGACGAGGCACGAAACAACCGGCTCGTCGCGGCGCTCGTCTTCGGCGAGGGCTGGCACAACAATCACCACGCCTTCCCCGCCTCGGCGCGGCACGGTCTCGACAAGGGTCAGTTCGACGTCTCGTGGTGGGTGATCCGCGGCGCCGAGCGGCTCAGGCTCGTCTGGGACGTCAAAGTCCCGGACGCCGCTCAGCGCGAGCGGCGCCGAGTTCAGAGCGCCTCGAGTTGAGTCGCTATCCGGCGCGCCCACTCGCCGGCGCGCGGGAGCGGGACCGGCCGGCCGCGTGGCCCGCGCAGCGCGATCCCGTGGAGCGCGCCGGGGATGAGGCTGTAGTCGCCGTCGATGCCGAGCGCGCGGGCGCGTTCGAAGCCGCGCCGTGACGACGACGCCGAGACGCCGGGGATTCCCGGCAGCCAGCGATCGAGCGATCCGTGGAGAACGTCGAAACGCTTCCCGCGCAGGGGCTCGAGCGAGAGACGCTCGGGGATCCACGGCGCAAGCCCGAGCACGCCGGTCACGGACGGCTCGTCGGCGGCCGAGATCGAGACGGCGCCGCCCATCGAGAAGCCGAGCAGAAGCGTCCGCTCGGCGCCGACGGCGCGGATCGCCGCGCGCGCGTCTGCGACGCAGTCGTCGAGGCGCTTCCACGACTTGATCCGGTAGCGCACCTCCGCGAACGCGAGCTCCGGAAACCGCGGCGCGAGCCGGCCGACGAGCCACTCGAGCGACGCGCTCCACGTTCCTTCCACCTCCGCCGCCTGGCCGCCGTTGACGCAGACGACCGCGGTCGGGCCGTCACCGGTCAGTCGCATCTCGGCGCCTGTTGCGAGCTCGACGACCGTCACTCAGCGACCGTAGCGGAGCGACCTCCCTGGGAGACGTCGTCGCCGGGCTTCTCGATCCGCGTGTACGCGAGCTCGATCACCTCGTCGAGAACATGGAACGACTCCCTCAGCATGCGCCGGCTGCGGAGCGCGAGGAAGCCGGTGAGCGCACCGGCGGCGACGTAACTCACAAGCCGGGTCAGCGCCGGGCCATGCGTGAAGTCACGCCACGGCAGACCTGCCTTGTCATGGATCGCGAGCGCCCACAGGAATAACGCGAATACGCCGCCGAGCGCTCCGACCGAAGGGCTGCTTGTCGCGGCCGCCGCGAGGATCACCGGCACATAGAAACCTTGGCTGATCCCGAGTCCCGGGCGTCCGTATTCCAACAGCAGTACGAAAACGACGGCGTAACCGATAGCCGAGAGCAGCAGAAGCCGCTGCGGGATGGTGAAGCGCGCTAGCACTCGCCGCGTGGCGTCCATTGCCCCATTCCAACGGTTCCTGCGCCGCAATACAAATCGGTCAACGATGAATCTGACGCTCCGGCGCTTCGTGACGGTGTCCCCGGGAATGGAGCTAGGCGGGCTCGAACCGCCGACCTCCTGATTGCGAACCAGGCGCTCTCCCAACTGAGCTATAGCCCCGCGGCGAGAGAAGTCTAGCCGCCCGCCTTTTCCATCAGCTTGCCGGCGCGGATCGTCGCCTCCATGTCCTTCGACTGCTCGCGGTACCACGAGCCGTCCTCGAACTGGATGTCCGGATAGAGACGCTGGCCCGTGCCTTCGAACACGACGTCACGCTTCGACTTGCTGCTGCGGCCCGGGGACGCGCTCGTACTCGATGCCCATGTCCATGAGCGCCTTCTCGACGCTGCCAGCACGGATGCCCCTTGATCTTCACCCACTGGTTCGAGCAGCGATGGAGCTTGACGGCCATCGCGTTCCTTCCTGTCAGGCGGCGAAGAGCGTCAGGTCGGGCTCGCGCTCGCCGCGAAGTACCTGCAGGTCGACTGTCGCACATCGGATGCCGCGCGACTCGGCGAGCGCGACCGCCTGCGGCTTGATCTGCTGCGCCGCGAGGATCCCGCGACAGCCGGCCTTCGCCGGGTCCTCGCGGATGAAGGCGAGGTAGCGCGTCAGCTGCTCGACCGCCTCGATCGTCCCGATGCGCTTGATCTCGACGGCGACCCACTCGCCGCCGTCGTCCTTGCACATGAGGTCGACCGGGCCGACCTCGGTCGCCCACTCGCGCTTCACGAGCGTGAGCGGCTCGCCGAGCGCGTCGGGCGCGTCTGCGAGCGCGAGTTGCAGGTCGCGCTCGACGCCGTCCTTCTGGAGCGCGGCCGACTCGCCCATGTCGTGCACGACGTCGCTCAGCACCTCGACGAGCCGGATCTCGAGCTGATCTTCCGTCTTCGGCTTCGTCACGACGAGCTTGTCCCCCTCGTCGGCGACGAACGTCGGAGCCGTCATCCAGTTCAACGGTTTGAACCCGCCGGCGTCGTCGTGGACGAGGACGGAACCGTCCGCCTTGAGCATCAGCAGGCGCACCGCCTCGGGGAGAACGGCGGAGAGACGGCCGGAGTAGACGACCTCGCAGCGGGCGACGATGAGACGCACCCGCGGAACCTACTGTCCGTTCCGGACATGTCCGGTGTCTGACACCGGACATGTCCGTTTCAGACGATGGAGCTAGTGCTTCGCGTACTGCGCGACGCCCCCGAAGTCGACCGCGACGCACGGCTCGTCGCCGACGACCCACGCATCGTGGCCGGGCTCGATCGCAGCCATGTCGCCGGGGCCCATCTCGCCCTCGGTGCCGTCGTCCATGACGACCTTCATCCGGCCGGACAGGCAATAGAGCAGGTGCGTGACCTGGCAGCTGTCGGTGCCGGCCATCGGCTTGATGTGATCCGACCAGCGCCAGCCCGGCTCCCACGTGCCGTAGAGCGCGGTGTGCCCGCCGATGTTCACGACCGCCGCGCTGCCCTTGTCGGCGAACGGGCGTGTCTCGTCGGGCGTCCTGACGTTCTTGATCTCCAATCCGGACATCTCCACCTCCCCTGTTCGGGCCTCGAGTATCGGCCGCGGAGGACCGTAACGCTTTTCGCGGCTCAGCCGCGTTCGACGCGCGAGCCGCCGACGATCGCTTCCGTGCCGTCGTCGGCGAAGCGCACCTGCGCCTTGCCCTTGCCGTCGTAGTCCGGCGACCAGACGACGAGCGTCGCGTCGCGGCCGCCGACGCGCACCGGCTCGCCGAGCTCCGGCTCTGCCCCGCTCCAGACGCGGATGAACGGATTCGCCTCGCGCTCGCGGCCGATCGTCGTCTCCTCCGTGTGGCCCGGCAAGACGCGCGTCGCGTCGGGCAGCGCCAGCAGGACGTCCATCACCGAGTGCCGCACCTGCTCGAGATCGCCGCCGCCGACCGCGTCGCGGAACAGCACGTCACCGGTCGCGACGAGCCTCGTCCCCGATGACGAACGAGACGTGCTCGTCGGCGTGCCCCGGCGTCGCGAGGCCACGCACCGCGAGCCCGTCCCACTCCCACTCGCCCGGCTCGGCGATGACGGGGATCTCGTACCGGCCCGACAAGCTCGTCCTCGTTCGACGACGTGATCGTGGTGCGTGTGCGTCCGCAGCAGCGCGACCGGCCGCGCGCCCCACGCCTCGACCGCCGCCACGAGCGGCTCGACATCGGCGCCGGAGTCGACGAACACGGCAGGCCCGCCCTCCTCCAACGCGATGACGTACGCGTTCGAGAGCCAGTCCGGCTGCATGCTTCTCGCGACGAGCATCGCCAGCTAGGCTAACCCGCATGGCCGGACTCATGAACCGCACAGCGACCGTCATCAAGGCGAAGTACTCGAAGCTCCTCAACAAGGCGGAGAACCCGACCGAGACGCTCGACTACTCGTACGAGCAGATGCTCGAGCAACTCCAGAACATGAAGCGCGGCGTCGCCGACGTCGCCACCTCGAAGAAGCGGATCGAGCTGCAGCAGCAGAAGCTCGAGCAGAACGTCGTGACGCTCGAGGGCCAGGCGCGCCAGGCCGTCGCCGCGAACCGCGACGACCTCGCGACGCAGGCGCTCCAGCGCAAGGCCGATCGCGCAGCAGCAGCTGCAGGAGATGGACGGCCAGGTCAAGCAGCTCCAGGACCAGCAGGACAAGCTCGTCGACGCCCAGCAGCAGCTCCAGACGAAGATCGAGTCGTTCCGCTCGCAGAAGGAGATCCTCAAGGCGCAGTACTCCGCCGCCGAGGCGCAGGTCAAGGTCGGCGAGGCCGCGACCGGGATCGGCAAGGGCATGGCCGACACAGGCATGGCGATCCAGCGCGCGAAGGACAAGACCGAGGAGATGCAGGCACGCGCGGGCGCGATCGACGAGCTCACGTCCGCGCGGCGCGCTCGAGGACTTCACCGCGGGCGACCAGGATCAGCTCACGAAGGAGCTCTCGCAGATCTCCACGAGCGAACCAGGTCGACGACGAGCTCGCGAAGCTCAAGGCCGAGGTCGGCACCGGCGACGCGCCGAAGGAGATCGCCGGCCGGCCGAGCGACGCCGCTCCGGCCGACGACGCCCCGGCCGACGACGCGCCGGCCGGCCGTCCTGAGCCCGGCTCGGCGACATCCTCTTCGGCCGCAAGAAGCTCAAGGAGCCGGCGGCGGAGAGGCTCTTCGCGCTCTCGACCGCGGCCGTGACGCTCCAGACGGAGTGCTCGCTCACGCCGGCGGGCGACTCGGCGCTCATCTTCAAGCCGCTCTCGGCCGGCGAGTTCACGTCGACCGCAGAACGACGCCGAGGAGCTCCTCGGCAGCGTCGCGAAGGGCCAGGGCTCGGAGATCGACCGCAAGACCGACTCGTTCGGCTTCGAGTGGGTGATCGTCCGCGACCCGCAGCTCGACGACCAGGTCGCCGGCGTCCACGCGCTCGCGTCGGAGCTCGAGCAGCACGGCTTCGGCGGCCAGCTCCTCGCTGCGGCCTTCAAGTTCGCACGGCGGCGACGCCATCCGGTCTACTGGATCTACGGCTTCAAGACCGGCACGTGGTGGCCGTTCGTCCCGACGGGCGAGAAGCAGGAGCGCGACAACGCGCAGGAGCTCGAGCTGAAGGCGAAGCTCGAGAAGGAGCTTCCCGTCGAGCCAGATCTCAGCAAGTGGCTCGCGCCTGTTCGACGCCCCGATTTGACCGGCGAGCTCCACACCGAGCGTCTCATCCTCCGCCAGTGGCGCGACTCGGATCGCGAGCCGTTCGCCGAGCTCAACGCCGACGCCGAAACGATGCGCTACTTCCCCGCGACCCTGACGCGCGAGGAGAGCGACGCGTTCGTCGACCGGATCGATTGCGCGCCTCGACGAGGACGGCTGGGGCCTCTGGGCGGTGCGAGGTCGTCGGTGGCGCGCCGTTCGTCGGCTTCGTCGGCCTGCAGCGTCCCGCGCTTCGCGCCGGAGCTCGTCGAGGTCGGCTGGCGCCTCCACCGCGACCACTGGGGCAACGGCTACGCGACCGAGGCGGCACGCGAGTCGCTCCGCTTCGGCTTCGAGGAGCTCGGCCTCGAGGAGATCGTCTCGTTCACGACCGTCGCGAACACGCCGTCACGGAAAGTCATGGAACGGATCGGCATGACGCACGATCCGTCCCGCGACTTCGACCATCCGAACCTGCCCGACTGGCCGCAGAAGCGGCATGTCTTCTACGCGATCACGAGGCCCTAGGCGGCCCGAGAGGCTCACGAACTGCTCGCCGCCGGCCCCTGGTACGTCGCGCTGCCGAAACCGAGAACCGGAATAGAAGATGAAGCTGAGCAGGATGAGTCCTACCGCGAACCCGCCGCCCTTCCCGAAGCTCTTGGCGAGGTCGATGTACATGATGATGGCAATGACGATGCCCACGATGCGGGATGAGGAAAAGCAAGATCCACCACCACGGCCGGCCGATGATCCTCAGCAGCACGATGATGTTCCAGATCGGGATGATCGCCTGCCAGCCGGCCTCGCCTGCCTTGGTGAAAGTACGCCAGAAACCGGCAACGACCAGAACGATGAACGCGATGTAGATGATCCAGACGACGCCGTTCATGTAACTCCTCTCAATGGCTCCCCTTCTGTCCGGCCAAGATCGTGACAGGTGGCTCGGACGCCACTTCCCGCGAAATCGCGGGAAACGAGGTTTCTGCACGAAGGCCGGGAAGACCGCGCTCTTCCCGGCCGGAGTTCCTATCAACAGCTAGCGAAAGCGCAGCTTTCGCTAGCTAATAGGCTTGCCCATCTCGCGGGCGATCTCCGAGAGGGCGGCGAGGCGCTTCTCGAGCGGCGGGTGATCCATCATCCACTCGGACATGCTGGCCTTCCAGTTCGTCGGGATGATGAAGAAGGCGTTCATCCCCTGCACCTCGCGCAGGTCCTTGCTGTGGGATCTGCGTGATTCCGCTCGAGATCTTCTGGAGCGCGCTCATGAGGTTCTCCGGCGCGCCGGTCATGAGCGCCGAGCCGCGGTCGGCCGCGTACTCGCGATAGCGCGAGATCGTGCGGATGAGGACCCAGCTGATCGCGTAGACGACCATCGAGACGATGAGGACGATGACGAACGGGTCGGACCGTTGTTGTTGCTCCGGTTCCCACCGCCGAAGCCGCCGAACATCCCGGCGTACAGCCCGAAGCGCGTGACCATCGCGGCGACCATCGCGAAGAAGCTCGCGACCGTCATCACGAGGACGTCGCGGTTCGCGATGTGCGAGAGCTCGTGGGCGAGGACCGCCTCGAGCTCCTCCTTGTCGAGCCGCTGCCACAGCCCGCTCGTGACCGCGACGGCGGCGTGCTTCGGGTTGCGGCCCGGTCGCGAACGCGTTCGGGACGTCGGTCTGAACGACGGCAATCCGCGGCTTCGGCAGGTCGGCCATCGCGCAGAGCCGTTCGACCATCGCGTGGAGGTCGGGCGCCTGCTCGGCGGTGACGATCTTCGCGCCGGACGCGGCGAGCGCGATCTTGTCGGAGGTGTAGTACTGGAAGAAGGCCATGCCGACGACGATCACGATCATCGGCGCGAGGCCGACGTTGAGCACGCTGAAGAGCACGACGGCGAAGACGACGTAGAGCAGCCCGAGCAGCCCGCTCGTGAGGAGCATCCGCAACGACAGTCCTCTGTCGCGACCGAACGACCGGCGTTTCACAGCAGGGATGGTACTCCGGCGACCTGATCTACCGGTCCCGACGCCGCGTGGTCTTACGGCTTCATTAGAGTCTCGCACGGTGCGCCGGACCGCTCTCATCGCCGCTGTTCTCGTTGGCGCATGCGCGCTCGCGGCCTGCCAGTCGCGGGGCGTGGTCTCGCCGACGCCGCAGACGGTGATCGGAACGGTCTCGACGCCGACGACGACGTTCCCGATCGTGCCCGCCTTCCACACAGACGGGCAACCCGGTGAAGGGCAAGGTCGATCTTCACTCACGAACTGCGGCGGCTGCCACACGCTCGCCGACGCCGGGACGAGCGGCACGGTCGGCCCGAACCTCGACGACCTCAAGCCGGACTACCAGGCCGTGACCGCGCAGGTCACGAACGGCGGCGCGCAGATGCCGCCGTTCAAGGACACGCTCACGACGCAGCAGATCGCCGACGTCGCGGCGTACGTCGTGACGGCCACCGGCGGCACAGCTGCCGTAGACCTTCCGGCGAACTTCCCGCGGCACGTCGCCGCTTTCGCCTTCGATCTCGACCGGACGCTGATCGCCGAGGACGGCGTGCTGCGCCCGCGCACTCGTGCCGCGCTCGCGGCGGTGCGCGACGCCGGCGCCCACGTCATCGTCGTGACCGGCCGGATGTTTCGGGCAGTGCGGCCGTACCTCACGAGCGACGATCCGGTCGTCTGTTACCAGGGAGCCGTCGTCGCGGATCCCGCGAGCGGCGCGTTCCTCCTGCACGTTCCGATCCCGCTCGACGCCGCGCGCGACGCGATGGACGCAGTGCTCGACGCCGGCTTCCATCTCAACGTCTACGTCGACGACGACCTGTACGTCGCCGAGCTCAACGCCGAGGCGAAGCGCTACGCGGAGTTCCAGCACATCCCGGTCAACGCAGTCGGCGACCTCCGCGCGTGGCTCACGCGCGACCCGACGAAGCTCGTCGCGGTCGGCGATCCCGATGAGCTGAGCGCGCTCGAGGCGGAGTTGAAGCCGCGTTTCGCGGGGCGATTGTTCATCTCGAAGTCGCTGCCGTACTTCCTCGAGTTCGCGCATCCCGACGTGAGCAAGGGCAGCGGGCTCGCGTTCGTCGCCGAGCGGCTCGGGTTCACGCCCGAGGAGACGGTCGCGGGCGGCGACGGCGAGAACGACCGTGAGCTACTCGACTGGGCCGGCTTCGGAGTCGCCGTCGCGAACGCGCATCCCGACGTGCTGGCGCGTGCCGATCTCGTCGTCCCGCCCGTGCAGGAGGAAGGCGTGGCCGCTCCTGCTGGAGGCGTACCTAGACTCACTCTCATGATCGACGCCCGCGCAGCCCGCAACGACCCGGACGAGTTCCGGCGCCGGCTTGCGCGCAAGGGCGCCGCCGAGGCGTTCGACGCGTGGCTCGCAGCCGACGAGCGCTGGCGCGAGCTCGTGCCGCGCGTCGACGACCTGCGGGCGAAGACGAAGCTCAAGGGCAAGCCGACGCCCGAGCAGCTCGAGGAGATGCGCGGCGTGAAGGAGGAGCTGCAGGCCGCCGAGCAGGAGCTTTCGGCAGCCGAGGCGGCGCGCGACGCAGCGCTCGCCGCGGTGCCGAATCCTCCCGACGACTCTGCGCCCGACGGCTTCGAGGACGAGGACGCCGAAGAGCTGCGGCGTGTCGGCGAGCCCGGCCCCGAGTCGAAGGAGCACACCGAGATCGGCCGCTTCGACATGGAACGCGCCGCGCGGCTCTCCGGCTCGCGCTTCGGCTACCTCCTCGGCGACACCGCGCTCGTCGCGCTGGCGCTCTACCGCTACGCGATCGACACGGCCGTGAAGCACGGCCACACGCCGATGCTGCCGCCGGTGCTCGTGCGCGAGGAGGCGATGTACGGCACCGGCTTCTTCCCGACCGAGCGCTCGAACATCTACGGAATCGAGAGCGACGATCTCTACCTGACCGGGACGTCCGAGGTCGCGCTCGCGGGGCTGCACATGGGCGAGATCCTCGAGGCCGACGAGCTGCCGCTGCGCTACACGGCGTTCTCGACGAACTTCCGCCGCGAGGCGGGCGCCGCCGGGAAGGACACGCGCGGCATGTTCCGCGTCCACCAGTTCAACAAGGTCGAGCTGTTCGTCTTCACCGAGCCGAGCGCGGCGGCCGACGAGCACGAGCGCCTCGTCGGGATCGAGGAGGAGATCCTCCAGGGACTCGGTCTGCCGTACCGCGTCGTGAACGTCGCCGCGGGCGACCTCGGCGCGCCGGCGGTGAAGAAGTACGACATCGAGGGCTGGTTCCCGGCGCAGCAGCGCTACCGCGAGCTGACGTCGGCGTCGAACACGACCGACTTCCAGGCGCGGCGGCTCGGGATCCGCTACCGCGCGCGGCAAGGACCTCGAGCCGGTCAACACGCTGAACGGGACGGCGACGACCGGATCGCACGCTCCTCGCGATCCTCGAGAACTTCGGCGGCGACGTGCCCGACGTGCTGCGCGAGTACGGCGCGCCCGAGCGCGTCACGCCCTAGCGGCGAGCCACTCCTTCGCGAGCTTCTTCGGGGCGCGCTTCAGCCACGCCTCCTCGACGCGGTCGCGCAGCTCCGCCTTCCCGAGCTTCTTCAGGTCTCGGGATCCGGACGAGCACCGCCGAGTAGCCGTTCCAGTGCGGCGTCGTGAAGTAGACGCTCGCCCGACTCGACGAGGATGTCCTTGATCTCGAGGTCTTCGACCCAGAAGACGAGCACGTCGTCGAGCCGCTCGCCTGTCTCGGGATCGAGCGCGTCGGGCCGCGGCGAGCGATGGAAGCAGAAGGTCTTGCCGGCGACCTTGTACGCCGGCCGACCCTCGTCGAGCTCCTTCGTCACCTCGGGCAGCGCGAGCGCGAGCTTGTCGAGATCGGCCATCGTCGCCACTGCTGCGACACTAGACGACGCGGCGGGGTGCCGGAGCGGTCGAACGGGGCAGTCTTGAAAACTGCTGACTCTTCACGGGGTCCCTGGGTTCAAATCCCAGCCCCGCCGCTAGCCTTCTCTTCGATGACGACGGGAGACGACCTTCGCGGACTCATGCGGCTCTGGCCGCACGGGGTCTCGATCCTCAGCGTCGACGTCGACGGGGACCGGATGGGCGTCACCGTCTCGTCGCTCGTCTCGCTCTCGCTCGAGCCGCCGCTCGTCGGCGTCTCGATCGGGAAGGAGGCGTCGTGCTACGAGCTCCTCCGCGCCGCCGGGCGCTTCGCGATCAGCCTCCTCGGCTCCGACCAGGACGAGCTCGCGCGCCGTTTCGCCGCCGGCTACCCGCCGATCGTCCACTGGGAAGGCGTGCCGACGCGCGAGGGAAAGGGCGCGCCGCTCATCGACGGCGCGCTCGGCTGGATCGAGGCGCGAGACGCGCACCGAGGCCGACGCCGGCGACCACACGTTCTTCATCGCCGACGTCCTCTCGATCGAGCACGGCCCGGCGCAGAAGGCGCTCGTCTACCGCGAGAGCACGTACCACTCCGTCTGAGCTACGGTCTGGACGGATGGAATCGGACGGCCAGCCCCGACTCCGCGACCGCGATCAGCTGATCCTCCGTAAGACCCTGGGCGAAGAGCACGAGGTAGGTGGACATAGCCTGTCCCGGAAGCTCGAGACGTACAACGCCGCGCCGGACGTCGTACGACGCCGGGCGGGCCTCGCCGACCCCCTGCGCTTCGTAGTAGCCCTGGTACGAGCCGACATCCACCGGCTGGCCGGCCGGCGTGGGGATCGTCAGGGTCGGGCTGGGCGACATCATCACCGTCCGCCGCGACGCAGCCGCCATCCGCCGACGCCGCCGCCGTGAAGCCGTCCGTGACGGGACTGCCGGCTCGTAACCGGCTCGGCACACGAGGTGTCCGCCTCCTTCTTGAAACCGGCAGGCGTCCGGAAGTGGAAGCCGGCGATCTCGATCTGCGCTCCGGTCAGAGCGACGTGTGGTTGCCGGCGCTGCGTGCCGCCGACGGATGCGCCGTGGCCAAACGGGAGAGCAGCGACCGCGACAACTGCAGCGACGAGCACCGCGCCGACCAGCACGAGTGCGATCGCGTCGGCGGCGGCGCCGTACGGTCGGTCCGGTGCCGCGACGCGAGGATCCGCTGCAGGATCTGGTCCTCGTCGCCGGAGTCGAGCAGCGGCTCCGGCGGGGCGACCGCGGCGAGACGCGTCGATTGCGTTACGAGTGCGCATCAGCGTGCCTCCTTGTCTCTTGCGGCGCGGCAGGAAGCGGCTCGGGTTCGAGAGCGTTCTCCAGCCGTCGTCGCGCTCGATGCAGGCGGACGGCGAACGCGAGCCGCGTGACGCCGAGGACCTCCGCGGCCTCCGCCGGCGTCGAGTCCGTCCCACGCGACGAGCCGGAGCACTTCCCGGTCACGCTCGCGCAGCGCCGCGAACGCGGCGAGCACCTCGTCGCGTTCGGCGACCGTCGCGCGCGAGGTCGTCCGAGCCGGCTGCGTTCTGTCTGCGAGGCGAGTCGCGAGCGCGTCCCGCCTCGTCTGGCTCCGGAACTGGCCCGCGATCACCTTGCGAGCCACGCCGAGGAGCCACGCCCGCGGCTCGGCCGGAACGTCGTCGAGCCGCCGCCACGCGACGAGGAAGGTCTCCGCCGCGACGTCCTTCGCCCGCTCCGGATCGATCCGCAGTCGCGGCGAACCGCAGCACGGCGCGGAAGTTCTCGCGGTAGATCCGCTCGAACCGCTCTCTGTCATCCGCCATCGTTGTAGAGATGGCCGACACGCGCCCGAAATTACAGTGCGTCCCGATGATCGACGCGGTCGTCTTCGACTGGACGGCGTCCTGCTCCAGTCGGAGGAGGTCTGGGACGCCGTGCGCGAACGCTACGTCCGCGAGCGCGGCGGGCGGTACGACGACGAGGTGCAGCGGGCGATGATGGGCATGTCGGCGCCGGAGTGGTCGGCGTTTCTCGCCGGAGGACGCCGGCGTTCCCGGCACGCCGGAGCAGATCAACGCGGACGTCGTCGATCGGATGCTCGGCGGCGTACGCACGCGAGTTGCCGCTCCTGCCCGGCGCTGTCGACGTCGTCGGGCGCCTCGCGGCGCAGTTCCCGCTCGCGCTCGCGTCGTCGTCGAACCGCGCGATCTTCGAGGAGGTGCTGCGCCTCGCCGGCATCGCCGATGCGTTCCAGGCGACCGTCTCGTCGGAGGAGGTGCCGCGCGGCAAGCCGGCTCCCGACGTCTACCTCGAGGCCGCGCGCCGGCTCGGCGTCGCGCCCGAGCGCTGCGCCGCGGTCGAGGACTCGCACTCCGGCATCCGCTCCGCGCACGCCGCCGGGATGCGCGTCATCGCGATCCCGAACGCGAGCTATCCGCCCGACGCCGAGGCGCTCGCGCTCGCCGACGTCGTGCTCGACGTCGCTAGAGTGCAGCTGACGCCCGACCGCATCGAAGCGCGTAGAGCCGGGCGCGATCGCCGGGTCGAAGTCCTCGCGGAACATCGTGAAGAGCGTCACGTCGCGGAGCGGGCCACGTCCGCGCGCCTTGCCGGCAGCCGCCGCCGCAGGGTCGCCTCCTCGACGAAGCCGAGCTTGCGCGGCACGCCGAGGCTCGCCTCGTTCTCGGGGTCGATGCGGATCTCGATGCGGTCGGCGCCGCACATCTCGAAGCCGACGCGCGTGAGCGCCGCGGTCGATTCGGTCACGTACCCCTGCCGCGTCGCGCTCGCGCGGATGAAGTAGCCGATCTCGAGGCCGCCCGGCTCGTTGCGCGGATGGAGCCCGGTGCCGCCGAGCTGCTCGGACTCGTCCGCGGAGAAGATCCCCATCACGAAGTTGTCGCCGAGGTCGAACTGCGAGCGGAACGTCTTCAGCAGCGTCGGTCTTCTCCTCGAGCGTCTGCGGCTCGCCCTCGACCCACGGCATCCACGGCCGCAGGTGCTCGAGGCTCGAGTCGATCGCGTCCTTCAGGAGCGCCGCGTCGCGCGGGTCGTAGCAGCGGATGACGAGCCGCTCGGTCTCGATGCGATACGGCGCGGCGGGCCTTCCCAGCGGTCATCAGCGCCGCCGGATGAAGGTGACGCCGTCGCGGATCGGCACGAGCACCGACTCGACGCGGTCGTCGGCGATCACGTGCTCGTTGAACGCCGCGATGCCCTCGTTGCCGTCGAGGCCGCCGAGCGTGTTGTCGGCGAGGATCAGCGCCGCCGTCGGCGAGCTTCGGGAGCACGGCTTCGTAGTACTCGATGTAGTCCGGCTTCCACGCGTCGATGAAGACGAGATCCCACGGCCCGTCGAGCGTCGCGACCTCGGCCTTCGCGTCGCAGACGCGGTACTCGATGCGGTCGGCGACGCCGCACTCCTCGGCGTAGCGGCGCGCCATCGCGGTCGTCTCCTCCTCGACGTCGAGCGCGAGGAGCGTGCCGCCCGGCGGCAGGCCGCGCGCGATCTCGATCCCCGACCAGCCGGTGAAGACGCCGATCTCGAGCACGCGCATCGGCTTCATGAGCGAGACGACGAAGCGGAGGAACGCGCCCTCGTTCGTGCCGACCGACATCTGCGGCGCCTTCTGTCGTCGCCTCGGTCTCCTCGCCGAGCCGCCGGAGCGCGTCGAGCGGCGGCGTCGTGTGCGCCTCCGCGTATGCCTGAACTTCTTCGAAGTCGTATGCCATGTCAAATCCTCCCTATGAGAACGCAGCCGTTGTGCCCGCCGAGGCCCATCGCGTTCGAGAGCGCGACGTCGACCTGCACGCGCCGGGCCTCGTTGGGAACGTAGTCGAGATCGCAGTCCGGGTCCGGGTGGACGTAGTTCATCGTCGGCGGCAGGACGCCGTCGCGGACGGCGAGGACGCACATCATCGCCTCGATCGCGCCGGCCGCTCCGAAGCAGTGGCCGGTCACCGACTTCGTGGACGAGACCGCGAGCTTGTAGGCGTGATCGCCGAAGACGTCCTTGATCGCCTTCGTCTCGGCCGCGTCGCCGAGCGGCGTCGAGGTGCCGTGCGCGTTGATGTAGCCGACGCGCTCGGGCTCGACTCCGGCGCGCTCGAGCGCGCGGCGCATCATCTCGGCGACGCCGGTCGAGTCGGGATCCGGCTGCGCGAGGTGGTGCGCGTCGTTCGACATCGCGTAGCCGAGGACCTCGGCGTAGATCGTCGCGCCGCGCTTCTGCGCGGCCTCGAGCTCCTCGAGCACGAGGATGCACGCGCCCTCGCCCATGACGAAGCCGGCGCGCGTCGCGTCGAACGGCCGGGACGCGCGCGGCGGGTGCTCGTCCTCCGCGGCGAGGCCGCGCATCGCGCAGAAGCCGGCGAGGATGAGCGGCGTCAGGCACGCCTCGGAGCCGCCCGCGAGCACCGCGTCGGCGTCGCCGCGCTTGATCAGCTCTGCCGCTTCGCCGACCGCGGTCGAGCCGGTCGCGCAGGCCGAGACGGGCGCGTAGTTCGGGCCGCGGAAGCCGGTCGCGATCGCGAGCTGGCCGCTCGCCGCGTCGACGAGGACGTTCTGGATGAAGGTCGGCGCGATCCGGTCCGGCCCGCGCTCGCGGAGGATGTCGACCTGCTCGACGATCCCGGCGATCCCGCCGATCGCCGTGCCGAAGAGGATCCCGACGCGGTCGGGCGGGTACAGCGCCGTCGAGCTTCGCGTCGGCGACCGCCTCCTGCGCGGCGCCGAGCGCGAGGAGGACGTTGCGGTCGAGCCGGCGCGCGTCCTTTGGCGAAGCGACCGCGGTCGGGTCGAAGTCCTTCACCTCCGCCGCGACGCGCACCGGGAACTCGCTCGCGTCGAACGCGGTGATCCAGTCGATGCCGCTCTCGCCGGCGACGGCGGCGCGCCACGTCGAAGGCGCTCGCCGCCGATCGGCGTCACCGCGCCGAGCCCCGTGACCACGACTCGCTTCATCGAACGAGGTTACATTCGAGGCATGTCCGAAGCGCCCGGCCCCAACGTCCCGTTCCCGCCGATGGAGGCGGAACTCGTCGCCGAGCTGCCATCCGGCGGCGGCGGCTGGCGGTACGAGCCGAAGTGGGACGGCTTCCGCGGCGTGCTCGAGAACGACGGCGGCGAGCTCGCGCTCTGGTCACGCAACGGCCGCCCGCTGCTGCGCTATTTCCCGGAGCTGCGCGAGGTCGGCGACGCGCTGCCTCCCCACTCCGCGCTCGACGGCGAGATCGTCATCGCCCGCAACGGCGCGCTCGACTTCGACGCGATGCAGATGCGGCTCCACCCCGCCGAGAGCCGCGTGCGCAAGCTGTCGGCCGAGATCCCCGCGACGTTCGTCGCGTTCGACCTGCTGCTCTGGAAGGGCAAGGCCGTCCACGAGATGCCGATCGAGAAGCGGCGCGCCGAGCTCGAGAAGGTCGCCGGCGGAAAGATCCAGCTCTCCCCCGTCTCCGACGACGTCGAGCAGGGACGCGAGTGGCTGCAGACGCTGCAGGCGGCCGGCTTCGACGGCGTGATCGCGAAGAAGCTCGGCCTGCCGTACCTCCCCGGCTCGCGCGACGGCGTCGTGAAGGTCAAGCCGCACAAGACGGCCGACTGCGTCGTCGCCGGGATCCGCTGGAAGAAGGGCGGCCGCGACACGATCGCGACGCTCCTCCTCGGCCTCTACGGCGACGAGGGCGAGCTGCACTACGTCGGCTCGGCCGCGGTCGGCGCGAAGAACCAGGCGGAGATCGCCGCGAAGGTCCTCCCGCTCCTCGACAAGAAGAGCGACCGCCGCTTCAGCGAGCCGAACCGCTGGGGCACGGACGGCCTCGAGGAGGCGCCGCTCAAGCCGAAGCTCGTCGTCGAGGTGCGGTTCGACAAGCTCGAGAAGCACCGCTTCCGCCACGGCACGCGACTCCTGCGCTTCCGCCCGGACAAGGATCCGGCGCAGTGCACGTGGCGCGAGGTCAGACCGCCGCGCCGCGCGAGCGACCTCGCGGTCGAGGATCTGCTCGGCTAGCGAGGCGCTTGGCCGAGCGGGAAAGGTCTGTCCCATCACAAGGGCCAAATGCTCATGAGTCACCGACCATTGATCTCTCACGCCGTCGTGGAGCGGATCAGGCCGTAGATGTCACCGGACTCCGGCCAATGCGGCGCCGAGGGCGTCCGGGCAATCCAAGCGGTTCGGGCTGCTGTTCGCAGCCGCACTCAAGGTCGTGCGCTCGATAGCGCTCGCAGCCACAGTCGGTCGCACGTACCGCACGCGGACGTCACGCGTAGCTACGCTTCTTCGCGCGACTCGGCTGGACGCGTTTCGGCTCGCCGGGCATCTTCGGGAAGTTCGGCGGATACGGCGCTTCGCCCTCGCCGGCGGCCTCCTCGCGCTCGACCCACTCGAACAGCTTGCTGGAGATCGTTCACGGTGTCGTCGATCCCGGCCTGGACGTCGCCGAGCTCGGCGAACCGCGCCGGCATCGTCGCGATCGTGAAGTCCTCCGTGACGAGCCCGTCGAGCTCGTCCCAGCGGAACGGCGCGGAGACGGTCGCGTCGATCCGCGCGCGCACCGAGTACGCCGACGCGATCGTGCGGTCGCGCGCGTTCTGGTTGTAGTCGATGAAGACGCGCTTGCCGCGCTCCTCCTTCCACCACGCCGTCGTGACGAGCTTCGGCGCGCGCCGCTCGACCTCGCGCGCGAACGCGAGCGCGCAGCGCCGCACCTCCTGGAACCCCCACTTCGGCTCGATGCGGCACGGCGATGTGGATGCCGCGGTTCCCCGACGTCTTCGGCCAGCCGACGTAGCCGAGCTCGTCGAGCGTCTCGTGGACGATCGCCGCGACCTGCTTCGCGTGCTTGAACGTCGTGCCCGGCTGCGGGTCGAGGTCGATGCGCAGCTCGTCGGGATGCTCGACGTCGCGCCGCCGCGACGGCCACGGGTGGAAGTCGAGCGTGCCGAGGTTCGCCGCCCAGCAGACGTGCGCGAGCTCGGTCACGCAGAGCTCGTCGGCGGTGCGGCCGGACGGGAACGTGACGGTCGCCGTCTCGATCCAGTCGGGCCGGTTGTCGGGCACGCGCTTCTGGTAGATCGCCTCGCTCTCGGCGCCGCCCGGGTGCCGCTTCAGCTGCGTCGGCCGCTCGTACAGCGCGCGCACGATGCCGTCGCCGACCGAGAGGTAGTACTGGACGAGGTCGAGCTTCGTCTCCTTCCGCTTGCGGAAGTAGACCTTGTCGGGATTCGTCACCTTGACGGTGCGCTTCCCGACTTCGAGCTCGATGAACGGAGAGTCGGCCATTTCCAGGAGTATTGTGGCGGTCGTGCTGGAGGATCCGCGTCCAACGAGACTCGACGCTCGAGCCGCTCGACGACTTCGTCATCGTCGAGTACGCCGAGGAGGAGGCCGAGACGCGCACCGGCCTGATCCTGCCGGCGAGCCTCGAGGCGCACTGCCGCAGCGGGATCGTCATCGCCGTCGGCCCCGACGCGCACGGCGTCTCGCCCGGCGACAAGGTCTTGTTCCCGAAGGACGCCGGCTACGACGTCCGCCTCGCGGGCACCGCGCAGCGCGTGATCAAGCGCGACGAGCTGATCGCCCGCATCCTCGACTGAGGACGCGAGCGGCCGGCTATTTCCCGATCCTGACGGCGATCTTCGCGTGGATGGCCAGCCGTCGCCCAGGCTTGCGGCTCTGGTAGAACACACGGCCTTTCGCCCACTTCTTCGCATTCACCTTGGTGACCGTCCCGAGCGTGCAGCGTCCCACCGCGAGCGCATTCTTCGCAGGGGCGAGGCTCAATCCCTTGAGCGTTGGGACGACACACACCGCCAATGCCTTGTTCCTCAGGGTCGCGCCCGGGGTCGAGCTCGTGACCCAGGAGTTCACGTCGGCCACGTGGAAGACGTACGCCGCACCTGTTGTCAAGTTGACGCCGGGAGCGCCGACGAGCGCGGTCGTTCCGTCGGTCGAAAACACCACCCCTGTTCCGAGGTTGTCGCCCGGATGGGCACCGGAGACGCTAAGCCTCGCGGTGGGTGTAGACGTATCGGCCCACGCGCTCTCACCCGAGGCGTGGTAGACGTAGGCAGCGCCGCGCCCCGAGCCGACGCCGGGAGCAGACACGAGGGCGGTCGTGCCGTCATTGGACGCCGCCAGCCAGAATCCGAGGCTGTCACCCTTCTTTCCACCGGCCTTGGTCAGGGTCGCAGTCGGAATCGCGGTCGACGCCCAGGCGGCTTGCGAGGAGGCGTGGAACACATCCACGGCGCCGGTGGTCGGGCTGGTGCCCGGAGCGCCGAGGAGCGCGAGTTTGCCGTCCGCAGAGAGGGCAACGGCGTCTCCGAAATCGTCGGTCGCGGCACTGTCGGCGTCGGAGAGGATCGCTGTCGGCGACGTCTTCGACGCCCACGCGTTCGCGGCGGAGACGTGGTAGACGTACGCACCGCCTCCGCTCGAGTTGTGGGGATCGCTGAGGAGCGCGGTCGTTCCGTTTCCCGAGACGGCCACCAAGAAGCCGACTCCGCTGTCGTCTGAGCTCTCGCTCGCGTTGCTCAATGTGGCGATCGGAGTCTCGCTCGAGGCCCACAGGGCTTCACTCGCGGCGTGGTAGACATAGGCCCCGCCGGCGCCCCCGCTGTAAAGCGGCGCGCCTGCGACGAGAGTGGTCCCGTCGGCAGAGACCGCGAGCCCGGCGCCGAGGAGCACGCTGTGGCTGGCAGACAAGGCTGCCGTCGGAGTGGACGAGTCGGCCCACTCGTCCTCGGCAGAAACATGGAACACGTAGATCGCCCCGGCACCGAAGAGAATGCCTCCGTTCAGCGGCGCGCCGACGAACGCTGTCGTTCCGTCGGCCGACAACGCAACGGCAGCGCCGAAATAGGCCGTTGCCGTGCTGTGTGCGCTCGTCAGGGTTGCGGTCGGAATGCTGCTCGACGACCAGGATCCCGCGCCGGTGGAGTGGAAGATGTAGGCGGCCCCCTTGCCGTTCCCGACGCCGAGCGCTCCGACAAGCGCAGTCGTCGCGTCCGCCGACAGCGAGACCGCGCTGCCTAGGTTGGGGTCAAGCCCGGACGCCGCCGCACTCGATCTGATCGCCAGCGCTCCGAGCCGAGCGTGAATCGCGGCGGCCAGACTGGCCGGAATCGCGTGTGTACCGCGCGCCACGGCGGCGGATGACCCGGCTCCGGAGCCGGCCAAGAGCGTCGCTGCGAGTACGACTGCAATCGCGCTTCCCGTCCCCAACCGCCGCCGCATCGCCCTCGTCCTCTATCGCCTCGGCTATTTGCCGACTTTGAGTGAAACCTTCGCCCCGATGGCGAGCCGCTTCCCGGGCTTCTTGCTCTGCGAGAGCACCCGGCCGTGGCTCTTCTTGGTCTTCGCGAGCCCGTGGGTGATTTTGCCGAGACGACAGCGCCCGACCGCGAGCGCGTACTTCGCATCAGCAAGCTTCATCCCCTTGAGCTTCGGCACGACGCATGCGGCCAACGCCTTGTCGGTCAGGATCGCGTTCGGGTTCGGGTCCGACGTCCAGGAGCTCTCGGCCGACACGTGGAAGACCTCCGCCGCGCCGGTGTTCTTGTCGACGCCGGGAGCGCCGGCGAGGACCGTCGCTCCGTCAAGGGAAAGTGCCCCGATTCCCATGTTGTCCGCGGTGTGGCCACCGGAGTTGGTCAGAGTCGCCGTTGGGAAAGCGGTGGAGGCCCAGGCTCCCTCCCCCGAGACATGGAAGACGTAACCGGCACCACGCTTGCCGTGGACGTTCGGAGCGAACGCGAGAGCGGTCGTGCCGTCACTGGACACGGCCAGGTTCACTCCGAAGCCGTTGTTCGACGAGCCGGCGGCATTGCTCAGGGTTGCCGTCGGCGTCGAGGTCGTGGCCCAGGCCGCTTCTCCGGCGCTATGGAACACATCCGCTGCTCCGGCGCCCGAGGCAACCCCAGGAGCCCCGAGGAATGCGACCGTTCCGTCGCCGGAGAGCGAAACGGAGTTCCCGAGGCCGTCATCCGAGCCACTGCCGGAGTCAGAGAGGGTCGCGGTCGGCGCCGTACTCGACAGCCACGAATCCGCCGGACCGGAAGCGTGGTACACGAACGCGCCGCCGCCGCCGGGGTTCCCGTCGTCGCTGATGAGCACGGTCGCCCCGCTCGCCGAGATCGCAACGGAGAAGCCGACATGGCCGTCCGCCCGCCAGCTCGCTCGCGTTACTCAGCGTCGCGGCCGGAGTCGAGGTCGATGCCCACGAGCCTTCACTCGCGGCGTGGAAGACGTAGGCGCCGCCCGCCTCGGAGTTGAAAAAAGGCGCGCCGGCCACGAGCGTGGTGCCGTCAGAAGACACCGCGAGCGACACGCCGACGAACCAGCTTTTGTTTGCCTTCAGTGTCGCTTTCGGCGTGGCTGAGGAAGCCCAGGCGTCCTCGGTGGCGACGTGGAACACATAGATCGCGCCCGATGGTGGGAGACCACGTCCGGCGAACGGGGCTCCGACGAACGCGGTCGTTCCGTCCGGCGAGAGCGCAACCCACCAGCCGAATCCGTCGACCCCACCGGCCTTGTGCGTCAGCGTCGCGGTCGGAATCGCCGCTCGATGACCACGCTCCCGCGTCGGACGCGTGGAAGATGTAGGCCGCACCCCTGTACCCGGAAACGCCGGAGCCGCCGACAAGCGCTGTCGTCCCGTCCGCCGACAGGGCGACCGTAAAGCCCAAGGCGGGATCGACGGTGGGAGTCGCGGCAGAACTCGACCTGAGCGGCGCCCACTCCGAGTCGCGCGTGGATCGCGGCGGCCAGACCGGCCGGAATCCCAGCCTGATAACGGCGCACGGCGGCGCCCGACGAGCCGAGTCCAGACCCAGGCAGCAACGCCACCGTCAGCAGGACCGCGACGGCGGTTGCCACCACGAACCTCCGCGTCGTCGGGTTCATCGACCCCTTGCGTGTGCGCCTGCTGTGCATCGCCCTCCCTCGTTTGTCGTGTGCATTCCAGCACACGTTCGGCCGGCCGGATGCCGGCGGCTCAGCCGCCGGCACGTCCAGCCAATAACAACGGAGAGGGCGGGATTTGAACCCGCGAAGCACCTTTCAGCACTTACGCGATTTCCAGTCGCGCTCCTTCGGCCGCTCGGACACCTCTCCAAGCGGACGCAGGGTATCTCGCCCCAGACCGCGGCGGCCAGATGGTTCAGGCGCGGGCGAGCTCAAGCGCTTCGTCGATCGTCAGCCGGCGGCCGGCTTCCGTTGCTACCGCGAGATCCTCGGCCGAGAGCGTGGCCCGCGCTTCGTCGACGAGCTCGCGTCCGGGCGTCTCCTCCGAGTAGACGACCACGATTCCCTCGTCCGCCGCGAAGACCTCCGCCGCCGCCGCGAGCGTCGCAGCTCGCTCCGGCCGACCCTCGACCGCGTCTGTCGCAGCGAGGCCAACGAGCGCGACACCGACCCCGCGCACGCTCGCGATGTCGGTGTGGGCCTGAACCGCGTCGAAGAAGCAGCGCCGTGCGACTGCGGTGTCACCGGCGGCGAGATGCGTCCATGCCATCTCGGAGAGGATCCGCGCCTCCTCGCCCCGGTCTCCGCACGTCTCGAAGGCGACGAGCGACTCGCGGTAGAGATCGAGCGCGCCCGCCGTGTCACCTCGCGCGATCGCGAGCGAAGCGAGACCGGCGAGCGACATGCCTGCCCCTTCCCAGTCGGCGAGCCTCTGTTGGATCTCGAGGGCGTGGGTGAAGCGCTCGGCAGCGACGTCCGGCTCGCCAAGGATCGCGGAGAGCATTCCCTCGAACGTCGCGGAGAAGGCTTCGCCCCAGGGATAGCCGAGCTTTTGCGCAAGCTCGAATGCGTCACGGGCCGAGGCGATTCCCTCCCGCGCGTCACCCGTCATGTAGCCGAGGCTCCGAGCCATCCCGGCGACACACTGCTCATGCTCGGCTCCCGCGGCCGCGGCCGTGTCGTACGCCTCGTCGAACTCTCGCGCCGACCGTTCGACCTCGCCGGCCATCCACGAGCCGAGGCCAGCGGTGATCAGAGCGGCCGCGCGGCCGGAGCTCGGCGGGCGGTCGACGCCCAGCTCGAGGAAAGCCGCCGCGCTGTCTCGCGCCGTGAGGTTCTTGCCGCGGATGTGCCAGTACATCCAGAGATCCCCCGACATCTGGAGTCCCAGCTCGAGCGCCTCCGCGTCGCCGGCTCTCGCCGCCGCGAGGAGGGTGTCGAGGGCAGCCTGGAGGTTGTCGTCTTCGAGGAACCCGCGCGCGATTGTCGCCACCTGCTCCGTGCCTTCAACGCCGTCGCGAATCTCGCGGGCAACCGCGGCGTAGCGTCGAGCGTGCCGCGCAGCCACTTCGTCTGCGGCGCCCGACGCTTCGAGCTGCTCGCGCGCGAAGTCGGCGATCGTCTGGAGCATCCGCAGTCGTCCGTTCGCCTGGACGAGCGCCGCGTCAATGAGCGACTCGAGCTCGTCGAGCATTCCCTCTCCGGCGACCGCCTCCGCATCGGCGAGCGTGCAGCCACCGGCGAAGGCGGCTAGGCGGCGGAACGCCTCCTGCGCGGGCGGGTCGAGCAGCGAATAGCTCCAGTCGATCGTCGCGCGGAGCGTCTGCTGGCGCTCGTGACTGTCGCGCGCGCCGGTGGTGAGGAGCTCGAGCGCGTGGTCGAGGCGGTCGCGGAGCCCGTCGGGCCCGAGGAGCCTGACACGAGCGGCGGCGAGCTCGACCGCAAGCGGAAGTCCGTCAAGGCGCCGGCAAATCTCCGCGACGGCGTCGGCATGCTCGTCGGCGTTGAAGCCGGAGCTCGTCGCCTCGAGCGCGCGCGGTGAACAGCGCGACGGCGTCGTCGGCCGGGAGCGGGTCGATGGCGTAGAGATGCTCGGCGGCGATCCGCAGCGGAACTCGGCTCGTAACAAGGAGCCGCAGTGCCGGGCAACGGCTCGCCAGCTCCGCCACATCGGGCGCCGCGTCGACGATCTGCTCGAGGTTGTCGAGCACGAGCAGCACCCCGCGGTCGCCGATGAGCGCGACGATGCCGTCCGCGAAGGAGCGTTCCTCGGCCTCCTTCACGTCGAGGGCCGCCGCGAGCGCGGCGAGAAAGCCGCTCGCGTCGGTGACGTCGACGAAACCGACGAACGCAGCACCGTCGGGGAATTCAGCCGCAAGCGTGCGCGCGACTTCGGTCGCGAGACGCGTCTTCCCCACTCCGCCCGGTCCCGTCATCGTCACGACACGATTCGCGCGCACAAGGCCGACGAGGTCGGAGAGCTCATGGTCCCGGCCGAGGAGCTCGCTGCTCGGCTCCGGCAGCGGCGAGCGGATAGCGACGATCGCCTCGCCTTTGCCTTCGAGCTCCGACCGCTCGGGCACGACGAGCCCGTCCCCCGCGACGGCGTAGAGGTCGAACGCGCGGCCGACGTTCTTGAACTGGAACGAGCCAAGCGGCGCGATCTCGAGATCGAGCTGGTTCTTGACCTGGTCGTACGCCGTGTCCGACAACAAGACAGAGCCGGGAGCCGCGAACGACTCGACCCGCGCGGCGATGTTGACCGCGTCGCCGGTGAGCCGCTCGGCCTCGACGAGGACTTCGCCGACGTGGACTCCGATCCGCACCGGAATGCCGGCTTCGCCGAGATCGCGTTGCATCGCAACCGCGGCCTGCACCGCTGCGAGCGCGCTCGGGAACATCGAGAGACTGCCGTCGCCGAGCCGCTGGACGATCGTCCCACCGGCCGCGGCGTGGTCGCGGTCGAGCGCGCGCACGTAACGGTCGCGCTTCGCCACGGCGGTCTTCTCGTCGGCCTGCATGAGCGCCGTGTAACCGACCATGTCGGTGAACATCACCGCCACGAGTCGCCGTTCGGACTCCGCCGCCATCGGGACAACCTATAACTAGAGCTGTATGACGGACGTGCGCGAGGAACGGAAGGTTGTGACGGCGGTCTTTGCCGACATCGTCGGCTCGACCGCGCTCGCGGAACGGGTCGATCCGGAAGACGTGAAGCACGTCGTCGGCGAGGCGGTCGCGCGCATCGTCGGCGAGGTCGAGTCGCTTGGCGGACACGTCAAGGATCTCGCCGGCGACGGCGTGCTCGCGTTCTTCGGCGCGCCTACGACGAGCGAGGACGACACCGAGCGCGCAGTGCGTTGCGCGCTGCGCGTGGTCGCGGAGATGGACGAGTACGGGCGCGAGGTACGGCGCGGCTGGGGAGCCGAGGGCTTCAGCGTTCGGGTCGGGGTTGCGACCGGGCCGGTCGTGCTGGGCGAGGTCGGCGCCGGATCGCGCGTCGAGTACGCGGCGTTCGGCGACACCGTCAACGTCGCGGCGCGGCTCCAGTCGGCGGCCGATCCCGGGTCCGTCCTCGTGGACGAGACGACGCACCGCTCGGTCGAGGGGATCTTCGACTGGAGCGAGCAGCGCGATCTCGAGCTGAAAGGAAAGCGCGAGAAGGTTCCGGCGTGGATCGTCGCGGGCGTCGCGGCCGAGGCGCGGAGCCAGCGGGGCCTCGCGGGAGTCGAGACGCGGCTCGTCGGGCGCGCGAGCGAACTCGCGACCGGACGCGAGGCGCTCGAAGCGGTGCAGGCCGGGCGCGGCGGCGTTCTCGTCGTCTCTGGCGACGCGGGCATCGGCAAGAGCCGGCTGCTCCACGAGCTACGCACGGCGGCGGAGAGCGGCGGGATCCGTTGGCTCGAGGGCCGCTGCGTCTCCTACGGCGAGTCGCTCCCGTACTGGCCCGTCCGCGATCTGCTGCGCGGCGAGTGGATCGGCGCCGGCGCGGACGAGCCAGAGTTGCGTGTCCGGGTCGGCCTGCGCCGCCGGCTCGAGCAACTCTTCGGGACGGACGCCGACGAGTTCTATCCGTACCTCGGCGGACTGCTCGAGGTCGCGCTCGAGCGGGAGGCCGCCGCGCGAACCGCGGAGCTGTCACCGGAAGCGTTGCAGTGGCGGACGTTCGAGGTGGTGGGCCAGCTCTTCGCCCGGCTCGCGGAGGAAGGCCCGCTCGTGCTCGCGTTCGAGGATCTCCACTGGGCGGACCCAACGTCGGTTCTTCTCCTCGAGCAACTGCTCTCGCTCGCCGAGGACATGCCGGTCGTGCTCGTCCTGTCGCTGCGGCCGGAACGCGATCACGGTGCCTGGGGTCTGCGCGAGCACGCGGGCCGCGAGTTCCCGCACCTGCTGCGCGAGATCGACCTCGGTCCGCTCGGGGCAGCCGACGGCGAGCTTCTTGCCGCGCTCGTCGCGCCTGCCGAGCTCCCTGCCGAGCTCGAGACGCGCGTGCTGGAGGCGGCCGACGGCAATCCGTTCTTCCTCGAGGAGCTCGTTCGCTCACTCGCCGACGTCGGTGCGCTCGTGCGCGAAGGCGACGGCTGGCGGTTCGACCACACGGTCGCGGTCGAGGTACCGCCGACCGTGGAAAAGGTCATCCTCGCCCGGCTCGACCGCCTCTCCGCGCAGGCGCGCCAGCTCGTCACGGCGGCGTCCGCGCTCGGGCGCACGTTCGCGCTGCCGCTGCTCGAAGGCGTCGTCGGAGATGTTCCGGCGGACTCGCTCCACGAGCTCCAGCGCCTCGGTCTGCTGAGGCAGAGCCGCCGCTGGCCGCAGCCGGAGTTCCGCTTCCGCCACGCGCTCATCCAGGAGACGGCGTACCGGACGCTGCTCGGGGAGCAGCGGAAAGAGCTCCACCGCCGCGCGGCGGAGTGGCTCGAGGAGAGGTACGCCGAGCGCGACGTCGAGGCGCTCGGCCTGCTCGCGCACCACTGGCTCGCGGCCGAAGACGAGGCGAAGGCGGCGGACTACCTCCTGCGCGCCGGCGACAAGGCACGCCTCGAGTACGCCCTCGACGAGGCGATCGAGCACTACCGCGCGCTACTCCCGTTGCTCGAGCAGCGCGGCGAGCGCCAGGAGATCGCGCTCGTCCTGTTCAAGCTTGCGCTCGCGCTGCACACGTCGCTCCGCTTTGCCGAGGCGAACGAGACGTACCAACGCGCCTTCGAGCACTGGACGCCGCCCCCGTCGCGTGAGGCGACCGAGCGGATCCGCGTCGCGACGAGCTTCCTTCCCGACGACCTCGACCCGAAGTCCGCGATTGCGTGGCCGAACATCCAGGCGTGTATGCAGCTGTTCGACCGCCTCGTGGAGGCCTGGCCGGAGCGGACGATCGTCCCGTCGCTCGCCGAACGCTGGGAGATCTCCGACGACGGCCTCCGGTACGTCTTCCACCTCCGCGAAGGGCTGACGTGGTCCGACGGCACGCCGCTGACCGCGCACGATGTCGAGTTCGGCATCAAGCGCGTGCTCGACCCCGAGAGCCCGGGCTCGTCCGTGGCGATCTACTTCGCGCTCGAACAGGGCGAGGAGACCTACCTCGGGACGAACACCGACTGGGACGCCATCGGTGTACGCGCGGTCGACGACCGGACCGTCGAGTTCCGGCTCGTGGCGCCGGCGCCGTACTGGATGAGCGTGATGAACCGCCCCGACAGCGGCCCGCAGCCGCGCCATGCCGTTGACGGGATGGCCGACGCGCACAACGTGAGCGGCGCCTTCGAGGTTGCCGAACGGACGGACGAGCGGATCGTTCTCCGCCGACGCGCAGCGCGGGCGGGGAACGTCGCCGAGGTCGAGCTCCTCAAGAGGGATCTCACCGACGCGCTACCCGAGTCACAGCGAGGCGATCTCGATCTCGTTCTCGTCCGTTACACCCCTCGCCTCGCCGATCTGATGCCCGACTCGCTCGACGCGGACGTCAGCCTCGGAGCGGCCGCGTGGTCGGGATACATCGGCTTCGACCACACCGACCCCGTCTCTGGCAACGTCGACTTTCGTCGCGCGCTCGCGCACGCGATCGACCGCGAGGCGCTCGCCGCCGTCGCTTCGGCCAACATCGTCGTGGCGGGAGGTGGAGTCGTCCCGCCCGCGCTCCAGGGCCACACCCCCGATATCGCGCTGCGCTACGACCCCGACCTCGCCCGGGAGTGCCTCGATCGATCCGGCTACGACGGAGACCTCGAACTGAGCGGTCTCAGCGACTGGGACGACATCCTGCGCGTGATCGCCGAGTCGTGGGAAGCGGTCCTCGGCCGGCGGGTCGTCGTCCACCCCGGCCCGCACGAATCCCGAGCCGTCGCACTTCGGACCGGGGATGTGCGCCGCGTGCGCATCACGGGCTGGCTGCCGGGCTATCCCGATCCCGAGTACTACCTGCGCCTGCTCTTCCAGTCGACGAGCCGCACGAACGAGGGCGGCTTTGCGGATCCGGTGTTCGACGAGCTCATCGAGCAAGCGCGGCAGGAGCGCTCGGACCGCGGCCGTCTCGAGCGTTTCCACGAGGCCGACCGGTACGCGATCGCCGAGCGCGTCGCCGTGATCCCGCTCGTCTACGGACGAAGCACGGCGTTCGTCCGGCCGGAGGTCGAGGGCTGGTGGGAGTTCGGCAAGAGCTCGGCGAACTTCGCCGACCTCATCGTCAACCGCTGAGTCGAGCTAACCGAGCTTGGCGGCCATGTCGGAGGCCAGCTTCGACGCGAGGTCGGCATTGCTCTCGATCAATGGCTTGAAGTCCCACGCGGCCATGCCGTACGTGAGCATGTCCGTCGTCGCGGTAAGCGTCGCGGTGCGGGTGCGCTCGGAACCGGAAAGCAGCGCGACCTCGCCGAAGTAGTCGCCAGGCCCGACCGATCCCTTGGCTTCGCCGTCAACGATGACGTCGGCGGTCCCGTCCTCGATGACGAAGAACCCGATTCCGGAGGAACCCTGCTCGGTGACCGTGTCTCCGGCCCTGTAGCGCCGCTCCGTCATCTGGCTTGCGATGCGCTCGAGTTCCTTGTTGCCGAGGTCCGCGAAGAGCGGAACTTTCTTGAGGGCGTCGGCGGCTGCACTCATGGCGCGGATCCTATACCGGACGGCACTTGGACGGGTCCGGCACTCGTGCGCTTCCCTCGTCTGAGTGTCGCCTGCCGCGGGTCGCGAGCCGATGCAGACGATTGTGGGATTCGCGTCTGCCCTCCGCCGCTCGGTCGTGCGTCGCCTTCTGCCGCTGCTCGCTCTCGCCATCGCGCTCGTCTTCACCGCCGGCGCGGGCGCATCGGCGAAGCAGCACCTCGAGATCCACATGGGCCTGTACGGCGAACCCGCCCCGTTCAAGGCGGTCACGGGCCTGAAGCCGGAGGTGCGCCACTCGTTCGTCAACTTCCGGGAAGGGCGGTTTCTCGCGGCAATCATCGGCAGGATGGACCCGACGCCGATGCTCGCCCTCCTCCCCGGTGCGGACGGCGGGAAGGTGACGGCGACGCCCGAAGGGATCGCCACAGGCCACAACGACAGGTTCCTCTTCCTTCTCACCAACGCGATCGCCGCCTACACGGGGCCGCTCTTTTACCTCCGTCCTCTCCCGGAGATGAACGGCCACTGGAATTCGAACTGCGCGTACAACGCGAACGGCTCGCGGCGCCCCTCCTACGACTCGACCGCCTGGTCCCGCAAGGCGCTCGCGCGGATCGCGATCATCACGCGCGGCGGCGCCGCTGCCGACATCAACACGAAGCTCCACCGGCTTGGCCTGCCTCAGATCCACCGCGGCGATCTCCCGGTCAATACCCCGAAGCTCCAGATCGTGTGGAACCCGCAGGGCTTCGGCTCCCCGGACGTCCCCGGCAACTCCGCCAACGCTTACTACCCCGGTAACGCGTACGTCGATGTCGTCGCCGACGACCTCTACGACATCGCCGGGCACACCCCCACCTGGGCGGCGGCACAGGCGCTCTACAAGTCCCATCCTGCGAAGCCGTTCGGCTTCGGCGAATGGGGCCTGTGGGGGATCGACGATCCTTCGTTCGTGCAGAAGATGGGTGCCTTCGCCCACGACCATCGGCGTCTTGTCCTGCTTGCGTGGTTCAACGGCAGGCCCGGCTCGATCTTCGATCTCCGGAGCAAGCCGAGCGCCGCTGCGGCGTACCGCAAGTACGTCTCACCGCTCGGCTAGAGGCTCAGCTCCCGGGCAGGCCTGGCGGCAATGCCGACCGGTGGCGACTTTAGGCTTCTGGGCCTCTATCCGTTCTCGAGCAGAGGAGATTCGCTATGTCCACGGTCGTAGCGGAAGACCAGATTTACGACGACGGGGCCGGCAGTTTCTGGTGGCTGTTTCTGATCACCGGGACGCTGTGGCTGATCCTGTCGCTCGTCATGTTCCGGTTCAACATCACCTCGGTCAACACGATCGGCGTCCTCGCCGGGATCGTCTTCCTCATCGCCGGCGTGCTCGAATTCGGCATGGTCGCGATCGTCCACAGCGGTTGGTGGAAGGCGCTTAACGCGCTTCTCGGCGTCTTGCTCGTCGTCGGCGGGATCACGGCGATCATCCACCCGCAGAACGCGTTCGTCGCGATCGCCTCGGTCATCGGCTTCATGTTCCTCTTCGTCGGGATCTTCGACCTGATCATCGCGTTCTCCGATCGCACCGGCCTGTGGTGGGTGCGGATGATCACCGGCTTCATCTGTATCGGACTCGCGTTCTGGGCCTCCGGCGACTACCAGCGCAAGGCAGTCCTGCTTATCACCTGGATCGGCCTCTTCGCTCTGATGCGTGGCATCGCGAGCTTCATCGTCGCGTTCGCTCTGCGCCACGCGGAAAAGGAGTTATCCGCGACACGCTGATCGTTCGTTCAGATGTTGGGTAGCTGCGCGCGGACGGCTCGCTGCACGTTGCCGTGGATGTGATCGGCGCCGATCTCGTCGACGAATCCGTCGGCGCGTAGCACCTCGAGGACGTTGGGCTTGACCCGCGCCAAACGGAGGACGACGGCGTTTGTCTCTGCGAGCTCATGGATCTCTCTCAGCTTGCCCGCGCCCTGAGAGTCGATGAAGTTCACTCCCTCGAGGTCGAGGACAAGTGCTTCGAGCTCGGCGCCGTCCTCGACGAGGCCGCGCACGCGCTCCTCGAGCGCCTCGGCGGTTGCGAAGAAGAGGCCGCCGTCGAGGCGCAGCACCGCGACGCCGGGGAACGTCTCGTCGTCGGGGTTCTCGACGAGATCGCGGAAGACATGCGTGCCGGGCTCGCGTCCAAGCAGCGGGATGCCCGGCCTGGTGGCGACATAGACGAGCCACAGGAGCGAGAGCACGACGCCGATGACGACGCCGGCGAGCACGCCGACCGACAGGACTCCGACAAAGGCTGCGATCGCGACCCAGAAGTCGAATCTCGTGACGCGGTGCAGGCGGCGTAGCTCGCCGAGGTCGATCATCCCGAACACGACCGCGTCGATGATCACCGCCGCGAGGACCGGCTTGGGAAGGTCCGAGAAGACGGGCGCGAGCACGAGGAGCGTTGCGAGCACGAGCAGTCCGGTGGTGAGCGAGGCGACCGGTGTCCTCGCGCCGGCGGACTCGTTGAGCGAGCTCGCCGAGAGGCTTGTCGAGACCGGCATTCCCTGAAAGAGACCGGCGCCGAGGTTCGCCATGCCCTGCGCAGTCGATTCCTGGTTGACGTCGATCCGATAGTGGTGGCGGGCCGCGAAGGCGCGGGCGTCGCCCGCCGTCTGGGAGAAGCCGATCAAGAGCAGCGCGAACGCGGCGATACCGATGGTCGCGTAGTGATCCTGGAAGATGGCCGCGTCTGGGAGCTGCGGTGCGGGAAGCCCGCGTGGGACGTGGCCGACAACGGCGACGCCGCGCGCTTCGAGGTCGAAGACGTACGAGACGAGGAGCCCGGCGACCACGAGGACGAGCGCTCCCGGAACGGCAGGGGCGACAAAGCGCAGCGAGAGGATGAGAGCAAGCGCCGCAGCGCCGACGAGCAGCGTCGTCCAATGAACATCCCCCAGCGACTGGATCCAGGTTGCCAGCTCTCGCCAGGCGCTGTCGCCGGACGACGAGGTACCGGTCAGCTTCGGAAGCTCGCCGATCACGACGTCGATGGCTGCTCCGGCGAGGAAACCGGTGACAACGGCCTTCGAGAGGAACTGGGCGATCCAGCCCATCCGGAGTACCGCCACGAGCACGAACAGCACCCCGGTGACCAGCGTGATCGCGGCTACCAGCTGGGCAGCGTCGTGACCGGCGACCCCAGTCGCGAGGACCGCCCCTCCCGCCACCGCCGCGAGCGACGAGCTCGGCCCCGTCGAGATGTGCCTCGACGTGCAGAAGAGCGCGTAGATGAGCGCACCCGCGGCCGCTGCGTACAGCCCGTTCTGCACCGGCACGCCGGCGATGCCCGCGTACCCGAGGTTCTTCGGCACGACGAGCGCCGTAACCGCGATGCCGGCCGCCACGTCACCCCGCAGCCAGCGCCGCTCATAGCGAGGCAGCCAGCCCACAGCCGGCACGACGCGCGCCAATCCACGCGGCTCAGACCCTTCATTGTTGACAGCCAAGCTCCGCATCCTCCCAGTCCGACCGGCTCGACGGTGTTAGATGCCGGTATGACGCAACCGCCGCAGGAGTCCCCGGCTCCGAAGTCGGAGGCCGAGCTCGACCAGGCACGGCGCACGTCGATGGCTGCGGAGCGCACCTGGCTGGCGTGGTGGCGCACCGCGCTGGGCGCCACCGCCGGCGCGCTTGCGGTGGGACGGTTCGCGCCGAACCTTCTCCACGTGGCCCCGTGGCCGTACATCCTCCTCGGCTGTGGCTACGCGGCGCTCGCAGTCGGACTCGCGATCGTCGGCGCACAGCGCCAGCGCCAGTTGGAGCACGCGCTACGAACCGGAGGCCACGCACCCTTACGCTTCCGCACCGTCGTGGTCTTCACCATCGGTAGCGTCACGCTCGCCGTGCTCACCGTCGTGCTCGTAATCGCGCAGAGCTGAGCGTCCGCGGGCGTCAAGACGGGCCGCCGGATGTAATTCGGGGCGGCCTAACTCGCCAGATGCTTTCGAGTGACGCGAACCGCCTGCACCAAGAGGCCGACTAGGAACCCTGCGAGACCACCCAGCAACGCCGCTGGCAGGCCGAGCTCTACGACGGCGAATAGAGCGGTGGGTGGGTACGCGAACAAACCTACGATGAGACCGGCGACGCCACCGGCTATCCCGAGCACCACCGCGCCGATGACGGCGAAGCGGCCCGGTACCGGCATGTCACTCAGCGTGCGGCGAACACTCCCCACAGTCACGTCCTTCCAGACTGTCTGGACACGCGAAGCCTACTCGCCACGCACGCCGAGACCCTCGACTAGCGTGCGGCCGTGGATCTAGCGCTCGTAATCATCACGCAGGGCAACGTCACGTGGCCCGATTGGTGACGCGGAGTACTCAAAGACGCGCCTGATCGGCTCGGTCGAGGAGATTGCGCAGGCTCTTCTCCCCTATGCGGAAGCGGGCGCGGATCGCGTGATGCTCATGCAGGCGCTCCACAAGGACCTCGAGCAAGTTCAACTCATCGGCGAGCGCCTCGCGCCCTTGCTTCGCGCCTGACAGCGGGCGCGCTACCCGGCCATGACCGGTGTCGCGGGGGACGGGCCGCGGGTCGCGCGCGAGCGGGCGATGTTGTCGCGGTACCAGTAGAAGCTGTCCTTCGGCACCCGCTCGAGCGTCGGGTAGTCGACGTAGACGATTCCGAACCGCCTGGCGTAGCCCTTTGCCCACTCGAAGTTGTCGAGGAGACTCCAGACGAAGTAGCCGCGAACCGGCGCCCCCTCCGCGATCGCACGGCCGACTGCGTCGAGGTACCCCGCGAGGTACTCGGTGCGCTCGGGGTCGTGGACCCGCCCGTCGTGGCCCCGCACGTCGCCGAAGGAGGCGCCGTTCTCGGTCACGTACAGCGCGGGCGGGTCGTAGTCCTCGGTGACCCGCACGAGAACGGCGCGGAGCCCGTCGGGAAAGACTTCCCACTCCATCTCGGTGTACAGCGCCTCCGGGTTCCGGACGTGGCACGGCCCTTCCGGGCCGGCGGCGATGATCGCGCGGGAGTAGTTGTTGACGCCGAGGAAGTCGATCGGCGACCGCGATCGCCTCGAGGTCGCCTTCGTGGATGAGCGGCGCGACGATCTCGGTGCGCTCGGGCAGGTCGGCCGGATACTCGCCGCGGAAGAGAGGATCGAGGAACCAGCGGTTGTGCTCGCCGTCGACCCGGAGCGCGGCGGCCGTGTCCTCGGGCGAGTCGGACGCCGGGTACGCCTGCCAGAGATCGAGCGTGATCCCGACCCGCGCGTCGGGCGCTGCGGCGCGAATCACCGGGACGGCAAGCCCGTGCGAGAGCAGCAGATGGTGGGAGACCGCGACGGCCGCGGCTTCGCTCCTCATGCCTGGTGCGTGCTCCCCCATCGCGTGGCCGATCCATGCGACGACCCACGGCTCGTTGTGGGTTGTCCAGTTGCGGACACGGTCGCCGAGTCGCTCGGCGACGACGGCGGCGTACTCGACGAACGCCTCGGCGGTCGAGCGCTCGCGCCAACCGCCCTCGTCCTCGAGCGCCTGCGGCAAGTCCCAGTGGTACAGCGTGAGGAAGGGATCGATCCCGTTCTCGAGCAGCGCGTCGACGAGCCGGTCGTAGAAGTCGAGCCCGGCCGGGTTCACGCGGCCACGTCCTTCCGGCAGGATGCGCGGCCACGAGACGGAGAAGCGGAATGCGTCGAGGCCGAGCTCCTTCATCAGGCCGATGTCGTCGGGAAAGCGGTGGTAGAAGTCGCAGGCGACCGCTCCGGACTCGCCGTTCCGCACCTTCCCCGGCGTGGCCGAGAACCGGTCCCAGATGCTCTCGCCGCGCCCGTCCTCGGTCGCGGCGCCCTCGATCTGGTAGGCGGCCGCAGCGGCACCCCAGAGGAAGTCGGCGGGGATCGTCGTCGGCTCGGTCATGAAAGTCCTTTCGGTTCGGGTTCGGGCGCATCGCCCGGAGCAGTGACATGACAGCGTGCGAAGCGGCCGCGGCTCGCCGAGACCAGCGCCGGCGTGACGCGGGAGCAGGCCGCGATGGCGATCGGGCAGCGAGAGCGGAAGCGGCAGCCCTCGCCGGGGTCGACGGCCGCAGCACCGTGGACACCCGGCTCGATCCGTGCCGCCTGCAGTCCGGCGGCCGGATCGGGGACGGCCGAGATCAGCAGGCGCGTATACGGGTGGAGCGGCTCGCCGAGGACGTCCTCGGCCGGCCCTTGCTCGACGATCTGGCCCGCGTACATGACGAGGATCTCGTCGGCGATGTAGCGGGCGCTCGCGAGGTCGTGCGTGACGTAGAGGAACCCGATTCGCTCCCGCTCTTTGAGGTCGAGCATGAGATTGAGGATCCCGATTCGGATCGAGACGTCGAGCATGCTCGTCGGCTCGTCGGCGAGGACGACCTTCGGCTCGACCGCGAGAGCGCGGGCGATCGCCACGCGCTGCCGCTGTCCACCGGAGAGCTCGTGCGGGTACTTCGCCGCGATCTGCTCCGGAGGGACGAGCCCGACCTCCGCGAGCAACTCGTACATCCGTGCCTCGACCCGGTCGGACGGGACGATCTTGTGAATCCGCAGGGGCCGCTCGATGTGGTGACGGATCGTCTTCACCGGGTTCAGCGACCCGAACGGGTCCTGGAAGATCATCTGCACCTTCGAGCGGTAGCGAAGGACATCCTTGCGTCTCCGCAGGCTTGCGACGTCGGTGCCGTCGAGCACGATCGATCCGGACGTCGGCTCGTAGAGGCGCGCGAGGAGCCGTGCGACCGTGCTCTTGCCGCTGCCGCTCTCGCCGACGAGCGCCGTGATCGTGCCCGGCTTCAGCTCGAACGAGACGTCCTCGACCGCCTGAACGTGCGAGCGGCGGACGGTGTTGCCGATCGCGAAGTGCTTTCGCAGGCCCTTGACCTGAAGCTCGGCGCCGACGGTCATGCGCCCTGCTCCTCGACGAGGTGACAGGCGACCTGGTGCCCGTGAGCGATCTCGCGCAGGACGGGCCGCTCGCCGACCTGCCGCGCGAAGAGATCGGCGTTCGAAGGGTCGCAGTGCGGGCAGCGCGGATGGAAGCGGCAGCCGGTGGGCATCTTCGCGAGGTCCGGCGGCGAGCCGGGGATCCCGGTGAGCCGCTTTCGCTCGCCGCTCAGCGGCGGGAACGACGCGAGCAGGCCCTGCGTGTACGGATGCTGCGGATTCGCGGCGAGCTCGGGCGTCGACGCGATCTCGACGATCTCGCCCGCGTACATGATCGCGGCCCGGTGGGCGATCTCGAGCAGCAGCGAGAGGTCGTGGGTGATGAAGAGCACGGCGAAGCCACGCGCGGCCTGGAGGTCCTGCACCTGCTGGAGGATCTCGCGCTGGACGACGACGTCGAGCGCGGTCGTCGGCTCGTCGAAGATCACGAGCTCCGGCTTCAGCGCGAGCGCCATCGCGATGATCACGCGCTGGCGCATGCCGCCGGAGAGCTCGTGCGGGTACGAGGCGACGCGCCGGCGGTCGATCCCCACGAGCTCGAGCAGGTCGCCCGCCTCGGCGAGTGCGTCCCGCTTCGCGATCCGTTCGTGGGCCTTCATCATGTCGACGAACTGGTCTCCGACCCCCATCACGGGGTTGAGTGAGTTCATCGCGCTCTGGAAGACCATGGAGACGTTGCGCCAGCGGAACTTCCGAAGTTCCTTCTCGGAGCGGCCGGCGAGATCCTCGCCGCGGAAGAGGATGCTCCCGCCGACGACGTTCCCGGGCTCACGGAGGATCTGCATCGCTGCGTTCGCGACGGTGCTCTTTCCGCAGCCCGACTCGCCGGCGAGCCCGACGATCTCACCCGCGCCGATCGTCAGGTTGACGCCGTCGACTGCACGGACTGCGTCTTTGCCCCAGCCGTACTCGACCTGGAGGCCGCGCAGCTCGAGAAGGGTCTCAGGCGGAGTCGGGGGGGCTTCGCCGCGCACGGTGGGCTGCACTGCGATCACGACTGCGCCGCCGCCTCGCCGCCGACGGATGCCGACCGGGTTCTCCTCAGGCTCGACTTCTTCTTCCGCTGTGTTCGCATGCGCGGGTTGGACAGCTCGTCGATCCCCGCCAGCATGAGCACGAGCCCAAGCACTGTGAACGACAGCGCGAGCGACGGGAAGAAGAACGGCCACCACTCTCCCTGGAGCACCGTCGAGTTGACCTGTGCCCAGTAGATGGTGGCGCCCCAGCTCGTCGCGCTCAATTCGCCGAGGCCGAGGAACTTGAGCCCGGCATCGACGAGGAGCGCGATATAGAAGACGAGGACGAACGCGGCCGCGATGCGGCTGATCATGTTGGGCATGATCTCGCCGAAGACGATCCTCGATGTCGATTCGCCAGACGCTTTCGCCGCGAGGACGAAGTCGCGGTTCTTCAGCGAGAGCGCCTGGGCGCGGAGAATGCGGGCCTCGAACGCCCAGAGAACCGCGGCGATCACGAACGCCGTCGTCCAGAGCCCTCCCGACTTGAGGAATCCCGACACGACGATCAGGAGCGGGATCGCGGGGATCACGAGGAAGACGTTCGTCAGAAGGTTGACCCACTCGTCGGCGAGGCCGCCGAGGTACGCCCCCGTGATCCCGAGCACCGCGGCGAGCGCGGTCGCGATTGCGGCGGCCACGAAACCGAGCAGGAGCGAGCGCCGGGCGCCGACCACGACCTGCGAGAAGATGTCCGAGCCCTGGTCCGTCGTGCCGAAGAGGTGGTGCCACGACGGCGCCTGACCCGTCGCGAAGGGGTTGAAGCCGGTTGGATCGCTGACCGAGATCCACGGCGCGATCACCGCGAGGATCAGCATGATCCCGACCATGATTATCCCGATCCGCGCCTTCCGGTTACGCAGGAGGAGCTTCACCCAGCCGGGGACGCGGCCGCGGCTGCGCGTCGGCTGCCGCGCCGCATCGGTACCGAGCTGAAGGCTGAAATCGCTCATCAGGCCGTCCTCAGCCGCGGGTCGAGCACGAAGTTGAGGATGTCCATGACGAAGTTCGCGGCGATCACACACACCGAGAGAACGACGAGAATCGCCTGGGCGAGCGCGTAGTCGTTGCCGAGGACAGCGCTCTGCAGCGTGTATCCGATGCCGGGATAGCTGAAGATGATCTCGACGAACACGAGGCCGCCCACCGCGCTCGCGAAGAGCGCGGCGAAGCCGTTGAGCGGCGGCAGGATCGCGTTCCGGCCGGCATAGCTCGTCATCACGCGCCGGTCGCGAGAGCCCCTTCGCCTGCGCCATGGCCACGTAGTCCTCGTCGATCGTGTTGATCATCACCGAGCGCATGTTCAGCACCCAGCCGCCCGTGTAGGCGGCAAGGATGCAGAGGATCGGCAGCTGGGAGTGGCGGAAGGCGCTCGAGAGGAACGTCCAGTTGAAGCCGGGGACGACGTCGCTGTCGTAGGCGTGCTGAATCGGGAACCAGCCAAGCTTGAGGCCGAGGAAGTAGAGGCCCAGCAGCGCGATGAAGAACGCCGGGATCGCGCTGAGCGTCATGGCGAAGGGAACGACGATGTTGTCCACGAAGCCGCCCCGCCGCCACGCGGCGACCATCCCGATCGGTATCCCGATGAGGAACGACAAGAGGAACGCCACGCCGACGAGGAAGATCGAGTAGGGGAGCGTCCGGCCGATGACCTCGGAGACCGGCGTCGGGTAGTTCGAGGTGGAGATGCCGAAATCGAGGTTGGCGATCCGGTGGAGGTAGACGACGTAGTCATGCCAGATCGAGTTGTGACCACCTCCGAGCAGCGCCTCGTAGGTCTGGACGATGCCGGGGTTCGCCTGGAGCTGGGCCGGGCTGAGGTGCTGGAGCACGCCCGCGATCGGGCTGCCGGGCATCAGTCGCGGCAGCAGGAAAGTGAGAGTCAGTGAGACCCAGAGCGCGAAGATGTAGAAGACGATGCGGCGTGCTAACCAGCGCATGTTCGGATGCTCGTGAGCCTACGTGGCGAGGCGGGCGGGCAGAAGCTGCGTTCTGCCCGCCCGCCGGCCGTTACTTACGCCCCGGCCTTACCGCCCGGGGTGATCCGGACGAACGAGAGGATGTTGTCCGGGAACGTCGTGAAGATCGGGTCGCCCCAGAAGTTCTTCGACGTGTCGAAGTTGTGGAAGTACTTCGTGCTGTACGTCGACCAGCGCGGGCCGACGAAGAGCGGGACGATCGGCATGTCCTTCAGCCAGATGTTCTCCAGCTGCGTCGCGAGTTGCTGCTGCTTCTTCGCATTGAGCGTGGCCTTCCACTGGGTCAGGAGCTTCGTCGCCTTGGCGTCGGAGTAGTGCTCCCAGTTGCCGGTCGGCGAGCCGTCCAGTGCCCGACGGGATGAACGCGTTCTTCGAGAGGTTCGCGTAGAAGTAGCCGTACGGAGAGCCCTGCGAGCCGCCCTGCCAGAGCAGCGTCGGGTTCTTCGTCGACATGGCATTCGGCTGCCACGAGCCCCAATCGGGCTCGAGGGCGACCGTTCGAGTCGATGCCGATGGCGCGCAGGTTCTGCCGTGATGATCTGGTTCGACGCGACCCAGTCCGACCAGCCCGAGATGACGTGGATGTCCAGCTGGACAGCGTGGCCATGCGGGTCGATGAGATTGTTGCTGCCGTCGTACGTGAACCCGGCCTTCTTGAGCATCGTCTTCGCGGCCGCCGGCTTGTACGCCGACATCGCCTTGGCCTTCGCCTTCACCGTCTTGTCGGCGACCCAGCTCGGGAAGAGACCGTTGAGCCCGATCGCGTCGGTCGGCGGGGCATAGCCGTACTCGCCGAGCTTCGAGACCGACTTGCGGTTGATCGCGAGGCTCAGCGCCTTCCGGAAGACGGACAGGCTGTACGGGTACTGGGTGTCGTCGAGCGTGAGCGAGATCGGATACGCAGTCGTCGCATAGAAGGAGTGGAAGTGCTTCTTGTCCTTCGCGACGTACGCCACGCGACGTTCGGCACGAAGTTGTGCGTCCAGTCGACATCGCCGCTCTGGATCAGGGCAAGAGCCGCGTCATTCGATGCCGCCTGGACGTACTCGAGGCACGCCACCCTCGGTGCGTTCGCACCCTTCTTCTGCCAGTACTTCGTGTTCTTCGAGAAGACGTAGTCCTGGGTCGTGAAGCGCGTGATCCGGTTGTACGGGCCGGAACTGACCGGCTTCGAGTTCGTGAACGTCGCGACGTCCCCGACCTTCGACCAGATGTGCTGCGGCACGACGAACTGACGGTTCAGCGTCGCTGCGATGAACTGCGAGTCGGCGGCCTTGAGCGTGATCGTGACCGTGGACTTCTTGACGCTTCCCTTGATCGACTTGATCTCGTTGGCGGCGCCGGTGAGGCCGACGCGATCCATGAGCGGATCTTGCTTGCCCGCCTTGAGGCTGTAGACGACGTCGTTCGCAGTCAGCGGCTTCCCGTCGGACCACTTGACGCCCTTCGCGATCTTGAGCGTGAGCGATCTTGTTGTGGTTAGTCCACTTCCAGCTCCTCGCGAGCCACGCCACCGGCTTCAGTCCGCCCTCGCCCGTGATCACGAGAGGCTCGTACATCGAGCCCTGGACGAACGAACCGCTCGGAAGCCCGGTCGCGGTGTAGGGGTTGAAGTTCTTCACGAACGCCGGATCGCCTGACCCGGTCATGACGAGGCACTTGTGCGCGGCCGTAGACCGCGCCGCGGCCGGACCGGCCGCCGAGACGAGCGCGGCCGCGGTCGCGGCAAGCGCGATTACTGCGGCGATTGCTGTCAGCCTTCGCGTCGAACGGTGAACACGTGGCATGCGTTGTCCTTTCCTCGCCCGCACGGCGGACGACGATGTCTGGGTCCATACGGACCGGAAATTCCCGGTAACGATTAACAGGGTTGGTACCGGAAAGTCAAGTCCTATGCACACGTGATCTCGTGCCAAGCGCCGAAAATCGCCGCGGTTGTTCCGAAAAATGCTTCAATCTCCGGTCATGTCGGAGCTATCGATTGCTCGCGCAGCCCGGGCCGAACGCGTAACGATCCGCGAGGTCGCCGACGAGGCGGGGGTATCGATCGCGACCGTCTCCCGTGTTCTCAACGATCGTGCGGACGTTTCGGCAGAGACGCGAGAGCTTGTCCAGCGCGTGATCCGCGAACGCGGCTACAAGACGAACCGCAACGCGCAGAAGCTTCCCGCCGGCCGCACCGGGTTCGTCGGGGTGCTCGTTCCGCTCGTCTATCCGGCGTACTTCTCGGCGATCCTCGCCGGTGCTGCCGAGGCGCTCTACCAGCAGGACATGCGCCTCGTCCTCTCGCCGACGCAGCACCTCTACGACCGGGAAGTCTCGCTGCTCGAGCGGCTCACGCACGGGGCGACCGACGGCGCCCTGATCGTCCTCCCGGAAGAGTCGAGCCCCGAACTCGAGCACCTGCTCGACGAGGGATACCGCTTCGTCGTCGTCGATCCGCGAACTCGTCTGGCCGAGCGCGTTCCCTCTATCTCGGCGGCGCATACCGCGGGCGCCGACCAGGCGATGCGCCACCTGCTCGATCTAGGCCACCGCAGGATCGGCGCGATCACCGGCATCCCCGACTGGGTGGCGAGCGAGAAGCGCGTCCAGGGCTACCACGCCGGACTCGCAGGGGCGGGCATCCTGCCCGACCCGGAGCTGATCGTCGCCGGCGACTGGGAGATCGACGGCGGCGTCGCCGCGGCTACGCGCCTCCTATCGCTCCCGGAGCCGCCGACGGCGATCTTCGCCTTCAACGACAACATGGCGGTCGGCGCCCTTCGCGTCGCCCGCGCGCGCGGCCTCCGCGTGCCCGAAGAGCTCTCGGTGATCGGGTTCGACGACGTCGAACTCGCGAACGTGGTCGCTCCAACGCTGACGACGATCCGCCAGCCGCTCGCCGAGCTCGGGCGGATGGCCGTCGACAGGCTCGTTCGCCTAATCGACGGGCAACGCTTCGAGGCCCTCAACGTCGAGCTCGGGACACGGCTCATCGTGCGCGAGTCGACGGGACCGGTCCGCTAGACCGACTCCGGGCGGCTCGCGCCGTCCGCGCGCCGGTCCTCGCGCCGGTCCGCGTTCGCGCGCTTGGACGAAGCGCCGTCCGCGTCGAGGGCGTACTCGACCGCTTCGTCGAGTGTCATCGCGCGGCCCTCGTCGAGCAGCCGATCCAGCTCCTCGGCCTCGAGCCACTCCTCGAGGGTCGCGAGAACGCGCTCACGCCGCGCCTGGTCGAATTGATCGCGCTCGACTCCGGCCTCTTCCATCTGCGCGTCGGAGGCGCCGACCAGTCGTGCGCTCTTGGAGGGATCGACGTTCGAGGTTGCCGTCGCGGCCCCGACGAGCGCGGCGGCGCAGATCTCGAACCAGCGGAGCTCGCGCGCAGCGAGGAGCGCGTCGCGGAGCAGTGTTTGCGCCGATGTACCTTCGCGCAGCGCGTGGAACGCGAGCTCGATCTGCGCTATGACAACGGTTGAGGTGTCATCGCTCCTCTGGGCCAGGTCGAGTGCCTCTCGCGCGAGATCCGCCGCGCGTGCGTAGGCCCCCTCGGCGGCGACGAGTTGGGCCAGCTGGCCGAGCATGCGCGCTTCTGAGCCGGGGTCTTGGTCGCGGGCCTGGGCGTGGAGCTCCTCATAGAGAGGCGATCGCCTCAACGGTGTCGCCCGAGGCCTTCACGATTGCGGCGACCGCTTCGAGGGCTTTGTAGACATCCCGAGGATCGCCGAGTCTCCCGGCGGAGGCGCAAAGACTCCTCCGCGTTCGAGCGTGCCGCACGTAAGTCTCCGTCCCACATCTCGAGGACGGCCAGTCCCCGGTGGAGACCGGCGCGGACGGTCGTCGGGAGCTCGACACTGTTCTCGACGGCGTGCTCGAGTCGCAGCCGACCCTCTCGCTATCGGCCCATTGTGCGTCCAGTACGCCCAAAAGCGCAGCGCGATTTCCGCCTCCGCTTCAGTCAGCCGTGCCTCGCTTGCAAAATCGAGAGCGGCGCGGACGTTGTCCTCCTCGCCCGTCACCTCCTTCGACCATCGTTCGAGCTCGGCTCTTGACGCGCGGAGAGAGAGACGTTCGGCGAGCGACACGACCCAGTCAAGGTGACAGCGGCGGAGCGCCACGACCTCTCCCGATTCGGCAAGACGCTCCCAGGCGTAGCCGCGGATTGTCTCGAGCATCCAGATGCGGCCGTCGTTTTGCCGGACGAGGCTCTTCTCGACGAGCGACTGCAAGAGATCGACGTCCGCGCCGGCCACGTCTTCGGATGCTTCGAATGTGCAGCCACCGGCGAACACGGCCAGGCGTCGGAAGAGCGCGGCTTCGTCGTCTGTGAGCAGGTCGTACGACCACTCCACCGTCGCGCGCAGCGTCTGCTGCCGCGGGTCGGCGTCGCGTCCCCCCTTGAGCAGGTCGAGCCGTTCGCCGAGACGCTCGAGGATCTGTTCGGGTGTAAGCACGCGCGTCCGTGCGGCCGCGAGCTCAATTGCGAGCGGAAGCCCGTCGAGCCGCGCGCAGAGCTCTCCGATCGCAGGACTCGGCTCGCACTGCGCCCGCTCGCAGAAGAGCGCGTCCGCCTCGCCTCCCGCGAGCGAGGGCAAGGAGATCTCGACTTCGCCCTCGACGCGCAGCAGCTCGCGACTGGTCACCAGCAGGGTCAGGTGCTCGCACGCGGCGAGGAGTTTGGACAGCTCGGGTGCTGCCTCGACGACCTGCTCCAGGTTGTCGATGACCAGCAACATGTGCCGACTCCCGATGTGCGCGGCAAGATCGCCCTTCGCCCCCGCCGCGTGGGCGAGCGACTCCATGACGAGCGTCGAATCGCGAAGCGCAGCGAGCGGCACCCAGAAGACGCCGTTCGGAAAGCGCTCGAGCTGGCGGGAGGCAAGCTCGATCGCGAAGCGGGTTTTGCCGACGCCGCCCGGACCGCTGACGGTCAAGAGTCGGGCTTCCTCGAGCAGTCGCTCCGCGCGCTCCAGCTCCTCCCCGCGGCCGAGGAAGGAGCTGGCGGGGAGCGGCAGGTTCGTGTTGTTCAGGCCGCGAACCGGTGGGAAGTCACCCTCTCCGAGCTGGTACAGCCAGACCGGATCGGGAATGTCCTTCAGCCGGTGCTCGCCCAGGTCGACGAGCTCGGCGTCAACGAGCTCACGGGTCGAGCGCGTCAGCAGCACCTGGCCACCGTTGCCGGCCGCCATCACGCGCGCGGCCAGGTGCACATCCATCCCCAAGTACTTGGGCGGGTCGAGCCCTGGCTCGCCGGTGTGCATCCCGACCCGAATCCTGACCGGGCCGGCCTCGAGCTCGTGCATCGCCTCCGAAACTGCGTCGATCGCGCTCGCAGCAGAGGCGAAGGCGTAGAAGAACGAGTCCCCTTCGTTGTCGACCTCGTAGCCGGTATGGCGCGCGAACGCGTCGCGCACGATGCGATGGTGATGGTCACGCACCTCTCGATAGCCCTGTTCACCGAGGTCCTGCAGCAGGCGGGTTGAGCCTTCGATGTCGGTGAAGACGAGGGTGACCGTCCCTGAGGGCTGCTCAATCATCCGCGCACGCGCAACTATCGCACCCTCCGCGATGCGAGCGGCGGCGCTCGCGCACGTTTTCAAAGTGCGTTAGGGTCACCCAAACCTAGGAAGGAGGCCGGAAGGTGATGTACGCAAAGGTCGGGGCGGTCGTCGTAGCCGCGGCGATAGCGGCCGGGATCGCGGTCGGTTTCGCCGGAGGCGCGACAGCCGCGAGCCAACACAGTAAGGCCGTCAAGCATCAAAGCAAGACGACCGCGCACCTAGAGAACAACCCAACCACACGGGACGTCGGAAGCACACGGGACATCGGCTTTACGGGCTGAGCGGCGCAGGAGGATGAGGCGCGGTACGAGGGACACAAGCCGGCACCGGCTCATACTCCTGCCGTTGCTGGCTCTGTTCGCCGCACTATGGACGGGGCCGACGTCGGCCAACATCGCTGTCGGGTCGCGCGTCGTAGAGCCAACCCAGCAGCTGGTGGCCTTGCTCAGGACGCACGAGGCGTTCGCGAGGCCTTCCGGAAAGGGAGCGCCTCTCGCTCGAGTACAGGCGCGGCGACCGCTCACGAGCGAGCGGACCGTCCTGCCCGTTCTCGGTTCGAGAGTCGGGTGGCTCCATGTCAGGCTTCCCGGCCGTCCGAACGGCCACACGGGGTGGATCAGGGCCCGGGCAACCGCTCTGCGCACTACACCGTGGCACATCGTTGTCCAGAGGTCCAGGCGACGCGTGACCGTGTACCGGCGAGGACGCGCGGTGCGAGTCTTCAAGGCGATCGTGGGCAAGCCGTCGACACCGACCCCGCTCGGCAAGTTCTTCGTCGAAGAGTCGGTCCAATTGCGACCTAGGTCCGTCGGCGCGCCGTTCGCCCTCGCGTTGAGCGCACGCTCCAGCGTTCTCCAGGAATACGCGGGCGGCCCCGGCCAGATCGCTCTGCACGGACTCGACAACATCGGAGGCGTTCTCGGCACCGCGGTTTCCCACGGCTGCGTCCGCCTCGCCGACGGGGCGATGCGCTGGCTCGTCACCGGCCGCATCGGTCCTGGTGTGCCGGTGACCATCATCCGCTAGCGCCGGAGCAACCCTTCTCGTCGACCGCTGACCCCGCGCCCACACCCGCAAGGGCCGGCCGCAAGGCCGGCTCCTAGCCTTTCTACCGAACTGTGTACGCGTCGACGATCGTTTGCGTCAGTGAGTGCCCGGCAGCATCGACGGCGGTCACCCGCAGCGATGCCGACCCTGACTGCGGGTTGCGCACGCGAACGCTGCACGTGGCGTTCTTGCAGCGGGCGTCGGCTCGCGTCCAGGTCGAGCCACCGTTCCACGAGATGTCGACGCGCGCTCTCCTGATCGGCCTCGGGTCGGCCTCTGGGGGGAACCGGAACCGCACGCCGAACGAGAGCGGGCCGGGCCGGGCCGTGTTCTTGCTTGAGAGCGGAAGGTTCCAGTCGGCCTGGATCAGGGGTAGCACTTCGTGGTCGCCGGCGGGCTGCTGGGATGAGAAGCGCCAATCGGTCTGGGTCTTGGTGGACCCCTGCCAGAATCCGCTGCTGCGGTCGGTCGAGTAGACGAGCTCGTAGTCGTGTTTTCCCGGGTCGGCGAAGTACTGCATCCAGAAGGGATCGTCGCCTTCGACCGTGAGCTGCCCGTCGACGTAGAGCTTCCCGTCGAACTCGCCAAGGTAGAAGGGGAAGCCGGTGTGCCCCGCGGAGTCGACGAAACTCGGCAGTGCGAGCCACAGGTAGTCGCCCTGCCGGTACGGAGAGCCCTGCCATCCCTGGTCTGCGGTGAGGGGCGAGACCCGAGCGGTGATCGGACCGCCGAACCAGCGGTCGTGAATCGTCTGGCCGGCGCTGACCGCCCGCTGTGGCGCGTCTAGCGTTCCCTCGTCTGCTCCGTCGGAGGTCTGTACCTCGACCAGCCGCTCCCAGTGGGCGACCGGGCTCTCGTAGTGCGTGACGGTGCTCGGCACGGCGACTGGGCGGATCAAGCCGTAGGCGGCCGAACCGCTCCACGGGATCCAGCCGATCCGCATGTCCCAGACATGGTGTCCCTGCGCTGACGTACCGCCGAGAGAGGAGTAGTCCTCGACGTAGGAAGCGAGGTGACGTGACACGCCGTCGAGGACCGCGCCCGCCGGCACGCGGTCCTGCCAAGCGCCCGCGAGGTCGTAGATGTACGAGGGCGACGCGTGCGTCTCGATGCGAGCCTCCCGGGGCCTGAGCGAGAGCAGACGGGCCGCGGCGTAGGGCCGAGCCTGGAACGCAGGCAGCGCGGTCGGCGATCCGAGCGTGCCGGCACATTGTGAGCCGTGGCCCGCGTACGCGACCATCGCGGCGGCGCCGGCGGCTGCCAGACTGTTCGCAGCGTCAGCGAGGTCGCCGCACTGTCCGGCCACGACCGCGATCGAGCCGCGAACGCCGGCGGTGCGTACCGCTGCAGCGCGGCCGGCGTTGACAATCCTGAATCGCCCGGAGAGATCCGGCGTAGGAGCTTTCCATGGGTACTGCCCCGGACCTGCGACCGGCTCGAGCGGAACCTTCGCGCCGGCGTCGAAACGCAGCAGGGCCGCCGGTTGCGCAAGCAGCCAGTTCAGCGATGACTGGATCGCAAGATCCGGGGTCGACGCCATCGATGTCGCAAACATGCGGTCGGCCGAGCCGGCGAACATGAAGCCCGCTCCCCCGGCTGCAGTCGCCCAGCTCACGCTCATGATCTGGCCGTCACTCGTAACCGGACGATCATTCGAGTGCGAGAACGCCTGTGCGCTGCGCTCGTCGAGCACGACCTTGGCGTCGGCGGCAAGATGAATCACCGGCTGATAGGCGAGAACACCCACGTGTCCCCCGCCGGCTCCGAGCGCGAACGTGACTGCTCCGACGCTGTAGTCGCCCGGCGGCACGCGGAAGGTCACACTCTGCGGTCCGGGGCCGCTCAACTGGCGCTGGTCGTAGCTACCGCTGTTCAGGCCGACCAGGGCAACGGAGTGGTCGGCGCTCTGAGTTCCGGCGCGCGGGTCCACCTCGACGCTCAGGTTGTAGTGCTCGCTCTCGAGTGAGAGCGCGAAGGCCGTGCGCACCTGCAGCGAGCCGGGGCCGTCCGCGACCACGACGCCCGAATCGTTCCCGACGCCGGCGGCGGCAGGGTCGACGTCGACATCCACCGTCGCGGTGCCGCCGGCAGCGACCGTCACCTGGCTGCGCCGAAAGGGTTACGCCGGCCGGCGCCGGAGCGGCGGGATCCTCTGCGGCGATCGACAAGTTCAGCGTCACCGGGTTCGCACCGAGGTTCGTGTACGTCAGCGGCGTCTTCGTCGGGGGCAAGTTCGACTGGGGATACGGATAGGAGCCAAGATTCAGCGGCCCGTTCGCCACGACGGTCGCCTGGATCGCGCGCAAGGCGTCGACCCGGCCGGTTCCGGCGTCGAACGCGGTCGCGCCGGTCACCGGCACCGCCGACCCCGTGATCGCGGCCTTGATCTGCTCGCCGTCCCAGGTCGGGTGCTCCTGCTCGAGAATCGCGGCTACGCCTGCAACGTGCGGAGTCGCCATCGAGGTTCCGTCGAGCGACGTGTACCACTGATCGACCGGCGAGCCAAGCGAGGTCCCGGCCGCGCGAGCGGCGACGATACCCACGCCGGGAGCCACGACGTCCGGTTTCAACGCCCCGTCACCGAGACGCGGGCCACGGCTCGAGAAGTACGCCATCGAGTCCGATGAGTCGACGGCGCCGACGGTCAGCGCGGCGTCGGCAGCCCCCGGGTCCGTGACAGTTCCGGGGTCGCTGCCGTCGTTTCCGGCCGCCACGACGAACAGCGTCTTCGACTTCGCCGAGAGGTCGTCGATCGCCTGGCTCAGCAGGTCGGTGCCGTCACCGGGTTCACCGCCGAGGCTCATGTTGACGACATCGGCGCCGTTCGCGACCGCCCACTGCATGCCCGCGAGCACCCACGAGTCATCGCCCATGCCGTCGTTCCCCAGGACCTTCCCCACCATGAGGCTTGCACCCGGCGCCACACCTTCGTAGAGCCCTCCTGACGCCGCGCCGCTGCCGGCGATGGTCGACGCGACGTGCGTGCCGTGACCGTTGCCGTCGACAACGCCGGGGTCAGTCGTGAAGTTGGAAGTGCTTGAGACGCGTCCTGCCAGATCGGGATGGGTGGGGTCATACCCGGTGTCGAGCACTGCGACCTTGGCGCCGCTGCCGTCGAACCCCGCCGCCCAAGCCTGCGGCGCGTGGATCTGCTCGACCGACGGACCGGCGGTGGCGTGCACGCGGCCGTCGAGATAGACGTGGACGGCGCCATCCGCGAGCGCGCTCGGCCCCGCAGTGAGGGAGCGCCAGAAGGTCCGCGCATGCCGCTTGTCCGCCGCGAACGCGGCCGCACCGAGGGCCGACAGGGCAACCGTCTTGCGAGCGCCCGCCAGCGAGACATTGCGAGACGTGGCCGCCGCTCTCGCCCCGTTGCCGTAGTCGACGATCACGGGGAGTGTCGAGCGGTGAGCGTTGTCGTATCGGTACTTGATCAACGTGTTTACGTCGAACAGGGCGGAGTCGAGCCGCTTCGCCGACAGCAGCCGCAGCGCCGACCGAGGCACGACGTAGAGGTGAGCTCCGGCCCTGGTGATCGCAGCGTCGGGGACCAGTCCGTTCGGGCCGGGTTCGAGGCTGATCGCGCGCTTTCCGTCGCCGTGGGTGACGACGTCGACGACATCGCCCGTGATCAGCGTGACCTTCTTCAGGCTGAGCGGCGAAGCCGGCGCCGGATGTCCTGTCTGCGCCTGGGCCGAGAGCGGCACGGCCGCCAGACCTACGAACAGGAGCGCACTGAGCAGTATCCCGAGCCGTTTCATCCTCCGACCTTCCTCGTCGAATGGGCCGGGGACGACCCCGGGGCGGCCACCCTAACCGCGGCCTCGCCGACGAACAGTGATCCAAATGGACTAACCGGTCAACCGTGGCACCCCACCAGCGAGTGTGGAGCGGAGGGAGAGCGATTTGAACCCCCGATCCGCCTAACGACGGATAACGGTTTTCGAGTCTAGTGCGGCGTTCGGCCCGGTTGGCTTGTTCCTCGGCTTCCTGACGGTTCGATCCAGACCGTGAGCTACTTCGCCTTCACGATCGCCTTGACCGCGTCGACGGGGACGCCGGGCGCGGAGCGGGCCGAGATCAGGAACGTGCGCGAGTTGGCGCTCCCCGGCGCGACCTTTATCACCACCTTGATGGTCACGTGCGCAGCTGGCGCGAGACTGCCGGTCGAGTAGGTTCCCGCCCGCACCTGCGACGTTACGTTCGTGCCGCCGTGGAAGTAGGACACGGTGAAGCCCTGCGCGCCTCCCGAGCCGGTGACAGTGAGGGTGTCGGCGCTCAGGCCGTCGTTCTGGATGTCGGCGTAGAGCGTCCCGCTGTGACCGCGGGACACGGAGATCGTCTTGCTCTCGCTCGCACCGCCCGCGCTGTAGACGTCGTTGCCGACGTATGGCCCCGCGGCGGCCGTGCCAATACGAGCATCCGGGCGCAGAATCGTGCGGGACCCGATGGCGTCGGCCAGAGGGTCGCCACCGGCGTCGGTGAAGTTGCCTCCAGCGATCAGTCGCTGGTTGAAGATCCCCAGCGCAATCACATTTGAGTTCAAAGGCCCGTTGCCGGCGCCGTTCGATCCGAGCGAATGCCAGGCCGTACCGTCGAAGTAGGCAATGTCGTCCGCTGTCGCCACGCCGTTGGCGTTCTGGAATGAACCCGCGGTGAAGACAAGCGAGCCCGAAGTCGTCATCCCGTACATGAACGCGAAGCTGTTGAACCATCCGTTCGTGCCGGCCGTGTCCGTCCCCATCGCGCTGAACGCCAGGGTCTGCGCGTCCCACTTCGCTATGTGGTCGGCCGCGCCGATGCCGGCGATGTTGATGGCGTCGGTCCCGACATAGACGTTGGTGCCGTGCGCCGCAAGGGAACGGACGATGGAATCCACTGCCTGGGCCCCACCCATCTGATGCCACGAGCCGCCGCTGTAGTAGGCGACGTGATCCTCTCCGACATGGCCCTCGAGGTTGATGAAACTCCCGCCCGCGTACAGCGTGCCGTTGCTGTCGGCGGTCAGCGCCGAAACCCCGCTGTTGAAGCCGGTACCGACGACCGTCGAACTGGCGGCCGTGCTGGTGAGGTCACAGGCGACCAGGAAGTCGGCGGATGCGATGCCGGCTGCGTTGGCGAATGACCCGCCGACGTAGAGCGTGTTGCCGATGATCTGGAGGGCGGCCACCTGCGCTGTGATGGGGTTCGCGGTGGCACCGGTGCACGGTGACGACCAGGACACGCCGTCCCACGCGGCCAGGAAATCCCGGTTGGTGTCGCCGCCGACGTCCGTGAACTCGCCGCCCACGTAGATCTTCCCGGCGCGATACGCGATGGCGTCGACGCGACCGTTGAGCGGCGCCGAGCCGTTCACTGCGCCCCATGTCGTGCCGTCCCACCGCGCTAGATAGTCCGCGTTGGCCTTGCCGCCGGCATCGGTGAACGAGCCGCCCACATAGAGGACCCCGGTGTTGTCCGAGTTCAGAGCGTTGACGTGGCCGTTCAGTGGCGAGAGCGCAGCCGAGCCGCCGTTTCCGAGATGATCCCAGCCGCCCGGCCCCGTCGCGAGGGCCGTAGCCGTGATGAGAGCCGCGAGACCAACCGCGATTGCAACGACGAACAGCAGGCGACGCATGTCGGCTCCTCTTTGGACGTTTGATGGCTTGGGGACGAGAGTCTATGCGGCGCGCCTCGCCGGGGCGTGCGCCGAGAGCCGATCGCGCGACCTCGGCTCCGAGATATAGAGCGGAGGGGAGAGGATTTGAACCTCCGATCCGCTTGCACGGATAACGGTTTTCGAGACCGCCGCATTCGACCGCTCTGCCACCCCTCCGCGGGTGTGCGCGACCGCGGCGTCGCGCTGTGCTCCGCCCAGTGACAGGCTCGCGTTTCCGGCGAGCGAAAAGCGAGCGCTGCTAGGACGCAGGGAGCGACGATAGCCGATGCTATCGGCGCGACTGAGGACAACGCAGCGCGACGCTTTGCAGCCGCCGGAGACGCCCAGCCTGTTGCTGGGTGGAGCACTGACGGAGAAGGAGGGATTCGAACCCTCGATGGAGCCATTCAGCCCCATAACGCCTTAGCAGGGCGCCGCCTTCAGCCACTCGGCCACTTCTCCGAACTTGCGAGACAGGCTAACCGAAGAAATTGATCGCCAAGACCATCAAGACGAACATGAGGATCGAGGCGATCACGAACACGCTCAGACCGTTCGGGCCGGGGAAGTCGGGCTTCCAGCGCGGAGCGAGGAACGAGGCGATCAGCGCGAACGCGATGAATACCGAGGCCACGAGGATGAGTGCGACCTCGTGGCCCGTCGACAGTTCCGCGTCTAGCAGCAGCACGCCTGGAGTCTACGCCTCGCTCGCGAGCAGCCGCTTCTCGTCCCTCCGCCTCCGCCCGCTCGTGAACCACCAGATGAGGCCGACGAGCAGGATGATCGGAAGCCCGACGACGAGGATGTAGAGAACGACGAACGCCTCGACCGCGAGGAACTGACCCATGTTGTGGAGCATCTGGCCGAGACGCCCGGTCTTGTGCGGCCCGACCGCGCCCCCGTTGCCCTGCTTCGTCGCCAGAGTCAGCTGGATGTCGGAGGTGTGACCGGACTTGACGGTGTGCGCGCGAGCCGTGCGCGTCGCCTTCAGCGCGTGACGGGCATTCGAGAGCCGGTATTCCACCGCGAGCCGCTCGGAGCTCGACAGCGTGCCGCTCTGCAGAGCCTGCACCCAGACCGCAATCTGGCGCTGCAGTTTGCCGAGCGTGCTCGTCTGCCGCGTGAACGTCCGCACGAGATCCTGCGTCGAGATCTGCTGGTAGGCGAGATCCCCGAGCGCGGTGAGCTGGTCGATCGCGACCTGCGTCTTGCTGAGCGGGACGTGGAGGGTGAGATCTGCGCGGCCGGCTCCCGTGTGCGAGAACTGGTACTGGACGCTCTGTGAATAGCCGCCGAGCCGCGTCACGATCTGGGTCGCCTCGTTCGTCGCGTGCGTGAGTGCGCTGTGGTCCGGGACGACGACCTGGAGAGTGGCGCTCGCGTGGACGAGCCGGTCGGTCGGGATCACGACCGAGTTGTCGCTAAAGCCCTGGAGCGCTTTGTCCCCGTGCAGCGGTGCCGCCGCTTGGGCCGACCCGAAGACCAGTGCGCGTTTCGCGCCGGTAGGGCCGATCGCGCCGGTCGGCGCCGGTCGGACCCTCCGCCCCGGTCGCGCCGTTCGCGCCGGTGGCGCCGTTCGCGCCGGTGGCACCGTTCGCACCGAAGGCCCGATGGTGGAGGGGCGGCCGGAGCGGGATGAGCGCCGAACTGCCGTGAACGGCCGTCGGCCCGGCAGCCGTCTTCGATCCGGAGAGGAGTGCGCTTTGGACAGCAGCAGCTCCGACCGCAAGCACCCCGGCAACCACCACGACCGCAAGTACGCGCCGCCGGCCGGACATGTCCGCCCAGCGCCGGCGCTTCACCGAACCGCCGGCGAGCACGCGGCGGTGCAGATGCTCGGGAGCGCCGAGCGTCCCCGCGCGGAGCGCCGCGATCAAAGCCTCATGACCCTCGAATTCAAACGCGGACATCTCCGACCTCCTCTTCCAGTCTCTTCATTGCCCGGCTGAGCCGGGTCGAGCACGCCGATTGGCTGATTCCGAGAACGCGCGCCGCGCTTGGGCCGTCGAGCTCGAGCAGCACCCGCAACGCGACGACCTCCCGCTCCGCCGGTGCCAGACGGTGCAGCGCCTGGTCGAGCTCCGGGGAGAAGCCATCACCGAAGACAGAGTCCTCGAGCATCGCGGCGTCGCGCATGTAGTTGTCCTCGCGCCGCGTCCGCCGCGCCTCGGCGCGGAACCAGTCCACGGCGACGGAATGCGCGATCTTGCACAGCCACGTGCGCGGCGCAGCGCGATGCGGATCGAACTTGCGCCAGCCGCGGTATGCCTTCTCGAATGTCTCCGACGCGAGATCCTCGGCAGCCGCACGGTCGCCCGTGAGGTAGACGAGGTAGCGGTAGACCGCATCGAGATTCTCCGCGACGACATCCGCGAAGGGCTGCGCACGGCTTGGACGGGAAGCGGTCAGAGCCGCCGGCATCGCGTTCACGAGCTTCATACGGCACCGAGCAGTCGAAGTGTCACATGGCAACCGTAGGCTCATTTGCGATGCGGCGACTACTCCTATTGGTCTCGGCGCTCGTCGCGGTCGACACGATGCTGTTCGCGGCGCTCACGCCGCTCCTCCCCCACTTCGCGGAGTCGCTCCACCTGTCGAAGACGGGAGCCGGAGTGCTCGTCGCCTCGTACGCGGCCGGCGCGCTTGTCGGCGGACTACCGGGCGGAGCGGCGACGGCACGGCTCGGATCGCGGCGAGCCGTCCTTGTCGGCCTGACGCTGATGGGCCTCGCGAGCCTCGGCTTCGCGTTCGCCCACGGGTTCTGGACCCTGGCCGGCGCGCGATTCCTCCAGGGCTGCGGCAGCGCATTCACCTGGGCTGGAGCCTTCGCGTGGCTCCTCGCCGCGACGCCGCGCGAGCGCCGCGGCGAGATGATCGGGAGCGCGATGGGCGCCGCAGTGTTCGGCGCGCTCTTCGGGCCTGCGGTCGGAGCCGCCGCCGCGCTCGTCGGACGAGAACCGGTCTTCGTCGCGCTCGCCGGGCTCGCTGTGGTCCTCGGCGCGGCGACGTTTCTCATCGAGCCGGTGCCGCCGGAGCGCGCGTCTGCGGCGGCGATGGCGCGAGCGCTCCGCAACCGCGTGTTTATCGGTGGAATGGCATTGATGGCGCTGCCGGCGCTTCTCTTCGGCGTGCTCTCGACGCTCGCACCGCTCCACCTCTCGGCCGCGGGCTGGGGAGCAGCCGCGATCGGCGCGATCTGGCTCGTCGGCGCGGCCTTCGAAACGGTGCTCTCGCCGCTCACCGGACGTTTCCTCGACCGGCGCGGCGTGTTCCGACCGATCGAGATCGCGCTCGCGGTCGGGATCGCGGTGTCGGTCGCCCTCGCGCTCGCACCGCAGCCGCTCCTCTACGTGCCGCTCGTCGTCCTCGCCGCGGGTGCGTACGGCGTTCTCTTCACCCCGGCGTTCGCGCTCATCGCGGACGGAGCGGAACGAAGCGGCCTCGCGCAAGGGATGGCGTTCGGACTGATGAACGCGGCGTGGGCGCTCGGCGCTCTCGTCGGACCTGCGGCAGGCGGAGCGATCGCCGCCGCGTCGGGTGACGTCGCTCCGTTCCTCATCTCCGCCGCTCTCTGCGGCGCCGCTCTCCTCGCGGTCAGGCGCCGCCGGACCGGCGGCTAGAATCGACGCCTCCGGGCGCGTAGCTCAGCGGGAGAGCACTCGCTTCACACGCGAGGGGTCGCTGGTTCGATCCCAGCCGCGCCCACTTCCACGGTTCGCCGGGATCCCGCTCCCACAGCGGGATCGCGCGCTACCGAGAACGCTCTCATCGTCCGCTCTGTTGTGCGTGCGAAGAGCGCGTGGAAGGTAGGGATCGGCGTCCTGGGGCGGACTGTCTCTCGCAGTCAGGACGTTGGATCTCTCCTTCTTCATCGGCGAGACCACAGACCCCTGTGAGGGCGCCGCGGGAGCGACCCTGCCCCTCTGGCAATTCTCCATACACCTTGCAAACAAAGTGCGCCGTTCGTCGTCCCAGCCGATAGTAGGCGGGCGAGCACCCCAAATTCCCGGAGGGCCGGTTGGCAACCGAGGTTCAATCTGCGGCGCATGAGATAGCGCTCCGCTTGCTCGACAACATCGAGACCGTCGTGCATGGAAAGCGGGAACAGATCACGCTCGTCGTCGCTGCGCTCCTATGCGGCGGGCACGCCCTACTTGAGGACGTGCCCGGCACAGCGAAGACCGTCCTCGCCCGCTCCATGGCCCAATCGATCGAAGGTGCCGTCGCCTCACGCGTTCAGTGCACGCCCGACCTACAGCCGACGGACGTGACAGGACTCTCGATTTTCAACCAGCGCGAGCGCGACTTCGAGTTCCGCCCCGGGCCGGTTTTCGCGAATGTTCTTCTCGTCGACGAGATCAACCGCGCGATGCCGAAGACCCAGTCGGCACTGCTCGAGGCAATGGCGGAGCAGCAGGTGACGGTGGACGGCGCGACGCGGCTGCTCCCCGATCCATTCCTCGTCCTCGCGACCCAGAACCCGATCGAGTACGAGGGGACGTTCCCCCTCCCCGAGGCGCAGCTCGACCGTTTCCTCCTCCGCGCGACGCTCGGCTATCCGAGCTACGACGATGAGCGCCGGATCGTCGACGAGCAGATCAGCGGTCATCCACTCGCGCGCCTGCAACCGGTGATCGACCTCGCCGACATCGCGGTGCTTCGTTCGGCAATGCAGGAGGTCTTCGTGCACGAGGCGGTCTCTCGCTGGATCGTCGACGTCGTCCGCGCGACGCGCGAGCTCGAGATCGTCGCGCTCGGCAGCTCCGTCCGCGGTTCCCTGGCCCTGAACCGCGCCGCACGCGCCTGGGCGGTCCTCCACGGACGCCGCTACGTCACGCCCGAGGACGTCGAAGGCCTGCTCGAACCCGTGCTCATGCACCGCTTGATCTTCCGGCCGAGTTTCCTCGCGGAGATCCGCGACCGCGGCTGGAGCGAGGCCGTTCTCGACGTTCAGGCTCGCTGCCTCGCGCTCGCACCCAAGCCTGGGTTCGACATCGACCTCGAACTACCGTCGCCGACGGGGGAACGGTGACGCGTGGAACGTTCCCGCTCATCCCGCGCCGACGGGTGGTGGGGGCCTCGTTCGGCGGCGTTCGGAGCTCCCGCCGGGGTCAGGGCTCGGACATCGCCGGATCTCGCGAGTACCGTCTGGGAGACGACGTCGCGTGGATCGACTGGCCTTCGTCCGCTCGCCTCTCCGCAGCCAGAGACAGCGAGGTTTTCATCGTCCACGAGCTTTTCGCCGACGAGTCCCCCTGCGTAGTCGTCGTCGCCGACCGCCGCCCGTCCATGGGGATCGGCAGCTCGCTCCTCCGCCCGCTCAACAAGCCGCGCGCCCTGCTGGAGTGCATCGACCTGATCGGCATGAGCGCCATCGCAGCTCGCAGCCTCACCGGCTACGTCGACCACGCGGACGGCGCTGAATGCTGGCGGCCGCCGACCTCCAACCGGATGGCCGAGCCGTTCAGCTTCGAACGCCCGTTCCATGCTCCACCGGACGCAGTCACGCTCGGGCTCGAGCATCTCGGCCGCCATCGCCGTGCGCTCCCGACGCAGGCGTTCGTGTTCGTCGTCTCCGATTTCCTCGTACCCCCTGAGCTACCGGTCTGGCAGGAGGCTCTCGGACATCGCTGGGAGCTCGTCCCGGTCGTCCTCCAAGACCCGGTGTGGGAGCGGACATTCCCCGACATCGGAGCGATCACGGTTCCGTACGCCGATCCGGAGACAGGGGTCGTCATCCCCATCTACCTCACGCGGGCCGAAGCCGCGCGGTTGCGACTCGAGCACGAGGAGCGGAGCGCTGCCTTGGTGCGGTTCTTCCGCGCGCTCGGCGCGGAGCCGGTCAACGTCAGCTCGCACAATTCCGGCGACGTTCTCGCAGCCTTTCTCCGCTGGGCCGACCTCCGCGTGATGGCGCGTGGAGCACTCGTATGAGGCGGGCGCTCCTCGTCTCCCTGCTCGTCGTGGCCTTCGGGGCGCTCGCAGCGGGACCGTCGGCGGCGGCCGCGCGTCCGCTCCGCGTCACGACGTCGGTGTCGCCTCCCGTCCAGTTCTTTGGAAATCCCGTGACGGCGCAGGTCTCGGTCATAGCGGACAGCACTCAGGTCGATCCGGCGACGCTTCACGTGCTCGCCGGCTTCGCGCCCTTCAAGCCTGCCGGGAAGCCGCGGGAAGTCCGCGCCGGAGGCGGCCGTTGGGTCGAGACGACTTGGACGTGGCAGCTCACGTGCTTCACCCTTTTGTGCGCCGGCACATCGCCGAGCGAGACCTCTAAGGAGTTCGTGTTCCCGCCCGCGCAGATCAGCGTCCACGAGCTGCACGGCACGGCGTACGCCGTTCATGCGTCCTTCCCACGACTCCAGTTCGACTCCGTGATCGGCCCGCGGGAGAGAACTCTCCTCCGGACGACGCTGAACACTCCCTGGCTGGACCGGATCACGCCGATCGCCGCGGTCGACTACCGGATATCGCCGAATCTCATGCTCTGGCTCGCGATTACGCTCGCTGGACTCTGCTGCGGCGGCGCCCTTATCCTCTCCGGACGTTGGGTGCTCCGGTCGCGGTCACCGCTCGCCAGCGCGGGGCCTGGCTTACCCGATTCCCTCCAGCGGGCTCTCACGCTGTTCTTCTGGGCCAATGCGCGCGGGGATGAGACGCTGCAGCGCAAAGCGCTCGAGCGGGTAGCCGACGAGCTTCCGCTCGACGTGGTCGAGTTGTCGGACGCCGCGCGCGAGCTGGCCTGGTCGAAGAAAACGCCTGAGAGCGACGAAGTGGCGGCGATTTCCCAGCGCGCGGGCGTCGCGGTGAAACCTGAGGAGGAGATGGGCGGATGAGGGGCACGACGCTCAAGCGGGAAGGCGCCACGGCCCTCGGCGACCTGCCGCGCCTCGCTTCGATCGCAGAGCGAACGACGATCGTCCGCGCCGGGCTTGCCCTCGCGCTCGCAGCAGCCCTCGCCGGCGCAGTACTTCTCGCGATCTCGCCGGCGGGCGGCCGCGCTGCCCTTCTGCCCGAAGGCGCCAAGACCGGTGTGCTGGTCCTCGACATGTCGGGCAGCGTTTCCGGAGGGGCGTTCCAGGCGATGCCGGGCATCTTGCATGCGCTCGCAGCCGGGAATCAGGCAATGGGGCTCGTCATGTTCTCGGACACCGCGTACGAACTGCTCCCGCCCAACTCCCCCGTCAGCGCACTCTTCGCCTTCGAACGCTTCTTCAAGCCCCAGGCGGACACCAAAGACTCCACGATCTCGGGGGAAACACCATGGGCGCAGTTCACCGCCGGAACGAATATCTCGAAGGGGTTGGTGATAGGCGAGCTGGCGCTCCAGCGCGCCGGGGTGAAGCACGGCGCGATCGTCCTCATCAGCGACCTGGCCGACAGCTCGGGCGACCAGGGAGCGCTGCTCGCAGCGGCAACCGCGTTGAACAAGGCACATATCCCGGTGCGGATCATCGCCGTCAACGCAGGACCTACAGACAAGGGTGTCTTCGCGGCTCTTTTCGGCGCGAACGCGTTCGTCAAGCCGACCGCGTACCGCTCGACCGCGACCGAGAAGGTGGAGCCCTTCGTGGCCGCCTGGCCGTGGTCGCTGATCGTGGTCGGCGTTGTCCTCGCCGCGCTCCTGGCGGCGAACGAACTGCTCAACACGCGACTCCGTCCCGAGCCGGCGGACATGACCCGCCTCCGCCGCGCCGCGCCTCTCATTGTCGCCGTCGTCCTTCTCGGCTTCTCAGTGATGTTCGCGATCCTCGCGGTCGATATCCACGCCTGGCAGGAAAGGATGCGCCGCGACGACGCCACGTTCGACACGTTCCGAAACAAGCAGGGCCTCTGGCGCTCTCCCGCGATCCTCCCGGGCGATCCCGCGTACCAGCTCCTCGGGATTGCCGACCCGCGCGCGTACAGGCACGCCGTGCAGCGCTTCTGGCACAGCCAAATCGCAGTACAGAGGCTCGGGAACAATCCGTGGCAGAGCCACCTCAACGCAGCGCGTGTGGTTGCGGGCAACGATCTGCTCGCAGCGGCCCAAACGGGCAGGACGAGCACCGAGCGGTCCCGCGCCGCCAATTTTCTCGGCGTGATGACCATCACGACGCCCACCGTCAACAACGGCTCGAAGGAGGAGGCCTTCGCCCGAGCGGCGGCCTACTTCCAACAGGCGATCCTCACCGACCCGGACAACTACGCGGCGAAGGTCAACTTAGAGCTCCTACTGGAGCTAGAGCGGCCTCTCGCGAAGAAGCTCGGGTCGTTTGCGAACGGCGGCTTCGCGACCGGCGGGAGCAGCGGCGCCGGAAAGGCCGGCGGAGGCTACTGATCGATATCTCCTTTCTCACCCCGCTCGCTGGTCTGCTCGCGCTCGCGGCCCTGATTCCGCTCGCCGCGCTCGGACTGATGGAAGCACGGACGCGCGGCCTGCGGCGACGCTTCGCCCTCAAGCCGCCGAGGCAGCGCGAGCTCGTCACGGCGGCCGTCGCGCTAACACTCCTGCCCGCGCTCGTCGGGGTCGCCGCCACCCAGCCGGTCCTCGTCCACAAGGCCGAGCTCACCGTGCGAACGGACACACAGCTGTTTCTCGTCTTCGACACCTCGCTCTCGATGAGCGCACGCACGGGTCCGCACGGTGCAACGAGACTCGAACGGGCGAAACGGGAAGCGAGAGCGCTGATCCCACAACTCGGAGACACTCCGACCGGGGTCGCGACGATGACCGACCGCATCTTGCCCTGCCTGATGCCGGACACGAACAGCGGCCTTGTGTTGCGGACAGTCAACCAGTCGGCGCAGATCGACGAGCCACCGCCGAGCCAGCTCTACCCCGACCGCGCATCGACGTTCACCGCGCTCGTCCCGCTCGCGAGCGGCGGCTTCTTCCCGCCAAGCGTCAAGCACCCGCTCGTCGTCATCTTCACCGACGGTGAGGAGCATGCTTCTCCGCCGCCGATCGGGCAATACGGCTATGCAGGGGACGTCTCGATTCCGCCGATCTTCGTCCACGTGTGGGCTCCGACAGAGCGGATCTACGTCGGAGGACACGTCGATCCGAACTACCGACCCGACCCGACGAGTGGCAGCGTGCTCACGCACTTTGCCGCCTTGACGCACGGCCGTGTCCTCCGCGAGGGCGATGTCGGAGGGCTCCTCGGCGCAATCCGCGCACAGGCGGGCTCGGACCCGCAGACAACGCAGGTTCTCGGATTGACGCGGATCGAGCTCGGGCCGTGGCTTCTGCTGGCCGGCATCCTCCCGCTCGGGTACTTGCTCTGGCAGCGGAACGTCTAGTTGCCGGCGTCGGTGCCGATGACCGCCGACCTGGACGCAGAGCTGATGCGGCACAGGCGCGGCTCCTTCGGGATCGGTGACGCGCTCGTGTTCCGCACGGCGAACCGCAAAGCCGGACGACCACCGGATGGCGACGAGGAGGCGGTTCTGAAAGCCGACGAGGTACCAGAGGTGGACGGGTCAGCCCCGCGACCTAGACGCCACTTGCGGTGCGAGATCGGTGCGAGATCGAGCCAACGGTGGACGACCAGGGGGCGACAAGCACCCGGGAGCCATTCCGGCTTAGCCACGCGACGTGAGGCCGACGGCTACCAGTGACAACACCGGCGTAATAAACTCCACCGGTTCCCGATTCCATAGTCATCCCGTCAGGAAGGGAGCTTCATGACCAAGGGCAAGTTCAGAGTGCTGGTGACGCGTCCTGGCCGTCGCAGCCGCAGTGACCGCTGTTGTCGCGACGACCGCGTACGGTGGCGCGACGGCAAAGAAGGTCATCGTGGACGGCTCGACCGGCACGGTCGTCAATATCGACCCGGCCAACGAGTACGACTACGACTCGTTCACCGTCGACCTCAACATCTTCCAGGGCCTCTACGGCTTCCCCCATGGGGCGAAGCTCGCGCCGGTGCTCGCAACCGGGTGCACCCACTCGACCAACCTCAAGACGTGGACGTGCAAGCTCAGGCACAACGTCCATTTCTCCAACGGCGACCTGATGACGTCGACCGACGTCAAGTACTCGTTCGACCGAGTGCAGGCGATCGCGGGCGACCAGGGCATCTACACCCTGCTCTCCTACCTCACCAGCACGACGACGAGCGGGCAGTACACCGTCGTCTTCCATCTCAGTCACCCGTTCTCGATCTGGCCGTACATCCTCTCGACGAACGCCGGCTACGTCGTTGACCACAACACGTTCCCGTCGAACGCGATCCTGGACAACACGGACACGGCGCACATGATCGGCACGGGACCGTACAAGCTGACCAGCTTCACGCCGACGCAGCAGGCCGTCTTCGCCCCGAACACGCACTACTGGGGTACGGCGCCGGCCAACGGCGGCCTGATCATCAAGTACTACTCGAGCTCCTCGACGATGAAGCTCGATCTCCAGCAGGGAAATATCGACATGGCGTTCCAGAGCTTCACGCCGACCGAGCTCAACGCGATGGGCAAGATCAAGCGCGCTCGTCGTCCACCAAGGCAACGGTGTGGTCATCCGCTATCTCGTCTTCAACGTGAAGCGGAAGCCGTTCAACAACATCCACGTCCGGCGGGCGATCGCGTACCTCATGCCGCGGGCGACGATCGCGAAGCGCGTCTACCACAACACGGTGTCGCCGCTCTATTCGATGGTGCCGAAGGGCTTGCCGGGCCAGTACGACGCGTTCAAGACGGCGTACGGGGCCAGCCCCAATCTCGCCAAGGCGAAGGCGGAGATGAAGGGTATGAAGAAGCCGCTGCCGATCACGCTCTGGTACACGCCGTCGCACTACGGCGCCGCCTCAGCGGACGAGTACGTCGAGATCCAGCGTGCGCTCAACGCGTCGAGGCTCTTCAAGGTGACGCTCAAGACCGCCGAGTGGGCGACCTACGCCGGCAACCTCGGAAAGGTGTACGGCGGGTTCCAGCTCGGCTGGTTCCCGGACTACCCGGACGCCGACGACTACACCGTCAGCTTCTACCAGACCGGCTCGTTCTTCACGAACGGCTACAGCAGCAAGCACGATGAACAAGCTGCATCGCCGCGGAGCGGGCGGCAAAGACCGACAAGGCTCGCTATGGGCCCTCAAGGCGATCCAGGTGCTCGGAGCGAAGGATCTGCCGACGATCCCGTACTGGCAGGGAAACATGGTGGCCGTGAGCCGCAAGAACATGAAGGGCATCGACTCGACGCTCGACGCCGCGTTCTACATGCGGTTCTGGCTGATCTCGAAGCCGTGAGCCCGAACGACACAGGAGGGGCGTCCAACTCGCGGGCGCCCCTCCTGCAACACTGATGCGCCTGTGACCGGCACCTCGCTCAGGACATACCTCATCACGCGCCTGGCTGCTCGTCGTGCCGATGGTGCTGATCCTCCTGACGATGGTCTTCCTGCTCATGCGGGTCGCGCCCGGGAATCCGATCCAGGCAGCGCTCGGTGGTCACGCCCCGCCCGCGGTGCGTCAATCAGATCACGCACCGCCTCGGCTTCGACAAGCCGCTCCTGACCCAGTACGTCGACTACCTCGGGAACATCGCCCGCGGCAACTTCGGGACGACGACCACCGACAACCGCCCCGTCACGCAGATCATCGAGCAGAACGGCGCCGCGACACTCGAGCTGACGTTCTTCGCGATGTTCGTGGCGATCATCGTCGGCGTCGTGGTCGGGCTCCTGGCCGGGCGCTACCGCGACACCTCGGTCGACATCTTCGCCCGTTTCTTCGCAATCACCATCTACGCGATGCCCGCCTTCTTTCTCGGACTGATGGCCCAGCTCGTCTTCGGTGTCTGGCTCAACTGGCTGCCGACCTCCGGCCAGGCGAGCCCCATCACCCAGGCCTTTCTCCCGACGCACACGAACATCCTTTTCGTCGACGCGATCTGGGACGGAAACTGGTCCGCCCTGTGGGACGTCTCGTTGCACCTGATCCTTCCCGCGATGACGCTCGGTCTCATCACGGCGGGAGTCTTCATCCGCCTGGTCCGCGTCAACGTCATCCGCGCGCTGCACGACGACTACATCGAGGCGGCGAGAGCGCGGGGAATCAGCGAACGCCGCGTCGTCTACCGCCACGCCTTCAAGAACGCACTCGTTCCCGTGATCACGATCATCGGTCTCAGCCTCGCGACGCTGCTCGGCGGCGTCGTGCTCACCGAGACGACGTTCAACTGGCCCGGCATCGGCCACGAGCTCGTCTACTACCTCGAGAATCGGGACTACACCGGCGTGCAGGGAATCATGGTCTTCTTCGCCCTCGTCGTCGTCGCAGTGAGCATCCTCGTCGACATCCTCAACGCGTTCGTCGACCCGAGGATCCGCTACTGATGTCCGCCCTCGGACGCGCGACGAAGCCGATCCGCGAGGCGAGCGGCACCGCGCGCGCAATGTTCTGGACCGGAATCGGGATCACGCTCTTCTTCGTCGTCCTGGCACTCTTCGCGCGATTCATCGCGCCCTACGGCTTCACGCAGTACACGTCGGGTGGGGTGCGGTTCCCGCAGCTCGGCCACCCGTCGGGGATGCACTGGATGGGAACGACGGTGCAGTCGGACGACGTGATGTCGCGCGTCATCTACGGGGCGCAGACCGAGCTCGAGGTCGTCTTGATCGCACTCGTGATGGCACTCAGTATCGGGGTCCCGCTCGGCCTCTTCTCGGGGTACTACGGCGGGCCTCTCGACCGCATGCTCGTGGTGGTCATGGACGCGCTCTTCGCCTTCCCGTTTCTCCTCATCGCGATCGTGATTGCGTTCCTGCTCTCGAACTCGAGCAACGGCAGCGGCATCTTCACGGCCGCAATCGCCATCACGGCCGCGTACGTGCCGCTCTACTTCCGCGTCGTCCGCAACCACGTGGTCAGCCTGCGAGAGGAGTCGTACGTCGACGCTGCGCGCGCGCTCGGGGCGCGCCCACGAACCGTGATCCGCAAGTACGTCTTCTTCAACGTCGTGCAGAACGTGCCGCCGATAGCGACGCTCAACGCCGCCGACGCGATACTCCTGCTCGCCGCGCTCGGATTTCTCGGCTACGGGATCCAACCGACGCAGGGTGCGGAGTGGGGGTACGACGTCTCGCGTGCGTCCTCGGACGCCGCGTCGGGGATCTGGTGGACGGGTCTCTTCCCGGGTCTCGCGATCGTTCTTCTTGTGACCGGCCTGACACTCATCGGTGAGGGCCTGAACGAGACGATCAACCCGGTGCTCCGCCGCCGGCACTTCGCCAAGTTCGAGTTCGCGCCCAGGCCGGGCGCCGCCGAGGAGCAGGAGAAGTGAGCGATGCGATCCTTCAGGTCCGCGACCTCCGCGTCTATTACGCGACGCCGGGGAGGCCGGTGCGCGCGGTCGACGGCGTCACGCTCGATATCGGCGAGAGCGAAGTCGTCGGCCTCGTCGGCGAGTCGGGCTGCGGAAAGTCGACGCTCGGGCGCGGCATCCTCGGCCTCCTGCCCGAAGGGGCGCGCGCCGACGGCGAGGTGCTCTACGACGGCCAGAACCTCGTCACGCTCCCGCAGAAGACGGTCAGGCGGATGCGCGGCCCGGAGCTCGGACTGATCTTCCAGGAGCCGATGACGCGGCTCAACCCGCTCCTCCGCATCTCCGACCACTTCAAGGAGACGCTCGAGCAGCACGAGCCGAACCTCACCGACGCCGAGATTCGTCGCCGCTCGCTCGAGACGCTCGGGCGGATGGGGATCCCACCGACGCGTTTCCGCCAGTACCCGCACGAGTTCTCGGGCGGCATGCGACAGCGCATCATGATCGCCCTCGCGCTCGTCCTGCGTCCCAAGCTCCTCGTCGCCGACGAGCCGACGACCTCGCTCGACGTGATCGTCGAAGGCCAGATCCTCGCGCTCCTCGCCGACCTCAAGAACAACTTCGGGACCGCGCTCCTCCTGATCACGCACAACCTCGGGATCGTTGCCGAGGCCTGCGACCGAATGGCCGTGATGTACGCCGGACGCATCGCGGAGGACGGCCCGGTGCGCGACGTGTTCGCAGACCCCGCGCATCCGTACACGCGCGAACTTCTCCGCTCGACGATCTCACTCGACACGACGGTGCTGCACTCGATTCCCGGCGCGCCGCCAAACCTCATCGACCCGCCCTCCGGCTGCCGGTTCAATCCACGCTGCCCGAGCGCAACGGCGGTCTGCACCCAGCTCGAGCCCGTCGAGCAACACCCCGGTCCGGGGCAGCGTGTCTTCTGTTGGCTCCACGGGCCAAGCGAGTTGATCCCGGCGGGCGGGCAGGCCCCGCTCGAGCGTGCGGCGATCGGGGTCGCGGATGAAGCCTGAGCCGCTCGTCTCGATCCGCAACCTCCGGACCTACTACTCGATCCGTGGAAGCTTCGCCGACAGGCTCGTCGGCCGCGAGGCGGGGATGGTGCGCGCGGTCGACGACGTCTCGCTCGACATTCGTAAGGGCGAGGTGCTCGGTCTCGTCGGCGAGTCGGGCAGTGGCAAGACGACTCTCGGTCGCACGCTCCTCGGTCTCGTCCGCGCGACCTCCGGCTCGATCGAGTTCGAGGGCCAGGAGATCACGCGTCTCCGCGAACGCGACTTCCGAGCGCTCCGCAGGCGCATGCAGGTCGTCTTCCAGGATCCGCACGCGTCGCTCAATCCGGCGATGACGATCGTCCAGGCGGTCGGTCATCCGCTCGAGATCCACGGAATCGAGAAGGACCGCGGCAAGATTCGCGCCCGCGTCTCGGCGGTGCTCGAAACCGTCGGGCTCGCGCCGGCGGAGCAGTACCTCGACAAGTACCCGTCCGATCTCTCGGGCGGCCAGAAGCAGCGGGCGGTGATCGCGCGCGCGATCATCCTCAACCCGGTGTTGCTCGTCGCGGACGAGCCCGTGTCGATGCTCGACATGAGCGTCCGGGCCAAGATCATCGAGCTTATGCTCGCGCTCAAGCGCGACTTCGACCTCACGTACCTCTACGTGACGCACGATCTTGCGACGGCGAAATTCTTCTGCGACCGGATCGCGATCATGTACCTCGGGCGGATCGTCGAGATCGGCCCTGCGGAGTCGATCTACTCCGACCCGAAGCACCCGTATACGCAGGCACTCCTCCGGGCGATCCCCGAGCCGGACCCCGAGCGCGCCGTGCCGCGTGACCTCCCGCGTGGCGAGGTGCCGGACGCGGCGTTCCCGCCGCTCGGGTGCTCCTTCCATCCGCGTTGCTCACGCGCGTTCGAGCCGTGCGGGTGGGAGTCGCGGGACTTGCGTGACCTGCTCGAACGACGCTGGGCAAGCGCAGCCGGCGACGACACCGTTGAGACCGAGCAGCGGCTCCTCGGAGATCTCGACCCGCTACGCGTCCCCTCGCCAGAGGTGCGCTGGACTCCTCCGAAGGGAGTCACGGTAGAGGAGACGGTCGCGCTGCTCGAACGAATACGCGCCGACGAGTCCGACGAGCGGCTGTGGCATGGAGTCGAGGAGCTCGAGGCGGAGAACGGCCGGGTGCGGCTCGACTTCCACCTCCCGCGCGACCCGCAACTCGAGCCCGAAGGCGCGGTCGAAGTGGCGTGCCACCTGTACCACCCGCCTGGGTAGCTAGCCGGCATCGCCGGGTGAAGGATGCCGACGTTCTAGCGCCCCCAATAAGAAAACCCCCGCTGAGCGGGGGTTTTCTGAGTTGCAGGGCTACGGGTGGGACTTACGGCCCGCCGGTGACTGACGCTACGAAGTCGCCTCCATTCGCAACTCCGCCGGCAAAGCAGGCGGTAGCGGTGCAGGAGGAGGTGGCGAGCTGCGCTGCGGTGAACGACGGGCCGTGCTTCGCCGGCCTCCGGAGCGCGTGACCTTTCCACGTGGTCGGATTCCCTGACATGTACACCGGCGCAGAGACGCCGTCACCGCCGACGACAACGCAGTAGTTCGCGGCGTCGCAACTGGTCGACAGCAGGTAACCCGAGCCGGCTCCGAGTCCACCGGATCCGAACAATCCGCCCACTGACGTCGCCGTCACGGCTGGCACTTTGAGATTGAACGCCTTGCTCACCGTCAACCCGCCTGGTTTCCCCGTTAGGACGAGCGGCTTGTACGGCCCCTTGCCGGCGTATCCGGCGACCACGCACGACGTGCTCGAAGCGCACGCGACCGAGAAGAGCGTTCCGGTGCCTCCCAGAGCGCTCGTCAACGTGATCTGCTTGAGATTCGTTGCCTTCCACGTCGACGGGTTGCCGGAGAGCACGAGCGGCTGTCGCTTGTAGCCGAAGCCGTCGCTCCCCACGGCAACGCAGGCGGTTGCCGACGTGCACGCGATCGAATTGAGAGCGCCGTATGTCTGAAGCGCCTTCGAGAGCTTGAACTCGACAGCGTTCGCGCTCGTCCACGTGCTCGGATTGCCCGTGAGCACGAGCGGACGGTCGTTGTAATCCACACCAACGGCGACACACGATGTCGTAGACGTGCAGGCGACCCCAAAGAGCACGCCGCCCCCGCCTACCGCGTCACTGAGCGAGATCACCCGCCCTCCTGCGCTACCCCATGTGGACGGGTCACCCGTGAGGACCAGCGGGTCCTCGCTGACCCCGTCCTGACCGACCGCGACGCAGAACGTCGGGGATGGGCAGGCATTGCCGTTCAAGGAGCTGTTCGGACTGATGCCGGTCATGGGAACGGCGCTCGCCAGATCCCACGTCGCGGGATTGCCCTGGAGGAGATACGGGTCCGACCCGTCCTGAGCGTTGTAGGTCGCGCCGAGTTCGAGGCATGAGGTGTTCGAGGTGCACGTCAACGTCGACGGGGCCGTCTCCGCCCCGAACGCGGCGCCGTGCAGCGTCATCTCCTGAGCCTGGGCCGCGCCCCACGTGGCCGGATTGCCGCCGAACACGAGCGGCTGGTCGTTGTTGTCGATGCCCGCTGCAACGCAGTCCGACGAGGAGACGCAGGAGATCGAGATGAGTTCCCCGCCCGCGCTGAACGCGTCACCGAGCACCACATCCGTGGCCTGCGCGCCAGTCCACGGCGTCGAAGGATCGCCCGCCACCATGAGCGGCTGATTGCGCCCGTCGTAACCGACGGCGACGCATGACGAGCTGGTCGTGCAGGTGACCGACGCGAGCGAACCACTCGCCCCGAAGCTCCCATCGAGCTTGATCTCGTGCGCCTGCGCAACGCTCCAGGTGGAAGGATCGCCGGCCAGCATGAACGGCTGACTGTGGCCGTCGACGCCGACGCCGATGCACGCCGACGATGTCGTGCACGCGATCGACCTGAGAGAACCTCCCCACCCGAACGCCGAGCCAAGCGACATCTCCTGCACTTGGCCGCCCGCCCACGCTGATGGGTTGCCGGACACGACGATCGGCATCCGGTGCCGATCCCTACCGACGGCGACGCACGCCGAGGATGATGTGCACGTGACCGACGCGAGCGAGCCGCCCGCGCCAAACGCTGGAGCGAGCGCCATCTCGCGCGCCTGCGCCGCAGTCCAGGACGCCGGATCGCCGACAAGCGCGAGTGGCTGACCGCGTCCGTCTGATCCCACCGCGACGCACGCCGTCGACGACGTACACGCGACCGAGTCGAGAAAACCGGCCGAACCAAGGGCGCCACCGAGCGTGATCTGCCGCGCGTGAGAGGCAGTCCACGTGGCCGGATCGCCGGTCAGCACGAGCGGCTGATCGTTTCCGTCTTCTCCAACGGCCACGCACGACGTCGGCGATGTGCAGGTGACGGACAAGAGCACGGAACCGTCGCCGTATTGGTTGAGTAAGTCTCCGAGCCCGAGCACTCGAACCTGGCCCGTACCCCACGACGACGGATCGCCGGCGAGCGTCAGCGGCTGGCTGCCCAGGTCAAAACCGACCGCGACGCACGAACTGGACGACGTGCATGTCGTCCCCTCGAGCACCGCTGCGGCCGGCAGCTGACTAAGCGGATTGACCACCGCAGTGAAGACGGGATTGGCTGCATCGGCAGCAAGAACCCCGAACCCGCCGAAACCCATGACGCACGCGATCACCAGCGTGAAAACAGCTCTCTTGCCCATCGACCCGAACCTCCTCATCTAAGTCCCCTGCTCTGCGAGCCGCACCATACATCCCGCTCGTGGGCGGTTAGCCCGAGTGGACGAGGCGGGCCGTCTTGATCCAGTCGAGCTTCGGGTAGTGCTTCCGCACCCACCGCCCGCCGTAGTTCGTCAGCGCTGCCTGATTTTGGTAGGCCTTCGCCGACTGCTTGCCGTGGTAGAGGGTTGAGAACACCGAGAGGCCGCTCGTCACGGTGCCGAACGGGGAAAACAACCCGTAGCCATCGAGGTACGCGTTCTCACCGGTGTTCACGAATACCTGCGTTGTCCGCGTGTTCTTCCCGTCGGTCGCAAACGTGATCGTCCCCTTCACGTTGGAGTGCGTGATGCGGTCATCCTTGATGGTTGCGTTCTGCCAGGCTTTCGCGATCGCCGGCTTCATGCTGATCCCCCACTGCGCGACAAACCCCGGTTGAACGCGGAAGAGCGGTTGGTTGTCGTAGAAGTGGTTGCGGACGAGGTTGTAGAACCGGTCGGCGCCCTTCGGCGCCCACTTGCGGGTGACTTTGACGACGAACGTGCCTTTGGTCGTCTTGAAGCGCGCTTTGAAGGTCGCGGGCGCCTTCGCGTGGAGTGACGCCGGATGGAGCAGCGAAGGACCGCCGGAGGCGGTCGCAACGCCGGAGATGATCGCGGCGGCGAGCGCCGCCGCGAGAACCGCCCGCTTCATGGGCGGAAGAGTAGCGCTGGTTCTACGGAACGACGGGGCCCGGCGGGCTGCTCAAGCTGGAGAGGTAGAGCGCGACGTTCTGTGCCACGTCCGACCAGTTCGCGGCGCGGTAACCCGGCTCCGTCCAGTTGATGTCCATGAACACGACCAGCCGGCCGTTCCCGATGAGGCTCGCGCGATCCCACGCGGCGGCGACGGTCCGTCGCGTAGAGATGTCTCCGGGCTGGTAATAGGCGAACACCGACGAGGCGGGAACTCCGTGCATTCCGCCCGGCTGGGAAACCGTCCACTGGCTCACGGCGACCGGCTGCTGCGAGAGGTTCCCAACCACACTCGCGTTCACCGTCAGGGCCGTGGTGCAGGTGCACAGGTTTCCGTCGCCGCCTGCGGTGACTCCACCGCCGGTAACCATCGAGTTGATCATCGACGTGTTAGCCGTGTTCAGCGGCTCGCAGCAGGAGCCATCGCCCGTGAGGAAGACTCCGCCGCCGGAATGCTCGAACGCGATGAGCTGACTCTGCTCCGCGCTCGACGGCGCATTCGTATCGACCCACCAGACCTGCCCGAAGATGCTCAGATCCGAAGGCAGTGTCGGCAACTGCGTGACGTTGTAGCCCGCGCTCCCGAGGAGCGAAGCGAGGCTGGTGACCGGCGCGTCCCATCCACCGTCGCCCGTGCCCGCGATGAGAACCTCGGCGCCGTTCGAGGTGCACGTCGCCGGGTCCGTCTTCGCGGCCATCAGCGCGAGCGTCGCCGCGGAGAAGTCCGTAGTCTGCGCGCCCCGCCCGATCAGGCATGAGGCAGTCGACGCGTCCGGAATCGGCCTGCGATAGCCCTCTCCGTCGATCAGCCATGTCTCGCTCGTCACCGGGTTGCGCACGATGTTCCCCGACGCGACGTTCGGGATTCCAAGCTTCAGATGGAGCCACGCCGAGGTCGACGGCTCGCCGACACCGGTGCCGTACGCGAACCCGTGCGCCAGGTCATATCCGCTGAAGACGGCGGCCTCGACGGGCTGGCCGTTCACGCTCATCGTCCAGGGGCCACCGGTGTCTACGCCGGTTCCGGACGAGGTGGCGCCGTTGTTGTCGACGCAGGTTGCGTTGATCAGCGAGGCGAGATTGCACCCCGAGTCGTAAACCCAGTCCCAGTCTTTCGTGCGGTGCAGCACGCCGTAGCTCTTCGGCTTGTTGAGGGCCGTCTGCCCGTAGCCGTAGAGAACGGCGTTGTCATTGTCGGAGACGGCGAACCGACTCGGAGCGAGCCAGAGCGGCGCATTCTTCGTGACCTTCTTCAGGCGGAGGAGCACGACGTCGTTCTTCAGGACGCACTGACCGTCGGCCGAAACCGCAGAGTTGGCGTTGCGGCTGATGCTCGAGACCTCGAAGGGCTTACCCAGGACCTTGCCGTTCCGGCCCAGGAACACCGTGACGTCGCCCGCCGAATACGGCTTCGCGAACAGGCACGGGCTCTTGGTGGTGGCCGGTGCGACGCACTGCGCCGCCGTCAGGACCCAGCGCGAGCCGACGAGCGCTCCGCTGCAGCTGGAGTTCTTGCCGCTGTGCTTGACCGCGATGTACGCGGCCCACGAAGGAGTCGGCGAAACCGCCGTCCCTCCGATCACCGCACCACCCGGCATCGCGAACACGAGCGACGACGCCAGTACGGCGGCGAGCACTCCGGTCTTGAGGATCCTGCTCCGCGTGAATGTCATGTTCCTGCGGATCGGGAGATTGAGCACGAAGCTTTAACTCGAACGGGGTATCACGCGGCCGCGGACCTCGCCCAGCTCGACGCCGTTCGCAGTGCGACCGCGCAGGACGAGCTCGTCGCCGTCCGCGAGGAAGCGCTCGCCGCGATACAGCTCGATCATCGAGCCCTCGCTGCCCTCTTGCGCGCCCGAGATCGTGCCGCTCGCCATGAGGTCGCCGGTGCGGATCGGCGCGCCGTTCGACGTCGCGTGCGCGAGTTGCTGCGGCATCGTCCAGTAGAGACTCTTCGCGTTTCCCTCGGAGATCGTTTCGCCGTTGAGCTCGACCTCGAGCGCGATGTCCAGGCCCCAGTCGCGGCCTCCCGCGAGGTGCTCGAGCGGCGGCGGCTCCTGGGCCGGCGCCTCGACGCGCGCTTCGTCGAGCAGCGCGAGCGGCGTCACCCAGGCGGAGATCGACGTCTGGAACGACTTGCCGAGGAACGGGCCGAGCGGGACGTACTCCCACGCCTGGATGTCGCGGGCGCTCCAGTCGTTGACGAGGACGACGCCAAAGACGTGCTCTTCGAAGTCCTCGATCGGCACCGTCTCGCCGAGCTCGCTGCCGACGCCGACGACGAAGCCGAGCTCGAGCTCGAAGTCGAGGCGGCGGCTCGGACCGAAGGTCGGCGCTGCTTCGTCGGGAGCCTTCCGCTGGCCGTTCGGGCGGACGACGTCGGTGCTGGTCACGACGACGCTGCCGGCGCGGCCGTGGTACCCGACCGGCAACCAGCGCCAGTTCGGCAGCAGCGGCTCGGAGTCGGGCCGGAACATGCGGCCGAGGTTCGTCGCGTGCTCGAGCGAGGAGTAGAAGTCGACGTAGTCGGCGACCGCGAACGGGAGCCGCGACGCTCCGGGCGTGAGGCGCGGGCCGTCGTGGGTGCGCGCCGCGTCGATCGCCTGCTTCCACGCCGCCGGACCGGCGGCCATGAGCGGATTGAGCGTCGGCTGCGCGAAGACGTCGCCGAGTGCGGAGAGGTCGACCGCCTCGTCACCGTCCCGCCACAGCAGGCCCTTCTCCCCCGCGCCGAACCCGGTCACAGGATCCCCAGCTCCTCGAGCTCGCCGACCGGCTCGAAGAACGAGCAGCTGCCGATCGAGTGGAAGAGCGAGTTGCGGACGTCGGCGATCTGCGCGGGCGTCGCCGCACGGTCGCCCCAGCGGAACGACTCCGCATCGAGCTCGAACGCGCCCGGCCCTTCGCGGAGCGCGTCTTCCTCGTCACCGAAGACGGCAGCCGCGAGGACGTTGAGGAAGCCGTGCTCGCCCGCCGGCGTCGGGTACGCGTGGTGGAGGCCGGCTGTGGCCTTGAAGACGAGTCCACGCTCGCGGCAGCCGCGGATGAACTCCGCGAGCTCCTCGACCGGCGGCACACGCTCGCCGCCGCAGCGAATTTTCGCGCGAACGCCGCGCGAGGCGACCTCGTCGAGCGGCACACCTTCGACATAGACGGCGTCCCCTTGCCTCTCCTCCCCACCGCCGACCTCGGCTAGCTCGCGGCCCCGCACTTCGGTTCCGGCAGGAACAACGAACCGCCCGAGCAACCACGCGTGCGGGCTCGCCTGCGCGCGGCGATCCTCCTCGACCGCGTCGGCAAGCTCCATCCGCGCCGGCGGGAACATCGGGGCGTGGTCGAACAGGTGCGAGAGGAGCGCGCGGCGGGCGTCGTCGGGCATCGGGCGGGAGGCTACCCTTCGCGACGGGTCAGGCCCCGCGCGATGGGAGCCTGCGAACCGTGTCAGATCCGGAAGGAAGCAGCACTAAGTAGTCCCTTCCAGGTGTGCGGTGTGCCTGGCCCGTATCATCGCTTCGTGGCTGCTCTCTACCGGAAATACCGTCCTCAGAGCTTCGCGGACGTGGTCGGGCAGGAGGCGGTCGTCCGGACGCTGAGCAATGCGATCACCGGCGACACCGTCCGCCAGGCGTACCTCTTCGCCGGCCCGCGCGGCACCGGGAAGACCTCGATGGCGCGGATCCTCGCGAAGTCCCTCAACTGCGCGGTCGGCCCGACGACGACGCCCGACGGCACGTGTCACATCTGCACGACGATCACGGCGGGCACGTCGCTCGACGTCGTCGAGATGGATGCGGCGTCGCAGCGCGGCATCGACGACATCCGCGAGATCCGCGACCGGGTCGTGCTGCAGCCGGTCGAAGGTCGCTACAAGGTCTACATCCTCGACGAGGCGCACCAGCTGACGGACGCGGCGTGGAACGCGCTCCTGAAGCTCATCGAGGAGCCGCCGCCGCACCTCGTTTTCGTCTTCTGCACGACGGATCTGTCGAAGGTGCTGCCGACCGTGCGGTCGCGCTGCCAGACGTTCGTCTTCCAGCGGCCGCGGCTGCAGGATCTCGTCAAGAAGCTCCGCCTGATCGCCGACGCCGAGGGCATCGACGTGCCCGACCAGGCGCTCGCGCTCGTCGCGCGCGGCGCCCGCGGCGCGTACCGCGACGCCGAGTCGACGCTCGACCAGCTCGCCTCCTCCACCGGCGGAACGATCACGGTGCAGGCGGTGCTCGAGCTGCTCGGAACGGTCGAGGAGGAGGCGCTCTTCACGCTGTGCAACCTCGTGATCGACCGCGACACCGCCGGCGCGCTGACGTTCATCGAGGAGCTCTCTGAGCGCGGGCACGATCTCGGCCGCTTGGTGATGGACGTGCTCGAGCACCTGCGGCAGCTCATGCTCGTGCAGCATCTCGGCGAGGTTCCCGCGGCGATGCCCGTGACGGAGGAGACGCGCGAGCGGCTGCTCGGGCAGGCGAACCAGATGGGCGAAGCGACGGTGTTGCGCTTGATCGATCTGCTCGCGGTCGCGGTCGACGACATGCGCCAGGGCGGCGACCCGCGCCTTCCGCTCGAGCTCGCGCTCGTGAAAGTCACGCGGCCCGCAGCGGATCTCGCGCGCGAGTCCGTGGCGTTCCGGTTGGAGCGGCTCGAGCAGGGACACGTCTCCCCCAGCCCTGTCCAAGCAAGTGACAAGTTGTCACAAGGCGAGGAAGCGCCGGCCGCCCCCGCGCCCGCTCCTCCCGCTGCGCCGAACATCGCGCTGACCGACCTGCAGGAGGCGTGGGCGCTCACGGTGCTGCCCGCGGTCGAGGAGCGTGGCGGAATCCCGACAGCGTCGGTTCTGCGCGAGGCGCATCCCGCCGGACTCGACGGCGACACGCTGACGCTCGCGTTCCCGGCGACCGCGCAGTTCCAGCTCGATCTCGCGCGGGAACCGAAGAACGCGACGCTCCTCGTCGACGCGCTCTACGACATCACCGGCCGCCGGCTCGAGGTTTCGTTCGAGCTCGGCGATGCACCTGTCGCGACGGCGCCCGCTGCCGTGGAAAAGCCTGCGACGGAACAAGAGTTCCTCGACGAGTTCACAGAGACGTTCGACGCGCGCCCGCGGGAGACCTAGCGGATGCGCGAGCTGCCGAACTGGCTGTGGGCAGCGCTCGTCCTCGCCTTGATCGGAGTCGTGATCTGGGGCTGGGCGTTCGACTTCGGCCCGCGCTAGCCGTGACGTCCCACGCTCTCGGTGCCGTATAACGGAGTGAGATGAGGAAACTTGCACTCATCGCTGTTGCCGGGCTCGTCCTCGCCGGATGTGGCAGCAGTCACACCGCGAGCCCGGCGCCCGCACCCGCCGTGCATCCTCACTACCCGGTGGTCGTCCACTCCCCGCTCGTCCTCGCGATCCCGCCGCGTTCCGGGGTCAAGCTTCAGGAGCGCGCGGAGCTTCTCTCGCCGACGCGTCTCGGGATCGTCACAGCCGGGAGCGGCTCCTGCCCGTGGGTGCCGAACGCGCTCACCGTCCTCGGCCCGCACACGATCAGGATCCACCTTTCAATCGGGGGTTATCGCAACACGAAGCTCGTGACTCACCGGCAGGCACGGTTCTGCACGGCCGATCTCAGCACCACCGCGATGCGCGTCGCCATCGATCCCAAGGAGATCGACGTCCATCGCCCGCTTACGCTGCGGCTCTTCTACGACACGAGCTCGAGACCCGACGTCCGCACCGCTGCTCCGCTGAAGAGCTAGCTGAGCTCGGCGACCTGAGCCGCAGAGATCGTGAGCTCGATCCCGCCTACCGTGATCGGGCCGACGACCTCCGACGGGACGTACTTCCTGTCGAGTTCTGTGACAGCAACGATGAGGCCGTCGAAGATGTCCTCGTTCTCTTCGCCGCGCACCTCCGCGACCGTGCCGATGGCGGCTCCGTCCGGGTCGAAGACTGGCCAGCCGGGCTCGATCATGAACCAGGAAACGGGGTCTGACATCGGCCAATCGTGACAGGTCCGGGAAGTACCCTGCGGCAATGATCAGCCCGTCCGTCGACAACCTCGTCGCGCAGCTCACGCGCCTCCCCGGCATTGGCGGACGCACGGCGCAGCGGCTCGCGTTTCACCTCCTCCAGGTGCCGAAGGACGAGGCGCTCGCGCTCGCGACGGCGATCGCCGAAGTGAAGGAGCGCGTGCGTTTCTGCCGCGAGTGCGGCAACCTCACCGAGGAGGAGCTCTGCTCGATCTGCGTCGATACGCGGCGCGACCGGACGACGATCTGCGTCGTCGAGCAACCTGTCGACCTCGTCTCGCTCGAGCGCACGGCCGAGTACCGCGGGCTCTACCACGTGCTCGGCGGGGCGCTCTCCCCGCTCGACGGCGTCGAGCCCGAGCACCTGCGCATCGACGAGCTCATGCAGCGCGTGCAGGCGAACGGCGTTGTCGAGGTCGTCCTCGCGACGAACCCGAACGCGACCGGCGAGGCGACCGCGTCGTACCTCGCGGGACGGCTGCGCGACCGCGTGCGCGTAACGCGACTCGCGAGTGGCCTGCCCGTCGGCGGCGACCTCGAGTACGCCGACGAGGTCACGCTCGGCCGCGCGCTGAACGGGCGCCGGGAGATGGCCTAAGAGATGGTCGTGATGAAGTTCGGCGGCACGTCCGTCGCCGACACGGACAAGATCAAGGAGATCGCGCGCCGCCTCGTGCGCGCGCGCGAGCGGGGCGAGCGCGTCGTCGCCGTCCTCTCGGCGATGGGCGACACGACCGACGAGCTCATCCGCCTCGCGCACGAGATCTCGCCCAAGCCGCACCCGCGCGAGTACGACATGCTCATCTCCGTCGGCGAGCGGATCTCGAACGCGCTCTGCGCAATGGCCGTCCAGGATCTCGGCCACGAGGCGATCTCGCTCACGGGCTCGCAGGCGGGGATCGTCACCGACACCGTCCACGGCAAGGCGAAGATCTCGGAGATCCGCGCGACGCGCATCAACGACGCGCTCAACGCCGGGAAGATCGTCCTCGTTGCCGGATTCCAGGGCGTCTCGGCCGATTCGCACGACGTGACGACGCTCGGCCGCGGCGGCTCGAATCTCACCGCGGTCGCGCTCGCGGCGGCGCTCGGCGCAAGCGCGTGCGAGATGTACACCGACGTCGAGGGCGTCTACACCGCCGACCCGCGCGTCGTTCCGAACGCCCGCAAGCTCGACGCCGTGACGTACGAGGAGATGCTCGAGCTCGCAGCGAGCGGCGCGAAAGTCCTCCAGCTACGCTCGGTCGAGTTCGCGCGCAACCACAATGTGCGCCTGCAGGTGCGGTCGACGTTCTCGGACGCAGGGGGAACGTGGATCGTCGACGAAGAGGATCCCGTGCTCGAGAAAGCCATCATCAGCGGCGTCGCCCACACGGACTGCGAGCCGCTCTACCGCGTCTCGGAGATCGCCGCCGCGCGGCTGTTCGACCGGCTCGCCGACGCGAACGTCAACGTCGACACGATCCTCCAGGTGATGGACGGCGACATCGTCTTCAGCGCGCCGGTCGAGGATCGCGCCGCGTGCGAGGAGCTGCTCGCCGGGCTCGGCGTCGAGTGGTCGATGCGCGACGACCTCGGCAAGGTCGCGCTCGTCGGCGCCGGGATGAAGAGCCATCCGGGCATCGCGGCGAAGACGTTCGCGACGCTCGACGAGATCGGCGTCAAGGCGGAAGTCATCTCCACCTCGCCGATCAAGATCGCCTGCCACATCGCAACGGGCGACGTGCCGAAGTCGGTCGCTGCGCTCCACGACGCGTTCGAACTCGGCAATGCGTGACGCGCGCATAGGTGTCGTCGGCGCGACCGGCGCGGTGGGGACGGTGACGCTGCGGCTGCTGCGCGAGCGCGGCTACGAGAACGTCCGCCTGTTCGCGTCGGCGCGCTCGGCCGGAACCGACCTCGGCGGGATCACCGTGGAAGAAGCGACTTCCGAGGCGCTGACTGCCGGCGGCATCGACCTCGCGCTCTTCTCGGTCGGTACGAGCGCCTCGCGCGAGCTCGTCCCCCACGCCGTCGCCGGCGGCGCGCTCGTCGTCGACAAGTCGAGCGCGTATCGGCTCGCGGACGGCTACCCGCTCGTCGTGCCGGAGGTGAACGGCGCCCGCGCGCTCGCCGCGCCCGACACGACCCGCGTCGTCGCGAACCCGAACTGCTCGACGATCCCGCTCACGTGCGTGCTCAAGCCGCTGCACGACGCCGTCGGGCTGCGTTCTGTACGGCTCGCGACATACCAGGCCGTCTCGGGCGCGGGCGCGCACCGGATGGAACAGCTTCGCGCAGAGCCGGTCGACGACCACGACCTCGCGTTCGACTGGGATTGGGACGGCGACGAGACCGACGAGGAGTCGAAGATCCGCGCGGAATCACGCAAGATCCTCGAGCTGCCAGAGCTGGCGATCAGTGCGACGACCGTGCGCGTTCCCGTGCTCGTCGGCCACTCGCAGTCGGTCTGGATCGAGACCGAGGAACCGCTGACGCCGGAGCAGGCGAGTGCGCTGCTCGAATCCGCGCCGGGCATTCGTCTCACGGACCTCCCGACCTCGCGCGCCGCCGCTCAGACTCAAGACGTTCTCGTCGGCCGCATCCGCACTGATCATGCGAGTGACAGGCACGGTCTTGTCCTCTTTCTCGCCTGCGACAACCTCGTCAAGGGCGCCGCGCTGAACGCGATCCAGATCGCCGAGCTCCTGCTCGAGCCCGCCCGCGCCGCCGCGTAACCTCTACGACGCGCCCGGGCGAAGCGGCAGGATCAGCGGCCGCCGCGGCTTCTGGTTGAAATCGAAGTCGTTCATAAGGTTGCCGAGAATCGACTGGCTCTCGCGGACGTCGGGGCGCGGGTCGGGCCGGCCGTCGGTCGCCGGATCGAGCCGTTGTCCGCCGAGGAAGTCGTCCTCGATGAACTTGAGGTACGCGTCTGAGCTGAGGACGTGGCGGTCGATGTACCCCCTCTTTGCGTAGGGGCTGATGACGAGCCCGGGGACGCGGAGCCCGTAGCCCTGGCCGTCGACGATCGGCGGCACGACGTGGTCGTAGAAGCCGCCCCAGTCGTCCCAGGAGAGAAAAATCGCCGTGGAGTTCCACGCGCTCGAGCGCATGATCGAGTTGATCAATCCGGTCACGTACGTCTCGCCGTTGGTGACAGTGCTCGGCGGATGCTCGCTGTCCTTGTACCCCGGCACGATCCACGAGACCGCCGGCAGGGAGTCGCTCTGCAGCTCCGTGAAGAAGTGAGGCAACGACTCGACGTTCGCGACCTGGCCGTCGTTGCGCACCGTGTCGAACCAGGGCAGCGGGTTCCAGATGCCCGGCGTCAACGAGTTCTGCGGAACGAGCGTGCAGAACATCTGGCTGTTGGCACAGTCGGGCTGGGCGCCTCTCTGGACGTAGTAGCGCCAACTGACTCCGTACTTGTGCAGGAGATAGGTGAGATCTGTCCACGCATAGTCGGGCTTCTTGTCGGTCGGGTTGCCCGTGCTGTGCGGAGGCGAGCCGGGGTTCTCCTTGGCGCTCTTGCAGCTCATCGGATCGCCCTTCTTCGTGCAGTGCGCCGACCAGCCGGAGACGAGATACAGATGCTGCGGCATGCTCCACGACAAATTCGCCTCAAACATGTGGTCCTGGAGCACGAAATGATCGGCGTAGCTCCAGTAGTTCGGGATCTCGCGCCGGTCGTGATACCCCATGACGTCGGGGTTCTTCCGCCCGGAGTGTGTGCACCACGGGGTCGTCAACTGCTTGCATGCTTTGGCCTTCCCGATCTCGGCCTGGGTGATGAATCCGTTCATCTGCCCGCCCGCGAGGTCGGCCATCGCGTCAGCGTGTGTGTGCGGGCCGCCGTAGTTCGTTGCGAACGTGTCGTGGTACGGCCGCACGCAGTTGGCGCGCTTGGGATCGGGCATGCACGGCACCGTGCCGGGGTGGCCCGCGATCCCGGGGATCCCAGCCGCCCGTGGATACGTGCCGAAGTAGGAGTCGAACGACCGGTTCTCCTGCATGATGATCACGACGTGGCGGATCTTGTGGATCCCCCCCGGCGTTCGGTGCGTGCGCGTCTTCGCCGCCGCGTCGGCGGCGTCCGCGGCCCGCGGGGAGCCGCTGAAGATTCCGCTCGCGAGAAGCACACCTAAGGCAGCGACCGCCACGAGACTCGCGCAGACAGGGCGCTTCAAAGCTCGCCGAGCCTAACGCAAAACCGCTGCGGAGGTCTCGGCTTCGGACGGCGGGCGAGAGCCGCGAGAACCTCTACGAGAATGCCGGATCGAGCGGAAGGATCAAAGGCGGCCGCGGCTGCTGTTTGAAATTGAAGGCCTTCGCGAGGTTTCCGACAGTCGGCAGGTTCTCGCGGACGTCGGGGCGCGAGTCGGGTCGGCCGTCCGTCGCAGGATCGAGCCGCTCGCCGAAGAGGAAGTCGTCCTCGATGAACTTGAGGTAGGCGTCCTGGCTGAGAGTCTGGTGATCGACGTACCCCGCCTTCGCGTACGGGCTGATGACGAGTCCCGGGACGCGGAGCCCGTAACCCTGGCTGTCGACAGTCGGGGGCGCGACGTGGTCGTAAAAGCCGCCCCAGTCGTCCCAACAGAGGAAGATCGCGGTGGAGTTCCACGCGCTCGATCGCATGATCGAGTTGATCAATCCGGTCACGTACGACTGGCCGGCAGTGACGGTGCTCGGCGGATGCTCGCTGTCCTTGTCGCCCGGCACGATCCACGAAACGGCCGGGAGGGAGTCCGTCTGGAGCGCTTGGAAGAAGTGACTCAGGCCCTGGATGTTGGAGAGCTCGCCGTCCTGGCGCACCGTGTCGAACCAGGGCAGCGGGTTCCAGATGCCGGGCGTCGAGGACTTCTGCGGGACGGGCGCGCAGAACATCGTGTTGTCCGTGCAGTCGGGCTCGGTGCCCTTCTGGACGTAGTAACGCCAGCTGACTCCGTAGAGGTGCAGGAGATACGTGAGGTCCGTCCACGGAAAGTCGGGCGCTATGTCGGTCGGTTTGACGGGGCTGCGTTGGGCCGAGCCGGGACTCTCCACCGCGTTCCGGCAACTCATCGGGTCGCCCCTCTTGCTACAGAACGCCGACCAACCGGAGAGCAAATACAGATGCTCCGGCAGGCTCCAGGATGAGTCGGACTCGAACATGTGGTCCTGGAGCACGAAATTGTCGGCGTAGCTCCAGTAGTTCGGGATCTCGCGCCGGTCGTGATAGCCCATCACGTCGGGAGTCTTACGGTGGCCCGTGGAGCACCAGGGGGCGGCGAACTGCTTGCACACGTTGGCCTCTGCGCGCTGTTCCTCGATGACAAAGCCGTTCATGCGTCCGTGCGCGATGTCGGCCGCGACGTTGCCATGGGTGTGCGGGCCGCCATAGTTCGTCGCATACGTGTCGTGGTACGGACGAACGCAGTGCCGCCCGGGGGCCGGCAAGCACGGCACCTTGCCGGGGTTGCCCGCGATCCCGGGGATCCCGTCCGCCCCCGGGTATGTGCCGAAGTAGGAGTCGAACGACCGGTTCTCCTGCATGATGATCACGACGTGCTGGATCTTGTGAATCCCGCGCGGCGCTCGCTCCGACAGAGCGACATGCGCCGAGGAGGCGGCGTGCGTGGCCGCCGGAATCGACTGGCTCGCCAGCAGCACACCTAGGGCGGCGACGGCTACGAGACTGGCGCAGACAGTCCGCTTCAAAGCTCGACGAGGGTAACGGAAGAATGTCCCTTTCGCGCGCAGCTTCGAACTGAGCGGAGTGACGATCGCGCCCTCGCTGGCGTATAACTCGGTGAGATGAAGCGCTACGTGTCGCTCCTAGCAGCAGCGACGGCAACGCTTGCGATAGCCGGCATCGTCGCTGGCTGTGGCGATAGCCGTTCGATCCTGTACGCGGGGGACTCCGGCGGCGCCCTTGCCGTTGGTTCCGCACCGCCAGTAGTGACGGATCCGGAAGCCGTCCGAGCCGGCCGGACGGTGCGTGCCTTCTGGCGGTCAAATCTCGCGAGCGGCGAGCTCGGCCCGAGTAGCAATCTCTCCCCACGACAGTTCCGCTTGCGGGTCGCACACGCCGCGAGTCGCTACGGCTTCACCGTAGAGCGCGTCCGATTCGTACGAACTCGGGGCCAAGTCGCGCCGCTCGTCATCGTCGAGACCCGCAGCTACCTCGCCTTCGCGCGCGCGACTCCCGCCATCGTGAAGTCACTCGACCCGCTAACGGATCAGCCGAACCACGCGACTGGGGAGAACTTCTGGACGTTCCCAGGCTTGTACCTCGAAGCAAAAGACGAGCGAGGCGTGCCGTTCCTCATCGTGGACGACTTCCCGACTGGCGGCGGTCAGTGGGCACGCAGCGACCAGCTCTACCCGTACGGCCGCGTCTGAATAGCGGACTGGTCGGCTGGGCCAGTGCGCGCGAATGTCACCCGAGCGCCGCGTGTCACGAGCTGACGGCGTTGCGCGGAAGTGTCCGGATTGACACGTTGGGTAGTGATAGCAATACTAGTGTCATGGCTCTGCCTTTTCCGCGGCTGTCTCTTGGGCTCGACCCGCTAGTAGCTGAGGCGAAGCGACGAATGCGAAGACGGCGGCTGCTCGCTACGGCCGCGGTCATTCTCATCGCAGCCGCGGCGGGTGGGCTGACGCTGGGGCTACGTTCCGGCGGCGGCGGCGACTCGGGGACCGTGAACTACGCGGCGGACGGACTAGCCGTGCGCTATCCAAGCGCCTTGACGCGCGTGGATTGGTGTTGGTCTGGGCCGCACTTCAGCCCGATCGCCATTCTGACGACGGCGCAGCCTACGCCGAAGTGCACGAAGCCTGGGGGCGGCCTGAGATTCCCGCCGGCGGAGCGGCTTGGGGACAATGGCGTCAGCGTCGAGCTTGCGAACGTGGCTGTGATGCCCGGCGTGAGACGGAACTGGAACGGAAACGCGCGCGTTGGCGACCAGCCCGCGAACGTCGAAACGCCCGTCTATGACCGGAGCTATCACGGGCGCATCACGTGCCCGGCAGGGGACCGGCGCGAGTTCCGATCGGTCGCCATCATGCCCAACGGTGGCGACAACGGACTCTTCACGATAAGCGCCGTCATCTGCGGACCTGATCTGGCTGCGGGAAACCGTAGCGTGGACGGGATACTCGCCAGCCTTCGCTTCAGCGGATAGGCCTACTCGACTGGGCGAGGGTCCCCTCTCGCCTCACCCCTAGGGTCGCTGCGGCGCGGGCGCGGGGATGAAGGCTTCGCGCACGACCTGCAGCACCTTCTCGCGCGTCCCCTCCTCGACCGGCTGCAGTCCTCCGAGTTCGAGGCGTGCGAGTTCGACGCGGCCGTGCGAGCGAACGGGGACGAAGCCGAAGTCGGCGAGGAAGTCGGCCGGGAAGAGTGTCCGGTGCGCGTGGAACCGCTGGAAGCTCGTCTCCTTCTCGGGGTAGCGGTACGCGAACGCCTCGAGGGCGCGGGCGCCGCGTTCGCGGACATCGCCGATCGCGGTGAGGAACAGCGACTGCATGACCCACGGGCGGGACGGATCGGTGAGGTAGGCGCAGGTGACGAGCGCGGCGTCGGGACTCGCCGGGCCGGCCGGCAGCTCGCGCGCGCGCGGGAAGAGATCGGCAGGCCCGTACTGCATCGAGCCGAGCAGGCGGCCGTCCTCGTCGTGGTAGACGGCGCCCCATGCTCCCCACTCGTCCTCCGCCTCGCGGATCCATTTGCGCTTGTCGACGCTCCTCCCGCTGCGGGTCTGCCACCAGATGCACTCGTGGCACACCGTCGGCGCGGTGTCGATCGTCGCGCCCGTCAGCCCCGTGATCCGCGTAGTCATTCGATCGCGTCCACGACGACATCGACTGTCGCCGGTTCGACGTCGGCCATGCTCGAAAGGTACTCCCGCACGCGGGCCTGCACTGCGCGCCCGAGCTCGGGGATGGAGGTGCCGGGTTCGGCCACGACGTGGAGCTCGATACGCGTCGCGCCCTTGCCGGAGATGCGAACGCCGCGGCGGCCGGCGAGCGCGCGCACTCCCTCCACCTCGCGCGCCGCGTCGGCGGCGTAACGGGCAAGGATGTCGGTCGCGATCGTCGCCTGATCGGCCATGCGTCCAGGTTAACCCTGCCGCAGAACGAGCTCGGTCGCCTCGGGTGGCGCCGCGAAACGGAACGGGACGAACGTCGTGCCGAGCCCGGGTGAGACGTGCATCGTCGCCGCGGCCGTCCGGTAGATCCCCGACGTGTACGGCGCGCTCGGGTGCGCGAGGAGGATCTTGCCGCCGGGATACGGCAGGCAGATCTGGCCGGCGTGGAGATGTCCCGACAGGACGAGGTCGAAGCGTCCCGGCTCGAGCAGGTCGAGGACGCGCGGGTAATGGCACAACAGAATCGAGAAGTCGGCACCGACGTCCGGCGGCGGCGCGAGCTCGTTCGGGTCGAGCCGCGGCGTGCCGCGCAGGACGAGGTACGGGTCGACGCCCGCGATCCAGATCTTCCGGCCGCGCCACTCCACGAGCCGCCCCTCGTTGCGCAGCAGCGTCGCCGGATCGAGCTCGCTGAGGTTGGACGCCTTGGCCTGCGGATCGCGGCTGATCGCGACGTCGTGATTGCCGAGCACGGCGAAGGTCGGCTGCGGCAGGACGCGCATCAGCCGCCGCAGCATCGGCTCGCCGCGCGGATGCGTGAGCAAGTCGCCCGTGACCGCGACGAGATCCGGCCTCCGCTCCCGCACCCAGACAGCGGCCTGCCACGTCGCGCCGATCCCCGGCGACGGAACGCCGAAGTGGAAGTCGGAGAGATGCGCGATCCGAAGGCCGTCGAGCTCGGCCGGCAGGTCCGGGCAGCTCGACGTCGAGCTCGCGCAGCCGCGGGCGCGCCGCCTCCGCGAGACCCCACGTGAGCCCGGCGCCGGCGAGGGCGGCGAGCGTTCTCAGACTTCTAGGCGTTCGAGTGCCGGCCGCGGATCGACGATGTGTCGCTTGAACTTCAGCTCCGAGTCCTCCAGACCCGCGGCGACGCCGACGAGCTGCGCGAGATGGAGGATCGGCAGACCGAACTTCTTCCCCGTCGACGCCTCGAGCTTCTGTTGCCACGCGTCGAGCGAGAGGTGGCAGAGCGGGCACGGCGTCACCATCACGTCGGCGCCCGCCTCCATCGCCTGCGAGATCGGCTGGATGAGCTCGCCCATCGCCGTCTCCTCGCGCGCCGCGATGATCGGGAAGCCGCAGCACTTGATCTTCGCCGGGTAGTCGACGGGCTCGCCGCCGCACGCGGTGATGATCCGCTCGAGCGACCACGGCCGGTCGGGATCCTCGAAGCCCATGATCTTCGACGGGCGCAGGATCTGGCAGCCGTAGAACGGCGCGACCTTCAGGCCCTTCAGCCCCTTGTGCGCGGCCTGCTGGAGAAGCTCGTAGCCCGGGCCTTCCGCGATCTCCCACAGGAGATGCCGCACTTCGACCTTGCCGGAGTACGGCGGCACGCCGACCGTCTTGAGGTTCTCGTTGACGCGGTCGAGGAGGTTCGCGTCGCCCTGCAGCATGTGGTTCGCCTGGCGGAGGTTGAGCGTGCAGACGTTGCAGACCGTCATGAGCGTGTCGCAGCCGGTCGCCTCGGCGTACGCGAGGATCCGCGCGTTGAGGTGGACGTAGTAGTCGGGCTCGGCCTCGTGGATGTCGCCGGCGCCGCAGCACGTCACCGACTCGAGCTCGACGAGCTCGATGCCGACGCGCGGCGCGAGCGCCTTCGTCGAGGTGTCGAGCTCCTTCGCCGAGAGCGAGGCGAGGCAGCCCTTGTAGTACGCAACCCGCTTCAGCGGCGTCTCGGTGGTGCTCACGCGGTCTTCTCCTCCACTTCGGGTAGCCATGGAATCGGCGCGGCGTTCGGCCGCGCGTAGATCTCCTCGAGCGTCTCGGAGCCGATGCTGCTCCCGCCGTGCGCGAGCCGCTCGAGCGCATGCTCGCCCTGCACGTGCCCGAGCGCGCCGCCGCGATCCTGCTCGCGGACGACCTTGCGGAGGTTCCGCGCCTCGTTGACGTCCTTCGCGGTGTGCGGGATCGGGATCGGGCGCACCTTGCCGTGCCGCGCGAGCGTGGCGCCGAACTTCAGCTGCTTGATCGCGTTGACGTAGCCGTTCGTCTTTGGGATCAGCTCCTCCTCGCGGAGCCAGCCGGTCGTCTCCGCCGAGCGGACAAACCACTTCGCGTGCTTCGCGCCCGGGTCGCGGTCGATGCCGTGCGCGATCGCCTCGGCGCCGAGCTTCGCGATCGCGTCGCGCGGGTCGACGCCCTTCGGGCAGCGCTCGTTGCAGAAGTAGCAGCGCGTGCAGTCCCAGATGCCGTGCTCCTTGCTGTAGAGCTCGAGCCGCTCGACCGTCGCGCCGTCGCGCGGGTCGCCGACGAAGCGCATGCCCTTCGCGAGCGCCTGCGGGCCGAGGAACTCGGGGTCGGACTCCATCGCGTTGCACTCCGAGACGCAGCAGCCGCAGTTGATGCAGAGCGCCTCCTTCTTGATCACGTTCATCCGCTCCTGCGAGATCCGATACTCCTTGCCGTCGGTCGGCCGCTCGTAGCCCGGCTGGAGCCACGGCTGCACGGACTTGAACTTCGCCCAGAACGGATCCATGTCGACGACGAGGTCCTTGATGATCGGCAGGTTCCCCATCGCCGAGATCGTCGGGATCTCGCCCGCCTGCGCGATGTCGTACATCCGCGTCTTGCACGCGAGCACTGCGGCGCCGTCCATCCGCATCCCGCACGAGCCGCAGATCATCATTCGGCAGCTCTTGCGGTACGCGAGCGTCCCGTCGTGCTTGTCCTTCGCGATGTCGAGGCAGTCGAGGAGCGTCGCCTCCTCGGGCGCGTCGATCTCGTACTCCTTGAGCGCGCGCTCGCCCGTGGCGGCGGAGTAGCGCCAGATCTTGAACGCGACCTTCATCAAGCGCCGAGCCCCTTCCGCCAGAGTCGAAGGTCTCGCTCGCGCGGTCGGCACGTTCACGTGAACGGGCTCGCCGAACTTGGAGAAGTCGACCTGCATCGTCATCGTGCCGGTCTGACCGGCTTCGGTGACCGTGACCGAGAGCGTCTCGCGGTAGACGTATCCGTTGCTGTTCCCGACCCACACGTCGATCGGGCCGAGCTGCGAACGTTGTGAGCAGACCCCCGAGTTTCGCGCCTTCCGCGAGCTTCGAAAGGTCGAGGTTCGTGACTTGGAAGTGCGTCGTCTGCGACGCCATCGATCGTGTCCGTCCCAACCTGAGTGACGGTGCCAGCCGCCTCGAGTCGCCGTAACGCGTCCGCGGGCGACTGCGACATCAGCGAAAGGTGAGTCGCTGGCCGAGTGTTCGAGCATCGACCTTCGCCCAGGTCTTGCCGCTCGGGAGCCAGCGGCAAGTTCGGCGATGCATGTAGACGCCGTACCGTCGAGCACCTCATCGAACGTCACCCTCGTGGCGACCGAGCGCCGGAGCCGTCGACCGACAAGTGCCCCTTGAGTGGCGAGTTCGCGAAGTCCCCAGCTGCCTTCGACCGACAGCGTCCCGTCGCCGGCACTCACCGAGACGGTCAGGTCCATGTGCTCGCTCTTCAGCGCAGCGGTCTTCGATGCCGCGTGCTTGACGTAGGCGACAGGGTCGACTTGGCTCCGCGTCGCTCGACGAGCTCCCGCACGCGGCGAGCGCGAGCGGCGCAGCAACAAGTAGCAGCGCGAGCTTCCTCATCTCAGTACTTCCTCTCCTGCGGCTCCCACTTCGTGAACCGTACGTCGGCTTTCGTCAGCTCGACGCCGCCGTCCTTCCAGCGCGTGATCGAGTGGTGCATGAAGTTCTCGTCGTCGCGCGTCGGGAAGTCGTGCGGGCGCGCGTGCGCGCCGCGGCTCTCCTTGCGCGCGAGGCCGGCGGTGACCATGCAGAGCGCGGTGTCGAGCATGTTCCCGAGCTCGATCGCCTGCGTGAGATCGCTGTTGAAGACGTCGCCTTTGTCCTCGACCACGACCTTCTTGTACCGCTCGCGCAGGTCGTCGATGATCTCGATCTGCTTCGCCATCTGCTCCTCGCGGCGGAAGACGGCGAAGTTCTCGAGCATCGAGGTGCCGAGCTCCTCGCGGATCTGCCACGGGCGCTCGCCGTCCGTTGCGGTCGAGGATCTCGCGGAGCTTCGCCTCGGCGTCGCGCTGGGCCGACTCCGGCACGTCGACCGTCGCGCTGCCGGAGAGTGCCCACTCCGCCGCGGAACGCCCGGCGCGGCGGCCGAACGTGATCGTCTCCATGAGCGAGTTGCCGCCGAGCCGGTTCCCGCCGTGAATCGACACGCACGCGCACTCGCCTGCGGCGTAGAGGCCGGTCAGCTCGGTCGCGGCGTCGTTGTCGGTCGAGACGCCGCCCATGTGGTAGTGGGCACCGGGCCGGACGGGGACGGGGTCATAGATCGGGTCGATGCCGGCGTAGACCATCGAGAGCTCGCGCGACCCCGGGAGACGGTCGAGGATCTTCTCCGCGCCGAGATGCCGCATGTCGAGCATCACGCTGCCGTCGATGCCGCGCCCCTCGTCGATCTCCGTCTGCTCGGAGCGGGAGACGACGTCGCGCGAGGCGAGCTCGAGCGCGTTCGGCGCGTAGCGCTTCATGAAACGCTCGCCGTCTTTGTTGATGAGGTACGCGCCCTCGCCGCGGCAGCCCTCGGTGAGCAGGATCCCGGTCGGGTAGAGCGTCGTCGGGTGGAACTGCATGAACTCCATGTCCTTGAGCGGCAGCCCGAGGTGGAGCGCCATCGCCATCCCGTCGCCGGTGCAGGCGTACGCGTTCGTCGTGACGCGGTACTGGCGGCCCGGCGCCGCCCGTGGCGAGCACGACCGTCTTCCCGCCGACGGTCTTGAGGCCGCCGTGCATGAGATCCCAGCAGACGACGCCCTGGCAGCGGCCGTCGTTCTCGACGAGCTGCCACGCGAAGAACTCCTCGTACACCGGGATGTCGCGCTTGCAGACCTGCTCCCACAAGCACCTGGATGAGGACGTGGCCGGTGATGTCGGCGGCGAACACCGTGCGCGGCGAGCCGGCGGCGCCGAACGGGCGCTGCGCGAGCTTGCCGTCGTCGCGGCGGGAGAAGACCGCGCCCCAGTTCTCGAGCTGGATGATGTCGCCGGGCGCCTCCTGCGCGAAGAGCTCGATCGCGTCCTGGTCGCCGATGTAGTCGGAGCCCTTGACCGTGTCGTACGCGTGGGTCTCGGGGCTGTCTTCGGCGGCGTTGCCGAGCGCCGCGTTGATGCCGCCCTCGGCGGCTCCGGAGTGGGAACGAGTCGGGTGGATCTTCGAGATCATCGCGACGTCGGCGCCCGCGTCGAATGCCTCGATCGCGGCGCGCATCCCTGCGCAACCGGCCCCGACAACGAGCACGTCGTGCTTCGCGATCACGAGGATTGACGCTAGCGGAAGGGATGCGCGCGGGATCGGGGAACCGTGCTGCGTGGACACACGCGCCGCCGCCGACCGCTTCCTCGCCTCACCCGCACTCAGCGCGGGCACGCGCCGTGCGTACCGGGGCGACGTCGGGGAGTTCTGCGATTGGCTCGAGCAGCACCGGATCGCACTCGAGCAGGTCGACATCCGTGTCCTCTCCGACTACGTCTCTTCGCTCGGAGATCGCCGGACGCGGAAGCTCGCGCCAACGACGATCTCGCGCAAGCTCGCGGCCGTGAGGGCCTTTCTCCGCCACGCGCTCGGGCCGGAACGCGTCCCCGACGGACGGCTCGCACCGCGCCGCCCGCGCCGTCTGCCCGATGCGCCGACGTCCGCCGAGATCGAACAGCTGCTCGCCGCGCTCGAAGGCGAAGGCGCGCTCGCGATCCGCAACCGCGCGCTCGTGGAGCTCGTTTACTCCGCCGGCCTCCGCAGCGCCGAAGCCGTCGGACTCGACCTCGGTGACGTCGACTTCGAGCAGGAACTCGTTCATGTCCGCCACGGCAAGGGCGGTAAGGACCGCGTAGTGCCGCTCGGAGAAGAGGCGCAGCACTGGCTCGCGCGGTATCTCCGCGACGCGCGGCCCGAGCTCGCGGCGGGCGCGAATGACGCGCTGTTCCTCTCCGCCCGCGGCCGCCGTCTCGACACGAGCACGCTGCGCCGGGTCACTCCGCATCCGCACCGGCTGCGTCACGCGTTCGCGACGCACCTCCTCGAGGGCGGAGCCGACCTTCGCACGATCCAGGAGCTGCTCGGTCACAGCTCCCTCTCGACGACACAGATCTACAGCCACGTCGACCCGCGCCACCTGCGGCGCGCGTACGACTCCGCGCATCCGCGTTCGTAGACTTTCGCCATGCGCGTCTCTGCCAAGGTGGACTATGCGCTTCGCGCGATGACGGAGCTCGCGGCGGCCGCGCCGTCGCTCATGACGGCCGAGCAGCTCGCGACGGCGCAGAAGATCCCGCCGAAGTTCCTCGAGAACATCCTCGCGCAGTTGCGGAACGGTGGGCTCGTGGCGAGCCAGCGCGGCGCCGAAGGCGGCTACCGGCTCGCGAAGCAGCCGGAGGAGATCTCGATGGCCGACGTCATCCGCGAGCTCGAAGGCCCGATCGCCACCGTGCGCGGCGCCCGGCCCGACGAGCTCGAGTACGCCGGCCCCGCAACGCGCCTCCGCGACATCTGGCTCGAGCTTCGCTCCCAGATGCGCGGAGTCCTCGAGCAGACCACGCTCGCGGACCTCATCTCAAAGCGCTGACTTGCGCTGCCGCTCGACTTATGGCAATAATGCGCATCGCGAATACCCACTAAATCGGTAGACAAGCCCAGGAAAGGCAGCCGCCCCGCTATGCGTAGATTCCTCCTTCTCGCTCTTCTCATCCCCGTCCTCGTGTTCACCGGCATCGCTTCGGCCGGCGGAACGACACTCCACCTCGTGGCGTTCTCGACGCCGAAGACGGTCGTGGGGACGCTCATCTCGAACTGGCAGGGAACGTCGGCCGGCAAGAACGTGAGCTTCACACAGTCGTACGGCCCGTCGACCTCGCAGGCGAAAGCGATCGTCTCCGGGCTGCCGACCGACATCGCGTTTCTCTCGAACGCGCTCGACATCAACACGCTCGTTAGCGCCGGCAAGGTGCAGGGCAACTGGCAGAAGACCCTCCCGGCGCAGGGCATGGTCGCGAACTCGGTCGTCGCGTTCGCCGTCCGACCCGGCAATCCGAAGCACATCACCTCGTGGGCGGACCTGATCAAGCCGGGCGTCCAGATCGTCACGCCCGACCCGTTCCCGTCGGGCGGAGCGAAGTGGAACGTTCTCGCCGCCTACGGCGCGCAGCGGGCGCAGGGCAAGACCGACAAGCAGGCGCTTGCGTACGTCGAGAAGCTCTTCAAGAACGTCGTCGCGCAGCCCACGTCGGCGTCGGCCTCGATGACCGCGTTCCTCGCGGGTCAGGGTGACGTTTTCATCACGTACGAGAGCGAGGCGTACACCGCGCAACTCGCCGGCAAGTCGCTCTCCATCGTCGTCCCCAAGCAGACGATCCAGATCCAGCTGCCGATGGTGCCGACCAAGACCGCTCCGAAGCAGGCGACGACGTTCATCCAGTACTGCCACTCGAAGGCGGCGCAGAAGCTGTTCGTTCAGGCCGGTTACCGGCCGGTCGTCAGCTCGGTGCTCAAGGATCCGTCGCTCAAGAGTTGGGCCGCGAAGTTCTCGACCAAGGGCCACGTGATCTTCCCCATCACGAACTCGTACTTCGGTGGGTGGATCAAGGCGGCAAAGCTCTGGTTCTCGCCCAACGGCCGGATGGTCAAGATCGAGCAGTCTGTGGGCGGGCCGACGAGTTAGCGCTCTCTCACCAGCCGCACCAAGCACCCCGAACCGCATCGGCGCGAGCGGGAGGGCCACCACGGCTCTCTCGCTCGGCTTCGTTTCGACGTTCCTGCTCGTCATCGTCGCCCTGCCGATCGCGGCGCTCGTCTGGGAGGCGCACAAGGCCGGCGCCCAAGGCTTCTGGCAGACCATCTCCAGCCCCGCAGCCCAAAGCGCGCTCAAGCTCTCGTTCGGCGTGGCGTTCGTCGTCGTCGCCGTCAACGCCGTCTTCGGGACGATCACCGCATGGATGCTCGTGCGGGACGATTTCCGCGGGAAGTCGATCGTCAACGCCGTCATCGACCTGCCGTTCGCCTTGCCGACGATCGTCGCCGGCTTGACGCTCCTCACGCTGTACGGGCCGTACTCGCCGGTCGGGATCCACCTCGCGTTCACGCGCGCCGCGATCGTGCTCGCGCTCTGCTTCGAGACGCTTCCGTTCGTCATCCGGACGGTGCAGCCTGTCCTCCTTGAGCTCGACACCGAGATGGAACAGGCGGCGCGCTCGCTCGGCGCCGGGCAGTTCACCGTCTTCCGGAGGATCGTGCTCCCGAACCTGCTGCCGGGCATTCTCTCGGGCTCCGTGCTCGCGTTCGCCCGCGCGCTCGGCGAGATCGGCTCGGTCGTTCTCATCGCGGGGAGCACGGTCCCGCACGACAACGGCACCGATCCTCATCTCCAACCTCGTCGGTGACGGTGAGACCGCGCAGGCAGCCGCTATCGCGATCGTCCTGCTCGCCGCCGCGCTCGTTGTCCTGCTCGCAGTCGGCGCCCTTCGCTTCTTCGCCACGAGGCACGAGCGTGCCTAGAAAGCTCGCGCTCCGCGGGGTCGCCCTTGGCTACCTCCTCGTCATCCTGCTTGCGCCGCTCGTGATGATCTTCTACAGCACGTTCAAAGCCGGACTGGAACCGATCTGGCAGGCGCTATCCGACCCGAACACGATCCACGCGTTCCAGGTGACGCTGTATGCAGCTGCGATCGCGGTACCGCTCAACACGGTCTTCGGCGTCCTCTGCGGGCTCTTGATCGTTCGGCGGCGGTTCCCCGGCAAGGGAATCCTCAATGCCTTCATCGATCTGCCGCTCGCCGTTTCCCCCGTCGTGGTCGGGGTCTGCCTCATCCTCTTGTACGGCGAGACGGGGTGGTTCGGCGGCACGAGGTTCGGCCCGTCCGGCGCCCACCCCGTTCTCTACGCAATGCCGGCGATCGTGCTCGCGACCATCTTTGTCTCCGTCCCGTTCGTCGCACGCGAAGTGATCCCGACGCTGCGCGAGCTCGGCACCGAGCAGGAGCAGGCGGCCGCGACGCTAGGCGCCTCACGCTGGCAGCGGTTCTGGCGAATCACGCTGCCCTCGCTCCGCTGGGCGATCATCTACGGCGTCGTGCTCACGACCGCGCGCTGCCTCGGCGAGTTCGGAGCCGTCGCGCTCGTCTCAGGCCGCATCGAGGGACTGACGGAGACGGCGCCGATTCGCGTCGAGAACTACGTGAACAACTTCGACACCACGGGGGCGTACGCGTGTCGCTCGTTCTTGCGTTGATCGCGGTGTTCGTGCTCGTCGCAATGACCGCCATCCGACCCCGGGAGAGCCGCTAAGTGAGCATCGAAGTCCGCAACATCACGAGACGGTTCGGCGACTTCGTCGCCGTCGACAATGTCTCGCTCGAGATCCCGGACGGCTCGCTGACGGCCGTGCTCGGGCCGAGCGGGTCCGGCAAGTCGACCCTGCTGCGGATCATCGCCGGGCTCGAGCGGCCCGACTCCGGCGAGGTGCTGCTCGCGGGCAAGGACGCGACCGCGGTATCACCACAGAAGCGCGACGTCGGCTTCGTCTTCCAGCACTACGCGGCGTTCAAGCACATGACCGTGCGGGACAACGTCGGCTTCGCGCTCTCGATCCGCAAGCGTCCGAAGAAGGAGATCCGCGAGCGCGTCGACGAGCTCCTCGACCTCGTCCAGCTCAACGGCTACGCAGAGCGGTATCCGCACAAGCTCTCGGGCGGCCAGCGACAGCGAATGGCGCTCGCCCGCGCGCTCGCCGCGAAGCCGCGCGTGCTGCTCCTCGACGAGCCGTTCGGCGCGCTCGACGCGCGCGTGCGGGCCGAACTGCGCGACTGGCTCCGCCGCCTGCACGAAGAGGTGCACGTGACGACCGTGATCGTGACGCACGACCAGGAGGAGGCGATGGAGGTCGCCGACCGCATAGCTGTCCTCAACAGCGGGCGCCTCGAGCAGGTTGGCGAGCCCGGCCGAGCTCTACGACCACCCCGCCTCGGAGTTCGTCCTCCGTTTCCTCGGCGACGCCTTCAAGCTTGGCGACGCCTTCGTCCGCCCGCACGAGCTCACACTCGGACGGTTCCCGACGGACGGACGCCGTCGAGGTCGAGATCGAGCGGCTCGTCGTCGTCGGTGCCGACATGCGGATCGAGCTCGTGGACGGAACCGGCGAGCGGATGACGGCGCGACTCCGCCGCGAGGACGTCGAGGATCTCGAGCTCGAGCCCGGCGAGATCGTCTGGGCGACCGCCGAGTACTCCCGCAGCGTCCTCTCGCCCTAAACTCACACGTCGTGTCGACCGCTGCGGCCACCGCTGTCGCCTTCGCGGTCGCTGCCGTTCTTTCGTTTTTCCTGCCGCGGCGCCTTCGCTGGGTGCTCGTCGTGGCGGTGTGCGTCGTGCCGATCGCACTCGCGGCGCCGAGATACGTCCGTGCGGAACGAAGCGACGCGGCAGCGAGCGCACGCGCGTCGGTGTACTCGAGGCCACCGCCGTTCAAGTGGCGAAAGTCGAATCCGGCGCTGCTCGCGGGCATCGTCGACCACGTTCCTGCGCACGAGTCCGTGTCCATCGTCAACGCCACTCCGGAGACGGGCTGGATCCGCTGGCTCGCGTATTCGATCGCGCCGCGCCAACTGGCCCGCGGCCGCACGAACTGGACGATCGTCTTCGACGAGACGCCGGTGCAGGCGGGCCTTCACCCCGCGCACGCGTGGAAGTACCGTGACGACTGGCTGGTCGAGCGCTGATGCATGTCGTCGGCGCGTTACTCGCGCTACTCGCCTTCGCACCGCTCGGGGTCGGCGTGCTCCTGCTCGCGGGCGCGTGGCGGCTCGCAGCCGGCGTCCTGCGCGCGGGGCATCGCGCTCTTCACGGGGCTGGCCGCGGGCGCGGTCGCTCTGCCGCCGCTCCTCTACGCCGGCCTCGCGCCGACGCTGCCGGTCGTGCTCGTGCTCGGCCTGCTCGTGCTCGGCGCGGGAGTGTTCGTCGCGAGGCGCCGCGCGCCGCGCAAGAACGGCGAGCCGGTGCGGATCGGCGCGCTCGGGCTCCTCGTCATCGCCGTCCCCGTCGGGCTGCTCGCGGTCGACCGCGTCCAGACCCGCATCACGAGTTACGACGCGTTCTCGATCTGGATGCTGAAGGCGAAGCTCATGTACCACGACGGCGGCTGGCTGTTCGGCGCGCTCGACCACCGCGCGTTCGCCGTCCAGTCGGTCGTGCCGCCCGCGCACCGCGAGTACCCGCTCGGCGTCCCAGCGCTCGTCGCGACCCGTGATGCACGGCTCGCGCGGGAACGTCCAGGTCGCCGCTCTTCTCTACCCCGCCCTGCTCGCCGGCTTCGCATTCGTCGTCTGGCTCGTGCTCAGGCCGCGGCTGCCGCAGCTGCCGCTTCTCGCCGGGCTCTCGCTCGTCCTCTGGCTGCCGATGACCCGCGAGCTTGCGCTTGCCGCCACCGGCGATCTGCCCCTCGGCGTGTTCTTTGTCGCCTCGGCACTGCTGCTCGCGCTCTGGCTCACTGAGGAGACGCCCGGCGCGCTCCCGCTCGCCGCCCTGCTCGGCGCCGCGGCGCTCGCATGCAAGCGGGACGCGGTCGCGGACTGCGCCGTCCTTGCCGTCCTCGCGCTCATCGAGACGGTGCGTCTGCGGCGACCCGACCTCACGCGGCGTCTCGCCGTCGCGCTCCTCCTGATGTTCCTCAGCGTCGTCCCGTGGCGCGTCTACGTGTCCGCCCACCACCTCCGCAACCAGGACGTCGGGCTCGGGAACGGCCATATCGCGAGCAACGCACACCACCTCGGCTGGATCCTCAGCCGACTCTGGGATTTCCTCGTCGGCCCCCGCTACCTCGGAGTCGCGCCGCTCGCGGCCGCCGCGGCCGTGCTCGCGCTGGCGCGGACGAAGGAGTTGCGGCTGCCCGTCTCCGTGCTCGTCTTCGGCACGTCGCTCTTCGCGGTGCTCGTCCTCATCTACCTCGACGCGACCGCAGCGCTCCGCTACCTCGTCAACTCCTCGGGCGTGCGAATTCTCTACCCGCTGTGCCTCTTCTCGGCGTCCGTGCTGCCCTTGCTGCTCGGCCGCGCATTCGGTTTGGGGGCCTTCCGGGCAGGCGCCGACCCCGAGATCCCGAAGTACGAAGGTCGGTGGACAAGACCGTCGACTCGTTCCTTGCGCTCTCTGCGGCGCGGCTCGCGCCGCGCACCGTCGACGCGTACCGACGCGATCTCGCGCACCTGACGGCGTGGCTCAAGCGCTCGCCGGCGACCGCGAGCGCCGACGACCTCGCCGCGTATGTCGCGCAAATGCGCGCCGACGGCCTGGCCGCGACGACGATCGCCCGCCGCATCGCTGCGATCCGCTCCTACTTCCGCCACCAGGTGCTCATCGGAGCGCGCGACGACAACCCCGCCGCGCAGGTCGAGCTGCCGAAGCGCCGGCGCGCTCTCCCCCGCACGCTCTCGCCCGGCGAGGTGGAGCGGATTCTCGACGCCGCCATGGGAACAACGCCGCTTTCGATGCGCGACCGCGCGCTCGTCGAGCTCCTCTACGGCGGCGGCCTGCGCGTGAGCGAGGCGACCGGGCTCGACAAGAACTCCGTCGACCTCGAGCACCGCTTCGTCCGGTGCATCGGCAAGGGAAACAAGGAACGCGTCGTCCCGATCGGCCGTCCCGCGGTCGACGCGCTGCGCCGCTACCTCGCGCACGGCCGCGCGCATCTCGAGCGCCAGCCCCGGATGGAGCTCTTCCTCAACGCGCGCGGCGGGCCGCTCACACGCGCGGGCGTCTTTCTCATCCTGCGAAAGCTCGCGGAGAAAGCCGGCCTCGAGCCGGGCCGGGTCCACCCGCACCTCCTGCGCCACTCGTTCGCAACGCACCTCCTCGAAGGAGGCGCCGACCTCCGCGCCGTGCAGGAGATGCTCGGACACGCCGACCTCGCGACGACCGAGCTATACACGCACGTGTCCGACCGCAGGCGGCGCGAGCTGTACTTCCAGGCGCACCCGCACGCGCGCCGCAAGACCGGCTAGTGCTTCTCGCGCGCCTTGCGCTTGAGCTCTTGCGCGACCGTGGCAGCCGCGCGCTTCAGGTCGGCGCCCTCGTCGTCGTCGTCGGCGGTGCCCTCGAGGAGGACGATCGTCTCCCGCTGCGCCGAGCCGTTCTTCAAGGCCATGACCGCGAGCCGCCGCACGGCCGCGTTCTCGTCGGGATCGGCAAGCATCTTGTGGAGGATCGGCCGTACCGAGTTGACCGAGCTCGGATGGTCGCGGGACAGAAGCTCGATCGAAAGGAGCGCCGAACCGCGCGCCGCTGGGCTCGTGTCGTCGAGACCGCGCCGCAGCAGCTCCTCCTTCGCGCGCCAGCGGAACATCCCGATCGCGCGGAACGCCATCGCCCGCTCGCGGAAATCCTGGCTGCGAGCGTCCGCTTCGAGCTGGTCGCCCCACTCAGTACGCAGATCCCCGAGCTCGCGCGCCTTCCCGGTCGCCCAGAGCTCCTCCGCCTGCGCCGCTGCCTCCGCCAGAGTCATCTCGCAAAGCCTATGCGGGCTATGCAAGCTGGAGACGGAACAACACGTTCCCGAGAGAGCGCGGTCAGGCCACGCAGAAGGCATATTCGCCGAGCCCGAAGTGCGGCCAGGCAACGGACAGTGACGCGAGTTCGAGGGATTTGCCGGCGTGCGCCCTCGCAAGTTCCGGAGCGAGCGGTCGGAGCTCCTTGATCCCTAGGCGGAGCCTGGCCCGCGCGGGGCCGTGAGCGTGGCGCAGGGCCGCCAGCTCTTGGCGCAGACCATCTTTGAGCTCGCGGTCCTCGGCAGAACGAAGGCCGCGGAGAGCCGGCAGCCGCCACCCGTCCTGGACGCGCGACAGGGTTCTGGCGGTCTGGAAGACGCCGTAGAAGAACCGAACGCGGCTCACGCGGACTCCCGAGATCAAGACGATTGGGTCAGCACCCTTCGAACGCGGACGGCTGGGAGCTCCTTGCACGATTGGCGGGTTTCACACGTCATCCTCCCGCCCGGGCAGCCCAGCCCCTCCCTCTGGATCTTGATGTCCCTGCCCGGGCGAAGGCAGATCGCCACACGCGCCACACGCCCAGGGCCGTTGGACTGGACGGGCAGTGTGCAAGCAGTAGCCGTAGCTTTGGTCGAGTTGACGCACGCCGCCACGGTCAACAGCAATAGAGCGCCGACACCCGTAGAGGCGGCCCAGCGGGTCATCACGAAGGATCGTCTCACACCCGCAACGGGTGCGCAGCACCCCGAAGCTACGCCTCCGCTACGCTCGCCGGCGATGGCGCACCGCGTAGTTCTCATCCCCGGCGACGGCATTGGACCTGAGCTCACCGAAGCGACGCGGCGCGTGCTCGAGGCGACCGGCGTCGAGTTCGAGTGGGACGTCCGCGAGGCCGGAGCCGACGTGATGGACAAGCACGGCGGCAATCCGCTCCCTCCCGAAGTCCTCGACGCGATCCGTGAGGCGGGCACCGCGCTGAAGGGGCCGATCACGACCCCCGTCGGCGGCGGCTTCCGCTCGGTCAACGTCGCGCTCCGCAAAGAGCTCGACCTCTACGGCCAGATCCGCCCGTGCAAGAGCTACCCCGGCGTGCGCACGCGCTTCGACGACGTCGACCTGATCATCGTCCGCGAGAACACCGAGGATCTCTACGTCGGCATCGAGTACGAGGAAGGCACCGAGGCGGCGACCGAGCTCATCGAGTGGATCAAGGCCCGCGGCGGGAAGTTCCGCCACGACGACGCCGGCATCTCGATCAAGCCGATCTCCGTCACGGGCACGCGCCGCATCTTCGAGTTCGCCTTCGACTACGCGCGCAAGAACGGCCGCAGGAAGATCACCTGCGTCCACAAGGCGAACATCATGAAGTTCACCGACGGCCTCTGGCTGCGCGTCGCGCGCGAGGTCGCCGAGGAGAACTCCGACATCGAGTTCGACGACCGCATCGTGGACAACATGTGCATGCAGCTCGTGCAGCGGCCCGAGGAGTACGACGTCCTCGTCCTCCCGAACCTCTACGGCGACGTCCTCTCGGACCTGTGCGCCGGGATGATCGGCGGGCTCGGCGTCGCGCCGGGCGCGAACTACGGCGAGACGTGCGCCGTCTTCGAGCCGACGCACGGCTCCGCGCCGAAGTACGCGGGCCAGAACAAGGTCAACCCGATCGCGCAGATGCTGTCGGGCGTCCTCATGCTCCGCCACCTCGACGAGCGCGACGCGGCCGACCGCATGGAGAGCGCGATCGCCGCCGTCATCGCCGAGGGGAAGAGCGTCACCTACGACATGAAGCCGACCCGCGACGACCCGACCGCGGTCGGGACGAGCGAGGTCGCCGACGCGATCATCGAGAAATTGGAGGCTGAAGTACCGGCATGAGCAGCAGACGCAAGGTCACCGTTGTTGGCGCAGGGAACGTCGGCGCGACGTGCGCGCAGGTCCTCGCGACCCGCGACTACGCCGACGTCGTCCTCGTCGACATCAAGGAAGGCCTGCCGCAGGGCAAGGCGCTCGACATCAACCAGATGGGCGCCGTCCTCGGCTACGAGCCGAACTGCACCGGCTCGAACGGCTACGAGGAATCCGCCGGATCCGACGTCGTCGTGATCACCGCCGGCCTCCCCCGCTCGCCGGGCATGTCCCGCGACGACCTCGTCCAGACGAACGAGAAGATCGTCGGCTCGGTCACCGAGCAGGTCGTCGCGCAGAGCCCGAACGCGATCCTCATCGTCGTCTCGAACCCGCTCGACGCGATGTGCCACGTCGCGAAGAACGTCTCGAGCTGGCCGAAGGAGCGCGTCTTCGGGATGGCCGGCATCCTCGACACCGCCCGCTTCTCGACGTTCATCTCGTGGGAGACCGGCTCGTCGGTGAAGGACGTGCAGGCGATGGTGCTCGGCGGCCACGGCGACCAGATGGTTCCCGTCGTCTCCGCGACGACCGTCGGCGGCGTCCCGCTGCGCAAGCTCGTCGCCGAGGACAAGATCCAGGCGATGGTCGAGCGCACCGCGAAGGGCGGCGGCGAGCTCGTCAACCTCATGGGCACGTCGGCCTGGTACGCGCCGGGCGCGGCGGCCGCGCAGATGGTCGACTCGATCATGCTCGACGAGAAGCGCGTCCTCCCGTGCACCGCGTACCTCGAGGGCGAGTACGGCATCGACGGCCTGTACATGGGCGTCCCGTGCAAGCTCGGCCCCGGCGGGATCGAGGAGATCGTCGAGCTCGACCTCAACGACGACGAAACCGCGGCGCTCAACGCGAGCTCGGAAGCGGTGCGCGAGGTCGTCGGCGTCCTGACGACCTAGAAAGGTCATACGGACAAGACGACGACGCCGTTACCGTGGCAGTCGTGGATCTCGGACTGAGCGGGCGCACTGCGCTCGTCTGCGGCGCTTCGTCCGGGCTTGGGCTCGCGAGCGCCGAGGCGCTGGCGGAGGAGGGCGCCAACGTCGTTCTCTTCGCGCGCCGCGCCGACGAGCTCGAGCAGCACGCCGCGCGACTTGGCGGCGTCGCCGTCGCAGGCGACGTGTCCGAGGACGCGGATCTCGAGCGCGCCGTCGCGACGGCGGTCGAGAAGTTCGGCGGCCTCGACGTCCTCGTCTGGAACGGCGGCGGCCCGCCTCCCGGCGGTGCGCTCGACGCCGATCCCGACGCGCTCGACGGCGCGTACCACCTCCTCCTCCGGCCGGCCGTGACGCTCGTCCGCGCAGCGCTGCCGCACTTGGAGAAGAGCCCCGCCGGCCGGATCGTCGCTGTCAGCTCGCTCGCAGCCCTCGAGCCGACGCCGCACCTCGCGCTCTCGAACACGTTCCGTCCCGCGCTCATCGGCTGGCTCAAGACGCTGAGCCGCGAGGTCGGCCCGCAGGGGATCACGGTCAACTGCGTCGCGCCCGGCCGCATCGCAACGCCGCGCCTCGACCAGCTCTATCCCGGCGGCCCGACGCCCGAGTCGCTCGACGAGATCGCCCTCCGCCGCTGGGGCACGCCGCGCGAGTTCGGCGACGTCGTGTGCTTCCTCGCCTCCGACCGCGCGCGCTACGTCACGGGACAGACGATCGTCGTGGACGGCGGGCTACAGCAGGCGCTGTTTTGAGAGGCCCGCTCACACCCTCATGGCACGAGCGCATCACGCCGTTCCGCGTCATCGGCGTACTCGTCGGCGCGCTCGTCCTGACGGCCATCATCCTCATGAAGACCCCGTCGGGCTACTACCTCTTCACGCCGGACGGTGCGCATCCGGTCGCGCCGATCGTCACCGTGGCGGGTGCGAAGCCGCCGCGCGGAGACGGAGCGCTCTACTTCGTCGACGTTCGCGAAGTTCCCGCGAGTAACTTCGACATGCTCTTTCGATCCTGGCTGTACCCGCACTCGACGAAGATCAAGACCTCGGAACTCATCCCGCCCGGCACGAGCAGTAGCCAGTACAACAAGGGCACGCTCCGCGAGATGGCCACGTCCAAGGACATCGCCGCCGCGGTCGCGGAGAGGCAACTCGGCCTCCCGGTCGTAGCGCACGACAACGGCGTGCTCATCGACAACGTCTACGGCGGGATCCCGGCGTCGGCGAAGGTATTTCCAGCGGACGTCATCATCGCCGCGAACGGCAAGTCGACGACCCACCTGACCGCACTCAAAGCCATCGACCGCAAGCTCAAGCCGGGAGACGTCATCCATCTCACCATCGTCCGCGGCTCGCAGACGGTCCACGCGAACGTCAAGACCATCGCCGATCCGCAGGACCCGAGCCACGCGATCATCGGCGTGGTGCCGGAGCAGAGCGTGCGGACGATCGAGTTGCCGGTCAAGGTGAAGATCGACTCGGGCGGGATCGGCGGCCCCTCGGCCGGGCTCGCGTTCACGCTCGAGGTGATGCGGCAACTCGGCCGGGACGTGACGCACGGCTACCGCGTCGCCGCGACCGGCGAGATGACGATGGACGGCACCGTGTTCCCGATCGGGGGCGTCAAGCAGAAGACCTTCGGAGTCCGCGACGCTGGAGCGCAGGTTTTCCTCGTCCCGGTCGCCGGCGGAAACGCGAAAGAGGCTAAGAAGTACGCCGGCCCGAAGCTCCGCATCATTCCGGTCACGTCGCTCAAGCAGGCGTTGCACGCACTCGCAGCTCTGCCGAAGCTCAAGTAGAAACGCCGCGCAATTTCGTCAGTTTTCGTATGCGGCAACGCGTTTGCGTCCAGCGCTGCGGCCTATCATCGCTAGTCGCCGTTCGCCCCCCGAGCACACACATGAGCAAGCGTCCCAAACCCACCTGCAGTGACTGTTACTTCGGCCGCGCCGGCCTGTGCGCGCTGGCCGGAGAGACGATCTGCCCGACGTTCCGGGCCGTTTCGAAGGGCACTCTCATGCCGCCGCCGCAGCCGCGGCTCGTGCCGCGCGCTACCGCTCAGGCCGCGGCTAGTTAGAGCAGACCCGCGAGCGTCGCGACGCCGGCGGCGATCTCGTCCGGCGAGACGAAGCTGAACGCGAGCCGTAGCGACTGCTCGCCGCCCGCGCCGTTCGGGAAGAAGTCGCTGCCCTGGACGAAGCTCACGCCGGCCGCTTCGGCGCGCGTGAGTAGCTCCGCGCTCGGCGGGCCGGACGGAAGGTCGAGCCAGACGAAGTAGCCGCCGTCGGGCTTTGTCCACGTCGCGTCGTCGGGCATCTCCCGCTCGAGCGCCGCGAGCATCGCGTCGCGCCGCGCGCGCAGGAGGCCGTTCACGCGCTCGAGGTTCGGCGCAAAGCTGCCGCGCGTGAGGAACTCGAGCACGGTCGCCTGCGAGAGGTACGGCGGCGAGATGTACGTCGACGTCGCGAGCGCCTCGAGGTCGGCGGCGAGCGGCTGCGGCAGGACGTACCAGCCGACGCGCACCCCGGGAGCGATCGTCTTCGAGAACGACGAGCAGTACGCCGTCGCGCCGCCCGAGAGCTCGAACACGCTCGGTAGCGCATCGCCGTCGTAGCGCACGAGGCCGTACGGGTCGTCCTCGAGCACGAGCAGGCCGCGCTCCGCGGCGAGCTCGGCGAGACGGCGGCGGCGCGCCTCCGACATCGTCCGTCCGCTCGGGTTCTGGAACGTCGGGATCGTGTAGAGGAACGCGAACTCGCCGTCCGGCAGCTCATCGGGGATCAGTCCCTCGTCGTCCATCGGCACGGTCACGACCTCGGCGCCGAGCCGCGCGAGGATCTTCAGCGGCCGGTCGTACGTCGGCGCCTCGACGAGCACGCGCGTGCCCGGCCTGACGAGCTGCTCCGCGAGGAAGACGAAGCCCTGGAGCGCGCCGCTCGTGACAAGGATCCGCCCCGGCTCGACGCCGTGCTTCGCCGCAAGCTCCTCACGCAGCGGGCCGTAGCCGCCGCCGGGGCCGTAGGACAGGATCGTCCGCCCGTCGCGCTCGAGCGCCGCGCGTCGCGCAGTCGGCGAGCTCGTCGACGGCGAGGCACTCGGGCGCCGGCACGCCGCGGGCGAACGAGATCACTTCAGGCGCGCCGCGACCATCTGCGCGACCTCGGTCGGCGTCGTGCCGACCTCGATGCCGCGCGCCTCGAGCGCTTCCTTCTTCCCGGCAGCCGTGCCCGAGGAGCCGGAGATGATCGCGCCCGCGTGGCCCATCGTCTTGCCGGGCGGCGCCGAGAAGCCCGCGATGTACGCGAGCACCGGCTTCGTGACGTGCTCGGCGATGTACGCCGCCGCCTTCTCCTCCTCGTCGCCGCCGATCTCGCCGACGAGGCAGATGAGCTCCGTCTCCGGGTCGGCCTCGAACTTCGCGACGACGTCGATGAACGAGGAGCCGACGACCGGGTCGCCGCCGATGCCGACGATCGTCGAGTTGCCGAGCCCGAGCTGCGTGAGCTCGTGGCCGATCTGGTACGTCAGCGTGCCCGAGCGCGAGACGAGGCCGACGCTTCCGGGGGTGAAGATCTCGGCGGGGATGATCCCGGCGTTCGCCTTGCCCGGCGAGAGGACGCCCGGGCAGTTCGGGCCGATCATCGTCACGCCGTCCTTCGCGCGGAAGTACGTGTACGCGCGGAGCATGTCGTGGGCCGGGATGTGCTCGGTGATGCAGATCACGGTGTGGATCCCGGCGTCGACGGCCTCGTAGATCGAGTCGACCGCGAAGCGCGCCGGGACGAAGATCAGCGCTCGTGTTCGCGCCGGCCTCGGCGACGGCGTCGGCCATCGTGTCGAAGACGGGAACGCCCTCGACGTCCTGGCCGCCCTTGCCCGGCGTGACGCCGGCGACGAGGTTCGTGCCGTAGGCCTTGTTGCGCAGGCCGTGGAAGCGTCCCTCCGAGCCGGTGAGGCCCGCGACGACGAGGCGCGTGTCGTTGTCGACGATGATCGCCACTAGCTCTTCACTCCTTTCAGGATCACGGTCGGAAGGTCGAGGCGGCCGTCGTGGACGCGGCCTTCGAGCAGCTCGGTGATGCGCTCGCGGTCGTCCTCCGGCGTCTCGGTGCGGTCGAGCCAGTCGGCGAAGTCGGTGTCGCGCACCATCGTCGCCTCGTCGGCAACCTCGAGCCCGGCGGCCTCGAAGAAGCTGCGCCACTCGGCGACGGTGTAGTTGCGAACGTGGCTCGGGTCGCGGAGCGGTCGGCCTCCTCGGCGCCCTCGCTCGTGAACGTGTTGTCCTCGATCACGACGCGGTCGCGCGCGACGCGGGCCATCTCCTTCAGCGCGGCGAGCGCGTCGGGGAAGTGATGCGCGGCGATGCGGCACGCGACGACGTCGAAGCTCGCGTCGGCGAACGGGAGATGGTCGGCGGGCGCGATGACGTCGGGCTGCATGCCGGGCGCGGTGTCGACGGTCACGACCTCGGCGCCGGCCTCGCGCAGCCGCCGCGCGACGTGGCCGCCGCCGGTCGCGACGTCGAGGACGGTCACTCCCCGGCCGGCTCGCACCACGCGACGACGAGGTCGAGGTCGTCGCCCGACGCGTGCGTCGCGCTCGTGCGGTACGCCTCGGCGCGCTCGCTCCAAAGCTCGGTCATTTCGCCAGCTCCACCGCGCGCCGCGCTCCGTCGAGCATCGTCGCCTCGGGATGGATGTTCTGCGCGCCCCGCCTCGGCGAGGATCGCGCGGCCCTCCGCGGCGTTCGTCCCGTCGAGCCGGACGACGATCGGATACGTCATTCTCGAGCCGGTCGAGCGCCTCGAGGATCCCGCGCGCGACCTCGTCGCAGCGCGTGATGCCGCCAAAGATGTTGAAGAAGATCGACTTCACCTGCGGGTCGCGGGTGATGACCTCGAGCGCGTCGACGACGCCTTCCGCGCTGCCGCCGCCGCCGAGGTCGCAGAAGTTCGCGGGCCGGCCGCCGACGTGCGCGACGACGTCCACCGTGGACATGCCCAGCCCGGCGCCGTTCGCGAGCACGCCGACGTCGCCGTCGAGCTTCACGTACGTGACGTGCTTCTCGCGCGCGAACGTCTCGATCGGATCGGCCGCGCTCGTGTCGCGCCACTCCGCGATGTCGGGATGACGCGCGAGCGCGCTGTCGTCCACCGTGAACTTCGAGTCGAGCGCCTTCACCTCGCCCTCGGGCGTGACGATGAGCGGGTTGATCTCGCAGAGCATCGCGTCGAACTCGACGAACGCCGCGTAGAGCTGCTCGACGATCGCCGCGATCTGCTTCTGCTCGGACGGATCCTCGACCTTGCCGCCGTAGACGAGCCGCCGCGCGATCCACGGCTGGTAGCCCTCGAGCGGATCGACGTGGAGCCGGACGAGCGCGTCGGGGTTCTCCTCCGCGACCTGCTCGATCTCGACGCCGCCCTGCGTCGTGAACATGAAGAACGGCTTCTTCGCGCCGCGGTCGAACGTGACCGAGAGGTAGTACTCCTTCGCGATGTCGGAGGCCTTCTCGATCCAGAGCTTGTGGACGACGTGGCCGTTGATGTCGAGGCCGAGGATGTCCTTCGCCTTCGCCTCGGCGTCGGCCGGGTCGTCGGCGAGCTTGACGCCGCCGGCCTTGCCGCGCCCGCCGGTCAGCACCTGAGCCTTGACGACGACGGGGCCGCCGATCTCCTCGGCCGCCTTGCGCGCCTCCTCGGGAGTCGTCGCGAGGCGCCCTTCCGAGACGGGAATCCCGACCCGGTTGAAGAGCTCCTTGCCCTGGTACTCGTAGAGATCCACCGGCGCCGGACACTAGCGGCCGCGACGCCGGTGGACGGTGCAGTTCCTGCGGCCGCCGGTCGACGGATCGACTGCGCGATCTGGCAGGAGTCCGTGTCGAGGCGCCTGACCACGCAGAGTCACGCACGTCGATCAGATCGAGCCTGAGCTACGTGACCTCGTCGACGCTGAGCGCCGGAACGCCGCCGAGGTCGACCGTTGACGTAGTCGCCGTGCACGGGCTCGCAGCGTCGACTCGACGCTTCCGAGTGATCGGCGTCGCAGGAGCGACGCTCGGCCGCCGACGGCCGAACGTGCCGATCAGCACGTCGCAGGCCGCGGGGTACGGGGCCTCCCGGCGCGAGCACGGTTCCGTCCGACGGATCGACGTCGGCGCTCCGAGCGAGGTATCGGCGGACGACCGGCGCGTCGAGTCGGGCGAGTCGCTGCGACGTCGATCTGCCGGGCCGGCCGAAGTCGGAAGAGCTGGATCGCATCGACGTGCGGAGCTGGCCGGCAGGTGGCGCGTCCGAGCGTCGACGATGCTGCGCGATCGCTCGCATCGTCTCGGACGGCGGGCCCATGATCGTCACGCTGACGCCTCCGAGCGCCGAACTAGAGACCTGCGCTCCTCGGTCAGGTCGTTGGCGGAGCCGGAACGCCGTCAGATCGATCACTGAGAGCCCTCGGCTGACGGGCGCCGGTACTCAGAGGTCGTCATCCGCGAAGCGTTGATCCCCTCGCGTAGTCGACACCGCCGGCCTCGGAAGTCGACCGCGGCCACAGCAGTGCTGCTGCCGCGACGTCGGGCCGGGTGGGCTGTCGAGCCAGACCGCTCCGACGCCAGGGAGTCGCACTCGGCTATCGGGAGCGTCGGCCCTCAGCGCGCTGCGATCGCTCAACGAGACCTGCGTCCGTCCGACGCCAACGGATTGCGCCCGTTGGCATCGGACCCGATGGCCTGACCCGCCGAGCCGGACTCCGACGGCGGTCGCGCGAGTTCCGTGCGCGAGACGGAAGACCGCCGACTGAGGAGGCCGCAACGACCGCGGCCGCAAGGAGCGAGCGCCAGTCGTCGCCGAGGACGACGCGCGGCCGGACGCGTTCTCCGCGCTCGCCGCAGCACGTCGTCCCAGTCCGCGCCGTCGTCCGGCGCGGCGCGCGAACTCGCGCAAGCGCTGCTTCCAACCTCGCGATCTCGCTCATTGCACTGCCTCCTTGTCTCGAAGTTGCTCGAGCAGCTCGGCATGCGCTTGCGAGAGCGTCGCCGCGACGGTGCCCTCGCTGATGTCGAGCAGGGATGCGATCTCGGCGTACGGGAGATCCGCGAAGTAGCGGAGGTAGACGACGAGCCGCCGCCGCGGCGACAAGACCTCGCACCGCCTCGGCGAGCTCCGGATCGCGCTCCGCCCGCGGCACGGGCGCCGCCTCGACGAGCTCGTCGAGCGTCAGCTCCCGCCCGCCCGTCGCCCGCGCAGCGCAGCGCCGTGCGGAACGCGATCCGCCAGACCCACGCCGCGAGCGACCCGTCGCCGCGGTAGTCCTGCCGGTCGCGGAGCGCCTGCGCGAACGCCTCCTGCACGACGTCCCGCGCCGCGTCGTACGCCCGTCAGAGCCGCTACGCCCCCGCGATAGGAGGCGTAACGGCTCCGATAGAGCTCTTCGATCGCTTCGACGGTTGCCGGCATCCCTGCTCAACAGGGAGCCTCGCGCCCCGTTTCTTTAGTGCAACCTCAGGGCAGTCGCCGCAGCCTCCGCCTCGCCGCCTAGGTCCTGTGACTGCGGCGTGAGAACGTACCAGATGCCGTTGACCCCTCGCCGTTCGTCTGCAACGCGCGGCGGAGTCGCCGGTGTAGGTGTAGAGCGGGTGGCCGTTGTACGTGACCTGGAGCTTCGCGTCTTCGCGCTTGAACGACGTGACAGGAGCGTCTTCTTGAGCGCCCGTGCCCGCGACCGGGCTTGCCCTGTCGTCAGCAGCGGCGTCCACGTCGCGGCGCATGCGTCGGTAGCAGTGGCTGCTTGTTCTTGCGCGTCGGGCGTGTAGAGGTAGAGCGTGCGGCCCTTGCTCGTCGCGAGCACCTTGCCGAGGCTCGTCGAGCGGAGCGTGACCTTCGTGCCGCGTCTGCGCGGCCGCGAACGCGGCGCCGGTACAGCGAGCGAGCATCGAGCGACGATCGCGGTACGATAGCGATTCTCTTCAGACATGCGACTACCTCCCGTCGGTGTTCGCGAGCCTGACGGCCGTCGTCGGCTACCTTGCGGCGAGCGGTGACGCGAAGCACGCCCGTCGCTTCCCTCGCCGGTCGCCTGCCCGGCCTTCGATTCGCCGGTCGAACGTGTAGAGCGGATGCCCGTTGTACGTGACCTGGAGCTTCGTGCCGCGCTTCGCCGTCCCGAGGAGCGACTGCTTGACGCCCATGCCGGCGACCGGCTTGCCCTTCGTCATCAGCGGCGGCCAGTACGCGGAGCATGGCCGGTGCAGTTGCTCTTGTTCTTGCTGTCGGGCGTGTAGAGGTAGAGCGTCCGGCCCGTGCTCGTCGCGAGCACCTTGCCGAGGCTCGTCGAGTGGAGAGTGACCTTCGTGCCCGTGCTCTGCGTCGGCCGCGAACGCGGCGCCGGACACGACGAGCGTCAGGACGATCGACGCGGTGGCGATTCTCTTCAGCATGCAACTCCTCCTGCCGTGGGTGTTCGGACAGCTACGCACTCGGGCGAGCTTCGGTTTGCTCGCTGTCTAGACTCGAAGCGATGGACGCGATCGTCGCAGAGGACCTCCACAAGCGCTACAAGACCGTGCAGGCGCTCGACGGCGTGTCGTTCGCGGTGCGCGAGGGCGAGGTGTTCGGGCTGCTCGGGCCGAACGGCGCCGGGAAGTCGACGACCGTCCGCGTGCTGACGACGCTGACGCGAGCGGACTCGGGCCGCGCACTCGTCGCCGGCGAGGACGTCGTCGGCCCATCCGGATCGCGTGCGGGACATGATCGGCTACGTCGCCCAGGATTCCGGCGTCGACTGGGACGCGACCGGACGCGAGAACCTCCTGCTGCAGGGGCGGATCCACCGCATGGCGGGCAGCCGCTCTGCACTCGCGCGTCGACGAACTGCTCGAGCTCGTCGGCCTCGACGATGCGGCTGACCGCGTCGCACGCACGTACTCCGGCGGGATGAAGCGCCGGCTCGACATCGCGCTCGGTCTCGTCCACAAGCCGAAGGTGCTGTTCCTCGACGAGCCGACGACCGGCCTCGACCCGGAGGCGCGCGCGGCGATGTGGGTCGAGGTCGAGCGTCTCGCCAAGGATCTGAACCTCACGATCCTCCTGACGACGCACTACCTCGAGGAGGCCGACCGCCTCGCCGAGCGGGTCGCGATCGTCAGCAAGGGGAAGGTGGTCGTCGAGGGGACACCCGAGGCGCTGAAGCGCGACCTTCGGGGCGAGTCGGTCAGCGTCGAGCTCGCCGAGCAGAACGGGCGCGTCGGCCGAGGCGGAGAAGATCGTCGCGGGCGATCGGCAGCGAGGTGAACGTCGACGGCCAGATCGTGCGGGCGCGCGTACCGAACGGCGCGCAGGCGATCCCCGTCATCCTCGGCGCGCTCGACGACGCCGGCATCGCCGTCGCGTCGGTCACGACCGCGCGCCCGTCGCTCGACGACGTCTACCTCCACTACACCGGCCGCGCCTTCGCGACCGAGGACGCGGCGAGCTGATGCAGGCGATCAGACAGACAGGCTGGATGGTCGTTCGCCAGCTCCGGAACATCAGCCGGCAGCCGATCTGGGTCGTGATGATGATCATCCAGCCGATGATCTGGCTGGTCCTCTACGGCCAGCTGTACAAGAACGTCGGCGCCCAGGGCCACGGGCCGTCCGCTGGGAGCTACATCCAGTTCCTCGCGCCGGGGATCGTCTGCATGAACGCCCTCTTCGGCGGAATGTGGTCCGGGATGGGGATGATCACCGACCTCGACCGGAAAGTGGTCGATCGCTTCCTCGCCGCTCCCGCTTCGCGCTTCGCGATCGTCCTCTCACAGGTCGTGCGAGCCGGCATCACCGCGATGATCCAGACGCTCATCCTGCTGCTCGTCGGTCTCGCGCTCGGCGTGCGGGTGCACGGCGGCGTCGCCGGCTGGCTCGTCGTCTTCGCCGCGTCGTTCCTCCTTGCGGCCGCGTTCGCCGGGTTCTCGAATGGCCTCGCGCTGATCTTCCGGCGGCCCGAGTCGATGATCGCCACCGCGAACATGCTTGGGCTGCCGATGATCTTCCTCTCGTCGATCCTCGTCACGGTCACGCTCATGCCCGGCTGGATCCAGACGGTCACCCGCTTCAACCCGGTGAACTGGGGCGTGCACGCCGCGAGGAACGCCGTCAACACGAGCGGCGCCTGGGGTGCGACCGGGGAGTACCTCCTGCTCCTGCTCGCCGCAATGGCGGTGACGTCGCTGTTCGCGACGTGGTGTTTCCGCTCGTACCAGCGCTCGATCTAGCCGGCACCGGCTGCTGCAAGCTGTGCACGCCGCTGCCGCGCAGTCGCCCCGATAGCGCTGCTATCGAGGCTCCCTGCGTCCTGCATGACCCAGCACGCCCATCGGCGCGTGAGCCATTCAGTTAGAGGTTCTTAGTCGGCTTCGACCTCGGCGGCGACGTCGGCACCGACCAGGCAGATGACCTGGCCTGTCGTTACCGATTGGCCCGGCTCGACGGCGAGCGCCGAGACGAGACCTGCGCGGTGCGCGTGCACCTCGTTCTCCATCTTCATCGCCTCGACGATGCAGATCGACCTCGCCCGGCTCGACCTCGTCGCCGTCGGAGACGCTCACCGCGAGCACGGTGCCTTGCATCGGCGAGACGACCGCGTCCTGGCCCGCTCCGCCCGCGCCGGAGGCGTGGACGCGATCCCGACGACGCTCGGCGAGCGCACGCCATTCGGGCTCCGGCTCCGACAGCCGCACCTCGAACCGCCGCCCGTCGACTTCGACGGTCCGGACGCGATCGACCGCCCGACCGACTGTCGTTCCGAGCACAGTTGTTACTCGGTGCTGCGATCGCGAGCCCGCCGTCGAACTCGGTGGACTGCAAGGCGAGCTCCTCCGACTCGACGATTCCGAGACACGTCGTGCCCGCGATGAAGCACGGATGAGAGAGCAAGGCCCGGTGGAAGCCGATCAGTGTCGTCGGCCCTTCGATCCAGAACTCCTCGAGCGCGCGCAGCATCCGCCGGCGGGCGTGCTCGCGGTCGACGCCGTGGACGATGAGCTTCGCGATCATCGGGTCGTAGGAGGCCGAGACCTCGTACCCCGCCGCGACGCCGGAGTCGACGCGCACGCCCGGCCCCGACGGCTCGCGGTAGCCCGGTCACGGGCGCCGGCGCCGGCAGGAAGCCCTTGCTCGCGTCCTCGGCGTTGATCCGGCACTCGATCGCGTGGCCGCGCAGCTCGACGTCCTCCTGCCGCACCGAGAGCGGCTCGCCGAGCGCGACACGGATCTGCTCGCGGACGAGGTCGAGACCGGTGACCATCTCGGTGACGGTGTGCTCGACCTGGATGCGCGTGTTCATCTCCATGAAGAAGTACTCGCCGTCTTGCGTGAGGAGGACCCTCGATCGTCCCGGCGGAGCGGTAGCCGCGCGGCGCGCGCCGCTTCGACGCCGATCGAGCCGATCCGCGCGCGCAGCTCCGCGTCGACCGCGGGCGACGGCGTCTCCTCGACGAGCTTCTGGTGGCGGCGCTGCATCGTGCAGTCGCGCTCGCCGAGGTGGATGACGTTGCCGTGCGCGTCGGCGAGCACCTGCACCTCGACGTGCCGCGGGTCGAGGATGAGCTTCTCGACGTACACGTCGGGGTTCGCGAAGTACGACTGCCCCTGGCGCTGCGCGGTCTCGAACGCCTTCTCGGCCTGCGCCGGCTCCTCGACGACCTCCATCCCCTTGCCACCGCCGCCCGCGGCGGCCTTGATCAGCAGCGGGTAGCCGATCTCGTCGCCGAGCGCGAGCAGCTCCTCGACCGAGCCGACGGGATCGGTCGTGCCGGGGATGATCGGGACGCCGGCGTTCTTCATCGCCGTGCGCGCCGCCGTCTTGTTCCCCATCAGCTCGATCGCGGCCGGAGGCGGGCCGATCCAGACGAGACCCGCGTCCTCGACCGCCTGCGCGAAGCCCGCGTTCTCGGCGAGGAAGCCGTAGCCCGGATGGATCGCCTGGGCGCCTGCGCGCGCAGCCGCGTCGAGGATCCGCTCGACGTGGAGATAGCTCTCGGCGGCCGGCGTCGGCCCGAGGAGGAACGCGTCGTCGGCGTACGCGACGTGCAGCGCGCCGCGATCTCCCTCGGAGTAGACAGCCACCGCGCCGATCCCCATTTCCCGCAGCGTGCGGAAGACCCGGATCGCAATCTCGCCCCGGTTGGCGACCAGAACCTTGTCGAACATGACCGCACCGTATCCTCCCCGCGTACCCATGACCTCCGCAGATCAACTGACTGTCGCCCGTGCGGCTTCCGTACCGCTCGTCATCCTTCTCTTCGCGTGGAACTTCGACGGCCACGCGTACTGGGCGACCGCCGTGTTCTGCGTCGCGATGGCGACGGACTTCTTCGACGGAAGGCTCGCGCGGCGGCACGGACGCACGTCACCGCTCGGCTCGCTGCTCGACCCGATCGCCGACAAGGTGCTCGTCCTCGCCACGCTCGTGATGCTCGTCGGCCTCGGCGTCGACCCCGCCTGGATGGTTGCGCTCATCGTCGTGCGCGAGGTGCTCATCACCGGGCTGCGGCAGGCGGCGATCGAGCGGGGCGTCGTCCTCGCGGCGCGCGACCTCGGCAAGCTCAAGACGTGGGCGCAGGCGCTCGCCGCCGCCGTTGGCGGCTTCGCGGCCGCGGGCGCGTGGAGTAACCGCGTCGCCTGGTGGACGCTCCTCGTCGCGGTCGTCCTCACGTGGGTGTCGGGGCTCGACTACGCGCGCAACGCGCCCGCGCTGTTCAGGGGAAAGCCCGCCCGGGCCGAGCAGTAACGCGGCGACCTACGGATGCGGCTCGTCGTGTGCGTCGTGCACCGGTAGGACACCCTTCGCCCAGGCAGACGGGCCGGCTTCTTCCGTCTCCTTCTCCTCGGCTTCGAGGGCCGCTTCGATCGCGGCGCGCTCGGCGTCGTCCGGTTCTGGCGTGATTTCGAGATTCACCACGTAGGAGGCTAATGCCCACGCGGCGTTGGGTCGATGAGAACAGCGTGGGACAGAAGCTCGCAACGCTCGCCGCGGCCTCAGTCGCCGCAGCCTTCCTCGCCGCCGCGGCCACCGGTTCGACTGCAGGCTCGCGCGACGAATCCGCCCAACTGGGCCGCGCATCAGATCAAGACGGTCGTGGCGCACGGGCTCATGGGCGCAAGCAGCGTCAAGACGTTCCAGCCGAACGCGCCTCTGACCACGCAGACGCTCGCCGACCTCGCGAGCGGTCTCGGCCAGCAGCTCGGGACCTCTCCTCCGCCGTCCGCCGGGAAGGGCACGACCACCGGCACGACGGACACGGGCACGAACGACGACGGTCGCGGACGGCTCGAGCGGCGCAACGATGGCGAATCTCGACCGCAAACTCGTCGCTTCGCTCGGGCTTCTCCCTCAGGCGAAGCAGTTCCGGAAGGCCGCCATCGCAGCGGGGCTGACGGTGCCGAACCGCTTTGGGACGGAAGCCATCGCGCGGCTCCTCGGCCTCCGCATCAACCACCCCGCCTCGCAGGACTACCTCGAGCTGCGCCCGCAGGACACTGCGACGCGCGCCGAGGCCGCCTACTCCGCCGCGCAGATCCTCAGCTTCGGCTACCTCGCCAACAGCTGGCAGATCGCCGAGGTCAAGCAGCTCGCAGCCACGATCTCGCTTCCGATGCTCACCCCGTGGCAGCAGAAGATCCTCGACGTCGCGGTCTCGAAGATCGGCATGCCGTACGTCTGGGGCGGGACGAGCGACACCACCGAGGCGCCGTTCGGCATCCAGGCGCGCGGCGGCTACGACTGCTCCGGCTTCGTCTGGCGCGTCTACAAGCTCCAGAGCTACCCCAATGAAGGCGACCTCGCCTCGATGCTTCAAGGCCGGACGACGTACACGATGAGCGTCGAGGTGCCGCGGTCGAAGCGGATCCCGTTCGCGAAGCTTCAGCCCGCCGACGTCATCTTCTTCGGCGCCCGCGGGCCACACTCGTCCGGCGGCGAGATCATCCACACGGGGATCTACGTCGGCAACGGCTGGTTCATCCACTCGTCCGACGAGGGAGTCGCGCTCGCGCAACTCACCGGCTGGTATCGCACGGAGTTCGCGTGGGGTCGTAGGCCGATTCGCGAGGCCGGACTCGAGCAAGGAACGCCGCCTCAAAAGGGGGAGCTGACTCCAGTTACCCCCTTCGGGTGATTCCTCGTTTTCGCGAGTGCCCACACAATCCCTCTACCCATGGCGTCCTCAACAACCCCCTGGAGGCAACACATGCTGGCGTTGAAATCTCGCTTCGTCGTTCTCGGTGTGGTCGCTGCTGCAGCAGTTGCAGCGTTCCTCGGGAACTACGGCTGGGACATCAAGCTTCCCAGTCTTTAGAGATCCAGCACTACCTCGTAGGGGAGGGAATGGGATAACGCGGTGAAAACCGCTCAGGTTCCTCGCAAGGTGTTCTTCGTGGTGGCCCCCGTGATCGCAGCGGGGGTCGTCACTCTTTCGTGGGCGGCTTATCGCTACGGGAACGAGCGATACACGGTCCGGCAGCGTCGCGGAGTTGGTCGCGCTTCTCGCAGCGCTCGCGACTCGCCGAGCGGTTCCCGGTGCCGGTCGAGGGAATGGGCGCGGGCGGCGTCACCATCGGCTTCGTCTTCTCGGTCGCCGCGATCGTCCTGCTCGGCTGGCCGGCGGCCGTCATCGTCGTCGTCGTCGCCCCGACGGTGACGCACCTGTATCGGCGGACGCCCGGCGCTGCGGGTCGCCTACAACAGCTCGATGTTCGCGCTCTCGGCGCTCGCCGCCGGCGTCGTCATCGACCAGATACACGGCGAACTCCGCCGCAGTCGTCGTCGCGCAGGTGATCGTCGCGGCGATCATCTACTACTGGGTCGTCAACCTCGCGCTCATCAGCGCCGTCCTCGCGGTGTCGTCGGGCGAGCCGTTCTTCAAGGTGGCGAGGGAGAACCTCGTCCAGACGACGCGCGCCGTTCGCGCTCATGACCTCCGCCGCGCTCGTCCTCTGCATCCTCTGGCAGCGGGCTCCGCTCCTCTCCCTCGCCCTCGTCGGGCCGCTGCTCGCGATCGCGCTCTACCAGCGGTCGACGTTCAAGGCGATGCAGGCGATGCGGCTCGCGCTCACCGATCCGCTCACGGGCCTCGGGAATCACCGCAGCTTCCACGAGCGGCTCCAGCGCGAGCTCGTCGCGGCGGAGGAGGCCGGCACGTCGGTTGCGCTCTGCCTCTTCGACCTCGACGACCTCAAGTCGATCAACGACCAGCACGGCCATCCGGTGGGCGACCAGGTGCTCAGCCAGGTCGCGTCGCGCCTGCGACAGGGCGGCGAGGCGTTCCGTCTCGGGGGCGACGAGTTCGCCGTCCTCCTGCCAGACCACGACGAGCGGAAGGCGACCGCGGTGGCGCGGTCGATCGTCGAGCGCATCGCGGCGCTGCGGATCGAGGGGATCGACGAGGTGACCGTCAGCGGCGGCGTCGCGACCTTTCCGACGCACGGCGTCGGACGCGACGAACTGATCCGGCTCGCCGACAGTGCGCTCTACTGGGCGAAGGAGGACGGCAAGAACCGCGTGCGCGCGTACGCGGCCGAGTCGATCCTTCGCGCCAATCTCGAGCAGCTCGCCGACAGCCCCGACCGCGCGGCCCGCTACCGCGCGGCCGAGAGCCTCGCGCAGACGGTCGACGCGCGCGACGCGTACAACGGACGGCACTCGCAGCGCGTCGGCGAGTACGCCGCACGGATCGCGCGCCGGCTCGGCGCCGACGAGCCGACGATCGAGCTGATCCGACTCGGCGGCAACCTCCACGACCTCGGCAAGCTCGCGATCCCGGAGGAGCTGCTGCGGAAGCCGACGGCGCTCAGCGACGCCGAGCGGCTCGTGCTCGAGCGCCATCCGCAGATCGGCTACCGGATGCTCGAGAGCCTCGGCGTCGACGCGGTGGCCGAGTGCGTTCTCCACCACCACGAGCGGTGGGACGGCACGGGCTATCCCGACAAGCTCGCCGGCGAGCAGATCCCGCTCGCGGCGCGGATCGTGTTCGTCGCCGACGCGTACGACGCGATGACGGCGGCGCGCGTCCCCGGCGGCGGACACGGCGTGCCGCGCAGCGAGGAGGAGGCGCTGGCGGAACTCGAGCGCTGCGCGGGCACACAGTTCGACCCGCGCGTCGTCGAGGCGTTCGCCAAGGAGCTGCGCACCGGCCGCCGCGCCGACGCCGCCGATGCCGTAGGATCGGCGGCGTGTAAGTCGCAGCCCTTCGCACCGCACGTTCCCGTTTCCTCCACGCGAAGGAGTCACCTTGCACGCACCGAGCACATGGCACTACGGCCTCATCGCCGACTACTGGGCGCTCAACAACCTCGACGCGCCCGAGCTCGAGATCTACGAACCGCACCTGCAGAGTCCCGTCCTCGACGCGGGGTGCGGCACCGGCCGCCTGCTCGCGCCGCTGCGGGAGCACGGCTTCGACGTCGACGGCTGCGACGTGTCGGCCGACATGCTCGACCGCTGCCGGCAGCGCACCCCCGACGCGACGCTCTGGGTCTCGTCGCTGCACGAGCTCGACCCGCCGCGCCGGTACGCCTCGATCGTTGTCAGCGGCGTCTTCGGGCTCGGCACCACGCGGGAGCAGGACATCGCGGGTCTGGCGAGGCTCCACGATGCGCTTCTCCCCGGCGGCGTCCTCGTCCTCGACAACGAGGAGTCGGAGTTCAAGTGGCGCGTGCGCGACTGGGGCTCCTCGTCCGAGGGGGAGATCGCGCTCCGTACACGCATCGACGCCGTCGACGAAGCCGACCGCTGCGTCCGCATGACGATCGGCGCGTCCACGCCGGACGGCCGGTCGGAGGAGCACGCGATCACGATCCGCCAGTGGTACCGCGATGAGCTCGAACCGGCGCTCTACGCAGCCGGTTTCGCCGCAGTGGACGTCCCCGCGAGCCCCGTGGTCGAGAACACGCTTGTCTACGTGGCGCGCCGGGAGTAGCCGTGTCCACGGGAGCTTGACACACACAGTAGTGCCATTCATAATGGCACTATGCTGGCACCGCCGAAGCCGCCCGCTCCCGAGCCCGAGGCTCTGATCCCCGAAGCACGGGAACGCCAGCGGCGGAGACGGTTGATGGTCGCAGTCAGTGTTGCGACCATCGCCGGCCTCGGACTCGCGATCTATCCCGTCGTTCGCGGGCCTGACACGACGACCGGCAGCGGCGAGCCGAGCGCAGGCGCACCATCTTGCCGCTCGTCTCAGCTCGCGGCGTCGTTCACGCCGGGCGGCTCTGCCGGCACCGACTTCGGCGGCCTGATTGTGCGGAACACGGGTGGTGCCACGTGCTCGCTCCCGGACGGGCGGCCTCAGGTGAATGTCACGTTCCGCGGCACGCTGTTACGGACGGTCGAGAGCTCCTGGCCGCCCAGGGAGAGCTTCGGCAAGTCCGCACACGCCCTCGCTCCTGGCGCGACCGCCTTCGTCGAGGTCGGCTGGAGCAACGCGTGCCAGAGGGCCATGACCATGCCGCCCACCAGCAAGGACGCAACGCTCCGCGTCAGCTTCCGCAACGGGCTCTCGATGATCGTCCCGGAGACCACGCTCCTCGACCGCTCGGTCATCACGCCGGGCTGCAACGGGATCATGATGCGCCCGACGCCGACGGTCTACGTGAGCGGTTTCCTGCGGCTCTAGAGCGGGATGTTGCCGTGCTTGCGGCGAGGCCGCGGCTCGGCCTTGTCGAGCGTGGTCTTCAAGCGCGTCGATCAGGACCGGGCGCGTCCGCCGCGGCTCGATGACGTCGTCGACGTAGCCGCGCTCCGCCGCGCTGTACGGGTTCGCGAAGCGCTCCTTGTACTCGGCGATCAGCTCCGGGCGCTCCTCCGGCGGACGGTCGCGGTAGATGATGTTCACCGCACCGTCCGGCCCCATCACGGCGACCTCCGCGGTCGGCCACGCGAAGTTGAAGTCGGCGCGGACGTGCTTCGAGCTCATGACGTCGTACGCGCCGCCGTACGCCTTGCGCGTGATCACCGTCAGCTTCGGGACGGTCGCCTCGCAGTACGCGTACAACAGCTTCGCGCCGTGACGGATGATCCCGCCCCACTCCTGCGCCGTCCCCGGCAGGAAGCCCGGCACGTCGACGAACGTCACGAGCGGGATGTTGAACGCGTCGCACGTACGGACGAACCGCGCCGCCTTGTTCGACGAATCGATGTCGAGGACGCCGGCGAGCGAGCGCGGCTGGTTGCCGACGACGCCGATGGGATACCCGCCGAGCCGCGCGAACCCGCAGACGATGTTCTCCGCGAAGCGGTCGCTCACCTCGAGGAACTCGCCGTCGTCGACGACGCGGCGGATCACCTCGTGCATGTCGTACGGCTTGTTCGGGTTGTCGGGGATGAGCGTGTCGAGCTCGGCGTCCATGCGGTCGACCGGATCGGTCGGGCGCGCTCCAGACCGGCTGCTCGGCGTTGTTCTGCGGCAGGAAGCACAGGAGGTAGCGCGCGTCCTCGAGGCACGACTCCTCGTCGGGCGCGGTGAACTGCGCGACGCCGGACTTCACCGCGTGCGTCGCCGCGCCGCCGAGCTCCTCGAACGTGACCTCCTCCCCCGTCACCGTCTTCACGACGTCGGGGCCGGTGATGAACATGTACGACGAGCCCTCGACCATGAAGATGAAGTCGGTCATCGCGGGCGAGTAGACGGCGCCGCCCGCGCACGGCCCCATGACGAGCGAGATCTGCGGCACGACGCCCGACGCCTGGACGTTGCGCCAGAAGATCTCCGCGTACCCGGCGAGCGAGACGACGCCTTCCTGGATGCGCGCGCCGCCGGAGTCGTTGATCCCGATCACGGGGCAGCCGTACTTCACGGCCATGTCCATGACCTTGCAGATCTTCTCCGCGAAGACCTCGCTCAGCGAGCCGCCGAAGACGGTGAAGTCCTGCGAGAAGAGGAAGACCTTGCGGCCGAAGACGGTGCCGTAGCCGGTGACGACCGCGTCGCCGTACGGGCGCTTCTCGCGCATCCCGAACTCGACCTCGCGGTGGCGGACGTAGCGGTCGAGCTCGACGAACGAGCCGGGGTCGCAGAGCTTCTCGGCGCGCTCGCGGGCGAGGAGACGTCCCTCCTCGCGACGCTTCGCGACGGCCTTCTCGCTGCCCGCGTGGAGCGCCTGCCCGCGCAGCTCCTCGAGCCACTCGAGCTTGCCCGCCGTCGTGTCGTGCGTGTCGGCCACCTCTTCGGAGCCTAACGTTCGCGGATCGTGAGGCATCGGTTACCTCCCGCACTCCGCTTGCGGCCATTTGCACTGCTCTGGACGGCGTCGCTCACGAACGGCCTCGCGGCGCAGATGATCGTGGTGGCGATCGGCTGGCAGGTCTACCACCTGCACAACGATCCGCTCGATCTCGGGCTCGTCGGTCTCGCGGAGTTTCTGCCGCTGCTCGTGCTCGCCCTGCCGGCGGGCGCGCTCGCCGACCGGGCGTCGCGCCGCGTGATCGCGATCGTGGCGGGAGCGATTCACGTCTGCATCGCGGGTGCCCTGCTCGTCATCACCGTCAACGGCACGACCTCGATCTGGCCGTACCTCGGCGTCGGGTGCTCGCGGGCGCGATGTCCGCCATCGGCTCGCCGGCGACGCGGGCGTTGACGCCGGAACTCGTCCCCGGCGAGCTCCTCCAGGGCGCGATCGCCCTGCGCAACGTCGCCGGCCAGATCGGCGTGGTCGTCGGCCCCGCGCTCGGCGGGATCATCTTCGCGGTGAAGCCCTCCGCGGTCTACGTGGTCGCCGGCGCGCTGCTCATCGTCGCCCTGATGGCCTACATCGGGCTGCCGCCGACCCGGACGCGCACCGAGGAACCGGTGAACTGGGAGAACCTCGTCGCCGGCATCCGCTTCATCGGCCGCACACGGGTGATCCTCGGCGTCATCCTCCTCGATCTCTTCGGCGTACTGCTCGGTGACCCGATCGCGCTCGCCCCGGTGTTCGCGTCCTCGATCCTCGGCGTAGGCCCGGTCGGGCTGGGCGCCCTTTTGACGGCGCCGTCCATCGGCGCCCTGCTCGCGGCGTTTCTCATCGCCCGCAAGTCGCCCCGCTGGCCCGCGGGGGCGGCGATGCTCACCGTCATCGCCATCTTCGGCGTCTCGACGATCGTCTTCGGTCTCTCGAAGTCGTTGCCGCTCTCGCTTGCGGCGCTGTTCGTCAGCGGCTTCGTGGACATGATCAGCGTCAACATCCGCGCGACGATGCTTGCGATCCTCACGCCGCTGCGGCTCCAGGGCCGCGTGAACTCCGTCGAGTGGGTCTTCATCAGCGCCTCGAACGAGCTCGGCGCCTTCGAGGCCGGCGCCATGGCGTCGCTGCTCGGGCCCGCTCGCGCGGTCGTGCTCGGCGGCGCACTGATGATCGGAATCGCCGGCTCGTGGCGGCGGCTCTTCCCGGAGCTCGCGCGGATCGGCCCGCTCGACGAGCTCGAGTCGGCCGGAGAATAGGATCGCGGCATGGAGCCGCTCGACCGTTCGACGATCTGGCCGTACGAGCGCGGCGAAGTCGGCGCGTTCTTCTACCAGCGGTACGGCAGTCCGACCGTCGCGGCGGCGGAGGCAGAGCTCAGCGCCCTGGACGGCGGCACGGCGCTCCTTTTCCCGTCGGGCGCGGGCGCGACGACGGCCCTCGTCCTGTCGCTGCTCCAGCCCGGCGACACGATCGCGCTCGCGGAGGGCGGCTACTTCGGCACCGGACAGACATTCGAGGCGTTCGGCCGCTGGGGGCTGCGCGTCGTCGAGTTCGACCAGACCGGCCCGCCCCCCGAGGATGTCGACCTGATCTGGCTCGAGGCGCCTTCGAATCCGTTTCTCACGATGCCCGACCTCGAGGCCGCCGCCGCGCATCCGGCCCGCGTCGTCGTCGACGCGACGGCGGCCACGCCGATCCATCTCCGGCCGCTCGAGCACGGAGCCGATTTCGTAGTCCACAGCGCCACGAAGTACCTCGCCGGTCATGGGGACGCACTGCTCGGCGTCGTCGTCTGTCGCGACCCGGCGGCAGCGGAGGAGCTCCTCGCGTTCCGCCGCCGCACAGGCATAGTCGCGGCGCCCGATCCGGCCTGGCTGCTCCTGCGCGGTTTGAAGACGCTCGACCTGCGCGTACGGCGCCAGACCGAGACAGCGACGCTGCTCGCCGGCAGGCTCCGCGACCACTGGAGCGTTCAGACCGTGCGCTATCCCGGCTTCGGCGGTCTCATCTCCTTCGACGTCGACGACGCGGAGAAGGCCCGCGCCGTCGAGACCTCGACGCGCGTGATCGTCAACGCGACGTCGCTCGGCGGCGTCACGAGTTCGATCGAGGGCCGCCACCGCTGGGAGGGCGATCGGGTCCCGCCCGGCCTCCTGCGGCTGAGCGTCGGTGTCGAGGATCCCGAAGTCCTCTGGGCCGACCTCGAGCAGGCTCTCGGCACGCCGTAGAGGCGGTCGTGACGAAGCCACAGATGCTGACTGCGGTGCGCGAGATCTGTCTCGGTCTCCCGGAGACGAGCGAACGGCTCTCGCACGGCGCGCCGACGTTCTTCATCCGCGAGAAGCGCTCCTTCGCGACCGTTTGGGACAACCACCACGGCGACGGGCGCTTCGCGCTGATCTGCGCGGCGCCGGAAGGCCTGCAGGCGGCCCTCGTCGGGGCTGATCCCGAGCGGTTCTACGTCCCGCCGTACGTCGGCCATCGTGGCTGGCTCGGTGTTCGTCTCGACCGCGGCTTCAACCGCGAAGAGATCGCGGGGATCCTCGAGGACGCGTTCGCCGAGGTCGCGCCGGCGCGGTTGCTACCGGCGGAGTGAACTGGACGAAGCCGGAGGTCGGACTCGAACCGACGGCCACCGCTTTACAAGAGCGGTGCTCTACCAGCTGAGCTACTCCGGCGGGCGACGGCCAGAGTACCGGCCGCGCTACAGAAGGACTTCGCGTTCCTTCTGGTGCGCGACGATCTTGCGCTTCACCCGCTGGAGCGCGTTGTCGATCGTCTTCGTGTCGCAGCCGAGGTCGACGGCCATGTCCTCGTAGGACGAACCCTCGAGATAGAGCTTGAGCGCGTCGGACTCGAGCGGCGAGAGGCCAGTGCCGAGGCTGTCGACGAGGCTCCCGAGCTCCTCGGTCGAGATGACGACGATCGGCGGCTCCTGCACCGCAGGGCCGGGAAGCGCGTCGCCGAGAGAGCACTCGCCTTCGCCGTCCTGCCCCGCGGGTGTGTGACTGAAGGAGATGTAGGTGTTGAGCGGCGCGTGCTTGAAGCGCGTCGCGGTCTTGATCGCCGTGATGATCTGCCGCGTCACGCAGAGCTCGGCGAAGCTGCGGAACGACGTCTCCTTGTCGGTGCGGAAGTCGCGCACCGCCTTGTACAGGCCGACGAGGCCTTCCTGGAGCAGGTCGTCGTTGTCGCCGCCGGCGAGGAAGTACGAGCTCGCCTTGAGCCGGACGAATCCCGTGTAGCGGCGAATCAAGGCGTCCATGGCGACGCTGTCGCCGTTCCGAGCCTTGAGGACGAGCTGCAGATCCTCTAGCTCTCGTTGAGCTTTCTGCGGCGAATACGGTCTCGCAGCACGCGCAGCATGCGCACTCATTGGTCCTCTCCCGGGGGTCGCCAGGGTGAAGTCTCACCCTGTGGTCGAGGGCAAGCTAGCAGCGGGTCCAAGGAATAAGCAAGTTCACTTGCGCTGGACCCAACTTGCGGGTCACTTGCGGTGGACCGTTTACGTTTGCCCGCGGCGCAGTCGTTCCAGCTTGCTCAGAGTCTCGGGATCGAGCTTGTCGCGGAGGTCGCCGCGCACCGTGCTGGGCGCGACCGGCGGTGAGAACTCGCCGAGGAACGTCTGCGAGGTGAACTTCCGCACGTCGATCCCCATCGTCGCGCGCACCTCAGAGTCGGAGGAGACGATCGCGACCTGCTCTCGGCCGCGGTGCTCGGCGGCAAGGCTCTCGAGCAGCGTGTCGGCATCCTTCGCCCACCGCACTTGGAGCGGGCCGAACTGCTCGTCCGTCCCCTCGCCGTCGAAAACGAGAATTCCGCGGGCTCCCTGAGCGGCAACCCAGCTCGCGAGCAGGTCGCGTAGCTCCTCGGGCGAGCCGAATCCGCCCGCGTGGAGGAGGTTGAACCCGTCGAACAGATAAAGCGTCGGCTCAGCCACCGCGCTGGCGCCTCGCTTCGTAGAGGAGCAGCGCGGCGGCGACGCTGACGTTGAGCGACTCGACCTGCCCGAGCTGCGGGATCGAGACCTCGATGTCGCAGGCTTTCCGCACGAGCGGCCGCAAGCCCTTTCCCTCCGCCCCGAGCGCGAAGGCGATGCCACCGGCGAGATCGGCCTTCCACATCGGCGTCCCGGAGTCGCCGACGGCGCCGGCGATCCAGAGGTCGCCGCGCTTGATCTCCGTCAGATAGCGCGCAAGATTCGTCACGACCGCGACGGGAACGTGCTCGACCGCGCCGGCGGAGGCACGACAGACGGCCGGCGTCACATGCGCCGAGCCGTGCGCGGTCACGACCACTCCGCTAGCGCCTGCTCCTTCCGCGCTGCGCAGCACGGCACCGAGGTTCCGCGGGTCCGAGACCTGGTCGAGACATGCGAGAAGCGGCGCTTCTCCCGCCGCGAGCTCGTACGCGTCGGCATAGCGGAACGGCTCACACCAGGCGACTACGCCCTGGTGGTCGCGCGTGCCGGCCGCCTCGGAGAGATCACGCTCGAGCTTCGTCTGCACGCGCGGCTTCTCGACGTCGCGCAGCCACTCCTCCGAGCGCAGCGCGTTCTCGCCCGCCCACAGCTCGAGCACCTCGCGCGGCCCGCGCAGCGCCTCGCGCACAGGCCGGCGCCCGTAGACGAGGTCACGGCTCACTTCGAAACGATTTGGGGTACGAGCTGGAAACCGCCGTCGACGTCCCGCACGCTCCAACCGGCGGCCTCGATCTCGCCGCGGAGACGATCGGACTCGGCGAAGTCCTTCGCGCTCGCGCGCGGCGACGCGCTGCTCGGCGAGCGCGACGAGCTCGGCCGGGACGTCTTCCTGCTCGGCGATCGACTCCAGGCCGAAGATGCCAAACGCGCGCCGCAACAGCTCGTGGTCACGCCAGCCGTGGAGGACGGCCAGCGCCTCGGGCGTATTGAAGTCGTCGTCGAGCGCCGCCTCGAAGTCGGCCCACTCGCCGACCGGCTCGCTCGGCGAGCGGAACACGTTGCGGAACCCCTCGAGCTGCGCAGCGCGCCGACTCGAGCGGCCCGTCGCCGAAGTCGATCGGCTTCCGCCAGTGCGCCGTCATGAAGAAGAGCAGCACCGCCTCGCGCCCCCACGTGTCGAGCACGTTGCGGATCGAGACGTCGTTGCCGAGCGACTTCGACATCTTCTCGCCGCCGAAGTCGAGCATCCCGTTGTGCATCCAGACCTTCGCGAACTCGTGCCCGAGCGCGCCCGACTGCGCGAGCTCGTTCTCGTGGTGCGGGAAGACGAGGTCGAGGCCGCCGCCGTGGATCTCGAACGCCGGGCCGAACGCGTCCTCCGCCATCGCCGAGCACTCGATGTGCCAGCCAGGACGACCGCGTCCCCACGGCGAGTCCCACGCGGTGTCCTCACCCGGCTTGTTCGCTTTCCAGAGCGCGAAGTCGCGCGGATCCTCCTTCAGCGGGTTCGGCTCCTGCTCCTCCACCTGGTCGGGACGCTGCCGTGAGAGCCGCCCGTAGCCGGGGTCGCTCGCGACCCGGAAGTAGACGTCGCCTTCGACCGGATACGCATGGCCCGAATCGACAAGAGCGGCGATGAAGGCGACGATGGAGTCGACGCTTTCGGTCGCCTTCGGCAGCTCGTCCGGCATGCCGAGCCCAAGATCGCCCGTGTCCTGGAGGTACCACTCCGTCGCGCGCGCGGCGAGCTCGGCGCTCGCGCCGGGCGCGGCGTCGTAGATCTTGTCGTTGACGTCCGTGATGTTGTGGACGAGCGTCGCGTCGTAGCCGCGCTCGCGCAGCCAGGAGCGCAGCCACATCCCGATGACGAACGGCCGCGCGTTGCCGATGTGCGCTCGCTGGTAGACCGTCGGGCCGCAGAAGTACATGCGAATCGGGCCAGGCGGCGCCGGCAGTTCTTCGAGCTCGCGCGAGAGGGTGCTGTAGAGCCTCATCGCTCAAGCCTAGAGAGGAGCTCGTCCTGCGGGAGCGCTGCGATCACCGCCGCGAGCTCCGGTCCGCGCTCGGCGCCCGTCAGCGCGAGGCGAAGCGCCTTCAGGTCGCCGCCGACCGCCTTCAGCTCCCGCACGACGGACTTCGGCTCGGTGCCCGCCTCGACGAGCTCGCGGAACGCGCGCGAACGTCTCGGGCGCGTCGACGTCCGCCGGCTGCGGCTCGAGGACGAGCGTCGCGTACTCCCGCGCCTCGACGAGATCGCGCGCGCCGCGCAGCACCGGCGCGACCGAGACGGGCACGCCGACGCGCGCCGCAAGCTCCTCGTCCGACAGCGCACCGAGCGCTTCGATCGAGAGGCGCCGCACACGCGGCAGGTCGAGCCGGACGTCGTGCTTCGGCACGCCGAGCTCCTCGAGGTACGCGCGCACGGCCTCGGCCGGGAAGCCGTCCTCGCGCAGCGACGCGACGGTCGCGCCGTCGGCGCGCTTCGACAGCTTGCGCCCGTCGTCGCCGAGGATCAGGCCGTGATGGACGAACTCCGGCAGCGTCGCGCCGAGCGCCTTGAAGAGCCGCCGCTGCACCGCTTCGTTCGGACGATGGTCGTTGCCGCGGACGATGTGCGTGATGCCGAAGTCGATGTCGTCGACGACGGTCGCGAGCTGGTACGTCGGCGAGCCGTCCTCACGCAGGAGAGTCACGCCTTCGAAGCGGTCGCCGAGCTGGCCGGCTGGGCCCGACCTCGCGGTGCCGGTCGGCGCGCTCGCTCTGCCGCACCGGCCCCTCGTCCCACGCCACCCCGAGCCACTCGAGGTCGGCGACGATAGCGTCCTCCCCGCCCGCGACGTTGCGTGCCGGGTCGGTGTCGTCGATGCGCAGGAGCATCCAGTCGCCGAGCCGCCGGTTCGCGACCGCGCTCAGCGCGTTACCGACGTGGAGCGAGCCCGTCGGGCTCGGCGCAAAACGGACTCTCGCCATGCGCCGAGTGTACGAGTCCGCCCGCGTTGGACGTTCTAGCGGTGACGATGGCTGCGGCGCGGGCTGAAGGCGTAGATCCGCCCCCACCCGACGACGTAGAGCTTCTCGCCGTCGGTCACGACAGAACCGAAGGCTCCGTCATGCCACCGCCAGACCTCTCGGCCCGTCCGAGCGTCGAGTGCGTAGGTGTGCCGCGTCCCGATAGCGCCGAGGTGGGAGAAGTAGACGAGCCCGCCAATGACCGAGGCGGAACCGGAGATCGCCCCGGCGGCCTGAAACGTCCAGTCCACGCTTCCCGTCGCCGCGTTGAGGGCGTAGAAGACGTGATCGTACGAGCCGACGAAGACGCGTCCGCCCCAGACCGCGGGCGAGGCGTAGACGTACGAACCGGTCGCGCGAGACCAGGCGAGCCTGCCGGTGCGCTCGTCGAAGGCGTAGACGCTGTGATCGGTCGAGCCGACGTAGACGCGTGAGTAGGCGACGGCCGGCGTCGAGTAGAAGTGGCCGGACGAGCCTGCCGTCCAGAGCAGCTTCCCCCGGGCGGCGCTGAGCGCGTAGAGATTCCCGTCGTACGAGCCGAAGAAGACCCTGCCGCGGTCATACGTGATCGCGCCTTTGACAGGCCCACCGACGTGGTAGCTCCACAGCGTCTTGCCGTCGCTCGCCCGAAGGGCGTAGACGTTGCCTTGCGCGGTGCCGATGTAGACCCGTGACCCGACAACCGTCGGCGACGTCTCGGAGGCACCGAGATTGCGCCTCCACCGGACAGCGCGCGCGTCCCGGCCGAGAGCCGCGAGGACCAGTCCGCTGGCCGGGTTCGCAGCACACCGCCCGCCCGTCTGGCGATTGAGGAACGTCTCGAAGACGGTTCCGCCTCCGTACGTGCTCACCGCGGGACCGGAGGCTTCGCAGCGACCGGTGGGAATCGTCCACAGCCGCCCTCCGTCGCTCGTCGAGATGGCCTTGAGCTTGCCGGCGAAGGTCGCGTAGTAGAGGTGGTGGAATGCGATCGCCGGCGGAAACTCGATGAGCGATATCCCGTTTGCCGTCCAGTCGAGCCGGAACGGCGGTCGTACGTGACCTACCCCGACGTGCAGGTGCTCGGGCCCGACGCCGAACATCGGCGACACGAGACCGGCGTCCGGCTTCGGAGGCGCGACGGTCTGCGTGGAGACGAAACCGCTCGACGAACCGACGCACGGTTCGACCGAAGCGATGCTTCGTGACGTAGTACGCGCTCGCCGCGCCGGCGACGAGGATGAGGATGAGGACGCCGGCGACGACGAGGAAGCGGCGGCGCATCGCTCCATGGTGCCTAAGCGTCGTACGCTCCCTTCGTGGAGGAGTTGCTCCTCGCCTGGTTCCGCGAGCACGGGCGCGACCTGCCGTGGCGGCAGACGCGCGACCCGTACGCGATCCTCGTCAGCGAGGTGATGGCGCAGCAGACGCAGCTCGAGCGCGTCCTGCCGCGCTGGGAACGGTGGATGGAGCGATGGCCGACGGTCGAGGCGCTCGCGGCCGCGGCCACGGCTGACGTGATCCGCGAGTGGCAGGGGCTCGGCTACAACCGCCGAGCGCTCGCGATCCATGCGGCGGCGCAAGCAGGTAGCGGCGCACGGCTGGCCGGACGACCTGACGGAGCTGCCCGGCGTCGGCCGCTACACCGCCGATGCCGTCTCGTGCTTCGCGTTCGGGCAGGGACGTCCTCCCCGTCGACGTGAACGTGCGGCGCGTCTCGGAACGCACGGGCCACGCGTTCTCGGCGGCGGCGGCGCAGGCACTGATGGATCTCGGCAAGGGCGTGTGCCTCGCGCGGGTGCCGCGCTGCGGTGTCTGTCCGCTCGCCGCGTCGTGCCCGTCGCGCGGCATGCGCTTTGCGCCGGCGCGCAAGCAGGACCGGTACGAAGGCTCGTTCCGCCAGCGCCGCGCCGATGCCCTCCGCGTCGTCCTCGCGGGCGAGCAGCCCGCCGACCGCGAGGCCATCGCATCTCTCGCGCGCGACGGCCTCGTCGAGGTTCACGACGGAGTCGCCGCGCTACCATCCCCGACGCCGTGATCAACGCCCTTTACATCACGCTCTCGATCCTGCTCGGGCTTCTGGTTCTGCTCGGCATCTTCGCGTTCCTCGGCCGCTACAAGAAAGGGAAGTACCTGCGGCCTCTGGTCCTGTTCCTGATGAAGGTGCCGCTCTTCAAGCGGTGGATCGAGAAGGGCTCGAAGGCTGCCATGGAGCGGTCGAACCCCGAGCTCGCAAGCGCGATCCGGAAGCTCGAGCCGCACCAGAAGCATCTCCACGACCCCGTGCGCGCGCAGAAGGCGATGTCGCAGCTCACGAAACAGGAGCGGACCGCGCTGCTCGAAATGCAGGACCAGCAAGGCGCCGTGCCGGAAGAGGCGACGAACCGCCAGATGCGCCGCGCCCTCGAGAAACAGCGCAAGCGGCCGCTAGACCTGGTGCCGCACCCAGACGTTGGGTTCGACGTATAGGCCGCGGCCGTTCTTGAAGTGCACCGGGACGAGGGCGCCGGGCACGACGTAGTCGCCGTCGTCGGGGAAGGTCATGCCCGTCCACTCCTCCCACTCGGCGCGCGATCCGACGATCCGTCATCGAGCGTGGCGCGCTCGCGAGCATCTCTCCGCCCAGCCGTTCGTGCGTTCGCAGCCACGGGTCGTACGGGAGACCGTCGCTGCGCCGCCAGGCGGCGTAGCGCTGGATCGGGACGAGCGGATAGCGCTCCTTCCACGTCGGCCGCACCGGCGCGACGAGAAGGTCGAGGCCGTGCCCGGCTGCGACGGCTCCGAGCCGGCGGAGTATCGCCTCGGCGATGCCACGGCCGCGGTACTCGGGCGCGAGGCCGGCGACGACGGCGCAGAGGGCGGTCGGCGGCCCTTCGACCCCGTCGGTCAGCGCCCAGTCGAGGCCTCGCGGCGACGGCGCGCTGTCGTTCCACGCGACGGGAACGCTGCACGCGTAACCGATCGCCCGGCGTGGCTGCTCCTCCCGGTCGACGACCCAGATCTGAAAGTCGGGAAAGACGTCGTAGAGCTTCGGCCAGAACGCCTGAACGACGTTGTCGTGCGACATGAACTCCGGCCAGACATCGGGAAGCGTGCCGCGGAGGCGCGGCCGCTCGTGATGCGTGACAAGGGCGAGCTTCATCGCCGGAGCAGGGCGACGGCCTGGGCGGCGAGACCCTCGCGACGCCCAGTGAAGCCGAGGCCGTCCGTCGTTGTCGCGCGTACCGCGACGAGCTCAGCCCCGACGCCGAGTGCGCCGGCGAGCCTCTCGCGCATCGCGTCGCGGTGAGGCGCGAGCCGCGGCTCCTCTCCGATGAGCACGACGTCGGCGTTCGCGAGCTCCCAGCCGCCCGCGCGGACTTGCTCCCACGCGCGCGCCAGCAGGTCGACGGAATCGGCGCCGGCGAGCGACGGGTCGTCGGAAGAGAAGAGCGCACCGATGTCCTCGAGCCCGGCCGCGCCGAGGACGGCGTCGGTGAGTGCGTGCGCGAGCACGTCGCCGTCCGAATGTCCCGCGAGACCGCGCGGGTGGTCGATGCGGACGCCGCCGAGCACGAGCGGAGCGCCGTCTTCGAATGCGTGCGCGTCGAAGCCGCTCCCAACCCGGTACTCGCTCACTGCCACGACGCGATTCTGTCGAGATCGGCGGCGGTCGTCACCTTGAGGAGGCGCTGATCGCCTTCGACCACCTTCACGCGGCCGCCCGCCGCTTCGACATGGCCGGCGCAATCCGTCGCTTGTGACAAGTTGTCACTGAGGAGGGCACGGCGGAAAACGTCGGCGGCGAAGGCTTGCGGGGTCTGCACCGCCCAGAGCGCATCGCGAGCGACTGTCTCACCCACACCGCCATCGGGGCCAACCCGCTTGAGCGTGTCGCCGACCGGAAGCCCCGGCACAGCGCCGTCCCAGCCTTCGGCGAGCGGCGCGAGGACTCGCTCGACGACATCGTCGGTGACGAGCGGTCGCGCGGCGTCGTGGACAAGGATCACGAGCGCATCGTCGGCCGTTTCGGCGAGACCGGCACGGACGGAATCGCTCCGCTCCTCGCCGCCGGGCACGCACGCTCGCACCTTGCCGCAACCCTCCTCCTCGGCGAGGAGGATCGCTGCTTCGTCCCAGCCCGGCGGTGCGACGAGGACGATCGCATCGATCCACGGACACGCGTCGAGGCGGCGGAGCGGCTCCGCGAGAAGCGGCTCGTCGCCAAGGTTCGCGAACGCCTTGGGCCGGTCCAGGCCGAGACGTTCCCCCTGCCCGGCGGCGACGAGGATCGCCCAAACCGACATACTCAGCCCGGCATATGCGAGTGCCGCGCCTACCTAGGCCGTGGCGCCGGCGGGCTCGGCGGTCTTCTTCTTCGGCGCCGCCTTCTTCCGCGGCGGCGGGCCGTCGGACGCGAGCACTTCCTCGAGCCACTCGGCGCACGCGTCCTCGTCCATGTCCTTGGCGTACATCAGCTCGGAGGAGAGGATCTTCTTCGCCTTCACGAACATCTGCTTCTCGCCGGTGGACAGGCCCTTCTCGCGGTCGCGGAGAGCGAGGTTCCGGACGACCTCGGCGAGCTCGAGGATGTCGCCGGTCTTCATCTTGTCGCGGTTGTGCTTGAAGCGCCGGTTCCAGTTCTTTGGCATCTCGGTCGAGACGCCTGTGAGTGCCTTGAGCACCGGCGCGATCTCCTTGTCACCGACGATGACGCGACGCAGGCCAACCTTGTCGCAGTTCTCCGACGGGACCTGAACGGTCATGTCGTTATGGAGGATCTGGATCGTCAGATACTCGCGCTGTTCGCCGAGAACCTCGCGCTTTTCCTTCTTGACGACCGTCCCCGCACCATGGTGGGGATACACCACCTTGTCGCCGACCTGATACAAGCCCGACCTCCCACAGTCGAAATGAGCTCTTCCGTCACGAAAGCCGGCACGCTTCCAGGCGCCGGCGAAGAATTAGGATGGTAGCAGAAACGGCCTAACTAAGCCAAATCTGCGTTATCCGAGCGGGAGACGGCAGCTTGGAGGCCGGCTTTGACGGCGGCTCGCAGGGTCTCGGCCGCCTCGACCTTGATCTTTCCCGTGGCCGGCGTGCCGGTCGGAGCCACGACCGCGGTGAGACCGAGCTTCTTGCATTCCTCGAGTCGCCGCTCGGCCTGCGCCGCGGGGCGAAGACGGCCGGTGAGGCCTATCTCGCCAAATGCCGCGCGCCCGTCTTTCACCGGCACCCGGCGTGCCGCGGAGGCGATCGCGAGCGCGATCGCGAGGTCGGCGCCCGGCTCGTCGATGCGCACGCCGCCGGCGACGTTGACGAAGATATCGGCCTGCCCGAGCGGGATGCCCGCGTGCCGCGCGAGCACCGCGACGATCATTGCGAGCCGCTTCGGGTCGACGCCGGTCGCGACACGCCGCGGCATCGCGAGCTCGCTCTGCGCGACGAGCGCCTGAATCTCGAGGAGGATCGGCCGCGTCCCCTCGAGCGCGCACGCGACCGCCGCTCCCGGCTCGCCCGAGACGGTCTTGCCGAAGACCTCCGACGGGTCGGGCACGCCGGAGAGCCCGGCGCCGGTCATCTCGAATACGCCGAGCTCGTTCGTCGAGCCAAAGCGGTTCTTCACCGCGCGGAGGATGCGGTGCGCGTGGTAGCGGTCGCCCTCGAACTGGAGCACGCAGTCGACGAGGTGCTCAAGGACGCGCGGCCCGGCGACCGTGCCGTCCTTCGTGACGTGACCGACGAGGATCGTGGCGATTCCGTACTCCTTGGCGACGCGCAGCAGCCGCGAGGCGGATTCGCGCACCTGCGCGACGGAGCCCGGCGCCGAACTGAGCTCGGTCGCGTGGAGCGTCTGGACGGAGTCGATGACGCAGACGTCGGGCCGCTCGGCGCGGAGCGTCTCGCACACCGTTTCCAGCTCGGTCTCGGCGAGGATTTCAACCCGTTCGGCACCGCCGAGCCGCTCGGCGCGCAGCTTCACCTGCGCGACCGACTCCTCACCTGTCACGAGCAGCGCGCGACGCTCCTGCGAGATCGCGGCGAGCGCGCTGAGAAGAAGGGTCGACTTGCCGACACCGGGCTCGCCGCCGAGCAGGACGAGAGACGCCGGCACGAGGCCGCCGCCGAGCACGCGGTCGAGCTCGGGGACGCCGGTCGAGATACGCGCAGCCTCTTCGACCTGGACATCGACGAGCCGCAACAAGGGCTTCGGCGGCACTGAGGCACCGGAAACCTGCCCGACGACCTCCTCGACGAGCGTGCCAAACGCGTTGCACCCGGGGCACTTCCCGAACCAGCGGCCTGCGGAATAGCCGCACTCCGTGCAGGCGAACTGGACTGCGAGTTTCGTCTTCGCCATGCGAACAAGTGTACGGTCGCCCCCGGACGCGGTTCGTCGAGCAAGGGAGCCGAATTCGTCACGGCTTGCGGAAAAACCGCAAAGGGGTTCGGTGCCCGCGCGGCTGCCGATCAGCCGCCCTCCGGCGACGATGCAAGCGATGTCACACCAAACGCCAAATCCGAAGGAAGGGATCACCATGAAGCGGATCCTCGAGATCGGCGGAGTCGTCGCAGGCGTTGTCCTTATCGCTTTCGGCGCTGCCGCAATCGTTATCGCGAACAACGGCAAGAACACGGTTGCCAACGAGTTGAAGTTCCAGCAGATCACAGGTTCCCCCGACATGACCCCCACGGCCATCAAGGCCGAGGCGAAGAGCGCCGGGCTGAACCTCGCCACCACACCGATTCCAACGTGCAGCGTCGCCGGCGTCGCCATCACCAACGGCGATCAGGCGCGGTGCTTCGGCCAGTACATGAAGGTCCACACGCTCGAGGCCACGCAGGGCGTGCCCTACTCGCTGATGGGCCGCTACGTCGCCCTGTCGACCGCGCCGAAGTCGGCGCTCACGCCGGACGGCGCGACGAACGATACGAACTACGCTCAGCTCGACCCGAAGACGCAGCAGCCGGTCGAGAACGGCGCCCGGAACATCTGGGTCACCTACACCTCACTGACCGGCGCGCTCAACGCCTCATACATGGCCGAGCAGATGGCGAACTTCGGGATCGTCGTCGGGATCGCGCTCCTGCTCTCGGGCTTCGGCTTCGTCATCCTGGCCCTCGGCGGCGCACTGGAGAACCAGTGGGCTTTCGCCAAGAAGCCGGCGGACGACAAGACGGTTGAGACCAGCGCGACCCCGCTGAACGTCTAACGCGACAGCGGAAGCGGGAAGCGAAAGAGGGCGGCCTCCGGGCCGCCCTCTTTCTTATTCCTGTGCGCCCGCGTCGTCGCCGGACTCGGAGGCGGAGGCCTCCGCCTCCACGGGCGGGACGGTCACCTTCTCGGGCGTGACCTCGCCCGGGATGAGGGTGATCTCGACCTCGTCGCTCGGCTCCCCGTCCTCGTTCACCTTGCGCGTGACGAGGATCGTCGAGCCTGGTTCGAGCTCGCGCCCAAGCACGAAGTCGGCGAGCGGATCCTCGATCTCGCGCTGGATCGCGCGGCGCAACGGCCGGGCTCCCATCGCCGGGTCGTAGCCCGTGTCGACGAGCAGCTCCTTCGCCTCGTTGGTGAGTTCGACCGTGACCTCGTGCACCGCCATCTGCTCGCGCAGGCGGCGAAGCTGGAGGTCGACGATGGAGAGGATCTCCTCCTTCGAGAGCTTGTGGAAGACGATGATCTCGTCGATCCGGTTGATCAGCTCGGGACGGAACACCTTCTTCAGCTCGCCCATGACGCGGCCCTTCATCTCGTCGTACGAGAGGCCCTGCTCGTCGCCCATGGTGAAGCCGAAGCCCTGGTTCTTGGAGATCTGCGCCGCGCCGAGGTTCGATGTCATGATCACGATCGTGTTGCGGAAGTCGACGCGACGCCCCTGGGAGTCGGTGAGCTTCCCCTCCTCGAGGATCTGCAGAAGGATGTTGAACACGTCGGGATGCGCCTTCTCGATCTCGTCGAGGAGCAGCACCGAGTACGGCTTGCGCCGCACGGCCTCGGTGAGCTGGCCGCCTTCGTCGTACCCGATGTAGCCGGGCGGGGAGCCGACGAGCCGGGACACGGAGTGCTTCTCCATGTACTCCGACATGTCGACCTGGATCATCGCGTCCTCGTCGCCGAAGAGGAACTCGGCGAGCGTGCGCGCGAGCTCGGTCTTGCCGACGCCGGACGGGCCAAGGAAGATGAACGAGCCGGTCGGGCGCTTCGGATCCTTGATCCCGGCCCGCGCGCGGCGGATGGACTTGGCGACCGCGACGATCGCCTCCTCCTGACCGATGACGCGCTTGTGCAGCTCCTCCTCCATGCGCACGAGCCGCGCCGACTCCGCCTCGGTGAGCTTGAAGACGGGGATGCCCGTCCACATCGAGACGATGTCGGCGATGTCTTCCTCCGTTACCTGGGGCTGGGCCTCCTGGTTCTCGGCCGAACGCCACTGCTCCTCGAGCTCGCGCTTCTTCTGCGTGAGCTTCCGCTCCTTGTCGCGGAGGGAAGCGGCCTTCTCGAACTCCTGGTTCTCGATCGACGCTTCTTTGTCTTTCCGGACGCGCTCGATCTCGTCCTCGAGCTCGCGGTAACGGGGGGGTGCGGACATGGCCTTAATACGGAGCCGCGAGGCGGCCTCGTCGATGAGGTCGATCGCCTTGTCGGGCAGCTGGCGGTCCTGGATGTAGCGGTCTGCGAGCACGGCCGCGGCCTGGAGCGCCTCGTCGGTGATCGTGACGCGGTGATGCGCCTCGTAGCGGTCGCGGAGGCCGCGGAGGATCTGCACCGAGTCGTCGACCGACGGCTCCTCGACGCGCACCTGCTGGAAGCGGCGCTCGAGAGCGGCGTCGCGCTCGAGGTACTTGCGGTACTCGTCGAGCGTCGTCGCGCCGATGGTTTGTAGTTCTCCCCGGGCCAGAGCCGGCTTGAGGATCGAGGCCGCGTCGATCGCGCCCTCGGCCGCACCTGCGCCGACGAGATTGTGGAGCTCGTCGATGAACAGGACGATGTCGCCGCGCTGCTGGATCTCCTTCATGACCTTCTTCAGCCGCTCCTCGAACTCGCCGCGGTACTTCGAGCCGGCGACGAGGGCGGCGAGATCGAGCGAATAGATCTGCTTGCCCTTGAGGATCTCGGGCACCTGGTTCTGGGAGATTCGCTGCGCCAGACCCTCGACGATCGCGGTCTTGCCGACGCCCGGCTCGCCGATGAGCACGGGGTTGTTCTTCTGGCGGCGCGCGAGGATCTGCATGATCCGCTCGATCTCCGTCTGGCGGCCGACGACCGGGTCGAGCTTGCCCTCCTGGGCCTGCTTCGTGAAGTTCCGGCCGAACTGGTCGAGGAGCTTCGACGACTTGTTCTTCTCGCCCGCAGGCCCGCCGCCCGCGCCCGCCTGGCGGCGGCCGGGACCGGAGAGCATGCGGATGATCTCGTTGCGGATCTTCTCGGCGTCGGCGTCGAAGTCGAGGAGGATCCGCGCGGCTACGCCCTCGTTCTCGCGAACGAGGCCGAGCAGGATGTGCTCGGTGCCGATGTAGTTGTGGCCGAGGGAGAGCGCTTCGCGCAGCGCGAGCTCGAGCACTTTCTTCGCGCGCGGCGTGAACGGGATCTGGCCGGTCGTGACCTCGTCGCCCTGACCGACGATGCGCGCCACCTGCGCCCGCACTTCCTCCACCGTGATGTCGAGAGACTCGAGTACCCGCGCCGCGAGACCCTCTTCCTCGCGAAGCAGGCCGAGCAGGATGTGCTCGGTGCCGATGTAGTTGTGCTTGAGCGCCCTGGCCTCGTCCTGTGCGAGGACGACAACCTGGCGAGCGCGTTCCGTGAAGCGTTCGAACAATGCCCTCGACTCCTTTCGTCTGTCGAACCGCAGCGTGGCGGTCGAAGGGTTACAACCATCGTAGCCCACCCCTCCGGCTGGGGAGAGTGACTCGAACGGGGGTTATTCGCGCGTGCGGAGCGCCGGGAAGAGGATCACGTCGCGGATCGAGTCGCGGCCGAGCAGCACCATCGCGAGCCGGTCGATGCCCAGGCCGAGCCCGCCCGTGGGCGGCATTCCGTACGAGAGCGCCTCGACATAGTCGGGATCTCCCTGCTCAGCCTCGACATTTCCGCCGGCTCCCTCCGCCGCTTGCATCGCGAACCGCGAGGCCTGCTCGGAGGCATCGTTGAGCTCGGAGAACGCGTTACCGAGCTCCATCCCGCCGACGTAGAACTCGAACCGCTCGACGATCGTCTCGTCGTCGTCGTGCGTGCGCGCAAACGGCGAGAGCTCGATCGGGTAGTCGTAGAGGATCGTGGGCTCCACAAGGCGCGGCTCGATGTACGCGGTCACCGCCTTGTCGACGAGCTGCGACCACGTCTTGTCCTGCGATACGTCGACGTTGCGCGACTCGAGCCGCGCCTTGAGATCGTCGTAGTCGGGTGTCCAGAGGTCGAGCTCCTTCAGCTCGTCGACGAGGCGCACGCGCTTCCAGGGCGCCTTCAGGTCGATCTCGTGCTCCTTGAACATGCACTTCGTCGTGCCGAGCGTCGCGAGCGCGACGTGCTCGATGAGCGACTCCATGCGGCGCATCGTGTCCTCGTAGTCCGCGTACGCCTCGTACCACTCGAGCATCGTGAACTCGGGATTGCGCTTGTAGTTGACGCCCTCGTTGCGGAAGTCCTTGCCGATCTCGTACACCTTCTCCAGCCCGCCGACGATGAGCCGCTTGAGGTAGAGCTCGGTCGCAATGCGGAGGTAGAGATCCTCGTCGAGGACGTTGTGGTGCGTGACGAACGGCTCGGCGAACGCGCCGCCGTAGCGCGGCTGGAGGATCGGCGTCTCGACCTCGACGAAGCCTTCGCCGTCGAGATACGAGCGGACGGCGGTGACGATCTTCGCGCGGAGGACGAAGTCGGCGCGCACCTCGTCGTTCATGAGCAGGTCGAGGTAGCGCTTGCGATAGCGCTGCTCGATGTCGGTCAGGCCGTGGAACGTGTCGGGGAGCGACGCGCGAATCGGCGCGAGGACTTCGAAGGACTCCGCCGTGAGCGACGGCTCGCCGCGCTTCGTCTTCGTCAGCAGCCCCTCGATGCCGACGATGTCACCGAGGCTCACGTCACCGAAACGCGACGGCTGGGCGAGGACTTGGATCTTCCCCGAGCGGTCGACGACGTCGAGGAACATCAGCTCCTTGCCGGCGATGCGCCGGCCCATGACGCGGCCGGCGACCCGAGCCGTGGTCGTGTCGACGACTCCCGGCTCGAGTTGGTCTGCCCGCTCGCGGACGTCCGAAGCGTCCGAGCGGTCTCTGAAGTGCTTTGCGGCCACGGTGGCCGAGTCTAGATAGCCCGTTCCTGGGGCGGCGTCAGTTTCGGCGGAGGGCGGCTCCGCCGCCGGGAGCCGAAACGGCCAGGGACGGGCTACGCGGCCTTGACTTCCATGATCTTGAACTTCTTCGCGCCCTTGGGCGTCGGAGCTTCGACGACGTCGCCCTTCTTGTGGCCCATGATCGCCTTGCCGACGGGCGACTCGTTGGAGAGCTTCATCTCCGCCGGGTTCGCCTCGGCCGAGCCGACGATGTGGTACTCGAACGACTTGTTCGAGCCCATGTCCTTGAGCTTGACCTTGGTCCCGACCGAAACCTCACCGGATTTCTGAGCCGCGGTGATCTCCCTCTTCGTCACGACGCGCGCGTTCGCGAGCCGTTCCTCGAGGACGGCGATGCGTGCCTCGAGATGGGCCTGGTCGTTCTTCGCCGAGTCGTACTCGGCGTTCTCGGTGATGTCGCCGAACTCGCGCGCCGTGCGGATCCGTTCCGCGACGTCGCGACGGCCGGTCGTGGACAACTCTTGAATCTCGGCCTGGAGCTTCTTGTAGCCCTCCGGCGTGAGGATGACTTCCTTCAACGTGGCCTCCTGCCCCTATGCATAGAAACGGCCGCTGGCAGAGTGCCCGGCGGCGCGGGCGATGGTACCACGGGTGCTGGATACCATCACCGGATGCCCGTAAACCTCCGCGAAATGTGGTCTATCGGCGGGGTTGAGGTGCCGACGCGGATCGTGCTCGCGCCGATGGCCGGCGTCTCGATCCAGGCGTTTCGCCGCCAGGGACGCCGCTTTGGCGCCGGTCTCGTGTGCTCGGAGATGGTCTCCGCCGCCGGGATCGAGCACAAGAACGAGCGGACGTTCGGCTACTTGCGGGTCGCCGCCGACGAGCATCCGCTCGCGATCCAGATCTTCGGCGCGGATCCGGCGGCGATGGCCGAGGCGGCGCGGATGGTCGAATCCGCCGGCGCAGACATCGTCGATATGAACTTCGGCTGCCCCGTCCGGAAGGTGACGAAGACGGGCGCCGGCGCGCATCTGATGGACGATCCGGAGCTCGCCGTGCGGGTCGTCTCGGCGGTCGCTGGCGCGGTCGACGTGCCGGTCACGGTGAAGATGCGGCGCGGCGTCGAGAACGGTTCGCGCGCGTGCCTCGAGGTCGGGCCGCGGCTCGTCGAGGCGGGAGCCGCGGCGCTGACGCTCCATCCTCGCTCCGCGGCGCAGATGTACACCGGCTTTGCCGACCACTCGGTCACGGCGGAACTCGTCGCGGCGGTGCCGGTGCCGGTGATCGCGTCGGGCGACGTGACGACGCGCGCGGAGGCGATCGCGGTGCTCGAGCGCACGGGCGCGGCGGCGGCGATGGTCGCGCGCGGCGCGCAGGGCAACCCGTGGGCGCTGCGGGAGATGATCGAGGGCGAGTCGTTTGCGCCGACGCGCGAGGAGGTCGCGGCCGAGCTGATCGTCTTCATCCGCGAGGCCGTGCGCGAGCTCGGCGAGCAGCGCGCGGTCGGCTTCCTCAAGAAGTTCTACGGCTGGTACCTCGGCCACGGCCGCTTCCCGAAGCCGTTCAAGCAGGAGATCGTGATGCTGCGGACGACCGACGAGGTCGTGACGCGGCTGTTCGCGGCGGCACCGGGAGCGGCAGAGCTCGTCGCGCAACTCGAGGCGGAGCTGCCGGCGGCAGAGGACGACGTCGTCCTCGAGCTGCCGATCTCGGTCTACGGCGGCGGTTGATGCGGCGCGCCGCAGTCATCGGTCTCGTCGGAGTCGTCGTCCTGCTGTTCGCGGCGGGATCGAACGCCACGCCGGCGCACGGGAAGACGTACTGGGGGCGCGGCGTCCGCGCGCTCTTGCCGGCGAACGCCGGAAAGGCCGCGGAGCAATACGCAGAGATCGACTACGTCTCCTGTCCGTCGCCGGGGAACTGCGGCGCCGTCGGCAGCTACGAAGATCGCACCGGGAGATTCGACGGGTTGCTGCTGAGCGAGCGGGACGGAAAGTGGCTGGCCGGAGTCGAGGCTCGCCTCCCGGGCAGCGGCCGCATCCAGCCGGGACTGGGCGATTGTCGTCCGGCTCGAGGACATCTCCTGCGCCTCGGCCGGGAATTGCACCGCGGTTGGTTACTACGTCGACCGCTTCCACTTTCGGGGACTGATGCTCGAAGAGACGGACGGCGTCTGGGGCAAGGGCGTGTGGGCGAAACTGCCTGCGAACGCCGCGCGGAACGCCGAGGATGGGTCCGCCGGCTCGGTTTCCTGCTGGTCGGCCGGGAATTGCGTGGCCGTCGGCGACTACGACACGGCCGGCGGCAACGACGAAGCGGTGCTGTGGACACAGACCGGCGGGGTCTGGGCGAGGGGCGTCGAGGTGAGCCTGCCCGCAAACGCGGCGTCGAAGCACCAGCAGGCCTTCCTCTACTCGGTGTCGTGCCCGTCCGCCGGGAATTGCACCGCCGTTGGCGGCTACTTCGGCAAGACGCGCGATGCCAAGGCGCTCGTCATGGATGAGACGGCAGGCACCTGGAACGCCGCAGCAGAGGCCAAGCTTCCGGCCAACGCCAAGCCAACGCACAACGGCGACAGCTCCGTCTCTCTCGGCCCGGTCTCATGCGCCTCGGCCGGAAACTGCAGCGCCGTCGGGTGGTACCCCGCCTCCGGCGCCGGACGACAGGGTCTGCTCGTGTCGGAATCCGGCGGCACGTGGCAAACGGGCGTCGAGGCCGACCTGCCCGCCGGTGCGGCCAAGGATCCCCGGGCAAATATCGCCGCGATCTCCTGTGCCTCGGCGGGAAACTGCAGCGCAGTCGGGGCTTACACCGACAAGGCGGGCCTCGTGCCGCTGGTGCTGCTCACCGAATCGGCCGGAACGTGGTCGGCCGGCGTCCGCGCGCAGCTCCCCGCTGACGCGGGTCACGACAAGAACTCCTCGCCCGACTTGGAGTCGATCTCGATCTCGTGCCCGACCGTCGGGAACTGCGTCGCCGCCGGAACGTATGCCGGCCCGGGCGACGGGAGCTTTCCGCTGGTCGTGACCCAGACCGACGGCGTCTGGGCGAGAGGAATCGGGATAGCCCTGCCGATGAACGCCGCAGCTCGCTATCAGAACTCCGCGGCCGCCGTGTCCTGCGCGTCGGTCGAAAGCTGCAGCGTCGTGGGTTTCTACACGAACGCGTCCGCCCAGCAGGGTCTCCTTGTCAGCGGCCCGTCGCTGAGAAGCCTCGTGACCGTCCCCGCTCTAACGGGAAAGACGGTGGCCGAGGCCAAGCGCTCGATCCGAGCCCACGGCTGTTCGGTCGGCACGGTTACGTACGTCCGGTCCCCGACCGTCGAGCGCGGGCTCGTGATCTCGCAGAGACCGAAGCTCGGCAGAGCGGTGAAACCCGGCACAAAGGTCAACCTCGAGGTCAGCCGAGGTTGAGCGTGCGGATGCACGCGGACGAGGTCGACAGCGACTCGTCCCTCGTGCAGCGCCTCGTTGCAGGACAGTTCCCCGAGTGGGCGGATCTCCCGGTCGAGGCGGTGTATCCGCTCGGCACGGACAACGCGAATTACCGGCTCGGCGACGACAAGCTCGTGCGCCTGCCGCGCCAAGAGATCAGGGTCGGCGCCCTCGAGCGCGAGCTCGAGTGGCTGGCGACGCTCGCAGCGGTCGTACCGATCGCGGTCCCCAAGCCGCTCGGGCGCGGCGAACCGGCGGAGGGATTCCCGCTCCCCTGGGCCGTCTACATGTGGGTGGACGGCGCGAACGTACCGGTGGAGGAGGTCTCGCCGGAGACGGCCGACGATCTCGTGGCCCTACTCCTCGCCCTACGCCGGCTCGACGCGACGTCTGCCCCTCGAGGGCTTCGCCACGGCGCGCTGCGCGATCAAGAGGGCTGGGTGCGCTCCTGTGCCGCCAAGCTCGACGCCCGCCACGACGCCGAGGGGCTCCTCGCCGCCTGGAAAGAAGTGGTCGAGGTCGCGCCGCCGGACGAGCCGACGTGGTGCCATTGCGACCTTGACCTCCGCAACATCGTCTTCCGGGACGGTCGCCCAAGTGGCATCCTCGACTGGGGAGGCGCAGGATCCGGCGATCCGGCGAGCGACTCTGCGGTCGGCTGGAAGATCCTGCCGGCAGACGCTCGCGAGGCGTTCTGGACGGCGCTCGGCGCAGACGACGCGGAGATCGAGCGCGCCCGCGGCTGGACGCTCATGCAGTGCGCCGGGGCACTCTCGTACTACACACCGGAGAACAACCCGGCGCTGTACTTCGAGGCCGAGCGCTGGCTCGGCGAGCTGCTCGCCTGACTAGCTGTCGCGGTGCATGCGGACGGCCGGGCCACCCGGAGGTCTCGACCGATGCCGTCCTCGACGAAACCGACCGACTCGTAGAAGGCGAGCGCGTGCGGGTTCGCGGTCAGGTCGATCCGTGGAACCGTGGCTGCGAGATCGCCGGACTAGCGCGGTCGCTATGCCCTGCCGCATCCAGTCCGGGTCGGTGAAGAGATCCTCCAACTCGCTTCCGACGAGGGTCGCGAAGCCGACGATCTGCCCGTCCACGACGGCGACGCGCGTCCGGCCCTCGATCACGTTCGTCTCGTCGAGCCCGAACTCGTCGGGATGCGCCTCGATCCACGCGCGGTCGCCTTCGTTCGAGAGCGCCGCGCGACGGAAGACGTCGCGAATCGCGGGCAGCTCGTCGGCCGTCGCCGAGCGGATCAGTGGTTCCGCTGCCACACGATCCTCAGCCCCGCGAGCGTGAGGAACTCGTCGACCTTCGAGATCGTCCGCGAGTGCGGCGTGATGAGCTCCGCGAGGCCGCCCGTCGCGACGACCGGCGCGTCGGGCGCGCCGAGCTCCTCGCGGATGCGGTCGACGATCGCGTCGACCTGGCCGGCGAAGCCGTAGACGAGCCCCGACTGCAGCGCCTGCGTCGTCGTCTGCGAGATGACGCGCTCCGGCGCGACGAACGGCACCTTCGGGAGCCGCGCCGCACGCGCGAACAGCGCGTCCATCGAGATCTCGATGCCCGGCGCGAGCACACCGCCCGCGAACTCGCCTGCCGCGGAGATGACGTCGAAGTTCGTCGACGTCCCGAAGTCGACGACGACGCACGGCGTCCCGTACAGCTCGCGCGCGGCGACCGCGTTCGCGATCCGGTCCGGCCCGACCTCGCGCGGGTCGTCGTACCGGATCGGGACACCGGTCGAGACGCCCGGCCCGAGGACGAGTAGCTCGACTTTCGCCCACCGCTCGGCGAACGCCTCGTACTCCGTGACGAGCTGCGGCACCGACGCGCACAGCACCATCCCGTCGAGGCTCGAAAGATCGACGAGCGCGCGCAACGTGACGGCGAGCTCGTCCGCCGTGTGCGCAGGATTCGTGCCGATGCGGTAGTGCTCGACGAGCCGGTCGCCGTCGTAGAGCCCGAGGACCGTCTGCGTGTTGCCGGCGTCTACCGCGAGCAGCATGCGCTGGAGTTACTCGTCTTCGGCGCGGAACGGCTCACCGATCCGCTCGGCGAGGTCCTCGGCCGTGAGCGTCGGCTCGTCGCCCTCGCCGCGCAACTCCTCGATCGTCACGTCGCCGGACGTGAAGACCTTCGTGCGCGGGATGATCCGCGTCGGCCGGTTCTTGTCCCACACCCAGACGTCCTCGAGATCGAGCTGAAAGAACGGCAGCGCGCCGGGCGCCGTCGGCGCCGCCTGCTGGACTTCGAGCTTGTTGCAAAGGTACGTCGCGTCCTGCGTGAGCACGCAATAGCGGAAGAGGCCGAAGACGGCCTGGTACTCCTTCTTCAGTGCGAGCTCTAGCTCTGCTTCGTATTCGTCGAGATCGTCGAGGTGCGACATCGCGGGGGTCAGTGTAGCCCTGGAGGCTCGGCGCCAAGCTCCGCGAGAGGCTCGAGCACGAAGGCGCGCTCGTGGAGGCGCGGATGCGGGACGGTGAGGCCTGGTTCGTCGATCTCCTCGTCCCCGTAGAGGAGCAGGTCGAGGTCGAGCGTGCGCGGGCCGTGCTCGCCGGGGACGCGGACGCGGCCGAAGCGCTGCTCGGTTGCGAGGAGCTGGCCGAGGAGCTCCCCCGCGGAGAGGGTCGTCTCGAGCTCGGCCGCTCCGTTCAGGAAGAGCGGTTGCGGACCGACGCCGACGGGCTCGGTTTCTCGAAGCGACGAGACGGCTACGACCTCGATGCCGTCCTCGTCGGCGAGCGCGTCGAGGGCGGCGCGGATCGTCGCTTCGCGATCGCCGAGATTCGCGCCGAGCCCGATGAAGGCGCGCGTCACGGCTTCGTGACGGTGACGCCGACGATGCCATCGAGACCGGCGGGTTTGACTTCCGGTTTTCGTACGCGGACGAGGATGCGCTCCGGTTTGAAGCGGCTCTCCAACTCGTCTGCGACCGCCGTCGCAAGGGCCTCGAGCAGCGCGAACTGGCGTCCGTCGGAGACTTCCTTGACGACCCGCGACACCTCGACATAGTCGACTGCGTCCTCGTGCCGGTCGCTCGTGCCGCGCTCGCCGACCTCGAGCTCGACGTCGAAGACGAAGTCCTGCCCCCGCTCGCGCTCGGCGCCGCGGACCCCGTGATGCCCGAACACGCGCAGGTCGTGGACGTGGACGGTGATCACGCGATCGCACCTGCAACCGTGAGCGCGTCGACGGTCGGCTTGACGTCGTGGACGCGGAGGATCGTGGCCCCGCGCTCGAACGCGGTGACTGCGGCGGCGATGCTCGCGGCGAGGAGATCGTCCGAGCCCGTCAGCTTTTTCAGCGAGCTCTTGCGCGAGAAGCCGACGAGCACCGGCCGGCCGAGCGCGACAATGACGTCCAACCGCCGCACGAGCTCGAGGTTGTGCTCGACCGTCTTGCCGAAGCCGATACCGGGATCGAGGCAGATCTTCTCCTCCGCAATCCCCACCTCGACCGCGAACGCGAGCCGCTCCGCCAGAAAGGATTCGACCTCCGAGACGACATCCGTGTAACGCGGCTCCGCCTGCATCGTGCGCGGCTCGCCCTGCATGTGCATGAGGCAGAGATACGCGCCGGCGTCCGCAACAACGCCGGCGAGGTCGGGATCGCCGCGCAGTGCGGTCACGTCGTTGACAAGCACAGCGCCGTGCTCGAGCGCGGCGCTCGCGACCGCCGCCTTCGTCGTGTCGATCGAGAACGGAACCTCGCCGCCGAGCCGCTCGAACACGGGAACGACCCGCGCGAGCTCCTCCTCGACCGAAACACCGTCGGAGCCAGGCCGCGTCGACTCACCGCCGATGTCGACGAGCGCCGCTCCGTCCTCGATCATGCGCCGAGCAGCAGCCGCGGCGACGTCGGGATCGAGATGAACGCCGCCGTCCGAGAACGAGTCGGGCGTGACGTTGAGCACGCCCATGACGGACGGCCGCGGGAACCGCTCCTCGATCGGGATCACGACCCGAAGATTACGGAGCGCCCGAAGATCGGAGCGCGGCGTCGTGGCGCCGCGCCCCGGTCTTCATGGCTATGCGGTGGGTTCGTCCGCCGACTCGGCCGCTTCTGCCGGCTCGGCGTCGGCGGTCGGCGGCTGCCGCAGGCTCGGCGGCTGCGGCAGGCTCGGCGGATCCGCCAGATGCCGCGGACGCGGCAGGCCTTTGCGGCATCTCGACGCCTTCGGAGCGAGCACGCATGACCGCGGCGACGATGACGATGATCAGCACGAGCAGCGCGGCCCACGCGGGCCAATGCCGAGCCGTGCCCTTGTCGAGGAAGGCGATCACGGTGAACAACGCCATCAGACCGACGAGACCGGCGGAAACGAGGCCGTTGCTCAGCGTACCGATCGAGACGTCAGGCATCACCACGCGAAGGACTTCCCAGACGAGCATTACAACGAGGAGCAGTCCGGCGAGGAGCCCGATGCCGTGCCACTCGTTCAGACCGGCGGAGTAGCCGAAAGCCGACACCTGCTGCCAGTCCAAGAACGAGAGGATCAGCAGCAGCACTCCACCGCCGAGAACAACTTGCGCCTCGCGGGAGAGCTTGGAGAGACCGTCCATCGAACTCCTTTCGCACTGGGCAGGCGAGACCAACCGCCCGGTCAGACCCTAAACCACGCGTCGGTTGGCTTTGGTCGCCCTGACCGTGGCGGCAGCCCAGCTAGCCGCCGCGAGCGCGCGGCGCGCCTCGTCGACCGCATCGCGCGCGTGCTGGAGCGAGGACTCGCGCGGATCGTCGCGCTCGCGCGAGGCGAGCGCGAGCTCGAACGCCTCGAGCGCGCCCGCGTAGTCGCCTGCGTCGAAGCGCGTCCAGCCGATGTTGTTGTACAGCGGCCCGAGCCAGTAGCGCACGCCGGGATCGTCCGACGCACCCGCGATCTCGACGCCGCGCGCCGTCCAGCCCTCGGCGTCGTCGACGAGCGCGAGCATGTGCGCTGCGTCGACGGCGAGAACGGCCTCCCCGCTCTCCTGCGCGAGCTCGAACGCCTGCCGGAACTCCGCGAGACCGGCGCCGTCCCGGCCCGAGGAGCGATCGCGACGGCCGCGCTCGAGGAGCAAGCGGGCGGTCACACCACCGAGCGCCTCCGCCTCGTCGAGCAGCTCGTCGCAGCGCTCGAACGCGTCGCGCAGGCTCTCGACGCGCGCGAGTTGCGTCAGCACCTCGGCCCGGCCGGCGTCGGTCGTCTCCTCCGCGAGCTGCGCGAGGAACCGCTCGCGACTCAGCCTCAAGGTCGTCGAAGTCCCAGAGCGGACGGAGCCTGTCTCCCATCGAGGGATCGTCGCAGTCCGCCGCGTGGGCGATACTTCCCTGGTGCATCGCCTGCTCGTAGCCGCTGCCGTGCTCGCCGGGCTGACGGCGACCGCGAGCTCCGCCGCTACACCGCGTGCCACGCACGGCCCGCTCACCGGGACGTGGAAGGGTGTCCTCACCGACGGCACCAAGAAGGAGCGGATCACGATCACCGTGGGCGGTCGCCAGACCGCGGGAACGTGGAAGGTAAGTGCGAGCTGCCACGGCAAGCTGAGCCTCGACGGCATCTCGGACGGATCGCATCACTTCCTCCGACACCTCGCGTCGGGATCCACCTGCGCCGGCGGTGACATCGACTGCCTCTGGCCGCAAGGAAAGACGATCTACGACAACGTGACGCCGCGCTCCGGCGGCTGGTCGCGGAACGGCACGCTCCACCGCGTCAAGACCGCGTAAGGGCGCACGCTCACCGCGGCCATTACCTACCGAGATCGTCGAGCGCGTGTGCGATGTGGTTCTTCGCGCCGTCCACGATGATTGCGACGACGGCGTCGCCGACCGCGAGCTTGCTATGCGGGGCGTACTTGCCCCCGAAGTAGATCGGGGTGCCGGCCGGCACCTGCAGGGAGATCTCATTTCCGAGCAAGCTCTGAGCTGACTTCTCGGTGGACGAAATCTGGAGCTTGATGAGATGCGCGCTCTGCTTGGTGATCGTGCCCATGACCCAGTCGCCTTTCGCCTTTCCAGGGATGGGAGCGACGATCTGCTGCGGCAGGATCACGGGAGCGAGAGGCGCCTGATTGAAGTTGAACTCGCTCGCGAGGTTCCCGAGGATCGAGGCGTTCTCGCGCACGTTGGGGCGAGGATCGGGGCGCTTGTCCGTCTTCGGGTCGAGCCGTTGCCCGCCGAGGAAGTCGTCCTCGATGAACTTGAGGTACGCGTCGAAACTCAGCGTCTGATGGTCGATGTACCCCCGCTTCGCGTACGGGCTGATCACGAAGACCAGGCACACGAAGGCCGTAGCCGTTCTGGTCGGCTTTCGGCGGTCGAACGTGGTCGTAGAAGCCGCCCCAGTCGTCCCAGGCGAGGAAGATTGCCGTCGAGTTCCAGTTCGGCCCCTTCATGATCGTGTTGATCAGACCGGTCACGTAGTTCTCGCCCACGCCGACGCTCGAGGGCGGGTGCTCGCTCACCGAGTCTGCCGGCGTGACCCACGAGACGGCCGGAAGCGTCCCGGTCTTCGCAGCGGCGTAGAAGCTCGCGATGGGCTGGATGTTCTTCAACTCGCCGTCCTGTCGCACGGTGTCGAAGTACGGGAGCGGATTCCAGATGCCGGGGGTCTGCGCGTTTTGCGGTAAGGCCTTGCAGGTCACCTTGTCGTCGTCGCAGTCGGGTTGGGTGCCCGGGAAGACGTAGTAGCCCCAGCTCACGCCGGCCTGGTGAAGCAGGTACGTGATGTCCGTCCACCCGTAGTGAGGCCCGGCCGGGGGCTTGCCGCTCGGGCCGACCCACGCGGGCGGCATGGGGAGGTTCCGATCCCGGTTGGCGCAGCTCATCGGGTCGTTCCGTTTCGAGCACGCTGCCGACCAGCCGGAGACCATGTAGAGATGCGAGGGCAGGCTCCACGACAGATCCGACTGGAACATGTGGTCCTGCAGGACGAAGCTTTGCGCGTATTTCCAGTAGTTCGGGATCTCGGCCGAGGTGTGGTAGCCCATCACGTCCCCGTGGACGCCCAGCGCGCAGACCGGATCTTCCCGGGTGGCGCAGTTCGCGCCCCGCGCGCTTTGGGCGGCTGCGGCGAAGCCGGTCATCGTGCCCCCGCTGATGTCCCGGCGGCCGGCGACCTTTCCGTGCGGCCCGCCGAAGTTGACGAGGCTCGTCTCGTGATAGGGGCGCATGCACTTTCCCGTCTTCTTGGCAAGCAAGCACGGCACCTGGCCGGGATTGCCGGCGAGGCCCGGGATTCCGGCGGCTCCCGGGTACGTACCGAAGTAGGTGTCGAACGAGCGGTTCTCCTGCATGATCACGACGACGTGCTGGATCTTGTGGATCCCCGTCAGCGTTGGCGCAGCGCCCGACCCGTTCCCAATCGCGGGATGCGTTCTCGCGACGCGAACAGGGCTTGCCGACCCTGAGGACGCGAGGACGGTCGCCAGAACTGTGACCGCGCCCAGCGCGACTGCGGCCAGCAGTTTCATCGTGCGAAGAATAGGGCGGAACGAGCTTCGTATCTAGCTAAGGACAGCCGCGCTCGCCTGAGTGCCTGGCGCGAGCGGCGCTAGCTCTTCGCCGGATCCGGGCCTTGCATGGCCGATCCGGGGAGCGGGAACGGGCGCGGGCGCGGCTGGCGCTGGCGCTTCGGCTCCTCCTGCGGTTGCCCCGAGTCGGACTCCGCTGGGGGCTCGTCCGGGAAGACCGTGGCCTCGTCCTCGCCGGCGAGGAGACTCACGAACTGGTCCTTGTCGATCGTCTCGCGCTCGATGAGGATGTTGGAGATCTTGTGCAGGTCGTCCATGTGCTCGCGGAGGACGGCGAGCGCCTGCTCGTGCGCCTCCTCGATCACGCGGCGGATCTCGTCGTCGATCTCGCGCGCGATCTCCTCGGAGTAGTCGGCCTCGGCGCCGTAATCGCGGCCGAGGAACGGCTGGTCGTGACCCTTGCCGAGCACGCGAGGGCCGAGTTTCTCGCTCATCCCGAAGCGCATGATCATCGACTTCGCCGTCGACGTGACCTTTTCGAGGTCGTTCGCCGCGCCGGTCGTGACCTCGTGGAAGACGATCTCCTCCGCGGCGCGCCCGCCGAGCGTCATCGCCATCTGGTGCATGAGCGCGGTGCGCGTCGTGAGGTAGCGGTCCTCGGTCGGCAGCGAGATCGTCAGGCCGAGCGCCTGGCCGCGGGAGACGATCGTGACCTTGTGGATCGGGTCGGTGTGCTCGAGGAAGTGGCCGACGATCGCGTGCCCCATCTCGTGGTACGCCGTGATCTTGCGCTCGTGCTCTGAGAGGAGACGCGCCTTCTTCTCCGGTCCGGCCACGACGCGCATGATCCCCTCTTCCAGCTCTTCCTGCTCGACGATCTTCTTGCCGCGACGCGCCGCGAGCAGCGCGGCCTCGTTGACGAGATTCGCAAGGTCGGCACCGGTGAAACCCGGCGTGCCGGACGCGAGCGTGTCGAGGTCGATCTCCGGCGCGAGGGGCTTGCCCTTTGTGTGGACGGCGAGGATCGCGCGGCGGCCGACGCGGTCGGGCCGGTCGACGACGATCTGCCGGTCGAAGCGGCCGGGGCGCAGCAGCGCCGGGTCGAGGATGTCGGGCCGGTTCGTCGCGGCGATGAGGATGACGTTGTCCTTCATCTCGAAGCCGTCCATCTCGACGAGCAGCTGGTTGAGCGTCTGCTCGCGCTCGTCGTGGCCGCCGCCGAGGCCGGCGCCGCGGTGGCGGCCGACCGCGTCGATCTCGTCGATGAAGATGATGCAGGGGTTCGCCTGCTTGGCCTGCTCGAAGAGGTCGCGCACACGCGACGCGCCGACGCCGACGAACATCTCGACGAAGTCGGATCCCGAGATCGAGAAGAACGGCACACCCGCCTCGCCGGCGACCGCGCGCGCGAGCAGCGTCTTGCCGGTGCCGGGAGGCCCGTACAGCAGCACGCCCTTGGGAATGCGCGCGCCGAGCGCCTGGAACTTCTTCGGGTTCTCGAGGAACTCCTTGATCTCCTGCAGCTCCTCGACCGCCTCGTCCACGCCGGCGACGTCCTTGAAGCCGATCTTCGGCGAGTCGGGCGTCATCCGCTTCGCGCGCGACTTGCCGAAGCTCATCACCTTCGAGCCGCCGCCCTGCATCTGGTTCATGAGGAAGATCCAGAAGCCGATCAGGAGGATGAACGGAAGGAACGAGAACAGGGCACTCGTCCATGAGAAGCCTCCGACGCCGTCCGAGTTGAACTCGACGTTGTTCTTCTGCAGGAGATTCTCGAACTGCGTCGCGGACTGATCGGTCGGATAGTTGACCACGACCTTCGTTTTGCTGCTGTCGTTCAGAATCGCGGTGATCTGGTTCTTCGACGGCGTGAAGACGACCGACTGGACCTGGTGCGACTGCACGTCCTGGATCAGCTCCGAGTACGTCGTCGGCGGGGTCGAAGGACCGGTGTGCAGCACTCTCACCGCGAGCCAGGCCAGGGCCGCGATGACGATGAGCGGGAAGAATGCGCTGCGGAAGAAGCGGTTCACTGTGTCCCCTCAGGGTACCAGCGGGATCCCTCCGTACACGGTCTCGCGCGAGTGGCGGGTTACACGCCCTCGGGGATGAGCTCATCGCTGAGAACCGCCACGTACGGCAGGTTCCGGTAGCGCTCCCCGAAATCGAGCCCGTAGCCGATCACAAACCGGTTCGGGATCTCGAAACCCGTGTAGCGAACCGGCACGTCGATCTCGCGGCGCGCCGGCTTCGTCAGCAGCGCACATACCTCGAGGCTCGCGGGCTCGCGCGCCTCGAGATTCCGCATCAGGTACGAGAGCGTCAGGCCCGAGTCGATGATGTCCTCGACGACGAGGACGTGGCGGCCGTCGATATTGATATCGAGGTCCTTGAGGATGCGCACGACGCCTGACGAGTCGGTCGACGCGCCGTAGCTCGAGATCGCCATGAAGTCGATCTCGCACGGCACCGTCACGTGGCGCATGAGGTCGGCGAGGAAGAAGACGGCGCCTTTGAGGACGCCGACGAGAAGGAGATCACGGCCTGCGTAGTCGGCGGAGATCTCGGCCCCGAGCTCGGCGATCCGCTTCTGCAGCGGCGCCTTCTCGATCAGGATCTCCCCGACCGCCTTCTCGAGCTCAGTTGCGGACAGCTTCAACTCCCTCATGCTCGACGATGCCCGGCACCGCGACGACCTCGTCGCCGCGCACGACGAGCGGCCACGCCTCGCGCTCCGAGCGCGGCACCTTCGCGTCGACGAAGACGTCCTGAATCTTCCGGCTTCTACCCGCCAAGCGGTCCCCTGGCCTCCATCCTCGCACTCTAAGACCTGGCAGCTCGGAGCGGATCGTCCACTCTCCCCAGTGCACCTCGCCGGCGAGTTCGACCGGGCCGTGCTCGAGCCAGAGGCGCTCGTGCTCGCGCACCGCCTGAACGCCGCCGCCGAGATCGACCCGCTTCGAGCCGGCCGGCGAGGCGAGGAGCTCGGCCAGTGCGGGCGGCAAGGTCTCGCGCGAGTCGAGCGCGCGGATGAGGTTCTCGTCTGACGCCGGGTGGAGTTGGCGAAGCAGCGGCAGGATCTCGTGGCGGATCAGGCCGCGTCTCGTGTCGCGGTTCGTCGAGTCTTCGCGGAAGGCGACGCCGGCGGCGCGGCAGTACTGCCTCCGTCTCCTCCCGCCAGAGCGGCAGGAGCGGATGGACGACACCGAGGTCGTTGCGGGGCTGGATCCCGGTCGCGGCGCCGCGTGACACGAGGCGGTACAGGATCGTCGCGACCTGATCGGAGGCGGTGTGGCCGGTCGCTCTGAGCTTGTGACAGCTCTGTTACTTGGTAGCGTCGCTCGCGGAGTTGTGCCTCGGTGAGACCGTTTCCGTCGGCCTCCAGAACTTCGGCTCCGAGCGTGTCGGCACAGAAGTGCGCGTCCTCCTCCGACTCGTCTCCGCGACGCTTGTGGTTGACGTGGACAGCCGAAACCGCGTAGCCGAGATCGCGCAGGACGAGCCAAAGACAGGTCGAGTCGGCGCCGCCCGAGACGAGACACGTCACGTCGCCGCCCGGCGCGATCAGGTCGTGCTCGCGGATGAAGCTCTCGACGCGTTGCTGCAACTCGTCCATCAGAAGATGACCGAACGATAGGTCAGCGCGCGCGTCATCCCGATCGAGTCGTAGAGCCGTAGCGCCGGCGTGTTCTCGGGCCGCACGAAGAGGCAGACCGTGGGCGTCTGCGCGAGCAGGAGCCGGCAGAGATCCGCGAGCGCGCGCTGCGCGTAGCCGTGCCGGCGCGCCGCGGGATCGACCCAGACCTGCTGTAGCTGGACGGCGCTCGGCGTCCATGCCGACGCCTCGGCCTTGAAGCGGATCACGCCGTCCTCGAGCCAAAGCCATGAGCGGCCTTCCTCGATCTGCTGCCGCGTCCGCCACCGGAAGCCGTCCGGATCACGACGCAGCGGATTGATCCCGATCTCTTCCTCGTGGGCCGCCGCGCACGCCGGGACGAGGCGGTCGAGATCGCTCGCATGCGCCGGCCGCAGGCCGGTCTCCCCCGGCTCGGGCGACTCGCTCAGGACGTACACGGGCTGGCCCGGCCGGTCGTCGCGCGGCTGCGGGAGCCGAGCGCGGGCCGCGTCCCACAGCTCTCCGACCGCGCCTTCCTCGCCGATGAGCATTCGCGCGCCGCCCGCGGCGGCGGCCTCGGCGAACGCGGCGCAACCGTGGCCGGACGGGACGACGTTCGCGCCCGCGTGGCACAGCGCCGTGAGGCGGCCGCTCGCGTCCTCGACCGCGGTGAAGCGGCCGAGCCCGCGGCGCGCGACGTCCTCGAGGAAGACGCGCTCGACGGGATCCTCGGCGCAGAACGCGAGGATCTGCTCGCGGGTCGGAGTGACGGTCGGCTGCATGGACGAATCATCACACCGATAAAGTCGCCGCCATGCCAATACATCTCCGTGCCGAGCCCGGCGATTACGCCGACGCCGTCCTCCTCCCCGGCGACCCACTTCGCGCCAAGTACATCGCGGACACGTACCTCGAGGACGTGAAGCAGGTAAACGAGGAGCGCGGTCTCCTCGGCTTCACCGGCACGTGGGAAGGCAAGCCGGTCTCCGTCCAGGGCACGGGCATGGGCTGCCCCGGCGCGACGATCGTCTTCGAGGAGCTGATCCAGCTCGGCTCGAAGAAGCTCATGCGCGTCGGCACGTGCGGCGGGTTGCAGCCGCATCACGCGCTCGGCGACCTCATCGTCGCGCTCACCGCCGTCCCCGCCGACGCGACCGCGAGGCACCTCGTCGGCGACGAGCCGCACTGCCCGACCGCCGCGTGGCCGCTCGTGCACGGCGCCGTGCACGCGGCGAAGGAGATCGGCCAGCCGATGCACGTGGGGCCGATCGTCTCGAGCGACGTCTTCTACAACCCCGACGGCGGCCAGTACGAACGGTGGTCGAGCCGCGGCGTCCTCGCCGTCGAGATGGAGGCTGCGGCGCTCTTCACCGTCGCGGCGCTGGGCGGGATCGGGAAGGTGGCGGACGTGCAAGCGGGCTGCCTCCTCACCGTCTCCGACATCGTCGTCGAGGGCGTGTTCACGCGGATCTCGGACGACGAGCTGCACGCGGCGGTCGACCGGATGACGCGCGTCGCGCTCGCGACCGTCACGTCCGATTAGCAGCGAGCCGCTCTTTCTCGTCAACCCGGCGTCGGGCAACGGCGCGACCGGCAAGCGCTGGCCCGACCTGCGGCGCCGCGCCGCCGAGCTCGGGCTGAGCGGCGACGAGGTGCTCTCCGAGTATCCCGGCCATCTCGCGGAGGCCGCGCGCGACGCCGGCGACCGGCTGCTCGTCGTCGTCGGCGGCGACGGGACGATGAACGAGGTCGTGAACGGCGCTCGCGGGGACGAACGCCGAGATCGCCGTCCTCCCGAACGGCACCGGCCAGGACTTCGGGCGCACGCACGCGATTCCGACCGGCTTCGACGACGCGGTGCGGGTCGCGCTCGGCGGCGAGACGCGCACGGTCGACGTCGGCCGCGTCGCGCTCGGCGACGAGACGCGCTACTTCGCGAACGTCGGCTCGGCGGGGATGAGCGGCTCGGTCGCGCGCCGCGCGAACTCGATGTCGAAGCGGCTCGGCGGCCGGGCGACGTTCTTCTACGCGCTGACGCGGGAGTTCCTCGCGTGGCAGAACACCGAGGTGACCGTCCGCCTCGACGGCGGTGACGAGCGGCGCGGCGCGATGCACGACGTGATCGTCGCGATCGGCCGCTGGCACGGCGGCGGGATGCACCTCGCGCCCGACGCGAGCCAGGACGACGGCCTCTTCGACGTCGTCTTCATCGGCGACGTGAACAAGCTCGACTTCCTCACGACGGCGCCGAAGCTCTACAGCGGCAAGTACCTCTCGCACCCGAAGGTCGACCACGTCCGCAGCGCGACGCGTCGAGATCGACGCGGCCGAGCCGCTGCCGGTCGAGGTCGACGGCGAGCCGATCGGGACGACGCCGGCGCGGTTCGAGGTCGTCCCCGCGGCTGCTGCGCGTGCGTGTCCCGCGCGCGTAGACAGGCCGTCACTAGCGTCGTCAGTCGCTGCGTTCGCGGCGCTCGGCAGTGCTCGTCGCCACGGGAGCGCTGACGGGCTTCGACCAGTGGGCGTGCGATCACCTGATGCCGCTCGCGGGCGGGACGAGCGGCGGACCGCCGACCGTCCTCGAGTCGCTCGTGCCGCTCTTCCACGCGAGCTGGCAGCCGGCGGGAGTAGCCGTCACGCAGATCGTCACGCTGCCCGGGCAGGTCGTGATCTCGTTCGCGCTCGTCGCCGCGGCGGCGTGGAAGCTCCGCGCGCCGGTGCTGGATCGCGGCGTGGCTCGGCGCGACGGTCGTCGAGGTCGCGTTCCGCCACGTCCTGACGCGCCCGGCGCTCTACCGCGACGGCGTCCACATCACCGCGTTCGACTCGTCGTGGCCGAGCGGGCACGCGCTGCGCTGCGCGATCGTCGCGGCCGTCCTCGCGGCCGCGTGGCCGCGCGCGAGGACCGCCACTGGCGGCGTGGCTCGTCGCCTCGGCCGTGCTCCTCGAGCTCGCCGGCTTCCACACGCCGACCGATGTTGCCGGCGGGCTGCTGCTAGCTCTTGTCGCCTGTGGCGCTGTGGTGTCGCCGGTGCTGCTCGCGCTCTTCGCAAGCCGTGAGACCTTCTTCTCGAGCGCGGTGAGCCGGTGCTCGAGCTCCTCGTAGCCCTTCGTGCGGCGCGACAGCTCGTCGACGCGCTCTGCGAGCTTCTTGAACGCCTGGACCACCTTGTCGGCGCCGGGCGCCTCCGAGAGCCGCTGGATGGCGGCCTCGCTCAGGTCGGACAACTGTGCCACCAAGTCCTTGTTGCGCTCTGCCATCGCTCCTCCTCGTTCGGTTAGAGCGACCATACCCGCCAGCGCCCGCAGCGTCTCCCCCGCGCCGCCGTCGATAACCACGTCCGCGTGCGCATCCCAGGGCGTCGGGCCGCGGTTGACGATGGCGAGGGATCCGCCCGCCGCGAGCGTCTCCTCGGGCAACCCCGCGACGGGATACACCTCGAGCGACGAGCCGACGACGAGCAGGAGCCGCGCCGCGGCCGCGAGCTGCTGCGCCCGCTCGATCGCCGCGGCCGGCAGCATCTCGCCGAACATCACGACGCCCGGCTTGAGGATCTCGCCGCACTCGGGGCACGACGGCAGCGGAAGTTGCGCGACCGCGTCGGCCATCGGCACGCGGACGCCGCAGTGGATGCACTCCGCCTCGCGCAGCGAGCCGTGCACCTCGACGATCTCGCTGGGAGCCGGCCCGCGCGTGCAGGCCGTCGACGTTCTGCGTCACGACGGCGCGCACGAGACCGCGCTCCTCGAGCTCGGCAAGCGCGCGGTGCCCGGCGTTCGGCTCGGCGCTCGCGAGGACGTCGAGACGCAGCGCGTAGAACTCCCAGACGCGCGCCGGATCACGGCGGAACGCGTCGATGTGCGCGACCTCGAACGGGTCGTACTTCGCCCAGATCCCCTCCCGCGAGCGGAAGTCGGGAATCCCCGACTCGGTCGAGATCCCCGCTCCCGTCAGGACGACACAGGGCTGCCGCTCCCGCAACAGCTCGGCGAGTCTCTCGACGCTCATGTCGAGATACTGACGGGATGGACGGCTTCACCTTCTCGACGCCGGTGCGCGTGCGCTTCGCGGACACCGACGCGCAGGGGATCGCGCACAACTCGGCGTACGTCGTCTGGTTCGAGGTCGCGCGCGTCGAGTACCTGCGGGAGTTCGCCGGCGGCTACCAGGCACTCCGCGACCACGGCATCGAGGCGCTCGTCCTCGAGTCGCTCGTGCGCTACCGGACGTCGGCGCGTGTTCGACGACGAGCTCGTCGATCCACTGCCGCTGCGTCGGCCTGCGCGGCGCGCGGTTCCGCTACGAGTACGCGATCACGCGCGGCGACGAGCTCATCGCGGAAGGCCACACCGAGCACGCGTGCGTCGACGCGGCGACGATGCGCCCGACGCGGATTCCGGCCTGGCTCGCCGAGGCGATCAGCCGGGCTGAGGCGGAGGCCAGTCCTCCGAGCTGACGACGCCCGGCACGGCCTTCTCGAACAGCCCGCCGAGCTGCGCCAGCTCGCGCGCGTCGAGCCGACCGAGGTACTGCTCGCGCACGATCGCGTGGTGAGAGCGCTGTGCCTGGCGCAGGGCTCTCACTCCGTTCGCCGTCAACGTGGCGAAGAACGCGCGGCCGTCGCTCGGGTCCTGGTCGCGGCGTACGAGACCGCGTTCCTCGAGCCGCATCACGGCGCGCGTGATCCCGCTCGGCGTGAGCAGCCGGTGCTCGCCGAGCTGGCTCATCCGCAAGCGACGGTCCGGCTGGCCGACGAGCGTGATCAGGATCCCGTAGTCGTCGACCGAGAGGCCGTGCTCGGCACGTAGCCGGTCGTCGACGGCACGCGTCACCGTCTCGCGGAGGCGAAGCAGTCCGCGCCACGCGGCGAACTCCTCGGGGTGAACGGATCGGGCTCCGGGGGAAGATTACTTGACACGGTCAAATAGTTCGTGGTAAGAATACTTGCGCACAGCAAATATATCGCAAGAGGAGGCCCACGATGCTCACGACACTCCGTCCCAAGTTCCTCGCTCCGGATGACGGTCTCCGGCTGCAGTCCGGCCCCGGCCGCGATCTCGTCTTCAAGGTCACCGGCGACGACACCGGTGGCGCGTTCGACTACTTCGTCGTCGAGGTCGCGCCGCACGGCGGCCCGCCGCTCCACGTCCACCACACGCAGGAAGAGACGATCCACGTCCTCTCCGGCCGCTTCAAGGTGCGCGTCGGCGAGGAAGAGGCCGTGCTCGAGAAGGGCGGCTTCGCGTTCATGCCGTCCGGACTGCCGCACGCCTTCCTCAACCTGACCGACGAGGACGCCGAGGTGGTCATCGTCTACACGCCCGGCGGCGGGCACGGCTTCTACGAGGAGCTCGGCCCGCTCACGCGCAACGGCACTCCCGACCGCGCCGAGGTCGCCGCGGTCTTCGAGCGCCACGACATGACCCTGCTCGGGCCGCCGCTGACGGCGGAGTAGCTAGCCCCGCGGCATGAAGATCTCACGCGCGATGACGAGGCGCTGGATCTGCGACGTGCCCTCGTAGATCTGAAAGAGCTTCGCATCGCGCATGAGCTTCTCGACCGGGTACTCCTTCATGTACCCGTACCCGCCGAAGACCTGCACGGCGTCGGTCGTGACCTTCATCGCCGTGTCGGCGGCGAACCGCTTCGCGAACGAGGAGTAGAGCGTCGCCTTGCGGCCGTAGCCGCTTGTCGAGCATCCACGCGGCCTGCCAGCAGAGGAGGCGCGACGCCTCGATCTCGGTCGCCATGTCGGCGATCATGAAGTTGACGCCCTGGTGCATGGCGATCGGCGATGTCGAACGGTGCACGCGCTGCTTTCGCGTATTCGACCGCGTGCTCGTACGCCGGCCTGCGCCACGCCGACGGCGCCGATCGCGGTGCCGGGGCGCGTGGCGTCGAGCGTTCGCCATCGCGATCGTGAAGCCGTCGCCCTCCTCCGCCGATGCCGGACGCGGCGGGCACACGACGTCCTCGAGCACGCACGCTCGACGGTGTCGGCGGCACGCTGGCCCATCTTGTCGTGCGTGGATCTCGTTCGTCACGCCGGGCGCGTCCATCGGGACGACGAAGCACGCGATCCCCTTGGCTTAGTCGCCTTGTCTTGGTGGCAAGATCGTCGCGTCCACGCTCGCCGTCGCCCCGTTCGTGATGAATGCTTCGAGCCGTTGAGCATGTACTCGTCGCCGTCGCGGTAGGCGGTCGTCATCAGCGCGGCGACGTCGGAGCCTGCTCCGGCTCGGCGGACCGACGGCAGAGGATCGGCTCCTGGCGAGCAGCGGAGGTCGCCACCTCCGCTTCTGCTCGTCCGTGCCGAAGCCGACGACCGGCCCGGAGCCGAGGCTGTTCGCGGTGATCGACGTTCCGATGCCGGAGCAGCCCCAGTGAGCCTCCTCGCCCATGAGCATCCCGTCGAATACGGAGAGGCCCGCGCCGCCGTACTCCTCGGGCACGTGTGGGTTCATCAGGCCCGTCTCGTGCGCCTTCTCGATCACTTCGGCGGGATGGCGCATCGCGGCGTCGCACTCGGCCTCGAGCGGCCGGATCTCCTTCTCGGCGAACTCGCGTGCGAGCGCGCGTAGCTCCTTCTGCTCGTCGGTCAGTTGGAAGGAAATGCCTGTCGTCGTTCTCTGGTCGATTGCAGCCAGTGAAGGACCTCCGCGCGGGTTGATTGAACCGTCAGTCAACTTTACCCTCTGCCGGGAAAGCGCATGAGTCCGTACGATGCGCGTGTGGCGACGACGGCCAAGAAGTCCGAGATCGATCCGCTCGACTTCATCGCCATCGACGCGCTCCTCTCCGACGAGGAGCGCATGATCCGCGACACGGTGCGGCGCTTCGTGAGCGCGAGGTCACCGCGCGCCGCCGAGCTCTTCGAGGGCAGATCCCGACCGACCTCATCCCCGAGATCGCCGATGGGCCTGCTCGGGCGCTCCTCACCGGCTACGGCTGCGCGGGATGAACTCGGTCGCGTACGGCCTCGCGCTGCCAGGAGCTCGAGTACGGCGACAGCGGGCCTCCGCGCTTCGTCAGCGTGCAGGGCTCGCTCTCGATGTGGCCGATCTGGAAGTACGGCTCGGAGGAGCAGAAGCAGCGCTGGCTGCCCGAAGATGGCGACGGCCGAGCTCGATCGGCTGCTTCGGGCTGACCGAGCCCGACAGCGGCTCGGACCCCGGCTCGATGAAGACGCGGCGAAGCGCGACGGCGACGACTACGTCCTCAACGGCACCAAGATGTGGATCACGAACGGCTCGCCCATCGCGCGACCTCGCCGTCGTCTGGGCGAAGGTCGACGACGGCGACGCCGAGTCGATCCGCGGCTTCGTCGTCGAGCGCGGGATGAAGGGCTTCGAGACGCCGACGGTCGCACGGCAAGATGAGCCTCCGCGCGAGCCCGACGGGCGAGATCTGCGCTTGCAACGAGGTGCGCGTCCCGAGGGCCAACATGCTGCCCGGAACGTGGTGGGCCTGAAGGGCCCGCTCGGCTGCCTCACCCAGGCGCGCTTCGGCATCGCCTGGGGCGCGCTCGGCGCGGCGCGCGCCTGCTACGAGACGGCGCGCTCTCCTACGCGCGCGAGCGCGTCCAGTTCGACAAGCCGATCGCGCCAAGCAGCTCATCCAGGAGCAGCTCGTCGAGATGGCGACTGGAGATCGCCAAGGGCCAGATCATGGCGCTCCACTGGGCGCCTGAAGGACGACAGGCGGGATCGGCCCCAGTCCAGGTCTCGCTCTGCAAGAAGAACAACGTCGGCTGGGCGCTGAAGATCGCCCGACCGCGCGCGCGGGATCCTCGGCGGCAACGGCATCCTCCTCGACTACCCGGTCATCCGCCACATGCTGAACCTCGAGAGCGTCTACACGTAGTCGCCTAGCTGAGACCCGGCCCGTCAGGCGGCGGCAGCGGGCTTTGCGGGAGGCCTTCACGCGGGTCGCCCTCGTTGTACGCCGACGGAGCAACGTCGTTCGGGCCGTCGGGATAGAAGACGCTCGCGAGTCGCTGGATGTGGAGCCGGCCCGGGCCGAGCTCGTACTGGCCGCCGCCGTACATCTGGATCCCACGCTCCTCCGCCGCCTCGATCGTCGCGAGTAGCTCGCGCACGGTGCCGAAGCGCGGACGGCTTGATGTTGAGCCACTGCGGCGAGACGGTGAGGCCGTTCAGGTCGGCGAGGGAGTGGACGGGCGCGTCGAAGCTCAGTCTGTCCTCGGCGCCGGCGAGCGCCTCGAGGCAGCCGTCCTCGAGCCACGCGTCTTCGATCACGACGTCGGGGAGCTCCTCGGCGATCGCGCGGTAGAGCTCGGGGTCGGGATCGAAGTCGACACTCGTGCCGCGGTAGTACGCCTTCAGGTCTACGACGCGGACGCGGTCGAGCGCGCGGAACCGCCGCAGGAGGTCGCGATCCCAGTCCGTCTCGGCGTCGAGCTTGAACTCGAGATCTGGCGCGGCCGCGAGCCAGCTCTCCGGCTCGGGCGCGGGTGAGACGACGAAGCGGACGGGACGCTCTGGACGGCCTAGCGCTTCGCCGAGCCCAAGTCCGTTCTGGCGCAGCGCGAGGTCGAGCGCAGCGCTCTCGAACGCCCAGCGGCGGAAGCCCTCGGCGAGCTCCTCGAACCCGTCGAGGCGCGCAGACAGGTCGGCGAACGTCCACGTCCCCGCGAGATCGAGATCGGCCGGCACGCCGTCGTGCGATTCGGCCTCATACGTGACGTCCTCCCCCACGCCCGCGACCTCGCCGCCGGCGAGTCTCGACGATCGTCGTCACGCGCGCCCAGCCGGACGGCGTCTGCGACTCGCGGCGCTCGAGCGTGTAGCCGTCTACGCGGAGTTCGAGGCTCGCGACGGAATCCCAGAGCGACATACTCCGAGCATATGAAGAAGACGTCTCGCCCTGAGCCTGCTGGCCGCCGCGGCACTCGCCGCGCCCGCCGCCGCGAGCCTTCCGCGAGAAGGAGACGCTCGTGCCGGGACACTCGCTCGGCGGGATTCGGCTCGGCGAGACAACGCACGACGTTCGCGCCGCGCTCGGGCGGCGGTTCGGCGTCTGCAACGACTGCGCGCGGCCAACGTGGTACTTCACGTACAAGCCGTTCGACTCGCACGGCCTTGCGGTCGAGTTCGACCAGCGGCGCGTCTCGGCCGTCTACACGCTCTGGAAGCCGCCAGGCTGGCGCGCGACGAACGGACTCCGCCTCGGCGCGACGCCGCCTCCAAGTGCACAACCGCGCCGGCCCGCTCCGCACGATCACATGCAGGGGCTACGACGCGCTGGTCGCCGACCAGCCGGGCTCGCGCACCGCGTACTTCCTCTACGACGGCTCGCTCTGGGGATTCGGGCTCTTCCTGCCGCACTGGAGCCCGTGCCGATGATCGAACTCGCCGACGTCGAGGCTGCCGCGAACCGGCTCGCGGGAGTCGCGCATCGCACGCCGGTCGTCACCTCGCGCACGCTCGACGAGCGCGTCGGCGCCCGCGTCCACATCAAGGCGGAGTGCTTCCAGCGCGGCGGCGCGTTCAAGTTCCGAGGCGCGTACAACAAGATCTCGTCGCTCGATCGGGGACGCGCTCGCGCGCGGCGTCGTCGCGCTACTCCTCCGGCAACCACGCGCAAGCGGTCGCGCTCGCGGCGAGGCTCTCTCGGCTCCCACGCGACGATCGTCATGCCCGGGACGCGCCGGTCGCGAAGCTCGAGGCGACGCGCGGCTACGGCGCCGAGGTCGTGACGTACGACCGCTGGACGGAGAGCCGCGAGGAGATCGGCGCTGCTCTCGCCGACCGAGCGCGGTCTCGAGCTCGTGCCGCCGTACGACGACCCGCTCGTCATGGCGGGGCAGGGAACCGCTGCGCTCGAGCTCCTCGACCGACGTCCCTGACCTCGACGTCCTCCTCGTCCCCGTCAGCGGCGGCGGCTTGATCGCCGGGTGCTCGACCGTCGTGAAGGCGCTGCGCCCGGAGTGCCGCGTCGTCGGCGTCGAGACCGGCGACAGGCGACGACACGCAGCAGTCGCTCGCCGCCGGCGAGCGCATCCGGATCGAGGTGCCGCGCACGATCGCCGACGGCCTGCAGGCGCCCGAGCCGGGCGCGCTCACGTTCGAGGTCAACCGTCGCCGCGTCGACGAGATCGTGACGGTCACCGACGAGGAGATGGTCGCGGCGATGGTGTTCCTATACGACCGGCTGAAGCTCGTCGCCGAGCCGAGCGGATCGGTCGGAATCGCGGCCCTTCTCGGCCAGCAAGCTCGACGCCGCGACCGCACCGTGGGCGTCATCCTCTCGGGCGGCAACGTCGGCGCAGCGCGCTTCGCCGAGCTAGTCGGCTGCGTAGCCCCGCTGAGGTTGATCTCGAAGAACGTCTTCTCGGCCGCCGCGACGTCGCTCTCGCTCGAAGGAAGGCTGCCGAGCACCCACGCGGTGAGCAGCTCGTCGATGCCGCCGTAGACGATCGTCGCGGCCACGCGCGGGTCGATGTCCTGCCGGAATTCGCCGCGCGCGATGCCCCGCGCCACGACGCGCTCGATGAGGTCGATCGGCTGCGCGAGATCGGCGATCCGCGCCGCGAGCTCGGGGCTGCGGCCGAACTCCTGGATCACGACGCGGACGACGTCGGGCAGGTGCAGCCACGTGCGAAGGATGATCGCCGAGATATGTCGGAGCTGGTCGACGGCGAGCTCGTTCGTCTCCTCGACACTCCCGATCCGTTCGAGGAGGACGTTCCAGTTCTCCTGCGAAGACGGCCTCGAGCACGGCGTCCTTCGAGTCGAAGTAGTGGTAGAGGAGCCCGTGCGCGACGCCGGCTTCCTCGGCGATGTCGCCGACGCGGCTCGCGTGAAAGCCCTTGCGCGCGAACACGCGAACGGCAGCGTCGAGGATCTGACGCCGCTTGTCCTCAGCAGCTAGAGCGCCAGGGCGCGGGATTGTCGGCTACTTCCCGTTCGCGCTCGTGACGGCGCCGGCGATCTTCCCGACCGCCTGTTGGAGCTCGCTCGGGATGATCCAGACCTTGTTCGCGTCGCCCTTGCGCGATCTGCGGGAGCATCTGCAGGTACTGGTAGGCGAGGAGCTCGGCGTCCGGGCTTTCCGTCGTGGATCGCCTGGAAGACGGTCGCGATCGCCTTCGCCTGTCCCTCCGCGGCGAGGATCGTCGCCTGCCGTTGGCCCTCGGCGCGGAGGATCGCGGACTGCCTTTGCGCCCTCGGCGGTCGAGGATCTGCGACTGCTTCTCGCCCTCCGCAGTGAGGACCACGGCCCGCTTCTCGCGGTCGGCCTTCATCTGCTTCTCCATCGACTCCTGCATCGACGCCGGCGGGTCGATCGCCTTCAGCTCGACGCGGTTGACGCGGATGCCCCACTTGCCGGTGGCCTCGTCGAGCACGCCCCGCAGCTGCGCCGTTGATCTGTCGCGCGAGGTGAGCGTCTTCCGAGCGTCCAGACCGCCGATGACGTTGCGCAGCGTCGTGACGGTGAGCTGCTCGATCGCCTGGATGTAGTTCGCGACTCTCGTACGTGGCCGACCTCGCATCGTTGACCTGGAAGTAGACGACGGTGTCGATGCTGACCGACGAGGTTGTCCTCGGTGATCGACCGGCGCGCAAGGGATGATCGGGAAGACGGGACAGGCCCGCTCGCCCGGCCTCGTCGACGGCGCCCTCTGGAGCGCGCAGGCGGCGGACGACGCGCCGCTCGTCCCCGGCGAGCGCGTGCAGGTCGCGGCCGTCAATGGCCTCGTCCTCACCGTGACGAAGTAGGAGTAGGGGAGGAACGTGTTCGGTTTCGTCCGAGTCCTTCGCGAGGACGCGCGGGCAATCATGTTCGCGCTGGGGACGGTTCGTGACCCGCCGCGCGGCCCGGGCCCGTGTGGAGGATCCCGTTCGTCGACAAGTCGTGAAGGTCGATCTGCGGAACGATCACCCTCAAGATTCCGCTCGCAGGAAGTCATCACGAAAGACAACGTCCCCGTGCGCGTCAACGCGGTCGCGTACTTCAAGATCGTCGACCGAGAAGCGCGATCATCGAGGTCGAGAACTTCATGGTCGCGACCTCGCAGAAGGCGAGACGACGCTGCGCGCCGTCCTCGGCCAGCAATGCTCGACGAGCTGCTCTCCGAGCGCGAGAAGACCAACGAGATCCTCCAGGGGACCATCGACGAGGCGACCGGCCGGTGGGGCATCAAGGTCGCGCCGTCGAGCGAAGGACGTCGAGATCCGGTAGGGATGCAGCGGGCGATGGCATCGTCAGGCGCGAGCGCGATCGGCGCGGAGAGATCGACTCAACGCCGAGCGAGGCGAGCTCCAAAGGCGATGATCGGATCCGATCGACCCGCTCAAGGACGCGGCGAGCATCGTGATCGAGGAGCCGCGACCCGATCGGGCCGAGGCAGCGCAACCCAGGCGTGAAGATCTCGCCGACGGCGACGCTACGGCGACCAGTGACCAAGAAGCCAAGCGGGCATCGAAACAGAGCCTACGCTTCTGAGAACCTCTCACCGAAGGAGACGCGCCGATGGGGCGTGCTGGGTGCGTGCGATGCAAGGACGCAGGGAGCCTCGATAGCAGAGCTATCGGGGCGACTGAGGACGCAGCAGCGTGCGTGCACAGCGCGTTCCAGCGGCCCGTGCTCATGCGGTGAGAGGTTCTAGCCCCAGTACGGGCAGGAGATCGCGCAGGCTCGCTACCCGCGGCTCGAAGTCCGGGTGCAGGCCGTCGCGATCGAGGAGGATCGCGCGCATCCCGACGGCCCTGGCGCCCTCGATGTCGTCGGCGATCATGTCCCCCACCATCGCGGCGTGCGCCGGCTCGGTCTCGAGGAGGTCGAGCACCGCCCGAAAGATGGAGGCGTGCGGCTTCGAGCGGCCGTGGTGGAACGAACTGATCCCCGCGTCGACCTCGAGCGCGTGGTGGCGCGCGAACTCGCGGACGTCGCGCGCCGAGTTGGAGACGAGGCCGATGCGCAGGCCCGCCGCGCGCACCGCTGCGAACGTCTCCGGTACGTCGTCGTAGAGCTCGAAGTTCTCGTGGCGCTCCCAGCCGCGCGTGATCTCGACCGCGCAGTCGTACGCCGAGTCGGCCTCGCCGCCCATGCCGCGAACGATCCGCTCCGTGAAGCGGAACCAGATCTCGTCGTCGTGCTCGAGTTCGGGATGGCGGTGGAGGTCGACGAGCGCCGCGTCGCGGGCCGCCTCGTAGCGCGACGGATCGAGGGCGAGACCGTGACGCGCGCCGGCGCGCACGTAGCCCTCCGGGCCGAGCTCCGGCCCCGGGCGCGCGAGGGTGAAGTCGACGTCGAAGAGGACGGCCCTCAGCTCAGCCACTCGACCACCTCGCCGTGCTCGGGATACGCCGCGTCCTCGTTCCACGCGGTGGTCTGAACGATCGTCCAGAGGCGCGCACGCTCCCGATCGAGACCGAGCTCGGCGCAGAGCCGGTCGAGTCGGTCGAGCGCCTCCTCGCGCGAATGCCCGAGCTCGCCGGAGCGAACGATCGGCGCAACGGCGAACTCGCGCTCGGCAGCGAGCGGCTTCGGATCGATCACGAGCCACGGCTCGCGCTCGGCGGCGAGGACGTTCTCGCCGTGGAGATCCTGGTGGACGAGCACGAGCTCGCCTTGCGTCGCCGCAAGCTCGCGCGCGAGCATCGCCGAGTTCGCCGTCCAGCTCCCAGTACTCGACCTCGTCGGCGAGCGTGTGGAAGCCGGTCGCGTCCTTCCAGAGCCGCGGCAGCAGCTCGATGAGCACGCCGAGCGGATCGTCGGCGCCGTCCGAGAGAAACGTCCCCGGCTCGCAGCGCTCGAGTAGGAGCGCGTTCCGCGCGTCGTCGCGGCGGAGGAGCCGCACCGCGCCGTCGCCGTCCCAGCGCTCGAGCGCGTCCGCCTCCTGCTCGGACTCGCGGTGCGGAATGCCGATCTTCAGCACCGCCGGCGTCCCGTCGGCCAACTCGGCGCGGCCGACCCATGCCGACGCGGCGCCGGGTGGATACGGTTCGCCGAGTGTCAGCCCCCACTCCTCCGCGAGCTCCTCGAGCGACATGCCGCTACCCTATGGCCGTTCTCGGGGTGTGGCGCAGCCTGGTAGCGCGCTCCGTTCGGGTCGGAGAGGTCCCCAGTTCGAATCTGGGCACCCCGATTATGAAACCCGGTCTCGCCATACGGCTTGCCTTGGTCTGCGGCGCCACGGTGCTGCTCGCAGCTGCGTGCGGCGGGGGTGGCGGCGCAACCACGCGATCTCCGGCTCGTGGTCGGGTATCCGCGAACCAAGATCTGCAGGAATCTGACCGCTCAGGCAGGCGACCGCATCGGGCTTCTCACAGGCGGCGCTCAAGAAGAAGGTCGCCTCATCGACGCTGCTCTGAGCCAGCTCGAGAAGCTGTCTCCGGCCGCCATACCAGCGAGCGGACTACCTGCGCATGCTGGCTGCATTCAGGGCGGCGGCGAGTACTTCAAGGCGACATCTCCACAAGATCGGCGTGCTCGCCTACCTGCTGACCCTTCATCCGACCAACGAAGCACGATCCATTCCTCAAGCTCATCCAAATGCTCCAACCGATCGCAGCATGACCTAGCGGCGCGATGCCGCCATCGCCTACAAGCTCGGCACGCAGTGCGGAAGGGCTCGTTCGGGGGCGGCTCCGAACAGCCCGCGAGCTGATTGACCCGAACTCTCGCGGCGCGGCGGATGAGCGCGGCCCGTGACCGCAGCTCCGTGCTGAGTGCTTGCTACCCGAGGTAATCGATGTCGGCTTCCTCGGGTCGGAGCTCTTCAACGCGCGCAATGCCCTTCGGGGTGAAGTTCCACGTCCATTGATCTCGCTCGACGTAACCAGCCTCGACTAGAGCAGGGAGCAGTTCTTCAGCTTCATCCAGCAGCGGGGTCTCAGCTCGCCTCGTCGCGGCAGCGCCTGCAGGCGAGGTCGAACGCCGCGGACAGAGAGGCACGCCATGGACTCGTCGCCTCCGCCCCACGCGTCGAGAACGCGCGCTTCCGTCGCCGGTGCGGGCCGCAGGCACGCCCCGAGGGCAAACGCGAGATCGCGGAAACCGAACATCTAAGCGAAGGCGAGGCGGATCCTGACGGGAATCGCCGGCGGCGCCGACGCGAGCAGACATGTCGAACTCCCTCACCTTTCTCACATTCGTCCTGGGCTCATATCTAGTCGGCTCGGTTCCGTTCGGCAAAATCGTTGGACGTGTCTACGGCGTAGACATTCAGCAGCACGGAAGCGGCAACATCGGTTTCGCCAACGTCCGCCGCGTCCTGGGCTGGCCTCCCGCCGTTGTCGTGCTCGCCTGCGATGTGTTGAAGGGCTTCGCGCCGGTGTTCGCCGCACGAGCGTACGGGTTATCCGTCCCCGAGGTGATGGCCGTCGGCGCGGCCGCGATGGCGGGGAGCGTGTATCCCGTCTGGCTGCGATTCAAGGGCGGCAAGGGGATCGGCGCCGGTCTCGGCATCACGCTGGCTGTGAGTCTGAGCCTCGGTTGGCTTGCCGCGGCGATATATCTGCTGTCCGTCGCCCTGCTTCGAAGCTCCGGCAGAGCGTCACTGGTGTCTGCGTGGGGAGTGCCGCTCCTCGCCCTGGTGTTCGCGCCCGACTACGCAGGGTTCTTCGCGGCCCTAGCCGCGCTGGCGACATGAGACCCGTCCGCGCACCGAAGCTGAAGTCCGCGTATTCGCGCGGCAGCTAGCACGAGCAGCGCCGCGGAAGACCCACGACGTTGAAGAAGTCGCCGTCGATCCGCTCGACGAGCGACGCACCGAGCCCCTGGATCGCGTACGCGCCGGCGCGACCCTCCCACTCGCGCGAGGCGACGTAGTGCGCGAGGTCGCGCGACGTGAGCGAGCGGAAGGTGACGAGCGTCGTCTCGCTGTGCACCTCCTCCCACGCGTCGGTCAGGAGCGCGAGTCCTGAGACGACCTCGTGCGTGCGACCCGAGAGGGACGCGAGCATCTCCTCCGCCTCCTCGGCGCTCGCCGCCTTGCCGTAGACGCGCCCGTCGAGGACGACCTCGGTGTCGCAGCCGAGCACCGGTCGGCCGTCGGCCTCGGCGAGGACCGAGCGCGCCTTGCCGACCGCGTGCGCGACCGGGTCGTCCTCCGTCTCGTCGTAGTCGGGCGCGACGACGTCGAACGGGACGCGCAGCAGCTCGAGAATCTCGCGCCGTCGCGGCGAGGTCGACGCTAGGAGGAGCGGGTTTGCAGTCGGGCTCGCCAAATCTCCTCCGCCGGCCACTTCCGCCCCCAGTCGGCGGTGACGTAGGCGTAGCGCTCGTGCGTCGCGACGTCTGCGGGCGCCTGGATCTCGATCAGATCGAGGATCTCGAAGCCGTTCGCGCGCAGCAGGCGGATCCAGTCGCCGTGCGCGAGGTGGTACTCGATGCCGCTGTTCGGCCACGGGAACTCGTGCATCCCGAACTGGGGCCGCTGCAGCGTCTCGCTTGCCGGCGCGTCCTCGTCGTCGGGCGAGCAGAGGAGCACGAGCGTCGAGTTGCGGAGAAAGACGAGCTCGCCGCCGGGCCGCAGGAGCCGCGCCGCCTCGGGAATCCACTTGTACGGATCGGCCCAGATCGAGGCGCCGTACTCGGAGAAGACGATGTCGAACGACGCGTCGGGCAGCGGGACGTCCTCGCCGAACGCCTCGACGAACTCGAGCCCGAGCCCGAACTTCTCGTCGCAGCGACGCGCCGACGCGAGCTGCGCCGGGGTCGGATCGACGCCGACGACGCGCGCCGCGCCGGCCTTCTTCAGCCACGCGCCGAAGTACGCGGTGCCGCAGCCGAGCTCGACGACGTCCTTGCCGGTCATGTCGGGCAGCGCGTTGAGGTCGCGCTCGGGCACCTGCCAGACGCCCCAGCTGATCTCGTCCTCGGCCCAGGCGCTCTCGGCCCGCGCGTCGGTGTACTCCGCGTTCGCGCGCGTCCAGCCCTCGACGTTCGGGTGGGTCACGAGAACCAGAGAGCGATCTCGCGCGCGGCCGACTCGGGCGAGTCGGAGCCGTGCACGAGGTTGTCCGGCATCGAGACGGCGAGGTCTCCGCGGATCGTCCCCGGCGCGGCGTTCGCGGGATCGGTCGCGCCGATCGTCGAGCGCATCGTCGCGATCGCGCCTTCACCCTCGACGACGAGCGCCCACGTCGGGCCGGAGGTGATGAAGTCGACGAGCTCGCCGAAGAACGGCTTCTCGCGGTGCTCGCCGTAGTGCTCCTCCCCGAGCTCGCGACTCGCGGTGAGGAGCTTCCCCTCGCGGATCTCGAAGCCGCGCGCCTCGATCCGGCCGAGGATCTCGGCGGCGAGCCGGCGGCGCACCGCGTCCGGCTTGATGAGGATGAGTGTCTGCTCGACGGCCATCGGGGCCGCACTGTAGCGAGCCGCGTCAGCGCGCGCGACGACGTGCGGTCGTGCCCGCACGGCGCGTCCCGAGCGCCGGCGGCGCGCCGGCCGCGGGCCTCTGCATCGGCGTCTCGCAGTACGGGCAGACCTGCCAGATCGGCTCGAGCGGCGCGTTGCAGCTCGAGCACGCGTGCTTGAGCTTCGTCGTGCAGACGGGACAGACGAGGAAGCTCGGATCGACGTCGGCGTGGCAGACCGGGCAGGTGATGTCGGCCGCCGCGAGGCGCGACTCGATCGCGCGGATCTCGAGCTCGCGCTCGCGCCGGTCGTCGATGAACTCCGGCGGGCGGAAGAGCATGTAGATGAACGGCCCGATGAACGGCGGGAACAGCCCGACGAGCGTCGAGAGCCCGATCGAGGAGCGGCTTCTCGATGCGCCGCTTCGCGTCGCGGTACGTCCAGTAGCCGAGCGCGAGCCAGAACACGACGAGCCATCGCCCCGGCCACTTCGACGATCGAGACGCGACTGACCCGAGCTCAGGAAGCTGGCGAGAACTTTCACGCGCGCATCCTAGAGGCCGCAGTCCGCTTCGGTAGAGGTCGGCGAGGAGATAGAGCGAGCCGGTGACGAGGATGCGGCCGTCCCGTCCGGCGAGCTCGAGCGCGCGAAGACGCGCGGCGTGCGGCTCGGGGACGGTTTCGACGCGCGCGAAGTGGCGGCGCGGCGAGCTCGGCGAGCTCGGCTGCCGGGAGCGCGCGGTCGTTCGAGCTCTCGCGTCGCGACAAGCGATCGAACCGGCCCGCGCGAGCCGCTCGAGGATCCCGTCTGCGTCCTTGTCGCGGAGGATCGAGGCGACGACGACGTAGTCGCCCGGGCTCCGGGAGCCGCTCGAGGAGCCAGTCGACGGCCTCCGGCGTGTGCGCGCCGTCCCAGATCTCGCGGCCGCGCACCTCGAAGCGCCCCGGCAGGCTCGCCTCGGCGAGCTCGACGTCGCGGCCGAGGAACGCGGCGGCCGCCTCGCGCGCGCCGCCGATGCGCACGTCGTTGTCGGGAACGAGATGCGCGAACTCCTCGTCGGGCAGGACGACGACGGCGCCCGGGCGCGGCGACGGCGAGCTTCTCGCGCGCGATCGCCTCGCGCGTGTCGCCGAGCACCTCGGTGTGCTCGAGGCCGACGTTCGTGAGGAGGACGACGCGCGCGTCGATGACGTTCGTCGCGTCGAGCCGCCCGCCGAGGCCCGGCCTCGATCGCCGCGGCCTTGCACGCCGCTCGCGGCGAAGTCGGCGAACGCGGCCGCGGTGAGGATCTCGAACTGCGTCGCGCCGAGCTCCTCCGCCGCGGGTCGCACGCGCTCGATCGCGCGCTCGAAGCCGTCGGGGTCGGTCTGCAGGCGCTCGTGCCAGCCCGAGACGTGCGGGGACGTGTACGCGCGCCCGCCGATCGTCGCGGCGAGCCGGCGCGTCGCGGTCGACTTCCCCTTCGTGCCGACGACGTGGATCGTGTCGAGCTCGCGCTCGGGATTGCCGAGCCGGGCGAGCAGTTCGCGCATCCGCTCGAGCCCGAAGCCGTCGGTCGGCCACGGGCTGAGCGAGCTAAGCCAGCGCGTCGCGCTCTGCAACGTACTGCGCGAGCTTCTCGCGCTCGCCCTCGACGGCCGCGGGATCGGCGTTCGCGACGAACTTCTCGTTCGCGAGCATCTTCTCGGCCCGGTCGATCTCCTTCTGCAGCCGCGCGCGCTCGGCCTCGATGTCGCCCTGCTCGGCATCGGCGGAGGGCCGGACGACCGCCTCGAAGATCCGCAGCGCGTCGCCGTCGAGCTTGATGCGCACCTGGCTTCGCCGGTAGATCCGCGCTGCCGTCTGCGCCTCGATCGAGCGTGAGCAAGTCGGACTTCCACGCCTCGCGGCTCGGCCACGGCGGCGACGATGAGTCGCGACTCGCGCCCCGGCAGCTGCGTCCAGATCTCCTCGGTCACGTGCGGCATGACCGGATGGAGGAGCTTGAGAAGCCGCTCGAGCGCCGCGAGCGCCGTCGCGCGGACGTCCTCCTCGCGCGAGGCGCGGCTTGATCGACTCGAGGTACCAGTCGCAGAAGTCGTCGAAGATCAGGTGGTAGAGACGGTCGACGGCATGCGCGAAGTCGAAGCGCGCGAAGTCGTCCTCGATCTCCTGCCGAGTCGCATCGATACGGCCGAGGATCCAGTGCTCCTCGACGGACGCGGGGCGCGCGTCCGGCTCGACCGCGCCCGCCATCAGCAGCAGCCGGCTCGCGTTCCAGAGCTTGTTCGCGAGCTTCCGCCCCTCCTCGATCTGCTGCGAGTTGAAGCGCACGTCCTGCGTCGACGACATCTTCAGCAGCCCGTACCGCAGCGCGTCGGCGCCTTGCTTCTCGATCTCGTCCACCGGGTCGATGCCGGTGCCGAGCGACTTCGACATCCGCCGGCCGTCGGGCGCGAGCAGCGTCGAGTGGATGATCACGTCGGTGAACGGCACCTCGCCGAACAGCTCGAGACCGGCGAAGATCATGCGGTTCTCCCAGAGGCGGATGATCTCGCGCGCCGTCGTCTGCAGGTTGCCGGGATAGAACGCCGCGAGGTCGGCCGTCTCGTCGGGCCAGCCGAGCGTCGCGAACGGCCACAGCTCCGACGAGAACCACGTGTCGAGGACGTCGGTCTCGCGGCGCAGCTCGGCCGAGCCGCACTCGGCGCACGTGCTCGGGATCGGTCTCGGCGACGGTGACGTGCTCGTCGGGGCAGTACCAGACGGGCAGCTGGTGGCCCCACCAGATCTGGCGGGAGATGTTCCAGTCGGGCGCGTCCTCGAGCGACGAGATCGCGAAGCGGTGCTGCGACTCGGGATGGAACGCGACCTTGCGCTCGCGCAGCGCCTCGATCGCGGGCTGCTTGATCTCGTCCATCCGGCACCACCACTGCAGCGAGATGAGCGGCTCGATGCGGGTGTGGCAGCGCTCGCACGTCGGCACCGCGTGGCGATAGCTCTCGCGCTTCTCGATCTGGCCGCGCTCGGCCGCCCACTCGAGGATGCGCTTCGCCGCCTCGTCCTGCGTGAGCCCGGCGAGCTCACCCGCGGCGTCGTTCATGCGGCCGTCCGGCCCGATCACCGTCAGCTCGGGGAGGCCGTGGTCGCGGCCGATCGCGAAGTCGGTCGGGTCGTGGCCCGGCGTCACCTTCAGCGCGCCCGTCCCGAACTCCATCTCGACGCGCTCATCCGCGATGACCGGCACGTGCCGCTCGACGAACGGGACGACGACCTCCTTGCCGACGAGGTCGCGGTAGCGCTCGTCGTCGGGATGCACCGCGACAGCCGACGTCGGCGAGGATCGTCGCCGGCCGCACGGTCGCGATCGAGATGTGGCCGGAGCCGTCGGCGAGCGGGTACTGGATCGTCGTCAGCGCGTCGTCCATGTCGACGTCCTCGAGCTCGAGGTCGGAGAGCGACGTCTGGTGGTGCGGGCACCAGTTGATGATCCGGTTGTCGCGGTAGATCCAGCCGCGCTCGTACAGGTGGACGAACCAGCGCATGACGGCGCGCACGTAGCCGTCGTCCATCGTGAAGCGGATGCGCCGGTAGTCCATCGACGCGCCCATGCGGCGGAACTGGTGGACGATGTTGCCGCCGTACTCGTGGAGCCACTCCCAGACGCGCGCGACGAACGCCTCGCGGCCGAGCTCCTCGCGGCTCGTCCCCTCCGCCTCGAGCGCCTTCTCGACGACGTTCTGCGTCGAGATGCCGGCGTGGTCGTAGCCGGCCTGGACGAGGACGTTGAGCCCCTGCATCCGCTTCCAGCGCGCGAGCACGTCGCCGAGCGAGATCTGGAGCGCGTGGCCGAGATGAAGGTTGCCGGTGACGTTCGGCGGCGGGAAGCAGTAGACCCAGCTCTCGCGCGTCGGGTCGGGGTCGGCCGCGTAGAGGCCTTCCTCCTCCCATGTCTGCTGCCAGCGGTGTCTCGACGCCCTGCGGCTTGTAAAGCGTGTCCATCGGGCGGATGTTGTCAGGCAGCGACTATGAGCGAGACCGTAGCAGCGTAGAGTCGCGGGATGCGGTGGTCGTACTTCGTGGCTCTCGCCGGGCTGTGCTCGCGGCTGTGGCGGCGCCGCGACGAAGAGTTCACGGTTCCCTCGTCGTCGATGGAGCCGACCTTGAACTGCGCACGACCCAGCCAGGTTGCCTCGGCGCGACGGCGATCGCGTGGGCGGCCGTCGGAAAGCCGGTCAAGCGCGGCGACATCGTCGTGTTCAACGCGCCGATACAAGCCGTGAGGGGTGCGGTGCGGGCGGAACAGTCATCAAACGAATCGTCGGCTGCCGGGCGAGTGGGTCAGCGAAGACACCGACGGCTTCATCTCGATCAACGGCAAGCCTCGCTGAGCCATACGTCTCCGCGAAGGCCCGTCGCTCGACACCGTTACCGGAGCCAGCTGGAAGGTGTTCGCCGGCGACTACTTCGTGCTCGGAGACAACCGCTCCAGTCGTGCGACTCGCGCGTGTGGGACGGTCTCCCGCGCGGCAACATCATCGGCCCGGTAGTGAAGATCAACCGCGGCTAGGCCACGAGCCGCCGACCTGCTCGAGGATCGCCTCGAGCATCGCGAACGACGAGAGGACGTGCTCGCGGGCGATCGCGCGCGCGCCGGACGGGCTGCCGCGGCGAGCGCCTGCCGGATCGCGCGGTGCTGCTCGGCGTTCTTCGCGTAGAGGCCGTCGATCGCGTGGTCTCCCGGCGCCCAGACGGCGGCCCGAGAACGAGCGCCGCGCGCTCTTCGCGAGCTGCTCGACGAGCGGGAGGTCGGCGACGCGATAGATGACGTCGTGGAAGGCGTGGTTCGCGCGCACCCAGTCGCCCATGATCGAGCGGCGCGCCTCGCCCGGCTCCCGCGCGCGCAGGTCCTTCGAGATCTGCGGCGAAGTGCTGCTCCTTCTCCTCGAGCTCGGCGAGCACCTCGGGCGTCATCTTCGTCGCGGCCACCTCGGTCGCGAGCGCCTCGAGCTCGGCGCGCACCATGAACGCCTCGTGCAGCTCCTCGCGCGAGATCGTCCGCACGCGGACGCCGCGGTTCGGGACGAAGGAGACGAGGCCGAGCGCGGCGAGCCGGCGCAGCGCTTCGCGGATCGGCGTGCGCGAGACGTTGAACTGCTCCGAGAGCTGCTCCTGCCGGAGGACGGTGCCCGGCTCGAGCTCGCCCGAGACGATCGCCTCCTCGATGACGAGCGCGATGTCGTCGGCCTTCGTGCTGTCGAGAGTCTGCGACACGAGCATCGTGGTCGAACTTCGTCTTCGCTTCGTAGATTGTCGCGCTCACGTGATCCTCCTCAGTCGAGTCGCTCGTAGGCGGGCAGCGTCAGGAAGTCCTCGAGCTCGATCGGCGAGCGCGATCGACGCGAAGATCTGCTTCGCCTCGTCGCCGCCGTCCACCGCGGCGATCTCGTCGCGCACGCGCTCGCGCGCGAAGCGGCCGTGCCGCACCCACTGCCAGACCTGCGAGCGGGAGATCTCGGCGGTCGCGGCGTCCTCCATGAGGTTGTCGATCGCCGCGGCGCCGACGCCGTGCAGCCACGAGTCGAGGTAGCGGACGCCGACCGAGACGTTCGTGTGGAGCCCCGCGTCGGTGACCTCGCCGGGCGTGTCGGGGATCGACAGGAGCGCAGCCTCGTCGGGGACGACGTCCTCGCGCAGCCGCTCGAGCTGGTTCGGCCGCTCGCCGAGCGCCGCGTCGAAGACCTCGGTGCAGACAGGGACGAGATCCGGATGCGCGACCCACGAGCCGTCGAAGCCGTCGCGCGACTCGCGCTCCTTGTCGTCGCGCACCTTCGCGAGCGCGACCTCGTTCACCTCGGGGTCCTTGCGCGACGGGATGAACGCCGCCATGCCGCCGATCGCGTGCGCGCCGCGCTTGTGGCACGTCGCCACGAGCAACTCGGTGTACGCGCGCATGAACGGCACCGTCATCGTGATCTGGACGCGGTCGGGCAGCACCCAGTCGCGCGCGCGGAACTTCTTGATCGCGCTGAAGATGTAGTCCCAGCGGCCGGCGTTGAGCGCGCAGCCCCAGTCGCGCAGCTCGTAGAGGATCTCCTCCATCTCGAACGCGGCGAGGATCGTCTCGATGAGCACCGTGCAGCGGATCGAGTCGTCGTCGGCGAGGCGGAACGCGTCGGCCCACAGCCGCGCCTCGAGGTGCGACTCGAGCTTCGGGAGGTAGAAGTACCGCGCGCCGCTCGCGTACGCGAGCCCGAAGTCGAAGAGCGACGCGGAGACAGGCTCGCCGTCGACCTCGTAGTGGCGCTCGACGAGGTGCCAGCCGCGCGGCCGGATGAGCAGCGTCGCCAGCGTCGTCGTTCACGCGGTACGCTCTTCTCCGGCGTCTCGAGCGAGAGCTCTCCGGCGATCGCGTCGCGGACGTTCGCGTGGCCGCGGACGACGTTCTCCCACGTCGGCGAGTTCGCGTCCTCGAAGTCGGCCATGAAGACGCGCGCGCCCGAGTTGAGCGCGTTGATCATCATCTTCCGGTCGACCGGCCCGGTGATCTCGCAGCGGCGGTCGACGAGGTCGGGCGGCGCGGGCGCAACGCGCCAGTCGCCGTCGCGGATCGTCTCGCGTCTCGGCGAGGAAGCCGGGGTTCTCGCCGGCGTCGAGGCGCAGCTGCCGCTCCTGCCGCGCCTCGAGCAGCTCGAGCCGCCGCGGATTGAGCTCGCGGTGGAGCCGCTCGACGAACGCGAGCCCTTCGCGCGACAGCGTCTCCTCGGCGACGCTCACGCGGGCGCGAGCTCCTTCGCGAACTGCGCCTCCTCGGTCGAGCCCTTGAGCGCGAGCGTCTCGCTGTCGGGCGAGACGGCCTGCGTGACGAGGTCGAAGTAGCCGGCGCCGACCTCGTGCTGGTGGCGCGTCGCGGTGTAGCCGAACTCCTCCATCGCGAACTCCTGCTCCTGCAGCCGCACGTACGCGGGCATGTGCTCCGTCGGCGTAGCCGCGCGCGAGCTCGAACATCGCCGCGTTGACCGAGTGGAAGCCGGCGAGCGTGATGAACTGGAAGCGGTAGCCCCACTCGTTGAGCTGCTCCTGGAACGACGCGATCTGGTCGTCGTCGAGGTGCTTCCGCCAGTTGAACGACGGCGAGCAGTTGTACGCGAGGAGCTTGCCGGGGAACTTCTCGTGCATCGCCTCGGCGAACTCCTTCGCCTCGCCGAGATCCGGCGTCGACGTCTCGAACCAGACGAGGTCGGCGTACGGCGCGTACGCGAGGCCGCGCGCGATCGCCGCCTCGATGCCGTCGCGGATGCGGAAGAAGCCCTCCGCGGTGCGCTCGCCGGTCACGAAGTCGCGGTCGTACTCGTCGACGTCGCTCGTGAGGAGCGCGGCGCTGAGCGCATCCGTGCGCGCGACGAGCACGGTCGGCACGCCGCAGACGTCGGCGGCGAGTCGCGCGGCGTTGAGCGTGCGGACGAACTGCTGCGTCGGGACGAGCACCTTGCCGCCGAGGTGGCCGCACTTCTTCTCCGAGGAGAGCTGGTCCTCGTAGTGGACGCCCGCGGCGCCCGCCTCGATCATCGACTTCATCAGCTCGAACGCGTTGAGCGGCCCGCCGAAGCCGGCCTCGGCGTCGGCGACGATCGGCGCGAGCCAGTGCGTCCCGTTCCGGTCCTCCGCCCAGTCGATCTGGTCGGCGCGCAGGAGCGCGTTGTTGAGCCGCTTCACGAGCGACGGGACGCTGTTGACGGGATAGAGGCTCTGGTCGGGATACGTCGAGCCGGCGAGGTTCGCGTCGGCCGCGACCTGCCAGCCGGAGAGGTAGATCGCCTCGAGGCCGGCGCGCACCATCTGCACGGCCTGGCCGCCGGTCAACGCGCCGAGCGCGCGGACGGGCTCCTCGCGCTGGAGCAGCTCCCAGAGCCGCTCCGCGCCGAGTCTCGCGACCGTGTGCTCGGGGACGACCGAACCGCGCAGCTTGACGACCTGCTCCGCCGTGTACGTCCGCTCGATGCCGCTCCACCGCTCGTCGCTCCACTGCGACTCGAGTTGCCGGACCGCCTCGTCGATCATCTCGCCTCCCCGCTGTCGTGGTGAATCTCGGATCCGAGATATACCACAGACAGCGGAAATCGCAACCCTCAGCGGGCAGAAACCTCCGATCTGGGATCCGGCTGAGTCTAGAGGTTGTAGTAGCGGTAGACCGATCTCGGCGACGCAGACGGGCTTCTCGACGCCCGTCGCACTCGATCGTCGCCGTCATCGTCACCTGGCGGCCCCAGTCCTCCTGTCGGACCTCGTCGACGCGGAACGTTCCGCGCACGCGCGAGCCGGACGGGACGGGCGCCGGGAAGCGCACCTTGTTCAGCCCGTAGTTGAGCGCCATGCCCGCGCCCGGGCTCGTCGTGCGGGATCACCTCGTACGACATGGCCGGCAGGAGCGAGAGCGTGAGGTAGCCGTGCGCGACGGTTCCGCCGAACGGCGTCTGCGCCGCCATGTCGGGATCGACATGGATGAAGTTGTGGTCGTGCGTCGTGTCCGCGAACGTCTGGATCATCTCCTGCGGGACGTCGATCCAGGACGACGGCCCGAACTCGGCACCGACTTCGATGGTTGTCATGCCGCCAACGCTACGCGATCTTCACGCGTCAAGTCTTCGCCTCCTCCGGGCCGTGCCGGAACAACTCCCAGAGACGGCGCGGCGTCTTCCGCCATCCCGCCTTCTTCGCTTCTTCGACCGCAAGCTTCCCGACGAGAGCCACGCCGATGAGACCGACGACGATCTGGATCCCCCAGACGGTAAGGCGGAATGTGTTCGCCGAGGAAGCACTCGTCAGCTTGTCGTTGTTTTGGGCGATGTAGATCAAGATCTGCGCGAACGGAAACCACGACAGAGCCATGAGCAGGATCCCGAGGCGCAAACGGAACGTCTTCATCGGGCATCCATACCACGCGGCCCTCTTACCGGTACAGGAACGCGCCGGATGTCCGTCACCCCTGAGCCTAAGCTGGGTGTGTGGCCCGCGGGCGTCAGGGAATCATCTACCGGCTGCTTGTCTTGATCCTCGTAGGTGTGGGCATACGGAAGGGCGGGTTCTTTGACGGACGGCTGTTTGGCGTCGTGTGTGTCCTGAGCGCCTTCGCGCTAGTCCTCTGGTGGTGGTGGCAGCGCCGCGCTGAGGCGGAGAGCAGGCCCGAAGGCGGTGCTTCCCGAGACGATGAGGGGATCAGGAGTCTGTTCGGACGGCCGCCCGGGTCCACGACGGAGGAACTTGCGGCTCGCGATGAGGCAGAGAGCGGACGTGCTGAGGTTCGAAGCGAGGGCGATCAACTGCCTGCAGATAGGCCCCGGCAAAGGGACCCTTAACACTCGCTGCGGATCGAGACTCGCCTGCCCCAGTGCTCGGGAAAGTCCCCTGACGATTAACCGCGCTTGCGCTTTGTCCCCGGCCCGTAGGTAACCGAGCCGCGAGGGGCTTGATGACGTCCCACCTGATGAGGCAGCGCCTGATGGGGTTCCGTACGCGCATCTGCGTCCACAAGCGCAGCCGTCTCCGACCTCGCACCTGATCGAACACTGGGTCGAGCTTGAGCAACCTCACCGGCCGAGTGTAGGCATCGGTTGCGCCACTACTCCGGAATGTCACCCGAGGACACCGGGCCTTGCGAGCGCCGCGTACGATTGATTCGATGGATCTTCTGGCGTTGACGCAGCTCGCCTCTCGCAGCCGTCGCGTCCTGGCTCTTCTCTCGACGCTCTGCCTATTCGCCGTCGGCTGAACGGTCGACCGCGCTCCCGTGGGGAGCGCGCGTCCTGTGCTCTGCGCCCGCCGCCGCGCCACCCCGCACTGCCCGGAATAAGCGATCAGACGTTTCCACGGTACGACTCGGCTGACCACCCCTCGGCTGCCCCAGTGCGCGGGAATGTCACCCGAGCGAGCTCACGCTCGGCGGCTCAGTGGTTCGCGTTCGAGATGAACAACGCGAGCACGATCAGGAACAAGGTGACACCAAGCGAGGGCAGGACGATCAGAACCGCGATTCGGCTCGGCTTTGTCGGAGCAACCGCTGCGGCGGTAGCCGTGGTGACAAGGACGAAGATCACGTACGCCTGAATGCTCAAGCCAGTACCCGGGGTCAATACCGCTCCGGTTAGCAGCGCCCCGGTAGAGATGCGTGGGGAAGAGGGCCAAGGCGGCCAGCTGTCTTCGGAAGTCGTGTGTGCACGCGGCGAGCGAGCCTGCGATGAGAATGGATACGCATAGCCACCCGACCACCCAGCCCATGGCTGATATATAGCAAAGTTGCTATTGCAGCTGCAAGGTCTCAGTTCACGACGGGCGTCAAGGGGCACATGAGAAGCTGCGTGAGAGGACGCGCTGCAAAAGGGTGCACGGTCTATGCCCCGCCCAGGGTGCGAAGACGAGAGGGCTAGGAGCTTCTGGGGGGGGGCTGTTGTGGTCGCGGAAGGCCCGGAATGCCCCGCGCTGATCGTGCTCTGGGTCTTCGCGTAGGTCTGGCACTCCTGGAAACGGAATGGGGTTAGCTGGCCTGCCCCAGTGCTCGGGAATGTCACTTGAGCGTGGGGAGCGTGGGGCTGAACTTGCAGATGCTCCTCCAGCCACTCCAGGGGCTCCAGCCAGAAAGTGGTCCGCCGGGTGGGACGGCTACCCGGGCAAGGAGGCGTGTGTAGGCGCGCGGTCCGCCGTGAGTGCATCGACCGAGGCGCCAAGCGCGAAGTTCGATCCGTCCCAGCTTTGGGTAGAAGTTCCCGCCCGGGCGCGAGATGACGGCCAGACCGCGCGCGTAAGCGACGGGAGCGCCCCAGTCACGCCACTTGAGATGCCGGGCCCCACCGCTGGGATCTCCGCCGTTGAAAATCAGTCGCGGGTGCGCGGTGCCCCAACCGATCCCATACGAGACGAGGTGCTTACTCCCGAGTACAAGGTCGCGCTTCACTGTCGGCGGCGGCGACGAAGCCGACGTACCGCAGGCGCTAAGTTCCGCGCCGACGGCTAGAACGAGGCCGAGGGTCGCAATCCGGCGCATGCACAACAGCGTACGCCTCGTCTGCGCCAGTGCTCGGGAATGTCCCCTGAAGACTTAGCGCCTGGCGCGGTGCGACCGAAGGATCACGAGAGCAAGGGCTGCGCCGCCGACCCCGATGAGGATGGCGACGGGAATCCCCCATCCAGGCGTGAAGCGATTGACCGCAGGCACCGTCAGCCCAGGCCCGTGGTTGTAAGTCGAGTCCTTGTACTCCGCGATCCAAACACACGCTATGAGCGTCGCAGCGAGGACTAAGGCCGCGATTGCTGACCGTCCCGCATCCCTCGCACTGAGCCGGTGGATGTTCATGCCACTAAAGGTACGGCACCACGCGGCCAGATGTCACAACGCTCGGCTGCCCCAGTGCTCGGGAATGTCACCCGACCGGACCGAGCGCCGCGTCGATCAGGACGTCCCTCGGGGGTGAAACGCGTCCAGCGCGGCGCGCCGTGTCTGACCGAAACACCAAAAGATCGCTGGCGGAAGTCCGGACGCTCGCAGCAGCACGCCTCTGGTCTGGCCCTCACGGGGGAACACTTCGGCAGACACGCTGTCCCGCGGGGCCTCCCACGTCGTCTGGTCCTTCCCGAGCGTGAAGACGCGCGAGATACGCCGTACCCAGACCCAGCGCAGTCGTAGGAGAACACGCTGGTCGTCGACTAACAGCTCGGCGAGCGGAATGGTCGCGTTCGGCCCCGGCCCCCTCTCCCACACATGCCCAAGGCGTACGCGCGGTGTCGTTGTGCCCTCGGGGAGGATGCGCAGACCTCCGATGAATCGCTCGGCCGGCATACGTCAATCCTACGCCGCGCTTCGCCAATCTCTCTAGCTCGGAGGACGTCGCTTGTCGCGTGGGCCAGTGCTAACTCTCGCCTGACCGCGAGGCGCAGCTTTTCGCGAGCTCTCTAGGCGGTCTGCTCGGCGGGCTCTTCCGGCTCGTCGCCGGCGGCGCTCGTGACGAGCGTGGGACGAATCCCCTGCGAGATCGTCTCCTTTGTGATCACGCATTTCGTCACGTCTCGGCGGGACGGCAGCTCGAACATCACGTCGAGCAGTGCGCCCTCGATGATCGACCGCAAGCCGCGCGCGCCGGTCTCACGCGCGAGTGCGTGGTCTGCGATCTCCCACATCGCGTCGTCGGTGAAGACGAGCTCGATGTTGTCGTAACCGAAGAACCGCTGGTACTGCTTCGTGAGCGCGTTCTTCGGCTCCTCGAGGATCTGGACGAGGTCCTCGCGCCGCAACTGGTGCACGGCGGAGATGACGGGCAGCCGACCGATGAACTCGGGGATGAGGCCGAAGTTGAGGAGGTCCTCCGGCATGACGTCGGCGAGCAACTCCGACGACTCCATGTCGTGCTTCGAGCGGATGTCCGCGCCGAAGCCCATCGCGTTCTTGCCGATGCGCCGCGCGATGATCTTGTCGAGGCCGGCGAACGCGCCGCCGCAGATGAAGAGGATGTTCGTCGTGTCGATCGAGAGGAACTCCTGGTGCGGATGCTTGCGCCCGCCCTGCGGCGGCACCGACGCGATCGTTCCCTCGAGGATCTTGAGGAGCGCCTGCTGCACGCCCTCGCCCGACACGTCGCGCGTGATCGACGGGTTGTCCGCCTTGCGCGCGACCTTGTCGACCTCGTCGATGTAGATGATCCCCGTCTCGGCCTTCTTGATGTCGAAGTCGGCGGCCTGGATGAGCTTGAGGAGGATGTTCTCGACGTCCTCGCCGACGTAGCCGGCCTCGGTCAGCGCGGTCGCGTCGGCGATCGCGAACGGGACGTTGAGGATCCGCGCGAGCGTCTGCGCGAGCAGCGTCTTGCCACAGCCGGTCGGGCCGAGCAGGAGGATGTTCGACTTCTGCAGCTCGACCTCCCCGTCCTCGGCGCCCATCTGCACGCGCTTGTAGTGGTTGTAGACGGCGACCGACAGGGTGCGCTTCGCCTCTTCCTGCGAGACGACGTAGTCGTTGAGGACCTCGTAGATGTCCATCGGCCGCGGCAGGCTGTCGAGGTCGAGCGTCGTCGGAGTCGTGAGCTCCTCGTCGATGATCTCGTTACAGAGATCGATGCACTCGTCGCAGATGTAGACGCCCGGCCCGGCGATGAGCTTCTTCACCTGGCGCTGGCTCTTGCCGCAGAAGCTGCAGAGGAGCTGCTCGTTGCCGTCGGTTGCGCGGGCCATTTGTTGGTTTTACCTCTGTCTGTCGGATTCGTCTACGGCGGGGCGTTACCGATGTGCGATGACTTGGTCGACGATCCCGTACTCCTGGGCTTCATCGGCCGTCATGTAGTGGTCGCGTTCCGTGTCCTTCGACACTCGTTCGACGGACTGGTTCGTGTGGTGGGCGATGATCTCCTCCAAGCGCCGCTTGAGAGCAATCGTCTCGCGCGCCTGGATCTCGATGTCCGTGCCCTGCCCCGAGAAGCCGCCGGAGACTTGGTGGATGAGGATCTTCGAGTTCGGCAGCGCGGTGCGCTTTCCCTCCGTGCCGGCCGCAAGAAGGAGCGCGCCCATCGACATCGCGATCCCGCAGCACGTCGTCGCGACGTCCGGCTTGATGAACTGCATCGTGTCGTAGATCGCGAGCCCGGCGTACACCGAGCCGCCCGGCGAGTTGATGTAGATGTTGATGTCCTTGTCCGGATCCTCGGACTCGAGATGGATCATCTGGGCGACGATGAGGTTCGCGACGTTGTCGTCGATCGGGGTGCCGAGGAAGATGATCCGCTCGTTGAGAAGCCGCGAGTAGATGTCGAAGAAGCGCTCACCGCGCGAGGTCTGCTCGATGACGGACGGGATGATGAGATTGGTTGGTGTGTTCACTTGGGCGCTCCTTCCGCAGGGGTCCAGAGTTTCGTCTCGCTAGGGGCGTTTTCCTTGTCCGGTGTCCAGATTGCCTCGCGGGCGTCGGCCTGCGCCTTGGGGATCGGCTTGACCTCGGCGGCGACGCGGTCGAGCGCCTCGCGCAGGCGCAGGTCGTCGCGCAGTGTCTCGAAGCGCCCGCTCTCGCGGAGCTCGACGAGCGCTGCGTCGGCGTCTTCCCCGACCAGATCGGCCTGCTCGCGGACTAGCGCCTCGACGTCGGCGTCGGGGACGTCGATGCCGAGCTTGTCGGCGACGGCTTCGAGCACGAGCTCCCGCGCGACGGAGCGCCGCGCCTCGTCCTCGAGCCGGGAGATCGAGATCCTCGGGCGACTGTCCCGTCATCGCGAGATACGTCTCGAGCGGCACGCCGCGCGCCTCGACCTGTCGCGCAACGCCGCGCAGCAGCTCGCGCGTGCGCGTCTCGACGAGCGGCCCGCCGACGTCGACCTTCGACGCCGCGACGAGCGCATCGGCGGCCTCGGCGCGGAAGCGCGACTCGATCTCGCCGTCGATCTGCTCCCTCATCCGGCCCTCGATGTCGGCGCGCAGCTCGGCGACCGTCTCGAACTCGCTCGCGGCACGGGCGAGCTCGTCGTCGACCGGCGGCAGGACTTTCTCCTTGATCTCCTTCACCGTCGCGGAGAGGCTCTGGGTCGACTCGTCGGCGAGCTCGAAACTCATCTCCTTCGTCTCGCCGGCGCTCATCCCGACGAGGCCTTGCTCGATCTCCTCGACGACGGCACCGCGGCCGAGCTCGATGACGTAGTCCTTGCGAGAGTCGCCGTCGTCGCCGATCAGGTCGACGATCACCGTGTCGTCGGCAGCGACGGCGCGGCCCTCGACCGGCGCGAGCGTCGCGACCGTGGCGCGCAGCGCGTCGAGCTCGGCCTGGACGAGCTCCTCGGGAACGTCCATCTCCTCGCGCCCGACCTCGAGCGTCGTCCAGTCGGCGACCTCGGGCTTCGCCTGCACCGCGACCGTCGCGGTGAACTGCCAGTCCTCGTCGGCGGAGCCGGGCAGCTCGAAGTCGTACTCCGGCTGCGCGACGGGACGAAGCCGTGTGCGCGCCGCGGCGTTCCAGAACCAGCTGCCGATGTGACTCTCGACCGCCTCGGTCATGAGCCGCTCCTCGCCGACACGCTGCAGCAGTACTTGCCGCGGCACCTTCCCCTTGCGGAAGCCGGGGATCTTGATGCTTTGCGCGAGATCGTCGGCGGCGTGCTCGACAGCGTGGTGGACGTCGTGCGACGGCACCTGAACCGTGAGGCGCACGCGATTGTCCGGCAGCTCCTCGACAGTCGTCGACATGCCGTTCATTCAAGCAGGGAACCGCTGGCCGAGAGCGAGCGTGCTATGCCGCTGTGCGCGTAGTCCGCTCGACGTAGACGCCCGGACCCGACGGCTCAGGAACCGTCTCCACGTCCGCTACGAGCCCTTCGAGATGGAAAGCGATCGCAGATCGCATCTCGCGCTCCGTCTCCTCGAGCGTGCCCCCGGTCGCGACACAGCCGGGCAGATCCGGCGACCACGCGGAGTAGTTCGACGGAGGTCCCCCCTCGATGAGAATGAGATAGCGCTCGGCGAGAGTGGCGAAGTTGGTCACTGCCTCAATCCTGCCTGGCGAAGAATGCTCGCGAGGGTCTTTGGGTGCAAATCGTCAGGCAATTTGCCCGGGAACGGTCACGCGACCGGGCTTCGCCGGATGCTTGAACTGCCGGTGGCTTCCGCGCATCGCGATGAGATTCCAGCCATCAGCTTCGAGGACGTTCGATCATCTGTCGCACCTTCAACGCCGCCGATCGTGGCTGTCGGAAGGCGGGTGCGAAATCGGCCAGAGGGACTAGTGCGGGCGGAGGGACTCGAACCCCCAAAGGCCGAAGCCCAACGGGACCTAAACCCGTCGCGTCTACCAGTTCCGCCACGCCCGCGTTTCAGACAGGATATGGGGATGCGGCCCGACGATGTCTACGCGCTCACCAGCGCCGGCGATCCGCGCCTGTCTCCCGACGGGCGACTCATCGCCTATGTCGTGACACAGATCGACCGCGAGGAGAGCGCGTACCGCAGCGCGATCTGGGTCGTGCCGGTCGACGGTTCCGACGAGCCGCGGCGGCTCACGACGGGCGAGCGCCGCGACGGTTCGCCGTGCTGGTCTCCCGACGGCCGCTCGCTCGCGTTCACGTCGAATCGCGACGGTGAGGACGAGGCAAAGGCGAAGGCGCAGCTCTACGTCATGCCGGCGGACGGAGGCGATCCCCGCAAACTCACCGACGGCGCCGAGTCGGTCGAGGCGATCGCCTGGTCGCCCGACTCCACCCGCATCGCCTTCGCGCGACGCGTGCGCGACGAGGCGTACGAGGAGGAGGACGACCGCAAGCGCGCACCGCGGCGTTTCACGCGCGTCTTCTACAAGCTCGACAGCGTCGGCTGGGTCGGCGACCGCCGCAAGCATCTCTTCGTTGTCGGAAGCGACGGCGGCCCAACCGACGGGCAGGTCGAGCGGCAGCTCACGAGCGGCGACAGCGAGAACGACAACCCGGCGTGGTCGCCCGACGGCAAGCGGATCGCGTTCGGGTCTATGCGCGGCGACCGCTGGGACGTCGAGTTCATCGGCCGCCTGTACGAGCTCGAAGTCGATGGCACGGGCGGCGAGCCGCGGCTCCTGACCGGGGACGGCGAGCAAGGGATCGCGGCCGTCCTACTCTCCCGACGGCGCGCACATCGCCTACTACCGCACGCCGGCGGACGGCACGCATCCGTACCACGGCCAGGTCGCGGTCATTGGAGCGAACGGCGGCGACCCGCGCATCCTTACCGCCTCACTCGACCGGAACTGCGAGCCGTACCCCACGGTGCGCGAGCCGCTGTGGGACGACGGTCGCATCGTCTTCGCGGTGGAGGACGGTGGCAACGTCCACGTCTACGCCGTCGCGCCCGACGGCTCTGCCGAGCCGGAGCTGCTCGCGGGCGGCGAGCGCACGATCGGCCTCTATGACGCCGTCGACGGCGAACTCGTCTACACCGCGAGCACGCACACGCACCCGCACGAGCTCTTCGGCGACAACGACCAGCAACTCACGCACGTCACCGACGCGTTCACGAGCGGCACCAAGCTCGTCGAGCCGGAGCGCTTCACCGCGATCTCGAAGGATGGCACCGAGGTCGACGCGTGGCTCGTCCGCCCCGCCGGCTTCGAGGAGGGCAAGAGCTACCCGACGCTGATCACGATCCACGGTGGCCCGTTCTCGCAGTACGGCACCGGGTTCTTCGACGAGGTGCAGGTCTACTCCGGCGCCGGCTACGCGGTGCTCTTCTCGAACCCGCGCGGCGGCTCGGGCTACTCGGAGGCGTGGGGCCGCGCCATCCGCGGGCCGATCGACGGCGGCGGCAGCGGCTGGGGAGGCGTCGACTACGAGGATCTGATGGGCGTCGTCGACACCGCACTCGAGAAGTTCCCGTTCCTCGACGCCGACCGGCTCGGCGTGCTCGGCGGCTCGTACGGCGGCTACATGACGACCTGGATCATCGGCCACACGAACCGCTTCAAGGCGGCGCTGTCGGAGCGCGCGGTCAACTCCCTGACGAGCATGTACGGCTCGAGCGACATCGGCTGGATCTTCAAGCACCAGTTCGGCGGCGAGATGTGGGAGAACATGGACGCGTACCTCGCGATGTCGCCGGCGACGTACGCGCAGAACATCGAGACGCCCGTCCTCGTCGTCCACTCCGAGAACGACCTCCGCTGCAACATCGAGCAGGGAGAACTGCTGTTCAACATGCTGCGCGTGATGGGCAAGGACGTCGAGATGCTGCGCTTCCCCGCCGAGAGCCACGAGCTCTCGCGCTCGGGCTCGCCCGTGCACCGCGTGATGCGGTTCGAGGCGATCCTCGAGTGGTTCGGCCGGTACCTCTCCCCTGGCGGTTGAGCGATTTGTATTGCCAGGCTCGAGGCAGGAGAGGTTGGGCGTGGCGTCGGTCCTCCCCGGCTGAAAGGACGGAACGGCGCGGTGGGTTCGTGTGTTCACGGAGGCCAAGGAGGACTGTGATGAGGAGAAGGTTTCTGCTGCTCGGGTTGTCTGGCTTCGGCGGCAACGACTAGTTGGTACAACGCGATCCAAGTGCCCGGCACAGCTGCCCTGAACGGCGGCGGTGAGGCCGAGGTGCTCTCGCTCTCGTGCTCCACGGCCAACGACTGCAGCGCCGCCCGTTTCTACACCGACGGCGCCTGCAAGCTGGAGGCTTTCGTCGTCCACGAGACGAGCGGCGTCTGGGGCACGGCGATCGCAGTACCCGGCACGACGACCCTCAACACGGCGGCGACGCCAGGGTGACCTCCGTCTCGTGCGCAACGGCCGGCCACTGTGCCACCGGCGGTTACTACAAAATGTCGCCACGGAGGCAAGTCGTTCAAGACCGAGACACCGATTATCAATACGCCGTTCGATCGGCTGAGCGCCCCGTTCGCCGAGGGGTATTTCACGGGCAACTATCAGGGACTGGCCGGTGATCGGCCAGTACGACAATCCGAGGCATCGCGACGACCTTCAGGGACTTCGGGCGATCGCCGTCTTGCTCGTCGCCCTCGACCACGCCGGGGTGGGCTTCCTGACGGGCGGGTACGTCGGCGTCGACGTCTTCTTCGTTCTGTCGGGCTACCTGATCACGCAGCTCTTGCTCGCCGAGGCAGCGAGGTCCGGGCGGGTGTCGCTCGTGAACTTCTACATCCGGCGTGCTCGGCGGATCCTCCCGGCGGCAGCGCTCACGCTCGTCGCGACCGACGTGGCCGCGTACTACCTCCTCAATCAGGTTCGGGCTCTCCAGACGATGAAAGACAGTGTCTGGGCGGCCCTCTTCGGGCGAACGTCCACTATGCGCGCCAGGCGACCGACTATTTCGCGCAGGGCCGAGCCGCCGTCTCCGTTGCTGCATTTCTGGTCGCTGTCGGTCGAGGAGCAGTTCTATTTCTTCTGGCCGACCGTGTTGGCGCTCGTTCTCCTCGGCACGCTCGCAGGAGTGCGGCTTCGTCGCGGGGGAGGTCGCTTCACCGGCGCAGCGGTCGGCGGCCTGCTGGTCGTCTCGTCGCTCGGGGCCGCGCTCTCCTTCGCGTACGCGCACCGCCTCGTGCACCTGGACCCTGCGGGCGCTTACTTCTCCTCGATCGCGCGGGCCTGGGAACTTGCGCTCGGCGCGAGTCTCGCCATCGGCATTCGCTGGGTGACCCGAGTCCCAGCCAGCTGTCCGGCTCGCCGCAGGCTGGGTCGGACTCGGCTGCATCGCTGTCGCGGCGGTGGCCTATACGAGCAGCACGCCGTTCCCAGGCACGGCGGCATTGCTGCCGACCTTGGAGCGGCTCTGGTGATCGCAGCGGGCTTCGCGAACGGCGAGGAGCGTCGCCACGCGGGCCGGGTGCTGGGATTGCTGCCGCTGCGGTACGTCGGTGACCGCTCGTACACGTTCTATCTCTGGCACTGGCCGTTCCTGGTCATCGCCGTCGACTACGAGGGGCACGAACTGCCGCTGGCCGCCAACTTGCTCTTGCTCGCGATCGGCGTTTGCGCTCTCGATCGTCACGTACCGCTTACTTCGAGAATCCGATCCGGCGAATGCGGTGGAAACGACCTGCCGGTCGGTCTCGTGCTCTGGCCCGTCTCGGCGGCCGTCGTCCTCGGCGGTCGCGTTCGCAGGCATCGGATCGATCGAGAACAGCGCGGCCGGTCACGCAAACCGCGCGAGTGCCGTCATCCAGCCGGCGATGCTTGTCGGAACGTCGAGCCCGCACGCCCCTCCGGCCCTGCCCGCAGTGATCGCGAGCGTAAAGGCGGCGCTGCACGGAGCCACGATCCCGTCGCCGCTCGCGCCGTCGTTACCGTCTCCAGTTCGACGAACTACCAGTACCCGGCGGGTTGCGTTCCGAGAGACGCGGACAGACCAGCTCGACGATTTGCTACCTGTCCGGGCCGAGCTGCCGCGCCATCGTCAAGTCCGACTCCGGGCCACAAGACCCTCGTCGTCTTCGGTGACTCGCACGCCGAGATGTGGGATCCGGCACTCCTCGGCGATGGCAAAGAAGGACGGCTGGGACATTGTCCCCCTGTCGAAAGGGGCATGCCACCCCGAAGTTCTTTACGCCCACTCCGATTCGAGTTTTGCCCCTACCCCGGCGCGAGTGTCAGACCTGGTACGCGTGGGCGTTGAAGACGATCGCAAAGACTCAAGCCGAACGCGGTATTCATCAGCTTTCACTACAGCGGCGTTACGGAGACCCTCTAATGCGGAGGGAAGACCGAGAGTGGGCTTTCGTCGTTGACTGGCATCGGCCAAGAAGGTCGCGAAACACGTCGTCCTGATGGGGGACATCCGCTGCTCGCACTCCCTCCCGTCTGCCCGTCGATTGCCTCCAAGAGTCGGGCGCGACACTCCGAACGTGCACCGGAACATGGAGCGGATCCGGATTTGGATTCGACGGGAGCGCTTGAGGCTGTCGCCCGACTCACCAGGTCGGGGTCATCGATCCGCTCGGCTGGTTCTGTTACAACGGCCACTGTCCGCAAGCGATCGGACACACGATCGCGTATAGCGACGACGAGCCACGTCTCGAAGACGTACGCAACCGCACTCAGTCCGCCGTTCAGAGCCGCTTTCCGCGCCGCGCTCACGCCCTAGAGCGAGCTCAGCGGCGACCAACGGGCTTTTGTTGTGAACGAGACGAACGGCAGCTGGGGCAACGCGATTGACGTGCCCGGCACCGGCGCCGACTCCACGGTGAACTCGGTCTCCTGCGCCACGGCCGGCAACTGCACGGCGGGCGGCGACTTCGAAGGCGGCACTCAGGCCTTGGTTGCCAACGAGAGCAACGGCGGCGCGGACCAGCCGGGCGTCGCTGCTCGGCCCAAGCTCGATGAACAGTTCGTAGCTGCTGCCGTGCCAGGCGTCTTCCGCCGTAAGGACGTCGTCCACCGTGCGCCGGCCGCTAGTCGGGGTCTGCGGGCGTCAGCGGCTTCGACGGCAGGCGACGCGTGAAATAGAGCCCGGCCGCGGCAAGCAGCGCTACGCCGAGGAGCGCCTTCTTCAGCCCGTCGAGCTGCGCGTTCCCGTAGTCGGTGGCCAGCGCGTCCGCCTGGGCCGGCGGCAGCCCGGCGTCGAGCGCCGCCTGATGCACCTGTTCGACGGGGACGATGTCGATCCCCTTCTCGGCCTGCGCCGTGATGCTCGTCTTGACGTTCTGCGGCAGCGCCGGGTTCTCCGACACGCGCGAGACGAAGCTCGACGTCAGTGAGGTGAGCAGGATCGCGCCGATCAGTGCGGTGCCGAGCGACGCGCCGAGGTTCTGCGCCGCTCCCTGCAGGCCGCCGGCTTCGTTGGCGCTCTCGGGCGGTGCCGACGACATGATCACGTTGCCGACCTGCGACATGAGCAGCCCGGCGCCGATGCCGAACAGGACGAGTGAGAGCGCGAACGTCGTCCCGTTCAGCGTCACGTCGATCGTTCCCATCATGATGAGCGCCGCGAGCGTCATCGCGCCGAGACCGATCTGGCACACCCACTTCGGCGCAAAGCGGCTCGCGAGGCGCGGCCCTGCGAGCGCCGCGACCAGCATGGCAACCGACATCGGGAACAGCCGCTTCCCGGTCTCGAACGCGTTGAAGCCGAGCACGACCTGGAGGTAGACCGGTAGCACGAAGAACGTGCCGAGCAGAACGAGCTGCATCGTCCCGAGCGTCTCGAGCCCGGCACCGAGCGGCGGAATCCGCGCCAACCCGCGGCTCAGCAGGACGTCCTTGCCCTGCTCCGAACGACGATCCTCCCACGACTTGAAGAGCGCCAAGAAGACGAGTCCCCCGAAGATGAGGAATGGGACGGGCGAGAACCCGAACGGCGTCACCTCGTGGCCGCCGATCGTCGGCGGGTCGGTCGGCTGGATCCAGCCCCACGAGCTGCTCATGAGAATCCCGAACACCACGAGGCCGAGGCCGAGCGCCGAGAGCGCAGCGCCGACGACGTCGAGCTTCGGCCGGTGCTCGGCGGGCGGCGCCGGCTTCATCCGCCGCCGGAAGAGCAGCACGCCGATGATGATGACGACCTCGCCGACGAACACGTAGCGCCAGCTGAGCTCGGTCGTCACCCAGCCTCCGATGAGCGGGCCTGCCGCGATCGCGGCGCCGGCGACGCCGCCGATCACGCCGTACGCGAGCGCGCGCTGCTTCCCCACGTAGTTCGACGCGATCAGCGCCGCGATCGCCGGGATCACCATCACCGCGCCGAGACCCTCGACGAGCGACCAGCCGAACAGCAGCACCGCGAGGTTCGGGCTGAACGCGGTGATGAGCGACCCGCATGCGTAGACGCCGAGACCGATCGCGAAGATCCGGTCGCGCCCGTACATGTCGCCGAGCTTCGCGCCGACGAGCATGAACGCCGCCATCACGAGCGTGTACATCGTGATCGCCGACTGGACACCCTGGATCGACGTGTTCAGATCCGCCACGATCTGCGAGATCGAGACGTTCATGACGCTCGAGTCGAGCACCATCACGAACTGCGCGGCGCCGAGGATTATCAGCGGCAGCCAGCTCCGCTTCTCCGACGTGCTCTCCGCCTGCGCGGCCGCGGCCTCAGTCGCCAACGCGAACCCTTGGGTCTCGTATAAGCATGCTGCGACCGTAACTGCTTCGTGGGTGGAGTACCGCGGGGTCCCGGGCGGCGGACTACGTGACGCGGACGATGAAGACCGCGATCGCGACGTACTGGCAGCTGAGGGCGACGATCGTGAGGGCGTGGAAGAGCTCGTGATAGCCGAACACACGCGGTAGCGGGTCGGGGCGCCGGACCGCATAGACGACGGCGCCGACGGTGTAGGCGACGCCGCCGGCCACCAGCAGGAAGACCGGTGCGAGACCGACGTTGTGGGCCAGTTCGGGGAGCGCGACGACAGCCATCCAGCCAAGGGAGATCCCGATCGCGGCGGATACCCATCCCGGCGATTCCACCCAGCAGATCTTCGTGAGAGCCGCTAGGACCGCGCCACCCCAGACGACGGCGAGAACGGTCGTGCGCCATGCGCCAGAGAGCCCAATGAGAGCGACGGGCGTGTACGTGCCGGCGATCAGAAGAAATAGCGCCGCGTGATCAGCACGCCGCATCAACCGCCGACGGTTGGGAGACCACGTCACGCGGTGGTAGAGCGCGCTCGTGCCGAGCATGACGCTGGCCGTGACCGCGAACACGACTGCCGCGACGCCGCGGCCGGCGGGCGCGTACGCCACGAACAGGACGCCGACCGCGATGGAGACGACGAAGGCGACGGCGTGCAGCACTCCTCGCAGACTCGGCCGCTCGGCGACCGGGAGATCGACTGCGATGCCGCCGCCCGTCACCAGCGAAGCGGTTGCGCGGGAACCGCGGCGATCTTGCCGTGCTCGTCGACGGAGATCACGAGCCGCTGCTCGGCGCGGTCCTTCGCGACCCAGCGCAACGCGAGATGCAGCGGGTGCCGACGCACGATGACAGCCTGTAGACCGCTCCGCGTCTCGACCTGAAAGCCTTGCGCGCGACGCTGCGTGAGGTACGAGTCGAGCGCAGCCGTACGAGGGTCGGCGGTCCCAACGGTCATCGCGGGGGCGCCGTTTTGAGCCACGACTCGATCTCCTTCAGGCTCATGTCGTTGCGGCCATTCACGGCTTTGCGGTCGGTGCCGATCAGGGCGTAGCCGTAGTCGGAGTGACGAATCTCGAGCCCCTCCGCGCCGGCGCGACGCCGCACACTCCGCAACCGCAACGTCTCATCCCGGGCCGCATTGGCGCCGACCCACGTCTCCTCACTCCGAGGGCCGCCCGGGATCGCGCCGACGATGACGGGGACACCCCCATCGCTCCGGCTCGCGGGATTCACTGGTTCCACCCCTCCGCGGTCTCCGGATCCTCGTCGGCCTGCGCCTGCCCGGCATCGATCTCGCGCGCCCGCTTCTGGTGCGTCTGCCCCTTGGTCGCCATACGTCCGCTCCGTTCTCTTGGTCGAGCGGCAGCCGCAGCGTCCGGGGACGCCGCGGCCGGCTACTCGAAACTAGGCGGACGCCAGCTCGACGTTTTTCGCCTCGGGCCCCTTCTCGCCCTGTGCGGGCTCGAACTGCACCTTCGCGTTCTCAGCGAGCGTCTTGTAGCCCTCGCCGATGATCGCGCTGTGATGGACGAAGACGTCCTTGCCGCCGTCGTCAGGAGTGATGAACCCATACCCCTTGTCGGCGTTGAACCACTTCACGGTTCCGGTTGCCATTAGATGAAACACCTCCCCCGTTGCTCGGGAACGGGCAGGGGAAGCGCACAGCGCGCAACCGGTACTCGCTCAAATAGTCGAGCGAGCTTAGCACTGGGCGCTCAGGAGCGCCCTCGGCGGCTATGGCCCCGGGAGGAGTCGAACCTCCGCACGAAGCTTCGAAGGCTTCCGCTCTGTCCACTGAGCTACGGGGCCGGACCGGCCAAGCGTAGCCCTCACGCCGGCAGCGGTACCCTGTGCGGGCGCGGTGGCGGTAGCTCAGTTGGTAGAGCTCCGGGTTGTGGTCCCGGTGGTCGCGGGTTCGAGTCCCGTCCGCCACCCTTAAACGCGCTACCTACGCGTACTTCGCGCGCAGGTAGTCGAGATACGGCTGCGCCTGCAGGGTCGAGCCGGTCGCGCGCTCGAGCACTTCCTGCGACGTGTACTTCCGGCCGAGCATGTGGATGCGCTCGCCGAGCCACTCGCGCAGCGCGGCGAACTCGCCGCGGCCGACTTGCTCGGAGAGGTCGGGCACGTCGCGCAGCACGGCCTCCCAGATCTGCACCGACATGACCGTCCCGAGCAGGTACGTCGAGAAGTAGCCGATCATCCCGCCCGACCAGTGGACGTCCTGGAGGACGCCGTGCGCGTCGTCGGGCACCTCGACACCGAGGTACTCCCACATCTTCTGGTTCCACACCTGCGGCAGATCCTTCAGCTCGACGCGGCCCTCGACGATGTCCTGCTCGAGCTCGAAGCGCAGCATCACGTGCATGCCGTACGTGACCTCGTCCGCGTCGATGCGGATCAGGCCGGGCTTCGAGCGGTTGATCGCGGGAAGGAACCGGTCGAGCTCGACGCCGCCGAACTGCTCGTGGAACGACGCCTGCAGCCGCGGATAGAAGAACTGCCAGAACGGCTCGCTGCGCCCGACGAGGTTCTCCCACAACCGGCTCTGCGACTCGTGGATGCCGAGCGAGCACGGCCCACCCGTCGGGAGCCGCTCGAGATGCTCCGGCTGCTGATGGCTGTAGAGGCCATGGCCGTACTCGTGCATCGTCGAGAAGAGCGAATGGAGGTTGTCCGCGTGGTAGTGCGTCGTGATGCGCACGTCGTTGCGGCCGGGGCCTGACGCGAAGGGATGCTCGGTCGGGTCGATCCGCCAGCTGTCGGGGCGATGCCCGAAGAGATCGACGACCTCGTGCCCGAGCACGCGCTGGCTCTCCTCGGAGAAGTTCTGGTGGAGGAACGAGTCGTCGACTTCGCGGTCACGCAGCTCGGCGATGAGCGCGACGAGCGGCGGCTTGAGCTCCGCGAACACGGCGCGCACCTCGGCCGTCTTTGCCTGCGGCTCGAAGTCGTCGAGGAGGACGTCGTAACGCTCGTCGGCGCCGTCGTCGACGAGCTCGGCGTACTCGAGCTTGAGCTCGACGTTGCGCTGCAGCATCGGCAGGAACGAGGCGAAGTCGTTCTCCGCCTTCGCCTTCACCCACACCGGAGTCGCCAGCGACGACGCGCGCGCGATCTCGGCGCGCAGCGCCACGGGCACGCGCACAGCCTTCTCGTAGTCGCGACGCGTGAGCCGGATGAGCGCAGCGTCGTCGGAGTCGGGATCGAGCGACGCCTCCATCGGCGCGAGCTCGTCGAGGAGCTTGCCGATCGCGGGGTCGGTGAACTTCTCGAACGCGACTCTTCACGAGCGCGCCCATCTGCTCGGCGCGGTGACCGTCGCCGGCGTGCGGCATCATCACCTGCTGGTCCCAGGCGAGAGTCCGCGCGATCTTGCCGAGGTCCTGGATCTCGGTCAGCCGTTCTTTGAGTTGTTCCAATGCGTCAGCCATTCGGCGAGCCTACCCTTAGGGCACGCGCCCGTAGCTCAGTGGACAGAGCGGCGGACTTCTAATCCGCGGGTCGGAGGTTCGAATCCTCCCGGGCGCATCAGGAAACAAGCGACGCGGGCGTAGACTCCCGCGCGTGCCGACCTACGTCGAGAGTGAGCAACTCCGTCGCGTTGGTCTATTCGATCGTCAGGGTCGATTCTCTCGATCGCGAGCGACGGCTCGATGCTCTCGATCGGCTCGGTCGGTTCAGTGCTCTCGATCGGCTCGATCGGGTCGGCGTGCTCGGCGTTCTCGATCGGGTCAGCGTGCTCGGCAGGGTCGGTTCTCTCGTTCGCATCAAACCGGTCGCTCATGTCTGCGCGCTCGTCCGAGAGCACCCTGGGCAAACCGATGCGACGGTGGACGACAACGAGCGGTCGGCATCGTGCTGCTCGCGCTCGGGCGTGAGCTCTCTGAAGCGACGCTGAGATCTCGCTCCGGCGACGCCCGTTCGAGGGCGGCTAGTGCCGCGCGCCGAAGTCGGTCGTGATGATCGTGACCTCGGCAGCCGCCGTAGACGCCGCCCGCATCAGGTCACGTGAACCGCGGAGACACCGAGGTCGACGCCAGTTCTTGTTCATGAGGTTCCGCCAGGTGCTCAGGGCTCGCGATCCACTGCTTCAAGCGCGGAGGCAGCGTCAGTGCTCGGCGACGCGTAGAGGAGGTTCTCGCCGACCGTCCAGTACCGGTAGCCGCGTCGCGGGGTAGTAGTGACTGGATCCGCTTCCAGAACGCCGTTCCGTCGGCGGAGGGGTGGTCGAAGTACCCGTCGGCGCCCATTTCCACTCGAGTGCTGCCGGGACGCTGCGTTGAGCTGCGGCGTGACGCGGAGCGTCGGGAGACCGTGCTCCACGCGGAACGCGTTGATCGCGATCGCGATCTGGTGATTGAGCGAGCGGAGCTGTGTCTCCTTCGCCGCGCCCGAGCGCGCGGGCGACGCCGTCGCACCGAGCACGATGGCGACGACGAGCACGACTGCAACGAGTAATGCCTTGAAGCGGGTCACACCACGAAGATCGGCCGTGCCGCCCGTCCCGTCGATGGCCAATTCGAGGGAGTCTCCGAACCGCGGGGCACCTCCGGGCGTTGCGGTAGCGTCCTGACCAATGAGCACAGCGACGATCCACACCAACCACGGCGCGATCGAGCTGGAGCTTCACGACGCCGACGCGCCGAAGACCGTCGAGAACTTCCGCAAGCTCGCCGGGGAGGGCTTCTACGACGGCGTCATCTTCCACCGCGTGATCCCGGACTTCATGATCCAGGGCGGCGACCCGACCGGAACCGGCTCAGGCGGCCCCGGCTACCAGTTCGAGGACGAGTTCAACGAGCACCCGGTCGCGCGCGGCGCACTCGCGATGGCGAACGCCGGCCCGAACACGAACGGCTCGCAGTTCTTCATCGTCACCGCCGACGACGTGCTCCTGGCTCAACGGCAAGCACACCGTCTTCGGCCAGGTCACGAGCGGGATGGACGTCGCCGACGCGATCTCTCAGGTCGAGACCGGCCCCGGCGACCGGCCGCGCGACGGACGTCGTCATCGAGCGCGTCGAGCTCTAGCCGAAGCGCTAAGCCGGTGGCGGGAATCGAACCCGCGTAACTAGCTTGGAAGGCTAGGGCTCTACCATTGAGCTACACCGGCGAGGCGCTCGCTACGGTAGCGCGATGTTCCCTTCGGCCGAGGCCGTCGGCCTTGCGCCCGCTCTCGCCGTCGCTCTCGTGTGGTTCGCCCGTGGAGGACGTCTCCCGCGCGCGCGCGTTGCGCTTGGCGCGCTCGGCGTCGCACTCGTCTTCGCGGCCTTCGTCACCGAGCTCGAGCCGCTCGCGAACCACACGTTCCTCTGGGCGCATCTGCTCCAGAACGTCGTGCTCGCGGAGTGGGCGCCGGCGCTGATCCTGCTCGCGGTGCCGCGCGATGTCGCCGCGCGCGCGGCGGGGTTTCCGCTCTTCCGGCCGTTCGTCGCGCTGCCGCTCTGGCTCGCGACGTACTACGTCTGGCATCTGCCGTGGATCTACGACACGGCGCTACGGCGCCCCCACTCCCTGCTCCACGTCGAGCACCTGACGTATCTGCTCGCGGGGATCTGCCTCTGGTGGCCGGTGATCCACGGCCGGCACTCGGCCGGCGCGAAGGCGGCGTACCTGTTCGCGGCGTTCGTCCTCTCCTCGCCGCTCGGACTGCTGCTCGCGCTCATCCCGCGCGCGATCTACTCGTTCTACGTCCAGGCGCCGCGAACGTGGGGACCGTCGCCGCTCGTCGATCAGCAGATCGCCGGCGTGACGATGGCCGCGGAGGAGGCGCTCGTCTTCTTCGGCGTGTTCACGGCGTTTCTGTTGCGGTTTCTCGCGGACGAGCAGGCGGCCGGCGCGAGTCAGCGGCGGGCGCGCTCCTCTACCGGCTCACCCTCGACGTAGGCGCTGCCGGTGAGGCTGCGCGGGTAGAGCCGCTCCTTCAACACGACGTTGAGCTGGGCACCGAACAACGTGATCTGCGCCTGAAGGTAGAACCACCAGAGCATCACGACCACGGTCGCGAAGGTCCCGTACACGCTCTGAACGCTGCGCAGTCGGTTAGCGATGATGAACGACGAGACCTCCTGAAGGAACCAGAAGGCGACGCCGGCGAGGATCGCGCCCGGCAGCACGTCGCGGATGCCGACCTGCTTCGAGGTCAGCAGCCGGAAGGCGGCAACGAAAATCCCGACATCGAGCGCGATCGCGATCACATAGCCGAGCAGCCTCTGCCACCAGCTCACCTGGACGCCGCTAGAACTACCCATCGCGAGACTCGAGATGACGACCGATAGGACGAGGCCGAGGCCGATCGTGACGAGCGCGAGCAGGCTGTGTTTCATCTTGTCGACGAAGCCGGGCCGGTCGACTTTCTTGATCTCCCAGACCGAGTTGAACGCTTGCTCGGTCGTGCGCGTCACGGCCGTCCCGCTCCAAATCGCGGTGAGCAGCCCGAAGACCACAGGCCACCATGAGCCGGTCAGCCCATGCACCGTGCTCGTGTCGAGCAGCGGGAAGTAGGCCGCGACGTTGTTCAGCACCGACGTCCGCGTACTCGCCGGCAAGACGTAGCCGAGGATCGTGACGAGTGCGAGCAGTAGCGGGAAGATCGAGAAGAACGCCCAGAAAGCGATCATCGACGCGAGGCCGCTCGACTGATCCTCCGAGAACTTCTTGACCGTCGCGAACGCGATGCCTGTCTTGCGGTGCCGCTGCTGGTAGCGGTCGAGCTTCTCCAGCCTGTCCTTCATTGTCGCCATCACGTACCGGGCATTCTCCCTCTCCGAGGTACGCAAACCGACGGCGCAAGGCCGAGATTTCGTGAGTCGGGGTGGCGAGATTCGAACTCGCGAACCTCCCGCTCCCAAAGCGGGCGCTCTACCAGGCTGAGCTACACCCCGTGGCGTCGCTCGTAGGAGCGTACCGCGTGGCAGTTCGCGCAGACGAGCTCGCACTTTGCGAGCTCAGCGTGGAATTGCCGGGTCTTCCCGTCACGCGCGAGGTTGCTGATGTCTTCGAGCTTCTCCGTGCCGGGAAGATGATCCCACTCCATTGCGACCGGATGGAATCGCCCGCTCTTGTCCAGGAGGCGTTCGTACGAGCCGTTGGCCGTCTCGACAGCTTTCGCGGCGATGGCCCGTTGGACGCTTGGGTGTGGCGGATCGTCGTGAATGTCGCGAGCAACGGCCGACGCCTGCCACTCACCGTCGCTTTGTCTGAGAACGAGTCGAGAAACGACGGCTCTCCGATCTCCGACCTGCGAACCCAGCTGGCGTCTGCCCTATCGCAACTCTCCGAAAGACAACGGCTCGTCGTGTTCCTGCACTACTACGCCGACCTCGACTACGCCACCATCGCCGACGCGCTGCAGATCAGCAGCGGAACCGTTGGCGCAACCCTCACGACCGCGAGGGCAACCCTTGGACACGCACTTGAAGTGAAGGAGGCAACGCGGTGACTGACCCGATTGCAGAAGCGCTTGATCGTCTTCGTCCTCGCCTTCGTATCCGTTGATAGCGATTGGCAGGGCGTCCTCCGGGCTGCGGGACATCCGGCCACTCTCGGTTCCGTCCGTCGTCATTCCGCGCCGGCGCCGTCGGGCGTGCAGCCGTCGCGACACTGGCCCCGGGTCATGTCGTCAAACCGCGCGAGGATCCTCGGAATCGCCGCTGCTGCCGGAGCGGCAGCATTGATCGCCTTCGTCGCAGTTCCGAACTCGGGACATCAGCACGCCGCGACAACGACTGCACCAGGCCATGGCGGCAGCCCCGGCCAGCCCGGTACCCCATTGCCGCTCGATCGGGCATTGAGTCTCGCGTCGAGCTCGTTCGGCGTGCCTATCAAGCTCCCCGACACGTCCGTTCTGAAGCCCTCCGACGCGAGCCGAACGGCCATCGTCGAGTGGGTTCTCAATGCTGGGACCGACCCGGCGCCCATCTCGGATCTCGACGTGGAGTTCCCGACCGCCGAGGTGAACTACAGACTCACCGACAGCTCGGAGCCGGCGAACGCCATCGACGAGTACCAGGCCCAGATCGCCGAAACCCCGACCAACGCCGCGCCGCCCAGCTACCAGATCGTCAGTCTGAGGTCGACAACATCTTCACCGCGCGGTCGCCACGCGCGCGAACTAGACCCCGCCCTGACGGACGGAACTCGACTGCCTCCGGCCCAAGTGACATTCCCGCGCACTGGCGCAGGCGAGTGCTACTCGGATTCCATGAGCGCGCGCAGCTCCTCGAGCTTCTCGCCGCGGAGCTCGTCGAGCTCGCCGCGGTCGATCCGCGACAGAAGCGCGCGCACGAGCGATGCGAGCTCCAGCGGGTTGAACGGCTTCGTCACGTAGTCGACGCCGCCGATGTCGAGGCCTCGGGCGCGGTCGCAGAACTCGGCCCGCGCCGTGAGGAAGATGATCGGGATGCGGTTCGTGCGCACGTCCTCGAGCAGTTCCTCGGCGACCCGCCAGCCGTCGAGGCCGGGCATCATCACGTCGAGGAGGACGACATCGGGCGGGTCGTTCCGCGCGAGCTCGAGACCGGTCGCGCCGTCGGCCGCCTCAGTCACGTGCATCCCCTCGGCCTCGAGGTTGACGCGGCAGAGCAGCCGGATCGGCGCCTCGTCGTCGATGACAAGCACCCTCTCGCCGCCCGCACTCACACTGTCCGCATTCCCAGTAGCGCCGCCGCTCACGCCCCAGAGCCTAAGACGCTGACCAGACTGACCTCAGGCTCCGCGTGGGTCATTTCGCGAATTCAGCTCACCAGCGGGAGCTTCGTGCTCCGACGAATCCGATTTACAAAGATGGGCCGTCCGGCCCATTGTCCACGTGGCAAACGCGCCGTAGCCTGCTCTGCACTGGGCGATGCGAGCCGCGGCGCGTCCTCGACGTTTCGCGGCTAGCACCTGGAAAAGCCCGCTGCACCGACCCCCCGAGCAGCGGGCTTTTCCATGTCTAGGGCTAAGGTGACGACGTGGTGAAGCGTCTTCTCCTCGCCTCTCCGCGCGGCTATTGCGCCGGCGTGGAGCGGGCGGTCGAGACGGTCGAGCGGGCGCTTGCGCTCTACGGGAGCCCCGTCTACGTGCGCAAGCAGATCGTCCACAACTCGCACGTCGTGCGTGACCTCGAGGCGCGCGGCGCGGTCTTCGTCGACGAGCTTTCGAGCGTGCCGGAGGGTTCCAACGTCGTCTTCTCCGCGCACGGCATCGCACCGGCCGTGCGGACGGAGGCGGACGAGCGCGGGCTCGCGACGATCGACGCCACGTGCCCGCTCGTGACGAAGGTGCACACGCAGGCGCGGCGTTACGCGCGAGGCCGGCTACGCGATCGTGTTGATCGGCCACGCCGGGCACGAGGAAGTCGAGGGAACGCTCGGCGAGGCGCCCGAGGCGATCGTCCTCGTCCAGTCGACGGAGGATGCGGAGCGCGTGTCCCTCCCGGCCGACCAGCCGCTCGCGTACATCACGCAGACGACGCTCTCGGTCGACGAGACGAACGAGATCGTCGCGGTACTCCGCCGCCGTTTCCCGCGGATCGAGGAGCCCGCGCGCGAGGACATCTGTTACGCGACGTCGAACCGCCAGTGGGCCGTGAAGGACGTTGCTCGAGGAGGTCGACCTGCTCCTCGTCGTCGGCTCGCCGAACTCCTCGAACTCGGTGCGCCTCGTCGACGTCGCGCATGCCGCGGCGTCGATGCGTATCTCGTCGACGACCTCGGCGGGATCGACGAGAGCTGGCTCGAGGGCCACGAGACGGTCGGGTTGACGTCGGGAGCGTCGGCGCCCGAGCGGCTCGTCGCGGAGCTCTGCGCGTGGTTCGCAGAGCGCGGCGCCGATCGTGAGCGAGCACGCGCCGGTGCGCGAGGACGTGAGCTTCAAGCTGCCGGTCGAGTTGCGCCGCGCCGAGCGCGCGGCGGCTTAGACTCTTCCGGACCTCGATCGCTCCGCCCTCGACGCGGATCTCGGTGGCGAGCACTTCGCCCTCGATCCACGACCGGTGCGCTTCGACCGTTCCGCTCTGAACCTCCGGGACGGTCAGGACGATCCGGTCGCGTCAGCTCGAAGCCCTGCTCCTTGCGGAGCGTGTTGACGCGGTGGATGAGGTCGTACGCGTCGCCTTCGAGGAGCAGCTCGTCGTCGAGCGCGAGGTCGAGCGCGACCGTGACGCCGTCGCCCGACGCGACCGCCCAGCCCTCCTTGCCGCCGCGCTCGACGAGCACCTCGTCCGGCTCGAGCTCGTAGCCGAGGACGCGGAAGCGGCCGCCGTCGAGCTCCTCGAACTCGCCGGCCGCGAGCGCGGCGCGCACGGCGCCGAGCTCCTTGCCGAGCTTCGGCCCGAGCGCCGGCAGGTGCGGCTTCACGTGGAGCTCGACCGCCTCGACCTCGCCGAGCTCGACCTCCTTGACGCGCAGCTCGTCGGCGATCTCGCTCGAGATGCCCGTCGACGCGCGCGCCCTCGACGACGAGCCGCCGCAGCGGCTGCCGCAGCTTGATCCCCGAGCTCGAGCGCGCCTGCCGCCCGAGCTCGACGACGCGCCGCACCTCGGCGATCTCGTCGAGCAGCGCGCGATCCGGCTCGGCGACCTCGGGCCAGCCGGCGAGGTGGACGGACTCCGGCCCGTCGAGCACGAGCGTCCGCCAGAGCTCGTCGGTGATGAACGGCATGCACCGGCGCGAGCACGCGCAGCGTCTGGACGAGCGCGTACCAGAGCGTGTGCAGCGCGGCCTCGTCCTCGTCCCAGAAGCGGCGGCGTGAGCGGCGGATGTACCAGTTCGAGAGATCGTCGAGGTACGCCTCGAAGTCGCGCATCACGTCGACGCGCGAGCCAGCTGCTCGTACCCCGCGGTCGCGTCGGCGACGAAGGCGTGCGTCCGCTCGACGAGCCAGCGGTCGAGCGGCTCGGTCGCGTCCGGCTCGAGCGCGCCCCACTTCGGCTCGAAGCCGGCGATGTTCGCGTAGTCGACGAAGAACTTCGCGGAGTTCCAGAAGGTGAGGAGCTTGCGCTTGACCTCCTCCGCCGGTCCGAAGCCGAACAGGAGATCGCGGTCGGGCGGCTGCGCGGCGAACTGCCAGCGCATCACGTCGGCGCCCATCCGGTCGAACGCGTCGTTCGCCTCGATCGTGTTGCCCCACGAGCCGTGCATCTCGCGGCCGGTCTCGTCGAGCATCTTCTCGTAGCCGAGCACGCGCCGGAACGGCGCCTTGCCCGTGAGCACGACCGACATGAAGAGCTGCGAGTAGAACCAGAGCCGGATCTGCTCGCGCATCTCGCTGACCCAGTCCGCCGGGAACCACTTCTCCCAGTACGCGTGGTCGGGCAGGTCGGCGGTCGTCAGGCCCTTCGGCGGCGCCGACGCCGAAGCCTTCGGGGACGAACTCGTCGTTCTGCCAGCCGAGCGTCGAGAACGGGACGATGCCGGCGTCGAGCCAGACGTCGCCGACCTCCTTGACTCGCTCGACCGGCTCGCCGCACTTCGGCGCAGCGGACGGGAACGCGGTCGATCCACGGCCGGCGCAGCTCCTCGAGCTGGTCGAGCCCCGAGACGGCGCGCTCCTCGAGCTCGGCGCGCGACCCGATCACGTTCAGATGCCCGCACGCCGCACGGATAGAACGGCAGCGGCAGGCCGTAGTAGCGGCGGCGCGAGATGTTCCAGTCGCCCATGTTGTTGAGCCAGTCGTCCATGCGCTTGCCCATGTACGCGGGCGTCCACTCGACGGTCGCGTTCGCGTCGAGCATCTGCTGCCGCAGGTCGCGGACGGAGATGAACCAGTCGTCGGCGATGCGGAAGATGAGCGGCGTGTGGCAGCGCCAGCACTCGGGGTAGCGGTGCTCGTGCAGGCCCGCCTCGACGAGGACGCCCTTCTCCTCGAGGTTGCCGATGATCTGCTCCGCCGCCTCGGTCGTCGACATCCCGTGGAGCCAGCCGAACGTGTCGTAGAAGCGGCCCGACTCGTCGACCGGCTGGATGACCTCGAGGCCGTTCACGCCGGCGAGCTCGAAGTCCTCGCCGCCGCAGCCCGGCGCGATGTGGACGATGCCGGTGCCGTCGTCCATCGAGACGTCGTCCCACGGGATGACGCGGTGCTCGACGCGCCGACCGGGGTCGAGGTCGTCGAACGGGCCGCGGTACGTCCAGCCGACGAGCTCCGAGCCCTTGCGCGTGTCGGCGAGCTCCTCGTCGGGATAGCGCGCCGCCGCGACCCACTCGCCGTTCGCGCGCCGGCCGTACTCCGCGTCGGGATTGACGGCCGCCGCGACGTTCGCGGGCAGCGTCCACGGCGTCGTCGTCCAGATGACGAGGAACTCGCCCGGCCGGTCGAGGAGCGGGAAGCGGACGAAGAGCGACGGGTCGGCGCGGTCGACGTACGAGCCGATCAGCTCGTGCTGCGAGATCGACGTTCCGCAGCGCGGGCACCACTCGGTCGAGCGGTGGCCGAGGTAGAGCCAGTCGCGGTCGTGGACCGTCTTCAGCATCCGCCAGACGTACTCGATGTTCGTGTCGCTGAAGGTGAAGTAGTCCTTGCCCCAGTCCATCCACTGGCCGAGGCGCTTCGATCCCTGCCACAGCTTCTCGGCGTTCTCGACGACGGCCTCGCGGCATTTCGCGGCGAAGTTCTCGAGTCCGTACGCCTCGATCTCGGGCTTCGAGTTGAGGCCGAGCTCGCGCTCGACGCCGACCTCGATCCAGAGTCCCTGGCAGTCGAAGCCGTTCTGGTAGCGCTGGTCGAAGCCGCGCAGCGCCTTGTAGCGCTGGAAGACGTCCTTCAGCGTCCGGCCCCACGTCGTGTGGATGCCGAGCGGCTTGTTCGCCGTGACCGGGCCGTCGATGAACGAGAACGTCGGGCCACCGGCGTTCTGCTCGCGCAGCTTCGCGAACGTTCCCTCCGTTTCCCACCGCGCAAGCACCGTCTCCTCGAGCCGAGGATGGTCGGGTTTGTCCGGCAGCGGCTTGAAGATTGGCTCTCCCATCGGGAAGTCAAGTCTAGGCGCGTGCGTTCGTACTATTGGTCGGCTGGGTAACCAGCCCTGAAGACCGAAAGGAAGCAATGGCAACAGACGTAACCGACGCCACCTTCGAGACGGAGGTTCTCCAGGCCGCCGAGCCCGTGCTCGTCGATTTCTGGGCCGAGTGGTGCGGCCCGTGTCACGCGGTCTACCCCGTGCTCGAGCGGATCGCCGAGGAGCGGAACCTCAAGTTCGTGAAGGTCAACATCGACGAGAACCAGGAGCTCGCGATGCGGTACGGGATCCAGTCGATCCCGAACACGATGCTCTTCGAGGCGGGCGCGCCCAAGGCCGCAGCCGTCGGCGCGATGCCGAAGGGCATGCTCGAGAGCCAGCTCGGACTTTCGTAGCGAGCGAGGCTACTCAGCCGCAGGTTGTGTAGCCTCGCCCGGTACTTCGCGCGCACCGGCGGCTTTGCCGTCGGTGCTGACGCGACGGAGCGCGAGGTACTCGAGAAAGTCGGCGTACTTCGCTAGGAACTCCTCGATCTCGGCGATCCCTGCGCCCGCCCAGTCCTCGAGCCACGAGTCGGCGATGTCGTCCTCGATCCGGTGGAACCCGAGCGCGCTCATGACGGGCATCTTCGTCGCGGTTTCGGACGCTGCCTATGGGCCGTTCGGCTCAACTTTCGGGTGCGACGGACCCACCGTCGAGAACCGCATCGCTGAACGCAGGCCACGCCTCGATCGCCCAGTCGCCGAACTCACGACCTGTGAGGACGCCGCACGCGAGGTCCGCGTCGGGATCCACCCAGAGGAACGTCCCACTGCGGCCGAAGTGGCCGAACGTGCGAGGCGAGTTACGGGAGCCGGTCCAGTGCGGCGACTTGCCGTCGCGCAGCTCGAACGTCAGGCCCCAGTCGTTCGGCTCCATCCGGCCGAGCCCGGGGAGGACGCCGGTGAGGCCGGGGAACTGGACGGTCGCCGCTTCGTCGATCGTCTCGGGCGCGACGAGCGTCGGCGTGAGGAGTTCGCGTCCGAGCGCGAGGAGGTCGGCGAGCGGGCCGCTGTACGCGTGCGCCGGCGATCCATCGAGACGGCCGCGGAGGCCGAGCGGCTCGGCGACCGCGTGCGCGAAGTAGTCGGTGAACGGCATCTCCGCCCGTTCGGCGAGAAGGTCGGCAGCAACCTCGATGCCGGTGTTCGAGTAGATCCGACGGCGACCGGGGTCAGCGATCGGGTCTGGCCCGTCGAGCGGCAGCCCGGAGGCGTGAGCGAGTAGATGCCGAAGCGTTGATCCCGGCGGCCCGGAGGGCTCGTCGAGGTCGACCGTCCCCTCCTCGAGCGCGACGAGGATGGTGAGTCCCGTCAGGAGCTTCGTGACGGACGCCCACGGCTGCGGGGTGTCCGCCGCACCGTGAGTCGCGACGACGCCATCGCCGCGCACCACGCCGGCGGCCGCACGGGGCGCGTCCCAGGTGTCGATGAGGCGAAGCGCATCCACCCCGCGATAGTGGCGCAAACGGACACGTCCGGAACCAGGTTCCGACTAGTCCTCACCGGCCATGTCTTTGTCCGAGCTCCGGATCAGAAGCGTCCCGGAAACCGCGGCCAACTCGTTGAACCGGACACGTCAAAGGCGGACACGTCTGGAACCAGGTCCCGGACGTGTCTCCAGAGGCCATGGCTTTCTGCCTGCAAAGCGAGGAATATGGTTCGCCTATGACCGACTCGTTCATCCCGCCATCCATCACCGGAAAGGGCTCAAAGTTCCCGCCGGGCGGCAGCGTGCTCGATCACGCCTTCGGGCAGAGCGACCCGTACACGATCGGCGTCGAGGAGGAGTACATGCTCCTCGACGGCGAGACGTTCGATCTCGTCCAGCACATCGACACGGTCCTCGCGGCGGTCGCCGGTCACGAGCTCGAGCCGCGCATCAACGCCGAGCTCATGCAGTCGGTGCTCGAAGTGGCTACGCCGGTCTGCCACACGCCCGCGGGCGTCCGCCAGCAGCTTCTCCGCATCCGCGCCTACGTGTGCGACGTCGCGCGGGAGAAGGGACTGCGCGTCGGCTCGGCGGGGACGCATCCGTTCGCGCTCTTCGAGCGCCAGCGGATCACGGCGAAGGACCGCTACCGCGCGATGGTCGACCAGATGCAGTACCTCGCGCGACGCGAGCTCATCTTCGGGATGCATGTCCACGTCGCCGTCGACGATCCCGAGAAAGCGATCCAGGTCGTCAACGCGCTCATCGCGCACCTCCACGAGCTCGTCGCGCTCTCCGCGAGCTCGCCGTTCTGGCGCGGCGAGCCGACCGGCCTGCGCTCGTCGCGCCACATGGTCTTCGCCGCGCTCCCCCGCTCCGGCCCGCCGCCGCGCTTCCGCGACTACTCCGACTACGCGCAGGTCGTGAACCAGCTGGAGAAGACCGGCTGCATCCAGGACTACACGCACATCTGGTGGGACATCCGCCTCCATCCGCGGCTCGGCACGATCGAGATCCGCATCTGCGACGCCGTGACGCAGCTCGACGACGTCATCGCGATCACCGCGTACTGCCAGGCGCTCGTCAAGCACTACGCGGAGCAGGTCGATCGCGGCGAGGAGATCCCGTCGTTCCACCGCATCCTCACGAGCGAGAACAAGTGGCTCGCCGCGCGCTACGGCTTGTCGGCGCCGGTCATGGATCTCCACACCGGCAAGCGGAACCGCCTTCCCGTCACGGCCTTGATTCGCCGCACGCTCAAGACGCTCGCTCCGCACGCGCGGGAACTCGGCTCCGAGGACGAACTCGCCGGCATCGAGGAAATCCTCCGCCGCGGCAACGGCGCCGACAAACAGCTCCACATCCATAACGCGAACCGGGACATCGTGGAGGTCGTGCGCGAGATCGCCGAGGCGACCGAGGTCGCGCCCGTAGACTCGGCGGTCTGATGCTGCGCGCGGGAGACAAGGCTCCGCTCGATGCCGTCGTCTGGACGACGCCGCGCGAGACCGCCACCATCGGCAACCTCATCCACGACCGGCCGATCCTTCTCCTCTTCTACCTCTTCGACTGGTCCACCATCTGAACGAGCGAGCTCGAGCTCCTGCGTGACAGGAGAGAGGAGCTGCAGGCGGCGGGCGTCGAGCCGTACGCGATCTCGCGCGACTCGCCGTACACGCACGTCGCGTGGATGCAGGCGCTCGACCTCGACTTCCCGCTCCTCTCCGACTGGAACGCGGAGGCGACGCACGGCTTCGGCGTCGCGATCGAGCACAACGGAATGCGCGACGTCTCGGGGCGATCGGCGTTTCTCCTCGACGGCGGAGGCGTGATCCGCGGCGCGTGGGGCTATGCGAAGGACGAGCTGCCCGACCTCGACGAGCTGATCGCCGCCGCGCAGAACCTCTGACTGAAGGTTCCACGTTGTAACTGTCCGGCGCATCGCGTTTACTCGCACGATGGAGACTCCTCATGCCGAGGCGCCCGCTCCGCGCGGCGCGTCCTCCGGACCCGTCACGGCCGTAATCGGCCTCACGGTCGCGGTCGTCGCGATCATCTTCCTGTTCAACACGTACAGCTTTCCGTCGCACTGGTACTGGCTCTTCAAGCTCGTGCACGTCGTCGGCGCGGTCGTCTGGGTCGGTGGCGGCGTCATGCTCACGATCCTCGCGATACGGGCCGAGCGGTCGAACGACCCGCTCGAGACGGCGAGAATCGCCAAGCAGGCGGCGTTCGTCGGCCAACGGGTCTTCGCGCCCGTCAGCCTGCTCGTCCTCCTAATGGGGATCGCGATGGTCATCAACCTCCACTTGGGCTGGGGCACCACGTGGATCACGATCGGACTCGTCGGCTTCCTTATCTCCTTCCTGACGGGCCTCCTCGTGCTCGGCCCGCAGGCGAAACGGATCGGAGAACTGTCGGACAGCAAAGGGGCAGAAGCGCCCGAGACACAGGCGGCGATCCAGAAACTCCTGCTCCTCGCCCGCGTCGACATGGGAGTGCTCCTGCTCGTCGTCGCGGACATGGTGCTCAAGCCGTTCACGTAGATTGAGGCGAGACCGCCGCCGAAGGAGATCCCAATGCCGAAGACACTGCTGACCGTCGCGACCCGCAAGGGCGCGTTTCTGTTCGAGAGCGACGACCGGAAGAACTGGACGATGAGCGAGCCCCTCTGCGAAGGCTGGCCCGTCTTCCACGCGATGTACGACGCGAAATCCGACTCGATCTACGCCGCCGCTGCGAGCGAGTGGCACGGCTCGACGATCTTCCGCAGCCGCGACCGTGGCTCGACGTGGGAGCAGTCGAGCGAGGGCCTCACGTATGGCGACGACGACGGCCGCAAGATCTCGAAGGTCTCGACGCTCGCGCGAGCCGGCGACCGGCTCCTCGTCGGCGTCGAGGCTCCGGGGATCTTCGAGAGCAAGGACGACGGCGAGACGTTCTCGCTCCTCACGACGCTCGCCGGCGAGCACGGCAGCGAGATGTGGGACGACCCGGCGAGTCAGCCGCCCGGCCATCTCGGCATCTCGAACATCCTCACCGACCCCGACGACTCCGACAGTTTCTTCGCCGTCGTTCAGGGCGTCGGCGCGTTCGAGACGGAGGACGGCGGCTCGACCTGGACACCGCGCAACCAGGGCTTGCGGCGCGATTGGCCGCCGCCGGAGAACTACGACGACGTCGGCTTCTGCGTCCACAAGCTCACCCGCTCGAAGGACCCGCAGCGGATGTACCAGCAGAACCACGTCGGGACGCATCGCTCCGACGACGGCGGCAAGTCGTGGACGGAGATCACCGAGGGATTGCCAGGCGACTTCGGCTTCGCCGCGGCCGCCCACCCGCACGACACCGAGACCTTCTACACGATCCCCGTCGACGGCGGCCACGGCCGGACGATGCACGACGGCAAGGCGACCGTCTGGCGCACGCGCGACGCCGGCTCGAGCTGGCAGCCGCTGCGCGAAGGCCTCCCGCAGCAGGACGCACACATCGGCGTCTTGCGCCAGGGGATGGCGATCGATAAGCACGACATACCCGGCCTCTACGTCGGGACGAGCACCGGCCAGCTCTTCGCGAGCGCCGACGAAGGCGACACGTGGACGGAGATCGCGAGCTACCTGCCCTCGATCTCCTCCGTCGACGTCGCGATCGTCGACTAAAGGAACGCCCCGATGGCCGATGTCCGCCTGCCCGGGACGCTGACACCGCTCTTCCCCGGACTGCCGCGCCGCCTCGAGATCGAGGCGGCGACGGTCCTCGGGGCGATCGACGAGCTCGAGACACAGTGGCCAGGGCTCCGCGACCGGCTCGTCGCCGAAGGCCCGTCGTTGCGCCCGCACATTCACGCGTATGTCGACGGCGAGCGGAGCGACCTGGACACGCCGATCGAGCCCCGATCGCGCCTCGACGTGATCGCCGCGATCAGCGGGGGGTAGCAGGGGTCGTGGCGCGCCGGCTGCGCATCGTGCGCAGCCGGCGCGTCGTCCGCAGTCCGCAGTTCCAGTCCGTCAGGGCAGCGGTGCGAGAATCGCCAGCGCGAGCTCGGGCGAGCAGCCACGGCTCAGCAGACGCTCCGCGTCGTGCCAGTCAATCTTCTGATCGATCGCCATCAGAGCATCCTCGAAGGAGAAACCGAGGCGCTCGTACTGACTGATCTTGTACGTCTCGACTTCTGATGGAGCGATGGACATGGTCGCCTTTCCTTTCGATTTGCGCCTAATGCAATAAATACGCGACCGGAAGGCCCGTCCGTGTGACCCAAAAAGAGGCGCTCACGTAAAAGCCGTGTAATTAGCGGCGGCGGCGGGCGACGAGCGCGAGCCCGAGCGTTCCTGCGACCGTGAGGACGAGCTTCACGGCCTTCTTGCCGCGCAGCTTCGACTCGCCACCGGCACGAGGAGCCATGTTCACAGGCACCTCTTCGAGGCGTAGGCCTGCGTCGACGACGCGAATGAGAGCCTCGACCTCGGGCGCGCCACTCGTGTACGGGCGCGCGAGCAGCGGGAGCGCCTTCGCGTTGACGGCGTAGAGCCCGCTCGTCGAGTCGCCGAACGGTCGCCTCAGAACCACGCCGACCGCTCGGCGCAGCAGGCCGGTGCCGAAACGGCGCGCGAGGCTCGGCCGGTACCGGTACGGCGCGTAGCCGTCTCCCGACACGAAGCGCGAGCCCACCGCGACGTCGCACTCGCCACTCCACACACGCTCGAGGAGCCGGGCGAGCTCGTCCGGAGGGTGCTGGCCGTCCGCGTCGACGCGGCCGCAGAACGCGTAGCCGTGCTCGAGCGCCCAGCCGTAGCCGGCGGCGATTCCGATGCGAAGTCCCTTGTTCGAGCCGAGCGAGAGCACCTCGGCGCCGTGCTCGCGCGCGACGTCCGCCGTGCGGTCCGTCGAGCCGTCGTCGACGACGAGGACGTCCGCGTCGGGCAACCGCTCGCGCAGCCCGTCGAGTACCGCCGGCAGATTCTCCTCCTCGTTCCAGGCGGGGATGAAGACGACCGTTCTTCTTCTTCTTCATCGAAGCCTCCGCGCGAGCTCTCTGCGAGCCGCGAGCAGCTGGAACGGGAGAAACGGCAGCGCGGCGATCTCCCAGGCTATCGCGCGGAACGTCGGGGCCTGGCGCGCGACCCGGAACGCAACCTCGAGGCCGGAGCCGCGATAGATGGTGGAGAAGAGCAGGCGCGTGCGGATGAGGTGCGGCGGCGCGCAGACGACGAGGACGCCGCCCACGGCACGCTCGCGCAAGAGCGGCAGGGTGCGCACGGCGTTCTCGGCGGTCGACCGCGCCGTCGGCTCGACGACGAGGTCGACGGCGGGTCCATCCCAGGCGTCCCTCATCTGCTCGGCTTCCGACGGCCCGCCGCTCGGCGACCAGCCGCTGAAGACGACGACCTCCGCGCCGGTGCTGCTCGCGAGGAGCTCCGCCTCGCGAACGAGCCGCAGACAGCGCCGGCTGATGCGGTGCACGCCGTCGAAGTCGAGCCAGCCGTGGCCGGGAACGACGATCGCTGTTCTTTCGCGCGCCACGAAGGAATCACTGTGCCACGAGTTCCTCGGCTTGAGCCTGCGGCGGCATCACGTCACCGCCCTCGAGCATCCGCCTCCACGCGACGAGCACTTCGTGGAGCGCCTCCGCACCGATCACGGGCGTGGCAGGCGGCGGCAAGTGCGCCGGGTGGAGCACGAACGGGCGTGTTTGCGAGCCGCCGAGCCCGCCGTGGAAGGAGATGAGCTCCTCGAAGGCGCAGCCCTCGTCGAGCGCGGAGTCGTAGAAGCTGCCGACGAGCAGATCAGGAGCGTGGGCGAACCCGTGCGTGCGCAGGAGATGCCGGGCCGCGGTGGGCGGGAACAGCGCGAGCGGGTCCTCTCCGTCCACGCGATCCTCCTCCAAGTAGTACGCGCCCTTGCCGCCGAGGACCACCGCTCCGTGCTCTTGCGACTGCACGAGCACCCAGCCGACGTGCGGGTGCGAGCGGACCGCGGGCACGAGCTGCGGGTGGCGGGCGTCGAGCTCCTCGAGCGTCATGCGCCCGTCGTCCTCCATCAGATAGACGAGACCGAGATTCCCTGATCCGAGAACGACGACGTCGCGGCCGGAGACGTCGTTCTTCGCCGGCTTCGCCTTCCGTCCGGTCGCCTCGGCCGCGGCGTTTCCGACCATTGCGTTCTGCTCGTCGCCTCCCATCGAGACGCTGACGCCGCCCCGGGCGAGGTTCTTCCCGACGAGCTCGTCGAGCCCGTAACCGTTCCGCTGCAAGAACGTCGCCCCCTGGGTCTGGCCATGGTCGGAGAGGACGACGAAGGCATACGGCCGGGCCGCATAGCGGCGCGCGCGCTCGATCCGCCCGAACTGCTCATCGAGCTTCCGCAGCGCCTCGAGCGTGTCTTCGCGCTCGAGTCCAGAGTGGTGAGCGACCTCGTCGTAGCTCGAGAAGGTGGCATAGATCGCGGGCCGGCCTTTCATCATGTCGCTGAGGACGCCGTACACGATCAAGTCGCGGACGATGACGCACATCGTCGCGCGGAGGAAGGGATAGACGCCGCCGCGATGGCCCCGCGGCCGGACGTCGCGCCGGCGCTCCCTCGCTGCCGCGCTCAGTTCCAGGATCACCTCCCAGCCGAAGAGGACGAGGCAACGGGTCACGTTGAACCCGTTGGCGAGGAACGCGCGGTAGCCAGCGTTGGACGAGCGCTCGGCCTCCATGCGGCTGACGGTGAGGATCATGTGATCCGCTCCGCCGGAGAAGAGGTTGCCGCGGCTCGCGCCACCACCCGCGAGCAGCCCCGTACCCGCCGAGTGCCGCCGCTCGAGCTCCGCGCAGTCCTCCGGCGACGAACAGGCGACGAGCACCTTCCGCTCCTTCTCGACCCAGCGGAAGGCGGGGATGTCGTCGTTCGAGCCGAGCAGGATCCCCGCTTGGGAGGCGCCCGTCTGCGAGGAGAGGTCGGGCTCCCACTCGAATAGCTTGTGCGTGCCATCGGTGAGCCAACGCGCCAGCGTCGGCGCGTGCCCGTCGCGCATCGCGCGCTGCAGCACCGGAAGCGCGAGCCCATCTATCTCGAGGAAGACGATTCCCGGCTGGTCGGTCACGACCCGGTCGCCGGAGCGGCGCGCGACCCGCTCGACGACGCGAAGCGAGTAGATGTCGTCGTCGTTCGTGCCGATGAGGATCGAGAGGACGACGCCGACGGCAGAGGCCGCAAGCGCGACGCCGATCGCCGACCAGAACGAGTCGATCGAAAAGCCGTTGCTCACCCGGTCGACGAGGAGCAACATCCCGGCGTCGACGAACAGAATCGCGAAGAAGCCGAGCAGCGCCATGAACGGAAGCCGCAGCGCAGCGACGAGCGGGGGCAGGACGGCGTTCAGAACGGCGATGAGTGCTGCGGCCACGAGCGCCACTTCGAAGCTCGAGATTGTGGCACCGGGGATGAGCAGCGCCCCGACGAGCAGCGAAACGGCGCCGAGCAGCCAGGCCAGCACGAGCTGCCCGGCACTGAAGCTCGGTCGCTCGGGCGTCCAGCCCGGCGCCTCGCCGTATGTGTCCGTCACTCTGCAGCCTTCTCGGCTGCGGCAGCCTCCTTCTTGGCCCGCCGGTTGTCCGCCTGCTCCTGCTGACGGCGCTTCGCCTCGGTGTACGAGTCGGTGACGAGTTTCGTGCCGCCGCCCCATCCCCACGCCCAGACCATGAGGATCAGCGCGAAGACGATGCTCCACGCCGTCGATACGAGCTGCTGCGCGAGGGAGTAGCTAGTCGCCGTATTGGCGTCCGTGACGCCCTTCAGCGCGGCGACGCTCCAGGCCTGCTGCACCCCCACGCCGCCCGGCGTGACCGAGGTCACGTTGGCGAGCGAGTTTCCGCCGGCGACGTGCATCAGCGTGTCGAAGGTGACCGGGATCCCGTACGCGTTGAGGAACACCCCGATCACGGCGAGGCCCGCACACCAGCTGATGAACGACGGAAGGAAGACGCGACCGAAGAAGGCGCCGGGCCGGCCGAGGATCGCGCCGCCCTCCTTCGCCTTGTCCCACCACTCGACGACGCGCGGCCAGTACTTCCGCACGAGCAGCACGATCATGAGGGTTCCGCCGCCGAGAACGATGATCGTGGCGGCAGGGTGCTCGTGCACCCAGCTGAAGGAGACGTCGAATGAGCTGCCGACGCTGATGAAGAGGTAGAGGTACGTGAAAGCGCCGGCGAGGGTGAAGAAGATCTTCTCGACGGCGTACGCGCCAAGAGTCGCGGCGAAGCTGATGGCGAGGAAGGTAGTCAGCATGATCAGGAAGACGAGCGTGCCGAGATTCGCCGGGAGGAACCCGTTCAGCGCGACCGAGACGGCATAGCCGGCGAGGATGTCCTTCCACCGCGTCCGCTCCGGATACGCGAACTTGAGGATCGCGTACCAGGCGTAGGCGGTCGTGCTCGTCTGCACGATCATCAGGACGATCCCCGCGATGAGCGACTGGATCGAGATCGTCGTGATGGTCTTCCAGAGGTTGTGGAACCAGCTTCTGAGGTCCCAGCCGAGAAGATTCGCCAGTGCGCCGATGACGACGACGATCAGCGCCCACATGAGGATCCGCCGCCACAGCGGCCGCGGGAGCTTCGAGTGCGGCGCGGCGCCGCCGGTTTCGCCTACTGGCACGGTCGCCATCTCACCACTCACTCTCTCATACCGCCCTCTCGGCGACGGCATCGAGCGCCATGCCGATCGTGTGGGCACCGAGCACCTCGAAGGGAACGCCGTACTCCTCGAGCTCGGCAGCCGTCTCGTCGGGTTCCGGCGCGAGGGATGGGACGAAGATCTCGCGCGGATACGCGAAGCCCGCGCGCCAACCGTGCTCACACTCCACGACCCCTCCCCAGAGCGCGACGTGCCGATCACGACCGAGAAGCGCGGAGCCGGCTCGGAGTTCGGCGTAGTCGGGCACCGGCGGAAGCTCGGGGTCACGGTTCGCCGTTTCCACTTCCAGCTCCCTGAGCATGCTCGCGTCCTCCTGTCGCCGGTCGTTTCCAGATTTGCTCGGCCTCGCGTCCGGCGCGTCATGCCGGACGGATGAAAACGGTCGCCTCGCCTTCACCCGTGCAGGACGATGCGCCGCATGGTCGCAGGATCGAGATTGAGGGCCATGAGCGGCGTCGCCCCGGTGCACCTCGAGCGTCTCGCCCGCATGCGAGCGAACCACAGCTACTGGGCCGTGCTCGGTGCGATCTTCGTCGCCTTCTTCCTCGCCGCCCTCCTGCCGGATGCGCCCTGGGCGACGAGCACGATCGTTCTCGTCCTGGCCTCAACGCTGCTGCTTGCGATCTGGACCGCCGGCTGGGCGATGACCGAGCGGCAGTTCTCCTTCGCGCTCGCCACCGCCGCCATGGCCTGCGCCTTGGTCAATCTCGTCTGGCGGGACGAGGCGCTGACCGCAGCGCTCGGGATCGTCGCGGGTCTCCTCGCGATCATGATCGCCGTCGTCATCGCCGAGGGCGCGATCGCGCAGAGGGAGATCAACTCGCGCTCGGTGGCGGGCGCGATCTGCGTCTATGTCCTGCTCGGGTTGGTGTTCATGTTCGTCTTCGGCGTCCTGGCCACGATCGACAAGACCCCGTTCTTCGCCCAGGGAATGGACGGCACGCGGCAGCTGCGCCTCTACTTCAGCTACGTGACCCTCGCCACGCTCGGGTACGGCGACTACACGGCGGCAGGGAACCTCGGGCGCGCGCTCGCCGTCCTCGAGGCGCTCATGGGCCAGCTCTATCTCGTGACCGTCGTGGCGGTCGTCGTCACCCGGCTGGGAAGACCGGGACGGGAAGCATCCAGACACGAAAGGGAGAGTGAGGACGATGGCCCTCAAGCATGAGGAGCACGACGAGCAGCAGGCGACCGAGATCGCCGTGGCGCCGCTCTACCACTTCGGTGCCGGCAGCATCCCCCGGCACACGCTGCCCGCAAGCGAACTGCCGCCCGACGTCGCGTACCAGATCATCCACGACGAGTTGATGCTCGACGGGAACGCGCGCCTCAACGTGGCGACGTTCGTGTCGACATGGATGGAGCCCCAGGCCGAGCGGCTGATGGCCGAGTGTCTCGACAAGAACATGATCGACAAGGACGAGTATCCGCAGACCGCGGCCCTCGAGGCGCGCTGCGTCAACATCCTCGCGAACCTCTGGCACGCGCCCCCGATGAAAGGCCACACCACGAGCGAGGCGACCGGCTGCTCGACAACAGGCTCGAGCGAGGCCGCGATGCTCGCCGGGCTCGCGCTCAAGCGGCGCTGGCGCAGGCGGCGCGAAGCCGATGGGATGCCCTCCGACAAGCCCAACATCGTGATGGGCGCCAACGTCCAGGTGTGCTGGGAGAAGTTCGCCAACTACTGGGACGTCGAGATGCGGATCGTGCCGATGGAGGGCGACACGTACCACCTCACGCCGGAGGCAGCCGTCGCGCGCTGCGACGAGAACACGATCGCGGTCGTCGCCGTCCTCGGCTCCACCTTCGACGGCTCCTACGAGCCGGTGGCCGATATCTGCACGGCCCTCGATGCCTTCGAGCAGGACAGCGGGATCGACATTCCCGTGCACGTGGACGGCGCCTCGGGCGGCATGATCGCGCCCTTCCTCGACCCCGACCTGGTCTGGGACTTCCAGCTGCCGCGCGTCGCCTCGATCAACACGTCCGGCCACAAGTACGGGCTCGTCTACCCGGGCGTCGGTTGGATCGTCTGGCGCGACGTCGAGGCGCTGCCCGATGAGCTGATCTTCCGCGTCAACTACCTCGGCGACACGATGCCAACCTTCGCGCTCAACTTCTCCCGGCCGGGTGCGCAGGTCGTCGCGCAGTACTACAACTTCGTGCGGCTCGGCTTCGAGGGCTACCGGCGCGTCCAGCAGTACGCCCGGGACGTGGCGACCGGCCTTGCGGCCCGGATCGAGGAGCTCGGGCCGTTCGAGCTCCTGACGTGCGGCGACGAGTTGCCGGTCTTTGCGTTCTCGCTGAAGCCGGAGATCGACAACTACAGCGTCTTCGACCTCTCAGTCGCGCTGCGCGAGCGAGGCTGGCAGGTGCCTGCGTACACGTTCCCGGAGAACCGCACCGACCTCGCCGCCCTGCGCGTCGTCGTGCGGCGCGGCTTCACGCACGACATGGCGGACATGCTGCTCGCCGACATCAAGCGGCAGCTGAGCCGCCTCGAACAGCAAGCCGCGCCGACCCACGACGCGACGACGGCGACCGCGTTCGCGCACTAAAGGCTCGCCGCTAACGCTGCTGTGTGACAGGCGTCCGCCACCGGACCCGGTGGGCCGACTCCGCAGCCTCGACACCCGAGGGGCCCTGCCGGGAGTACCAGGCGGCATAGCGGCGTGCGAGCGGCGCGGCGGTCAAGCCGTGCAGGAGGACGGACAGGCCGACCGTTGCGTAGATCGTCGTCACGAGCAGGCCCTCGTGCGGAAGCTCCCCGGGGTGTTCCACGATCAGCACCGCGAACACGATCGAGGCGAGCCCACGCGGGCCGAACCAGCCGAGGAAGCCGAGGGTCTGCGGACGGGCGCCGGTTCCGAGCATCGCGATGCCCACGGGCACCATCCTCACAACTGTGAGGCTCAGAAGCGCATACGCCGCCACCGCCCACGTGATCCCGCCGAGTGCCGGCTCGAGGAACGCGGCTCCGAAGACCACGAACGTCGCTGCTCCGAGCAGCGCTCCGAGCTGCTCCACGAGGTAGCCGACCTCGCCACCCACGCGGCGGCGGAGGCCGCCGAAGAGCATGCCGCCGACGAACGCCGCGATGAATCCCGAGCCGCCGAGGGCCGTGGCCGTCGTGTACGCGAGCGTGGCCGCGGCCACCGGCACCACCTGCAGCCAGAGCGGGTCGACGAGCCCACGGCGGGCGGCCAGGAGGAGTATCGCCGCGGCCAGCGCCCCCGCTCCGGCGCCGGCGACGACGCCGTAGCCGATCTCGTCGACAACGATCGTGACGGCACTGTGTGCGCCGGTCAGCCCGGCCTCGGCAGAAGCCACCGCGATCGCGATGTAGAAGAGCGGCACGCAGAGACCGTCGTTGAGCCCGCTTTCCACATTGAGCCCCTGCCGGATGAGCGACGGCAGGCTCGGCAGCGTGACGACCGCTTGGCCGAGGGCCGCGTCGGTCGGGGCGAGCACGATCGCGAGCACGAGCGCCTCGGGCCACGCGAGCGACCCGAAGAGCGCGAGCCCCGCCACCAGGCCGGCGAGAATCGCGAGCGGCAGACCGATCCCGAGCAGCCGCGTGGGAACGCGGTACTCCTCCCGCAGAGCACGAAAGTCGATGCGGGACGCATCCCCGAATAGGACGACCGCGAGCGTCGCCGAGGCGAGCATCTTCACCGTCTCCCCGTTCGGTGCCGGGTCGACGACGCCGGCCGCCTTGGCTCCGAGTAGGAGACCGGCGCCGGTGAAGACCATCGGCGCCGTGATCGACGTCCCGTCGAGGCGGCGCGAGACCGCCGCGAACGCGAGGACGATCACGCAGATCGCCGGCAGCGCCCACTCCATCTCGGGGGCTCCTGTCGAGCCGCTCGCTAGACCTTGGAGGTCGGAGGCATCACGGCTCCGATGATCCAGAGAAGCGGGAAGAAGATGCCGAGGATGAACATGATCCAGTGCCCTTTGCGCAGGCACGTGATGCCGACGACGATTATCAGAACCAGCCAAAGGATGGCGAATCCGCCACCGATACCCCACCACATGATTGAAAGCCCCTCTCTGCAGACGGTTGTGAGGGCGGACGCTAGGAGCGGCGTGGGTGGCGAGCATCGTCCGTAGGGGATGATGAGCCGGCGCGCAGCTCGCGTAATCCTCCGACGAACGCGACGGCGCTCGCCCATGAGCGGTGCGCAGTGAGCGCAATCGTGCCGAGAGGATGAAACAACCTGGAAGAAGAGGGCCACCCCGACCCGCAGACGGCGACACCGACAGAAGGTGCGCCGAGTCCACTCGAGCTTCTCCAGAGCCGCTCGTACGTCGTACTGCTCTTGTTCGGCGCGATCATCGGTGTCCCGGTGGCGGCGGCCGCGTACTTCTTTCTCGAGGGTTTCACCAGGCTGCAGCAGTATCTGTTCGACACCCTGCCCGGCGACCTCGGCTTCGACGGGCAGCCTGCCTGGTGGCCGATTCCGCTGCTTGCGCTGAGCGGCCTGTTGGTGGCGCTCACGATCCGGCACCTGCCGGGAACGGCAGGGCACAAGCCGGCGGAGGGGTTCAAGGCATCCGGACCGGTGCCGCCGATCGAGCTTCCCGGGATCGTCATTGCCTCGTTCGCCACCCTCAGCCTCGGCGCCGTCCTCGGCCCGGAGGCGCCTCTCATCGCGATCGGCAGCGGACTCGGAGTCCTCGCCGTCCATCTGGTCAAGCGCGACGCGCCCGAGAGGGCATTTGCCGTGATCGGCGCCGCGGGGAGCTTCGCCGCGATCAGCACGCTCCTCGGCTCGCCGCTTCCGGCCGCGTTTTTGATGATGGAGGTGGCTGGGCTCGGCGGGGCGATGCTTGGAGTGGTGCTCGCGCCCGGACTGCTAGCTGCCGGCGTCGGCTCGCTGATCTTCATCGGGCTCAATAGCTGGACCGGCTTCGGCACGTTCTCGCTCGCCGTCCCGAACATCCCACCGGCGGGCAGCCCTCGTGTGCCCGAATTCCTGTGGGCGATCGTGATCGGAGTCGTCGCGGCGATCCTCGGCGCCGGCATCAAGCGACTGGCGCGGCTGCTCCAACCGATCGTCGAAAGCCGAATGGTGCTGCTGACACCCGTCGTCGGCGTCGCGATCGGTGTGGTCGTGCTGATCTTCGTCGAAGTAACCGGGAGAAGCTCGGCCGAGGTGCTCTTCTCGGGACAGGATCAGCTCCCGGGACTGATCGACGGAGCCGCCGGCTGGACCGTGGGGGCGCTCCTGATGGTCGTCCTCTGCAAGGGCCTCGCGTACAGCTTCTCGCTAAGCAGCTTCCGGGGCGGCCCCATTTTCCCGAGCATGTTCATCGGCGCTGCCGGCGGCATCGCGCTCTCCCACCTTTCCGGCCTGCCGATGATCGCGGGGGCCGCAATGGGGATCGGCGCGACGATGGTCGCAATGCTAGGACTGCCGCTCACATCCGTTCTCATCGTCAGCGTGTTCCTCGGGACCGACAGCCTGACCCTCATGCCGCTCGTGATCGTCGCCGTCGTGGTCTCCTACGTCGTCTCGGCCCGGCTCACTCCTGCACCCGGCTCCGGAGCCCACTCGTCGGCAGCCGCTTTCACCCCCACGGCATGACGCGAGGCGGCCAGGGCGGCCGTTAGCGTGACGCTCCGATGGACCCCGCCATCCACGACATGCCACACACATCTCTGCGGGAGCTAGGCCCCGTCCAGATCCTCACGGTCGCCTTCGACGGCAACCACTTCAAGGGCGAGATCCTGCCCGAGCTCGAGCGACTCAAGACGCTCGGGCTGATCCGGGTGATCGACCTCCTCCTCATCCGCAAGGACTCGATGGGCGCCGCGGCGACGCTGACCGCGACCGACCTCGACTGGGAGGAGGCGGCAGATTTCGGCGCGATGGTGGGCGGACTCATCGGCTGGGGCGTCGGCGGCGCCGAGGGTGCCGAGATCGGCTGGATCGCCGGGGCCGCAGACAGTGCGGACGGACACACGCTCGACGAGGACGACAAGTTCGCGCTCCTCCAGACGGTCCCGAACGGCTCCTCGGTCGCGATCGTGCTGATCGAGCACGTCTGGGCGAAGCCGCTCCGCGCCGCCGTCAAGCGCGCCGACGGCGTCGTGATTGCCGACAGCTGGCTCCGGCCCGAGGATCTCGTCAGTCTGGGCCAGTCGATGGCCGTCTCGGACGACGACGGCCACCGAGGAAGGTGGAGATTGACGGTGCGGCTCGCGTTCGCAGCCGCCGTCTCCGTCGTCGCCACTGCCGCTCTTGCGAGCGGCTGCGGAGGCGCCGGCGCAATAACGCGGACGGTGACCCGCACCGTGCCGAGCCTGCCCGCGACGACGCAGGCGACGCCGACGGTGAGCACCCTGCCGACCGAGACGCCGACGACGCCGACCAGGCCGACGGAAACGACGCCGACAGAAACGACGCCGACGAGGCCTACGCAGACCAGGCCGACGACGACCGTCCCGACGTCGACCGTTGCCACAACCGCTCCCGCGACCACGGTGACCCAGACGACGACCCAGACCAAGACCGTCGCCGTGACGCCCCCAGCAACGACGACGGGGACGACAACCTCGACCGGAGCGACGACTACGGGCGGCGTCAATACGACGGCCGTCGTGGTGGCGACCGGGGTCGTCGCAGCCTCGAACCCGCCGGAGGAGGAGCAGACCCCGTGGGGCTGGATCGCGTTCGGGATCCTCGCCGCCGGTGTCATCGTCTTCCTTATTGTTTGGCTCGTGCGCCGAAACCGCGACAAAGGCTCCCCCCCAGGCCCGACGGCGGAGACCGCGTAGCCCATGGCCACGGTCAAGAACCCGAAGACAGCCGCCCCGGCGGTGCCGCACTTCACGCCGGAGGAGCGCGCCGCTCGCGGCCGCGCCGCGCGCGTCGAGTGCCCGCGCTCGAGCCACGCCGGCTTCGAGCTCGCGGCTGGCCGCGACCCCGTCGCGATTCTCGAGGCGCAGGCGCCGTCCCGCGTACCCGAGCTCGTCCCGGTGCGCTACGGCCGGATGCTCGTCTCCCCGTTCACGTTCTACCGCGGCGCGGCGGCAATCATGGCCAACGACCTCGCCTCGACGTCGCGCGTAGGCCTCAACGCGCAGCTTTGCGGCGACGCCCACCTCGCCAACGTCGGAGGCTACGCCTCCCCCGAGCGCAAGCTCGTCTTCGACCTGAACGACTTCGACGAGACGCATCCAGGCCCGTTCGAGTGGGACCTGAAGCGGCTCGCCGCGAGCTTCGAGATCGCCGGCCGTGACCGCAACTTCACGACGAAGGAGCGGACAGCCGCCGTGCTCGCGGCAGTCGGCGCGTACCGCGAGTGGATGCGGAAGTTCGCCGTTTCCCGCAACCTCGACGTCTGGTACGCAACCCTCGACGCCGAGACGCTCGAGCGGAACCTCGTGGCGCAGAACGCGGGGCGCCAGGCGGAAAAGGTCGCGCAGGCGGCCGAGAAAGCGACAACGAAGGACAGCCTGAAAGCCTTCGCCAAGCTGACGCACGAAGTCGATGGAGAGCCGCGCATCGTCTCGGACCCGCCGCTGATCGTGCCGGCGGGCGAGCTCGCGGCAGAGGTCGGCGCGACCATCGAGGAGATCGAGGCGCCGATACACCATCTCTTCCGCGAGTACCGGGAGACGCTGCAGACCGATCGCCGGCATCTGCTCGAGGGGTTCCGCTGGGTCGATCTCGCGCGAAAGGTGGTCGGCGTCGGCAGCGTCGGAACCCGCTGCTGGATCCTCCTGTTGCTCGGCCGCGACGGCGACGACCCTCTCTTCCTCCAGATCAAGGAGGCGCAGTCGTCGGTGCTCGAGCCGTACCTCGGCGCGAGCGCGCACGGCAACCACGGAGAGCGCGTCGTCCACGGCCAGCGCCTGATGCAGGCGACGAGCGACATCTTCCTCGGCTGGATTCGTGCCAAGCCGCAGGACACGCTCGACGGGGTGGGGCGCGACTTCTACGTTCGCCAGCTCTGGGACTGGAAGACGTCCGTGGATCTCGACAACATCCAGCCGCTCGGCCTCGAGCTCTACGGGCAGGTGTGCGGCTTCCTGCTCGCCCGCGCACACGCCCGCTCGGGCGACCGCATCGCCATCGCCTCCTATCTCGGCAAGGGCGACACGTTCGACCGCGCGCTCGTCGAGTTCGCGAGCGCCTACGCCGACCAGAACGAGCGCGACTACGCGACGCTGAAGGAAGCCGAGAGCGCGGGACGCATCGAGGTCCGCGCCGGGCTCTAACGCGGGTCGGGCGAGCCGAGCGTCAGCACGCTCGGCACGTCCGCGAGCAGCTTCCGGATGAGATCCGGGAACGGGTACGGCAGGAGCAGGACGCTCCAGGCGAGCAGGACCCACAAGCCGCCGAACCACCAGCCGACGAAGACGAACCACAGCACGCGCGTGGTGCGGCCGAACGGCGCGTCGCGGCTCTCGACCCAGCCGGGCGGCGCTTTAGCGCGGACGCGTTCGGCGAACGGCTTCTTGTCGCCGTCGTGGTGCCGCGCTTTGAGTCGGTCGGCTCCCGGGGGAGTCTGCCCGAGCGTGGACACGAAGATCCCGAGCCGGTAGGCGGTCCGCGCGAGCGGCGCCCCGATGAACGTCAGGTGCGCGAGATAACCGCCGGCAAAGATCGGGAGCGGCAGGAACGTGCCGAAGGTCATGAACCAGAGATAGCCGCCCCACTCGCGTACCCGGCGCGCGCCCCGCGGCTTACTCTCCTCGACGCTTCCGTTCGCGCCCACGCCCGTCATCGTCCTCCACCCAGGCGGTGCGCGGCGTCACCCCGGCGGGATGAGATACGTCCGGCGCCCGAGCGAAACTGCGGAGGATCATGAGCGCGACTGAGCTTCCAGGCGAGGACAACACCGGCCGCTCCCAGCTGAGCGGCGCGTTCGAGACACCGCGCTGGCTGCGCGACCTCGGCTTCAGCGCGTGGCTGCTCGTCGGTGTGTTCGCCCTCGTCGGCGGCGTGATCTGGCTGGGCGCGGCCACCTACACGATCACGGGGCCGATGGTCCTCGCGGTCATCATCGCGGTCGTCGCGATGCCGCTCGTCCGCGTGCTCGACCGCCATATGCCGCGCTGGCTTGCGGCGGCGCTGGTGCTGATCGCCCTCGCGGCGGTCACCGTTGTCATCGCCGTCCTCGTCATCGCCGGCATCACCGGCCAGAACGCCGATCTCTCGGCGGAGGCCGCCGCCGGGGTCGACAAGCTCCAGAGCTGGATGACGAGCTCCGGCGTCGACTCCTCGAGCGCGTCCGGCGCCGGCGCCACGCTCAAGCATGCGGTGCCGCAAATGATCTCGACCCTCGTGCACGGGGTGGTCAGCGGGATCAGGGGGCTGACGTCGGTCATCTTCGGGTTGTCGTTCGCCGCGCTCGGCACGTTCTTCCTCCTCAAGGACGGGCCGGGGATGCGCGCCTGGGTCGACCGTCACGTCGGCCTGCCCGTGCCGGTCGCGCGGGTTGTCACCGGTTCGATCATCACGTCACTGCGCGGCTACTTCCGCGGGGTTACCTTCGTCGCCGCGTTCAACGGCGTCATCGTCGGCGTCGCCGCGCTCATCCTCGGCGTCCCACTCGCGGGCACGATCGCGGTCGTCACGTTCGTCACCGCGTACGTTCCATACATCGGCGCGATCGTCGCAGGGGCGTTCGCCGTGCTGCTCGCGCTCGGCTCGCAAGGGACGGCAATCGCGGTCGCGATGCTCATCGTCGTAATCCTCGCAAACGGCTTGCTGCAGAACCTTTTCCAGCCGTTCGCGATGGGTTCAGCCCTCGGCCTCAACCCGCTCGTCGTCCTCGTCGTGACGATCAGTGCAGGGTGCCTGTTCGGGATGCTCGGACTCGTGCTCGCCGCTCCGCTTGTCTCGGCCGGCACGAAGATCTTCGACCAACTGAGCCGGCCGCTCGACCCCAGCCCGGGAGCGAAACCGGAGCAGGGAGACACGCTCATCCGAACGGGATGATGCTGTGACCCGGAGCCGCGGCGATCGTGTGAGCGGTATGGCGACACCCGAATCGACGGCTCGGAAGGCGCTCGCCGCAGAGCACGCGGACGAGATCCCCGGCGACATCCAGGACGCGCTCGACGACATGAGCGTCCCGAGCTACGCCGTCGATCGTTTCGGGGTCATCCGCTGGATCAACCCGGCCGCGAAGAAGCTCGTGGGTGACGTCCGTGGCCGCCAGCAGTCGTCGATCGTCGTACCGGAGCAGGCGCGCGCGGCGCGAGAGTCGTTCGTCCGCAAGATCATGGGGACCGAGCGCTCGACCCACACAGCGGTCGTCGTCGTGGGCACGAAAGGCGAGCGCATCCAGATCGAGGTGAACTCCGTCGCCTTGAAGGACGGAGGACGCATCGTCGGCGTGTTCGGGATCATCCCCCACGTCGATAAGGCGCCGGCCCCGGAGCCGCATCCGCACTTGACGCCGCGGCAGAACGAGATCCTGCACCTTCTCGCCAAGGGGCACTCCACCCAGCAGATCGCGGGCGAGCTCCACATCAGCATCGAGACCACCCGCAACCACGTGCGGCGGATGTTGCGCTCGCTCGGCGCGCATTCCCGGCTCGAAGCCGTTGCGGTTGCACACCGCGAAGGGATCTTGCGCGCCGGCTGAGCAGTTGACCTAGCCGTGCCATACGGCAGCCGGAGTGTCGCTCGTACCGTCGACGACATGTGCTGTGTCGAATGCGGACGCGAGCAGACACCCGAGGATCGCGGCTGGGTGACCGTTCTCACACCCATCGACGAGCCCCGGCTCGTCTACTGCCCCGACTGCGTGATCGGGCTGCTCCGCGGCGCGTTGAGGGACGACGAGCGGGGCGACGAACGGCCGGGCGGCGTCAGCCCGTTGGGGCCGCAGCCGGCGTGAACGTGCCCATTTCGTCAGGCCCCGGCTGGACGACGCCCCACATCGCCTCCGGAACCGGATTCCAGACGCCGGCGACCTCGCCGAGCGGCTCCGAGACGATGATGCGCGACTCGTCGTCAAAGTCCTCGAGCCTCGGGTCGTCGGGATACATCGCCTTTAGCGTGTCGTAGGCCGTCGAGAAGTACAGAGAGCGAGACTGGCCCTCGCTCGAGTACCGGAACGCCCAGAGTCGCTCGCCATTGGTGGCGGCGATGGTGCCCTGGAACGGATACTGGACGCCGTGGCGGTGCCCGACCTCCTCTACGAGGCCGATCGCGCGCGCGACCGCACCCGGCGGATCTTCCTCGAGGCCGAATGTGAGCGCGAGGTAGAACAGGACCTCGGAATCGGTCGTGCCTTCGATCATCGGGTAGAGCCCCGGGTCGACAGCAAACACGAGGTCGCGCTTGACCGTCAGCCAGTCGTGGATGACCCCGTTGTGGACCCAGAGCCACTTGCCGTGATGAAAGGGATGACAGTTGGTCTGCTGCACGGGGGTCCCCGTCGTGGCGCGGACATGCGCAAGGAAAAGGTGCGACTCGACGTGGCTCGAGATCTCCTTCAGGTTGCGGTTGTTCCAGGCCGGATCGGTGCTGTGAAAGACGCCCGGCTCGCCCGCGGGCGAGTACCAGCCGATGCCGAACCCGTCCCCGTTCGTCGGCTCGGCACCGAGTCGTGACTTGAGACTCTGGTCGATGAGCGAGTACTGCCCCTGGTACAGGACCTTGTCCATGCGGATCGGCTTTCCGTAGTACGCGAGCCAGCGGCACATCGGGCGGTCCTCCTTGGTTACGTCGAAGTCGCCTCCGCGATCGAGCGGGGCGCCGGGCAAACCCGAGCGCCCCGCTGGACGCGAGGACTAGCCGGCGAGGATCTTGGCCTTCTGCGCTTCGAACTCGGCGTCCGTGAGGACGCCCGCCGCCTTGAGGTCGCCGAGCTTCTTGAGCTCATCGAGCGGATCGACCGCCGGCGCGGCCGCCGCTACCGGCGCCTGCTCGTAGCCGCCCTGGGCCTGCTGCGGCTCCTCCTGCGCCCACCGGTTCGCCTGCCGGCGCGAAACGCGGTTGGAGACCGCGGTCGCGGTTCCGGCGACGACGGCTACACGTGCGACTCCGCGAAGTAGTGGCATCTCTGGTTCCTCTCTAAGCGGTGGTGGTTTCGAGGGTGTCAAGGTGGTCGACGAGCTCGTCGGCCGGGATCCGACCGCTTGCGACGAGCTGTGCGCCGCTGCGCCGCACGGCGGTGACGAACGGCCGCGCCCAGGTGTTCTCGTAGAGCAGGATCGCGGCGGAGGCGCCCGGCTCGAGCGCTGCGCCCGCCTCGTCGTAGTCGTCCTGGCCGAGGAGACCCGACGACGCGCCCTCGAACCCGATGAGATCGAGCTCGCCGTCGGCGTCGATGTCCATGAGCGCGAGCCCGGTAATGGTGCCGTCCTCGTTCCTTGCGCACGAACACCAGGTCGAGCACCTGGATCAATCCGCGGTCGCTCAAGTCGCCGAGTATCGCGAGCCCCTCGCCGGTGGGCTCCTTGCCCGCTGGCCATTCGACGATCAGGTAGTCGACGGGGCCAAGCTCAAGTTCGCTGTCGGTCATCGAACGCTCCTTCCATGTGGCAGCACTTCATGGCCGCGGGCACAGTGCCTGCGACTAGGAGCGATCGTAGTCGTCCGCCGACGCCCGGCGCAGCATCATCCAGAGGGGGTGATCAGTCGGCGCACCGAGGGCGCCCCGCAAAAGAAGGGGAGCCCCGCACGCGTAGCGGCGGAGCTCCCCCGACGAGCGAGCCTCAGGCTCCTGCTCCTGCTGGGCCGCGACTCCCGCCGTATGCCGCGAGTCCGTAGATCACGAGGATGCAGCACGTGATCACGACCAGCGACCAGAACGGATACATGTTCATGGCCGAGAAGTGGCCGATCATGCCGAGACTCGCGGCGAAGATGCCGAACCAGCGCGAGAACCCCGAACCGGCGAACACGCCCATGGCGGCGAGGATGAGTAGCGCGCCGACCAAGAGCATGAGCCAACCCCACGTGCGCAGATCACTGAACACGTAGGTCTGGCCCCCGACAAAGAACTTCGACCGCGACAACGCGACGATGCCGTCGATCACGGTGAAGATGCCGGCGAGCCCGAGCATTGTGGCGGCGAAGAGGAGCCAGCCTACGCCGCGTTCGTCTTCGTCCATGTGGTTTTCCTCCTTGGATGATGGCCGAACCCCGGCCCACTCATTCTCGGGATGAGGGCGCCCTCCTCCCCGCTTCACCCACTTGTGACGATGCCCGACCGCGGGTTCGGCGCAAGCCTGGCCGCACAAACAGGAGGAAGAAATGTCTGCTCCCACCAGTGCGCCCGGCGTCACCACCCAGCCCGGCTTCTCGAACGAGCAACTCGTTGAACTGCTCGAGACCCTCAAAGGGGCCGACAGCGTCGAGTTGAAGCTCACGGTTCCCGAGCCGCACCAGCGCTCGACCGTCGCGGCGCTCTCGCTCGACCCGCTCGAGGCCCAGATCCGCCAGGTCTTCTTTTTCGACACCCCCGACCTCGCGCTCGACGCGCACGGCATCGTCGCGCGGGCGCGACGGATCCAGGGCAAGGGCGGCGACTCGATCATCAAGTTGCGCCCGGTGACGCCGAGCGAACTGCCGAAGGACTTGCGGCGCTCGGACGCCTTCAACGTCGAGGTGGACGCGCTCCCCGGCGGGTTCGTCTGCTCGGGGACGCTGAAGGGCACGGCCGGACCAAGCAGACGTGCTCCGAGCGACGAGCGGGGAGCTGTCGCTGCGGAAGCTTTTCTCGAAGGAGCAGCGGACGCTGTTCGCGGAGCGCGCGCCGGAAGGGGTGACGCTCGACGACCTGACCGTGCTCGGGCCGATCTTCGTCCTCAAGCTGCGCTTCGTCCCGCCGGAGCTCGAGCGCAGGCTCGTCGCCGAGATCTGGATCTACCCGGACGGCTCTCGGATTCTCGAGCTGTCGACGCGTTGCACGACGACGGAGGCATTCGAGGTGGCCGCCCAGATGCGGGCGTATCTCGCGGAGCATGGCGTCGATCTCTCGGGTGAGCAGGAGACGAAGACGCGCAAGGCGCTCGAGTACTTCGCTCGGGAGCAGGCCGAGGCGGAGTGACGAACACGCTCGGCGGCATCGTCCCCCGCTGGGAGTGGCGGACGTTCGGCGACGACTTCGGCTCCGCCGAGACCCTCCTCGATTCGCAGGAGCCCGAGCGCGCACAGGAGAGCGACGAGATCTACCTGCTCTCGGACGAGAGCGACGCGTCGGTCAAGGTCCGCGACGGCCTGATGGACGTGAAGCAGCTGGAAGCCGTCAACGCCGACGGACTCCAGCAGTGGCGTCCGGTGCTCAAGAACTCGTTTCCGCTCGGCGCCGCCGATGTCGCGACCATGCTGCAGGCGGCCGGCGTCTCGGCAGAGACCGCGCGCGACGCGTACACGCTCGAGCAACTGCTCGACGAGGTGGTCGGGCCGAACGACTGGCTCGATGCGGTCGACGTGCACAAGCAGCGCGCCCACTACCTGGTCGGCGGCTGCATGACGGAGTTGTCGGAGATCTCGTCCGGCGGCCGGTCGTCCCGCACGATCGTCGTCGAGGGCGAGGATCCCGACCTCGTCTCCGCGACAGTGCGAGAGCTCGGTCTGCAGGGCCGGCCGAACGTCTGTCTCGCACGTGGGCTCAAGACGATGCTGGATCTCTAGCCCGTGCGTTTCGCAGTTATCGATGTCGGCACGAACTCGGTCAAGCTCCACGTTGGCGAGCGCACGACGGGGAACTCCTGGCAGACGGTGGCCGACCGCGCCGTCGTCACGCGTCTTGGCGAAGGACTCGACGAGCACAACCTGCTCCAGGCGGAGCCGATCCGCCGCACGGCCGACGCCGTCGTCGACATGGTCACGGAGTCCCGCGGCCTCGGGGCGGAGCAGATCGCCGCGGTGGCGACCGCCGGCATGCGGATCGCGAAGAACTCCGCCGAGCTCGTCGACGCCGTGCGCGAACGCTGCAGCGTCGAGATCGAGGTGATCTCGGGCGAGGAGGAGGCGCGCCTCGCCTACATCGCGGCGACATCCGAGCTCGATCTCGGGGACGGGCGGCTCGTCGTCTTCGACACCGGAGGCGGCAGCTCCCAGTTCTCGTTCGGCCGGCCGGGACACGTGGAGGAGCGCTTCAGCGTCGACGTCGGCGCCGCGCGGTACACCGCGCGCTTCGACCTCGGCGGCGTCGTCTCGGATGACACGCTCGCGGAGGCTCGCCAGGCGATCGCGACCGACCTCGCACGACTCGACGGGCGCCCGCGCCCCGACGCTCTCGTCGGGATGGGCGGCGCCAACACGAACCTCGCCGCCGTCAAGCACCACCTCGCCGCGTACGACCCCGAGGTGATCCAGGGAACGGTGCTCGACCGGGAGGAGATCGACGGCCAGATCGAGCTCTACCGGCAGCGAACCGCCGACCAGCGGCGCGAGATCGTCGGGCTGCAGCCGGCGCGAGCCGAGGTGATCCTCGCCGGTGCATTGATCGTGCGAACGGTGCTCGACAAGCTCCAGTGCGACGAGCTTCGGGTCAGCGATCGCGGGCTGCGGCACGGCGTCCTCGTCGAGCGGTTCGCTTCGTCCCAAGCGGGTGATGCCGGTCAGTGAGGCCGAATCGATGATCGCCGCATGACCGACGCGCCCAGCACGGTCACGCCGCCGGGGGAGACGCCGAAGCAACCGTTTCGCCCCTCAAGCCTGAGCACCGCCACCGCGCGCTCCGTCGGCGCCAACTCCGACGTAGGTGTGTTGCGCACCGTCTTGGTCCACCGCCCCGACCTCGCCCACGAGCGACTCTCGCCCCCGAACTGCCACGAGTCGCTCGCCGAAGACCTCCTCTGGATACGGCGCGCGCGTGAGGAGCACGACGCGCTCGTCGACACGATGCGTGAGCGCGGCGTCGAAGTGCTGTTCCTCCACGACCTGCTGGCCGAGACGCTGGCCGCCCCGAACGCGCGCGAATGGCTGCTCTCGCGACGACTGCGTCCGGAGGACGTCACTACCGTCTTCTCGCGCGAACTGACGGACTGGATGACCGCCATGCCACCGGAGGAGCTGGCGACCTGCCTCACGGGCGGCGTCACCGCTGCCGAGCTGCCGGGGGAGATGGGCTCGCTCGTGCGGCGGGCGATGCGGCCGAACGACTTCGTCATCGCACCGCTGCCGAACCACCTCTTCACGCGTGACGCGAGCGCGTGGGTCTACGGCGGTGTCTCGCTCAACTCGATGTGCTCGCCCGCGCGCCAGAAGGAGACGCTCGACATCGAGACCGTCTACCGCCACCACCCGCGCTTCCGCGACGCGAACTTCGAGATCTGGTTCGGCGGCGCGGACCACGACTGGGGCGACGCGACGCTCGAAGGCGGCGACATCATTCCGGTCGGCGACGGCGTGCTGGTCGTCGGGCTGGGAGAGCGCTCGAACGCGCCGGCCGCCAGCATCCTCGCGCAGAACCTCTTCGCTGCCGGTGCCGCCCGGCTCGTGATCGGGGCGCAGATGCCGCGCGAGCGCGCGACGATGCACCTCGACACGGTCTTCACATTCTGCGACCGCGACATCGTCACGATCTACGAGCCCGTCGTCTCTCAGATCCTGCCGGTCATCTACCGTCCGGACGGCGAGGGAGGCGTACACGCCGAGCTATCGGAGCGCTCGTTCATCGAAGAGGTGCAGGACGCTCTCGGGCTCCTGGAGCTCACGGTCGTCACGAGCGGCGGCAACGACGTCGTCGCGCTCGCGCCCGGCGTCATCGTCGCGTATGAGCGGAACGCGGCCACCAACTCCAAGCTCGAGCGGGCCGGGATCGAGGTCCTTTCAATCCCGGGCAATGGCCGCGGCGGCGGCCGGCGCATGACGTGCCCGATCTCCCGCGACGGGTGAGAGGAGAACAGAGCACCATGGCAACTTGTCACCGGAATCGAAGCACCTAGGAGGAGAAATGGCGACGACGGCACCGGAGACCTCCTGGAGCAACGTCGGCAGGCTCGAGGCGTACGCGACGACCTGCACCGCTTCCTCCCCCTCGAGCACCGGCCGCAGACTTTCGCGGATGAGATACGAGTCGTCCGCGATCACGACCCGGTAGACGCGCGGTTCAGGCGTCCCGCTCATCACGGCTGCCAGACTGCTCGGCCGCCGGAGGCGCCAGCATCATCCGGATCGGACGATGGTGCCGTCCGCCCGGTGCGGGAGACTCGCTCCATGCCAGCTTCTGCGACAACACCGCACCGCTGACCCGCGGCCGGCGGATCCTCGTCTGGACGCTCGTCGTCCTCGCCACCGTGCTCGCTCTCGTCTCGATCCTGACGACGTGGGTGAACCGGCAGATGCTCGACAACAACGCGTGGAAGAAGGCGACGACCCAGTCCATCCAGGACCCGCAGGTTCAGTCGGCGCTCGCCACGTACGCGATCAACGAGCTCTACGCCAACGTCGACATCAGCAAGGCGTTCGCGGACCGTCTGCCAGACAGACTCAAGCCGCTCGCGGCGCCGCTCGTAGGCGCGCTCGAGGCGCCGTTGACGCAGGGCGTGCAGCGCCTTCTCACGCGGCCGCGCGTGCAGCAGCTCTTCATCAACGCCAGCACGATCGCGCACGAGAAGCTCGTCAACGTCCTCGAGAACAAGGCCAACTACGGCATCTCGACGGGCGGCGGCGTGGTCACGCTCAACCTGTACGACATGATCTACGAGATCGGGACTGAGCTCGGTATCCCGTCAGACGCCCTGGCGAAGCTGCCGACCGACTTGGGCACGGTCACGCTTCTGAAGTCAAGCCAGCTTTCAGCGGCGCAGGCCGGCGTGCAGACCCTGAAGGTCCTGAGCGTCTGGCTCCTCGTCGGAGTCCTGTTCCTGTACGGCCTCGCGATCTACCTCGCGCGGGGCGCGAGGCGCGCCACGCTGCGCAACGCGGGGTTCGGGCTCGTGATCGTGGGGCTCCTGATCCTCGTGATCCGCACGTTGCTGGGCAACTACATCACCAGCGCGCTCGCCACCCCCGGCTACACCGTTGCGACACATCACCTCTGGCTGATCGGCACGTCGATTCTCGGCCAGATCGGAGCGGCGACGCTCCTCTACGGCGTCATTGCGGTGCTGGGCGCCGTGTACGCCGGGCCAAGCTCAATCGCCGTCCGGCTTCGCCAGAGCCTTGCGCCGACGATGAACGAGCGCCAAGGAGTCGTCTGGGGAGCGGTCAGCCTCGTCTTCCTCCTCGCGATCCTCTGGGGCGGAACGCACGCGTTGCGCACCTGGTGGGGCATCCTCCTGCTCGCCGCGTTGATCGCGGTCGGCGTCGCAGCGTTGCGGCGGCAGAGCCTCAGCGAGTTCCCGAGCGAAGCGAAGACGGCTGCCATCCCGCCGCCGGAGCCGGCCGCAGACGGACCCGACGCCTGAGAGTCTTCACGGTGAAACCGAGAGGGGAGTTCTGACAATGCTCGCTGCGTACACGTTCTGGGACGCGATGTGGACGATGATCGCCTTCTTCGCGTTCATCATGATCGTCACCTGGGTGATCATGCTGATGGTGGACAACTTCCGCCGCAAGGATCACTCCGGCCTGGCGAAGGCGGGATGGTTCCTCTTCCTCATCTTCGCGCCGATCATCGGCGCGCTGGTGTACACGATCGCACGGCCGGAGGGAGCTTCCGACCACTACGAGTCGGGGTTCACCCGCTAAAAGTCTTCGCTCGAGCTTGACCGGCTAGGGCGCCATCAGCCGGACGTCCCGACCCCGCTTCGATATCGTCGCCCTTGTGCTCCTGAGTCCCGTTTGGTGGGGGATGCTCACCTACGAGGTGGAGACGGTGGACGCCCTTGGCCGGCCGTGGTGGAAAGAGCAGGCTGAACCGGTGAGCGTCTTGGAGCCGGTGATCCTTCCGGACGCTCTGCGCCTGCCGCAGAGAGGCTTGGCCGTGCCCCCGACGGCTCGCCGCGCGGTCGTGCGCACTGCACTCGTCGCCCGGCTGTGCGGCGCCGTGCACGCCTCGGTGGCGACGATCGTCGCGCCGGCCGGGTACGGCAAGACGACGCTGCTGGCGCAGTGGGCGGAGCGAGACGCGCGCGAGGTGCTCGGCGTCGCCTTCGAGCCGGAGGACGACGATCCGGATGCGGTCGAGCTCCTGCTCAGGCCGATCGCCGAGGAGCCGGGGCTTCTCGCACTCGTCGACGACGTCCATGTGCTGCGCTCGCCGGAGGCAGTCGACGCGCTGGCGGGACTGCTCGACCAGGCGACGCCGGGAACGACCGTCGCGCTCGCGGGCCGGAGTCTCCCTCCGCTGGCGCTCGCGCGCGTCCGGGCCGAAGGCCGTCTCGTCGAGATCGCGACGGAGAATCTCGCGCTCACGAGCCGCGAAGCCGAGAGCCTGCTGCGGCTCGCCAAAGCGCCGCTCTCCCCCGCCGCGGCGGCTGCTCTGAGCGAACGCCTCGAAGGGTGGCCGGCAGCGATCTACCTCGCAGCACTTTCGCTGCGCAACGGCACACCAGTCGACACGCTCGACGGCGACGACGGTTTCCTCGCCGACTACCTCGAGGCGGAGTACCTCGGGGTCTGTCCAAGGTCCAGCGCCGCTTCGCGATGGACACCGCGATGCTCGACGAGCTCACGGCCGAGCGCTGCGATTCTCTTCTCGGGCGGAACAGCTCCGACACGATGCTCGCGTCGCTCCAGCGCTCCGGTGTTGCTGCCGTCGACCGCCACCGTCGCCGCTATCGCTACCCCCGCATCGTCCGCGAGCACCTGCTGGCGGAGCTCAAGAGATCCGAGCCGGAGAGAGCGCGCACCATGCACCGTTCTGTCGCCGCCCACGCAGCGGAGAGAGGCGCCGTCGAGGAAGCGGTCGAGCACGCTGCTGCGGCTGGAGACCTCGAGCACACCGCAGAGCTCGCTGGCCTGCTCGCCGTCCCGGCCTGCGGTCGCGGGAGGTTCGACGCGCTCGAGCCGTGGCTCGCGCTCCTGCGCAACGAGCCGCTCGTCGAGGGCCGGCCCGATCTGTGCGTTGCCGCGTCGTGGCTGTATGCGGTGCGCGGCCGCCCCGGCGAGGCGCGACACTGGGCCGACGCGGCCAACCGCGGGCTGAGCGCCGACGACCCGCGGTTTCGCCTGCTCCGCGGTCTCCAGTGCCGAGCGGGCGTCGCGCAGATGCTCGACGACACGACCGCTGCGTGCGACGCACTGCCGGCGGGCGATTCCTGGCAGCCGTTCGCGACGCTCGCGCACGGAGTCGCGCTCCTGCTCGCGGGCGATGTCGCGCGCGGCGAGCGCGCGCTCGTGGAAGCGGCTGAGCTCGCCACCGCGGCGGGAGCAAGCGAGCTGAAAGTCCTCGCGCTGTGCGTCCTCACGCTCGTCTCGATCGCCGAGAACGCCCATGCCGATGCGGACGCCTTCGCCGCCGAGGCGGCGGCCGTCGAAGCGGTCGAGCCGCCGTCCGCGTCGCTCGTCGCGCTCCTCGTCCATGCAACCCGCGCCCGGAGCGCGGCCTCGCACGGCGACCTCACCGCGGCCGAGACGAGCCTCGCGGCGGCGGACGAGCTTCTCGGCTGCGCAACACCGGCCGTGCCGTGGCTCGCGACGCTCGCCCTCCTCGAACTCGCGCATGTGCGGATCGCACTCGCCGACGCCGGAGGAGCGCGCCTGCTGCTGCGGCGCGTCACGGACATCTTCCGGGTCCGGCCGGAGATCGGTGTCCTCACGACGCAGGCTGCCGAGCTCGAGCGGCAGACGCAGGCGCTCTCCGAGCCAACGGGACGCTGGGCCTCCAGCCTCACCCCCGCCGAACGACGCCTGCTGCCGCTTCCTCGCCACCCACCTCTCCTTTCGCGAGATCGGCACGCACCTCTACGTCTCGCGCAACACCGTGAAGACCCAGGCGATCGCCGTGTATCGCAAGTTCGGGGTCACGAGCCGCAGCGCCGCGATCGCACGCGCGATCGATCTCGGGCTCATCGACGACAACACCCACGCGACGGGCGGACCGCTCCGAGGCGCAGAGTGAGCGAGGGGAGGGTCTGGATCGTCGGCGGCGGCGCCAACGCGACGAACCGAGACCTCATCTCACGGTGGACGTCGCGCGGGATGGACGTGCGAGCGATCGCGCCCGACGCCGCTCCCGGACGGGTAGGGCCGAACGACATCGCAATCGGCCGGATCGACGTCCGCAGTTCGCTCGACGGCGTGGAGCCGGGTCTCCTCGCGCTGCACGAGCTGGTGCGCCGCGGCGTCCACGTGCTCAACCGGCCAGGCCCCATCCTCGCCGCACACGACAAGCTACGCACGGCACGGGCACTCGCCGCGAGGAGGATCCCGCACCCGCGTACTGCGCACCTCGCTCCCGGCGGGCCGGTCACGCTCGAGCCGCCCCTCGTCGTGAAGCCACGTTTCGGAAGCTGGGGCATCGACGTCTATCGCTGCTTCACCAACGAGGACGTTGCCGAGGTTGTCGATGTCCTTTCCGGCCGTGACTGGTTCCAGCGCGGCGGCGCAGTCGTCCAGGAGTACGTCCCGAACGCGGGGCACGACCTGCGCGTGCTCGTCGCCGGGGGTCAGGTGGTCGGCGCGAGCCGGCGCGTCGCGGAGCCGGGCGAGTGGCGAACGAACGTGTATCTCGGAGCGACGAAGCTGCCGGCCGATCTCACGCCCGAGGCAAGAGCGCTCGCCGTGGCGGCGGTCGACGCGCTCGGCGGCGATCTCTTCGGTGTCGACCTGCTCCCTCTGCCGGACAACCGCTATGTCGTGATCGAGGTGAATGCGGCCGTCGATTTCGACCACCGGTACTCACTTGGCGAGCGGGATGTCCACGCCGATGTCGCGTATGCGCTCGACCTGTTTCAGCTCGCGCCGACGAGCGACGAGATGGTTGCCCGGCTCGCTCAGAACGTCTCGCGTGCGATGCGAGAACCGGTCACGCAGCTCGGAGATCGCAGCAACAGGTGACCGAGGCCGCCGGAGCTATCGCCTGGCTCGGGCACAGCTGCACGGCGATCAGGCTCGACGGTCAGCTCGTCATCACCGATCCCGTCCTCCGTCGCCGCGTCCTGCACCTCAGGCGCAAGACGGCCGTCGATCCGGCCGCGCTCGCTGCTGCCGACGCGATCCTCATTTCGCACACGCATTACGACCATCTCGACCTGCCCTCGCTCGACCAGCTCGACCGGAACGCGCGGGTCATCGTGCCCGCCGGAGCCGGCGAGCTCCTGCGACGGCGAGGCTTCCGCGACGTCACCGAGGTCGTACCGGGCGACGAGGTCGACCTCGGCGCGCTGCGGGTTCGGGCGATCCACGCCGACCACGGCTTGCCGTACCGTCCCGGAACCGGGCGAACGCAACCCGTCGGCTTCGTGATCGCCGGCAGCCGCACCGTGTACTTCGCAGGGGACACGGACGTCTTCGAGGGCATGCGCGACCTCGGACCAATCGACGTCGCGCTTCTGCCTGTCGCGGGTTGGGGGCCACGCGTCCCGGAGGGGCATCTCGACCCGCTCCGCGCGGCCGAGGCTCTCGACCTCATCCGGCCGCGCGTCGCGATCCCCATCCACTGGGGGACATACTCGCCGTGGCGACCGCCCACGCAGAGCGACTCGGCAGCCATGAAGTTCGCCGAGATCGCCGCGACGGTCGTGCCGGATGTCGAAGTCCGCGTGCTGGCCTTGGGGCAGTCGTACGCGCTCGACTGAGCGTCAGACTGGCCAGCGCCTCAGGCGTCTAGTACGACGCGCAGGACGGCGCTTGTTTGAAGGCCTGCTCGATCTCGGCGCCGACGTCGGCGCTCTTCAGTTCAGTGACCGTCGTGCTGAGGCTGCCGACCATCTTCTGGACCTCCGTGTTCACGGTCCGGTAAGCACTAACAAAGTCGGCTCCCGTGGGGTTTCCCGACACCGCCGCCTTGATGGTGCTCATGCTTGTCGAAAGGCTGTCCTTGAGCCCGGAGATGTCGTCCTTCGCCGCAGTGCCGCTCGCCGTGTTCGGCGGGCCGAGCTTCTTGAGCGACTTGCCGAGCGCATTGTTCGCATCTTCGAGCTGGCTCGCGGCCTGGTCCAGCTCGGCGTGGTGGATGCTCGAGAGGATGTCCTCGTACGACCTCCTCCACGTTGTGAACGCGGAGCAGACACCGCCCGCCCATGCCTCGGTCGCCGACGCGGATGACGACTTCTTCCCGCCGCCGCACGCCGACGCACTGAGCGCCAACACCGCAATGGCCGCCGCAACGACCACCCGCGAGCCTGCCTTTCTATTCAGAGACATCAGGAGGAGAAGTACGCCGAGCAGGACGGCGCCTGCTTGAAAGCCTGCTCGATCTCGCCGCCGACGTCGGCACTCTTCAGGTCACTGACAGCAGTGGTAAGAGCGTTGGCCATCGTCGTAAGCTCCGCGGTCACAGTCGGGAGAGCGGTGACCACGTCGGAGAGCGAGGGGTCTCTCGGCACGGCCGCCTTGATCGCGTTCATGCTTGTCGAAAGGCTGTTCTGAAGCGCGGTGACGTCGCTCTTCGCCGTAGCGCCGCTCGTCGTCTTCGGCGGGCCGAGCTTCTTGAGCGACTTGGTGAGCGTGTTGGTCGCATCCTCGACCTGGCGCTCCGCCTGCTGCAGCTTGGCACCGCTGAGGCTTGAGAGGCCGCCTGACTTGAGGCTTGTCTTCACATCATCGAGCGACGACTTCCACGTTGTGAAGGCGGAACAGACACCGCCGGCCCACGTTTCTGTCGCCGACGCGGACGACGACTTCTTCCCTCCGCCGCACGCCGACGCACCGAGGGCAAGCATCGCAATCGCCGCCGCAACGAGCACGCGCGATCCGGCTTTTCTCGTTAGAGAGATCTGCACGACCCGATGACCCTAGCGCCAGAGATTCCGCCTTCCGCGATTGACCCGCGTGAGCCACACGAATCGGAGGCGGCTGCCGCAAAGCTGACTCCATGCTCTCGGAGCCGGATTTCGATGACGTCGTCCTCTTCGACGTGCCTGCGGAGCACGCCGACGCACTCTCGGCCCGGCTGAGCGCGACCCGTATCACGTGGCCGCAGCGGAACGACGAGGAGGAGCTCTTCGTCGTTGCTGCCCTGCGCGTCGAGCCGGACGATCTCGCTCAGCTTCTGCGCGACGTCGAGACGTGGATCGCCGAGTCCGGCCTCGTGTACCTGCGGTTCATCCTCGATGGACGGGAGTACATGCTGCAGGCGCACGTGGATGCGCCGGCCGGCAGAGCCTCGTAGTACGCCTACCGACCGCTCTCATCGTCGTAGCGGACGACCGTGTTTGCGAGGTAATCCGGCAGCGCACGCCGACGCGAATCGAAGAGAGCCGGGACGAAGCCGAGGAAGCACGGAATGATCGCGAGTGCAAGGCCGAGCGTGCGAACGAATGCGCGACCGGCCGTCAGACGGCCGTCGGAGCCGGGACCGCGTACCCGAACGCCGGCCAGCCGCATCCCCGGCGTCTGGCCCACCGTGCTCCAGAAGAGCGTGAAGTAGCCGAGTGCGACGATCGCGCCGCCCGCCCCGAGGAGCACCGCTGCGAGGGAGTGCGGCCGGATGCCTCCGACGAGCGAGGCCACTACGCCGACCGCTCCACCGAGAAGGAGCGAAAAGACGGCGACCAGGAGAGCATCGACGACGAGCGCGAGCCCGCGACTCGCGACGCCCGCGAACTCGGCGGGTGTCGCTCCGGAGATCCGCACGTCAAGCCGGGCGGCGGAGCTCCGGATGCTGCCCGCCATCTGATCGGCGAGCCCGGAGGACGTCGACGCGAGCGCTGCGTGCAGCTCCGGCCCGGAAAGGCTCCGCTCGAGCGCAGCGCGGAAGGCGTCGCTCGCGATGACCCGGTCGACGATCTCGACCGAGCGCGGGCTGTCGAGAGCGAGGCCAAGCAGCCGTTCGGCCTCCCCCGCCTCTACCAGTTCCCCCATCACCCGCTCGAGCACGCGGTGGCGCATGAGTGACTGGGCGAGCTCCTCCGGGAGCGGACTCGCCAGTGCCCTGTCGAGAATGCGTCCGGCTTCTGGGGACGCCAGGACGTCTTCGGCGGCCGCCTCGAGAGGACCGCGCCACGCGCGGGCGGCCGCACGCGCGGGGTACATCGCTGCGCCGCGGAGTCCCTCGCCGCGCCCGGAAGTGCCGCTGTTCTTTCGCTCCGTGATTCGCACACGGTAAAGGTCGTCGCCTGTGTTAGAGCGAGAGCTCGATCTCCGCCGGCAGCCGGTCGCCCGTCGCTTCGACGTCGCTCTCAGCCCTGACCCGACAGTCGAAGTACACGTAGATGGTCGTGAGCGCGACAATCGGCATCGTCACGGCATAGATCACGCCGGCGACGACGTTAACGACCCAGAATGGCGCACTCGTCACGAGGATGAGCACGGCGCCGATCATCGGACCGAGGATGAGCACGAGCCCGCCGCCGGCAACGACGAGCGATGCGACCTTCAACCAGTGCCTTCTCGTGAGGCGGCGGCTGCGGCCGAGCGCTGCGAGCGCACGGCTGCCCTCCAGCTCCACGGCCGGGACGACGAGCGCCCAGCGACCGGCCAGCCAGATCGCCACAGGCAGCAGGTACAGCGATGTCGCAAGGAGCGAGATGGCGACCACGGCGATGAGCAGCGCGCCGAAGAGTTGTGGTGCACGCGCCAAGACGAGCCGATAGGCGTTGACCGGTCCGATCCGACGGCCCGCGTCGAGTTCGACGAGAGCTCTTGCCGTCGCCGCCATCACGAGCCCGAGCCCGAACAGCGTCAGCGCCGTGCCGAGCGCGAGCGCGACGAACGCCGCGATCCCGCCGCTGCCGTTTCCCTCCTCCACGCCGAAGACGTTCACGGCATGCAGCAGGAGCGCCTGGACGAGCGAGACGAGCAGGCCGATCGGTACGAAGAGAACGCCGAGGCCGACGAAGAGCCGCCAACGTGTCACGTACATCCGCGCCGAGGAGGAGAGGATCTGCCCCCAGGACCGCCGCCGCGCGAGGCTGAACGCCGTACTCGGCCGCCAGGCCGTGCGCGAGAGCAGGAAGATGACGAGAAGAAGCAGGGCACCGAGCACGAGGGCGAACAGCGCCGGGTTGGCGACGAGCTGGACGATCGAGCGCGAAACGTGCGCGGCAGCACCGCAGAAGAAACCGGTCGCCCCAGGCCCGAACACCGTGGTGCCCGGAACGCTGTACACCCGGCTTCGCCAATCCTCGGCCCAGGAGATCGGGTGTGTCCACTGGGTCTTGAGGTTCGGTCCCTCCGGTCCGTTGAAGAACGCGGGATGAAGCTCTCCCCAGCGCCCCTCGAACGCGATCCACGGGTAGCGCGCGCGTGCAGCGGACGCGTCGCTCGGGAGATCCACCACCGCGGGTCGCACGTCGACGGTCGGACCACGGGTGTCGTCGCAACCGACCCCTTCCTGCGCCGAGCTACCGAGGTACAGCGCCTCGCCGTAGAAGTTCGCGTGCGATCCGTTGGCCGGGTGGACCACCACGTGTGTGCCGCCGACGCGCTCGAGCTTCGGGTCGTCCCACGCCGCCCGCTCGGCTCCTTCGTGTTGGCTGTAGCCGGCCTCGACCGGGGACTGAGCGAGCGCCTCCGACACTGTCGACGCATCGAAGTTGAGCTGGATCATCTCCCAGTCGCCTTCGTGAAGGTTGTTCCAGTCGTTGAAGACGTAGAAGAACCAGTACTGCAGCGCGAGCTTGCCAGGGTGGTCCGGCTCGGTGACGATGTGCGCGTACATCGTCGGCGCCCGGTCGGCGCCGAGACGCTGCTGCCAGTCCAGATAGGTGCAGCCGGGCTGGAGTGCGTTACCGGGAAAGTCGAGGTGGTAGCCCCACAGGCCCCGCCCGAGCTCCTCCGCCGACGGCCCAATCTTGACGAGGTCGTTTCCCCAGGCGCCGCGCAGCGCGACCGTCGGCTCGCCGAAGAGCACGTTGACGTCGATCGGGACGTAACGCAGATCCGGCCCACAGCCACCGTCCGCGACGAGGCGCACGACCGGCGCGTACCGGTCGACCAAGGTTCGCTCCGGGCTGACGCCCGCGGCCGCGGGGCGCGACCACCCGCACACGGCGAGCACGATGAGGAGCGCGGCGAACCCGATCAGGCGAAGACGGTGCAGGCTCACATGCCCATGGCGTGATACCCGGAATCGACGTAAAGCGTCGTCCCGGTCACGTTCGCGGCGCCGTCGCCGAGGAGATACGCGGCAGCGGCGCCGACGTCCTCCGCAGTGACGTGCCGGTGGAGCGGGGCGCGCTCCTCGACGATGTCTTCCATCGTTCCGAAGCCGGCGATCGAGCGGGCGGCGAGCGTCCGCACCGGCCCCGCCGAGACCGCGTTGACGCGGATGTTCTTCTCGCCGAGCTCCCACGCGAGGTACTTCACGCACGAGTCGAGAGTCGCCTTCGCAACGCCCATGACGTTGTAGTGCGGCACTGCGCGCTCGCCCCCGAGGTAGGTCATCGTCACGAGCGAGCCGCCGCCGGCCTTCTCCATGAGCGGCTCCGCGGCACGCGCGCACGCGACGAGCGAGTACGCGCTGATGTCGATGGCCATCCAGAAGCGGTCGCGCGGCGTGTCGGTGAAACGGCCTTCGAGATCCTCCGCCGCCGCGAACGCGACCGAATGAACGAGGATGTCGAGCTCACCGCCGAAGGCGTCCGACACCTCGCCGAAGACGCGCGCGATGTCGTCGTCGGAGCGGACGTCGCACTCCGTGACGAGCGGAGAGTTGACGGACTCGGCGAGGTCGCGCACCGATTTCTCGATCCGCTCGCCCTGGTACGTGAACGCGAGGCTCGCGCCGCCGTCGGCGAGCTGTTGCGCGATCGCCCACGCGATCGAGCGTTTGTTCGCAACGCCCATGATGAGCCCGCGCTTGCCCTCGAACGCTCCCGCCATGCGGCGATCCTAGTCCTAGTAGCGTCTCGGCATGGCACGTGTCGCGGTCGTCACGGGAGCGTCCTCCGGCTTCGGCGTCGAGATCGCGCGCCGGCTGGCGGCGCGCGGCGACCTCTGCGTCCTGCTCGCGCGCCGGGCCGACCGGCTCGAGGCACTCGCGACGGAGATCGGCGGCGAAGCGGAGCCGTGCGACGTCTCCGACCGCGAGGCCGTCGAAGCGGTCGCCGCGCGCGTGCTCGGGCGCCATCCGCGGATCGACGTCCTCGTCAACAACGCGGGCATCCCCGGCCGGACGAGCTTCGTCGGCGGTGACCCGGAGACGATCGAGCGGCTGATCCGCGTCAACTACCTCGGCGGCGTCTGGTGCCTCAACGCGTTCCTCCCCGGCCTGCTCGCCGCGGCGCCGTCCCACGTCGTGAACATCGTCTCGGTGGCAGGCGTCGTCGCGGGCCCGCCGAGCGGGCCATACGGCGCGTCCAAGCACGCGCAGCTCGCCTTCTCACGCACGACCTCCGCCGAGCTACGGAGTCGCGGGGTGCGCGTCCACACCGTCAAACCGGGCTTCGCGGAGACGGAGGGCTTCCCGCAGAAATGGCTGCCCAAGCCGGTGCAGCGAATCGTGATCGGGCCGGAGGAGGTCGCCGACCACGTCGTGAGCTCCATCGAGCGCAATCGCGGCGAGACGACGGTGCCGTGGTTCTACGGCCCGCTTGGCGCAATGCAGGACATGCTCCCGAACGTTTTCACCGTTGTCTTTGGCCGCATGCGGAAAGCTCCCTAGAATCGGGGCATGAGTCCGCCGGCCCATGCGGGGGCCCCCACGGTGACCGACGTCATGGCCGTCGCTGATTTCCGTGCCGCGATACGCCACTTTCTACGGCAAAGCGAACGGATCGCGCGCCAATGCGGGCTCACGCCGCAGCGCTACTCGCTGCTGCTGATGATCAAGGGCTCGCCGAGCGGCACCGAGCAGTCGACAGTGACCGAACTCTCCGAGCGGCTACAGCTCGCGCAGAGCACCGTGACCGAGCTCGTGCGCCGCGCCGAGGAGGCGGGCCTGATCGAGCGGGAGCAGTCGCGGCACGACGCGCGCGTCGCTCATCTCCGGCTGACGACGGAGGGCGAGCGGCGGCTGATGCGGTCGTTCACCGCGCTCGCGAAAGAGCGCGACCAACTCGCGGCCGCGTTCTCGCATCTCGACGGCGGGCTGACCGGCTAGCTCACGGTACGGCGGCTTGCGCGTTCCGGCGAGCTGTTGATCCCGCACGCGATCTCGTAGCCGATCGTCTCGGCCTGCGCGGCGTGGCGCTCGATGAGGAGCCCGTCGCCGACGATCGTCACCGGCGTCCCGACCGCGAGCTCCTTGTGGAGTTCCACGGCGAACGCGTCCATCGAGACGGTGCCGATGGCGCGGCGCGGCTCTCCGTCGACGAGCACATCGGTTCCGGTCATATCCCGCCGGAAACCGTCGGCGTAGCCGAGCGGGACGATGCCGATCCACGTCGGTTCGGCTGCGACGAAACGGCGGCCGTAGCCGGTGCTCTCGCCCGGCTGGAGCTGTCTGACCTGCGCGATGTGCGAGCGCCACGAGAGCGCGGGACGAAGCCCGTCCTCCGCCGGGTCGGTGTCAAACGGCGAGATGCCGTAGAGCGCGATGCCGCAGCGCGCCGCGTCGAAGCGCGCGTCCGGGATGCGGAGGGCGGCGGCACTGTTCGCCGCGTGACGCGTCAGATGCGCGTACGGCTCGGTCGCCTCGCGGAAACGCTCGGCCTGTTGCGCCGCGAAACCCGGATCGCTGTCGGCCGTAGCGAGGTGCGTCATGAGCCCGACGACGTTCGAGGACAACTCAGGAAGCTCGGCGAGCCCCCAGCGTCCCATACCCGAGTCGAGCTTGAGGTGGACGGGAACGTCCGCCGGAATTTCACTGCCGCGAGCGACGGTCAGCTCGAGCCGCGCCTCCCGCGCCGCCGCGATCTCGTCGGTCGGCCCCATGACAAGGATCCGCGCCTCGGGCAGAGCCCGCCGCAGCTCGATTCCCTCGGCAACAGCGGCGACGCAGAGGACCGAAGCGCCCGCGTCGAGCGCCGCCCGCCCGACATCGACCGCGCCATGCCCGTAGCCGTTCGCCTTGACGACAGCCCACAGCTCTGCGCCGTCGAGCGCCTCGACCAGCCGGCGAGCGTTGTGCCGGATCGCGCCGAGGTCAATCGTGATCTCGCTGCGGTGCATTGCCGCCAGCCTAAAGGGAGCGTAGGTTTGAGCCTGTGAAGGCGCGGCTTTCGCTTCTCGTGATGGTTGGCAGCTCGCTTGCGTTTCTCGCGAGCCTCTACCTGCAGTGGATCTCCGCCGGCGATCCGGGAAAGCCGGTCGTCACGAATCTGGGCGCTGGAAGCATCCTCAACCTGTTCAGCAACGCGTTCGCAGTCGATGGCTGGGGCGTGTTCGGCCAGGCCGCAGCGCTCGCAGCCGTCGCGCTGGGACTTCTCGCGGTTATCTCGGTTGTCCGGCCCGAGCTCGAAGCGTCGCTGCCTATCGGCGGCTGCGCGATCGCTCTTGCAGTGCTCGCGCTCGTCAGCCTCGCCGACCTCCGCACGCAGTCTCTCTACCGGGCCGCATACCACGGACTCACGGTGCACCTCAGCACCGGAGCGTACGTCGGAGGCGCCGCCGCGCTCGCCGCACTCCTGAGCGCCGCGTGGGTCAGCCACGACGACATCGCCGAGCCCGGGAAGGCTGCCGCCGCAACGCTTCTGACGCTCGGAGTCGTCGCCGCCTATGTCCTCCCCACCCTGAACGTCGACACGCAGGTGCCGAAGGGAGCGGGCGGCTATCAGTTCGTCGGGGCCGGAAACTCCGGGACGGCGATCATGCTTCTCATCGCGAGCGTCGGCCTGACGTTCTGGTTCGGAGCAGAGACGCCGGCCCTCAGGCGAATCGCGGCTGCCGCCGGCGTCCTCGTGCTGGTCGTTGGCGGCTACAGCGCTTACGGGACGCACGTTCACTGGCCGTACGAGGCGTGGATTGCCGTCGGCTGCGCAGCGGGACTCCTCGTGCTCGCCGTGACGAACGGCCGGCCTGCCGTCACGTGGATGGTGCGCCGAGACGCGATCGCGCTCGCCGGGGCTGCTCTGTTCTTGGCATCGCTGTTTCTCCACTGGGCGACCTTCTGTACCGGCCCGCGAGGAGGGACGTGCTACGTGGGGACCGGCTGGAGCGGCAGTCTGACCGGAGGCCTCGTCGCCATCCTCGTCGTGGTGCACCTCGGCTTCCGGCGTCTGCTGCCGGAACTCGCCATCACCGTTGCCATCTACGTCATCGGCCTCGCGCTCACGACCACCATCCAGGAGAGCCTGGGCTACGGCGCGTATCTCGGCTTCGCCGGGGTAGCGCTCCTGCTGCTCGCGGTCTGCCTGCTGCCACGGCCGCCGCTTCACCTCGGCATTGGCCTGATCGGTGTTGCAGCATCACTCGCGTTCATCGCGATCCCGGTCGCGACGCTCAGCGGCAGGCTTCCGTCGAGCATCGAGTTCTTCGCGGCGTGGACACTGCATCTCCTGCAGGCCGCCGCGATCATCCTCACGCTGCGGCTGTTCGGGCGCTGGTTGACGCGCCCCGGGGCCGACAGGGAACTGCTGCTTCTCCCCGTCGCCTTGCTCACGCTCACGGTCCTCGACCTCGTCGAGAAGGAGAGTGTCCTGAGGGTGATCGGCTGGGAGGGCTGGCTCTCGCTGGCGCTGGCTGCTCTCCTCGTCGTTCTGGGATGGATGGCCCAGCGAGGCGGCCTAGAGAAGTTCCGGATCCCCGAGGAGATCTGGCGCGTCGACCGGATTTCAGCCGGCGAGAACTGAAGGAGACACACGTGAAGGGAAGACTGACACTCGCAGCGATGCTCGCCGGCTCGGCGACGTTCCTCGTCAGCCTCTACTTCGACTGGTTGAAGGCAACCCAGTGCTACACCACCACGCTCTGTGTGGCGACCTCCAGCCCTGTGGTGACCCGGGATATTTGGAGCGGGTTCGGTCAGGTCGCGGCCGTTCTTGCGCTCGCTCTTGCAGCCGGAGCAATTGCTGCGGCGGTCGACACGGAACTCGCGACGAGGCTCCCGATCGGCCGAGTAGCGGTCGCGTTGGGAATCTTCGCCGTCCTGTCAGTCGCGGAGCTTTGGGGGGCGGCGGTATTGGCAGTAGCCAACGGCACGCGGAGGGGACTCACGATCGGACTCGGGCCTGCGGCCTATATCGGTCTGGCGGGTGTCGGCGTTGCGTGCGCGGGAGCGGTCGGCGCACGGTCGGGCGCGATCACACGGCCTCGATCTGCCGCCGGAGTCGCCGGCCAGGCGATCACGCTCGCACTGATCGCCTCCTTCGTCTTACCCGTCCTGGACGGCAAAGGGGCCCTGGATTTCCCAGATAGAGGCGGCTCGTCAACGTTCATCTGTGTGTTCGCGTGTCTTGGACTACTCGCCTGGGGTGGACGAAGACCGGGGCCGCGGCTCGCGACGGCCGTCGCGATCGGGACTCTCGTCGCCGCCGGTCTGTTGCCGTTCCGACACTGGTACGCGTTGTGGCCGTACGAGGCCTGGCTCCTGGTCGGGTCCGCCACGGGACTGCTGGCGCTCGGCCTCGCAGGCAGCTCCGCTCTGCAGATCCGGCGCCCGCGCGGGCGCGAGCTCGTAGTCGTCACGGGGAGCCTCCTCTTGCTTGGGTCGCTGTTCCTGCCCTGGCAGTCGGCCACGGCGGAGGGGCGGCACTACTCGCAACGCGGCTGGTCGACTGCCGAGCTTGCGGGAGTGTTCGCTCTGGGTCTGCTCCTGGCCCTCATCTGGGCGGGACACGTTGTCCACGAGCTTGCGATCGGAGCGGCGATCTTCGTCCTCGTGGCCGGATTGAACACGGCAACGCTTTCCGCGTCCGATCTGGGTCTAACCGCGTTCTCCGGATTCCATTTCGGCTATGGGGCACCGCTCGGATTCGCGGGTGCCGCGCTCCTCGTCGTCTTCGGCTCGGGCCGGTTTCATGCTCTTCCGCGCGAGCGCCTCCCCTTTCGACTTGCTTCCGTGCTGGCCGCGCTCGTCCTTCTCGCGTTCGCGGTGACGCCGAATCTCCTTACAGTCGCCGATCTCGTGAGTCAGACGGGGAATCTCTTCGCACTCCAGTCGCCCTTCGTGACGCTCTCGATTATCGGTGCGCTAACGACTCTCCTGACGCTCCGTCTTCTCCTCCGTTGGTTCGACGGCGGGCCGGAGGATTACGCCGACACCGTAGGCCTCCCGCTCGCACTCCTCGCGCTTACGACGCTCGCCGTAATCCACGATGCCACCGTCACCACCACCATCGTCGCCCTCGGTTTCGATTACGGGACAGGGTTTAGCTGGCAGGGATGGGTCGCGGTCTTCCTGTGCTTGCTGCTGGTCGCGTGCGGCTGGGTCGTACGAAGAGGTGGCTACCGTCCGCCGAGGACTGAAGGCAGCGCCTCGACGACATCGCTCGCGACGAGTCCGTAGCGCTGCTCGGCCGCGCGGGACGCGAGCTGTTGCGCAGCGCACGCTGCGGCCGCCGCGCGTTGCGGCTCCATTCCCTTCGCGAGGAACGCCGCGGTGATTCCGGTCAGGACATCGCCCGTGCCTGCGGTCGCGAGTGACGGCAGGCCGAGCGCGCAGACGAGCACACCGCCGCCGGGCGCGGCGACAAGCGAGTCCTCGCCTTTGAGGACGACGACCGCGTTGAACTTCTCCGCCGCTTCCCGCACCGAGGCGAGACGGTGGGCGGCGATCTCCTTCGACTCGCGTCCGAGGAGCCGACCGAGCTCGCCCTCGTGCGGCGTGAGGACGCGCGCCGCCGGCCAGTCGCCCGGCTCGAGCTCGAACAGCGCGTCCGCGTCGACGACCGCCGGCAGCGCAACCTCCGCGAGGAGACGGCGCACGAGATCCTTGTTGTCGCGGCCGAGCCCCGGCCCGAGCGCGAGCGCGTTGGCGCGCACCGCCGCCTCGTCCACCTGCTCGAGTGGCCGCTTAACCGCTTCGACGACAAGCTCCTCGAGCGCGGGAACGGACTCCGCCGGCGCGCAGATCGTGACGTAGCCGGCGTCGGCGCGGAAGGCCGCGCGAGCCGCGAGCGCCGCCGCTCCCGTCATTCCCGGCGATCCGCCGACGACGAGAACGTGGCCAGACGTGTACTTGTTGTCGCGCGGCGAACGCCGCGGAACCTCGGCGAGGATCGCCGGCGTCACGAGCGCGTTCTCCGTCTCCCCCGCCTCGATCCCGATGTCCGCCACGACGACCTCACCCGCGAGGAAGCGTCCCGGCGCGACGGCGAGGCCGACCTTGCGGCCGTGCATCGTCACGGTGACATCCGCGCGAACCGCCGCGCCCGCGACCTCGCCGGTCGAAGCGTCGACGCCCGACGGGATGTCGACCGCGACGACCGGAACGCCTGCGCTGTTGATCTGCTCGATCACCTGCGCCGTGTCGTCGCGCGGCGCGCCCTTCATCCCGGTGCCGAGCAACGCGTCGATGATCACGTCCGGCCGCTCGTCGACGATCTCGCGCCCGGCCGCGACCAGCAGCTCGCCGGCGATCTTCCCGTCACCGCCGTTCGCGCCGCCGCCGGCGTAAACAGCGATGCGCCGCGCGTCGGGGAAGCGGCGCATGACCTCCTCCGCAACCGCCGCTCCCGCGCGCTGCATCATCGCGGCGACATCGTGGCCCGCTTCCGCGGCGCGCATCTCCTCGGTCGTGTAAAGGCGCTCAGTCGACGACGGACGCAACAGCCACCGCCTGCGCGAGCTCGCGCGAGTGCGTCATGGAGAGGTCGACCGCAGCCGCGCCGAGCGACGCCGCACGCTCCGCGAGCCTCCCCGACAGCCGCACCGCCGGCTTCGGCCGCCCGACGATCTCGATCTCCTTCCACGCGAACGCACGGGCGACGCCGAACCCGAGCGCCTTCCCGACCGCCTCCTTGCCGGCGAACCGGCCCGCGTAGCTCTCCGCCGGGTTCGGCCGGGAGTCGCAATAGGCACGCTCTGCCTCGGTGAAGCACCGCTCGCGAAAGCGCTCGTACCGCGCAAGCGAGCGACGGATCCGCTCGATCTCGATGAGGTCGGTGCCCACCAGAACGGCTGACATCAGACGTGATCCTCGATCCAGTCCGGCACGTGCGCGATCGACGAGACGATCCCGTCCGGCTTCACGCGCGACGCCTCGACGGCGTCGGGGCGGAACTTGCCCGTGCGCACGAGCACGGTGTGCATCCCCACGCCGCGCGCGCCGACGATGTCCGTTTCGAGGTCGTCGCCGACCATCCACGTCATGCCCGGCTCCGCGTCGAGCGCCTCGCACGCCGCGTCGAAGTACGCCGCGTTCGGCTTCCCGAGCACGACCGCCTCTGTCTGCGCGGCGTACTCGAGCCCGGCGACGTAACAGCCGGAGTCGAGCAGCGGCCCGCGGGCCGTCTGCCACCAGCGGTTGCGATGGAGGCAATAGAGCTCGGCGCCAAGCTCGAGCTCCGCGAACGCGCGCGCGAGGTTCATGTACGAGAAGACGAGGTTCGTCTCGGGCGAGTCGTCCGCGCCGCCGATCAACACAGCGTCGGCGCCTTCTCCGACGATCTCGAGCTCCTCGAGGTCGTGGACGAGCGCGTGCATGACGAGGGCGAGGACGCGCTTGCCTCGTAGCGCCGCGACCGCCGCGTCGGCCGTCGTCTGCACCTCGGACACGTCGAGCTCGATGCCCATCGCTTGCAACGCGGTCGCGAGCTGCGCCTTCGAGTTCGTGGTGGCGTTCGTGACGAAGCGGAGCCGATGGCCGGCGCCCCGCAGCTCGCGCACCGCCTGGGCCGCTCCCGGGATCGGCTCGCCTGAAACGTGCAGAACACCGTCCACGTCAATGAGAATCGCAGCCATGGCTGTCGAGTCTATTCGCGTCACGCGCTCCGTCCTGCTGCCGCGCGCGGAGGTCGAGCTGCAGTACTCGCGCTCGAGCGGGCCGGGCGGCCAGCATGCGCAGAAGTCGGAGACGCGCGCCGTCGCGGTCTTCGACGTCGCGGCTTCGGCCGCGCTCACGGAGCGCCAGAAGCAGCGCGTGATCGCGCGCGTCGGCCCGGTGCTGCGGGCGGTCGCTCAGGACGAGCGGAGCCGCACGCGCAACACCGAGCTCGCCCTCGAGCGCCTCGTCGCGCAGCTGCGCGACGCCCTCCACGTCGAACGGAGGCGCGTCGCGACAAAGCCGTCGGCCGCGGCGAAGAAGCGCCGCCTCGAGGGGAAACGCCGCCGCGGCGACGTCAAGCGCCTGAGGCAGCCTCCCCCGGACTAGGCCCACCCTCGATGTCCGCGTGCGGCAGCCACTCGAGCCAGCGCGGCAGGTACCAGCTGCGCGAGTCGAGAAGCCCGAGCGTCGCGGGAAGCACGACCGACCGGATCACGGTCGCATCGATGAGCAGCGCAATCGCGACGCCGAAGCCCATCTGCTGGAACTGCACGAGGCTCCCCGAGGCGAAGCCGGCGAACACCGCGACGATGATCAGCGCCGCGCCCGTGATGATCCGCGCCGTCGACGAAACTCCCCACGTCACCGCCTCGCGCGTCGAGCCGCTCACGTCGTACCGCTCCTTGATCCGGCTCATGAGGAACACCTGGTAGTCCATCGAGAGGCCGAACAAGACTGAGAACAGGAAGAGCGGCACCCACGCGTCGATGGCGTGCGTGTGCGTGAAACCGAACCAGTGCGCACCGTCTCCGTACAGGAAGATGAGCGTCAGCAGCCCGTACGCCGCGCCGACCGAGAGCAGGTTGAGGAGGACGGAGACGAGCGCGACGACGATCGAGCGGAACGCCACGGTCAGGAGGATGAAGCTCAGGCTGAGCACGAAGAGGATGACGTACGGCGTCGCGGAGCTCACCGCGTCGAAGTAGTCGATGTTCTCCGACGTCACGCCGCCGACGTAGACCTGAGCGCGGCTGCCCTCGAATCGGTCAGGGATCAGCTGCGAGCGGAGATTGCGGACGGCCGCGATCTGAGCGGTGCCGACCGGGTCGCCGCGAAGCGGCACAACGAGCAACGCGGAACCCGACGAGAGCTGAAGCGTTCCGCGGCCGAAGTTCGGATCGGCGGCGAGCGTCTGCTGGACCGTCCGCAGAGCGCGCACGGCCAGCGCGCCGCCGCCGACGGTAACGATGCGCACCGGCTCCGGGTTCTGCGTCGGGAAGGCGCGCTGCACCGCGAGATAGCCCTGCTTCGACGGCGAGCTGTCGGGCAGCGTCGTGATCCCGTTCGCGCCGATGTGCATCCCGAAGACGGGAAGCGCGAGCGCGAGGAGCGCGGTCGACCGAGACGACGAGAGCGATCGCCGGGTGCCGGAGGACCGCGGTCACGATGCCGTGCCAGAACCGTCCCTCGGCCGCATCGGAACGTCCGACGTTGCGGCCGATGTACGGGATCCGGAGCCGATTGATGCCGTCGCCCCACATGCTGAGCAGCGCGGGAAGCAAGGTCAACGCCGCGGCAACCGAGGTGATCCCGACGAGGATCGCGCCGAGCGCGAGGCTCCGCATGATCGAGGTCGGCACGATGAACATCCCGAGGAGCGCGATGATGAACGTCGTACCGCTGAACAGCACCGCGCGGCTCGCGGTCGCACCCGACCGCGCGATCGCGTCCTCCTTCTCGAGGCCGTGCACCCGCTCCTCGCGGTAGCGGGAGACGACAAAGAGCGAGTAGTCGATCCCGAGCGCGAGACCCATCCCCGTGAGCATGTTGATCGTGAACGTCGAGAGCGTGAACTCGAGCGAGACGATCGCGACGAGCCCGAGCGCGACGATGATCGAGAGGATCGCCATCAGGAGCGGGACGAGTCCCGCGACGACCGCGCCGAAGACGAGCAGGAGGACGATGAGCGCGATCGGCAGCCCGAACCCGAGCTCGCCGCCTTCGAGATCCTTCTGCGCCTGCTGCCCAAAGTCGTAGTTGACGCTGCGGTAGCCGGTGACGACGGCCGAGAAGCCGCCCGCCGCTCTGCTTCGCGAGCACGTCCTCCACCTGCTTCGCGCCGGAGTCGCTCTTGATGTGGAGCGAGACGAGCGCGCTGTGGCCGTCGCGCGAAACTCCGACGAACCTCGCGTTGCTCACCTGCCCGGTCGCCTCGAGCGCGGCGAACAGGTTCTTGCCGAACGCCTTCGCCTGCGGGGATGCGACCGTGTACCGCGGCGAGCTGATGAGGATCACGTCCCCCTTCAACTGCGCAGCGACCTGGGGGAACGACCTTCTCGATCTCGTTGATCGCCTGCTCGGACTGCGGCGAGCCGATCACGTGCGCCTGCGTGCTCAGCCCGTGGAGCGACGTCGCGACAAGCACGATCGCGACGACAACGGCAACTCCCCAGAGCGCCAGCGTCCGGCGCGGATGCGCCGCGCACGCCCGTGCAAGCCGCTCGGTCATCGAGGCGAGCCTAACCCGTCGCTATTGCTCGTAGCCCTCGACGACCTCTGGCGCTCTGACCGCGGCCACGTCTGCGTCCATCCCGGACTCGCGCAGAGCACGCCGTTGGCGTAGGAGATCCCAGCATTGGTCGAGTGAGACTTTCACCGCCTCGAGGCGCCGGCGGTCGGTGTCGGTCGCCGTGCCGTCGGATTCCCGCTGCCAGAGCTCGTGCTCTTCGTTGACGAGCTGCTCGATCGTTCCATGGATCTGCTGGTCTTCCATGACACCTCCAGGGGTCAACTGAGGAGAGGCGAGGGTGGGATTCTCGTCGTGCCGCGAAGTTGCGGGAGAACAAAGGCGACGTCGTCGATGTAACACCAGCACCATTCCTCGCCCGGCTCGAGGGAGCGAATGATCGGATGAGATGTCTCGTGACTATGCGCCGTGGCGTGGCGGCTGGGAGAGTCGTCGCAGCAGCCGACGTGACCGCAGGTGAGGCAGATGCGAAGGTGCAGCCACTTGCCGCCGGCGCGGAGGCAGTCTTCGCAGCCGTCAACGGAGTCGGGCAGCTCGCTGATGGCGACCTGATCGAGGTGCGAGCAGAGCTCACTCATCGCGCTGCGACCGCGTTGGTTGCGAGGTACTCGTGGACGAACTGAACGGCCATCGATCCCTCGCCGACGGCGGCGGCGCAACGCTTGGTCGAGCCACAGCGGACGTCGCCGGCGGCGAAGATGCCCGGCACGCTCGTCTCGAGCAAATGGTCAGCCCCGGCGGCTTCACCGGTGAGGATGAAGCCGTCCGGCGCGCAGGCAACGACACCGCCCAGCCACTCCGTGCACGGCTGCGCGCCGAGAAAACAGAAGAGGAACGACAGCGGAAAGCGCTCTCCATCCTTAAGCGTCACTGCCTCGAGGTGCCCGTCGGTTCCGTGGAGCTCGCCGATCTCGCTGCGGTCCCGGACGGCGACGCCGTAGCGCTCGAGCTCGTGGATCAGATAGTCCGACATCGTCTCGCGCAGGTCGGCTCGGCGGTGGAGCAGCGTGACGAGAGCGCCGCTGCGAGCGAGCCAAACGGCCGCCTGGCCGGCCGAGTTTCCACCGCCGACCACACCGACGCGCGATGCCCCACAAAGCTGTCCCTCCGGCGGACCGGCAGCGTAGAAGATGCTCACGCCCTCGTAGTCGGCCAGACCGTCGAGCGGTAGCCGCCTGTACGCGGCACCAGTTGCCAGCACAACGGCGCGGGCCGCGATCTCGTGACCTTCCTCGAGCCGGACGATGTGGCGACCGTTGCCGGGCTCGAGAGCGATCGCCCGGTACGGAGTCGCCGGCTTCGCGCCGAACTTCCGCGCCTGGTTGACCGCCCGGCCGGTCAGCTCTGAGCCTGTGATGCCGGCCGGGAAGCCGAGATAGTTCTCGATCCGGCGCGAGGCCCCGGCTTGGCCGCCAATCGCGGTGCTCTCGACCATCAGGGTGTCGAGCCCCTCGGATGCGCCATAGACCGCGGCGGCGAGGCCCGCCGGGCCTGCGCCCACGATGACCAGGTCGACTTCTTCGCGCGGCGCAAGCTCGCGGCCCACCCCGAGCGCGCGCAACACCTGACCGCGAGAAGGTTGCTGCAGCTCACCGCCGCCGGGGAACCGGACAAGCGGAGGCTCAGAGCCGTCCGGTGGCACTGCGTTCTCCCAGGTGAATGGAAGCCTGTTCGCGCGGGCGAAGTCCAGCATCTGCATCGTTGCCTCAGACGAGTGCGGCCCGACTATCTCCAGACCGATCCCGTCCACTGTCTGCAGGCTCTCCCGCCGGGAGATGAAGGTCGAGAGGATCAGGTCGCTGAGCGAGCTGTCGTCGAACAGGAGCTGGCGCAGGACATCGCGCTCGACGGCGATGTAGCGGACAGGCTGCGTCACGATCGCGGTCAGGAAGACGGTCTGGCCGGAGAGGAGGTTCAGTTCGCCCAGGAAGCTCGACGCGCCGTGCCGAAGGATCTCGTTTCCGGCGGGATCGACGATTGCCACCTCACCCTCACGGATCGCGATGAACGGGTAGGTCGCGTCACCGACCCGGTAGAGCGCATCGCCGATGCCGGCCGTGCGCTCCTGCCCCAGCCCGGCCAGAGTCTCGAGCTGCGATACGGAGAGCGCGGGACTGGCCGGCGTAACCATCGAGCGAGCGTAGCCTCCGGCCCCCACCCTGGGCCAACTCGCTCAGACAAGCGCGCTTGACAGTCCGTCGGCACCCAGTAGGTTCTCTTCGTGGAGAACAAGCAGACGCGACGGAGTATCCCGCACGGTGTAGGACTCGTCGCGGTGGCGGTTGCGCTCGCGATCGCGCTGCCGCTGTCGGCCTGGATCGTCACCAACGGCATCACCGACGTCAAGCAAGCGAGAGACACGATTGTCGTGACCGGGTCGGCTCGATATCCGATCTCCGCGGATCTGGGGACGTGGTCACTGCGTGCGTCGGCGAACGGAGAGACTCCCTCCGCGGCGATCAAGGCGCTCCGCGGAAAGGTGAGCCAGATCCACGCGTTCTTCGCCCAGGGTGGACTGTCGCCGGAATCGATCACGTCGCCGCCGATTCAGGTCGGCCTTGTCTCCGTTCGCGTTCCGACCGGTCGGCGAAAACCGGCGTTCAGGCGGGTTCAGCTCTGGCGCGTCAGCCAGAACTTCCAGATCGAGACGACGGATATCGACACTCTCGATCGCGTTGCGTCCCAGGTCGGAGACCTCTTGGCCGGAGGCACGGACGTCTCGGTCTCGCCGATCTCCTACCTCTCGACGAAGCTCGTCGCGGCCAAGTTCGCCGCGCTCCGGTTGGCCGTGGCCGACGCGCAGAAGCGAGCAAGCACCATCGCGGAGGGCCTCGGCGCGCGGCTCGGCCCGCTTCAGGGGACGCGGCTCGGCGTCTACCAGATCACGCCCCGCAACTCGAACGAGGTGAGCGGCGGCGGGACGAACGACACGTCTTCGCGGCTAAAGGACGTCGAAGCCGTCGTGACCGTGACGTTCAACATCCAGCACTGAGACTCGTCGCGCGGCGGCTACTCGACGGTGACGGTCTTCGCGAGGTTCCGCGGCTGGTCGACGTTCAAGCCGCGCAGCCGCGCGATCTTGTACGCGAGCAGCTGAAGCGGCATCACGGCGAGCGGCGCCTGGAGGAAGTTCGGCGTCCGCGGCACGTAGATCACGTCGTCGGCGTGGTGCTGGATGTCCTCGTTGCCGTCGGTCGCGATCGCGATCACGTGCGCGCCACGCGCCCGCGCCTCTTGGATGTTCGAGACGATCTTGTCGTAGACGTGGATGTTCGTCGCGACGACGACGACCGGCGTCCCCTCCGCGAGCAGCGCGATCGGGCCGTGCTTCATCTCGCCGGCCGAGTACGCCTCGGTCGGGATGTACGAGATCTCCTTCAGCTTCAGCGCGCCCTCGAGCGCGACCGGCAGACCGATGTGGCGGCCGAGGTAGAGGAAGAACGGCGCGTCGTGGAAGCGCTCCGCGATCGAGTCGATCGGATGGTCGCCGTCGAGGAACTCCTGCATCTTCCGCGGCAGCTCGTGGAGGCGATCGAGGATGAAGTCGATCTCGTCCTGCGGCAGCGAGCTGCGGATCTCCGCGAGCCTCAGCGCGAGCAGCGAGAGCAGCGCCACCTGCGCGGTGAACGTCTTCGTCGCGGCGACACCGACCTCCATCCCGCACCGCGTGTAGAGCGTCGCGTCGACCTCGCGCGTGATCTGCGTGCCCATGAGGTTCGTGATCGCGAGCGTCCGCGCCCCCGCCTCGCGCGCGAGCTTGACCGCGTTCACCGTGTCGCGCGTCTCGCCCGACTGCGAGATCCCGATCACGAGCGTGTCTTTCGAGAGAACGGGATTGCGGTAGATCCACTCGCTCGCGATGTCGAACTCGACCGGCACGCGAGCCCACTCCTCGATGATGTACCGCCCGACGACGCCGGCGTGGTACGCGGTGCCGCACGCGACGATGACGATCCGCCGGAGATTCTGGACCTCGAGCTCCGTCAACCCGAGCGCCTCGAGCATGAGCTTGTGGCCGCGGACGCGGTCACCGATCGTCTCCTGCACCGCCTCGGGTTGCTCGTAGATCTCCTTGAGCATGAACGTCTCGAAGCCGCCCTTCTCGGCGCTCTCGAGTCCCAGTCGATCTCCTGCGCGGCCGGCGTCTCGATCCCCTCGCCGTCGACGAAGACCCGGACGCTCGTCGGCGTGATCTCGATCACCTGGCCGTCCGCCGGATGGATGACCGTGCGCGTCTCGCTGAGGAAGGCGGCGATCGACGAGGCGAGGAAGTTCTCCCCGTCGCCGAGCCCGACGACGAGCGGCGTCTGGTGGCGGACGCCGACGAGCAGGTCGGGATGGTCGTGGTGGATCGCGACGATCGAGAAGTGGCCCTCGAGCCGCGGATAGACGCGCGCGAGCGCCTGCGCGAGGTCGCCGTCGTACTCCTCCTCGAGCAGGTGGACGACGACTTCGGCGTCGGTCTCGGAGGTGAACGTGTGGCCGCCGGCGGTGAGGTTGTCGCGCAGCTCCATGTAGTTCTCGACGATCCCGTTGAGGACGATCGCGACACGGCCGGCGTCGCAGCCGGTGAGCGGGTGCGCGTTGAGCTCGGTGACGCCGCCGTGCGTCGCCCAGCGCGTGTGACCGAGGCCGTGATTCGCGCGCGAGCCGTTCGTGCCGGTCGCGGCGACGAGGTTGTCGAGGTTGCCCACCGCGCGGATGTATGACAGCTCATCGTCCTCGCGCAGCGCGATCCCGGCCGAGTCGTAGCCCCGGTACTCGAGGCGCTTCAGCCCGTCGAGGAGAAGCGGCTTTGCCTCACGCGGTCCGACGTATCCGATGATCCCGCACATGCGCCTGCTCCTTCCCTAAAAATGCAAAAAGCCCGGCTTCGGAACCCGGCCGCGCCGTCGCGGAGAGGTTCAGCCGAGCTCGTCTGTCACCAGCGCGGCAAGGCTATCACAGAGCGTTTCCGCCTCTTCTTCGCTCTCCGCCTCGGCGAGGACGCGCACCACGGGCTCGGTTCCCGAAGGTCGGACGAGGCCGCGGCCACGGCCCGCGAGCTCCTCGTTGACCGCCGCGACCTGCGCGAGGAGCGAGTCGGGAAGCGGGCCGCTCCCCGTGCGCGGCAAGTTCCGGACGACCTGCGGGAAGCGCGGCATAACCGCGGCGGCCTCCGAGAGACGGCGTCCGCCGAGCGCCCGGCAGAGAAGAAGCGCAGCGACTAGACCGTCGCCGCTGACGTGACCGTCGAGCCAGATGATGTGACCCGACTGCTCTCCGCCGAGGAGGCCTCCGTCGCGCCGCAGCGCCTCGAGCACGTAGCGGTCCCCGACGTCGGTCGTCGTGACCTGGATGCCCTTCTCCTCCATCAAGCGGTGGAAACCGAGATTCGTCATCGACGTGACGGCGACCGTCTCGACGCCAAGCGCGAGCGCGAGGATCGCGATGATCTGGTCGCCGTCGACGGTCGCGCCCGTCTCGTCGACGGCGAGCATCCGGTCGCCGTCCCCGTCGAAGGCGACGCCGAAGTCGAGCCCTCCCTCGCGCACGGCTTCGGCGAGCGCTCGGAGGTCAGTCGCGCCGCAGCCAAGGTTGATGTTCGTCCCGTCGGGTGCGTTCCCGATCGTCGTCACCTCCGCGCCGAGCTGCTCGAGCGCCTGCGGTGCGAGCCCGGAGTAGGCGCCGTTTGCACAGTCGACCGCGATGCGCAGACCGCTCAGCTCCGAGCCAAAGCGCTCGAGGACGAGCTCGACGTAGCTGTCCGACGCCACGTCCACGTGGTCGATCTCGCCGCCGCCGCGCGCCGGTTCGTCGAGGAGCGCCTCGATCTCCTCCTCGGCGGCATCACTGAGCTTGCTCCCCATGCGGTCGAAGAACTTCACACCGTTGTACTCCGGCGGGTTGTGGGAAGCCGTGATCACAACCCCGAGATCGAGCCGCAGCAGCGCGACCGCCGGCGTCGGCAGCACGCCCGCAAGCACGGCGCTGCCGCCCGCAGACGCAACTCCGCGCGCGAACGCCTCCTCGAGCTCGACGCCCGAGGCGCGCGTGTCGCGGCCGATGAAGACACGACCGCGACCGCACCAGAGCGCCGACGCCCGGCCAAGCCGCTCGACGAGCTCGACGGTCAGCGAGTCGCCCACGACGCCGCGAACACCGTCTGTTCCGAAGTACTCCCGCGCCACGCGGGCGAGCGTACCCGCTCAGATCACGAGCACGAGCTTCCCGCGGACGTGGCCCTGCCCGAACTCGCGCAGCGCCTCCTCCGCTTCGGCGAGCGTCGTACGTCCTGTCGATCACCGGCGTCAGTTGGCCGCTCTCGAGCAGATCGGCGAGCGTCTGGAGATCGCGTCGGTTGAACTTCGCGTGACGAAGAATGACGCGCCTTGCCGAAGCGAGACGCGATCCAGATCGCCGCGATGTGAGCCGAGCATGCGCCGGGCGGATGCCTGCTCGCCGCACCGACCACACGACCGGCCCCGGGCGCGAGACGCGTCTCATCTTGCGCCACGAGCGACCGCCGGCGACGTCAGCGACGACGTCGTAACGGTCGGCGTCCGCGTGAAGTCTCAGCTGTGTCGGTCGATCACGCGGTCGGCACCAAGCTCGCGCGCCTGCTCGACGTTGCGCGGGCCGCACGACCGCCGTGACGTGCGCACCGAGCGCCTTCGCGACCTGGATGGCGAGTGTCCCGACGCCGCCCGAGGCGCCGTTGATCGAGCACTCGCTCGCCGGGCTGTGACGCTGCGCGCTGGTCGCGTAGGCCTGCAGCGCGGTCGAGCCCGCGATCCCCATCGTCGCCGCCTGCCTCGAAGCTGACGTTGGCCGGCTTCTTGACGCGGCGTCTTGGCGCTCACGTACTCGGCGAACGCGCCATTGCGGCCACCGAACACCTCGTCGCCGGGCGCGAGGTCGGTCACGTCTTTCCCGACAGCCTCGACGACGCCCGCGAAGTCGTCCCGAGCAGCGCGTTCTTCGGGCGGAGCACGCCCATGCGCGTGACCGGCCGAAGGACGCCGCGGCGTCCCGCGCAGCTCGTACCAGTCCGCCTTGTTGAGGGAACTCGCGCGGACGCGGACGAGGACACGATCGTCCTCGAGCGCCGGCCGCTCGACCTCCTCGATGTGCACGACGCTCCGGACCGCCGAACTTGTGCCGAACGAGTGCCTTCATCATGATCGTCTCCTCCATACGCTGTAAGCTTACGCCGTACGTTACACGTACAGCGTAAGCTATGTCAATGGCGAAGACACGAAAGCCCCTCAGCCGCGACCGGATCCTCGAATCCGCGGCTCGCCCTCGCCGACGACGAGCGGGATCGACGCGCTGTCGATGCGCAAGCTCGGCCAGTCGCTCGGCTTCGAGGCGATGTCGCTCTACAACCACGTCGCGAACAAGGACGACCTCCTCGACGGGATGCTCGACCTCGTGCTCGGCGAGATGGAACCGCCGCTCGCGGGCGAGGGACTGGCGGGAGTCCGCCGGTCGGCCATCTCGGCGCACGACGCGCTAACGCGACACCTGTGGGCGGCAGCCCTGCTGATGACGCCGAGCCGTATCCGGCCCGGCCGGCTCGCATTCATGGACGCGCTGCTTCGCGCGCTGCACGCGGCGGGCTTCTCCCGCGAGACCACCTACCACGCCTACCACGTAATCGACGCGCACATCATCGGCTTCTCGCTCTGGCAGTCGACGCACGACTTCGACCTACCGGACGAGATCACCGATGACCTGCGCGGCTTCCTCGACCGCATGCTGCCCGAGGACACGTATCCCGACCTCCACGCGCACGGTCTGCAGCATCTCGAGCCGGGGCCGCTGCAGGAAACGAGCGCCTTCGAGTACGGGCTCGACCTACTGCTGGCGGGGCTGGAAGAGAAGCTCTAGCGCTTCGAGAACTGCGGCGCCTTGCGCGCCTTGTGCAGGCCGGCCTTCTTGCGCTCGACCTTGCGCGCGTCGCGCGTGAGGAAGCCCTCGCGCTTGAGCGGAATGCGCAGCTCGGGATTCGCCTCGACGAGCGCGCGCGCAATGCCATGGCGGACGGCGCCGGACTGTCCCGTCAGGCCGCCGCCGTGCACACGGACGCGGAGGTCGTACTGGCCCTCAAGCCCCGCGACCTTGAGCGGCGAGAGTGCGATCGTCTGCCAGACCCCACGCGGGAAATACTCCTGGAGCGTCCGGCCGTTGATCCACGTCTGGCCGTCGCCCGGCTTGAGGATGACGCGCGCGACCGAGGTCTTGCGCTTGCCGGTGCCCTTGTACTGCGCGACGGCGCTCATGAATCGAGCTCCAGCGGCTGCGGGTTCTGCGGGCCGTGCGGATGCTCGGGACCGGCGTAGATCTTGAGCTTCGTGATCTGCCGTCGCGCGAGACTGTTCTTGGGGAGCATGCCCTTGACCGCGATGCGGAGCACCTCGGTCGGGCGCCGGTCGAGCTGCTGGCGGAGCGTCCGCTCGCGGAGGCCACCCGGATAGCCGGAGTGGCGGTAGTACTTCTTCTGGTCGAGCTTGTTGCCCGTGACCTGGATCTTCTCCGCGTTCACCACGACGACGAAGTCGCCGGTGTCGACGTGCGGCGTGAACTGCGGCTTGCGCTTGCCGCGGAGAGTGTCGGCGATCTGGGTCGCGAGACGGCCCAGGGTCTTCCCCTCGGCGTCGACGACATACCAGTCGCGCGTGATCTCTCCCGGCTTGGCGCTGTAAGTCTTCATAGAAAGCGGCGGACACGAGCCCGCCGGGCGGGGATTGTAGCGAATGCCCGCTCCAACCCTGCCTCGAACGCCGCGGCGCCGCCGTGCGCGGGATGCCGGACGTAATCGGCCTTCGTTGCAGCGGCGGCGACCCGTCCGACCGCGATAACGGCGCGTCCGCGCAGCACCTCGTCGAGGAACGGCGCGGCGGCTTCGACCTCGTCGCGCCGCGGGGTACGGTTCGAGCTCTCGGTCCCCGGATGCGTTGGCACGACGTTCCACAGCAGGACGTCTTCCTCGACGCCGAGCCGTGCGAGAACGCGGTGGACGATCGTCGCGCTCGCCTCCGCGGGGCCGGAGCCGGTGAGCTGGCGCTCCGACGTGAACGCAATTCCGCTGACACGCGCACCGCGGTAGCCGGCCGCCTCGCCGACGAGGACGATCTCCGCCCCGGCCCGAACCTCGAGATAGCGACGCAGCCGTTCCCGCCTGACGCACGAATCCGCGTACTGGTTGAACGTCCCGCCGATCCGGGCGCTCGCCAAGCGCGCGACGAGGTCCTCCTCAGCGTCCATCCGCACGGGCTTTAGCACAACCGATCACTCACATGAGGGAACACGCGGGCAGGGCGCGCGGCCGATCTCAAAGGTGAATCGTGATTCAGATCGACTCCAACCACGCCGTGCCTCGTATGAGACTCGTGAAGTCTCCTGCGAGTCACGCGCTCGAGACCGAGCAGAGCCCGGCGACCGACATCGACCGGCGGCTTCGGCGGCTCGCGTACGACCTCCACGACGGCCCGATGCAAGAGCTTGTCGCGCTCGCGGAGGAGGTGCGGCTTGCGGCTCTCCAGATCGACAATGTCGTGCCGGAAGCCAACCGGGCGCGAGTTCACGGCCGGTTCCAGGACATCGAGGCCCGTCTCGGAGCGCTCGAGGAGTCCCTGCGCGAGATCGCGCACGGCGGGCGCGTGGCGAGTTCGGTACAGGAGGAGCCACTCGAGGAGACGGTCCGTGCTGAGCTCGAGGCGTTCGAGGAGACCGGTATCGCGGTCGAGTTCTGGTTCGAAGGAGATTTCGACGAGCTCACGGATTCCCAGAAGATCGCGCTTCTCAGGGTCGTCCAGGAAGGCCTGGCCAATGTCCGCAAGCACAGCGACGCGAGCTCTGTTTCCGTCGTGCTGCGGGGGACGCCGGAGGCCACGGAGCTGGCGATCAGTGACGATGGGCGGGGATTTGACGTGCGCGCGCTGGGCCAGAGTCGACTTGGACTGTCCGGCGTGGGCGACAGAGTGAGGATGTTGGGAGGCGAAGTACGGGTCGATAGCACGACGAATGAAGGCGCTACCCTTTGGGCGAGGCTCCCGCGCTGGCGGCCGGCCGAGACCGAGGCAAGCGGACTCCGACGAGAGCTGAGGTTAAGTAAATGAAGCGCATCGCGACACTCGTTTTCCTCGCAGCCGCCATCGCGGCGATTGCTGCGGCCGCGTCCGCTCATGCCGGAGGATCCGCCGCCCGTGCGGACGACGGCGTGGTGGTCGAGACGACGTTCCCCGCTGCGGGCCAGCTGACCGTGAACTCGGTCGTTGTGCGGCGCAAGCCTGCTGGGAACGCGAAGAAGATCAAGACGATGAACTATTTCCGGCCCGATAACCGTGTCCAGGAGGTTCTCGCGGTCAAGGGCTTCACCGACTCCAAGGGCACGCCGTGGTACAAGATCAGCGTGCCGATGCGGCCGAACGGCACGTACGGCTGGATCCCGGCCGCCGATGCCGCCGTCACGCCGACCGTGGCCCAGATCGTCGTTCACGTCGGCCGGAGAACGATCGATGTCTACCGGCACAACAAGCGCGTCTGGCACGGCAAGGTCGCGGTCGGCGCTCCCGGCATGGAGACGCCGCTCGGTCACTACTACGTCGCGACCAGATTCGTCCCCTACAAGGATCCGTTCCTCGGGGTCTACGCCCTCGAGACGACCGCGTATTCCAAGCTGACGGACTGGCCGGGCGGCGGCGTCGTCGGGATCCACGGCACGAGCGAGCCATGGCTCCTCGGCAAGGCCGTCTCGCACGGCTGTGTCCGTGTCTCGAACACGACGGCCGCGCACCTCAAGCGGTTCGCCCCGCTCGGCACGCCGATCTGGATCAAGAAGGGCTAAGCACGCAACAGCAGCGAGCGGCGGAGGAGCCTCGTGCCCTCCGTCGCGGCGCGCTGCATGTGTTTGCCTGTCCCCGCTGAGGGCTCACCTCACCGTCTCCGGCTGGATCAAGACGGCCGGCCGGCGCGAAGGCGACGGCCGCAAGCGGCGCGGCGGCTCGTTCGAGGTCGACGGTCGCCACTGTGGGAGCGTCGCGCGCACGGAAGCGCCTTCGCCCCGACGGCTCACGACCTCGACTACGCCGCCTAGCAGCCGTACCCGCTCCGCGATCCCGGCGAGCCCGAGCCGATCGCCGGTGAGTTTGCGGGAGTTGAAGCCGCAGCCGTTGTCGGTGATCGTCAGATTGAGGAACCTCGGCTTGCTGTCCAGCACGACCGAGACGCTGCTTGCGCCGCTGTGCTTGCGGACGTTCGAAAGCGCCTCTTGGACAATGCGGAAGAGGACGATCTTCTGCGAATCGGTGAGATCGGCGAGATCGCCCCTGACGTCGAGCGCCGTCTCAATCGACAGTGCCAGCTCGAGCGTCTGCAGCTCGGATTCCAGCGCCTCCTCGACCGACCGTGTCGCGAGGCTCGTGGAGGCGGTGGCGCGCGCGATTTCGCGCAGACCCTCGTCGAGGGACGCGAGGTGGGTGTGAAGGTCGTCGAAGCGACCGCGCACGCGTCGCTTGTCCGCGCCGGCAATCACGGTGTCGATCTGCGCCGCCGCCAGCCGCAGCTCTTCGGCGAGCAGGACGACCTCCTGCAGCGGACCGTCGTGGAGGTCGAAGCCCAGGCGGACGAGGTGGCGCTCGCCGGGGCCTACCGCATTGCGTTCTTCCTCGAGCCGGCGGTGAACGTCTGCGGCGTGCTCGAACATCGGAGCTAGGGCGGCGGCCGCCTCGTCGAGGTAGGGGTCGAGGTGTGCGGACTCGGCGCCGCGTGCTCGTGCAACGAGTGCTGCATACGGCCTATCCCAGCGGTTGACCAGCTGCACCCGGATCTTCCCCGAGCGGGGCACTAGGCCGTCGAGTGCGACGCGGACGACCTCACGGATGCCGGCGCTCCGCGGCGCCTTGCCGTACGCGGCGAGGCAGATCGTCTCCCCGTCTTCGTCCAGAGCCCACACGGACGCGGCGGCGGCGGGCGCCAGCTCTACGAGCAACGAGACGGCTAGCTCGGCCGCCGCTGCCGGCGGCAGCTGGATGCACTCCGTGCTCGCCAGAGCCCGTCGAAAGACGAGGAACCTCGCGGCGTCGGGAGACACGCCGAGCCGCTCCGCTGCGGCGGCGATCGTCGCTCGTGCTTCGCCGGGCTCGAACCCGTGCACGACGGCGAGCGCGGCGACCGCATCCCCGAGGAAGTCGAACGCCGCGGACTCGCCCAGACTGATGGGCATCCGTCGCGCGCGCCTCTCCGATCTCCGGATCGCAGCCTCGAGCTCGCGCGGCAGGTCAGCTCTCCGCCTTCCCCACCGCTGCTGACCCCGTGCGAGTGCCGCCGCCCGATTTATAAGCTCGGCGGAGAGGTCACCGGTAGTGCGGACGGCCGCATCGTCCACAGCTTTTTCCACAACCTCACCATGGGGGCGATCGACCGAATGCGCAAGGGCAGGGTCGCACTACGATGTGGTTGGGGAGAAGACGAGCACGTCTCCCTCCTCGAGCCCGGCCTCAGCCACGGCGCCTACCGGCAGCTCGAGCGCCGCGACGGCCTTCCTCGCTCCGGCGACGCGCCAGGGACGCAACTCCTGGACAATGCGGACGACCTTCCGATCGCGATCGATGAAGACGACGTCGATCGGGAAACGCATGAAGAACATGTGCACCGAGGGCGCCGCGTCGATGAGCATCCCGCTTCCGGGAGCAAGCGCGTCGCGCCCCAACAGGCCACGCATCCGGGCGAGCACGCGATCCGCGATCTCGCAGCGGTCGCAGACGATCGTCCCGGCTTCCGTCCTCACCCGGACGAGCGGCAGCGAGCGCTTGTGCGCTCGGGCATTCTCGCTGACAGCGCGGCCCGGCGTCAGCGGGAGGTCCGCCCGGGCCGCCGAAGCCATGAGCGCCGCGCTGGAGCGGCGTCTGCGACTACGCCGCTCGGAACATCTGCGGCCGCCTTGCCGACGCCGAGCCAGTGGTAGACGGGCGAGGCACCCTCGGGCACGTCCACGGAGGCCGGAGGAGCGTCGTACGCGCCGTTCGGCCCCAACCTCTCTTTCAGCGCTTTGGCACCGTTGATGTCCATCTACGAGCTCCTTCCCAGATCGCGAGTCCCTCGCAGCGTGATCGCTGTTTCCTCCCCTGTCTTCCCCCAATCGAGGGCACCGGACCGGCCGAAGGCACCTGACCGACCTTCGATAGGCGGTGGAGCCCACCGATCGGCGCGAGCGCCCTAGCCCTTTTGTGCGCGCCCGACCGGCGTGACTGCTATTCGATCCGGGAGATGAGCAGTGAGCAGGTAACGACGGCGGCGCGGACCGGGTCCGGCAAAGTGGCGCGCATCCTCGAGGAGGAGGGCCTCCTCGTCGTTGTTCTCGGCGCGTTCGCGATCGTGCTTCTCGTCGTCCTCCCCCGCGGTGTCGGGGGAGACGGCTGGCTGACTCTCGTCTCCGGCCGCTGGATCATCCAGCACGGCCTTCCCTCCCACGACGCCATCACGATCTGGAGCCATGGCCGCCGCTGGGTCGACCAGCAGTGGCTCGCGCAGCTGGGGTTCTACTCCGTCTGGCGGGTCGGCGGGATCAAGCTCGTGATGCTCGTCCACGCTCTGCTCGTGACGAGCGGTCTGGCGGGCGCGGCGCTCATCGCGAGGAGCCATGGGGCGACAGCCCGCTCGGTGACCTGGGTTGCGATTCCGGCACTTCTCGCCTACTACCCGGTGGCGGCGGTCATGCGCACGCAATCGTTCGCCTTTCCCCTCTTCGTGGCGACGCTCTGGCTCGTGCTCGAGGACGGGCGCCGGCCGTCCCCCCGCGTATTCCTGACTCTTCCGCTCCTCGTACTGTGGGCGAACCTGCACGGCTCGGTCCTGCTTGGAGCCGGACTCGTCTCGCTCGCCGGAGTCGCAGCGATGGTCGGGCAACGGCGACCGACGCTGCGCGGGCTGGGGCTGCTGCTCGCTCCGTGGGCGTGCGTGCTCGTGTCGCCATATGCGTTACACCTTCCCGCGTACTACGAGAAGATTCTTTTCGGCGGCGACTTCAACCAGCTGATCACGGAGTGGGCGCCCACGACGCTCGGCATCGTCACCGTGCCGGTCTTCATTCTCATGCTCGGCGGTGTTTGGCTGATCGGCAGGAGTGGGCGCTCTCTGCCCTTACTCGACCAGCTTGTGTTCGTGGCCTTCGCCGTGATCTCGCTCCAGGCCATCCGAAACATTGGGTGGATCGCACTCGTCGCTCTTGCCGTGCTCCCGCCGCTCGTCGAGCGCCTCCGCGTGCCGACCGAAGCGCCTCGGCGCCTCAATCGACTCCTCGCCCTGACAGTCCTTGGCTCCACCGTCGTTGCGTTCGCGGCAGTCGCAGCGAAGCCGACGAGCTGGTTCACGAATGCCTTCCCGGCGGAAGGCGCGCAAGCGGCGGCGCGGACGGCAGGCAAAGACGGACGGGTGTTCGCTTCTGCGAAGAGCACATACGGCGATTGGCTGCTCTGGGCAGAGCCTCGCTTGGTCGGCCGCGTCGCCTTCGACACACGCCTGGAGCTCCTCACCCGCGACCAGCTGGAACAGCTCGCGCGGATTTCCGCGATCGCCGGCGACTGGCTCAAGCCACTCCGCGGCTATCGCGTGTTCGTGCTCAGCCCCGACGATGACCGGACACTCGAGCAGGCGCTCAAACAGGCCCTGCCTCTACGCGTCGCCTTCAGCTCGCCGCAGGTCGTGGTATTGCGCCGGCGCGGCTGAGCCGTCGACCCTCGAACGCCGTTCGCGCCGCCACCACCGCAAGGACGCCGAGCGCGAGCGCGATCCGCCACGGGATCCCGTGCGAGTGGGTCGTCGGCGTCGCCCAGAGCGCGAGCGGCAAAAACCAGAGCCCCGACAACCGCGGCCGGTAGACGGCAATCGGGACGAAGAGCAGCAGGAGGTAGTGCAGCCAGAGCAACGGCGTCGCCACCAACGAGGCCAGCACGGCCACGGCGAAGGCACGCCGGTCGCCGTCCGGCCCGCGGGCTGCGAGGAGAACGGCGACGACGGCTCCGAGCGAGAGCGCGACCGTGACGACCGTGGCACCGTTCCCGCCCAGACCGAGGAGGGCGACGACCGAGTAGCTGACCGGCGCCTCGAGCTGTCCGAGGACGTGGATAAGCGTCGGATAGCCGCGCAGGCCGGCGAAATCGATGACCGCCCATCCTCCGAGGAGCAGGACGGTCCCGACCACGGCGCAGATCAACACCGCTCGCCAGCGCCTCGTCGCGACGAGCCAGATCGCGAGCGGCCAGAGGAAGAGCTTCAGGAGCGCGGCGCACGCTGTCGCCGCGGCGGTCACCGCAGGCTGGTCGCGGTAGCGCCAGGCGGCGGCAGCAGCGAAGAGCAGGAACGAGGTGAGCGCCCCGAGCGCGAGCGAGTTCAACGCCGGAGCCGAGACGATCGCGACGCTGTAGCAGCGCCAGTCCTCCACTCCCAGCAGGCGAAGCGCACCGAGCACGGCGGCGAGGCCGGCGAGAAACATGACCATCCGTCCCACCTCCGGCGGGAGCGCCGCCAGAGGGGCGAACGGCAGCGCGGCGACCGGCGGATACACGAACTTGTCGAAGTGCGCGAGCGCCGCAGCGGTCGGGGCGACGTACGGCGATCGTCCGTGGATCACTGACAGGGCGGCCGCGCGGAAGATGCCGAAGTCCTCGAGCGCGACACGCGCCCGCAACTCGTACCAGCAGGCGTACGTCAGTGCGAGGCCCGGAACCCAGAGGAACACCGCGAGCTCCCACGGCTGCCCGAGGGAGCGAACACGGCCGGCCAGTGCATCGAACCGCTGCATACGAGAGATTGAAGCGCGCGGGCGGGACATCCCCGCGAGCCGAACGGACGGGAACAGCTGTCCTTCCCGCCGTTATCGAGGCGGCCGCGGCGCGTTATAGATGATCGAAATGCGATCCAGGAGAGCCCTCATGACCCAACTGCTTGTACGCGCCTACCTGTCGCTGGAGCGGGAGGAGGGCCAGACGCTCGTCGAGTACGCGTTCATCCTCGCTCTCGTCTCGGTCGCGGCGGTCACGCTTCTGGCTGCGATCGGCTCCTACCCGGCTTCGATTTTTAACCAGATCAACGCCGAGTTCTAGGAACTCGGGAGTTGGGACCAAGGACTTAAGCCGACCCAGCCTTCCAGCGGAAGCCGCGCAGAGTCAAGCGGGTTATTCGTAGCTCAGGCCACGGATTGCGTGGCGGAGAACAAGGGAGGACCAAGCATGAAGCGGGTGAAGCTAATCCCTATCCGGATGTACCTCGCGGTGAAGGACCTGCGGGACGACCAGAGCGGCCAGGCGATGGTGGAGTACGCCCTCATCCTCGCTCTCGTCTCGGTCGCTGCCGTTGGCGTCCTGACCACGCTGGGTGGTTCCGTGAGTTCGATCTTCAGCACGATCAACGCGGACGTGTAGGCAGAACGGGAGCGAACGCGCGTGGTCGGGACCAGGACCTAAGCCGACCCAGCCTTCCAGCGGAAGTAGTGCAGCGTCGAGCGGGTTATTCAGTAGCTCAAGCCACGGATTGCGTGGCGGAGTGCCAATGAAAGAGGAGGGAACAAACGCATGAACCGGATGAAGCTAATCCCTATCCGGATGTACCTCGCGGTGAAGGACCTGCGGGACGACCAGAGCGGCCAGGCGATGGTGGAGTACGCCCTCATCCTCGCGCTCGTCTCGGTCGCGGCCGTCGGCGTTCTGACCACGCTGGGCACGTCCGTGAAGGGAATCTTCAGCACGATCAACGCGGACCTGTAGGCAGAACGGAAGCGAACTCGTGGTCGAGGAAGTCCCACAAATGGCCGAACAAGGAGCCCTCTGCGGAGCGGCTTCCTCGACCGCGCGTCTCAGCTCTCCGTCGCAACCGGGTCCGACCGCACTGAAGCCTCGCTGGCCGGGACATTCGCGCTAGCGACAGAGGAGGAGAACGAACCGTGGAAAACATCATGTCGAGCAAGCTGTTCACGACGCGGCAGGGCACGATCTGGCTCGGCGTGATCGCAGCCGTCATCGCAGCCGTTGCGCTGCTCGTGTACCTCAATCACTATCGGAACAGCGTGAATGGCGTTTCCGCACCGACCTCGGTGCTCGTCGCCAAGAGCCTGATCCAGCAGGGAACGTCCGGCAACGTCGTCGGATCGTCTGACATGTACCAGGTCAGCAGCATCCCCAAGAGCCAGGTCAAGACCGGCGCATTCGTCGACCCGTCGACGCTCACCGGCAAGTACGCGCTGACCGACATTTACCCCGGCCAGCAGCTCACCGCAGCCGACTTCGGCGTTTCGACGAATCCGCTGATCGGGCAGCTCGCAAAGAACCAGCGTGCGGTCGTCGTCGCACTCGACTCGCCTCAGCAAGTCGGCGGCCAGATCGGCGCCGGCAGCCACGTCGACGTCTGGGTCGCCTTCAACGGCCAGAACTCGAGCGGCGTCACCAGGCCGGTCGTCCGCGAGATCTACCAGAACGTAACGGTGCTCAACTCGGACTCGAGCGGAGGCAACGTCACGCTTCAGGCGACCTCGGCGCAGGCCGGGAAGATCATCTGGGCCACCTTGAACGCGCAGATCTGGCTCGTCCTGCGGCCGACGGTCGGCTCGACGTCCTCGAAGGCGCCCGAGATCACGGCGAACAGCCTGCTGAAGGGCGGTGGCTGAGATGAGTGAGACCCTCACCGTCCTCGTCGTCCTCGCCGAGCACGCCGACCCGCAGCTCGTCGAGTCGGCCCTCGAGGCGGCGCCCGAGCTCGAAATCGTCGGATTCGCGGACTACCTCGACGACTGGCACACGTTCCTCGAGCAGACGGCCGACGTCGTGGTCGTCGCCTGCTCGAACTACGACGACGGCGCTGCTCACATTGTCGACCGCGCCGTGAAGCACCGGCCCGACCGCCCTGTCGTCGTCATGTGCGAGTCGTCTCCGAACGGCTCCCTGCGCCAGGCGTTCGAGAACGGAGCCGACGACGTCATCGCGCTGCCGCATTCGCCGCAGCACATCGCCTTCACCCTCGAGAAGGTACTCGCCCGCCGTAAGGGGCTCGTCGTCCCGGGCAAGCCGACGGCACCGCTCGTCGCGGTCCTCGGCCCGAAGGGCGGCACCGGCAAGACGCTCGTGGCGACGAACCTCGCCGTCGCGCTCGCGCAGCGGGACGCGAACGTCGTACTCGTCGACCTCGACTTGCAGTTCGGCGACATCGGCCTCGCCCTTGGGCTCTCGCCCGAGCGGACGATGTACGACCTGATGAAGGCCGGCCCGCCGTTCGACCACGAGAAGCTCGACCGGCACCTGATCCGTCACTCGTCCGGTGTCAAGGTGCTAATCGCGCCGACGCGGCCCGACCACGCAAGCGCCGTCTCGGTCGAGTATCTCCGCGACATCTACGCGTCGCTGCGCTCGATGTGCGACGCCGTCATCGTCGATACGCCGCCCGGCTTCACGCCGGAGGTGATCGCCACGATCGACGTGTCAACGGACATCTGCATGGTCGGGATGCTCGACTCGCTCTCGCTGAAGAACACGAAGCTCGGTCTCGAGACGCTCGACCTCATGGGCTACGAGTCGGAGCACGTCTCACTCGTCCTCAACCGCGCCGACTCGCTCGTCGGGATCACGCACGACGACGTCTCGATGATCATCGGCCGCAGCCCCGACGTCTTCGTCCCGAGCGACCGCGAGATCCCCCGCTCGATCAACGAGGGGACGCCGATCGTCGCGGCCAGGGCACAGTCCGGAGCGGCCAAGGCGTTCCGCGACCTCGCCGATCGCTACGCCAGCGCCGGAGCGCCTACGCCTGCCCCGCTGCCGGCGGAGTCCCGCAAGCGGGCACTGATGGGAAGGAAACGCTAAATGGACCTGCGCGAGCGCCTCAACACCGCGAAGCCGGTCACGGCCGAGCGGGATCCCTACGCCGAGGTCAAGAGCCGGATCCACTTCACGGTCATCGGCGACCTCGGGCCACAGCTCTACAACGTCAGCATGGATCCCGAGTCGCTGCGCGACCGTGTGCTCGCTGACGTCCGTGACCAGCTCGCGCAGGAGACGGGAATCTCGCGGGACGACCGGCAACGGATCGCCCTTGAGATCACCGACGACATCCTCGGGCAGGGGCCGCTCGAGCGGCTTCTCGCCGACGACAGCGTGACGGAGATCATGGTTAACGGGCCGTACGACGTCTGGATGGAGCGCGGCGGTCGCCTCTTCCAGAGCGATGTCCAGTTCAACGACGAGTCACACGTGCGGCGGATCATCAACAAGATGGTCGCCCAGGTCGGGCGCCGCATCGATGAGTCGTCGCCAATGGTCGACGCGCGACTCCCCGACGGCAGCCGCGTCAACGCTGTCATCCCGCCGCTCTCGCTCGGCGGTCCGCTGATCACGATCCGCAAGTTCAGCCGCCGCCGGCTGACGCTCGAGGACATGATCGAGCTCGGGACGCTGAGCCAGGAGTCGGTCGAGTTCCTCGATCGCTGCATCCGGGCCCGGCTGAACATGCTCGTCTCGGGCGGCACCGGCTCGGGAAAGACGACGCTCCTCAACGCTCTCTCGACCGCGATTCCGAACGAGGAGCGCATCGTCACGATCGAGGACGCGGCCGAGCTGCGGCTCAACCAGGCGCATGTGCTGCGCCTCGAGTCCCGGCCCAAGGATCTTGCGGGCGAGAACGAGATCGCGATCCGCGAACTCGTGCGCAACTCGCTGCGCATGCGGCCCGACCGGATCATCGTCGGCGAGGTGCGCGGCGTCGAGGCGCTCGACATGCTCCAGGCGATGAATACGGGCCACGACGGTTCGCTGTCGACGGTCCATGCGAATAGCCCGCGCGATGCGCTCGCGCGCATCGAGACGATGGTGCTCATGGCCGGCTACGACCTGCCCGTGCGTGCAATCCGCGAGCAAGTCTCGTCGGCGCTCGACGGCATCATCCACCTGGAGCGGCTCGAGGACGGCTCCCGCCGCGTCACCTCGGTCACCGAAGTGCAGGGAATGGAGTCCGACGTGATCACGCTGCAGGAGCTGTTCAAGTTCCAGGTCGAAGAGGTGACCCGCGACGGCAACGTCGTCGGCAGCCTCCAGCCCACCGCGCTGCGGCCGACCTTCCTGCAGAAGTTCGAGAAGCGGGGCATCGCGCTGCCGCTCGGTCTCTTCCAGGCGCACGAGCCGGAGTCCGGCCTCGCTGCGTCAACCGGGAGGAAGTCGGCCCGGTGAAACGGCTCTTCCTCTTCATTCCGGCCATCCTCGCGGCGAGCGCGCTCGCCGGCTCTGCCGCGGCAGCCGGACCTAACGGGCTGAGCGTGGTCGAGGCAAAGGGGCCTGCGTTCCCCGTGCGGACGTTCGTGCTCGTACTGCCGACCGACCGCAAGCTGACGATGAGCGGCGTCCAGGTGACCGAAAACGGCGGCCCGGTCGCGGAGCCGACCCTCGTCCCCGCGAGCGAGGCGTCAAAGGAGTCGTTCGGTGTCGTCCTCGTACTCGACGCGAGCTGGAGCGTGAGGGGTAAGCCGCTCGCCGACGCGCTCGCGGCCGAGCGCGCGTTCGTCGCACAGCTGAGCCCGAACGAGAAGGTCGGCGCGATCGTCTTCAACGCGCAGCCGACGACCGTACTGAATCTCACGACGTCGCCGACCGCGATCTCGGCCGCCCTCGCCACAACGCCGAAGGTCGGAGTTGGATCGCGCATCTTCGACGCAGTCGGCCAGGCCGAGACGATGCTGAGGACCGCCCACGTCAGTTCGGGGTCGATCGTCGTCCTCTCCGACGGCGCCGACACCGGCAGCACGGCGACGATGAACGAGCTCGGGCAGGCTGCGCACAACGCGAACGTGCGGATCTACACCGTCGGACTGGCGGACAAGGCGTTCGATCCCGGCGAGCTCCAGGCGCTCGCGGCAGCCGGAGGCGGCAAGTACGCGCAGGCGACGGCAAGCGAGCTGACGCCCCTCTACCACCAGCTCGGCCGCGTGCTCTCGAACGAGTATCTGCTCCAGTACAAGTCCCTCAGCGGCCCGAACAAGCCGGTGCACGTGACGGTGCACGTGAACGGAGTCGGCAGCGCCGTCAGCGACTACCGGACGCCGGCCCTGCCGGTCAAAACGGTGGTGGCGGAGCCGTACGGCCCCTCGCTCGGGAGCCGCATCTTCGACTCGGTGATTCCGATGATCCTCCTTGTCCTCCTCCTAGCGGGAGGCGTCGCACTGCTGGTGGTCTCGCTCCTCAAGCCACGTCATGCCGGCGTGCCCGCCCGGATGGCCGAGTTCGTCTCGATCCCCGGTCTTCAGCGGGACAAGGGACCCTCGGGCGCAGCCCAAGACGAGGCGGACGGGGATCAGCAAGACCAATGGCAGCGGTTCGCGGAGATCCTCGAGATCGCCGACATCAAGACCACGCCGGAGACGATCGTCGTCGGCACGTCCGTTGCGACCGCGCTCGTCTTCCTCATCGCCTGGGTTGGAACGGGATCGCCGTGGTGGGGACTCCTGGCGCTCGCCGTGCCGTATCTCGTTCGCGAATGGGTGCTGCGGACGCTGGCGAACCGGCGCAGCCGCTTCGCCGAGCAGCTCCCCGACGCGCTGCAGGTGATCGCATCGGCGCTCCGCTCCGGCCACAGCTTCGCGGGCGCCCTCGCCGTCGTCGTCGAGAGCTCGTCCGAGCCGATGAAGAGCGAGATGCAGCGGGTCGTCGCCGACGAGCAGCTCGGCAGGCCGATCCAGGACTCGCTCGCCGTCGTCGCTGACCGCATGGCGAGCAGCGACGTGGAGCAGCTCGCCCTCGTCGCCCAGCTGCAGCGGGACGCCGGCGGCGACGCAGCCGAGGTCGTCGACCGGGTGGCAGAGACGGTCCGCGAGCGGTTCGATCTGAGGCGGCTCATCCAGACGCTGACGATGCAGGGGCGCATGTCGAGGTGGATCGTCTCGTTGCTCCCGATCGTCGTCATTCTCGCCATCGAGTTCGAGAACCCGAACTACCTCGACCCGCTCACGTCGTCACTCGGCGGAAGGATCGTGATCGGTCTGGCCGCAGCATGGGCCATCGCAGGATCGCTCGTGATCAAGCGGATCGTGGAGATCGAGGTCTAAGTGATCGCCGTCTTCATCCTCGGTCTCCTGCTACTCGCCACGGCTGTCGCCCTCATCACGCGCGCAATCATGGTCAGCCGCCTCCGCACGGCCGAAAACCTCGTGCATATCGGCCACTACGGCTTCGCCGGCACCGCCGGCGAAACGAGGCCGGCTGACGGGGTGCACGGGTTCGTCGAGTCGGCCGCCGCCGGCATTGGGCAACTCCTTACCCAGGAGCTGAAGCTCGTCAACGAGGAACGGCTTCGGAAGACGCTCGTCGCGGCCGGGATGTACAGCACCTCGCCGCGGACGCTCATCGGCTACCAGCTCCTGTGCGCGCTCGTGCTGCCAACCGTCTGGATCTGGATCGCCGTCGGCGCCGGAGGCTCAGCGGCCCTCGTCATCCTCGTCGCGATCTTCTTCGCAGGCGCCGGTTGGGTCGGGCCTGGCTTCGTCGTTCAGCGGCGCGCCGAGAGCCGGCTGCACCGAATCGATCGTGCGATGCCCGAGCTCATCGACCTGCTCGTGGTCACCGTCGAGGCGGGCATGAGCATCAGCGCCGCGCTCCAGCTCGCCGGGGAGCGTATGAAGGGGCCGCTCGGCGACGAGTTGCGCATCGTGCTCCAGGAGCAGCGGATGGGGCTCACTCCCGTCCAGGCGCTCGAGAACATGGACGGACGTGTCTCGACACCGGGCGTCGAAGCGTTCGTCCGGACGATGGTCCAGGGTCAGCTGCTCGGCGTCACGATCGGGCAGATCCTGCGCAGCCTCGCGGTCGAGATGCGGAAGCGCCGGCGGGCCCAGGTCGAGCAGCAGGCGCAGAAGGCGCCGATCAAGATCCTCTTCCCGCTCGTCTTCATGATCTTCCCGGCCCTGTTCGTGATCCTGCTCGGGCCGGCCGTCGTGTCCATCCTCCACTCCCTCGACTGATGACCCCGCCCGAGACACCCGATACGGCCCGCAGGCGTTTCGGCCGCCTCCGCCGCGAGGAGGGCCAAGCGCTGGTCGAGTTCGCGCTCGTCCTCCCGGTGCTGCTGATGATCGTCACCGGGATCACGAGCTTCGGCATCGTCTTCTACAGGTACGTCACGCTGACCGACGCCGTGCGCGTCGGCGCGCGCACGCTGGCACTCCAGCGCGGCAACTCCAGCCCGTGCACGTCTGCGGCGAACCAGACGGTGGCCTCGGCAATCGACGTCGGCCTCACGAATAGTCAGCTGACCTTCTCGTACAACGGAACGCCCTTCTACGCGAGTGCCACGTGCTCCGGCTCGGGCGCGACCTGGAACCAGGGCGACAGCGTCACCGTCCAGGCGCAGATCCCGTACAGCCTCAGCATCTTCGGCATGCTCACCGTCATGAGCGGCACGCTCACGGCGCATGCGACGGACGCGGTCGAGTGAGAAGGAACCTGCGGCAGGAGGGTGGACAGATCCTGCCGATGACGGCGCTGATGATGGTGGTCCTGTGCGGCTTTGCCGCGTTGGTGATCGACATCGGCCGTGTCTGGATCGCGCAGCGACAACTCCAGAACGCCGTGGATGCAACCGCGCTCGCGATCGGGCAGAACATGCCGAACGACTACGCAGGCTGGTGCCAGGCCGCGGGGGCAAACGCATCGACCGACTGCGGCGCCCTGTCGCCGAGGCCACCGGCGTTCGGCTACAGCGGCATCGCCGGAGGAGTGAACGCGCTCTTCGGCTACGGCGTCGCTCCGAATACGCCGACCGTCCAGTTCACGTGTGTGAGCGTCGCGCCCGGATACACGAGCGGCACCTGCACGGCGGACGCGAGCACGCAGGACACAAGCACGCCCTGCCAGCCGGGAAACTCGCTCGCGCCGATCGGGACAGGCTGCAATGCGGTCATCGTCAAGCAGACCGCGAGCGTGAAGACAACATTTGCGGCCATACCGCCGTTCAGCTTCGCGAAATTCACGGTCAGCGCTACCTCCGTGGCGTCGGCGCGAGGAGGCGCGACGAAACCGCTCGACGTCGCCGTCGTCGTCGACTCGACTGCGTCGATGAACGCCTCATGCGGCGACAACGTTCCGGGCATCCCGAACGGCCAGGCGGACAAGATCGACTGCGCAAAGCAGGGCGTCCGCACGCTCCTGACCGGTCTCTGGCCCTGCGGCCAGAGCTACCAGAACTGCAACGGCCAGGCCGCCCTCGACAGAGCGAGCCTGTTGACGTTTCCCGCGCTCAAGAGCCCGAACGCCTACACACACGACACGACGACTCCACCCCTCCTCACGAACCTCAACCTCGAGGGCGGCTGCCCGGGGAACTACGCGGCGGCGCCGTTCTGGTACCAGAACTCAGGCGGGAACGGCGACGAGGTACAGAGGGTCACCGTCAGCGCGGCGACCTTCAAGCTCACGTTCGGCGGGAGCAGCACAGCGACTCTGACGAAGAGCACGACGACCGCTGCCGCTCTCCAGACCAACCTACAGGGCCTCTCGTCGATCGGCAGCGGCAACGTCAGCGTCAGCGGCAACACCGGCGGCCCGTACACCATCACCTTCGTCGGCAACCTCGGCAACCAGAACGTCGCGCAGATGACAGGGACAAACGTCACCGTCACGACACCCACCGCCGGCGCGACGTATGACACTGGTGGCTTCCCCGGCTGGTTCCTCGACAGCGCCGACATCACATACAGCGGCTCGCCGACCTATGCCATCACGCCGCTCTCGAACGACTACAAGACCTCGAGTGGGAGCGCCTTCAACACATCGTCCAGTCTCGTCTCGGCCGTGACCTGGAGCAACTGCTCCGGCGGCACATATCCAGGGAATGAGTACTACGGGCTGAACTCGCCGGGCGGCGCCGGCACCTACTACGCGGGTGCGATCACTGCCGCCCAGAACGAGCTCGCGCTCAGCCCGGCACGCGGAGCGCAGCCCGTGATCATCCTTCTCAGCGACGGCGACGCGAACACGCAGTCGCCTGCCCAGTGCACGCGGGCCGTGCAGGCCGCGCAGTCCGCCGCCGCCGCGGGCACGTGGGTCTACTCGGTGATGTACGGGCAGACGAGCACGAACGGAGGCTGTTCGGGAGACGGCCGCTACACGGCCTACACCGCAATGAAGGCGATCGCGTCCGATCCGACGAAGTTCTTCTGCGACCCGAAGCCGGTCGGCGCCTCGTGTCTGACGGCCGCCACCCTCAACGACATCTTCGTGCACATCGCCCAAGACGTCACCAACGCTCGCATCATCGGGTAGCTCTTGTCGTGACCGACTCCGTCCGCACCTCGCTGTCTCTCGTCGCGCTCGGCGCAGCCGCCCTGATGTGGGGACAGGCCGTCGCGCCGGCCGCGTCGACCGCCACGTTCACCACGACGAAGGCGATGGCGAAGAAGATCCACGGCTTCGTACCGCAGATCCCGACCGGGAACCAGGCGGCGCCCTCGACGATCTCCGCGACGACCTGCCACGGGCTCGGCGCGGCGTACAAGGGCAAGTTCGCGAGGTTCCGCTGCAAGGCCACCTGGGAGCGGGGCAAGTCCAACGTCTGGGCGCGCGCGCTTCCGGGCGGCGCGTTTTGCGCGAGTAGCACCGGCCTCTCCGCCTGCCCCGCGGCCGCGCCGAAGCCGGGCGACCCGCGGATCTGCAGTCGCGCGCCCGCTCCGGCCACTGCCGACCCGAACCACTGCGCGCTCACGGCGACGGAGGCCGTCTTGCTGCGCGCGATGCGCGCGAACTTCGCCAACCCGTCCTGGCAGTTCGGGAACCTGGCGTGCAACGGATCGAACCTCGCCTGGAAGTGCACGTTCCTCCAGCTGAACGTCTTCGGCATCTACTACACGTCCAAAATCAAGTTCGCGCAGGTGAGCGACTCCTGGGCCGCGACCATCCACACAAGCGGCGGTAACGGCAAGTCCACCTGCACCGGACAGCCCAACGCGAAGACGGCGGCGGGCAAGCCCTCGAAGTGGTCGACCGGACCGACCCCCACGTGCGCATGAGCGAGGCGAACCTGTCCACCGTGACCCCGCCGCAGCCCGTGCCGGGCCGGCCGCTGAGCGAGCTCCTGCCGAAGGGAACGCGCGCGATGGTCGTGGGCACCGTCGCCGCCGCGCTCGTCGCCGCGGGCTTCGTCCGCTTCGGCGCGACGGGGTGGGCCTGCATCGGCATGGTGCTGTGCCCGGCACTCGTCCTGCTCGCGTCGATCGACCTCCAGCACAGGCTGCTGCCCAACCGGATTGTTCTGCCGACAGCGCTCCTCGTCGTCGTGGTCGTGGCCGCCACGCAGCCCGACGCGCTCGTGACACACCTCGCCGCCGGCATCGCGCTCGGCGCCGTCTTCTTCGCCATCGGAACGTTCTTCCCCGGCAGCCTCGGCATGGGAGATGCCAAGCTCGGGCTGCTCCTCGGCCTCGCGCTCGGCTCGCAGACCCTCGTCGCCGTGGAGATTGCGCTACTCGCAGTGCTGATCGCGGCGGTGTGGATGATCGCCACCCAGGGCATGGCTGCCCGCAAAAAGACGATTCCGTTCGGGCCGTTCCTCGCGCTCGGCGGGATCCTCGGATTCTTCCTCGGTTGACGGAGGTTCTCATGATGGACACGACCATAGAAACGATGCCGCTCGTGCAGAGTGGGAACACCGCGGAGCGGCTGAGCGAGCTGCTCGCAGGGGCGAGGCACGAGGTATCCAAGGCCGTCGTCGGTCACGACGAGGCTGTCGACCTGATGATGGTCGCGGCGCTCGCGCGCGGCCACGTCCTGCTCGAGGGCCCTCCGGGCACGGCGAAGACGCTGCTGGCACAGGCGATGGCACGCGTGCTCGGCGCAAACTTTCGGCGCATCCAGTTCACTCCGGACACTACGCCGAGCGAGTTGCTCGGCAGGCTGGAGATGCGCGGCGGCGAGTTGGTGCTCGAGCGCGGCGTGATCTTCACCAACGTCCTGCTCGCCGACGAGATCAACCGCACGCCGCCGCGCGTGCAGGCAGGCCTGCTCGAGGCAATGCAGGAACGGCATGTGACGCTGGGCGGACGCACGCATTTCATCGACCCGCCGTTCTTCGTCATGGCGACTCAGAATCCGTACGAGCATCAGGGGGTCTACCCGATCACGGAATCGCAGGCCGACCGCTTTCTCCTCAAGATCCAACTGGGGTACGGCGATGAGGATGGCGAACTCCACACGCTCGACCTCCCGCACCGCGGAGTCATTCCGGACATGCTCGGCGACATCTCGTCACTCTTCGGCGAGCGCACGTTCCTTGTCGCACAGGACATCGCCGACGACGTCTACGTAGGAGAGGAGATTGCGCGCCTCAGTGTGCGCATCGTCCGTGGCACGCGTTCCGCCGTCGGCGTCGAGCTGGGGGCAAGTCCCCGCGCGTCGCGGCATCTGGTGGCAGCGGCGAAAGCGCGGGCCGCCGCCCGAGGCCGGAAGAAGGTCGAGGTCGAGGACGTGACTTTCCTGGCGCCGTACGTGCTCAACCACCGCATGACCGTCGCGGACGGGAGCTCGAGGGAGATCGTCGAGCAGGCGATCGAAGCGGCGGTTGCAGCGTTCTGAGGTTGGATCCTTGAGCGGAAAACTCGACCACCTTCGGGAGGAATCGTCGGTCCTAGCCGGAACTGGAGGGCCATGATCCTCTACGTCATCCTCGCGATCGTCTTCGTCGTCCTGCTGTTCGCGTACATGCGCGTTCGCAGCCGGCGCGTCAGCCGCTAGTCGGCTTAGGCGCCGGCCGACGCCAGCGGAGGGCCAGCGCCACGCCACCTGAACCGGACCTGCGTTGGAGTCCGAACTGGACCTCTGACCATCGGCAGCGGCGGGTGCTTGCGGCTTGATGTAACGGACAGGCACGCCCCGTGCGCAGACGGTCTGATCTCCTTGGGCCCGTCAGGGTCAGGATGTCGATCCGAGCGCCGCGGCGGAGGGGCGTGCCTGCCTTTCGCCCGGAGGCGCCTGCTACCTGACGTGGCGGCACCAGCCACCCGCGGGACTACGATCCTTGTATGCGCGTTCTCATCGCAGACGACCACAAGCTGATCGTCGAGGGCGTGAAGCGCTCGCTCGAGGATGCGCCCGATTTCGAGATCGTCGGCGAGTGCTCCTCGGGCTCGCAGGTGCTCCCAATGGTCGCTCGGACCAATCCGGACATCGTCCTGCTCGACCTGCGCATGCCGGGCGCCGACGGGCTCTCCTGCCTCGCCCGTATCCGCAAGCAGCACCCCGACGTCAAGGTCGTCGTCCTCTCCGTATCGACCGACCAGAACGTCATCGAGACGGTGCTGAAGCGCGGAGCTAGCGCCTACATCGTCAAGAGCATCAGCCCGATCGACCTTCCGTCGGCGCTCCGCCAGGCGGTCGAGGGCACCGTCTACACCGCGATCGGGCTCCCCGATCCCGGCGAGAGCCCCGCGCGGGCAGCGGGGCTCACCGAGCGCGAGACCACAATCCTCGCCGCGCTCGCGCGAGGACTCTCGAACGACGCGATCGGCAAGGAGCTCTGGTTGGCCGAGCAGACGGTCAAGTTCCACCTCACGAACATCTACCGGAAGCTCGGCGTGGCGAACCGCACCGAAGCCGCGCGCCTCGCGTACCAGAACGGACTCGTCGAGAGTCCCATCGACGACCACTGAGCCGTCCGTCGCCGCAGCGCGGCTTCCTACGGCGTCCAGCGGTTCCAGCGAACGACGTCGTCGTGCGCTCGGCGGCGCTGCGAGAAGACGCTCGAGGCGCGGTCCCAGTCCGGGTCCTCAGCGGGATGGCCGACCGTGAGGCCGACGACGATCGTGAGGTCGGCGGGGATCCCGAGTAGCTCGCGGACGCGCGCGTCGTCCTCGACCGGAACGCCGTAGACGCCGGCGCCGAGTCCTTCCTCGAGCGCCGCGAGCATGACGAGCATCATCGCCGCGCCCGCGTCGACGTGCCAGAACGGCACCGGCCAGACGATCTCGGCGCCGCCCGTCACCGCGAGCTTGTCGGGTTGCGTGTAGCGGTCGTGGTAGTCCTGCTCGCGCGTGAGGACGAAGACGTGCGCGGCGGCGCTCGTGAACCACGCACGCGAGCGCTCGTCGGCGTCGTCGGCGACGAGCGCCGCGATCGTCTCCGGGTCGTCGACGACGAGGATGCGGAGCCCCTGGCTGTAGCCGGCATTCGGGCCGCGCCGCGCGGCGCGGGCGATCCGCTCGAGCACCTCGCGCGGCACGCGCTCGCCCGTGTAGCTGCGGACTGAGCGCCGCCTTTTCAGCAGCTCATAAAGGGATTCACTCATTCCGGCATTATCGCGAGGTGACGGCAGTCGAGCTCGTCTTCGCGATCGGTTGGGCGGCGTTTTGGCTCTACTGGCTCGTCGCGTCGTTCTCGATGAAACGCGGTCGTGTTCGCTGGAGCCGGGAAGTTCGGATCCAAGTGCTCGTCATCGCGGTCGCATTCGTCGCGGCGCGGTTCGGCGCATTCCACGGTCACTTGACGCACACGGCGGAGCTCTGCGTTCCGCCGTTGGCCTGACGCTCTTCGCGGCCGGTCTCCTGTTCGCCGTCTGGGCGCGCATCCACATCGGTCGCAACTGGGGCACACCTATGACCCAGAAGCAGGAACCGGAGCTCGTTACGAGCGGCCCGTACCACCTCGTCCGCCATCCGATCTACTCAGGGATCCTCCTCGCAGGCGTCGGCACATCCGTCGCGTTGGGCTGGCGGATCCTCGTGATCTTCGGCCTCTCGGCGATCTACTTCATCTACGCCGCGACGGTCGAGGAGAAGTTCCTGAGCGAGCAGTTCCCCGACGCCTATCCGGCGTACAAGCGGTCGAGCAAGATGCTCGTGCCGTTCGTGTTCTGAGCTATTCCCACTCGATCGTGGCGGGCGGTTTCGACGTCACGTCGAGCACCACGCGGTTCACGCCGGGGATCTCGTTGACGATCCGGGCCGAGACGGTTTCCACGAGGTCGTACGGGAGCCGGGCCCAGTCGGCGGTCATCGCGTCGTCGCTCGTCACCGCGCGGATCACGATCGGGTAGCCGTACGTCCGCTCGTCGCCCTGTACGCCGACCGAGCGGATCGCCGGCAGCACCGCGAACGACTGCCACAGCTCGCCGTACAGGCCGGCGCGGCGAACTTCCTCCTGGAGGATCGCGTCGGCGGCGCGAAGGATCTCGAGCCGCTCCTCCGTGACCGCGCCGATGATGCGAATCGCGAGGCCCGGGCCTGGGAACGGCTGGCGCCAGACCATGCGCTCGGCCATCCCGAGCTCCTCGCCCACCCGCCGCACCTCGTCTTTGAAGAGCAGCCGCAAGGGCTCGACGAGCTTCATCTTCATGTCGTCGGGGAGGCCGCCGACGTTGTGATGCGACTTGATCGTCGCGGCGACGCCTTCGGTGCCGCCCGACTCGATCACGTCGGAATAGAGCGTTCCCTGCACGAGCCACTGAACATCTCCGAGCTTCGCCGCCTCGTCCTCGAAGACGCGGATGAACTCGCGGCCGATGATCTTGCGCTTCTCCTCGGGCTCCTCCACCCCGTCGAGCAGCTCGAGGAACCGCTCCTGCGCCTGCACGTGCACGAGCGGGATGTGGAAGTGCTCGCCGACCATCTCGACGACCTGTTCTGCTTCCGCTTGGCGAAGCAGGCCGTGGTCGACGAAGACGCACGTGAGCTGCTCGCCGACCGCCTTGTGGACGAGCAGCGCGGCCACGGCGGAGTCGACCCCGCCCGAGAGCGCGCAGAGGACGCGCTCGCCGCCGACCTGCGCGCGGATCCGCGCGACCTGCTCCTCGATCACGGCGGCGGGCGTCCAGGCGGGCGGCGCGTCGGCGACGGAGTAGAGGAAGTTCTTGAGGACGTCCATCCCGTGCGGCGTGTGCACGACCTCGGGATGGAACTGGACGCCGTACAGCCCGCGCTCGGCCGACTCGAACGCGGCGACCGGCGTCGCAGGTGAGCTCGCGACGACGCGCGCGCCCTCGGGCGCCTCGACGACCGTGTCGCGGTGGGACATCCAGACGGTCTGTTCCGCCGGCGTGTCGTGGAGGAGCCGCGACTCCTCGGCGCGCATCTCGGTCCGCCCGAACTCGGAGACGCCGGTGCGGTCGACGCGGCCGCCGAGCTCGAGCGCCATCAGCTGCGCGCCGTAACAGATGCCGAGCGTCGGGATCCCGAGCTCGAACAGCGCCGGATCGACCCGCGGCGCGTCGTCGGCGTAGACCGACGCCGGCCCGCCGCTCAGGACGAGCGCGTACGGGTTGCGTGCGCGCACCGCCTCGGGCGTGATCGTGTGGCCGACGAGCTCGGAGTAGACGCGGCACTCGCGCACGCGCCGCGCGATCAGCTGCGAGTACTGGCCGCCAAGGTCGATAACGAGAACCGGCCTGTCCTCCGGGCCGGGAAACTGCAGAACCTGCGCCTCCTCAGCGGCGATAGTTCGGCGCCTCTTTCGTGATCGTCACGTCGTGCGGATGCGACTCGCGCAGGCCCGCCGCCGTGATCTGGACGAAGCGCGCCTGCTTCATCTCGGCGATCGTCGCGGCGCCGCAGTAGCCCATCGCCTGGCGCAGGCCGCCGACGAGCTGGTGCACGACGCGCCTGGAGCGGCCCCTTGTACGCGGTGCGCCCCTCGATTCCCTCGGGGATGAGCTTCTCGACGTCCTCGACGTCGCCCTGGAAATAGCGGTCCTTCGAGAAGCCGCGCGCCTTCATCGCGCCGAGCGAGCCCATGCCGCGGTACTCCTTGAAGCGCTCGCCCTGGACGAGGATCACGTCGCCCGGCGACTCGTCGATGCCGGCGAACATGCGAGCCGACCATCACCGTGTCGGCACCGGCGCCGACTCGCCTTCGCGATGTCGCCGGATGACGTGAGTCCACCGTCGGCGATCGATCGGCACGCCCTCTTCAGCGGCGACGCTCGCGACGTCGTAGATGGCGCTGATCTGCGGCACGCCGACTCCCGCAACGACGCGCGTCGTGCAGATCGCCCGCCGGGCCGACGCCGACCTTCACGGCATCGGCGCCGGCGTCGATGAGCGCGCGCGCCGCTTCGGCGGTCGCGATGTTGCCGGCGACGACGTCGATCGAGACGGCAGCCCTTGATGCGGGCGACCATCTCGAGGACGCCGCGCGAGTGGCCGTGCGCGGTGTCGACGACGAGCACGTCGACACCGGCCTCGACGAGCGCCTGCGCGCGCTCGAGCGCGTCGGGCCCGACGCCGACCGCGGCGCCGACCTGCAGCCGCCCCTGCGCGTCCTTCGTCGCCTGCGGGAACTCGATCTTCTTCTGGATGTCCTTGACGGTGATGAGCCCGCGCAGACGGCCGTCGGCGTCGACGACGGGGAGCTTCTCGATCTTGTTGCGGTGGAGGATCTCCTCGGCCTCCGCGAGCGTCGTCCCCACCGGCGCGGTGACGAGGTCGCGCGCGGTCATGAGCGCCGAGACGAGCTGGTCGACGTCGTTCTCGAAGCGAAGGTCGCGATTCGTGAGGATCCCGACGAGGATCCCGTCGTCGTCGGTGATCGGGACGCCCGAGACCTTGTAGTGCGCCATGAGCTCGAGCGCCACGCGGACGGGCGCGTCGGGCGGCAACGTCACCGGCTCGACGATCATCCCCGCCTCCGAGCGCTTGACCTTGTCGATCTCCGCGACCTGCGCCTCGATCGAGAGGTTGCGATGCACGATGCCGATGCCCGCCCTCGCGCGCGAGCGCGATCGCGAGGCGCGCCTCGGTGACCGTGTCCATCGCGGCGGAGACGAGCGGGATCGCGAGCTCGACCGACGGCGTGAGCCGCGCGCGGGTCGAGACGTCGTTCGGGAGGACGTGCGACTCCGCCGGGACGAGGAGGACGTCGTCGAAGGTGAGGCCCTCCTGCCCGAACTTCCGGTCGAGCTCCAGCAGCCGCTGAACGTCGGCGGCGCTCGGCTCGGCTGCGGCGGGGTCTCTCAAGGGACGACCAGGGTACCAACCCTTTCGGCGGGACACAGCCAATTTTGACAACGCCCTAACACGGCGCGGCTACGGTGCCGAACGGTGCGCGCATTGATCTCACGGCCGCCGCGTTTTTCGCCGATCGTCGGCGTCGCGTCGGCCGCCGCGCCGCAGCCGACGACCATCGTGCACAGCCCTGCGCCGGTGAAGGCCCTCGCCCAGGACGGCGGCATGCTCGCGTGGCTCTCCGGCGACGGCAACGACGTGCAACACCGTCCACCTCACCGGCAACGGAGACAATTACGTCCTCCCGCAGCCGCCGAACTGGGAGCATGACGTGCCGCTGGAGTCTGTCTCGCACGGCATCGCGCACGCTCGCGATCGCCGCCGGCGCGTAGCGCCGCTCTCTGGACGCTGCACGACCACGGCTCCGATTACGTGATGACGGCGCAGGTCGGCGGCCATGAGATCAAGGTCGACCGGCTCGCTCCACGAAGAACGGGACGGGCTGGTGGCTCGGCGGCATCGCCGGCGGAGGAACGACGCTCGCGTACTCGTCGGCCGATGTCGAGTACATCGATCCGCTCGCGTGCGGCTCGGGCGGATCGTGCAAGAAGAAGATTGCGGGTGGCGGGATCGACCTCGTCTCGGCGGGACAGAAGACGTCGCTCCCCAACGCCGGCCCGGCGCTCGGATGTCGCCGTCAGCGAACGGCCGCATCGCGTACATCCGCGCGACGACGGTCGTGAAGGACGGATCCCCGGCGTCGAGCTCCGAGCGCCACCGTCCGGGTCCTGGACGTCTCGAATGGCACGGTCGTCAGCCAGGCGAAGCCGGTCGGCGTCCCGCTCGCGGTCGGTCTCTCGTCGCACGTGCTCGCGATCCTCTCGCGGAACGCTCATTACCTGCGACTGTCGTGGTACGACCCGGCGACCGGTCAGCAGCGCGGCGGGATCGGCGTCCCCGTGCAGACGGCACCAACGCTCGTCGTGAACGACCAAAACATCGTCTTCCGCTTCGGCCGCAACCTTCGCGCGCTCGTGCTTCGCAAAACGTCACGTCCACCCGCTCGGCAAGACGGCCGCGCAATTACCTCGGCCTGTCGCTCGACAGCGGCCGACTCGTCTGGGCCGAGAACCACCAACGTCCGGCGCATCCGCGCGTTCGTCGATCCACGTAACAGCAGCGCTAAGCCGCGACGGGATCGAGCTCGTGGATCTCGACGCCGGCGGCGAGTGCTGCGCTTCTTTCGGGTCGAAGCGTCCCGCGCCGAGGGCGACGACCGATGCGGCCGCACACCCGATCGCCGTGCGTAGCGCGTCGGCGACGTCGGCGCCGTTGAACCGCTCGGAGAGATAGCCGCCGAGGAGAACGTCGCCCGCGCCGACGGGCGCGATCGGCTCGACGCGCGGAATCGAGGCGCGGAAACGCCGCGCCTCGCGCGTTCTCGCGCATGAGCGCGAAGCACGCGGTCTCCTGGGTGATGAGGACGTTGCGGGCGCCGAGGTTGGCGATCGTCTCGAGCGCCATGACAAAGTCCTCTTGGTCGGTGAACTCCTGGCCGACGAGGCTCTCGGCCTCCTGCTGGTTCGGAGAGACGAGGAACGGCTCGGCCTCGACGCCGAGCCGGAGGGGCTCGCCCTCGCAGTCGAGGACGCACTCGATGCCGCGCCGGGTGAGGTCACGGATCATCTCCGCGTAGAAGTCGTTCTCGACGTCGCGCGGCAAGCGAGCCGCAGAAGACGACGGTTGTCGCGACGCGCGCGAGGTAGCGAAGCTTGTCGGCGAGCACGTCGAGCTCCTCCGGACGCACGGCCGGGCCCCACTCGTAGATCTCCGTGAGCGCGCCCGCTGTCGGGTCGACGACGGCGATCGACGTGCGCGACTCGTCGGAGATGCGCACGAAGTCGTTGAGGATCCCTTCGATCGACGAGGTCCTCGACGATGCGATCGCCGGTGCGTCCGCCCGCGAGGCCCGTCGCGATGACGGGCGTTTCGAGGCGCTTGAGCGCGCGCGCGACGTTGATCCCTTTGCCGCCGGCGCCGGTGAGACTGGCACTCGCGCGATGCCGATGACCGAACTGGAAGTTCGGGACGGTCAGCGTCCGATCGACTGCCGCATTGAGGGTGACGGTGACGATCAACCCGTGGGAGAGAGTACCGCGCGGAGCTGATTCGACAGAGCGGCCGCCGCTGCGGCCGGGTCGTCCGCGTAGATGACCGAGCGCGACGCAGACGGAAGCGCGCTCGCCGGGCCGGCCGAGAACGCCGGCGCGAGATCGTCGAGCCGGCCACCCTGCGCGCCGACGCCGGGCAGGAGCAGAACCGCGCGCGGCATGAGCGCGCGCGCATCCGCAAGCACCTCGGGATGCGTCGCGCCGACGACGGCCTCGATCCCCCACGCGTCCACGCGCTCGGCGACGTGGTGCCAGAAAGGTCGGCCGTCGCCGAGCGGAACGTCCTGGAGATCGGCGCTGCCGGGATTCGAGGTCTTGACGATCGCGAAGATCCCGAGCCCGTCGTGCGCGAGGAACGGCTCGAGTGAGTCCTCGCCGAGGTACGGGTTGACGGTGACCGCGTCGGCGAGCGGTACGAGCGCCGCGGCGTACGCGCTCATCGTCGAGGGAACGTCGCCGCGCTTTCCGTCGACGAGGACGAGAAGACCTGCCTCGCGCGCGTAGTCGCAGACGTCGCGCAGCGCGGCCCAGCCGTCGGCTCCGTACGCCTCGAAGAACGCGGTCTGCGGCTTGACGACGGCGGCCACGGGCGCAACGGCGTCGACGATGCCGCGGCAGAACTCCGTGAGCCCGACACCGGCGGGGATGAGGGCCGGATCGGGATCGATACCGACGCAGAGCGGCGCGCCCTTTTCCTCGACGACCGAGGCGAGCCGTTCGGCAAACGAAGTCACGCCCCCAAGGATAGAACTGCGCCCGGAATGCGAAAGGCCGCCCCCTGTCAGTGACAGGTGGCGGCCCTTCGATCCTCGGAGGAGACGGAACTCGGCCCGAACTTCAGGCCAACTCAGCTCGCCGGCCTTGACTGCGGCCTTGAGCTGGCTGCCGGCCGAGAACTTCGGCACGGTCGCCGCCGGGATGTGCACCTTCTCGGTCGGGTTGCGCGGGTTGACCCCCATGCGCGCGGCGCGATCTGAGGTCGAGAACTTGCCGAACCCCGTGAAGACCACGTCGCCTCGACGCGTCAGCGTCTCGGTGACGGTCTCGAGGAACGCGTCAACTGCCCTGCCGGCGTCCTTGCTCGTAAGCCCTGAGCGCTTGGCCACCTCGGAAACGAAATCTCCCTTCGTCACTCTCTCCTCCAGTCTTTGATCGTGCAGGCTTAGACGACCCTACAACTTCAGCGTTTGTCGCTCAACCATGCCGATTGATGAGCGACTCAGCGGAAGCGTTCGGCCCCTGCAGCAAGGATCCTGCCCTATAGAGCGGACGGAGGCGCACCCCTTGGCGTGCGAGAGCGTCCGCTCCGCCCTCCTCGCGGTCGACGACACATACCGCCGTGCGTACGACAAGGCCGGCCTCGCGGGCCGCTGCGACCGCCTCGAGGAGGGCTCCGCCGGACGTGACGACGTCCTCGACGAAGCACACGGTCTCACCCGCCGCGAACGGCCCCTCGATGCGGTTCGCGGTCCCGTACTCCTTGGCCGCGTCGCGGATCATGAGGAACGGGAGGCCCGAGACGAGAGCGGCAGCGGCCGCGAGCACGACGCCACCGAGCACCGGCGCGGCGAGCCGCACGGCGTCGGGCTCGTGCTCCGCGACGATCGCGGCGATCCGCTCGCCGATCGGCGCGAGCAGGTCGGGACGTGTCTCGAAGCGGTACTTGTCGAAGTAGAAGGACGACCGCTTGCCCGAGCGGAGGACGAAGTCGCCTTCGAGAAGCGCGGCCTCCACGAGCGCCTCGCGAAGATCCTCGTCGTTCATGGCCGCACCGCCTCGAGCACCGCGCGCGCGAAGGGAAGGAGGCGCTCGGCCTCGGGCGATCCGTCCACGTACGTGACGAAGGAGCCGTCGTCGAAGTAGATGTCGAGCCGGTCCGCGTGCCGCTTCGAGCGCCACGACTCATACGCGGCGCCGGCCGCGATCCCGACGCCGACGAACCCGGCCATCGCGAGCACGCCGCGCCTCACTCGTCCGTCTCCGCACGGCTTGGCCTCTGCGCCTCGACGACAGACGCGAGGCACCGCTTGAGATCGTGGAAGAGGAGGCCGGCCGGCTGGCGCGGCGCGGTGACGGCAAGAATCGCCGGCCCGCCCGACTTCCCAACGACGAAGACCTCGGCGCCGTCGAGCGTGGCGTGAACCTGGGTCGCCTCCCCCACGCCGCGGACGCCGCCGGCGTCCTCGAGGAGCGTCCTGCCCGCGCGTATCGCCGCGGTTGCGGACCGGTCCGAGACGCCGACCGAGCCGAGCGGCTCGTTGTCGTGAGCGAAGACGGTCGCCGCTTCGACCTGCGGGGACGCGAGGAGAAGATCCGCCAACGCGTGTGCCGCCTCCATGAGCGCGACGCTACCAGTGGGGCAACAGCAGAGCCAGGGTGCAGACTCCGTCCGTGGACATCGGCTTCAGCTTGCTCTGGAAGAAGTTCAACGCCGACCGCGGCACGCACCTCGCCGCGATGGTCGCGTACTTCGCGCTGCTCTCCTTCGTGCCGCTCATCTTCCTCGCGCTCGCGCTCTTGGGTCTCTCGCCCCGCGCGGATGCGAGCGAGTTCTTCGTGGCCGAGCTGAAGCGGGCATTCCCCGGATCGTCCCCCGACAGCATCGTCAAGCTCGTCCATCACGTCCAGGACAACGCCACGACGCTCGGGATCATCGGCGGTATCGGCCTACTCTGGTCGTCGCTGTCACTCTTCAGCGCGCTCGAGTCGGCGCTCAACATCGTGTACGGCCTTCCAAACCGTGGCTTTCTCCATGGCAAGGGCATCGCGGCGGCGCTGATGTCGAGCATGATCGCGGTGCTCTTCACGAGCCTCGTCGTCGGCGCGCTCGGCGTCTCGATCCTCCGGCACAGCGCGCCCGGCGTCGCAGATAACACGGTGCTCGCGTACACGCTCCCGATCGCCGCGTCTCTCTTGGGAGTGTTCGTGTTCGTCCTCGCCATCTATCGCTGGCTCCCGAACACGCCGGTCAGCTGGACGGAGGCTCTACCCGGCGCGATCCTCGGCGCAGTCGCGCTCGAGCTCTCGTTCCAGCTCCAAGGGATCTTCGTCAGGCACGCCGACATCAACGTCGCGCTGCGGACGCTCGGAGGCACGGCGATCCTCATTGTCTGGCTCTACGTGATGGCGAACGTGATCGTCTTCGGCGGTGTTCTCAACTGGTGGTGGCGGGAGCGCCGGCGAGCGCACGAAGAAGCGCCTGCGCCGCCCGCGCCCGATGCGAGTTGAGCGCTTTCCACTCGTCGCCGAGCTCTGCGACGGTTCGCTCCTCGCCGTCGGGTGCGAAGACCGGGTCGTAGCCGAAGCCTTCCGCCCCGCTCGGCTCGGCGGCGATTCGCCCGTGGAGCGTGCCGGTGCCGCGGTACTCGGTTCCGTCCGAGGCGAGGAGGACGAGTTCGGAGGTGTAGTGCGCGTCGCGGGCCTCGACACCTTCGAGCTCGCCGAGGAGCTTCGCGATCGCGGGAGCTCCTTCGGGGGCGTACCGCGCCGAGTGGATGCCGGGGCGGCCGTCGAGCGCCTCGACTTCGATGCCCGAGTCTTCGGCCAGCACCCAGCCGTCCGAGAGTGCTCGCGTCCGAACTCGGCCTTGATCCGCGCGTTGTCGTAGTACGTCGTGCCGGTCTCCTCCGGATAGTCCTCGCGGTCGAGCGGCGTGATCGTCCAGCCGGGGAGCAGCGCCTCGAGCTCGCGCGCCTTGTGGGCGTTTTGCGAGCAGAGAACCGCTGCGTTCACGGGAGCGGCGTCGCGACAGCCTCGGCCTGGAGCGCGGCGATCTCGCCGATGCCGGCGGTTGCGAGGCCGAGCAGCTCGTCGAGGGTCTCGCGCGCGAAGGGGTCGCGCTCGGCGGTCGCCTGCACCTCGACGAGGCGGCCGTCTCCCGTCATTACGACGTTCATGTCGGTGTCAGCGGTCGAGTCCTCGCTGTAGTCGAGGTCGAGGAGCGGGACGCCGTCGACGACGCCGACCGAGACCGCGGCGACCGAGTCGCGGAACGTCTTCGAGAGGCCGAACTTGTCGAGCGCGCGCCGCGCCGCGACGTACGCGCCGCAGATCGCCGCGCAGCGCGTGCCGCCGTCGGCCTGGAGGACGTCGCAGTCGAGCCAGAGCGTCCGTTCGCCGAGCGCCTCGAAGTCGGCGACGGCGCGGATCGCGCGGCCGATGAGCCGCTGGATCTCGACCGTGCGTCCCTGCTGCTTGCCGCGTGACGCCTCGCGCTGGACGCGATCGCCCGTCGATGCAGGCAAGAGCGAATACTCGGCGGTGATCCAGCCCTTGCCCTGGCCGCGGAGCCAGCGCGGGATGTCCTCGTCGACCATGGCCGTGCAGAGCACCTTCGTCTTCCCCGCCGTGATCACGACGGAGCCGTGCGGGTTCTCGAGGTAGTCCACCTCGAACGAAATCTCGCGAAGCTGGTCCGGCTTGCGGCCGTCGTTCCTGCTCATGCTGCGGCTCCTTCCAGGGTTGCAACGGTCACATGGTCTACGTCTTTCACGGACAGCTGGAGGAAGCGGCGGCCAAGCTCGCGGAACGCCTCCGGGTCGCCGGTCGTGAGGAAGCGGTACTCGCCGACGCGGTCGCGGGCGTTCTCCTGGCCCTTCCGCGCGAGCGTCTCGGCGACCTCGCGCGCGGTCTCTTCCGCCGAGAAGACGAGCGTCACGTCGCGCCCGAAAACGCGTTCGAAGATCTTGCGGATGAGCGGGTAGTGCGTGCAGCCGAGGATCACGGTGTCGACGCCGGCGGCCTGGAGGGGCGCGGCGTACTCGCGCACTGCCGCCTCGGTCTCCTCGCCGTACGGGTCGTCGCCCTCGATGAGCGGCACGAGCCGCGGGCACGCGACTTGCGTGAACGAGATGCCTGCATCGAGCGCGTGGACGAGCTCCGCGTAGCGACCCGCCTCGACGGTCGCCGCGGTGGCGAGCAGGCCGACGCGGCGGTTGCGCGTCGCCTGCACCGCCGCGTGTGCCTCCGGCGTGATGACGCCGACGATCGGCACACGAAGCTCCTCCTGCAGCTGCGGCAGCGCGGCGGACGTGGCGCTGTTGCACGCGACGACGATGAGCTTCACGTCCTGCTGCGCGAGGTACGTGGCGATCTCGCGCGAGAAGCGGCGGATCTCCTCGAGCGGCCGCGGCCCGTACGGCAGCCGCGCATGGTCGCCGAGGAAGACGAAGTCCTCGTTCGGCATCGTCACGAGGCACTCGTGAAGGACGGTCAGGCCGCCCACTCCCGAGTCGAAGACTCCTACGGCTCGCGCGTCCACGGCGGTCATCCTAATCGGGCGGTACGTTGGAACCATGGTGCGCGCGGCCATCGCGGTGTGCGTGGTGGCGCTCGTCTGCGCCGGAGCTTCCGCGGCGGCGCACGCGGGCGGGCCAACGACGCAAAACGTCACAATCACGGGCGGCGGCGACGTGCCGCTCGCATGCAAGTTCGTCCTCCCCGTGGGAACCGCGCCCGACGGAGGCTGGCCGGGACTGATCCTCTTCCCCTCGCTCCCCGGTGTACCCGCCGACGGAACGTACTTCGCCACTGCCGGCTTCGCGTCGGTCTCGTGCGCCGAGCGGGGCCTATGGTCGTCCGGGGGCTCGTTCGACCTCGCAGGGACGCTCGACGCCCAGGACGCGCAGGCGATCTTTGGCTGGCTCGGCGCTCGGCCAGAGGTCTCCGACACGCAGATCGGCGCGTATGGAGTGGATCTCGGCGGCGCGGAAGTTTGGGACGCGGCCGTTGCGGGCCTCCCGTTCAAGGCGATCGTCGTCGGCGACACGTGGTCGAGCCTCGGTCGGGCACTGAAGCCGACCGGCGTCCTCAACGCAACCCTGTTCCAGTTCCTCACGGGCGGAGGCCCGGCAGCCTGGAACACCGCGCCCGGGATCGCTGCTCGCTCCTATCGGGGGCATCTCCACGCGCTCACGGTCCCGACGCTGATGTTCCACCTCCGCGAGGAGTACTTCTTCGACCTCAGCCAGGCGACGGCCGCCTACGGGCTGCTGTCAGGGCCGAAGCGCCTCTTCATCGGGTCTATATCGGCGGACCAGCTCATCGCGTGGTTCCGCCGGTACCTCGCCGGTGGCCCGCCGGCCGGCGCGGGCGTTGTGATCGAGCACGAACAGCCGGACGCCACGACGACCCACTATCTGAAGCTTCCGCCGACCCGCCTCGTCAGCGTCAACCTGCCGGGGGCAGCCTCGACCCGCAGCGCGTGGCTGCCCGGAGGGCCGCTCGAGACGTTCGGCGGCGGCAGCGTCACGATCCGCTACACGGGTGCGTCGTGGGGCCAGGTCGTCGCAAAGGTCACAACCGCAACCGGGAAGATCGTGACCGAGGGAGCCGCTCCGGTGAAGAACAGCGCGGGCGTGCTGAAGATTCCGCTCCTCAACGAGGCGAGGTTCCTGCCGCGCGGGAAGAAGGTCGTCGTAACGCTGATCAACCACGACGCGACGTTCGGCGGATCTTCGGGCGGGACGATCGCCGTTAGCCGCGTCACGCTGAAGCTCTCTGTCCTCACACGCGCGGTTTCGCACTAGTGGCGGCACCGGTCCGGATCGGGACGTGCTCGTGGGCCGACGAGGCGCTCTCGAAGTGGTTCTATCCGCCAAAACTCCCTGCAAAAGAGCGCCTTGCGTGGTACGCCGAGCACTTCGACACCGTCGAGGTCGACTCGACCTTCTACCGGCTGCCGAGCGAGTCGATGGTGCAGGGCTGGGCCGAGCGGACGCCGGAGAACTTCGTCATGCACATCAAGGCGTTTGGCCTGATGACGCGCCATCCGGTGAAGCTCGAGACGATCCCGCCGGAGCTCCGCGACGAGATGCCCGTGGACGAGCGCGGCCGCGTCGACCGGCCTCCGCGCGAGCTTCGCGGCGAGATCTTCCGGCTCTTCCTCGAGGCGCTCGAGCCGCTGCGCGCGCGAGGGCAAGCTCGGCGGGATCCTCATGCAGCTGCCGCCGTACGTCGTCTTCAAGGACGCGTCGCTCGACTACCTCGCGTGGGCGCGCGAGCAGCTCGCCGGCTACGAGATGCTCGTCGAGTTCCGGCACCGCTCGTGGCTCGACGACGAGAACCGCGAGAAGAGCCTCGCCTTCCTCGAACAGGTCGGCGCCGCGTATGTCGTCGTCGACGCGCCGCGCTCCGACACCGCGAAGAACCTCGTCCCGACCGTCGTCGCGACGACCTCGCCGACCGCCTACGTCCGCTTCCACGGCCGCAACCTCGGCACGTGGAACAAGCGCGGCGGCTCGGCGGCCGAGCGCTTCGACTACCTCTACTCCGATGCCGAACTTGCGGAGTGGATGGAGCCGCTGCGCGAGCTCGCGGGCGCGGCTGAGAACGCCTACGCGTTCTTCAACAACAACGCAACGGCCGAGGATCCCGACAATCCGCTGCGCCGCGTCTCGCAGGCGGCGACGAACGCGCGCGACCTTCGGCGCCTGCTCGACGTGAACGGATCAGCGCGACGGGCGGCGCATAAGGTCTCGCGCATGGATGTCTTGTCGGTCGTGCACGGCGGGGACGCCGGGACGGAGCTCTTCGGGCCGGTCGTCGCGGCGGCCGGGCACCGGCTCGCGGAGTGGAGCTTCGCGTCGGGCGGAGCGCCGCCCGACGCCGACGCGGTCCTCGTCTTCGGCGGCGCGATCCATCCCGACCAGGACGATCGGCACGCGTGGCTGAAGGACGAGCTTCGCGTGGCTCGAGCGGTTGATCGCGCGACGGCGTGCCGACGCTCGGGATCTGCCTCGGCTCGCAGCTCCTCGCGCGCGCGGCGGGGGCGTGGGTCGGCCCGCTCGCCGAGCCGGAGATCGGCTGGTACGAGGTCGAGCTCACCGACGCCGGGCGCGCCGATCCGGTCCTCTCGGCTTTGCCGCCGCGCTTCGCCGCGCTCGAGTCGCACTACTACGCGCACGGCCTGCCCGACGGCGCGGTCGAGCTTGCGCGAAATACAGCCGGTTTGCAGGGGTTTCGCCTCGGCGATCGCGTGCTGGGGCGTCCAGTTCCATCCCGAGGTCACCGAGCCGCAGCTCAACCGCTGGGCCGCGGACAAGAGCGAGACGCTCGAGCCGGAACGGTTCCTGGCGGAGACGCGCCGGCAGATCGGCACGTGGAACGAGCTCGGGCGACGCCTCTGCAAGGCCTTCCTCGCCGCGGCCGACGAGCTCGCAGCGTCCGCCGATGAACGTTCGCGGATCGGCTCTCACGGGACTCCTGCGGCTCTTACCTCTGCCGTCGCTGCCGGCGGTCGTCGTCGATCCCGCGACCGAGGCCGAGTTCGGCGGCGCGGCGGATGCGCTCCTCGCAGGTGCGGCGCCCGACCTCCCCGCGCGGCGGGTCGACTTCCTGCGCTGGCTCGCGGAGAACCGGCCGGTCGTCTTCCACGGCTCGCCGCGCGACGACCTCACCGAACTGTCGACGGAGCGGCGGTCGACCGACACGACGGCGTGGGGCAACCAGCAGGCGGTGTACTCATCGAGCGATCCCGTCTGGGCGATCTACTTCGCGTGCCTCCGTCGCGACAACGGCTGGACGGGGACGCGGAACGGGAGCATGGGACCGCCGGGCGGCCCGCTCTACCCGCGCCAGTACTTCTTCGTCCACAACCGGGGCTCGGCTTCTCCAGACCGCTTCGGCGCGGGCTCGCTGTACGTGCTCCCGCCGGAGAGCTTCGTCGCCGACGCGCCTCTGGCCGGCGCAGTCGACACCGCACACCTCGTGTCGCACGTGTCCGTGAAGCCGCTCGCCCGAGTGGACGTTACGCCGGAGGACTTCCCGTTCCGCGACCGCGTCGCCTACTACCGGGACGGCGAATCGATCGTCACGTCGCTGTTCCGCGCGTCGTTTTAGCGCGATTCGCCGGAACCGACCGCGAGCTTGAGGTCGAGGATCGGCGTTCCGTCGATCGCCTCGATCGCGGCGACGTGCACCTCGGCGGGCGCCACGATCTCGATCACGACGACGCGATGCAGACCGATCGGGTTCGGGCGGTCGGGCGAGCGGCCGGCGAAGACGCCCTTCAGCGGCTGGGACTCGTCCCGGCCCGGATGCACCTGGAGGACGTCGCGTACTCCCTCGTGGAGCCACGTGACGACGATCACTTCGCTGCCCGGCTCCAGCCCCTCGAGCGCCGGACCGAACCGCTCGTCGATCTCGAGCACGGCCGGCGGGCCTTCGGACGAGCGGCGTGGCGCGTTCTTGCGCGCCTTCAGCGGCGAGCGGACGAAGCCGATCGGCTCGACGTTCAGCGCTCGAGCGGCAGGTCGTCGTGGCGGCTCCACTCGTGCCAGGAGCCGGGATAGTTGCGCGCGTCGTAGCCGGCGGCGCGCAGCGCGAGCGCGGCGAGCGCCGAGCGCGAGCCGGAGTGGCAGTACGCGACGACCGCGGTGCCTTCCGGTAGGCCGACGACCTCGCGGACGCGCTCGGGCGGAGCCGGCTGGCCCGGGCCGACGAAGAGCTCGCCGAGCTCGACGAGACGCGCGCCGGGGATGTGCCCCTGCCGCGGGTCGCACGGAGCTCCGCTGCGGCCGGTGTACTCGTCCGGCGTCCGGACGTCGAGGAGGACGAGCGACTCGTCGCCGAGCCGCGATGCGATCTCCTGTCGCGTCGGCATCGCGCCCGGGTTCGGCTGGAAGTCGTCTGCCTCGCGCACCGGCTCGAGCTCGACGGCGCCCTCCGCGAGCTCGCCCTCCCACGCGGCCATGCCGCCGAGGAGAACCGCGACGTTCGGATGCCCGGCGAGCTCGGCCATCTGGAGCGCCGGCATCGCGCCCATCGCCGTCGCCGCGGTCGACGAGGACGAGCCGCTCGCGGCCCGTGATCCCGTGCCGCCGCAGCCGCAGCGCGATCTCCTGCGCGAGCGCCGTCACCGTCGCCTCGTCGGCGCCGGGCGGCGGCGAGCCGAGCACGAGCGGCCGCGAGCCGGGGATGTGACCGCGCATGTGCGCGTTCGGGCCGCGCACGTCGCCGACGACGAGATCCTCGTCCGCGAGATGCTCCGTCGAGCCAGGCGGCGTCGACGACCGAGTTCACAGCGCGGCGACGATACCGGCCTTCCGCCGCGATCGCGGGACGCTCCTCGAGCCGCTCGAGCCACGCGGCGAGCGCCGGATACGGCTCGAAGTCGACGTCGAGCATGTCGCGCGCGCGCAGGACCCACGGGACGAACGCGATGTCGGCGATGCGAGTACTCCGCGCCGCCGAGGTACGGCTGCTCGGCCAGCATCGCGTCGAACCGGCGCAGGTGCTTTGTCGAACTCCTCGAAGCCTTCGCCGCGGCGGAACGCGTAGTACGGATCGGTGAACTCGTCGTCGCGGAAGATCAGGCAGCGGACGTGGGCGCGGTCGGCGGGATCGGCGGGAAGCAGCGCCGGCTCGGGATACCGCTCGTCGAGGAACTCCATGATCACGGCCGACTCCGGCAGCGGGCGGTCGTCCTCCTCGAGCACCGGCACGCGCCCGGTCGGGTTCTTCTCGTACAGCCACGCCGGCCGGTCGGAGAGGTCGATCTCGACGACCTCGACCTCGACGCCCTTCTCCGCGAGGGCGATGCGGGCGCGCGCGGCGTAGGGACAGCGCGCCGCGTTATAGAGCGTCAGCGTCACGGCTGGACGCCGAGCACGTCGGCGATCTGCTCGTACAGCTCCTGCGCCGGCGGCAGCTCGGCCGGCGACGGACGCGGTACGCGCGACCGCCCGCACGCGCGCGGGGTCGGCGTTCGTGAGGCGCGCGACGACGGTCGGGTTCGCGCCGAGCGAGTAGAGCGTCGCCGGGCGGCAGCTCGCCGAAGTACTCCGGCACGGAGAGGTACTCGTCGACCATCGCGCCGTTGTCGAAGAGGACGTAGCGCACGACGGCGCCGTCCTCGAGGCTGAGCGCAACCGAGACGCCGTTCGTGAACGAGAGCTCGCGCGCGAGGTTCCGCAGCTCGTCCGGGTTCGGCTGCGACGCGCGTCCAGCCGTTGTCGCCCGCCTTGAGCTCGGGCTCGCGACGCAGCACTTTCGCTGCGTCGCGCTTCACCTTCTCGACGTCGTCGTTCTGGACGTGGACGAAGCCAATCGTCGCGGCCGCCTCCGCCGGCCGAGCATCGCCTCGAGGGCGCAAGCGTGCGCTCGACGTGCGCGAAGCCGAGCCGGTCGTAGAGCCGCTTCGCGCCGGCGTTCGACTCGAGCACCTGAGCGCGAGCATGTCCGCCTCTGGCTCGATGTACTCGACCGCCGCGCGGATGAGCTCCGCGCCGATCCCCTGCCCACGCGCCTCGTGGCGGACGTAGAGGATGTCGACCAACCAGACACGCGTGTCGCTCTTCGGTCGAGCGCGACCACCCGACGTCGTCGGCGAGCAGGACGTGCGTCCACTCGTGGTCGGCGTCGTCGTCGTCCCAGGCGCGTACGTCACCTCGGCCTCGAACTCGGCGCGCAGCTCCTTGACGAGCTTCGCGGTCGTCCTTAGTCGCGACGCGGATCACGCCTCCACCTTAGTCCGGCAAGTGGGATCATCAGGTCGTGAAACGACCCTTGACGCTGATCGCATTCACGCTTCTGCTCGCTTCGTGCGGAAGGTCCTATGCGACGGTGCCAGCGACACATGCGCGACTGGCCGCGAACCAGGGCGCGCTCGACGTCTGGCGCGACCAGCATGGCCGTCTGACATTCCACTGGGTCGAAGACAACGCCGGCGAGGGGTTCCGCTACGACCCTTCGACGCACCGGTTCGCCCAACTCGCCGGCGGGAAGGTGCTTTTTTCGACGACATATCTCTCGAGCCGCATGGGGTGGCGCGCGATCCGCACTCTCTACGGAGTCAGTGACTCAGCGGTAACGGCCGGCCTCGCATCAGGAAGCTCGTCCCCTGAGCCCGCTGACTACGCCGTCGCGGCGCCCCCGCAAAAGAAGGACGCCAACGGGTACGACGGGTTCACGAACTACGGAACCAACCTCGCCGGGTTGGCGCGAGACACAGGGCTCGTGATCCCGAGACTGACGATGCTCGACGGCCAACCGCTCATGGCCGCGTCAAACGGCCCGCACGGCCCCGCGGGCGTCGCCTTTGGCCCTGATCCGCTTGGCGATCCCGTGATCGAAATCCAAGTCGCGAAGCACCGGCCTGGAAGTCACGGCGCCCGCGAGTTCGTCTTCGCCTACCGGGACGGAGAGTGGATCACCGTCACGCCCAAGCACACGCTCTCGCAGAGCAGGCAAGCGGAGGTTGTCCGCGAGATCCTGCGCGCGCCTACGCGCTGAGCTAGAGGTGCGACGTCAGCCCGGCGCCGGACGCGTCGTCGTTGTCGTCCGACTCCGAGTTGTCGTACCAGGAGCGCCAGTACTTCCCGTCGTCGAGCTCTTGCGCGAACTTCGTCAGGCGCAGCGGGTTGAACGTGTCGCACATCACTGCGAGCTCGTGCGTCTCGTGCGTCCCGATCGACTTCTCCGCGAGGCCCGGCTGCGGGCCGTGCGGCAGGCCGGACGGATGGAGCGTGACCGAGCCGACCTCGACGCCCTTCCGCGAGCCGAACTGGCCGGAGACGTAATAGATCATCTCCTCCGACTGGAGATTCGAGTGGTGGTACGGGATCGGCACCGCGTCGGGGTCGAAGTCGAGCTTGCGCGGGCAGAACGAGCAGATCACGAAGTTCGGGCCGGCGAACGTCTGGTGCGACGGCGGCGGCTGATGGATCCGTCCGGTGATCGGCTCGAAGTCGTGGATCGAGAACGTCCACGGGAAGAGGTAGCCGTCCCAGCCGACGACGTCGAACGGGTGGTAGTCGGTGACGTACGTCTGGTAGCCGCCGCGCACGCGCACCTTGACCGGGAACTCGCCCGTCTCGCGCATCGGTCTTGCAGCTCGGTCGGCGGATGGATGTCGCGCGTGTAGTACGGCGCGCCTTCCATGATCTGCCCGTACACGTTGCGGTAGCGGCGCGGGATCTCGATGAGGCCCGGCGTCTCGAAGACGAGGTAGCGCTGCGCTCCCTCCGGCGTCGAAGCGGTACGTCGTGCCGCGCGGGATGACGATGTAGTCGCCCTCGGTGTAGGGCAGGTCGCCGAAGATCGTCTCCAGCACGCCCGAGCCCTCGTGGACGAAGACGACCTCGTCGCCCTCGCCGTTCCGGAAGAAGTAGTGCATCCGCTGCGCCGGGCGGCAGAGCGAGATCTCGACGTCGTTGTTCCACATGAGGAGCCGGCGCCCGGTGATCTCGTCGCCCTGCTCGTCGATGTCGTACGTCTTCAGGTGGAGGTGGTGTGCTGCTCGGGCACCCACTCGTCGCGCACGATCGGCACGAACCCGCCGAGCTTCGCGACGCGGCACGGCGACTGGAGGTGGTAGAGGATCGACTCGTTCCCCGTGAACCCCTCAAGGCCCATGACCTCCTCGGTGAGGAGGTTGCCGTCCTCCCGAAACTCGATGTGCCGCTTGCGCGGGACGTCGCCGAGGCGCTGGTAAAACGGCATGCATGGACTTTATCCGGGACTGGCTTGAGGCGAAGATGCACCTCTCCCGCTTTCTGAAGCAGGTGAAATCGGACACCGGCGTCGCGACGGTCGTCCCCTGCACACCTCCGGCTGGTCGGGAGCCCGGTCTGTTGAAGGGCAAGGTCACGATCAAGCCCGGGTTCGACGACTTCCCCGAGGGCTTCGACGCGTTCGAGTAGCTGGTCGAAGGCATGCGTCCGGGTTACTTGAGCGGTTCGACCGACAAGATCCCCTGCCCACGGGGGAGCGAGAAGAGCGTCAACGCGGTCGTCTGGCCGGTCCGGAACACCCGCAGCGTCGTCGGTGAGGCGTCGGAAGTGAAGTAGACGCCGCGAGCGTCCCAGGCCCAGAGGTGCGGATACGCCAGCTCTCGCGGCCTTGAGGCGACTTCCAGTCGGCGAGTAGAACGTCACGCCGCTCACGTTGGGAACCGCGAACTCGTTCGAGCTCGGCGCCCACAGTGGCGTCCCTCCACCGGGCACTTTGACCTTGGTACTCGTGGTGAGATCGAGAACCGCGATCTTGCCGTTCGTCGTGGTGTAGGCAAGCCACCGCCCGTTGGGTGACCACGCGACGGCCACCCCAAACTTCGGGTCGACGCACGTGACGCCGCAGACCACGCGCCGAGAGTGGCCGGTGACCCTCGCAATCGCGAGAAAGGACTGGTGCGGGTACGAGCGCCAAGCGAGGTAGGCCATATTGCGCGCCGCCCCAGACCACGCGAGCGGCAGATAGCGCGTGGTGTGCCGCGGCCCGACGATCCTCTGACCTCTTCCGCCTGCTGCGGGGACGACGGTGAGCTTCTTGCCCTCGCTCTGTCCCGAACCCGCCACGAGCAGTGCGTTGCTGAGCGGTGACCACACATCCGGGATGGAGACGCAGGCCGGGACACGACACCCAGGAGCCTGAGCCGGAATGACCACGTGACGGTCGGAGCCGTCGATCCCTTCCACGACTAGCCCGCTGGCGGTCACGTACGCGACCAGCTTCCCGTTGGGTGACACTTGGCCGCTCGGCCCAGACACGGCGGAGTCGCGCGCGAGAACCCGCACGACGTGTCCGTTGGCCCTCATGACGGCGAGTCGTCGGTGCGACCATGCGTTTGGCGATCGACTCTGGACGAGGAACGTCTTGAGCAGCGGTGGCGGCACCGCGCGGCTGGGAGCGCTCGCACTCGCCGCGCCGAGGGCAACCACAGCAGCAACGCCAGCGACGCGCCAAAACACCATTCGCGAAGTGTGTCAGCTCAGCGCGAGATCGGCGAGGCGCTTGCCGACGACCGGCGCGAACTTGAAGCCGTGGCCTGAGCACGCCGAGCCGATCACGATCCGGCCGCGGCGTTCGAGGATGAAGCGCTCGTCCGGCGTTGTCGTGTAGAGGCACGTCTCGGCGAGGAGCGGCTCCGGGTCGGCGTTCGGGAGGCGCTCGGCGACCCAGGCCGCGATCCGCTCGACGAGCGCGGCGTCGGGCTCGCCGATGTCGTCCGGGTTCGTCTCGGTGCCCGCGTGATGCGCGCCCGCCTTCAGCCCGTGCACCGGGTCGTGAAGCGAGAACATCAGGTGATCGCCGCCCTCGCCGAGCTCGACGATCGACGGCGGGACGGTCTCCTGCCGGAAGAACGCGACCGTCTCGCGCGTCACCTTGAGCGGCAGGTCGGGGAAGAAGCGGCCGACCCACGAGCCCGCGGTGACGACGACGACGTCCGCGTCGAGCGCCTCGAGGTCGTCGACGCGCGAGCCGTACCGCACGTCGATGCCGTCGAGGAACGCGTGCCGCGCGTCGTCGGCGAGGCCGATCCCGCCGCTCGGCTCGTAGAGCGCGACCCAGCCGTCGGGCAGCGCGACGCCGAGCGCCGCCGCCTCGTCCGGCGTGAGGAACGAGTGCTCGATCCCCTCCGCCTCGAGCCCGGCCGCGGACGTGTGCTCGCGGCCGCGAGGCGACCTCGACGAGGCCGTTCAGCTCGAGGAGCCGCGTGCCGCTCTCCTGCTCGAGCTCGGCCCAGCCGTCGCGCGCCTCGGCGGCGAACCGCACCCACTCGGGCTCGGGATACGCGAGGCGCACGATCCGCGAGCGGCCGTGGCTCGAGCCGCGCGCGTGGTCCGGCTCGAACTGCTCGTGGACGACGACGTCGGCGCCGCGGCGCGCGAGTTGCCACGCCGTCGCCGCGCCCATGATCCCCGCCCCGACGACGCGCGACTTTCACGCCGGCGATGAGGTCGCCCGGATAGAGCCGCGTGTTCTGCGCGGCGTACGCGACGAGCTGCTCCCAGTCGTGGCCGGGCGGCGTCTCCTCGTCGGGCGTCGTCACGAACGGGCCGAGCGCGAGCGCGAAGTCGCGCGACTTCTCGCCCGGCAAGCTGCGGCGCCGTCCACTCGACGAGCGGCGTGAAGCCGCCGATCGCGCCGTCGAGGCCGATGACCGCCGCGACGCGCTCGACCGGGACCGCGCTCAGGCGACCGGGATCTCGGCGTCCGGACCGACGATCGCGGCCGGATTCGCGAAGCGGAAGTCGTCGACGCCGTCGAAGATCCGCACCGACGGCGGGTGGAGAACCGGCGCGCGGAAGACGACGTCCGCAAGCGGATACACGGCGTGCTCGCGCGCGTCGCCGCCGCCGGTGAAGAACGCCTGCAGCGTCTGCGCCGCGAGCTGGATCACGGTGTCGCCGTCGATCCGCCCCGGCCAGCCGCGCTCGAGGTCCATCTCCACCGGACTGAACATGCAGAGCTTCATGGCTCGGTATGAACTATCACGTCGGCGATGTCCGGCCGCTCGGCACGGATGCGCTCCTCGATCCTGCTCGCGCGCGCGTGCGCCTCGCCGAGCGTCGTCTCGCCACCGACGGCGAGGGTGAGGAAGGCGACGAGGCCGTCGTCGGTGTGGAGGAAGCGCAGCCCGCGCGGCGGCCGGCCGGTCTCGTCGCGAACGATCCGAACGACGAGATCGTTCTCCTCGCGAACGTCGTGCGCGGCCATTCCCACCGCCACCTCGGCCAGCGGCTCGAGGTGCGTCTGGACGGACGAGACCTCAGGCACCTCGTCGCGGATCGCGTGCTCGACCTCCTCGGCGATCGCGTGCGCCTCCGCGAGCGAGAGGTCGGCGGGGAGCTTGAGGTGGAGCGAGAGCTCGGTTCCCGTGGCGAGGGCGACGGCGCTGACGTTGTGCACCTCGCGCACGCGCGGCACGCCGAGCGCGGCCGCGTGCGCGCGCTCGCGCACGGCGCCGACCGCCTCGTCCGGCTCGACGTGGACGACGACGTCCGCCTCCGGCAGCGCGTTCTGCACGGCGCGCTCGACGGCGTCGGCGGCGGCGTGGCCCTGGCGCATCGCCGCGTCGGCGGAGACTCCGATCACGACGTCCGCGAAGTAGCGGCCCGCCGCCTGGCGCATCCGCAGGCGCCGCAGCTCGACCGGCGGCTCGATCGCAACGATGGCGAGCCGCGCGGTCTCCTCCGCGTCCGCCGGAGCACGGTCCATGAGGACATCGGCGTTGCGGCGCATCAGGCGGCCGGCCGCGATGAGGACGAGGACGGCGACGAAGAGCGCGGCCACGGCGTCTCCCTTCGGGTAGCCGTACCGCGCGAACAGCGAGCCCGACGAGGACGGCGCCGGAGCCGGCGAGATCGCTGCCGAAGTGGAGCGCGTTCGAGGCGAGAGCCGCGCTGTCGTAACGCCGGGCGGCACGCGTCGAGGCGACCGTCCGCATCACGTCGATTCCGATCACGACCCCGACGACGAGCAGCGCCCACCACGTCGCGTTGACCTCGGGCGGGTTGCTCGACGTCAGCCGCATCACCGCGCGCACGGCGATGTAGAGGCTCGCCGCGACGAGGAAGACCGCCTCCGCCAGAGCGGCGAGATGCTCGGCCTTCCCGTGCCCGTACTGGTGGCCGGTATCGGCCGGCCGCACCGCGACACCGACCGCGAAGAACGTCAGGAGCGCCGCGACGAGGTCGGTGCCGGAGTGGATCGCCTCCGAGACGAGACCGAGGCTGTGCGTCGCGAGGCCCGTCCCGAGCTTGAGCGCGATGAGCGCGCACGCGGCGAAGACGGACATGAGCGCGGTCCGGCGTTGCGGGCTCATGCGGCGAAGCCTAAGTCAGCGGCCGGAGCGGCCAGACGACGACGTCCTGCCGTCCGGCGACGTGGCAGAGCGGGGCGCCGGAGAGCGGGACAGGCGCGATCGAGTTGAGGTCGATCTCCGCCTCGCCCGCGCCCACCACCCACGGCGGGTGATGGATCTCGGCGCGCCAGAGCTTCCCGCCGCCCTCGGCGTAGAGGCAGTACCGCTCGACGAGGAAGAACTCGAGCGAGTCGACGGGAGACACTGCCGGCTCGCCGGTCGCGCGGAACGCCCCGGAGAAGACCTTGCCGCCTCCCCGAGGCGCGCAGCACTCGACGTCGATCCGGCCGCCGTCGTCCTCGAGCGCGATCCGCGCGTCGAAGTACGGCAGGCGGTACGTCCGCCGCGCCGCGAGCACCGCGAGCCGGCTCGTCGCCTCGAGCGAGAAGAACCACACGCCCGGCTTCCCGTCCGCGGCACGCACGTACGTCCGCACGTTCAGCTCGTTGAACGCCGACAGGCCCGGCAGCGGCACCATCCCACGCGCCCGCAGCCCCGTGATCCGGAACGGGACGATCCCGAGCCACGCAGCTCCCATCGAACTCCTCGATCTCGAGACCGGCCGGGATGTAGTGGCCGCAGCTCGTCCACCGCGACCCGCCAGTGGACGAAGACGAGGCTCTCCCACGTCTGGCCCATCACCCACCGGCCGGAGGGAAGCGGCCACGCACGATGCGCGGTCTCGTCGACCGAGCGCGCCTGCCTCGCCGCGGCATCGAGCATCAGCGAACCGGCTCCGGAGGCCAGATGAGCGCGTCCTGCCGCAGCGCGAGATGGCAGAGCGGCTCGCCCGAGAGCTCGAACGGCGCAGATCGACGTCAGCTCGATCTCCGCCTCGGCCGGGACGGAGCAGCCACTGGTCGTGGTGCATCTCGGCGCGCGCGAGTCGCGGGCGAACAGCCGGTAGCGCTCGGTCAGGAACCACTCGAGCGAGCCCGGGCTCCGCGTGGAACGCCTCGCCCGCGGCGCGGTAGCGCCCCGAGAAGACGCGTCCCGCCTCGCCGATCCGCACGCACTCCGCCTCCTGCCAGTCGCCGTCCGAGATCGAGCGCCATCCGCGCGTGGAACGCGGGCACGTGGTAGAGCCGCCGCACGCCGAGCGCGGCGAGGCGGCTCGAGGCGTCGATCGTGAAGAACCACACGCCCGGCAGCCCGTCCGGCCCGCGGACGTACGTGCGGATGTTGAGCTGGAGGAAGTTCGAGATGCCCGGCAGCGGCAGCCCGCCGCGCGGCCGCAGCGCGCGCACGCGGAAGAACGTCATCCCGAGCCACGCCGTCCCGCCGTACTCCTCGATCTCGAGCTCGTCGGGAACCGCGCGTGCGCATCTCCTCGACCGGGACCTGCCAGTGCGCCCAGAAGTAGTGCTCCCACGTCTGCCCGAGCGTCCAGCGACTCGCCGGCAGCGGAAACGGACGGTGCCCGACGCGGCGCAGGGAGCGCGCCTGCCGGCTCGCCGCCCTCGCGTCGTCGAACACCGCGCCCCGAGACCTAGAGGTTCCCGCGGAGCGCCTGCTCGCGCTCGATCGCCTCGAAGAGGGCCTTGAAGTTCCCCTCGCCGAACGTCGTCGCACCGTGCCGCTCGATCACCTCGAAGAACACCGTCGGGCGATCCTGCGCGGTCTTCGTGAAGATCTGCAGGAGATAGCCGTCGTCGTCGCGGTCGACGAGGATCTTGTGCTTCTGCAGCACCGCGTAGTCCTCGGCGATCTCGCCGACGCGGTCGGGCGCCTCGTCGTAGTACGAGTCGGGCGTGTCGAGGAACAGGAAGCCGCGCTCCTTCATCGCCTCGACCGTGCGCGACGATGTCGTCGACGCGAGCGCGATGTGCTGCACGCCGGCGCCGCCGTAGAACTCGACGTACTCCTCGATCTGGCTCTTGCGCTTGCCCTCGGCCGGCTCGTTGATCGGGAACTTGATCTTCCCGTTCCCGATCGACATGACCTTCGACATGAGCGCCGAGTACTCCGTCTGGATCTGGTCGTCGCCGAAGTGGAGGATGTTCGTCATCCCGAACACGGTCTCGTAGAACTCGACCCAGTAGTCCATCTTCCCGAGCTCGACGTTGCCGACGAGGTGGTCGAGCGTCAGGAGGCCGACGCCGGCGTCGCGGTGGCCGTTCGCCGAGAGCGAGACGTAGCCGGGCAGGAACGGCCCGGCGTAGTCGTTGCGGTTGACGAACGTGTGGATCGTGTCGCCGTACGTCGCGATCGCCGAGCGCTCGATCTTCCCGAACTCGTCCTCGACCGTGTACGGCTCGGCGACGCTGCGCGCGCCGCGCGAGACGGCCTCGCGGTACGCCTGCGTCGCGTCGGGGACGGTGAGCGCGATGTCCTTGACGCCGTCGCCGTGCTTCGCGAGGTGGCGCGTGATCTCGTGCTCCTCGCGCAGCGCGCTCGTGACGACGAAGCGGATGTCGCCCTGCTCGAGGACGTACGAGGCGCGGTCGCGCACTCCCGTCTCCGGCCCCGCGTACGCGGTGCGCGTGAAGCCCATCGCGTGCTCGTAGAAGTAGGCGGCCTGCTTCGCGTTCCCGACCCAGAACTCGAGGTGGTCCCAGCCGTCGAGCGGCATGAAGTCTTCGGCCATGTCCGCCATGTTATTCCGGCGTGGCGAGCGCCGCCGCAGCGACGGCCTGATGCCGCATCCGCCGCTCGAGGTAGATCCCGATGAAGATGAGGACGCCGCCGACGATCTCGAGCGGATGGAGCGACTCCGAGAGCAGGAGCAGCGCGAAGAGGACGCCGACGAACGGCTGGAGGTTGTTCACGATCACCGCCCGCGGCGCGCCGACGCGCGCGACGGCCGTGAACCAGAGGATGTTCGTGAGGAAGAGCGGCCCGACGACGGCGTACGCGAAGCCGAGCCACGTCAGGCCGCCGAAGTGGAACTGACTGGCGTCGAGATCTGCGGGATCGAGACGAGCGCGAGCGGCACCCAGCCGAGCGCGAGCACGACCGCGCTGATCCGGTAGGGCGAGTACTTCCGCATGAGCGGCGCGATCGCGACCGTGTAACACGCCCACGTCAGCGCGGTGCAGATCGCGATGAGGTTGCCTTTCGTCCCCGAGCTGAAGCCGCCGCCCGCGCCGACCGCGACGAGCGCGACGCCCGGCGAACGTGAGCACCGCGCCGACCCAGAACGCGCGCGTGCAGCTGTCGAGCCGGAACATGAGCGAGACGATCGCGACGAAGATGGGCGTCGACGCCGAAGAGGAGCGACACCGTCGAGGCCTGCGCGAACTCGAGGCTGTAGACGAACGCGATCTGGTTGCAGAAGATCATCGCCGCGGCGATCGCGACGTAGCGTCCAGTCCTCCCGCGCGATCCGGAACGAGCCCTCGCGCCAATACGTGAAGATCCAGAAGAGCGAGATCGCGGCGAAGTAGCGGATCGTCCCGTACGCGAGCGGCTGCCAGCCGTGCTCGAACATGTACTTCGTGACGGTGACGTTGAGCGCCCAGAGGAGCGACCGCTCCCAGCAACATCGCGTACTCGGGAGACGGCCGGCGCACGTCTTCGAAGCTACATCCCCGACCGCGATCGCCCCGGCACGGCGGAGGCTCGACGGATCGCGGGATGGAGTCGATCTAGCCCCGTACCCGACCAGCCGATCGCGGGGGGTAGTCGGATCGAGCTCGCTCCACGACGTAGGATGACGGGCAGCAGGTCGCTCGATGCGATGCTCGCGACTCGTTGGCCACTTCGCCGCGCGGATCAGTCACTCCCCGCTTCGCGCGACACACCTCGACGGCTCGTGGCGCGAGTGGTTGACGCGCCAGTTGCCTGATCGCGACCGTCCGACCGACGCATGCGAAGCGCTCCTCGCGATGCGATCGACCTGCCCGTCCGGCGAGACAGGCATGAGGTCGACACGAGCAGCCCGTAGCTGCGCGCTGTCGCGAGCCGCACGCAGTCGGCGGAGTCAGCCCGCAAGCGCGCAACGCCTATCAGCTGGGCAGTCGATCCACTAGGCTCCCTCCGATGTCTGAGCCGACTTTCTCCGACGTCGACGCCCTCGTCGGGCCGGCGACGCCGCACTTCGCGTACCAGCTCCGCGCGCGCGTGCGCGAGCTCGTCATGGACTTGCCGGAGGGCCATCCCGTCCGCGCGTACGCGGACGAGAAGATCGCGCTGCTCGACGACCTCGGCTACGCCTCGTCGAAGGCGGTCGACAGCCACCGCGAGCCGCGGACGCGGCCGGGCTGGAGCGAGCTCCCGAGCTCCGCGCCCGCGGACGCACCGCTCCCGCGCGCATGAGCCACTCCGTCCTCGTGACGGGGGGAACGCGCGGGATCGGCAAGGCAATCGCGCACCGGCTCGTTGCCGACGGCGCGACGAAGGCCGTGCTCGGCTACATGCGGAATCACGAGGCCGCCGACGCAGCGGCCGAAGAGCTGCGCGCGACCGGCGCCGAGGTCGTCCTCGTCGGCGGCAACGTCGCGGACGAGAAGACCATCGCCGAGCTCGCCTCCCACGGCCCGTACCGCGTCATCGTCTCGAACGCCGCGACCGGCGTCGTCCGCCCCGCGCTCGAGACCGAGGACAAGCACTGGGACTGGACGCTCAACGCGAACGCGCGCTCGCTCCTCGCTCTCGCGCGTGCGTGCGCGCCGACGATGGACGAGGGAGGCTCGATCGTCGCGATCTCGAGCCTCGGCTCGCAGCGCGTGCTCCCGAACTACGTCCTCATCGGCGTCTCGAAGGCGGCGCTCGAGACGTGCGTCAAGTACCTCGGCGTCGAGCTCGCGCCACGGATCCGCGTCAACGCCGTGTCGGGCGGCGTCGTCGACACCGAGGCGCTCGACTGGTTCCCGAACAAGGAGCAGATGCTGAAGACGGTGAAGCGGACGCCCGTCGGGCGGCTCGTCGAGCCGGAGGACATGGCCGCTGTCGTGTCGTTCCTCTGCTCCGACGACGCGAAGATGATCTGCGGCCAGACGCTCATCGTCGACGGCGGCTACTCGCTTTCTGCCGTAGTGGAGCCGACCGAGGAGAACCTCGAGGCCTTCGACGCACTCCACCGCGCGCGTCACGAGCCCGACAAGCTGCCCGCGATCGTCGCGCGAACTCTCGGCGACCTGAACAAGAAGAAGGTGCTCCACCTCCTGTGCGGGACGGGAGAGGCGACCGCAGCGCTCGCGGAGCTCGGCGCCGTGGCAACGGGCCTCGACCCGCGGCACGCGTCGGCTCGACGCGGCGCGCGAGCGGTGGCCGAAGATCCTCTGGGTCGACGGCGACCTGCAAGACATCCGCCGGCCGCTCGGCCGCAGGAAGTTCGACCTCGTCTACTCGGGCGAGGGCGTGCTTGACCGGGTCGACGACCTCAACCGGTGGGCGAGCGGGCTCGCGCCGTCCTAAAGCCCGGCGGCGAGCTCCTCGTCTTCGACGACCACCCGGTTGCGGACTGCGTCGACGGGCTGCTCCGCTGGCAGGGCAGCTACTTCCGCGACCCGACCGACCCGAACCGGCTGTGGCGCCTCGGCCAGGTCGTCAGCGCGCTCGTGCGAGCGGGATCCACGTGCAAGCGCTGGAGGAGTACCCGGGCGGGACCTCGCGGCGGAGACACGACCGCCGCGTCCCGGCGACGTTCCTCCTCTACGCACGGCGCACCGCCTGACCTGTTCCGTCGGGACATGTCCGGAACCAGGTTCCGGACATGTCCACTCCCGACATGTTCATCGGGATGGCCAAGCCGAAATGTCTACAAGAGCGATGTCCCGACGGGACACGTCCGGAACCAGGTCCCAGACGTGTCCGCGCCGGACGCGTCTAGCGACCGAGGCGGAGCATGCGCCCCGCGGTCGCGCGCGCGATCACGCCCGCCATCGCGGGGTTCTCCTGCAGGCGACGCACCGAGTACGCGTACCACTGCTCGCCGTACGGGACGTAGACGCGCAGGCGGTGGCCCTCCGCGACGAGTTCGTCGCGCCGCTCCTCACGCACGCCGAGGAGCACCTGGAGCTCGTACTCCTCGCGCCCGAGCCCGCGCTGCGCGACCCGCGCGAGCGACTCGCCGATCAGCCACTCGTCGTGCGTCGCACATCCGACGTACGAACCCACGTCGAAGAGCGCGTCGAGGCAGCGGAGGAAGTTGACGCGGATCGCCTCCGCGTCGGTGAACGCGATCGCCGCCGGCTCGAGGTAGATCCCCTTGCAGAGCCGCACGCTCGGGCGGAGGTCGGCGAGCGCGGCGATGTCGTCGACCGTGCGCCGCAGCCGCGCCTGAAGAACGACGCCGAGGTTGTCGTGACCGTCCTCGCGCAGCTCGCGGTAGAGGCGCAGGGTGTCGTCGGTCGTAGTCGAGTCCTCCATGTCCATGCGCACGAAGTTGCCGCTGTCGGCCGCCGTGCGCACTACCTCGAGGAGGTTCTCGCGGCACAGCTCGTACGACAGCCCGAGTCCAAGCGCGGTTGGCTTGATGCTGACGTTCGAGTCGAGCGAGCCGTCGTCGATCGCCGCAAAGACGTCGCGGTACGCCTGCGCTATCGCGCGCGTCTCCTCCTCGCGCGTGATCTCCTCGCCGAGTACATCGATCGTCGCCATCCTCCCGCCCGCGTTGAGGTCGCGAACGACGCCGACCGCCTCGTCGAGCGTCGCGCCGGCGATGTAGCGCGCGGAAAAGTGCTGGACGACCGGCTTCGGCACGCCGGGAGAAGGCGAACGATGGCGGAATCGAGCAGCGACACGACGGCCGCGATTCTACGTCTAGCGCTCTTGCATGAACCCCTGGCGCGCGGCGCTCACGAGCGCCACCGCCTCGGGGAACAGAACGCGCATCGCGTCGCGGAGCGCGATCGTCTGCAGGTCGACGCCGCCTTCTGGCTGGATCTGCTGAAGCGCCGCGGCGGTCAGTTCGACGGCGGTGTTGAGGGTCAGGGTCGCGAACTGCTCGCGCTGCGCCTCCTGGACACTCTCTGCCTGCTGCTCGGCGAACTCGCGCAGCCCGCGCATGATGTCCTCAGGGTCGCCCCCGAACGGGAATCCGAAGTCTCCGCCTTCCATGGCGCCAGGGTAGCGGCCGTCAGGCGAGCGACAGCTTGTAGTTCCGCTCGATGTCGGCCGCGAGCTCCTCGACCGCGCCGACCGCAGACTGCATCGCCGCGGCGAACGGCGGAGCCGCCGCTGTCGCCGAGCGCTGCCTCGAGGCGCCGCGCGGCGTTTCCGATCGCGTCGAGATACGCGCCGCTCGCAAGCCGTGGCTCCGGCTGGATGACCTCGGCGAGCGCTGCCGCCGCGGCCTCCGCCTCCTCGATGCCCTGCGGATGGTCCGCCTCGCGGATCTCGGCGAGACGCGCTCGCAATTCAGGGAGATCGCCGCCGCCCGCCGAATCCT
>CAWFLY010000011.1:0-52618 GCA_963816735.1 uncultured Actinomycetes bacterium
AACGCGCGCGCGAAAACCTCCTGGAATACATCCTCGGCATCGGCCGACGAGAGCCGAAAACCCTGTACGCAGATCGCATAGACGTAGCGGGAGAACCGCTCGACGAGCTCGTTCCACGCCGCCTCGTCGCCGGCACGGCAGCGGGCGACGACCTGCGCGTCGGTTGCCGTATCCGCCATGACGCGGGAAGGCTACTGCGCGAGAGTGTCAACCATGGAGCCGAAGACGCCTCCGCCCGTACCGGGGCGCACGTAGGATCGGCACTCGTGTCGGTGGTTGCACATGAGTCCGGAGAGGAGCTTCCCGCCTGGAGCCTCCCCGCGACCGCCGGCGAGTCGATCCACTTGCCCGCTAACTGGCCGGAACGGGTCACGCGCGAGTGGGCGTTCGGCGGCGCGACCGGAGCCGGCGTTCGCGTGTGCGTACTCGACAGTGGGATCGAACTCGACCACCCGCTCGTCGGCACCGTGCAGCGCTCGGTCGCGGTCACGCGAGACGGCGACGAGACCGTCGTCGCGGACGACGAGACCGGCGACCTCTGCGGCCACGGCACCGCGTGCGCCGGAATCATCCGCGCTCTCGCGCCCGAGGTGCGAGTTGACGAGCGTGCGCGTGCTAGGCGAGGGTTATACCGGCAGCGCAGGGGTACTGCTCAGCGGGCTCGAGTGGGCGATCGAGGAGGGCTTCGCAGATCGTGAACATGAGCCTCTCGACGACGAAGAAGCAGTACGCGGAACAGTTACACGAGCTCGCTGACGCCGCATACTTCAAGCGCACGATGCTCGTCGCGTCCGCACACAACATGCCGGTCGAGAGCTTCCCGTGGCGATTCGCAAGCGTCGTCTCCGTCGGGAGCCACGAAGACACCGATCCCTTCGCCTACTTCTACAACCCGAGACCGCCCGTCGAGTTCTTTGCGCGAGGACTCTCCGTCGATGTCGCCTGGCTCGGCGGCGACACACTGAACTGCACCGGCAACAGCTTCGCGACGCCGCACATCGCGGGGATCTGCGCTCTCGTACTCAGTAAGCATCCGGAGCTGACGCCGTTCCAGCTCAAAAGCGTGCTGCATATGACCGCGAACAACGTCGGAGGTGGGAAATGAGCGATCTGAACGCGGCCGTCGCTGCGGGCGTCGTCGGCGCCGAGGACGCGTACCGCTCGCTGCTCACTGCGACGGTCGAAGTGGCGCGTTCGATCTTCCATGCGAAGGCGTCGTCGGTGCTCCTGCTCGACGAAGAGACTGACGAGCTCGTGTTCGAGGCCATCGCCGGAGCCGGCTCGGGCGAGCTGATCGGCAAGCGCTTCCCGTCGAGCACGGGTGTCGCGGGCTGGGTGCTCGTAACGCGACAGCCGCTCGTGCTGGAGGACGTGACGACGGACACGCGGTTCTCGCAGGAGGCAGCGGAGTCGACGGGCTACGTGCCGAAGGGGCTGATGGCCGTACCGCTACTCGTCGAGGAACGCGCGCTCGGCGTGCTCGAGGTGCTCGACCGGCCGAGCGACACCCGTTTCACGCTCGCAGAGATGGACCTGCTCGGTCTGTTCGCGAACCAGGCTGCGGTCGCACTCGATCTCCTGCAGCGAGCGCGGCGGGCGAACGCGGCGCTCGAGGGCGAGGGCGAACTCGGCGCGCTCGCGCGGATCGCCGCGACGCTCGAGAGCGCGTCCGAGGAACGGCGGGCCGCCGGCCTAGAACTGCTCGCCGCGCTCGAGCGGCTGCCTAGCCGATGCGCTGCGCCAGGGACGACCGGTTGCCGCGCTCGCAGTACGCGAAAAGGCCCGGCTTCCGGCCGGGCCTCTTCGAATCGAGCTGGAGATTCTGCGTCGCTCAGTCTGAGCGGGCGTCTGAACGTGCGTCCGTCCGTGCGTCGGATCTGCTGCCGTGAGCCTCGACCTCGTCGCCCTCGGTGGTGGGCTCGTCGGTCTGTGAAACGTGCCCGTGCCCCTCAACCTCGTCTGTCGTCTCTTCGTTCTGGCTGACCTTGTTCATGTCGGACATGTTTGTTCCTTCCACTTGTGGGGCTTTGCGCCCCGTCCGGGCCATCTCCCCCAAGACGAGGAAGGGTCCGAAGAATCTTCCCACGAACTCTTCACATTTTCAATTCGGGCTGAGATCCTCGGTCTGTGAAACTTCCCAGGCCGCCAAGCGAGTCGCTTCGCGCGTTCGCAGAAGTCTTTGCGAACCCTCGTGTCCGCAACCTCCAGATCGCGGGCGCTGCTGCGACGCTCGGCACATGGGCGTATGCGGTGGCGCTGCCGGTCTACGCGTACCACGCGGGCGGGCCGAGGGCGATCGGCCTTCTGTTCTTTGCGCGCTTCGCCCTCGCCGCCGTCGCGGCACCATGGCTCGGCGTGCTCGCCGACCGCTGGTCGCGGCGGCAGTTGATGATCTCGGCCGACGCGATCCGTCTGGGCATCTTCAGCGTGATGACGGCAGTCGCAGCCACGGGCGGATCGCCGTGGGTGGTGTACGTGCTCGCGGTCTCGTCAACGATTGTTTCCGGCGCGTACGGCCCCGCACAGTCGGCGCTGATGCCGTCGCTCGTCGAGTCGCCCGAGGAGCTGACCGCCGCAAATCTCGTCGGTAACACCATTTCGAGCTTGGGGATGTTCGCCGGACCTGCGCTGGGCGGCATCGTGCTCGCGCTCAGCGGACCGGCGGCCGTCTTCGCGGTGAACGGTGCGACCTTCCTCTGGTCATTGCTCTGGGTGATCCAGATTCCGCGGGACGAGCGGCCGGGTGGCGGCCAGCGGCAGCACGCACTGCGCGAACTCTTTGACGGGTTGCGCACGATCGGCCGCCATTCCGCACTGCGCGTGGTCGTCGGCCTCACAGCCGCCCAGACCGTCGTCGCCGGCGCGTTCGAGGTGCTGCTCGTCGTGCTCGCGCTCAACCTGCTCCACGGCGGCAACGCCGCGGTCGGCTGGCTCAACACGGCGACCGGAGTGGGCTCGATCGCCGGCGCGGTCATCGTTGCCGTCGTCGCGCGGCGCAAACGGATCGCCGGCGGGTTCGGGTTCGGCGTCTTCCTGTGGGGGGTGCCGATCGCCGCGACCGCGCTCTGGCTGAACCTTGGAGTCGCGCTCGTGCTCGTCGCGCTCGTCGGCGCGGGCGGCGTGCTCGTCGACGTTACCGGGATTACGCTCGTGCAGCGCTCGGCCGAGAACGACGTGCTCGGCCGCGTCTTCGGCGTGCTCCAGAGCCTTTCGCTCGCCGGGCTCGCAATCGGGTCGGTCGTCGCGCCCAGCCTCGTCTCGTGGCTCGGACCGCGCGGTGCGCTAATCGTGTCCGGTGCGTTCCTGCCCGTGCTTCTCCTCCCGCTCTGGCGCAAGCTATGGCAGATCGACGCGGCCGCTCGCGTTCCGGAGGAGCCCCTCGCGCTGCTCCGCGCGATCCCGATGTTCGCGCTTCTGTCCGAGACGGTGCTCGAGCGCCTCGCCGGCGGTGCTGCCCTCGTCACGGTGCCCGCCGCGCACCACGGTGGTCGAACAGGGCGAGCACGGCGACCGCTTCTACGTCATTGCCGCCGGTCGCGCGGCCGTCTCGACCGGAAGAGTGCTCGAGGCGGGCGACTTCTTCGGCGAGATCGCGCTCCTGCACGACGTGCCGCGCACGGCGACCGTCTCGGCGCTCGACGAGCTGCGGCTCTACGCGATCGGCCGCGATGAGTTCATCCCCGCGGTTACCGGCCATGCTCCGACGCTAGAGGCTGCGCAAACTGTCGCCGCCGCGTACCTTCTGCCGGGCACGACGCTCTAAAAGTCCCGCTAAACGGCGCTCCGCATGGTTGAGCCATGCCGGGAGCGGGACTCGAACCCGCATGACCGAAGTCACCCGATTTTAAGTCGGGCGCGTCTGACCAGTTCCGCCATCCCGGCGGGAGGTACGGTACGCGCCGATGACACGCGACGGCGTTTGGGTGTTCTCCGGCCTCGGCGTGGTGGGACAGGTGCTCGTCGCGCTTCTCCTGCTGATCTGCATCCTCGCCCTGTTCGGCGTCCGGGGCCCGCTCGACACGCTGCGGGGCTGGCTCTGGGGCTACGAGTTGTGGGCCGCGTTCGTCGTCGCGGCCGTCGCAACGGGCGGAAGCCTCTTCTACTCGGAGGTCGCCGGCTACATCCCGTGCGAGCTCTGCTGGTACCAACGGCTCTGCATGTACCCGCTCTCGATCTTCCTCCTGCTCATGGCGATCTGGGGAGCCGACCGCGCAGCGCGGTACATCATCGCGCTGCCGATCGTCGGTGCGGGAGTCTCGATCTACCACATGCTCATCGGCTACGGCGCGATCACCGAGCCGAAAGCGTGCAGCATCTCGGCGCCCGGCGGCTGCGGGACTCAACTGGATCCACTCTCAGAACTTCGGCTACCTCCAGATCGAAACGCTCGCGTTCACCGCCTTCCTCCTTCTCATCGGATTCTTGGTCCTTGCAAGCGCCGGAACCTCCGAGGACGCGGCTACCCTTCCGGCCGATGCCTAGCGGGAAGAAAGCGAGACAGCAGCGCCAGGAGGCCGCAGCGGCACCGCCGCCCGTGCGCTCCAAGGGCGGCCCCGGCGGCGCACGGCAGGCGTCGGGGCGCACGCTCGCGATTGCCGGCGGCGTCATCCTCGTCGTGATCGTCGCCGTCGTCCTCGCCATCGTGCTGACGCAGTCGAGCAGCGGCGGGACGACCGACGGAAGCGGCGACGCATCGACGATCAAACCCGTATCGGGAACGCCCGCAACCGGGGACGCCTCCATCGAGTGCGCTCTACAAGGCGAACTTCGTCGAGTCGACCCTCAAGGGAATCCCGCAGAAGGGCTTGGTCCTCGGCGACCCGAACGCACCGGTCACGCTCGTCGAGTACATCGACCTCCAGTGCCCGGTCTGCGCAGAGTTCGTTACGACAGCAGATACCTACTCTCATCGAGAAGTACGTCCGGCCGGGGAAGCTGAAGATCAAGATGCAGCCGTGGAACATCCTCGATGCGGCTCATGGCACCGTCGACTCTCTCCGCGGCCAGAAGGCCACGATCGGTGCCGGTGACCAGAACAAGGCCTTCAACTTCTCCGACGTCCTGTACTGGAACCAGAAAGACGAGGGCACAGGATGGATGAATGACGGGGTGATCGCGAGCATCGCGGCGAGCGTCACTGGGCTCGACACGAAGCAGCTCGTGGAGGACGCGAACTCCTCGTCGACGGCGAACACCATTAGGCAGATCGATGACTACGCGAACGCGCGGTACGCCATCGCCCTTCAGCGGCACGCCGACTCTCCTTCTTGCGCAAGGCAACGGAAAGCCGCAGTTCTACGCCGTCGGCTTGCCGAATCTCGCGAGCCTCGAGGCCGCGATCGACGCGAAGCTCCCCAGCGGCAACAAGTAGCGTCGGCGCGACCAAAGCCCGCAAAGAGCGGCTTTCCTCTCATTCACCGCTTGACCTCGGCTCGACCGCCGCGTTAGTTTGCGTGTGCTGGTTCCGATGGACTTTCGGGTTCGTCGGGGCCAGCATTTTTTGTGCCCTCGCACGAGTCCGTCCGACGCCAGGTCTATCGTCCTGCGCCCCATGATGGTCGGACTTCTCATCGGGCTTGTGGTCGGCGCAGGCGGCGTCTGGCTTCTCCTCCGCACGAAGACGGACGACCTCACGGCGCGCTTCGACGCGCTCGCCGCGGATGCGCTGCGTCAGAACAACGAGACGTTCCTCGACATCGCGGCCGACAAGCTCGGCCAGGGAGAGCACGCCGTCGAGCAGCTCGTGAAACCGCTGAAGGAGTCGCTCACGAAGGTCGCCGAGCAGGCCGAAGCGCTCGAACGGTCGCGCCGCCAGGACTACGGCTCGCTCCACAAGTCACTCGAGAATCTCGTCCAGACGAACGAGGGCGTCCGCGCCGAGACGTCGCGCCTGGCCACTGCACTCCGGTCGTCGGAGGTGCGCGGCGCATGGGGGCAGATGCAGCTGCGGAACGCCGTCGAGACAGCCGGGATGCTCGCGTACTGCGACTTCGAGGAGGAAGTCCACACCGTCGCCGACGGCCGCTCTCTCCGTCCCGACATGGTCGTCCGTCTCCCCGGAAACCGCCGGATCGTCGTCGATGCGAAGACGCCGCTGAAAGCGCTGCTCGACGCGACCACGGCGCCCGAGGCGCAGCAGGCGAGCCTGGTCGCCGACTACGCGCGACACGTCCGCGAGCACGTCAAGCAGCTCAGCTCCAAGAGCTATTGGGACCGGCTCGAGGGCTCGCCCGATTACGTCGTCATGTTCTTGCCAGGGGAAGGCTTCTACCGCACGGCCATCGAAGCCGATGCGTCCCTCCTCGGCACGGGCGGCAACGACCGCGTGATTCTCGCGAGCCCGATGACACTCATCGCCCTTCTTCGGGTCGTGGGGTCGGTCTGGAACGAGGAGAAGGTCGCCGAGAGCGCTCGCGAGGTCAACCGGCTCGGGCAGGAGCTGTACGAACGCCTCTCGACCTTCACGAAGCACGTCGTCGGCGTTGGTCGCGGCCTCGAATCGGCGGCAAAGTCGTACAACGAAGCGGTCGGCTCGCTCGACACGCGAGTCCTCCCGTCGGCGCGCAAGTTCAAAGAGCACGGGGTCGCGCCGACCGCCGAGATCTCCGAGCTGAAGCTGATCGAGACAGCGATCCGCCCTGTCACGGCGCCCGAGCTATCGCCTGCCAACGCCGACGCGGCGTAGGAACAACACCGCCAGCCGCGTCGTTGATTACGTTGTGGACGTGACGACCGAGACGCGCGATCTGATCATCATCGGCGGCGGCCCTGCCGGGTACACCGCAGCGCTCTACGCAGCGCGCGCGAACCTCAAGCCGCTCGTGATCGAAGGCTTCAACTGGGGCGGCCAGCTGATGATCACAAGCGACGTCGAGAACTACCCCGGCTACGCCGACGGAATCATGGGTCCCGAGATGATGGCCGACTTCCGCCGCCAGGCCGAGCGCTTCGAGACGGAATTCGTCACCGACAACGTCACGCGCGTCGACTTCTCCCAGCGCCCGTTCCGCATCTGGGTCGAGGACGTCGAGTACACGGCGCGGTCGGTGATCGTCGCGACCGGCGCAAGTGCGCGTTGGCTCGGGCTCGAGTCGGAGGAACGGCTCAAGGGCCGCGGCGTCTCGGCCTGCGCGACGTGCGACGGCGCGTTCTTCCGCGACAAGCACATCTTTGTCGTCGGCGGCGGCGACTCCGCCTTCGAGGAGGCGCTCTTCCTCACGCGCTTCGGCTACAAGGTCACGCTCGTCCACCGTCGCGACGAGTTCCGCGCGTCACCGATCATGGTCGACCGCGCCCGCGCCCACGAGAAGGTCGAGTTCAAGACGCCGTTCGCGGTCGAGGAAGTCCTCGGCGAGAACTCGATCAGCGGCCTGCGGCTCCAGAACGTCGAAACGGGCGAGACGGAAGAAGTCGACGCCGGCGCGCTCTTCGTCGCGATCGGCCACGACCCGAACACCGAACTCTTCGTCGACCAGCTCGACCACGACGAGAACGGTTACCTCGTGACGAAGGCCGGCTCGACCGAGACGAACATCCCCGGCGTCTTCGCGGTCGGAGATGTCCAGGATCACATCTACCGCCAGGCGGTCACAGCGGCCGGCAGCGGCTGTATGGGCGCCCTCGACGCCGAGCGTTTCCTCGCCGAAGCAGAAGCGCACGTAGAAGCCACCGCGCAGGTCTAGCCACGCGCGCGGCGAATCCGCCGCCGTATGGCCGCAACGTGGATCGACCTGCTCGACCCGACGCTCGAGGAGCTGAAGGCGAAGGCTCCGAGCGACCTCGAGCCGACGGCGCTCGCGCAACTCCTCGCGGCGCCTCAGCACGAGGACGAGCCCCGGCCAACGCTCCAGGGGCACGGCGACTACGTCTTCGGCGTCTTCCTCATCGCCGTCGTCGATAGCGAGAACAAGGACGTCTACTACCAGGAGATCGACATCGTCGCCACGCGCGAGACGTTGCTGACGGTTCGGAAGACGCCGGCGAACGGCTTGCCTGCGTGCGACATCGAGACCGTCATGAAGGCCTCGAAGCCGGACGATCCCGTCGGGATGCTTGCGTACCGGTTGATCGACGAGATCGCCGAGCGTTACCTCTCGCTCGTCGACGAGCTGGACGACCAGATCGACGAGCTCGAGGACCAGGTCGAGAACCAGCCCGCCGGTCAGACGCGCGCGCGGATCGGCGCGCTCCGCCACGACCTCCTCCACATCCGCCGCACGCTGACGCCGATGCGCGACGCCGTTCGCCGCGTGATCGACAACACGATCGACGTCGGCGGCGGCAAGGAGGTCTTCCGCCACGACGTCGAGGTCGCGTTCAACGCCGCGTACGACAAGTTCCTACGCGCTTCCGACGGTCTCGACCTCGCGCGCGACCTGCTCGCCGGAGTGCGCGACTACAGCCAGGCGAAGATCGCGAACGACCAGAACGAGGTGATGAAGCGCCTCACCGTGATCGCGTCGCTCCTCCTCCTGCCCGACCTTCATCGTCGGTCTCTACGGCCAGAACTTCGTCAACATGCCCGAGCTCCACTGGCACTACGGCTACTGGTACTCGTGGGGATTGATCATCGGCACGACGATCCTCCAGCTCTGGTTCTACCGCCGCAAGCGGTGGATCTGAGCCGACTACGCTTCTTCCCGTGGCGCACTTCATCTGCCCGAACTGCAAGGAACGCTCCGTCGACAGCGACGGGTTCGAGGGCCTGTACAACGAGGCCGTCGCGTGCCACCGCTGCGGTTTCGGCTTCCTCTTCGAGCTGATGGACGACTACTACCCCGCGCCGACGACGGGCTTCGTGACGTGCGACCAGGAGGGGCGGATCCTCGCGCTCGGCCGCGGCGTGTTCGAGCTGAGCGGCTGGGGCGAGCAGGACGTGATGGGCGCCGACGTCGTCTCCGCGTTCGGGCTGCAGGGCTTCGCTGAGGAGAAGAACCCCGTCAAGCTCACGCTCGAGTGGGGCGTGCGCCGGCTCAACGAGCACCTCGAGCTGCGCACCCGCGCAGGCCACGTCAAGCGCGTCGTCGTGGACTGCTTTCCCGCGCTCGACGACGACGGCGGGCTTCTCGTCGCGCTCACGCCGGCCCAGAGATGAGCTCGAGCTGAGCTAGATTTCCGGCGGCGCCTCGCGGCGCCCGGCGATGGGGCTCGCCGAACGAACCGCCGACCGGCTGATGGCTCCTGCGAACAAAGGAGCCCCGCATGCGGACCACCCTTGTCATCGCAGCCGCCGGAGCACTTGGCGCCGCGTCCCGTCACCTGCTCGAGAGCTTCGTCAACCGCCACTGGGGAGACGTGTTCCCGTGGGGGACGTTCGTCGTCAACGTGAGCGGCTCGTTCGCGCTCGGAGCGCTCGTCGGACTCTTCGCGCACCGGCTCGACGTGCCGCTCTGGCTCCAGGCGGCCGCAACCGTCGGCTTCCTCGGCGCGTACACGACGTTCTCGACGCTCTCGCTTCAGGTCTACCGCTCAACGTCGACCGGGCATCTCGCGATCGCGTTCGCGAACGCGTTCGGAAGCATCGCGGCCGGCCTCCTCGCCGTGTACGCGGGCATCCTGATGGGTCGCGCGCTGTAGGGAGAGACTGGCGAAACAGTGGCTGTGCCGCGCTGACGCGCTGCGCATGGCGAAGCTGCGTCCTCCGTCGGCCCGATAGTTGCGACTATCGAGCCTCCCTGCGTCCTTGCCTCGCGGCGCCCAGCACGCCAGCGCGACGAGCAACCGTTCCGCCAGTCCCTCCAGGCACAATTCTGCGGTGGAGTCGTTCCGCGGACACCTTCTCGTCGCCTCGCCGGCGCTGCTCGACCCGAACTTCCGCCGGACGGTCGTTCTCGTCACCGAGCACACCGACGACGGCGCGGCCGGGCTCGTGCTCAACCGCCCCTCGCTCGTGGAGGTCGTCGCAGCGGTGCCGGATCTCGAGGCGCTTGTCGACGACGACGAGCAGGTGTGGGTCGGCGGGCCGGTGCAGCCCGAGACCGTGCTCGTGCTCGGCGAGTTCTTCGACCCCGACGACGCCGAGGTGCCGCTCTTCGAATCGCTCGGCTTCCCGTCGCTCGACGACCCGGACGAGATCGTCCCCGCCACGACCCGCCGCCGCGTCTTCGCCGGCTACGCGGGCTGGGGCGCCGGCCAGCTCGAGGAGGAGGTCGCGAACGAGGACTGGATCCTCGAGCCGGCCCTCGCCGACGACGCCTTCACGGATGACCCGGACGAGCTGTGGCGCGCCGTCCTCCGCCGCAAGGGCGGCATCTACGAGCTCGTCGCGCGCATGCCCGAAGATCCGTCGCTGAACTAGACCCGGCTGCTCGGGCAGAGATCGACGAGGACGCACTCTTCGCAGCGCGGCTTGCGCGCGTCGCAGACGCGGCGGCCGTGCCAGATCATGAGGTGCGGGAAGCGCGCCCAGTCCTCGCGGGGCACGAGCTTGACGAGGTCGCGCTCGATCTTGACCGGATCCTCTTGCTTCGTCAGCCCGAGTCGCTGCGAGAGCCGGCGGACGTGCGTGTCGACGACGATGCCCTGCGCCTCCCCGAGCTCGGCCGCGACGACGTTCGCCGTCTTGCGCGCGACGCCGGGCAGGCGCAGCAGTTCCTCGATCCGCGTCGGCACCTCGCCGTCGAACTCCTCGAGCAGGACGCGCATCGCCCCGCGGATCGACTTCGTCTTCTGCCGGTAGAAGCCGGTCGCGAAGACGTCCTGCTCGAGCTCCTCCTGCGGCACAGCGAGGTAGTCCTCGGGGCGGCGGTACTTGACGAAGAGCTTCTCCGTGACGCGATTGACGTTCACGTCGGTCGTCTGCGCGGAGAGCATCACGGAGATCAGCAGCTCGAGCGGGTTGCGGAAGCCGAGCGCGATCTTGGCGTCGGCGTGCTCGACGGCGAGCCGCTCGACGATCGGCCGGATGCGATCCCGCTTCGAGCCGAGCCCGCGTCTCCGCGCCTCCTTGAGGAAGCTACGAGGCAACGAGAGCCGTCGGCGGCTGGCGCAGGCGCGGGCCAGCGCAGACGAGGTCAAGAGCCGGGCAACCGGCGCATGCGAACTCGCTCGGCGTCGGCCGGAAGTCGCCGGCCTGGAGCCGCGCGATCGCGGCGGAAAGCTCCGTCTCCAGCTCGGGCACGTCGGCGAGCGTGAACCGCGCCTCGACCGGCTCGGCCGGCCGCTCGAGGAACTGGTAGACGACCTCCACCTCCTCCGCCCCGGCCCGGAAACACGCGAGCGCGTACACGAGCCGCTGTAGCCGGTAGTCGGCCTCGACGATCTCCTCCGGCGTCGACTCCCCGATCCAGTTCGTCTTGTAGTCGACGACGAGCGCCGTCTTCCCGTCGAGTTGCAGCACATCGAGGAAGCCGTGCACGAGGACGTCGTCGTGCTCGAACGTGAAGTGCCGCTCCTTCGTCACACCAGGCAGCGAGCCGAGCCGGCGCGCGAGCGGCGAGTCGACGTAGGCGGTCACGTGCGCACGCACACGCTCGTCCTCAATCTCCGGCACGACCGGCGCGGCGAGATCGATGTGCTCGAGCAACTCGTGCACGGCGCTGCCGACCTCGACGCCGGACAGGCCGCCCTCGCCGCGCGGCACGTCCTGTTCGGGGAGGCCGATCCCGTAGCGCGCCCAGTACTTGTAACCGCACTGCTCGAACATCGAAAGCGCCGTGAACGAGAGGCGCCGGACGCGGAGAAGCGGTGGTGCCGCCACGGCGACGAGCTCCGGCAGGAGCGGTGCAGGCTTGACGGCCGGGCCGACGTCGTCGAGCGACGCGAACAGTTCGAGCTGGCCCTCCTTCGGCTCCGGCTCCTCCGAGGATGGCCAGCTCCTCGCGGTACCGGTCGACGCGCACGAGCAGGCGTGCGTCTCCGCGGACGAGCTCGATGGGCGTGTCGCCGGCGGCGGCGAGGTCCTCGTCGGCTTCGAGCCGCTCGAGCACCCACGCGATCGGCGTCGGCACCTCGCTCGCCTTCCCGAAATCGACCGAGCCGGAGACGATCAGCCGCTCGCGGGCGCGGGTCATCGCGACGTAGTAGAGGCGCAGCCGCTCGGCCTGCGCCGCCTCCTCACGCGCCTCTTTCACCGCCTCGTAGTCGAAGGCGCGGCGGCGCTTCTGCGTGGCGGGATCGGCGACGCGGAAGCCGAAGCGCCCGTCGGGAAGCGCGAGGATCTCGTCGGGCGACGGCGCGACGCGATCGCGCCCGGCGTCGGCGACGAACACGACCTTGAACTCGAGCCCCTTCGCCGAATGGATGGTCAAGAGCCGCACCACGTCGGCGTCTTCCTCCTCGGCGACCGCATAGCGCTGATCCGCGCCAACCACCTCCTGCTCGGCGACGAAGCGGACGAAGCCCTCGACATCGGGGCCGCGCAGCTCCTCGTACGACCGCGCGAGCCGCGCGAGCTTGCGCATGTTGGCGTAGCGCCGCCGGCCGTCCCATTGCGCGAGCACGGCGAGGTCGTAGTCGTGCTCGGCCACGAGCTGCTCGCAGAGGCGCTCGAGGGAAAGCCGCGGCATCGCGGCGACGAGCCGGTCGTAGCGCTGGCGGAACGCCCGCATGAGCCGCTCGTCGCGTTCGGCGAGACCCGGCGGCATCCCGTGCTCGATCGCGGTGAAGAGCGGCTTGCGGAACGCTGCGCGACGGACGAGCGCGAGCGCGTCGTTCGAGACGCCGACGAACGGCGACGCGAGCACCGAGAGCAGCGCCGCGTCGTCATAGCGGTTCTGCAACAGCCGCAGGTACATGAGCATGTCGACGACCTGCTGCTGACCGAAGTAGCCCTTGCCGGTCGCGCGGTACGTCGGCAGCCCCTCGCGCCGCAGCTCCTCCTCGTACCACTCCGCGTCCGTGCCCGCCGCGAAGAGGAGGACGATCTCGCCCGGCGTCGCCGTTCCCGCGTCGACGAGCTCGCGCACGCGCCGCGCGACGGCGCGCGCCTCGCCGCGCCGCCAGTGCTCGGGCGTGTCCTTGTAGCTCTCCTTGTCGGTGACGAGCAGCTCGACCGGATGGCTCAGAGGGTCCGGGAACTCGACCGCGGCGGTCAGCTCCTGGAACTCGCTGCCGAAGTGCGAGCCGAAGAGGTGGTTGACCGTGGCGAGCACCTCCGGCCGCGAGCGGTAGTTACTCGTGAGCGAGAGCAGCGTCTTCGCCGCCGCACGCCGCTCGCGAAAGACCGCGACGTCGGCGTGCCGGAAGCCGTAGATCGACTGGAACTCGTCGCCGACAAAGAAGAGCTCCGTCTCGGGCGTGCGGAGGAGCTCGACGATCTCCGTCTGGAGTGCGTTCGTGTCCTGGAACTCGTCGACGAGGATCTCGCGGAAGCGCACCTGCTCGCGTTCACGGATCTCGGGATGGGCGCGGAGAAGGTCGCGTGCCTCGAGCTGGAGATCCTCGAAGTCGAGCGCCGATTCCCGAGCCTTCGCCTCGGCGTACTTCGCCGCGAATGCGTCGAGCAGCTCCTGGAGGAGTGCGCGGTCTCGGGCCGCCGCCTCGTCGAGCGCGGCTTGCTCGACGGCCGCGAGGGCATCGCCGTACGCCGCCGCGCGATCGCCCCGAGCCTTGAAGCCGGTGAGCGACATGAGCCGGTCCGGCAGCGTGTCGCGATCGAGGAGCGCCAGAAGCTCGGTGGCCGCGCGGCCCTGTGCCTCGGTCGCGTCGGGATCCGCGGCCAGCGTCCGGGCTGCCGCGCACAGCTCCTCGACGTTCTGGGCGAGCTCCGGCCGCGGGGCAACGGCGAGGTCGAGATCACGCCCCGCGGCTCGCAGCGTCTCGTAGACGGTCGTCAGCATCCGCCGCAGCCCGGCGCTGCCGTACGTCGCGAGCAGCTCGAGGCGTTGCGGATCGTCTCCGGCGAGGAACTCGCCAAGCGCCTCTCCGAACGCTTCCGACTCGAGAACGGCTCCCTGCGAGTCGTCGAGCTCACGGAAGCGCGGATCGAGCCCGGCCGCAAGCGGGTACGCACGCAGCAGCCGGGCGCAGAAGCCGTGAATCGTCGAGATCCACGCGCCGTCGAGCTCGCGCGCGAGGTCGTGGCGGCCGCGCTCGGCGAAGGCCGCGCGGATCCGCGTCCGCAGCTCGCCCGCGGCGCGGCGCGTGTACGTGATGACGAGGATCGAGTCGACATCGAGGCCGCGGTCAAGAACCGCGCGCACGACGCGCTCAACGAGCACCGCCGTCTTCCCGGTGCCTGCGCCCGCCGAGACGAAGACCTCGCCCGTCGCCTCGACCGCGGCGCGCTGCTGGTCGTTGAGCCCGCGCTGCTCACGGCCGCTCGATCCTGCAGATCGTCCAGGCGTCGCACCACGTCGGGCAGTCGCCGTCTCGCGGATCGTGGCGGACGTCCCCTTCGCGGATCCGCTCGGCGAACGTCGTCGCGCTCGCCCGCGCCGACTCGACGACGCCCCAGAAGTCGTCCTCCTCGAGGTAGTCGTTCTTGAAGTAACCCGGCAGCGTCTCGGCTTCCGTCGCACGCACGAGGCCACGCGCCCGGCGACTGCCGGCGAGCGGCTTGTACAGGCCGCCGAGCGGCTCGAGGCCGATGAGGTCGCGCAGAACGAGCATGTAGAGCGGCACCTGGAGCCGCAGCTCCTTCTCGATCTCGCGCGCCGAGTGCGCGTGCCGCCCCGACTTGTAGTCCTGGACGATCCCGCGCGCGCCAAACGGCTCGACGTCGATGCGGTCGATCTTTCCCGAGAGCGTGAGGCCGGGCGCGAGCTCGAGGCCGCGCTGCAGCTCCGGCGCGGAGCGGTCGTTCCCGAACGAGACCTCGAAGCGCCGCGGCACGAGCGCGAGCTCCGACTCGCACTCGCTCTCGACGAACGCCTCGAGGTCGCGCCACAGTGTCTGGTCGAGTTCGCGGAGTTGCATCTCTGTCAAGTCCATCCGCACGCCTGCGACCGCCTCCTCGAGACACTGCCGCATCAAGCGCTTCGCGTCGTCGACGTTGTCTGGGCCAAGCTTCTCGACCTTGAGTTCGGCAGGGATGCGTGCGAAGAAGCGGTGGAGAGCCGTGTGTGCGACCGAGCCGCGCTGCATCGCGTCGGGCTCCGCGTCGATCGTCTTCGGCGCGAGGAAGCGGTCGACGAACCACGCGGACGAGCAATCGGCGAAGCGCTCGAGCTCGGTCACACCGAACGAGCTGCGCGAGCCGAGCTGCTCGAGGATGAGCGGGCTCGTGATCTTGGTCGGACGCTTGAACGCGCTGCGCGCGCGATCGAGCCGGCGATCCCAGCCGTTCGCGTGCGCGATGGCGCGCGCCTCGCCGACGTCGCGCGCGGCAAGCTCGGCGAGCCCGCGGAGGCGCTCGCGGTCGGTCGGCGCCTCGTCAACCGGCGAGGTGAGCGCCGAGAGCGGCCGTCGCGTCGTTGTGCGCCGAACGTCCTCCGCGTCGAACAGCGACTCGACGTCGTGCCAGAACGGGCTCGCCTCGCGCGGGCTGCCCTCGTCGTCGGCCGCCTCGCGCACAAGATAGAGCCGCCGCGACGCGCGCGTGCACGCGGTGTAGAACAGGTAGCGGTCGCGCGACACGGCGTCAGGGCGGGCCAGCCGTGCGCCGCGTTCGTCGAGCTCGCGCCGCGCGTCGTCGTCGAGGAACGGCGAGCCGCCACCGCGCCGCGGCAGGCTCCCCTCCTCCAGCCCGAGCACGAACGTCGCTTCGAAGCGCCGCGTGCGCGCGCGGAGGAGATCGAGAACCGCGACCCGGCCGGCCTCGTCACCCCGCTGCGGCCGAAGAGTGAGCCGCTCGATCGCGGCGAGCACGTCCTCACGGCTCAGGATTCCCGCAAGCTCGCGCCAGCCGTCGAGTTCCGCAAGAAGCCGAACGAGCGCGTCGTACGCACGCAGGTCGAGACGGCTCGCATCGTCGGCCGGCGGCCGGTCGATTCCGTGCGCGTTCCGGAGCATCCGCGTCACCTGCTCCCGCACGGCCGCGACCGGCTCCGCGGCGGAGCGCAACTCGTCGAGCGCGGGGAACGATGCGCCGCGCAGCTTTTCCGACTCCTCGACGACGCGCTCGGGGTTCCGGATCGCGCGCCCACGCAGACGCCCCTCGACGAAGTCGACCGAACGGCGCTCGAGCCCGGAGAAGGGCGAGCGGAGGTACGTGAAGAGGTCGTTGCGCGTCCCGTCCGCCCACGCGAAGCGGAGCAGCGCGGCGAGCGCCTGGCCGAGCGGTGTCTGCGTAACCCGCACCTCCCCATCAACCGAGTACGGGACGCCGAGCTGGCCGAGCACGGTGTCGAGGACGCCCCGGATGCGGTCGATGCTGGGCACGACGATGCCGATCTGCTCCGGCGGCGTGCCGGCGCGGACGAGTGAGAGGAGCTCCTCGCCGACGAGCTCCAACGTGCCGCGCGCGCCGGCGCCTTCGAAGAAGTGGATCGCGCCGTCGAGCGGCGGCGGCGCGCCCGGCTCGTCCTCGAAGAGCTTGCGCTCGAGATGCGCGAGTGCCTGCGGCGCGATCGCTGCGTAGTGCGGCGGCAGCTCCTCGATCGAACCGGAGGCGAGCCGTGCGAGATCCTCCTGCGTGCGCTGGAGCGACGCGAACGCGGCGCGTCCCGGCTCGTACGGGAGCGAAACCGTCACCTCAGTGCGTGCGGCGAGCGCCTCGAGGAGCGCCCATTGCGCGCCGGTCAGATCCTCAAAGCCGTAGGCGAACACCGGCGCGCCCGTCCAGGCGTCGAGGTCGGAGCGGAGCCGATCAACCGCGGCGCGACGGCGCATGCCACGATTCGAGCGGCCGAGCGCCTGCAGCTCGGCCCGGTACGCGCCCCAGAGTGAGCCGAGCTCGCCGCCGACCTCGTCGGGCTCGAGCAGCCCCGCTTCGAGCTCGTCGAACGCCTGCAGAAGCGACTCGGCAAAGCCGCCGCGCGCAGCCGACTCTCTGAATCCGCCGAGCTCCGCCGTGGCCAGTACGCGGCGCACGAGTAGCGAGCGCTCCGCGCGACCGAGCGGACGCCCCCCGTCTCTGCCGGCGATGCTGTCGAAGAGATCGTCGAACGTCTCGATCGAGCCGCCGAGGAGAGCTCCCGCCTGTACCAGCAGATCGCGCTCGACGCGATCGCGGTCAGCGAAGGTCGGGACGACGAGAACCGGCTCCCCGCCCGCTTCGAGCGCGGCAAGGTACCGGTCGAGGAGAAGCTCAACCTTGCCCGCGTTCGCGGGCCCCGCGATCAAACGCAGCGGCACCCGCCTACGCTAGCGCGATAGCCCTCGGCGCTCTAGGCGGCCGCCTTCGGCCGGCGGCCGCGACGAGCCACCGCGCGGCCCGGCATGCTGCTGGCGCACGAGTCGCAGAGGTCTGCCTGCTTCGACGTCCGGCGCGCATCGGCATACGTCACGCGAAGGACTGCGCCCTTCTCCTCATCGACTTCCTTGCCGCACTTGTCGCAAACGAGAATCGTTTTGCGGGCCACCATTTCCTCCTTCGAGTTCCAAACGACAGCGAAAAACAACAAACAACTCCACTGAAGAGTAATCGCAGTTGGCAAGTACCATCAGGCAAATGCCCGATGACTTGACGATCGCCGTTCTCGAAGGCGACGAGACGGGGCAGGAACTCCTCGAAGAGGGCATCCGCGTGCTCGCGTCGGACGTGACCGGGCTCGAGATCGCGCTGCCCCGCTTCGACCTCTCGCTCGAGAGCCGACGCGCCACGAGCAACGGCATCGTCCATGAAGCAGCGGCGGCGATCCGAGAGCACGGCCTCGGCTTGAAGGCCGCGACCGTCACGCCGGAAGGCCGCGGCGACGTCGGCTCGCCGAACCGGATCCTCCGCGAGGAGATCGGCGGCAAAGTCATCGTCCGCACCGGCCGCCGCATTCCGGGGGTCGCGCCGATCGGCGGCGTTCACGCGCCGATCTCGATCGTGCGTATGGCCGTCGGCGACGCGTACGGCGCAAAGGAGTGGCGCGAGGGCGAGGGCGACGACGAGGTCGCGTTCCGCACCGAACGGATCGAGCGCCGCATCTGCCACGCGGTCGCCGAGTTCGCGTTCCTCCAGGCCGAACGCACTGGCGCGAAGGTTTTCGGCGGGCCGAAGTACACGGTCAGCCCGACGTACGAAGGGATGCTCAAGGAGGAAATGGACGCCGCCGCGGCGCGCCATCCCGATGTGCCGTACGAGCCGCAGCTCATCGACGCGACGTTCGCTCTGCTGTTGTCGTCGGCCGGCGACCCGCTCGTGATTCCTGCCTTGAACCGCGACGGCGACATCCTCTCCGACCTCGTCCTGCCGCTCTTCGGCTCGATCGCGGGCTCCGAGTCTCTGCTCGTCGCGTTCGAGGGGGACAACTTCGAGCCGTCGGCGATCATGGCCGAAGCCGCGCACGGGACGGCGCCGTCGCTGTACGGCAAGAACGTCGCGAACCCGATGGCGATGATTCTCGCCGGCGCCGCTCTCCTCTCCCACGGCGGAGACGAGGCGTCGCAGGTAGGGCGCGCGATCCGCGAGGCGTGCCTCGAAGCGGTCGCCTCGGGAGCGCGCACCGCCGACCTCGGCGGCCACCTCGGCACGACGGAGTTCACGGACGAGGTCATCGCCCGCGTCCAGGCGAAGCTCGAAGTCTGGGCTTCTCTCTAGCTCGAGGAGCTGACATTTCGCTCGCGGGGCTGTCTCTAAGGGCCACGTCCGGTGCCTGGCACCGGACGTGGCTCGGCGGGCCATGTTTTCGCTCGGAAATGGCTTGATCCCGCCGCGTGCGGATTGCTACGACGCGCGGGCGAGCCAGGTGTCCCAGCCTTCCGCCCACACCTCGACGAAAAGCTCAGCAACGGCCGGGTCGAACTGCGTCCCGGCGCCGCGCTCGACCTCCGCAATCGCTTCGTCATGCGTGAGCGGCGGACGGTATGTCCGCTCGGAGATCATCGCATCGAACGAATCGGCGACCGCGAGAACGCGCGCCTCGGCCGGAATAGCGCGCCCGCGCAGACCCACCGGATAGCCGCCGCCGTCCCAGCGCTCGTGATGGAAGAGCACGTACGGGAGGGCGTCGTGGAAGCGGCGTAGCGGCAACACGAGCTGCGCGCCCGCCGTCGGATGCGCCTCGACCTCCCGCCGCTCCTCGGGCGTCAGCGGGCCGGGTTTGAGGAGCACGTGCGGCCGAATCTTGACCTTGCCGATGTCGTGGAGCGGCGCGGCAGTTCGAAGCGTGCGGACGCGTTCGCGATCCCAACCAAGCCGCAGCGCAACCGGCTCCGCAAGGGCCGAGACGCGGGCGCCGTGACCAAGCTGGCCGTCGCGCTGTTCCAGCGCGCGTGAGATCGAGACGAGCATCGCGGGGACGGATTCCTCGCGAGCGGCGCTATCCCTTCTCGCGCCGCTTTCGCCACCAATGGTGAGCAGCGACGAGCGCGAGGATCCCCGCAATCGCGGCGAGGCCAAGGCCAAGGTCCTTCTCCGCCGCGTCGATGACCTTCTGCCCGAGGTAGTACGCGGCGAGCCCGATCGCGCAGCTCCACGCGGCAGCGCCGAGAACGTTCCAGACGAGGAAGTTCGCGAGACGCATCTCCCCCACGCCCGCCATCCAGCCGAGCGTCGCGCGAACCACCGGAACGAAGCGGCCGAGGAAGACGGCCTTGGAGCCGTGATCGTCGAAGAACGTCTGGGATTGTGCGAGGCCCTTTTCGGTCACTCGCTCGGCCCAATCCCACCGCGTCAACAGCTGCTTCCCCCAGCGCCGGCCGACCTCGAAGCCGAATAGCGCGCCGAGCACCGCTGCCGCAAACGCCGCCCCGATGATCGCGACGATGTTGCCGTGCCCCTGCGAGGCGAGCGCGGCCGCGGTGATGAGCACGGTTTCGCCGGGGATGAACGGCAAGCCGGCGACTTCGAGGAACACGACCCCGAAGACGACCCAGAGCCCGCAGTGCTCGACAAACTGCGTCACGACGATCCGAGGCTATCTCGCAAGCCCACTGCGGCAGATCACGGAGAACCGCAGCCGCGCGCTCGCATAGGATCGACCGCGATGAGGATCGGGGTCACCTGCGAGGTCACAACCGGCGAGCGCCGAGTCGCGCTTGTACCCGAGACCGTCGCCAAGCTCGTGGCGGCGGGCTTCGAGATCGTCGTCGAGCCGGGCGCGGGAGCGCCCGCTTCTTTCCCCGACGCCGACTACACCGAGGCCGGAGCGACGCTCGGCGATCCGTGGGCCGCCGACGCGGTCGTCAAGGTGCGCAAGCCGTCGGCGGAGGAGACCGCGAAGCTCCGCTCGGGCCAGGTGCTCATCGGCTTCCTCGAGCCGCTCTCCGACCCGGCCGGGCTCGAAGCGCTGGCAGCGCGCGGCATCACGGCGTTCGCGCTCGAGTCCATCCCCCGCACGACGCGCGCGCAGTCGATGGACGCGCTCTCGTCGCAGGCGACGGTCGGCGGCTACAAGGCCGCGCTCCTCGCCGCCGAGACCCTCCCCCGCTTCTTCCCGATGCTCATGACCGCTGCGGGGACGGTGCCGCCGGCGAAGGTGCTCGTGATCGGCGCGGGCGTCGCCGGATTGCAGGCGATCGCGACGGTGCGCCGGCTCGGCGCGGTCACGACCGGCTTCGACGTCCGCCCCGTCGTCCGCGAGCAGATCGAGAGCCTCGGCGCGAACTGGCTCGACCTCGGCGTCACCGGCGCGGACGCCGAAGGCGGCTACGCGCGCGAGCTCACGCCGAAGAGATGACGGCGCAGCAGGCGGCGCTCGAGGAGCGGATCTCGGGCTTCGACGCGGTCATCACGACCGCCGCTGTGCCGGGCCGCCCAGCGCCGAAGATCCTCCCCGCCTCGGCCGTCGAGGCGATGCGCCCCGGTTCCGTCATCGTCGACCTCGCCGCCGACAGCGGCGGCAACTGCGAGCTGACCGAGCCCGGCTCGATCGTCGAGCGCGGCGGCGTCACGCTCGTCGGGACGACGAACCTCCCGAGCACGATGCCGTACCACGCGTCGATGCTCTACTCGCGCAACGTCCAGGCCCTTCTCCTCCACCTCGCGCCCGAGGGCAGCCTCGCGCTCGACTGGTCGGACGAGATCACGAGCGGCGCCTGCGTCGCCGGCAAGCAGGAGGTGACCGCATGATCGTCCCCGCGATCCCACACGGCTCGCTGCTCGTCTTCGAGGTGACGATCCTCGTCCTCGCGATCTTCCTCGGCATCGAGGTCATCTCGAAGGTGCCGACGCTGCTGCACACGCCGCTGATGTCCGGCACGAATGCGATCCACGGGATCGTGATCGTCGGCGCGATGATCGTCCTCGGCCTGCCGGACAAGAGCACGTTCACGTGGATCGTCGGCTTCGCCGCCGTCGTGCTCGCAGCCGCGAACGTCGTCGGCGGCTTCGTCGTCACCGACCGGATGCTCGAGATGTTCAAGAAGCGCGAGCCGGCGAAGCCGGCGCCAGACGCTTCGCAGAAGGGCGACGGCGGCGCGGGATGACACTGGTCGCGGCACTGAGCTGGAACGTCACGCAGCTGCTCTACCTGATCACGATCGTCTCGTTCATCCTCGCGCTGCAAGTACCTCTCGAGCCCGGCGCACGCGCGGCGCGGCAACCAGATCGGCGCGGCCGGGATGGCCCTCGCGATCGTCGTTACCTGGATCAACATCGGGACGACGAGCTGGTGGGCGATCGTTATTGCGATGCTCATCGGCGGCGGCTTCGGAGCCGTCGCGGCGCGCAAGGTGAAGATGACCGCGATGCCGCAGATGGTGGCGCTGTTCAACGGCGTCGGCGGCGGCGCGGCGATGCTCATTGCGCTCGCCGAGCTCCATCGGATCCTCCCCGAACCCGGCGCGCCCAAGGTCGACATCTCGCTTGCGATCGTCCTCTCGGCGCTGATCGGCTCCGTCTCGTTCTCCGGCTCGATGATCGCGTTCGCGAAGCTCCAGGAACTGATCGGCGGACGCCCGATCACGTACGCCGGGCAGCAGTTCGTCAACGCCGCGTTGTTCCTGAGTGCGCTCGGCTGCGGCATCGCGCTCGTTGCCGGCGTCCAGGACGAGTGGCTGCTCTGGGTGACGATCATCGCGGCCCTCGCGTTCGGCGTCCTCTTCGTCCTCCCGATCGGCGGCGCCGACATGCCGGTCGTGATCTCGATGCTCAACGCGTTCACCGGACTCGCCGTCGCGCTCGGCGGCTTCGAGCTCGAGAACAACGTCCTCATCGTGGCCGGGATGCTCGTCGGCGCGTCGGGCACGCTCCTCACGCTGATGATGGCGAAGGCGATGAACCGCTCTGTCGCGAACGTCCTCTTCGGGGCGTTTGGGCAGGTCTCGGCCGGGGCGGCGGCGGTCGCGGCCGGCGGCGAGGGCGGCGGCACGGTGCGCAGCGCAAGCGCCGATGACGTCGCCGTGATGCTCGCCTACGCGCAGAAGGTCGTCTTCGTCCCGGGCTACGGCCTCGCGGTCGCGCAGGCGCAGCACGACGTGCGCCAACTCGCCGACCTGCTCGAATCGAAGGGTATTGAGGTGACGTACGCGATCCACCCGGTCGCGGGACGCATGCCCGGCCACATGAACGTCCTCCTCGCCGAGGCGAACGTCCCGTATCCGCAGCTGAAGGAGTTGGACGAGGCGAACGCGGAGTTCTCGCGCACCGACGTCGCGGTCGTCGTCGGCGCGAACGACGTCGTCAACCCCGACGCGCGCTCGAACCAGAGCTCGCCGATCTACGGCATGCCGATCCTCGACGTCGACAACGCGCAGGCGGTCGTCGTCCTCAAGCGCTCGATGAACCCCGGCTTCGCGGGAATCGAGAACCCGCTGTTCTACAACCCGAAGACCGTGATGCTGTTCGGCGACGCGAAAGAGTCGATCATGAAGCTCACGGCCGGGGTCAAGGCGCTCTAGCGGCTAGTCCCGGTCAGGTGAGCGGGAGTACCTGGCGCAGGCGAGTACGTCCCTCGCCTGGCTGCTACGGAGTACGTCGCCGCAGCGTCGCTGCGCCGAGGGCGAGCGAGAGCACGATGAAGCCGCACACGATGGCGACGTCGGCGGCGAAGCGGGCGTCGAGCGTGTCCGCCGCCGCACGGGCGAGTGCGTCGTACGCGTACGTGAGCGGCATCACGGCGGAGATCCACTGCAGCCACGTCGCCATTTCGTCGCGCGCGACGAAGAGCCCGCACAGGAGGATCTGCGGCAGCACGAACGCCGGCATGAACTGAACCGCCTGGAACTCGCTCTGCGCGAACGCGCTCACCAAGAGGCCGAGCGCGCACCCGAGCACGGCGTTCGCGACGGCGAGCGCCGCGACGAGCCAGGGCGGCCCCGCGGTCTCCAGGCCGAGCAGGCCGAAGGTCACCGCCGAGACGATCGTGATCTGGATCGCCGCCAGCAGCGCGAACGCGATCCCGTAGCCCGCCAGCAGGTCGAACTTGGCGAGCGGCAGCGTCATCTGCCGCTCGAGCGTCCCGCTCATCCGCTCGCGCAGCATCGTGATCGACGTGACGAGGAACATCGTCACGAGCGGGAACAGGCCGAGCAGCGGCGCGCCGACGTGCTGGAACTGCGGCCCGCCACGGAAGAGCTGCTGCAGCAGCGTCTCGAGCAGGCACGGCACCGCGATGATGAGCACGATCGTCCGCGGGTCGCGCCGCAGCTGCGACAGCACCCGAGCTGCCACTGCAAACGTCACGCGCAGGCTCACTTCTCCGCCTCGTCGATCAGCCGCAGGAACGCCTCGTCGAGCCCGTCGGCTCCGGTCCGATCCTTCAGCTCTTGCGGCGTCGCCGCGGCGAGGATCCGGCCTTCGCGCAGCAGGATCAGCGAGTCGCAGCGGTCGGCCTCGTCCATCACGTGGCTCGAGACGAGGAGCGTCTTGCCCGTCTCCGCGAGGTCGTGGAAGAGCTGCCACAGGTCGCGACGAAGCACCGGGTCGAGGCCGACGGTCGGCTCGTCGAGGACGAGCAGGTCGGGACTGCCGAGGAGCGCGACGGCGAGCGACACGCGCGACAGCTGCCCGCCGGAGAGCCGCCCGACGACCGCGTCGGCGTGGTCGGCGAGCGAGACTTCCTCGATCACGCGCTCGACGGCTGTGCGCGGGACGTCGAGCACGCGCGCGAAGAAGCGGAGGTTCTCGCGCACCGTCAGATCGCGGTAGACCGACGGCGCCTGCGTCATGTAGCCGACGCGCGAGCGCAGCTCCTTCGAGCCGGCGGGCGCGCCGAGCACGGTGACCGTTCCGCCCGCGACGCGCTGGACGCCGACGATCGCGCGGATGAGCGTCGACTTGCCGCTGCCGCTCGGGCCGAGCAGGCCCGTGACGCGATCCCGTCGCGACCTCGCAGCTCAGCTCCGGGCAGGACGACGCGTCCGCCCCGGATCACGCGCAGCGCGTCGACGCGTGACGGCGGTCACGATCACGACGTTAGAAGAACCGCGCCGGGTCGAGCAGCGGGAGAAGTGCGGATTCGCGGCCGAGGAGCGCGTCGGCGACGAGCTCTCCGCAGCCGAAGCCGAGGACGTTGCCGTGGCCGGAGTAACCGGCGGCGACCCAGATCCTGCCGTCGCGGCCCGGCACCGGGCCGACGAGCGGCAGCGCGTCCTGCGTGAGGCCGAAGATGCCGGCCCAGCGGTGCGTCACCTCGACCTCGCGCCCGGCGAGCTCGTGGAGGAAGCTCTCGAGCGACGCCTGGATCGTCGGCGTCAGCTCCTCGCCGGTCGGTGAGCTCGTCGAGGATCGAGTGGTCGCGGAAGCCGCCGAGCACGATACGGCCGTCGGGTAGCTGCTGCCAGTAGTCGAAGCCGTGGCGCGCGTAGTGCGGGCGGTCGTAGAGCGACGCCGTCGAGCGGCTCGCTCACGATCACCTGCCCGCGCGTCGGCCAGATCAGGTCGGCGAGCTCGGAGACGAGGCCGTGCCCGTAGCCGTCGGTCGCGACGAGGACGCGGTCGGCGTCGAGCGCGTCGACGTCCTCGACCGGGTCGTGCTCGCGGAACTCGGCGCCCGCCTCCGCGGCGCGCGCAGCGAGCCGGCGGACGAAGCCGCGCCGGCTGGATCGCGCCGTCGCGCGGGTGCGCGATCGCGCCGTGGAACTTCCCCGCCGCCGCGCCCGGGACGTCGTCGAGCCACTCGGCCGCGATGCCGTCCTCGCGCAGCGCCTCGTACTCGAGCCGGATCGCGTCGCGCTCTTCCTCGTCGGCGGCGAGGCGGTAGCTGCCGGTGCGGCGCAGCGCGTCGCCCGCGAGCTCGGCGAGGCGGTCGAGCTTCTCCTCCGTCCAGAGCCAGTACGCCTTCGCGCGGTCGGCGCCGTACGTCTCGCGCGCGACGTCGTAGCGCGCCGAGCCGCCGCCGAGCGCGAAGCCGCCGTTGCGCCCGCTCGCGCCCTCCGCGACGCCGCGCGCGTCGTGGACGCGCACGCGTAGGCCGCCCTCGGCGAGCCGCAGCGCAGCCGAGCAGCCGGTGATGCCGGCGCCGACGATCGCGACATCGACCCGGCCGTCGTAGCGGGCGTCTGCGCGGGATGGAGCGGGATCTTCGAGCCAGTACGGATTCACGAGGTCGGACGATAGACGCCGTCATACACGGCGACACGCCCTGCCAGCTCGAGCTCGACGAGGCTGCGCGCGATTTCGCCCGCGGGCAGGCCCGTCTTCTGGGCGATCTCGTCGGCGCTTGCGGGGAGGAGCTCGAGGAGCGGCGAGCTCTCCCCCGCGTCCTGCGCCTGGTCGATGCCGAACGAGAGGAGGACGTCGCGCGCCGACGTCAGCGGTGACGCGCCGAGCTTGAGCAGGTCGTTCGTTCCCGCCGAGAGCGCCGACGTGATCTCGCCCGGCACGGTGAACACCTCGCGGCCCTCCTCGAGCGCGAGATCGGCGGTGATGAGCGCGCCGCTCCGTTCCCGCGCCTCGACGACGACCGTCGCGGCGCAAAGACCCGCGACGATGCGGTTGCGTGCCGGAAAGCGCCACGGCGCGGGCTCGACGCCAGGCGCGTACTCGGCGACGATGAGGCCGCCCGCGGCGACACGCCGCGCAAGCTCGGCGTGCGACGCGGGATAGTCGCGGTCGATCCCGCAGCCGAGCACTGCGACTGTCGCGCCGGCAGCGTCGAGCGCGCCGCGATGCGCCTCGGCATCGATCCCCCGCGCAAGGCCGCTCACGACCACGAGCCCGGCTGTCGCGATGTCGCGCGCGAGGCTCCGCGCGACCGACGAGCCGTAGCCGGAGCACGCCCGCGCACCGACGATCGCCACCGCCGGCTGCGCGAGGAGCTCGAAGTCCGCGTTCCCGCGCACGAACAGCCCCGCCGGCGGGTCGTGGATCGCGCGCAGCAGCGGCGGGAAGTCGGGCGCCGACCGCGCGACGAACCGGAAGCCGCGCGCCGCGAGGTCGGCGAGATACGCCTTCTCGTCGAAGCGGCGCCGGAACTCCGCCCATCGCGCGCCGGTCGGCGGCCGGACGAGATGCGTCCCCGTCTCGGACGCGAACACGGCGAGCGCGAGCTCAGACATCGCGCAGCTCGTCAGGGGAGCGGTATGCGAGCGCCTCGGCGACATGCTCCGTGCCCACGGTCTCGGCGCCCGCGAGAGCGGCGATCGTGCGCGCGACGCGCCCGACGCGCGCGTGTCCACGACCCGAGAGATGGAGCCGGTCGACGGCGTTCCGGAGCAGCTCGCTCGCCTCGCTCGTCGCGCTTCGGCGGCCGGGAGTCGAGCAGCGCTCGCGCCGCGACGACGCGGGCTCGAACGGCTTCCGAGCCTTCGCCTGGCGTCGAAGCAAGCTCGACGCCGCGCACGCGCGGCATCGCAACGACGAGATCGAAGCGGTCGAGCAGCGCGCGCGAGAGCTTGTCGCGATAGTGCGCGAGCCGCTGCGCGGAGCAGCTGCACTGTGCGCCGGGATCCCCACGGCCGCCGCACGGGCACAGATTCATCGTCCCCACGAGCTGGAACCGCGCCGGAAAGACGACGCGCCCGGCGACGCGCGCGACAGCGACGAATCCGTCCTCGAGCGGCTGGCGCAGCGCCTCGAGCGCGTCGCGCCGGAACTCTGCGAGCTCATCGAGGAGCAGGACGCCGCGGTGCGCGAGGCTCGCCTCGCCGGGGCGAAGGTTCGCGCCGCCGCCGACGATCGCGGCGGTCGATGCGCTGTGATGCGGCGCGCGGAACGGTGGCGTCGCGACCAGCGGGTGCGCGCCGTCGACGATGCCGGCGATCGAGTGGATGCGGGTCACCTCGAGCGCGCCGTCGCGATCGAGCGCGGGCAGGATGCCGGGCAGGCGCCGCGCGAGCATCGTCTTGCCCGTCCCCGGCGGGCCGGCGAGGAGCAGGTTGTGACCGCCGGCCGCGGCGAGCTCGAGCGCGCGTCGCGCTCGCTCCTGTCCGCGGACGTCTGCGAGGTCGGGCGCCGTCGACACCGGCATTTCGCTCGGCGGTACAGCGGGCTCCGGCTCGAGCTCGATCTCGCCGCGGAGAAACGCGACCGCTTCCGCGAGGTGACGGACCGGCAGTACCTCGACGCCGGCGAGGGCCGCTTCCTGCGCCGACTCGGCCGGACACAAGAGACGCTCCACGCCGAGCCGTCGCGCGCCCTCCGCGACTGCGAGCACGCCGCCGACACGCCGCAAGCGTCCGTCGAGTGCGAGCTCGCCGACCGCAGCAGTTCGAGCGAGCGCCGCGCGCGGAAGCTGCTGCGACGCGCCGAGCACCGCGAGCGCGATCGGCAGGTCGAAGCCGGAACCCTCCTTCCTCAGCTCCGCGGGCGCGAGGTTGACCGTGATCCTGCCGTCGGGAAAGTTCAGCTCGGCGGCCGAGATGCCGCTGCGGACACGCTCGCGGGCTTCCTGGCACGCCTTGTCGGCCAGCCCGACGATCGTGAAGCCGGGCAGGCCGTCGCGGACGTGCGCCTCGACGTCGACGCGGCGCGGCTCGAGGCCGACCAGAGCATGCGTGAGCGCGCGAGCAAGCACACGTCGAAGCTATGCCCGATCCCGTGACGCGGGGCTTGCGAGTTCGTGCCGTCTTCCAAAAACGAACTCTCGCGTTTCTACGAAGCTACGACGAAGTCGACACCGCGCTGTCACGCCTCGGCCGATAGCGTCTACGCCGAGGGCGGAGGGACCGCGACCCCGCCCTTATGGGTGGGGAGTGCGTTCTAAGCCGGCCGCGCGACGAGCACGTCTTCGTAGTACTCGCCTGCCCGTCGGCCCGTGCGGCGGTTCACATGGCGGCGGCGGCGCTCCTCGAGCCGTAGTCCGGCGCGCGAGAGGATCTCGGGATAGAGGTCGCGACGGTCGTTGACGACGACGAGGATCGGCGCGCCCGGACGCAACGCCGACGCGGCGCGCTCGAGCACCGCCGCGATCCCGGCGCGGTACGCCTCAAGCGAGGCCAGCGATGTCCCCGACTCGGCGGCGCCGATCTCCCGCTCGCGCCGGTCGTCGAGCCCGAGCAGCTCGTACGCATAGCGGTGCTGCTCGTGGTAGTCGATCAGGCCTGGATACGGCGGCGAGGTGAGCACGGCGTCGAACGGCCCGCCGAGCAGCGCCTCGCGCGAATCGCCATGGACGACCGTCGCCTCCCGCTCGAGATCCCGCACCTCGGCGAACTCCTCGATTCGCGCAAGCGTGTCGCGCGTGTACCGGCAGAGAAATCCGACCGCCGACTCCACCGGCCGGCACGTGCGGCGATGCTTGTGGCACCAGTACTCGCCCCTCTGCGGCTCGCGCGGCGCCTCGAGGTCGAAGTGCGCCGCGCGCCGGGCGGAGCGGGCAGCGCGCGAGAGGATCACACGGAGCACGTCGGCGTGGCGATATTCCGGGATCAGATCGCGGAACGCGAAGAGCTCTGCCGCAGCGTCCGGTGCGTACCAGTCGCGCAGATACCGCCGCCGCGGCACGCGCGCGCGGCGCGGCTCGAGGCTCTCGATGCGAACGTACGCGTCGCGCAACTCCTCCCCGAGCGCGCCGAGATCGTACTGCGCCGTCTTGACCCGCATGAGAAGGCAGTTGAACGCGGCGATGTCGACGCCGGTCGCGTCGTACCCCGACTCGAGCGCCTGTACGAGCGTCGTCCCGCTCCCGCCGAACGGATCGAGGACGTGACCGCCGGCCGGGACATAGCGGTCGAGCAGCACCTCGACGAGCTGCGGGATGAACTTGCCGAGGTACGGGTGGAGGCGATTGACGTGCTTCGTTCGCTCGCGCTCAGGCAGCTCCGCCTCCGACCACGAGAGGTCGAGGTCCAGCGTTGCGTACAGCTCGTCCTGCGTGACCGCCACGGGGGCAAGTTCGACACGCCTCCTAGAACGCCTGCGGCACGCGTTCGAGGCGGCCGTCTCGGACGGCGATCACGTCGAAGCCGGGCCGGAGCCCGGCGAGCTCGGGACGCGCCGCGAGCCACGTCTCGGCGGCCTGGCGTAGCCGCCGCTGCTTCTCGGTGGTGACCATTTCGAGCGGGTCGCCGTAGCGGGTGCCGCGTTTCTCCTTCACCTCGACGAACCGGACGATCGACCCGCGCCGGACGACGAGATCGAGCTCGTACCCCGCGGCCCACGCGTTTGCGGCGAGGATCTTCCAGCCGCGCAGCCGGTACCACCACAGCGCCTTGCGCTCGGCGCTCTCTCCCGCTCCGCGCCTAGGCAATGGCCGCCACAAGCGAAGCCTGCGGCACCCGGCCGGTTAGTTCCCGGCCGTCTGCGACGGCCGGCGGGGCAGCGACGTCCTCGTAACAGCGCGCGGCGAAGCTGCGGCGATGCACAGCCGACGGGCCGGTGCGACGCACGGCAGCGGAGTGCCCTGGCGTGATGTAGCCGACGTGCTGCGCGAAGCCGTACGCGGGATAGAGGGCGTCAAGGCGGCGCATCAGCCGGTCGCGCGTCACCTTCGCGACGATCGACGCCGCTGCGATTGCGGCGCTCTTCTCGTCGCCGTCGACGACGGCCCGATGCGCGGGCGCTTCCGGACCGAGACGGAAGCCGTCGACGAGACATGCGTCCGCCGGCAACAGCGCTTCGAGCATCGCGCGGAGCCCCGCGAGGTTCGACTTGTGAAGGCCGTGCCGGTCGATGTCGCTTGGCGGGATGACGCGTACCGCAACGCGCTCGGCACAGGCGAAGACGGCGTGGAACAGCTCCTCGCGGCGCTCGTGCGAGCACTGCTTCGAGTCGTTGAGGAACGCGAGCGGTCGCACGCGGTGCTCGCGCAGCGAGTCGTAGTCGAGCAGGACGCCGGCGACGACAAGCGGGCCGGCGAGCGAGCCGCGGCCGGCTTCATCGGCACCCGCGACGAACCGCGCACCGAGCTTGCGGTCGAACCGGAGAAGCTTCTGGCCGGTTCGCTTGTCCACTACTCCGCGACCTTAGCGCGGAGCCCGGCCGCCGACAGTGCGTGCGAGGAAGTTGCCGGAGAGTTGTTACGCGGCCGGAGCTTCGTCGGCAGGAGCTTCCTCCGCCGGAGCTTCCTCAGCCGGAACCTCAGCCACCGATTCCTCGACGGGAGCCTCAGCCACCGGCTCCTCAGCGGGAGCCTCATCCGTCGGCTCCTCAGCAACTTCGGCCTCGGTCGCCTGCGCCTCGTCGGTGGCGACAACCTCGTCGACGGCGGCCTCGTTTGCCACATCCTGATCGACGACCTCCGCTGACTCCTCGACGGCATCCTCGACGACTGCGGCGTCGTGGATCTGGTGCCCGACCCCGTAGCGGCGCTCGCGCACGCGCGCCTTCTTGCCGACGCGGTCGCGGAGGTAGTAGAGCTTCGCGCGGTTGACATCGCCGATCGCCTTGACCTCGATCTGCTCGATCTTCGGCGAGTGCAGCGGGAATGTCCGCTCGACGCCGACGCCGGACGAGATCTTCCGCACCGTGAACGTCTCACGGACGCCGGAGCCCTGGCGCTTGATCACGATCCCGTCGAACACCTGGACGCGGCGGCGTGTTCCCTCGATCACCTGGAAGTGGACGCGGACGGTGTCGCCGGCCTTGAACTGCGGCACCTTGCGCAGTTGCGCGCGTTCGATGTCCTGAATGACGTTGCTCATGAGGAAACGGCCTTGCGGCCGACGGCGAAGAGTAGCGCAAGGAGGGTCAAGGCTCCCGCAATCCCGACCAGGATCCAGCGCCAGTCCGTGATGCGGTCCGGCGGCCAGTACGTGAAGAACACGGTCCCGATCAGGTTGGCCCGCGGCACGGAACCCCACGAACGCGAGTCGCACGACGCGTGGCGGTTGTCGCCCATCATGAAGTAGTCCCCTAAGGGAACTTTCCAGTGCTGGTTGCCGTGGTCCTGATCGAGTTGTCGTGCCTGGGCCGAGATATACGGTTCTTTGAGCCTGGCCCATTTGCTCGAGTTGGGCCCGCGGATCCAGATGTAGCCCTTGCGGTCCTCCCTCACGGTTTCGCCGGGGAGGCCGATGACGCGCTTGACGAAGGTCCCGCCCTCGCTGCATGCGCTCAGAGCGGCTTTTGGCGTGTTGAAGACGACGACGTTGCCGCGCGACGGATTCGAGAAGGCGAGGCAGATCCGGCAGGCGAGCACGCGGTCGCTCGAATCGCCGAGGCAGCCCTCACTGTTGGGGCCGCCTTTCGCGCAGTTGAGATACGGCTCCATCGACGACGACGGGATCCGGTACGGGTTGACGACCCAGAGCTTGACCGCGAGCACGATGAGGATCGCGCCGACGATCGTAAGGACCCAGTCGAGCGTGACCCGCGCGCCGCGCGAGAGGCCTGGGAAGAGCTTGCCGACCAGATCGCGCGAGCGCACCTCCGGGACAGCCGGAGCGCCGTCGGTCTGAGACGTCGGGACATGGCCGTAGGCCGGATCCTCCGACGAGGGCCGTCCAAAATCGGGCCACTCCGAGTAGTTCCACCAGCTGCTGTAATCGTCCGGCTCGGACGGGGCCGGCCATGGCGACCTCCCGTCCTGCGCCTGCTCCGCGTCGTCCGAGGTCGAAGGATCCCCTGAATGCCAGCCGGTCATGCTTGCCTATTACTAGAGCACGCGCTTCCCGGCTGTGGCGTCCCACCGGACAGCGAGCTAGTGCGGAGCCCTCGCGGGCTACTTGAAGCCGATGCGGTCGGGCGGCCAGTACGTAAAGAACACGGTGCCGATCAGGTTGGACCGCGGGACGGAGCCCCACTGGCGCGAGTCGCACGACGCCGACCGGTTATCGCCCATCATGAAGTAGCTCCCCGTGGGAACGTCCCACCGCTGGTTGCGATGAAGCGTGTCAAGCTTTCGTGTGTGGGCCGAGATGTACGGCTCCTTGAGCCTGACCCACGGCTTGTAATTCTTCGTCGTGGCGGGACCGCGAATCCAGATGTAGCCCTTCCGGTCCTCCTTCACGGTTTCGCCGGGAAGGCCGATGACGCGCTTGACGAAGGTCCCGCCCTCGCTGCAAGCATTGACAGCAGCCTTCGGCGTGTTGAAGACGACGACGTCGCCGCGCGCTGGATTCGAGAAGGCGAGGCAGATCCGGCAGGCGAGCACGCGGTCGCTCGAATCGCCGAGGCAGCCCTCACTATTGGGGCCGCCTTTCGCGCAGTTGAGATACGGCTCCATCGACGACGACGGGATCCGGTACGGGTTGACGACCCAGAGCTTGACCGCGTACACAATGAAGATCGCGCCGGCAATCGTGAGGACCCAGTCGAGCGTGACCCGCGCGCCCCGCGAGAGTCCCGGGAACAGCCGATTGAGCGGATCGTGCGAGCGGGGTTCCGCCGCCGGCGAGACGTCCTCGGTCTGGTACGCCGGGAGCTGGCCGTAGGCCGTGTACTCCGACGAGGGCCGCGCGACCGGCCACTCCGGATAGTCCCCCCAGCCGAAGTCGCTGTCGTCAACTTCCGCCGGCGTGGAGCCGCTCGTCGTCCTGCGGCTCCCCAACGGCCGGCCGCTCGCCCGCCGTCGGCTCGTCCCACGAGCCCCACGAGCCCCAGTCGCTCACGTTTCGACTCCCACCACGTGGTCGCGGCGCCACGCGTCGATCAGCGCGTGGTTGCCGGAGAGGAGCACGTCCGGCACGCTCCAGCCGCGGAACTCGGCCGGTCGCGTGTAGTGCGGATACTCGAGCCCGCCGCCGAGCTCGTCCGAAAAGCTCTCGAGCTCTCCGGAGCCTTCCGCGAGCGCGCCCGGCAAGCCGCCGCGCAACAGCGTCGAGCACGAGCATCGCCGGCAGGTCGCCGTTCGAGAGGACGTACGGGCCGACCGAGATGGCGTCGGTCGCGAGCTCCGTGACGATGCGCTCGTCGAAGCCTTCGAACCGCGCGGAGAGGAGCGCGAGCGACTCCTCCGCGGCGAGCTCCTCGACGATCGCCTGCGTGAGCGGGCGTCCCTTCGGCGTGAGCGCGATCACCGGGCCGGGCACTGTTTCGCCGTAGGCAGCAGACAGCGCCGCTGCGACGACGTCGACCCTGAGCACCATTCCCGCCCCGCCGCCGTACGGCTCGTCGTCCACCTGGCCGCCGCGGAGCGGCGTTGTGTCGCGGTAGTTGAAGAGGCGCAACTCGAGCTCGGTGCCGAGGACGTTCGCGACGGGCACCTGCTCGGTGAGCCACGCGTAGGCGTGAGGGACGAGGGTGAAGACGTCGATTCTCATTCGGGATCTGCGAAGCCTGACGCGACGACGATCCGCCCACCCTCGACATCGACCGACCGCACGCAGGCTTCGACGAGCGGAAGGGACACGCCCGAGTCGAGCTCGAGCACGTCGTTTGCAGGGTACTGGAGCACTTCGCGGACACTTCCGAGCAAGCGGCCGTCCTCCTCCTGCACGCTCAGGCCGACGAGGTCGAACACGTAGAACGCGTCGTCGTCGAGTCGCGGGAGCGCGGTGCGCTCGACAGCGAGTTCTGTGCCGCGCTCGACGGTGCGGTCGAGCTTGATCACCGGACGTCCGCCCGAGCCACGCGCGGAGGAGACGACCTTCGCCGGCTCGCCTCCCGCGAGCACCACGGCGCCGACCGCGAAGACCTCGTCGCGCTCGCTCGGGCCCTCGACGAAGAAGGCGCCCTGGACGCCGTGCGGCCGTCCGACCCGGCCGACCGTGACGAGGTCAGCCTGTGACGGCACGCGCCTCGCACCATTCGAGCCACTCCTCGCGCAGAGTGGCGGTCGGATCCATGCCGTCGTACGTGGTGCGCCGCGGCTCGAGGTCGAGCGTCCAGTACGCGCCCGGCTCGTCCTCGTACGGAGAGCCGACGCTGCCGGAGTTGACGACCCGCTTGCCGGCGATCTCGCGGTCGAACTGCACGTGCGTGTGGCCGCAGACGACGGTGTCGACGTCGAGGTCCGCGAACAGGAACGAGATCTGCTCCTCGGGTGTCCGCTCGGTGAAGATGTCGAGGTCGTTGCGCGGCGAGGCGTGGCAGTAGAGCGTGCGGCCGAGCAGCTGCGTCGGCGGCAGCGTGTAGAGGAAGTCGATCTGCTCGCCGGTGAGCCGATCCCTCGTCGTGTCGAGAAAGCCCGCAGGAGCGAGGCCGGGCTCGCCGGGCTTCAGCTCGCGATCGGCGTTGCCGCGCAGCCAGACGACGCGATCGCCGAGCCCGCGGAGCCGTTCGAGCGTCCCCGACGGATCGTCTCCGCCCGCGACGACGTCCCCGCCGACGACGATCGTCGCGTCGGCCGGAACTTCAGCGAGAACTGCCTCGAGTGCGGCGAGATTGCCGTGGATGTCGTAGAGCGTCGCGACCGGCGGCATCAGTCGACGATCTCGAGCGCCAGCCTTCGCCCTGACGCGGTACCGCCGGCGCGGACGATCGTCCGCAGCGCGCGCGCCAGTCTCCCCTGCCTACCGATCACCTTGCCGACGTCGTCCTCGGCGACGATGAGCTCGTACACGAGCGTGCCGTCGTCATCGGAGTACTGCTCGACGCGCACCTCGGAGGGCTCGTCGACGAGCCGCCGCGCCAGTTCCGCGATCAGCTCGTCCACGACTAGGACGTAATGCCCTGGATCTTGAGGAGCTTCGCGACCGTATCCGACGGAGTCGCGCCCTTCTCGAGCCACGCCTTGGCCTTCGCCTCGTCGATCTCGATGAGGGACGGGTTGTGCTGCGGGTTGTAGCGGCCGACGATCTCGAGGAACTTGCCGTCGCGCGGGGAGCGCGAGTCGGCCGCAACGACGCGGTAGATCGGGTTCTTCTTCGAGCCGATCCGCGTCAGCCTGAGCTTCACTGCCATACGCCTTATTTCCTCGCTCTCTTCTTTTTCTTCCGTGTGGAACTCGCCTTGCGGGTCGCGCTCGGGCGCGGACCGCCGCTCATGGTAGGCGCTGCGGCGCCCATTCCGGGCAGCGACGGCATTTTCCCCGAGCCCATCATCTTCATCATCTTCGCCATCTGCTTCCGCGATTCGAGCAAGGAGCTCACCTGCTCGACCGCCACCCCGGCTCCTGCTGCGATGCGCGTGCGGCGCGACATGTCGATGATGTGTGGGACGCGCCGCTCGTGCGGCGTCATCGAGAGGATCATTCCCTCGACGCGCTTCAACTGGCTTTCGTCGACCTGATCGAGCCCCTCGAGCTGCTTGCCCATGCCGGGGATCATCTTGAGGACGCCCTGCAGCGGCCCCATGCGGCGCAGCATCTTGTAGCTCGAAAGGAAGTCGTCGAACGAGAACTCGCCCTGCATCATGCGGCGCTCGAGGTCGTCCTTCTCGTCGTCGGCGATCGCCGCCTCGGCGCGCTCGATCAGCGTGAGGACGTCGCCCATGCCGAGGATCCGCGAGGCCATGCGGTCGGGGTGGAACCAGTCGAGGTCGGCGAGCTTCTCGCCCGTCGAGGCGAGCTTGATCGGCCGGCCGGTGACGCTGCGGACGGAGAGCGCCGCGCCGCCGCGCGCGTCGCCGTCGAGCTTCGTGAGGATGACGCCGTCGAAGTCGATCCGCTCCTGGAACGACGTCGCGACGTTCACCGCTTCCTGGCCGGTCATCGCGTCGAGGACGAGGAGGACGTTCGTCGGCTGCGCCTCGTCGCGGACCGCGGCGAGCTCGTCCATCAGCGCCTCGTCGATGTGGAGGCGGCCGGCGGTGTCGAGGATGATCAGGTCGCGCCCGTCGGTTGTGGCGGCGGCGATCCCGTCGCGAACGGCCTTGACCGGATCGCTGCGCTCGGTCGCGTAGACGGGCACGTCGAGCTCCGCGCCGAGCTGGATCAGCTGCTCGATCGCGGCCGGGCGCTGGAGGTCGGCGGCGACGAGCGCCGGCTTCTTTCCCTCGTCGCGCAGCGAGCCGCGCGAGCTTCGCCGCGGCCGTCGTCTTGCCGGCGCCCTGCAGGCCGGCGAGGAGGATCGTCGTCGGCGGCTTCTGTGCGTACGTGAGGCGCGAATCGGTGGAGCCGAGCAGTTCCGTGAGCTCGTCGTGGACGATCTTCACGACCTGCTGCCCCGGCGTCAGGCTCTTGCGGACGTCCTCCCCAAGCGCGCGCTCGCGCACGTGCGCGACGAAGTCCCGGACGACCTCGAGGTTGACGTCGGCCTCGAGCGAGCGCGAGCCGCACCTCGCGCATCGCGCGCGAGAGCGCTTCCTCGTCGATGACACCGCGCCCGCGCAGGTCGCCGAGCGCGCTTTGGAGCCTGTCTGACAGCGCGTCGAACATCCTCCGCAGGGTAGCCGGGGTGGATTCCGGCGCCCGCGAGGTTCAGACTTCGAGAATGGTGTCCGCAGCTGCAGCGCGGAAGACGGTCAGCGTCCTCTTCTGCGACCTCGCCGGTTCGACGGCGCTGGGAGAACGGCTCGATCCCGAGCCGCTGCGGGAGCTGATGGGCTCGTGGTACGAGGCGATGCGCAACGCCGTCGAGGCGCACGGCGGCACGGTGGAGAAGTTCGTCGGCGACGCGGTGATGGCGGTGTTCGGGCTTCCGCAGGCGCACGAGGACGACGCGCTGCGCGCCGTGCGAGCCGGCGCTCGCGATGCAGGAAGCCGCCGGCGACCTCGTCCTGCGGATCGGGATCAACACCGGCGTGGTCGTGACGGGCGACGAGAGGACGACGCTCGTCACGGGAGACGCCGTGAACACCGCGAAGCGACTCGAGCAGGCGCGCCCCCGGAGGCGAGATCCTCGTCGGAGCGGTGACCGAGCAGCTCGTCGCGGCACGCGGTGGAGCTCGAGCCGGTGGCGCCGATCGACGCGAAGGGAAAGAGCGCCGCCGGTCGAAGCGTGGCGCGTGCTCGGCGCCGATGCGCCGGCGCCGAGACGTTCGCGCGCCGCTCGGACACGCCGCTCGTCGGCAGGCGGAGCGAGCTCGCCATGCTCCGCGACGAGCTCACCGCGGCACGGAGAGCCGGCCTGCAGACTCGTGACGGTCGTCGGCGCAGCCGGCGTGCGGCAAGACGCGGCTCGCGTCAGAGCTCGGCGCCGAGGTCGGCGACAGACGCGACCGTCCTCTCCGGGCGCTGCCTCCCGTACGGCGACGGGATCACGTTCTGGCCGCTCGCGCAGCTTCTGCGTGCGTTCGGCGGCGAGCAGAGCCGTCGCCGACGCCGTGCGGGAAGAGCCCGACGCCGCGCTCATCGTCGAGCGCCTCGGCGCGCTCGACGCGCGGCACCGGACGCGCCGGAAGAGCTCTTCTGGGCGGTGCGACGGCTGTTCGAGACGCTCGCGCGCGACAAGCCGCTCGTCGTCGTGCTCGAGGACATCCACTGGGCCGAGTCGACGCTCCTCGACCTCGTCGAGCACGTCAGCCGCTGGAGCCGCGACGCGCCGATTCTCCTCCTCTGCGTCGCGCGGCCCGAGCTGCTCGAGGAGCGGCCGCGGTGGGAAGGCGCGATCGTGCGGCTCGAACCGCTCTCGGCCGACGAAGCCGACGGAGCTGCTCGCGCGCACTCGACGGCGGCCGGCGCTCTCTCGCAGGAGCTGCGGGAGCGCGTGGCCGAGACGGCGCAGGGCAATCCGCTCTACGCCGAGCAGCTCGTCGCGATGCTCGCGGAATCGAACGGGGACGCTCGAGCTGTCCGAGCTTCCGCCGACGATCCAGGCGCTTCTCTCCGCCCGCCTCGACCGGCTCGAGCCGGCCGAGCGCGACGTGCTCGAGCGCGCCGCCGTGATCGGCAAGGACTTCTGGCCCGGCGCGGTCGCCGCGCTCGGCGACGGCGATCAGCCGCTCGGCGCGACGCTGCTCGAGCTCGTGCGGCGGGAGCTCGTCGAGCCTGCCACGTCGACGCGTTCCCGGCGAGGACGGCTTCAGCTTCCGCCACGCGCTCATCCAGGGACGCCGCGTACGCCGGCATCCCCTGCGACGCCGTGCCGCGCATCACGAGCGCTTCGCCGGCTGGCTCGCGTCGGCAGCTTCGGCGAGGAGTACGACGAGATTCCGCGGCTACCACCTCGAGCAGGCGCACCGTTACCGGGAGGAGCTCGGCCCCCTCGACGACCACACCCGGTCGCTTGGCGAGCGGGCTGGTGAGCTGCTCACCGCCTCCGGAGAGCGCGCCTTGGCTCGCGACGATGTGCCGGCAGCGGTCAACCTCCTCGAGCGCGGCGTGGCGCTGTTGCCGCAAACGAGCAGCTCGCGAGGGTTCGCCCTGCTCGAGCTTGCGATCGCACTGATGAGATCGGGCGCCTTCGCAGCCGCCGAAGGAGCGCTCGAGCAGGCTCTCGAGCTCGGCCGTGCCGAGGGCGATCGGCGGCTCGAGCTGCGAACGCTGATCGAGCGGGAGTTCTTCCGGATCTTCACGAACGTGCAGACACCGGTGGAGGAGATCACCCGGCTCGCCGAGGAGGCGATCCCAGCCCTCGAAGCGCTGGGTGACGACGCGGGAGTCGCGAAGGCGTGGTGGCTTCTGAGCGAGCCGCCGGTCAACGCGTGCCGTTGGGGCGAGCGCGCGGCTGCGCTCGAGCGCGCACTCGAATATGCGAAGCGCGCCGGAGACGCCCGCGAGGCAGCTCGTGTCGCAGCCCTCTTGATGCAGGCGATCCAACTCGGGCCGACGCCTGTCAACGCGGCGATCGACAGGGCTCAGCTCTTCCTGCGCGAGAGCGAAGACGACCGGCTGCTCACCGCCTCGATCCTCAGCTCGCTGGGGGCGTTGCTCGCCATGCGCGGCGAGTTCGACGATGCGCGTGCGCAGTGGGCGCGGGCACAAGCACTCTGGGACGAGCTCGGGATGGCGACACAGCCGCGCAGTCCGGGCCATCGACGGCTCGACGATCGAGCTGCTGGCCGGGAACGTCGAAGCCGCCGCGCGACGAGCTTCGTAGCGCCGGCCAGATGCTCGAAGAGATCGGAGACGTGCATTTCCCAGCGACGATCGCCGCCTACCTCGCGGCAGCTCTCGCACAGGGGAACCGCTTCGAAGAGGCCAAGGAGGCCGTGCAGTTCGCGCAGTCGCGCGCCGCGGAGGACGACATCGTCACGCAGGTCATGTGGCGCGTTGCAAGCGCGCAGGTTCAGGCGCTCGGAGCAACTCGCCCGGGAGGCAGTCGAGCTCGCGGCGCCGACCGACTTCCTCGATCTGCAGGCGACTGCCCAGCTCGCGCTGGCGCGCGTCCTCCACGCGGCGGGCTCGGCGGAAGCGGCAGGCGTCGCAGCCGAGGCACAAGCGGTGTTCGAGCGGAAGGGAAACCTCGTCGGCGCCGGCTGGGCGTCGTCGCTCTTGAAAACGCTGCCGCCACCGGAGTAGGCTCTCCGCGCGAAAGGAGGTGGAGATGAACGAGAGAGACTGGAAAGAGGAGTTCGGGCCTAGCTGGGAAGGCAAGGGAGAGCATCTGAGGATGCGCTCGACGATGCCTGGGACAACGCGAAGGAGGAGGCGGGCCCCGGGACATTTGTCGTTCTGGCAATCGCGTTTGACGACCGACAACCCGATCCGTGGCTACAACGTCATCATCGGACCGCGGCGGCGGCTAAGCGATTCCGGACAGCTCAGGAGGCGACGAGCGCCTGCGCGTAGTCGTGCGGGTCGAACGGCTGCAGGTCGTCGAGCGCCTCGCCCACGCCTACGAGCTTGACCGGCAGGCCGAGCTCGTAGGCGATCGGGATCGCGACGCCGCCCTTCGCGGAACCGTCGAGCTTCGTGAGGACGACGCCCGTGACGCCGACCGCCTCGCCGAAGAGCCGCGCCTGCTGGAGGCCGTTCTGGCCCGTCGTGGCGTCGACGACGAGGAGCGTCTCGTGCGGCGCGCCCTCGAGGCGGCCGGCGATCACGCGGCGCACCTTGGCGAGCTCCTCCATGAGGTTCGTCTGCGTGTGGAGGCGGCCGGCGGTGTCGACGATCACGACGTCGCGGCCGCGCGCCGTCGCCGCGTCGAGTCGCGTCGTAGGCGACGGCCGCCGGGTCGCCGCCGCGCTCCGAGCCGACGAAGTCCGCGCCCGCCCGCTCGGCCCAGATCTCGAGCTGCTCCTCCGCCGCCGCGCGGTACGTGTCCGCCGCGGCGACGAGGACGGAGCGGCCGTGCTCCGTGAGCTTCGCGGCGAGCTTGCCGATCGTCGTCGTCTTGCCCGTGCCGTTGACGCCGACGACGAGGATCACGGCGGGCGTGTGCGCGAGGTCGAGCGTCGGCGGCTCGCCGAAAAGCGCGGCGACCTCGTCGGGAAGGTCGGCGATCCCGCCGCGCGCCTCGAGCCGCTGCACGAGCTCGGCCGTCGCGCGGACGCCGACGTCGCCGGCGATCAGCGCCTCCTCGAGCCGCTCCCAGTCGGCCTCATTGCTCGGATCGAACGCCACCACCGCCGAGGCGATCTCGCCCGTGAGCGCGCGGCGCGACTTCGAGAGCGAGTCGCGCAGCCGGGAGAAGAACCGACCGCCCTGCTCCTCCGACTCGGGCGCAGCGCCGTCCTCGCCCAGCAGTTCCCCCCAGCTCCGCGACATCGCCCCAGCCTAGACAGCGCGCGAGCTCCTGTGACGTCCGGCTACCCAGAGCTGAAGACCGCACGTCGCTTCGGTGTGCGTCGGACTGCTCAGGTCGCGATGTCGCTAGGCAGGCCGCTTGGCTCCTCGGGACGCGGCCGCCGGGCATCCGTCTCGGACGGCGCCGAGCACGTGAACGAACCTCCGGCCGGTCGGCCAGATCACGTCTGCGCGCGTCGCGGCTCCGGTGAACCGACACGTCCAGCGCGAGCCCGAATGCAGCTCACTCGACGACGCGTCTGAGGCTCACGCGCCGGCCGGATGCAGTCGTCGCGGCGTGCGCGGCATGACGGCGGACCATCCGCACGGGCCGTGTCGGCGACGATTGCTTCGGTTGTGGCCGACCGCGCGAGAATCCGGTCAGCGGGTCGGAGACCCGACCACTCGTCTGCGCTGGCGCAGCGGCCGCGTACGCAGACAGTCTCGCTCCCGACAGGTCACCGTCAGGCGAGCGCGCGTTCGCGGAGCGCGGCTTGTAGGGCAGCCGCCGCGGGGCCAGCGGACGAACTCCTTCTCGTCGATCGCGCGGACGGGCATTACCTCGCGGATGGATGAGGTGAGGAACGCCTCGTCGGCGGCGAGGAGGTGCTCGAGCGGGTAGGTGCCCTCGTCGACCGGATCGGGCGAGAGCTCGAGCAGGAGCGAGCGGGTCACGCCGGCGAGGATCGGCGAGCTCGAGTGACGGAGTGAAGAGCCGATCGCCGGTGCGCCACCAGATGTTCGCGGTCGGTGCTTCGAGCACGATCCCGTCGGGGCCGACGAGCAGCGCGTCGTCGGCGCCGAGGTCGATCGCGTCCTCCTGGGCGCATCATGTTCTCGGCGTAGCTCGTCGACTTCGCACGCGCGAGCGCGCCGCGCGACGTGCGAACGACGGCGAGCCGCAGGCCGCGCGCCCGCAGCTGCTCGAGATCTGGATCGATCGGACCCGCGGTGGCGACGAGGGTCGTCGCTGTCCAGTAGAAGCGAAGCGCGAGCTCGGTCTCGCCGGCGGCGTCGACGACGAGCGTGGCGAGCATGTGGCACTCGGACAAGGTCGGGCGCGGGTAGCCGCATTTGCGCCGCGGATGCGCGCAGGCGTTCGAGGTGCGCGTCGAGCAGGAACGGTCGGCCGCCGTACACGCGGAGCGTCTCGAAGACCGCTCGGCCGCGCAGGAGCGCATCGTCGCCGGCGCCGAAGACCGGCTCGCTCGGGTCGACGAGGCCGCGGCCGGCGACTGCAACCGCGAGCAGATTCACGCGACCGCCAGGAGCGGACGCGCCTTTACCCACGACTCCTCGATCTCGGCCGCCGGCTCGGAGTCCCACGTGATGCCGCCGCCGACCCAGAGGTGAATCGCGCCGTCGGCGATCGCGAACGTGCGGATCGTCAGCACCAGATCGAGGTCGCCGTTCGCATAGATGCGGCCGAGCGCTCCCATCGAGGCGCCGCGGCCGACCGGCTCGAGCGCGGCGATCAGCTCCAGCGCGCTGCTCTTCGGACAGCCGGTGATCGACCCGCCCGGCAGCACTGCCTCGAGTAGCTCGGTCAGGCCGACGCCCGCGCGCAGCTCTCCCTCGACGGTCGCGACCAGGTGGGAAACGCCCGCCATCTGCCGCTCGACAAGCATCTCCGGCCAGCGGACGCTGCCGGGCACGCAGACACGTGAGAGGTCGTTCCGCTCCAGATCGACGATCATCACGTGCTCGGCCGCGTCCTTCGCCGACTCGATCGGCACCCCGGCCGGGCTCGTGCCCTTGATCGGGCAGGTGCGCACGAGGTTGCCGCGCTTCTGCAAGAGCACCTCCGGCGAGGCGGAGACGATCGTCCACCCCTCCCCCGCTCAGCGGCGCCGGCTCGAGTGGGTGGAGCGGAGCCAGCGCGTCCGCGACCGCGAGCGGGTCGCCCTCGAACTCCGCCCACAGGTGCTGGACGAGGTTCACCTGGTAGACGTCACCCTCGTAGATCGCAGCCCGCACGGTCTCGATTGCCGCCGCGTACTCGCCCTCGCTCCACGTCGCTTGCCACTCACCCGTCGCGAACGTGCCCTCCGCCCTGCGCGGCGGGTCGAAGGGTGTACGGCGACCAGCGGCAGCCGACACGGCTCCGGCCCGGTCGGCGCGCAGGCGCCATAGGAGACGAAGACCCGCGCCACCTCGAACCGCTCCCGCGCCAGCGCCGGCTCGAGCTCGGCCAGCGACGCGAGCTCAACCGTCATTACGAGAGTTGCCAGACCTCGTTGCGGATGAGCGGGACTTCCGTCCCGTCCGCGAGCAGTGCGTCGACCTCGAGTTCCGGGCCGCCGACCATGAAGTCGACGTGGATGTTCGACTGGTTCATGCCCTCGTCCGGCTCGCCGTCGAAGCAGTACTCGAGCCCGGCGCCGAACGCGATGTGGCACGTCGCGTTCTCGTCGAAGAGCGTGTTGTAGAAGAGCGTCCCGGTCTGGCCGACGCGCGACTCGCCGGTCACGAGCGCAAGCTCGCCGAGCCGGTCGGCGTTCTCGACGCTCGCGATCTGCGACCGGATGAGCTCGGCGCCGTTCTCGGCATCGACGTTGACGATCCGTCCGTCCTTGAACGTGAGCTCGAGGCCGCGGATCAGCTGGCCGCTGAACGAGAGCGGCATCGTCGAGCGGATCGTCCCCTCGGCGCGCCGCGCGTCGGGCGAAGTGAAGATCTCCTCCGTCGGCATGTTCGCGACGAAGTAGATGCCGCCGGCCGTCTCGAAGCCGGCGCTCGCCCAATGAGCGGTCGGGAGCAGGCCGACGGTGAGGTCAGTGCCGGGGCCGCGGTAATGGAGCGCGTCGGGCTTGAGCTCCGTGAGCGCCTTGCCGCGCGCATCGAGGCGAGCGAGATGCTCCCGCCAGGCCGCAACGGGATCGTCCTCATCGAGCCGGAAGCACGTGGCGACGAGCTCCCAGAGCCGCTCGACATCGGGCTCGCCGAGAACCTGCTGCGCCCAGCCGGCGTTCGGCGCACCGACTCCGCACCAGTTGACGTTGTTGTCGGCGTACTGCTGCCGGCGAATCTTCGCGATCTCGATCTGCATCGCCTTGCCGACCCGCTCGCCGTCGAGATCGGCGAGGAGCTCGGGCTCGGGATTTCCGCTCGTCCCGATCAGGGCGTTCCCGGCCATGTCCGACGTCAGCTGCTTCAGCCACTCCGGCGCGTACGTCAGCGCAGAGTCCGGCCCGTACTTGATCATCGCGTGCCGCACGTGCGCATCGCCGTAGAGGACGTTCACGTACGAGGCTCCCGCGCTGTAGCACTGCCGTGTCAACGCGCGGGCGACGTCGGCGTGCTCGGGGATCGTGTAGAGGAAGACCTCCTGGCCCTCCTGCACGTTCGCGCCGACGCGGACAGCGAGCTCCGCGTAGCGCTCCAGCCTTTCGTCAGCGGCGCTCACGCCGTAATCAATACATGCCCGGGCTCGGCTGCGACGCGGTCAACCCACGCGCGCGTCGCCGGATACGCCTCGAGCGAGAACCCGCCCTCGTCGGCGCAGTGCGTGTACGCGTACAGCGCGATGTCCGCAGACGGTCATCGAATCGCCGGCGAGCCAATCGCGTCCCTCGAGGCCGAGCTCGAGGGCGGCGAGCGCCTTGACGCCGCGCTTCGTCAGCTGCTCGCGCTGCGTCTCCCACCACTCCGGCCTCGTCGAGTACGTCTTGAGGAAGCGCGCCACCGCGATCGCCGGCTCATGGTCGTACTGCTCGAAGAACATCCACTGGAGCGCTTTCCCGCGGTCGTAACGGTTCTCCGGCACGAAGCGCGAGCCCTCGCCGAGGTACCAGATGATCGCGTTCGACTCCGCGAGCGGCCGGCCGTCGTCGAGGACGAGCGTCGGCGCGTTGCGCGTCGGGTTCAGCGCCGCGAGCTGCTCACGCGGATCGCTGCGGTCGATCACGTCGACCTCCCGCAGCTCGAGCGGGATCCCGAGATGCGCGGCGAGAAGCCGCACCTTGTAACAGTTGCCCGAGATCGGGCTGTTGTAGAGGATCACGCCGCGCTGACTGCTTCGGCGTCCTCGCGCGGCAGCCGGCGGGAGACGATCTGCGAGACGCCGTCGCCGCCCATCGTCACGCCGTAGAGGATGTCGGCGGCTTCCATCGTGCGCTTCTGGTGCGTGATGACGACGAACTGCGCGCGGTCGGAGTAGCGACGCAGCAACTCGACGAAGCGGCCGATGTTCGCGTCGTCGAGCGCTGCCTCGACCTCGTCGAGGAGATAGAACGGGCACGGCCGCGCGAGGAAGAGCGCGAAGAGGAACGAGATCGCGCCGAGCGCCTTCTCGCCGCCCGACAGGAGCGAGAGCCGCTGCACCTTCTTGCCGGCAGGGCGCAGCTCGACCTCGACGCCCTGCTCTGCGTCCTCCTCGTTCTCGGGGTCGGTGAGCCGCAGGCGACCTTCGCCGCCGGGGAAGAGCGTCCCGGCGACCTCGTGGAAGTTCTTCTGCACCGCGTCGAAGGTCTCGGCGAAGCGCTTCTCGACCGTGTCCGCGAGCTCCTTGCTGAGTTTCTCGAGCTCGGCGAGGCTCTCCTCGAGGTCGATGCGCTGCGCGGCGAGCTCCTCGAGGCGCACCTTTTCGGCCTCGTACTCCTCTTTCGCGAGCGGATTGACGGCGCCGAGCGCCTCGCGGCGGCGCTCGAGGCGCTCGACCGTCGCGGCGAGCGCGTCGCGGTCTTCTCCCTCCGCTGCCTCTTCTGCACCCGCGGCCTCGCGGCGGCGGCGCGCTTCGTCGGCTTCGGCGCCGAGCCGCGCAGCCTCGATCTCGACGGCGGAGGCGGACTCGGTCACCGCGGTGAGTTCCTGGCGAACCTCCACTTCGGCCGCGCCGAGCTTGCGGAGCTCCGCGCCGAGCTCGGCCGCCGCTCCGGTGTCTCCTTCGCTGAGCGGCGCCTCGAAGCGCGCGGCGGATATGTCGAGCGCGCGTACGAGGCGCTCGGTGAGCGCGATCACGCGGGCCGTGCGGGGATTCGCCTCGAGCGCGTACGCGCTGTCGGGGATCTTCGCGTCGCGGCGTCCCGCCACCTCGTCGAGCTCGGCTGCGAGCGCGCGGCGTCGCGCCTGCATCTCGAGGAGCAGCGCCTCGGCCGTCTCTCCGGCGAACCAGAGCTCTCCGCTCGCGGGGTCGTAGCCGAAGCCTTCGACCGTCACCGCCGGGACGCGCGATGCGAGCAGCTCCTCCTTCGGCACGACGGGAAGCTCGGCCTCGCGCTTGCCGACGACGACCGTGAGCGAGCCGAGGCCGGCGTCGCGCGCCCGCTCGAGCAGCGCGAAGGCGGCGTGCACGTCGTCGGCCACGAGCGCCGACGCGCGCTGGCGGAGTGCGGCGACGGTGGCGCGTTCCATGCCCGGCTCGACGTCGAGGAGCGAGAACGCAATCCGCTCGCCTTCCTCCGCGAGTGCGCGGGCGGCCGGCGGCAAGCCTTCGCCCTCGGCAAGCGCGCGGTCGAGCGCCCGGAGGCGCTCCTCGAGGAGACGAGCCTGCTCGGCCAGCGCCTCGCGCTCGCTCTTGACGCGCTCGTCGAGCACGCGGCGCGGCTGCTCGGCAGCGACGCGAAGACGCGTGAGCCGGGCCTCAGCCGACTCGCGCCGCAGCGCGAGCCGCTCGGCGGCGCTGCGCAGCCGGTACAGCGCCTGGAGCGCCTGCTCGCGCGCGCCCGCGGCGTCGGCGAGTTTCTCCTCCGCGGCGGTGCGCTGCCCGAGGAGATCCGCGAGCCGCGTCTCGACGCCCTTCTTCGCGGCGGCTGCGGTCGTGCGGCGCGCGTCGATCTCGTGGAGCCGGACGTCGAGCGCGGCGAGATCAAGCTCGGCGATGCGGGCGTGGAGCGCGGCGATCTCGCCGCGGAGCTTTTCCGCGCGCTCGGCCGCGGTCGCCTGCAACGCGAGCGGCCGGAGCCGCTTGCGCACCTCGGCTTCGACGTCACGCGCGCGCTCCACTTCGATCGCTACGCGCGAGAGTTTGAGTTCAGCTCGATGTCGCCGCGCCTTGAAGCGCCCGAGCCCGGCGGCCTCCTCGACGAGCGCGCGCCGGTCGGCCGGACGCGACGCGAGGATCGCCTCGACCTTGCCCTGGCTGATGATCGAGTGCATCCCCTGCCCGAGCCCGAGGTCGGCGAGCAACTCGACGAGATCGAGCCGCCGCACCGGCGCCTTGTTCACGAGGTACTGACCCTCGCCGCCGCGATGGAGCCGCCGCGCGACCGACAGCTCGGCGAAGTCCACGGGAAGCGTCCCGTCGGCGTTGTCGAACATCAGCTCGACCTCGCAGAAGTCGCTGCCGCCGCGGTTCGCGCCGCCGGCGAAGAGGACGTCGTCGGGCTTCTCCGCGCGCAGCTCGCTCGGGCTCAGCGAGCCGGCCGGCCCAGCGGATCGCGTCGGAGACGTTCGACTTGCCGGAGCCGTTCGGCCCGACGATGACGCCGACGCCCGGCTCGAGCCGAATCTCGACGGGCTCCGGAAACGACTTGAAGCCACGCAGCTTTACCGCGCGAAGATGCACGGAAGGAACCTAATAGACGCGGACGGACGGCGCTTAGCGCCGGATGCCGGTGACGAGCAGGTACTCGCGCTCGTCGACCAGGCGGCCGTCCGGCTGGACGTGCCGGCCGTAATGCGCCATCGCCGCCGCGGTGAACTCCTCCGGCTTCTCGGGCGGCGAGGTTGTCGAGCAGCATCCGCACCGGCCCGAAGTTCGTGCGAGAAACGCGCCCAGAACGTGCTCGAGGGAATCCTCCTCGGCAGCGCGAGATACGCCGCTCGATCGTCAGGTCGAACGCGTCGCCGAGCAGCTCGCGGACGTGCCCTCCGTCCCCCACTGGAGCGGCGCGCCGGCGCCCTCCGGCGGCGGCGGCTGGAACTGCGCGAACACTTGAACATGTCGCCGACCGACCCCGTCGGGCGTCCAGGCCGAGAAGCCGAGCCGGCCGCCCGGGCGCGTGACCCGCGCCAGCTCGCCGGCGGCCGCGAGCGTGATCAGGCGCGAAGATCATCCCGAACGACGACGAGACAACGTCGAAGCTCGGCGTCGGGGACGTCGAGGTTCTCGGCGTCGCCGACGGAGTAGTGGATGTGGAAGCCGCCCGCCTCTGCGCGCGCCCTCGCGACGTCGATCAGCCGCGGTGAGAGATCGATGCCCGTGACGTGCGCGCCGGTCTGCGCCGCGAGCTCGGCCACGTTCCCCGCCCCGCAACCGACGTCGAGGAACTCCTCGCCCGGCTGTGGCGCGAGCGCGTCGACGAGCGCCGCATGGACGTCGGCGATCGAGTCGGCGACCTCCTCGAACGCGCCGGCCGACCAGACGACGGCGGCGCGCTGCTTGAACTCGGTGAAGTCCGGCATCCGCCGGGAGGCTAGAAGGTCGCCTCGACCTTTGCGAGCGCCTCGCGAGCGGCTTCCTGCTCGGCGTCCTTCTTCGTGCGCCCCTCGCCGCGGCCGAGCTCCTCTCCGTCCACGACGGCGGCGCACGTGAAGCGCCGGTCGTGCGCCGGGCCTTCGGTCAGAGAGCTCCGTGTACGTCACGCGCCGGCCCGAGCGCGCGAGGAGCTCCTGGAGGTCGGACTTCGGATCGACTCGGGACGAGACCGCGGTCTCGATGTGCTCGGAGAACGCGTCGACGATCGCGCCTTCGATCGCCGCGAAGCCGTGCGCGAGGAAGAGCGCGCCGAGGGCCGCCTCGAGCACGGCCCCGACGACGCTCGGGGTGGCGCCGAGCCGCTTCGCGTCGTCCTCCAACCCCGCGGGCGCGCGTGCGACGAGCCGCTCGCCGAGCCCGAGCGCCGCGCCGACGGCAGCGCAGGTCGCGCGCGAGACGACGTGCGCCCGCGCCTTCGTGAGCCGGCCCTCCGGATAGTCGGGATGCCGCGCGTAGAGCGCCGCCGCGACAGTGAGCTCGAGGACGCTGTCGCCGAGGAACTCGAGGCGCTCGTACGAGTCCCCGCGTTCCTCCGTCCACGAGGCATGCGTGAAGACGGTCTCCGCCAACGCGGGCGGCAGACCGTCGATCAGCTGCGCGAGCGCGGAGCCGTTACTGGTGGCTGGTGACGTAGTCGACCGCCTGGCCGACGGTCGTGATCTTCTGGGCGTCCTCGTCCGAGATCTTGATCCCGAACTGATCCTCGAGCTCCATGATCAGCTCGACGAGGTCGAGCGAGTCGGCGTCGAGATCCTCCTGGAACGACGCCTCGTCGTTGATCTCGGACTCTTCGATACCGAGCTGCTCGGTTAGGACTTCCTTGACCTTCTCGGAGACTTCCTCGCGCGACGCTGCCATGTCACCTCAATGTTGGTTCGGGGGCTGGAAAGCGCGCCGATCATACAGCGTCGGACTGGACGGACACGCGTGCAGCGAGCCTCCCGACGACGTCGTGCTCGACGCCGCGGGCCGCGAGGCGGATCGCATTCGCGATCGCGGTGGGCGACGAGCTGCCGTGCGCGATCACGACGAGGCCCTTCAGGCCGAGGAGGTAGGCGCCGCCGTACGTGTCCGGGTCGAGCCGCGCGCGCAGCCTCCGCGCCGCCGGGCGGATGAGCAGGCCGCCGAGCTTTGTCGTCGCGGACGCCTCGATCTCGGCGCGCAGGCCGGTGAGGATCGACCGGATCGAACCCTCGAGCGTCTTGAGCGCGACATTGCCGGTGAACCCGTCGGTAACGATCACGTGCGCGGCGCCGTCGAGGATGTCGCGGCCCTCGGCGTTGCCCCGGAAGTCGAGGTCGGAGGCCGCGAGCAGCGCGTGCGCGTCGAGCGTGAGCTGGTTGCCCTTCTCCGGTTCCTCGCCGATCGACAGGAGACGGACTGTCGGCTGCTCGACGCCGAGGATCTCCTCGGCGAAGACAGCGCCCATCACGCCGAACTGGAGGAGGTGCTCGGGGCGGCAGTCGGCGTTCGCGCCGACATCGACGAGGACCGACGGCCCGTTCGCGGTGCGGATCGGGACGGCGAGCGCGGGCCGGCGCACGCCGGGCAAGCGGCGGATCACGACAAGGCCCGCCGCGAGCATCGCGCCGGTGTTCCCCGGCGAGACGACGGCGGCGGCCTCTCCGTCGGCGACCGCTTTCGCGGCGCGCACGAGGGAGCTGTCCTCCTTCGTGCGCAGCACGTCGGCGGGCTTCTCGTCCATGCCGACGACCTGTGTCGTCTCGACGAGCTCGAGCCCGCGCGTGTCGAGTCCGGCCGCGCCGAAGATGATCGGCTCGATGCCGTCGGCGCGCGCCGCGAGGGCGCCTTCGACCACGGCCTCGGGGCCGCGATCTCCTCCCATCGCGTCGACGGCAATCCGGCTCATGGCCGGAGAGACTACGGAGCGTGGGTGTGAAGCGGCTCGACCTCGCGGCCCTTGTAATGGCCGCAGGTCGGGCAGACGCGGTGCGGGCGCTTCGGCTGATGGCACGTCGGGCAGACGTTGACCTTCGGCGCCTCGATCTTGTGCGTCGCGCGCCGCTTGTCGCGGCGTGACTTGGAGGTTTTCCGCTTCGGGACAGCCATGATGCGAGCGGCATGGTAGCCGAGCCTCTCCTGAAGCTGTTCGACGAGCAAATGCGGAAGCCGAACCAGGCCGACGGCTGCACGTACGTCCCGACGGGTGGAGCGCCGTGATCCGGCCGCCCGCGGACGGCGAGGTCGAGCCGCTCGTCGCGAGGATGCGCGAGCTTCCGGGCCACGTCGAGTGGAAGTACTACTCCCACGACCTCCCCGCCGACCTACCCGAACGGCTCGTCGCGGCGGGACTCGAGCGGGAGGACGAGGAGACCGTCGTCGTCGCCGAGACGGCCACGATCGCGCCGCCGCCCTCCAACGTCGACTTGCGGGAGGATCCGGCGGCGTTCGTCGATCTCGCGGAGCGCGTCTTCGGGCGAAGCCACGGCTCGGGCTTTCCGGAGCACTCCATTGCGGTCGTCGCGCTCGTCGGCGGTGTCCCCGTCTCAGGCGGCCGAGTCGATCTCGAACCGGGCATGGACTTCGCGGGGATGTTCGGCGGGATCACGCTGCCCGAGTTCCGCGGCCGCGGGTTGTATCGAGCCGTCGTCGCGCGGCGCGCCGAGCTCGCACGCGAGCGCGGTTACCGCTGGCTGTACAGCGACGCGCTGCCGACGAGCCGGCCGATCCTCGAGCGGCTCGGCTTCGTGGCGCTCACGACAACGACGCCGTTCGTCATTCCTCCCGTAGCTCGCTGAGCGCGGCCCAGCGCGGGTCGGTGCGCTCCTCGACGTGCTCGTGCGGCTCGACGTTCAAGTCCTTGCCGCAGACGGGACAGAGCCCGGCGCAGTCGGGGTCGTGGAGGATCTGCTCGGGCAACGCGAGCACGATTTCGTCGCGCGCCCACGCGGAGAGGTCGAGCTGGTCGTCGGCGACGTACTCCGTCCGCTCCTCCTCGCTCTCGGGCTTCGTCGCCTGGTACTCGCGGAGGCTGAGCGACAGCGCCAGCTCGGCGTCCTCGAGGCAGCGGAAGCACGGGCCGTGGAGCGAGACCTCAAACGCGAGCGCGAGGACGGTGCCGGTCGCAGCGCGCGAGACGACGAGCTCGGCAGCGACCGGATTAGGCCGCGGCTCGTACTCCTGCCCGGCGAGGCGGAGCGGCTCGAGCTCGATCTCGACACGCTCGCGAGCCTGGTCGCCGGATCGAAGCCGGAGCCTACGAAGGTCAAAGGTGGTCACACGGCCACGGTAGCGCCGGGGTTCGCGAGCGAGCGGGTCAGTGCCCGGTGCAGCGGAACGAATCGCTGCTGGCGTCATCGAGAAGGAGCCGGCGGCGCCGTAGTCCAGGTCAATCTCGTATCGCCGCTTTGGCTGCCACCCGTCCACTCGCTGGAGGTAGACGATCCGGCCGTGCGAGTCGTATTTCGAGGCCGAGTTCGTACACGAGGTAGCGGGTCCCGACGAACCGGTCCAGCCAAGCTCCTGCGTGGTAGTCGACCCAGACCCTCTGCGCCGGGAACGCAAGCGCGCGACGTCACAACGCTTATCCCGGAACCACCGTTCACAGTCCGTGGTGATCTTCCCGACGCCAGAAGGATCGACTGGAACCGCGTCTGGCAAAACAACGGCAGAACCAAGAGCCTTCGACGTGTCCGCCATGCTGTTGTTCAGTCGCGCCGGTTGGCCCTGCGGCGTAGGAGGAACTGGCCGGATCACCGGTGGTCCCGGTCTGGCCGCTGCTGTGAATTGGCCCGCCTGAACCGGTCGGGCCCGCGTCATGCCGGTCGGGCCGTCACATAAGCCGCAGGCGCCCGTCGGACCAACAAGGCCTCCGCCGGTCGGGCCTTGCGCGCCAGGGGCCTGGCCGAAGCTCCATGCGGTCGCGGACGCCTTGACCGGCACCAGACCCGCTGAACGCGAACACGGCCCCAACTGCAGCCGCGATAACCGCGGACATACGGCAATAGCCAGCCCGAGGCGGCGGTTGCGCGCGCGATGGGTGACTCGGGCTGGAGCGTCGAGCGGCACGAGATCTTGCACCTGCACCGGGTTCGCCTCTCCAAGGGACGCCGATCGCGTTGTTTTCGTTCATTCAGTAACCGAATGTCCGGCAGCCGGATCTTCTTTCGCGAACAGCCTGCTGGCTGAGGCGCTTGGCGGTGGTGGAGGCGGATCGTTGCGGCGTTCTCTGAGCAGTCGAGGGCGACGGCGAGCTCGGCGTTGGCGCAGTTCCTCCCACGCCGCCAGGCGGTAAGGTTCCCTGTTCCTCCGGACGTAGCTCTCGGAGCGCGGCGAGGACCTCTGCGAAGATCGCCGCGTTCAGGCTGGGGGGGCGCCGCCGGAAGCTCACGCAACCGCCAGCGCAGGGCGAACAGCCTCCGCGCGGAGCGCCGCTGGTTCGCGAGCACGCGCGCGGCGATCGCGTAGAGCCACGGCAGCTCGAACTCCGCCGACGGAGCGTCCGGCGAAGCGGCGCCACGCG
>CAWFLY010000012.1:0-282714 GCA_963816735.1 uncultured Actinomycetes bacterium
GGGCCGCGAGGCGGATCGCATTCGCGATCGCGGTCGACGACGAGCTTCCGTGCGCGATCACGACGAGACCCTTGAGGCCGAGGAGGTAGGCGCCGCCGTACGTGTCCGGGTCGAGCCGCGCGCGCAGCCTCCGCGCCGCCGGGCGGATGAGCAGGCCGCCGAGCTTCGTCGTCGCGGACGCCTCGATCTCGGCGCGGAGGCCGGTGAGGATCGACCGGATCGAACCCTCGAGCGTCTTGAGCGCGACATTGCCGGTGAACCCGTCGGTAACGATCACGTGCGCGGCGCCGTCGAGGATGTCGCGGCCCTCGGCGTTGCCCCGGAAGTCGAGGTCGGAGGCCGCGAGCAGCGCGTGCGCCTCGAGCGTGAGCTGGTTGCCCTTCTCCGGTTCCTCGCCGATCGACAGGAGACGGACTGTCGGCTGCTCGACACCGAGGATCTCCCTCGGCGAAGACCGCGCCCATCACGCCGAACTGGAGGAGGTGCTCGGGGCGGCAGTCGGCGTTCGCGCCGACATCGACGAGGACCGACGGCCCGTTCGCGGTGCGGATCGGGACGGCGAGCGCGGGCCGGCGCACGCCCGGGCAAGCGGCGGATCACGACAAGGCCTGCGGCGAGCATCGCGCCGGTGTTCCCCGGCGACACGACGGCGGAGGCCTCGCCGTCGGCGACAGCCTTCGCGGCGCGCACGAGGGAGCTGTCCTCCTTCGTGCGCAGCACGTCGGCGGGCTTCTCGTCCATGCCGACGACCTGCGTCGTCTCGACGAGCTCGAGGCCGCGCGTGTCGAGTCCGGCCGCGCCGAAGATGATCGGCTCGATGCCGTCGGCGCGCGCCGCGAGGGCGCCTTCGACCACGGCCTCGGGGCCGCGGTCTCCTCCCATCGCGTCGACGGCAATCCGGCTCATGCCGGAGAGACTACGGAGCGTGGGTGTGAAGCGGCTCGACCTCGCGGCCCTTGTAATGGCCGCAGGTCGGGCAGACGCGGTGCGGGCGCTTCGGCTGATGGCACGTCGGGCAGACGTTGACCTTCGGCGCCTCGATCTTGTGCGTCGCGCGCCGCTTGTCGCGACGTGACTTGGAGGTTTTCCGCTTCGGGACAGCCATGATGCGAGCGGCATGGTAGCCGAGCGCCTCCTGGAGCTGTTCGACGAGCAGATGCGGAAGCCGACCAGGCCGACGGCTGCACGTACGTCGGCGACGGGTGGAGCGCCGTCATCCGGCCGCCCGCGGACGGCGACGTCGAGCCGCTCGTCGCGCGGATGCGCGAGCTGCCGGGCTACGTCGAGTGGAAGTACTACTCCCACGACGGCCCGCGAGCTGCGCGAGCGGCTCGTCGCGGCCGGACTCGAGCCGGAGGACGAGGAGACGGTCGTCGTCGCCGAGGCGGCGTCGATCGCGCCGCCGCCCGCCGACGTCGAGCTGCGGGAGGACGTCGACGCGTTCGGCGATCTCGCGGCAGCGGTCTTCGGCGAAGCCGCGGCCACGGCTTTCCGGAGCACGCCGTTGCGGTCGTCGCGCTTCGTCGACGGCGAGCCGGTCTCGGGCGGACGCGTCGATCTCGAGCCGGGCGTCGACTTCGCGGGGATGTTCGGCGGCGTGACGCTGCCCGAGTTCCGCGGCCGCGGGCTGTATCGCGCGACGGTCGCGCGGCGCGCCGAGCTCGCGCGCGAGGCGCGGCTACCGCTGGCTCTACGTCGACGCGCTGCCGACGAGCCGGCCGATCCTCGAGCGGGTCGGCTTCGTCGCGCTCACGACGACGACGCCGTTCGTCATTCCTCCCGAAGCTCGCTGAGCGCGGCCCAGCGCGGGTCGATCCGCTCCTCGACGTGCTCGTGCGGCTCGACGTTGAGGTCCTTGCCGCAGACGGGACAGAGCCCGGCGCAGTCGGGGTCGTGGAGGATCTGCTCGGGCAGCGCGAGCACGATTTCGTCGCGCGCCCACGCGGAGAGGTCGAGCTGGTCGTCGACGACGTACTCCGTCCGCTCCTCCTCGCTCTCGGGCTTCGTCGCCTGGTACTCGCGGAGGCTGAGCGACAGCGCCAGCTCGGCGTCCTCGAGGCAGCGGAAGCACGGGCCGTGGAGCGAGACGTCGAACGCGAGCTCGAGGACGGTGCCGGTCGACAGCGCGCGAGACGACGAGCTCGGCGGCGACCGGATTCGGCCGCGGCTCGTACTCCTGCCCGGCGAGGTGGAGCGGCTCGAGCTCGATCTCGACACGCTCGCGAGCCTGGTCGCCGGAGCGAAGCCGGAGCCTACGAAGGTCAAACGTGGTCACACGGCCACGGTAGCGCGGCCGCGCGAGCGCTACTTCGAGCGGTCGACGATCGACTGCGCGATCGCCTGCAGCGTCGGATCGTCGTAGCTGGCGCCGAGATCGACGATCCGTGCTGCCGTTGACGCCGAACTCGAGCAGCCGCGCTTCGCACCGGTCGCTGGGTCCGATCGAACCGGCCGGAGTCACCGTTCAGGTCGACGATCGGACCGCGCGACCGATTGCCGGACTCCGAGGCAGCGGTACTCAACCGCCGAGCCGATGCGCACTGCGCCGGTAGGCACGATCGGCCGCCGGAACCGGTCGCGCTGTACACGATCGGGGCAGCCTCGACTAGCGCCTTGCGCGACCCGAGGTCAGCGAATCGACACGGATGCGCGTATCGCAACGTCACCGACCGAGGGACAACCGAGCACTTCACGCCGTCACTGCCGTCGGACGATCGCGACGGACCCCGGCGCGTCCGGTGTCCGCGGCAGAACGACCGGAGCGCCGAGCGTCGGCCGATGGCCGTCTGGGCTCGCGAGATCGGCTCCGTCCAGGACCGGTCGGCCGCGTCACGACCGGTCGCGCTCGTGCATCGGCCCACGTCGGCCTGGCCGAGCCTGCCGAGACTGGAGCGCGCGCCCGGACGCGAGCCGTGAACGCGAAGACGCCGCGATCGACAGCTGCCGGCCGCGGCAGTGCCGCGACAACCACAGCGACAACGGCGACGCGACGGATCGTCGACGCGGCGACGCCGAAGCTCTCGGGAGCGTCGAGCGGCGCGAGATCTTGCGCCTGCACCGGGTTCGCTTCGCCAGCAGTCGTCATCACGTCGTGTTCGTTCATTCATGCCTCCGACCACTGAATGTCCGGCTGCGGGCTCTTCTTTCGCGAGCTGCTCAGCGAGCCGCTTGCGGGCTCGGTGGAGACGGATCGTTGCGGCGTTCTCCGAGCAGTCGAGCGCGACGGCGAGCTCCGCGTTCGTGAGTCCCTCCCACGCGGCGAGGCGGAGGATCTCCTGCTCCTCCGGGCGCAGCTCGCGCAGCGCGGCGACGACCTTCGGCGAGCTCGCTGCGTTCGGCTGCGGCGCCGGCGCCGGGAGCTCACGCAGCCGCGAGCGCAGCGCGAGCAGCCGCCGCGCCGAGCGCCGCTGGTTCGCGAGCACGCGCGCGGCGATCGCGTAGAGCCACGGGAGCTCGAACTCCGCCGACGGCTTGTCCGCCGAACCGCCGCCACGCGACGGTGAACGTGAGGCGACGACGTCCTCCGCGTCCGCCCGCTGCGTCGCAGCGCCGCAGCGCGTACGCGAGCACGTGCCGGTTGTAGGCCGCAAAGAGCCGTTGGAAGTCCTCCTCCACGGCCCTCACTCTGAACCTATGTCCGGCTTAGGCGGAAGCTTTCGCCGCGCTCAGGCGCGCGCGCACGACGCGCGCGCGGCGCGCGGCGCGAGGACGAGCATCCCGACCGAGGCGAGGATCACGGCGCCTGCGGCGATCTCCCGCCCGCCGACCGTCTCGCCGACGAAGAGCCAGCCGAGGCCGACGGCGATCGCCGGGTTGACGTACGCGTACGTCGAGACGACCACGCTCGGCGTCCCGCTCTGGAGGAGCCAGCCGTACGCGGTGTACGCGCCGATCGAGCCGATCACGATGAGGTACGCGAACGCGCCGAGCGAGCCGGCCGAGACCGCGCGCGGGATGCACCTGCGCCGAGCTCGCCCGTCGCGACTCCGGCGACCGCGAGCAGCGCGGCGCCGCAGAGCATCTGCATCGCGGTGGAGAGGAACGGCGCGCGTCGGCAGCGGCGCGACGCGCGCGTACGCGGAGCCCGCGGCCCACGCGAACGCGCCCGCGAGCAGCACCGCGGCGCCGACCGGGTCGATGTGCGCGCTCGGGCCGACGAGGAGCGCGACGCCGATCAGTCCGGTCGCGATCCCGGCGAGCGCACCGAGCGAGAGCCGGACGCCGAAGACCGTGCGGTCGAGCAGCGCGGCGAAGAGCGGGACGCTCGCGACGAGCAGAGCAGTGAGCCCGGAGGCGACTCGCTGCTCTGCCCACGCGACTGCGCCGGTCTCGACGAAGAGGAGGAGCGCGCCGATGATCGCGGCAGCGAGTCCACTCGCGCCGGCCGGGCTTCGTGCGCGGCGACGTCGCCGCGCCACAGCGACCAGCCGTAGAGGATCGCGCCGGCGATGCCGAAGCGCACCGCGAGCATGAGCAGCGGCGGCAGCGTCCGGTCGGCGACGGCGATCGCGAGGTACGTCGATCCCCAGACGACGTAGACGGTGGCGAGTGCGATGGCGAGCTTCGTGCGCATGACTCCACCGTGCCTGCGCACGCCGATCAGCACAAATCGCGTTATCGTTCATAACGATCATGAGTGCTAATGATTGGCTGGGCGTCGAATTGCGCCATCTCGCCGCGCTGGAGGCGGTCGTCGCGGACGCGATCGTTCGGCGCCGCGGCGCGCGAGCTCGGCTACACGCAGTCGGCGGTGAGCCAGCAGATCGCGCAGCTGGAGAAGGTCGTCGGGCACAAGCTCTTCGACCGCCCGGGCGGGCCGCGCCGCGTGGAGCCGACCGAGGCGGGGCTCCTCCTGCTCCGCCACGCCGACGCGATCGTCGCGCGGCTCGACGCGGCCCGCGCCGACATGGCCGCGCTCGCCGAAGGCGAGGCGGGGACGCTGCGCGTCGGCGTCTTCCAGAGCGTCGGCGCGAACCTCCTCCCCGCTCTCGTCCGCCGCTTCCGCGCGCAATGGCCGCGCGTCGGCGTCCGCGTGCGCGAGGAGAACGACTCGACCGAGCTCGCTCCACCTGCTCGAGCACGGCGAGCTCGACCTCGCGTTCGCCGAGCTGCCGCTGCCCGGACGGGCCGTTCGAGTGGGCCGAGCTGTTGCAGGATCCGTACGTCCTGCTCGTTTCGGCGCGCTCAGAGCTCGCGGAGCTCGACGCGGCGCCGTCGCTGCGCGAGGTCGGGAAGCTGCCGCTGCTCGGCCGCCGCAGCACCGACGAGCCCGAGCGTCATCTCGCCGGCCGCGTCCCCGACCTCGACGTCGTCTTCCGCACCGACGACAACGGGACGCTGCAGGCGCTCGTCGCGGAAGGGCTCGGCGTCGCGATCGAGCCGCGCCTCGTCGTCGACCAGAAGGATCGCGCCGTGAAGATGCTGCCGTTCGGGACACGCATCCCGCCGCGCACTATCGTCCTCGCATGGCATCGCGACCGCTACCGCTCGCAAGCGGCGCAGGCGTTCGTCGAGCTTGCGCAGGAGCTTGCCTCGTAGTTCTGCTACTCGCGGGCTGCGGCGGCAGACGCGAAGGTCGCTCACGGTCACCTGCACGGGACGGTCACCCGCGGCCCGACCTCGCCGGTCTGCCGGAAGGGGACACCGTGCTCCGAGCCGGCCAGCGGAGCGCTGCTTCTCTTCACACGGAACGGCGACACGGCATCGGTCGCGTCGCCGTCGTCGCGAAGGACGGACGCTACTCAGTCTCGCTCCCAGCCGGGCACGTACACGATCCTGTCTCTACGCAAGGTCACGCAACGGGGAGCCGGGCGCCGGGACCCCAAGCACGGTGCGCGTCGACGCCGGGCGCACGCGCACCGTCGACTTCCGGATCGATACGGGAATCCGCTAGGAGCTAGTAGCCGGCGTCGTCGTCGGCGAGAGTCGCCGTTCGGGCCACCGAGGCCCGCGACGACGGACTCCTGCGAGCGCTCGTGCAGCCGCTCGCGACCGCGGCGAACCGCGACGAGGAAGCGCTCGAGATTGACCTCGAGGGAGGCGAGCTGGTTGTCGGCCCAGTCCTCCATCTCCATCTTCATCTCGTGGGCGCTGCGGCGGGCGTCCTGGAGGATCTCGTCGGCCTGCCGCTCGGCGATCTTGACGATCTCCGTCTGCGACGCCTCGCGCACGGCCTGCTCACGCGCCTCGGCGAGGAGCCGGTCGACCTCGCGCTTCGCCTCGGCGAGCATCTCCTGGCGCTCCTTGACGATCCACCGCGCCTGCTTGATCTCTTCCGGGATCGTGGCGCGCATCTGGTCGATGATGTCGTAGATCTCCTCGCGGTCGACCCGAACCTGGTCGGTGAGCGGGACGGCCTTCGCGTTGTGAACGAGGTCGTCGAGCTTGTCGATCAGTACGAGTACGTCCATGAGCAGGGAAGTCTACCGCCGCGCACGGCGGTACAGTCGGTCCGGTGGAGTCCGACGCAGCGACCGCTGCATCGCGCGCTCGAGGCAGTCTGGTCGCGGCTCTACGGCGCGGTCGACGGAGCGCGCGCTTCGAGCGGCGCGGCGACCTCGTTTTCGCGCTCTATCCGCCGTTCCCGATTCCGCAATGCAACGGGCCGTGGGTCGTGGAGGACACGTCGGCGGCAGCGGCCGGGCTTGGCGGAGGCGGTCGCGGAGGTCGAGGCGGCGGGCGCGCTGGCCGTGGGTTCAGACGCGCTCCGGGTACGAGCTGACGCAGCGTGCGGCGGTCGAGCTCGGTCTCACCGCGCGCGAGTCTCTCCCGGGGATGGTCGTGCGACCGGGCGAACTCGTTGCGCCGTCCGCTCGACGGGGCGCTCGCGATCGATCTGATCGCGGCGGACGAGGCGTCGAGCGCGAACGCCGTCCTCGCTGCCTCTTTCGGCGTGCCGGTCGAGATGCTGGACGCCATCGCAGCCGCGTTCCTGAGCGCTCGAGGACGTGTCGTGTTTCGTCGGCCGCGTCGACGGCGAGGTCGTCGCCACCGCGCTCGGGATCACGATCGACGACGTGACCGGCGTCTTCAACGTCGCGACGATGCCCGACCACCGCGGCCGCGGGCACGGCGCGACGCTCACCGCTCGCGTCGTCGAGGACGGGTTCGAGCGCGGCGCGAGGCTCGCGTTCCTCCAGTCGAGCGCGATCGGTCACCGCGTCTACGAGCGGCTCGGCTTCCGCGACGTCGAGGAGTACATCCTCCTCTCGCGGCCCGCCGCGGCTTAGCGGGGTCTTGGCACGAAGTTGCGCGCTCGACGGCGCGGTTCGCGACGCATCCTTCGTTCCCCGTGGGTGGGTGGGGGTTTGGGATGGCGTAGTGAGCGCCGCGCCCCACCGCGACCGCCCCAGGCTCGCGAGGCGCTACTCGTCGGGCCGCTCGGGCGTGCCCGGGCCGGCCGTCCGGGAACAGCTCCGCAAGCCGCCGCGCGACCGGCGCCGGGACGAGCGCGGAGACGTCGCCGCCGAACGCCGCGATCTCCTTGACGCCGCTCGAGGAGACGAAGCTCACCTGCGCGCTCGCCATGACGTAGACCGTCTCGATCTCCGGCGCGAGCGTGCGGTTGAGCTGGTTCATCTGGAACTCCCACTCGAAGTCGGAGATGAACGCGGAGCCCCTTGACGATCGCCTTCGCGTCCCACCTGCGCGCGAAGTCGACGACGAGCTCGCGGAAGACGTCGATCTCGATGTTGTCGTGCCCGGCGAGCGCGCCGCGCAGGAACTCGACCCGCTCCTCGACGCTGAACATCGGCTCCTTGTGGCGCGGCGCGTTGACGACGCCGACGACGACGCGGTCGAAGATCCCGGCCGCGCGCGTGAGCACGTCGACGTGCCCGTTCGTGACGGGGTCGTACGAGCCGGGCGCGATCGCGGTGATCACGGGCTGTCCGCCTCGAAGATCGTCACGCGCGAGTTGCCGTACTTCCGCGACGTGCGCACCGGAAGCGGCAGCTCGGGCTCGCTGCGCACGTCGGTCTCGAACACGACGAGGCCGTCCGGCGCGAGCAGCGCGGGCAGATGGAGGGCGAGGCGTGGCTGAATGTCGTCGAGCATGCCGTAGGGAGGGTCGACCAGCACGAGATCGTACTTCGCGCCCGCGATCGACTCCTGCGCGAGCGTGAAGAGAGCGTCGCCGCGGACGACGCGCGCGCCCGTCAGCCGCAGCTTCTCGAGGTTCCGCTCGATCGCGCGGATCGCGTCGCGGTCGTTGTCGACGAAGACGGCGCTGCGTCGCGCCACGCGAGAGCGCCTCGATCCCGAGCGCGCCCGAGCCGGCGAAGAGGTCGAGCACCTTGGCGCCGTCGAGCGGGCCGACGAGGTTGAAGATGTTCTCGCGGACGCGATCCGACGTCGGCCGCGTGTCGGTGCCGCGCGGCGCGACGAGCGTGTGCCCTTTCTTCGTGCCGGCGATGACGCGCATGGGAGGATCGTCGCATGGCGACGTTCTCTCTCGTTCACGGTGCGTGGGGACTCGGCTTGCAGTGGGATCTCGTGCGCGCCGAACTCGAGGCGCGCGGCCACACGGTGCACACGCCCGACATGCCGTGCGAGGACCTCGACGCGGGAGTCGACGAGTACGTCGCGGCCGTCCCGCCGTGCGACGTCGTCGTCGGCCACTCGCTCGGCGGGATGACGATCCCGTACGTCGACGCGCGGCACGCACGTCTACCTCTGCGCCCTCGTCGCCGTCGACGACATGCCGTGGGCGGAGATGTTCGGCGAAGGCTTCGGGGCCGGCCGCGAGCGCGACGAGCTCGGCCGCTCGTACTACCCCGACCCCGCGGTCGCGGCGGCGGAGATGCAGTACCCGCCCGAGCACGCCCATCTCGCCGAGCTGCTGCGCCATCAAGCGCCGTACGGAACCGATCCGCGCCGGCCCGAGCGTCCGGCGTACATCGTCTGCTCGCGAGACGCCGTGATCCGCCCCGACTGGCAGCGCCACGCGGCGCGGGACGTGCTCGGCGTGGAGCCGATCGAGCTCGACGCGGGCCACATGCCGATGCTCGACAGCCCGCGCGAGCTCGCCGACGATCCTCGACGAGGCTCGCGGGAGGGCGACCCGAGCGGCCGCCCTCCCGTCGAATCCGGTTAGTGCCGGCGCGCCAGACGCTGAAGAGCGGCGCCGACGTTCCGTCGCGCGGTGCCGACGTCGGGCCCCGCACTTCTGACCCGCCGCCGGTGATCCACACGAGCGTTCGGGTCGTCCGGCGTCGGTGACGTCGAGCGCAGTCTCGAGGAACGGCGTCCCGCTGTTGACGCTGGGATCCGAGTACGAGTAGCCGAACGTCGCCGTGGCGGCGTCTGCCAGTCGCCGCGCTGGGTGATCGGGCACGGAGTACGCCATGCAGTCGCTGAGCAGCCGTTAACGCCTCCGACCTGCGGCTTCAGTCCGCCGACCTGTTGCCTTCAGAGCCCTGAACTGCGCCGCCGTCGGGCCGGCGGTCTGGCTACCCGGCGCCGGTGCCGTGGCGACGTACGTCGCGCCGGCGACCGCAACGAGCGCGAGCACGATCAGGAAGCGCTTCATCGAATCCTCCTCACCTAGACGACGCCGCCCGTTGCGACGTGCTGCGGTGTAGTGAAGTACGCGGCGCCGCGCGAGTCAACACGCGGTCAGGCGAGCGTTTCGCGGTCGACCTCGGCGAAGAGCGCGTCGGCGGCATCCCGCAGCGGGCCGGCGCCGACGTGCGGCGCCTCCGCGCGCGCGCGCTCGAGCAGCGCGCGGTCGCGCCGGAGCTGCGCGAAGCGGAGATCGGAGAGGCCCGACTGCCGCGTCCCGAGCAGAGCGCCGCCGCCGCGCAGGTCGAGGTCGACCTCGGCGAGCTCGAAGCCGTCGCTCGTGTCGACGAGCGCCTGGAGCCGCGCGTGGGCCGACTCGGTCAGCTCCTCCTTCGCCCGCGAGACGAGGACGCAGTACGACTGCTCGGCGCCACGGCCGACGCGGCCGCGCAGCTGGTGGAGCTGCGCGAGGCCGAAGCGGTCGGCTTCCTGGACGATCATCACCGTCGCGTTCGGGACGTCGACGCCGACCTCGATCACCGTCGTCGCGACGAGGACGTCGAGCTCGCGCGCCTTGAAGCGCGCCATGAGGTCGCGCCGCTCGGGCGTCTTGAGGCGGCCGTGGACGCAGCCGACGCGGAAGTCCTTGAGCTCGGCGCGGCGCAGGCGCTCGGCCTCCGCCTCGGCCGCGCGCGCGAGCGACGTCTCGGACAGCTCGATGAGCGGGCAGACGACGTACGCCTGCCGGCCCTTCGCCGAGGAGACGCGTGAGGCGCGTGTACGCCTCCGACGCGCGCTCCTCCGTGATCCAGCTCGTGATCACCGGCTTGCGCGAGGCGGGCGGCTTCTTGATCTCCGACACCGCGAGGTCGCCGTACACGGTGAGCGCGAGCGTGCGCGGGATCGGCGTCGCGGTCATGTGGAGGACGTGCGGCGCGCGATCGCCCGAGATGGCGGAGCGCTGCTCGACGCCGAAGCGGTGCTGCTCGTCGACGACCGCGACCGCGAGGTCGCGCAGCTCCACTCCGGTCTGGATGAGGGCGTGCGTGCCGACGACGACGTCGGCGGCGAGCGCCTGCTCGCGCTCGGCCTTCTTCGACGAGCTCGTGAGCAGCGCGCACGTGACGCCGAGCTCGAGGCAGAGGTCGGCGATCGTGAGGAAGTGCTGCTCGGCGAGCGTCTCGGTCGGCGCCATGAGCGCGCCCTGCCGGCCGTTCTCGACCGCGCGGAGGAGCGCGTAGAGCGCGACGACGGTCTTGCCCGAGCCGACGTCGCCCTGCAGAAGCCGCTGCATCGGCGTCGTGCGCGCGAGGTCGCCGTCGATCTCGCGGATCGCCTGCTCCTGGTACGGCGTGAGCGCGAACGGGAGCGCCTCGCGGTAGCGGCGGATCAGGTCGCCCGGCTCGCCGAGCCCTGGCGCGAGCGTGCGCTCGCGCTCCTCGACGCGGCGCGCGATGCCGATCTGGAGGACGAGCAGCTCCTCGAAGGCGAGCCGCGCGCGGCCGCGTTCCGCCTCGGCGAGGTCGTGCGGGCGGTGGACGGCGGCGAGCGCGTCGCGCTTGAGCGCGAGCCCTTCGCGTTCGCGCAACTCCGCGGGCAGCGGGTCGAGGACGTTCGTCGCGAGCGGCAGCGCAAGATCGACGACGCGGCGCACGCTCGCCGCCGCGATCTCCTCCGCCGCCGGATAGACCGGCGCGAAGTCGGCGGTGGCGCGCGTCTCGCCGAGGTCGTACGAGCGCGGCTCGAAGCCGAAGCGGCCGAGCTTGCCGCGCACGCGGATCTGCGTTCCGGGCGTGAGCTTGTCGGCGAGCCACGGCTGGTTGAACCAGTTCACGGTGATCGCGTCGCTGCCGTCGTCGATGCGCGCGACGATCCGCGTCCGCCGGCCGCGCATCGGCTTCTTCTCGGCCCGGAGGACACGTCCGGAGATGACGCACTCCTCGCCGTGCACGCAGCGCCGCGATCTTCACCTCGTCGGCGGCCGTCTCGTAGCGGCGCGGCCGGTGCTCGAGCACGTCGCGGACGGTCGTGAGGCCGAGCTTCGCGAGCTTCCGCTGGATCGTCGGGCCGACGCCGGGCAGCGTGTCGAGGCCGAGCTCGAGCCGGTCGGGACGCGGCGAACGCGGCAGCAGAGGCCACCGTTCCGGTGGGTCCAGGCCTGCGAAGGCCGGGTGGCGGCCAGTTGCTGTCATCGTCTTCGGCACCGAGCGGAGATCAGTATCCCCGCCGGTCCGGACGGCAGGTCGCGAGCGTCAGTTCGCCGGGCGGTTCGGGCGGGTCCGGCGGCTCGGGCGGGTCCGGCGTGTCTCGGGCGGGTCAGCGCGGTCGGCGGGTTGGCCGCGGAGCGGAGTCACGGGCGCGAGTCACCGTGACCGCCGGCTCTCGCGTGCTCGTGGTCTCCGGTCTCGCTGCTCTCGGGGCTCGAGCTCTCCGCGCTCGGAGCCTTCCGCGCCGTCGGACGAAGCGTTCTCGGTCGCCGGTGCGTCGGCTCCGCCGTGCCGTCGCCGGACTGTCGGTCGCGGGCTCGACCAGACGCGCCGATCGGCAGGTGCGGCACGATCGAGGCGGCGCAGGGCACTGCCGCGACGTGAACTGCGCGGAGCGACTGATGCCTTCGCCGCGCGTCGTGACCGAGCCCGAGCGCGCGCGGCCCGACGTGCCGCTCCGCCGGCGAGGATCGCCGCCCCGACGCCGATCGCGGCGACCTTCGCCACGGGCGCCGACGGCGTCGCCGCCCGCCGCTACCGAACAGGCGGCCGAACAGCGCGATGGGCGAGAGCGCCGGCAGCGCCTCGCTGAGCCTCACCTGCAGCGTCCGCCGCGCGCGGAAGATGAGCGACTCGACGGCGGCCGGTCGTCACCGAGAGCGCGCGCGCCACCTCGTCGTACGAGAGGCCGCGCAGCTCGCGGAGGAGGATCGCCTCCCGCTGCGCGCGCGGCAGGTCGGCAAGCGCCTCGCGGAGCGTCGCAACCTCGTAGCGGCTGACCGCGGCGGAGTAGGCGTCCGCGCCGAAGTCGGTCGGCTCCGCATCGACGGGCAGCGGCTCGCGCATCCGCTCGCGCACCCGCGCGAGGCACTCGTTGCGGGCGATGGTCGCGAGCCACGCAGCCGGCTCTCGCGGCGAGGAACCGTTCACAAGCGCCCGCTGAGCCGAGAGGAACGTCTGCTGCATGGCGTCCTCGGCCTCGTTGCGGTCACGGAGGAGCGACCGGCAGACGGAGCGGACGAGGCGGGCGTGAGCCGTGTACAGCTCCTCGACGCGCCGCGCGACGTCCTGCCGGAGCCGACGAACTGGCCGAGCGGACTCAGGCGCGATGCCCATCGCGGAATCGTAGACGTCGCTCCAGGCCGGACGCCTCCGTCAAGGGTGTGAGCTTCCCGAGCTCGTCGACGGCGCGGCCGGCGGGGAGCGTCACGACGCGAACCTGCGGCGGCGAGCGTGACGACGCGAGACGCCGGAGCGCGTAGTACGAGGCCGAGGCCGTGCTCACCGCGGCGGCGCTTCGCCGCCGCCAGCTGCGCCGCGTGACGCTGCTCGAGCGCCCGGATCTGCGCCTCGCGCGCGTGGAGCCGCCGCCGGTATCCGGCCCACCTCCGGCGGACGGTTCTCTCCACGACGCGCGCTTCGTGCCGGAGGTGCCGCTCGCGAGCGTGCGAGCGCCTTGAGCGCCGGGTTCGCGACGCTCCGCGCGGCCGCCCACGGCCTCGCCGCGATCACCGCCCACAGCACGAAGAAGACGAGAAGCGTGATCGAGAAGACGTAGAGACGAAGCGCGTGTGACCGCATCTCAGTCGCCCGTCGTCGCCGCGTCGTCACCGCTGTCGCCGCCGTCGTCGTCACCCGAGTCGTCGTCGCCCGAGCTGGTCGTGGTCGTCGTGGTCGTCGCGGGCGGGCGCGTGCTCGTACTTCACGACCGTCGGCGGCTGGACGTACGTGACGTGCGGCTGCGCGGTCGCCGACGGACGCGGCGCGAAGCCTGCGGCGCGGCACGGAACGGGCGCGAAGTGCGGGAGCTTCGGAAGCGCGGGCGGACGCTTGGCGAGCGCCGCGTGCGAGCGAGCGGCTCCACGCGGCGAGCTTCGCCTGCCGCGACGCGAGGTCTGTGCGCGGAGATGGACGGCGCTGCGGCCTTCTGGCCGAGCTGCACGGTGCGAACGGCCGGCGTACAGGCCTGCCGGTCGCGGCGGCGCTGACTACGAGGGCGATGAGAGTTGAGTGAATGCGTGACATACCCGGTAGAGAGGGATATCGGACGAAAAACTTGCGCGCCGAATAGCAAGTTCGAGGCATGTTCGCACTCTCTACGGACTATGGACGCGACTCTCACCCGCCACCGCTTCCGCGCGATGGGCACGGACATCGAGCTGCTCGTCGAGGCCGACGACGCCGCGCAGCGCGCTCGCGGCGGCGGAGGAGGAGTTCCACCGGCTCGAGGCGCTGCTCACGCGTTTCCGGCCCGAGTCGGAGCTCTCGCGGCTCAACGCCGCGGGCAGCCTCGCCGCCGGGCCTGACCTCCTCCGCGTCGTCGAGCTCGCGCTCGCGGCGCGTGAGCGAACCGGCGGCCGCTTCGACATCAACGTCCACGACGCCCTCCTCGCCGCCGGTTACGACCGCTCGTTCGAGCTCCTCTCCCCCGACGACGAGCGCCCGGTCGAGCCGGCGGCTCGGCCGCGCGCGGGTCGGGTCGAGATCGCGGACGGCGTCATCTCGCTGCACGGCGGCGCGCAGATCGACCTCGGCGGGATCGGCAAGGGCTACGCGTGCGAGCGCGCCGCCGAGATCCTCGCCACCGCCGGGCCGTGCCTCGTGAACGCCGGCGGAGACATCGCGACGCGGGACGGCGTCTGGACGGTCGCGGTCGAGACGTCCGACGGGCCGCTCACGCTCGAGCTCTCGGGAAGCTGCGCACTCGCGACGTCCGGACGCGACAGCCGCCGCTGGCGGCGCGGCGGCCGCGAGCTCCACCACATCATCGATCCCGCCACCGGCGAGCCGTCGACGAGCGACCTGCTGCGGGTCACGGTCGTCGCGCACGACGCCGTCGACGCCGAGGTGACGGCGAAGGCGCTCTTCCTCGTCCGGCTCCGAGGCGGCACGCCGGGAAGCCGACGAGCTCGCGATCCCCGCCGTCCTCGTCACCGCCGCGGGCCGGACGATCACTCGCGGGAGGGCTCGCGTGAAGTCGGATCCGACCTTCTGGCTCATCGCGCGCGCGAGCGGGCTGACCGCGTACGTCCTCCTGACGCTGTCCGTCCTCGCGGGGCTGATCCTCAAGTCGCGGCCGTTCGGACGCGCGGTCAAGGCCGCGTCGGTCATGGATCTGCACCGGCTGCTCTCGCATGCTCGGGCTCGCGAGCCTCGGCGTGCACGGCACCGCGCTGCTGCTCGACAGGACGGTGCATATGCCGGTCGCCGGCCTCTTCGTGCCCGGCGCGTCGCCGTACCGGCCGGTGCGCGGTCGCGTTCGGCGTCGTCGCGGCGGAGCTGATGGCGCTCGTCGTCGTCTCGTTCTCCGTCCGCAAGCTCATCGGCCAGAAGCGATGGCGGCTGCTCCACTGGTCGACGTACGCGATCTTCGGGCTCGCGACGGCGCACGGCCTGCTCGCCGGCAGCGACTCCGCGCAGCCGTGGGCGCGCGACTCTATCTCGGCGCGGTCGCCGCGGTCGTGTTCGCAACGGCGTGGCGCGCGGTCTATCGGCCGTCGTCGCGGAACCAGAAGAGGCCGAGCGTGCCAGGCCCGGCGTGAGCGCCGATCACCGCGCCGAGCGGGACGTCGAGCTCGAGCTCGGCGTTCGGCCGCTTCTCACGGATGAGCGGCCTCGAGCTCGGCGGCGCGCTCGGGCGCGGCGGCGTGCGCGACCGCGAACCGCCACGCCGGGCTCGTCCGTCGTCTCCGTCTCGAGCGCCTCGACGAGCTCCGCGAACGCCTTCTTCTCGCCGCGCACGCGCTTCACCGGCGCGACCTCGCCGTCGCACGACCGACGAGGATCGGCTTGACGTGGAGCAGGCCGCCGGCGAACGCCGCCGCCTTCCCGATCCGGCCGCCGCGCTGGAGGAACTCGAGCGTGTCGACGGTGAACAGCAGCCCGCGCTCTCGCTTGATAGCGGTCGATGAGCTCGTGCGATCTCGTCGTCGGTCGTGCCCCGCTCGAGCCGCCGCTGGATCGCGAGCGCGAGCATCGCGATCGACGCCGACGCCGTCTCGGTGTCGACCGCGTGCACGACTCCGTGCCCGAGCTCCTCGGCCGCGGTCGTCGCGCTCTCGTACGTCCCCGAGAGCTTCGCCGAGAGGTGCAGCGAGAAGATCCGCTCGTAGTGAGATCAGCTCGCGGTAACAGCGAGGAAGTCGGCCGGCGTCGGCTGCGACGTGCGCGGGAACTCGGGGTCGCTCTGCAGGCGGCGGTAGAACTCGTCGCGCCGAGATCTCGACGCCGTCCTTGAAGCTCTCGTCGCCGAAGCGGACGTAGAGCGGCACGACGCGCCAGTTCGGGAAGCGCTCGCCGCGTCGGGCAGGTCGGCGGTCGAGTCGAGGACGATCGCGGTGTTCGCGGCGGTGAGGTTCATAGCGGTCGTCGGATATTTGGGCAGCTCGCTGAATCGCGGCGACGATCTCGTCGAGCTCTTCGTCTTTGCCGAGGCACGCGACGGCGCCGGCCGCGAGGAGCTCCTGCGCGCTGGTGCGTCGTTCGGCGGACGCGGTGAGCGCGACGACGCCGAGCCCGGGGAGCTGCGCGAGCAGCTGCGTCGTCGTCTCGACGCCGTCGAGGCCCGGCATCCGGTAGTCGATCAGCACGACGTCGGGCCGGTGCTCGAGCGCCGCTCGGAGGGCCGCAGCCGCCGTCGCCGACGGCCGCGACGACCTCGACCTCGTCGCGCATCCCGAGCATCAGCTCGAGCGCCTCGCGGAAGACCTCGTTGTCCTCGACGAGCACGACACGAACAGCCATGTTCGGAGCATCTATTCCGCGCCGAGCAGCAGCGGGTAGTGAGGCTGGCCGCCCTCGTGCACTTCGATCTCGACCTCCGGGATGCGCGGCGGCGATGCGGTCGACGAGGCCGTCGAGCGGCGGCGGCTCCGCGCCGGTCAGGAGCGTGAGGAGCGAGCGCGGCTCGCTGAGGAGATGCTCGACCACGGCGAGCGTGACGTCGGCGAAGTCGTCTCCGCCCGCGACCGGATCGCCGTCGGCGAGGCCGAGCCACTCGCCGTTCCGGATCGCGACGCCGTTGAGCTGGACGTCGCGCGAGGCGCGCGTCACCTCGCCCGCCGCGACCGCTGCGACCGTCTCGCGCATCTCGGCGGCGTTCTCCGCGGCGGTGCGCGAGCCGTCGAACGCGACGAGCGCCGCGAGGCCGGCGGTGATCGAGTCGGTCGCGACGATCTCGACCGGCCGTGCCGGCGTTCTGCGCCGCGTGCTCGGCCGCGAGGCGGACGTTCGAGTTGTTCGGCAGGAGGATCACCTCGTCGGCCGCGAGCTCGTCGATCGCGGCGAGCAGCTCCGCCGTCGACGGGTTCGACGTCTGGCCGCCCTCGACGATCGCGGATCGGCCCGACCGGCGCGGCGACGCTCTCGAACAGGCTGCGATTCCCGTCTCCCGCGACGACCGCGACGACGCCGCTCACGGCGCGCTCGACCGGGTCGGGCACGACCGAGAGCCGCCGCTCGCGCTGCTCCTGCTGCTCCTGCATGTTCGCGATCTCGATCCCTTCGATCGTGCCGACCGCGGTGCCGAGCGAGAGCGCGGCGCCCGGATCGTCGGTGTGGACGTGCACCTTGAGCGCCGTCTCGTCGCCGACGACGAGGAGCGAGTCGCCGAGCTGCTTCGAGCTGCGCCTCGAGCGCGTCGCGGTCGAGCGCGTCGCCCTCGACGACGAAGACGGTGCAGTAGCGGTAGCGCGACTGCTCGAGGTGGATCGCGTCGAGACCGGCGCGCTCGGTCGCGACGACGGGCGCTTCCGGCACCGGCTCGCCGGAGACCGCCGCCGCGACGCCGCGCAGGAGCTCGACGAGACCCGCGCCGCCCGCGTCGACGACGCCCGCCTCGCGCAGCACCTCGAGCGCCTCGGGCGTGCGCGCGACCGCCTCCTCCCCGCGCCGCACGAGGTCGATGAGCAGCTCGCCGATCGGCGCGGAGTCGTCGGCGCGGCTCTCGGCCTCCTCGGCGAGCTCGCGCACGACGGAGAGCATCGTCCCCTCGACCGGCCGGCGCACCGCGCTGTACGCCGCGTCGGAAGCGCCGCGCAGCGCCCGCGCGGCGAGCTTCGGCTCGACGCCGTTCGCGCGACTCCGCGAGCACGTCGGCGGCGCCGCGGACGATCTGGGAGAGGATCACGCCGGAGTTGCCGCGCGCGCCCATGAGCGCCGCGCGCGTGACCTCGTGCGCGAGCGCCGGACGGTCGGCCGCCTCCGAGCCGCCGAGCGCCTCGGCGACGGCGCGCACCGTGAGCGTGAGGTTCGTGCCGGTGTCCCCGTCGGGGACGGGATAGACGTTGAGGTCGTCGATCCGGTCGCGGCTCGCCTCGAGCGAGCTGAGCGCCGAGCCGACGAGAATGCGGACGCTGTCGATGTCGGTGGCGGCGCTCATTTCCCAGATGCTCGCACAGCGTCGACATGCACCTCGACGGCAAGCACCGGCAACCCGGTCAGCCGCTCCACCTCGTACGCGACGCGGTTGCGGACGCTCGAGGCGACCTCGGCGAGGTTGAGACCGTACTCGACGACGACGTGGAGGTCGACCGTGACCCCGCCGTCGCGGTCGCGGCCGATCTCGATCCCGCGCGCACGCGCCTTGCCCGCGCGCGATCCTGCCCGCGCAGCGAGCCCTTCATCCCGACGACGCCGTAGCACTCGAGCGCGGTCTCGGCCACGATCTGCGCGATCACGCCGCTCGAGATCGTGATCCGCCCCAGGGGAGAAGTAAGTGCGTGTCCAGCTTCCATCGCCGACTTCGACGCCGCGGAGCGCGAGCGGCGGTTGCGCGCGAACTGCGTCCGCGCATCGAGACGACTTCAGGTCTCCGTGGAGCGATGTCTGCGGCGAGTTGACGCGCCTGGCGTCGGACGGCGGCGCGCAACGAGCCGAGGCGGCGCCGACGCGACGAGCTCGCGTCGCGTCGCGACGCGATCTGTCCGGTGAAGCTCGAGCCGAGACGGCGACTTCGCGCGTGCTCGCCACGCGATCGAGGCCGGCCTCGCGGACGTCAGCTGCCGTCACGCGACGGACGACACGCTCGTCTGAAGTCGGCCCGAGGAGCGCGCGTGCGACGCGTGACGCCGCGGCTCGCCCGCTGCGCATTCACCCCGGCCAGCGAGACGACGTCACGGGTTCCGCGCGCGGTGAGCCGGCAGCGTTCGCCGTCCACGAGAACGTCGGGTCGATCGGACCTCGCGAGCGCACCGGCAGTCGCTGACGGCTGCACGCCCGCGAGCGTCGCGCTCCGCGTCGCGGCTCGCACGGAACCGGCACCGCGCGAGCGGAGGCCTCGCCGACGGCGTTCGCCGACGACGTCGACGCTCGGCGCACGCGTCGAGGCCGGAGGTGTCGGCCCGCACCGCGAACGGCGCCGAGCCTCGCCGCGCTGCACGTCGCGAGCCGACTGCGTGCGTCCGCGCCGCGCCGCGCTTGCGCCGTACGCCGCCGACCCGCCGGACGCTTCGCGATCGTCGGCTCGTGCCGGTCAGCGGCTCGCGTGCCGGCGCGCAGGAGCTCGCGCTTGCCGCGCATCTGCCGGGATGCGGCCGCGAAGCGCCGACACGTCGCTGCTCGCCGGGCGCTGGACCGACGCGGACCGACGCACGACCGCGTCCGCCGAAGTGCCGTTCGTCGTGCACTCCACTCGGTACGTGCGCAAGCGCCGACGGGCCGATCGATGCACCTGCAGCTCCCCGGACCGGCGCCGTCAGCTTCGAGCTCGACTCGAGCCCGAGGTCGGCCGGGATGCAGGCGGTGGCACCGGCGACGAGAGTCCCCTGGAGCCGAGCCGCCGACGGCGCTCGACGACCGACGACGCGCGCCTCGATGCCGGAGCGGGCACGGCTCGCACTCACAGGCCGAGGCCGCCGGTTCGCGGCGATCTGCGGTCGCGTCCAGCGAGCGAGTGCGCAGCACTCGCGAGCGCCTAGAGCGCCTTCTGGACCTTGCCGGCCTTGAGGCAGCGCGTGCAGACGTACGCCCGCTGCGCCTTGCCGGCGAGGAGGACGCGGACGCGCTGGAGGTTCGGCTCGAAGCGCCGCTTCGTGGCGACCATGGAGTGGCTCCGGTGATTACCGAAGCCGGGCTTCTTGCCGCAGATGGCGCAGACCTTGGACATCGCGCGACAGGGTAGCGCGACGCCTGCGGTTAGCTCGGCTCGTCCGCTACCTGCGCGCGAGCGCGAACCTGGGAGAAGATGTCGGCCATCTCGAGCGCCGCCCGCGCCGCGTCGCCGCCCTTGCCGAGCCGCTCCTCCGCCTGCTCGATCGTGTCGACGGTGAGGACGCCGAAGGCGACCGGCACTCCGGTCTCGAGGCCGGCGAGCTGAAGGCCCGAGGCGGCTTCGGTCGCGACGAAGTCGAAGTGGGCCGTCTCGCCGCGGATGACGCAGCCGAGGCCGATCACGCACGAGTATCGCCGCGTCTTCGCGAGGGCCATCGCTCCGATCGGCAGCTCGAACGCGCCGGGGACGGGCATGACGGTGATCCGGTCCTGCTCGACGCCGGCGGCGGCGAGGGCTTCGAGCGCGGACTCGAGCAGCCCGTTCGAGATCTCGGAGTTGAACCGCGCGACGACGATCCCGACGCTGCGGCCGCTGCCGAACGGCGCGCCCTCGATCACGGCGATGCCGGCCGGGACGTCGATCTCGCCGGGGCGGTGCGCGAAGACCGGCTCCGGACGTCCAGCTCGGACTCGGGCAGCTGCCAGGCTCCGTTGCGGCTCGGGCTCTGTCTCCGGCTCTGGCTCGAGCTCGGGCTCCGGCTCCGGCTCGGGCTCGGGCTCCGGCTCGGGTTCGGCTCCGGTCAGCCGCGGCACTGACCGTCTCGGTCTCGAGCTCTTCCACGTCGTCTGCGTTCTCGTGTGTCGTCGCCCGTCGGGCGTCTCTCGCCCGGCCAGAAACCGCCGCTACTGCTGCTCATTCGCCCTCCGGTTCGAACTTCAAGTCTTGATGGTGGAGCTTGTGCCCGAGCTTATCCCGCTTCGCGGTGAGGTAGCGCACGTTCTCGGGGTGCGGCGGCATCTCGATCGGCACCTGCTCGGTGACGCGCAGGCCGTACGCCTCGACGCCGGAGACCTTCTTCGGGTTGTTCGTGAGGAGCCGCATCGTCGTGATGCCGAGGTCGGCGAGGATCTGGTTGCCGATCCCCCACTCGCGCTCGTCGGCCGCGAAACCGAGCGCGAGGTTCGCTTCGACGGTGTCGAGGCCCTGCTCCTGCAGCTCGTACGCGCGGAGCTTGTTGAGGAGGCCGATGCCGCGCCCCTCCTGCGCCATGTAGAGGACGACGCCGTTGCCCGCGGCCGCGATCGTCGCGAGCGCCGACTCGAGCTGCTCGCCGCAGTCGCAGCGGAGCGAGTGAAAGACGTCGCCCGTCAGACACTCGGAATGGACGCGCACGAGGACGTCGTCGCCGATCTCCCCCATCACGAGCGCGACGTGCTCGCGGCCGGTCAGCGTCTCGCGGAAGGCGACCGCGGTGAACTCGCCGTACTCCGTCGGGAGCCGCACCGAGACGACGCGCTCGACGAGCTTCTCGTTCCGGCGCCGGTACTCGATGAGGTCGGCGACGGTGATCATCTTCAGGCCGTGCCGCTCGCAGTACGGCACGAGATCCGGCACGCGGGCCATCGTCCCGTCCTCGTTCATGATCTCGCAGACGACGCCGGCGGGATTGAGGCCGGCGAGGCGCGCGAGGTCGACCGCCGCTTCGGTCTGGCCGGCGCGGACGAGGACGCCGCCGTCGCGCGCGCGGAGCGGGAAGACGTGGCCGGGCTGGACGAGGTCGCGCGGCGTCGACTTCGGATCGATCGCCACGGCGATCGTGTGCGCGCGGTCGGCGGCGGAGATGCCGGTCGTGACTCCCTCGCGCGCTTCGACGGAGACGGTGAACGCCGTGCCGAGCCGCGCCTCGTTCCGCTGCGTCATCGGCGGCAGGCCGAGCTCCTCGCACCGCTCGCCGGTGAGGCAGAGGCAGATGAGCCCGCGCGCGTGCGTCGCCATGAAGTTGACCGCTTCGTCGGTGGCGAACTCCGCGGCGACGACGAGGTCGCCCTCGTTCTCGCGGTCGGGATCGTCGACGACGACGACCATCCGGCCGGCGCGGATGTCGTCGATCGCCTCCTCGACCGACGCGAACTCGCTCATCGCGCCGTGCAGCCTCTCGACGTACTTCGCGAGGACGTCGACCTCGAGGTTGACCGGGTCGCCCGGCTCGAGCGCGCCGAGCGTCGTCGCCTCGAGCGTGTGCGGGATGAGCGCGACGGCGAAGCCTTCGTCGTCGACGGCCGCGACCGTGAGCGACGTGCCGTCGACGGCGATCGAGCCCTTCTCGACGCAGTAGCGGGTGATCTCCGGCGGGCGCGTCGAACCACGTCAGGTCGGCGCGCTCGCGGAGGCTGCCGACGCCGTCGACGTGGCCCTGGACGATGTGCCCGCCGAGCGGGTCGCCGGCGCGGAGGGACGGTTCGACGTTCACGCGCGCGCCGGCGACGAGCCGACCGAGCGTCGTGCGGTCGAGCGTCTCGGCGACGACGTCGAAGGCGAGCGCGCCGTTCTCCCGGCCGGTGACGGTGAGACAGACGCCGGCGATCGCGACCGAGTCGCCGATCGCCGGCCTCGGTGCCGGTTTCGACGACGAGCCGCGAGCCGTCGAACGCGCTGACGGTTCCAACCTCCCTGACGATGCCGGTGAACACGCCGTCAAGCGTAGTAACGGTGCGGGTTTGCCGAACGCGGGTCAGCGCTTGCGCGGATGCGCCGACGGTGACCGCGTTGGCAGGGTGCAGTGCAGCGGGCCTGTGGCTGCGACTCCCCGCAGGCCCGCTCTTTCTACGGCTCGCGGAGGTACGCCTCGACGAGGACGTCCTCGCCGCTCGGCTCCGAGCGCAGGTGGAGGAGCTCGAGGGGCTGCGAGAGGTCGCCGAGGAAACGCGGGCCTTCGCCCGAGAGCGACCGGCGCGACGAAGAGCAGGAGCTTGTCGACGAGCCCGCCTCGACGAACGCCGTCGCGAGCGTCGGGCCGCCTTCGAGGAGGAGCGACTGGACGCCTTCCTGCCGCGAGCGCGGCGAGCTCGTCGGCGAGCGGGCCGCTCCTCAGCTCGAGGTCGGAGCCCTCGGGCAGCGGGCCGCGGCCGAACGCGAGGCGACGCGGCTGGCGCGTTGCGCCGACGTCGCGCGCGTCGAGGCGCGGCGCGTCGGCGCGCACCGTCCCCATCCCGACCGCGACGGCGTCGGACGCGGCGCGCAGCTCGTGCACGCGCCGCCGCGACTCCTCGCCCGAGACCCAGCGGCGGCCCGGCACGGTGACGCGCCCGTCGAGCGTGATCGCCGCCTTGTATGTCACGAACGGACGGCCGAGCGCCTTCCACGTCGCGCCACGCCTCGTTCTGCCGCCGCGCGGCGAGGTCGTCGAGGAGCTCGACCTCGATCCCCGCGTCGGCGAGACGCGCGAGGCCGCGTCCGTCGACGACGGGATTCGGATCGCGCGCGCCGACGACGACGCGCGCGATGCCGGCCTGCGACGACGGCGTCGGCGCACGGCGGCGTGCGGCCGTGGTGCGAGCACGGCTCGAGCGTGACGTAGAGCGTCGCGCCGCGCGCCTTCTCCCCCGCCTGCTCGAGCGCGGCCGGCTCGGCGTGGCGGACGAGGTCTTCCTCGTACCAGCCCTCGCCGACGATCTCGCCGTCGCGAGACGACGACCGCGCCGACGACAGGACGGTGGCCCGTCTTGCCGCGGCCGCGCTCCGCGAGCTCGAGCGCGCGCTCGTAGAACGGGTCAGGCAACAGCCTGCGCGAGGCCGCGGTACGCGCGCCGCGAGATCGTCCGCTCCGAAGATCGCCGAGCCGGCGACGAAGAGCGACGCGCCGGCATCGCGCGCGCCGGCGATCGTCTCCGTGGTCGATGCCGCCGTCGACCTGGATCGGCACTCGTCGGGCAGCGCAGCGCGCAGCCGGGCGATGCGGTCGACGCGCCTCCGGCATGAACGCCTGGCCGCTGTAGCCGGGATGGATGCTCATGCAGAGGACGATGTCGGCGTCGCCGGCGACGCGCGCGACGTCCTCCGGCTCGCTCTCCGGGTTGAACGCGACGCCGACCTGGAGGCCGTGCTGCGCGCGCGGCGGCGATCGTCGCGGGGACGTCGTCGACGACCTCGTAGTGGAACGTCACGCTGTCGCCGCCGGCCGCCGCGATCTGCGGGAAGTGGCGCGTCGGGTTGTCGACCATGAGGTGACAGTCGAGCACGCCGCCCGCGTCGTGCACGCGCGGCGCGATCGAGCGGAGGACGACCGGGCCGATCGTGATGGGCTCGACGAAGTGCCCGTCCCCGACGTCGAAGTGAAAGACGCGACAGCCGGCGTCGAGGAGGACGTCGATCTGCTCGCCGAGGCGCGCGAAGTCGGCCGCGTAGAGCGACGGCTCGATCTCGACGGCTTGCGTCCACATCGCGCGTGACTCTATGTCGTCGAGGCGGGCGATGAAGAAGCCGCTCGTCCCGTGCACGTGCGGGAGCGTGAGGAGGAACTCCGGCCGCGACGGGTGCGCGAACTGCGGCCACTCGTCGCCGAGCGGCTCGACACGCAGGCCGCTCGCGTCGACGACCGCCTCGCACTCGTCCGGGTTGAGCGTGCAGACCGAGTAGACGATCGTCCCGCCCGGCCTGACGCGCTCGGCGGCGGAGCGGAGGAGCGCCGTCTGGAGCTCGGGCGAGCGGTGTCGCGCGCCAGCGGAGGTCCGGCCGCTGCGCGAGGACGCCGAGGCCGGAGCATGGCGCGTCCACGAGCGCGCGGTCGAAGCCGGCGAGCTCCGGCGGGAGCGCGGTGCCGTCCGCCTCGACGACCGTGACGTCGGCGCGGCCCATCGTCGCGAGGTTCGCGCGCAGCTCGCTCGCGCGGTGCGGATCGATCTCGACCGCGGTGACGTCACCGCGCAGCGCGCCGGTCTTGCCGCCCGGCGCGGCGCAGAGGTCGAGGACGCGCTCGCCGTCCTGCGAACCGACGCAGAGCGCCGCGAGCTGGGAGCCGCGGCTCTGCGGCCAGATCCGTCCGTCGGCGACCGCGAGGGCGTCGACCCGCTCGACGCGGTACGCACCCGGAATGTCGGTCGGCTCGCCGACAGGCTCGCCGGAGACGAGCCGTACGACGGTCTCGAGCGGCTCGTTCATCGCGCGCATGAGCGCGAGCGCGCCGTCCCGCACCGAGCACGCGGACGAACGTCTCGTGGATCCAGTCCGGGTAGCTCTCCTTCAGCGCGCCGTCGGGGAGCGAGTCGAGCAGCGGCCCGATCCCGTCGGCGAGCCGCCGCATCACGGCGTTCGTGAACGGCACGGCACGCTCGAGCCGCGCGCGGCGGACGAGCTCGACCGACTCGTTCGCCGCCGCGTGCGGCGCCGTGTCGGTGTAGCCGAGCTGGTACGCGCCGAGCCGCAGCGCCGCGCGCACCGGCGGATCGAGCTTGCGCACCGGCCGCTTGCCGAGCGTGTCGATCGCGTGATCGAGCGTGCGCACACGCTGCACGGAGCCGTACGCGAGCCGCTGCGCGAACGCGCGCTCGCGCTCGTCGAGCCCCTCCGCCGCGGTGCGGAAGGCGCGGTCGGCGTACGCGTCCTGCTCGAAGACGCGGAGGAGGACTTCGTACGCGGCGCGCCGCGCGGGCGAGACGCTCATGTGCGGCAGACGAAGATCGCCCAGCCCATCGCGTCGCGCTCCCAGCCGAGGTAGCGCGCCCGCTCCGCCGCGCCGCGCTCGCGGAACTCGTCCGCCTGCGGGTGGCCGGGGTTCGCCGCGAGCCACTCGTCGAGCGTCTGCCAGTGGAGCGACTCGTACCGGTCCCAGTCGTCCTGCGACGACGCGATGAGCGAGACGACGCGAACGCCGGTCGACTCGAAGCGCTCGACCGTCTCGAGCAGCGGAAGCCACTCGCCCTCGTCGGTGCGTTCCTCCTCGCCGGCGAACGGATCGGGCGGAAGCGGCCACTCGCGCCAGTACGGCTCGCCGACCGCGAGCAGCGGCGCAGCCGGGCGCAGCCGCTCGAGGGTCGGAACGAGGCCGCCGTAGGCGAACGACGCGCCGATGCAGAGGGCCGCGTCGTAGCGGCCGAGCTCGAAGCTCTCGGCGTCGGACTCGACGATCTCGATGCGATCGGCGAGGCCGGCCGCAGCGACGCGCTCGCGTGCCGCCGCGACGAACTCCGGCGCGCGCTCGACGCACGTCAGCCGGCAGCCGAACGTCTCGGCGAGGAGGATCGCAGGCCCGCACGTCCCGGACGCGATGTCGAGCACGTGCGACTCCGGCCCGAGCCCGAGCCGCTCGCCGAGGAGGCGGATCTTCTCCGCGGCTCGTCGGGTTCATGAGGTCGTGGTTCGCCTCGACGACCGCGTGCCACCACGCGTTCATCGGCGGCCTCGCAGGTACGCGTCGTACGGCATGCGCTTGCCGCCGGCCGGCTGCACCTCGAGCGGCTCGAACGCGCCGTCCTCCCCCACGCGCGCGCGCCAGACGAGGAGGTCGCCGAGCCGCGCGCCGATGTGCGGAGAGAGCGCGCGAACGCGGTTCACGAGCTCCTGCGCGGGCGCCGCCGGGTCGAGTTCGCGGTCCGCCGGCGCGATCTTCTCGGCGTACGTCACGCCATCGGCCGCCTGCGGCGCGAACTCCGGCTCTTCTGAGCGAGCACGTCGCGGAGGAGCTCCGCGGCGATCTCGGCCGAGCGCGCGTAGACGGCGCCGGCGTCGTCCTCCGGCCCGATCGGGAACGCGCGCTGCGCTGCGATCGGCCCCGCGTCGAGCGCCTCGACCGTCTCGTGGATCGTCACGCCGGTCTCCGTGTCGCCGGCCATGATCGCCCGCTCGACCGGCGCCGCCCCGCGCCAGCGCGGCAGGAGCGACGGATGGACGTTCAGCCAGAGCGCCGCGCTCGAGCAGCACCGGCGGGATGAGCAGTCCGTACGCGCAGACGACGACCGTGTCAGCGGCGATCTCGACGCTGTCGTCGAGCTTCGCCGGCTGCGTCGACCGGAATCCCGAGCCGCTCGGCAACGACTTTCGCCGGCGGCGCCGCGACGCGCCGGCCACGTCCCGCCGGCTTGTCCGGCCGCGTGAGCAGCTGGACGACCTCGAAGTCCGCCGCGAGCCGCTCGAGGACGTCGGCGCCGAACGGCGCGGTCGCGGCGACCGCGATCCGCCGGGCCACGGCTAGCCGAGGACGATGCGCGGGCGCAGACGCGGCGAGCGCCTCGCGCCGCGCCTCGGGCGTCGTCCGGTCGAGGATGAGGACGCCGTCGAGATGGTCGGACTCGTGCTGCGCGACGCGCGAGTACGGCTCCTCGAGCTCGTAGCGCACCTCGGCGCCGGTCTCGTCGCGGCCGGCGATCACGATCGACTCCGGCCGCTCGATCGGGAGGAGCACGCCCTGGATCGAGAGGCAGCCCTCGTCGTCGACCGACGTCTCCTCGCTCCGCTCGACGATCTCGGGGTTCGCGACCGCGACGACCTCGTCCTCGGCGCACTGGAAGACGAACAGCCGCTGCAGCACGCCGACCTGCGTCGCCGCGAGGCCGATCCCGTTCGCGTCGGCCATCAGCTGCTTCATCCGCTCGACGAGCCGGCGGAGGTCGTCGTCGAACTCCTCCACCGGCCGCGCCTCCATCTTCAGCGCGGCGTCGGGGTACTGGCGGATCTGCGCGAGCGCGAACCGGCGCCGCGCTTCGCGTTCCGGGTCGAGCTCCTCGTCCTTGACTTGCCCTTGGATTGGGCCTTCGATCTCGGTCACGGGCTGGAATGTACTCTCGCGGCGCGCCGATCCGCCCGGTTCAGCCGGAGAACGCCGCAGAGCTCTCCGCGGCCTCGCTGCGATGTTGGCACGAAGTTGATGCATTCATGACACGGCCGAAGCGGCACGCTTCAGTCCCCCCGTGGGCGGGTGGGGGTTTGGGACGGGAGTAAACGAGCGCGACTCTCAAGCGGCGACCAGGACTTACGCGAGGAGCGCGTTGCCCTTAAACGCTTTGCGGGTCGACGTCCACGACAACCGTCAGCCCGGCGCGCCGCATCGCAGGAGCCGCGGCGGCGAGGAGTGAGGCGGCGCGCGTCGCGAGCGCGCGCGGCCGGTCGGTCTTGCCGATGAGCTGTGCGCGATGGCGGTTCCGGAGCCGCAGCAGCGGGGCCGGGCCGAGCAGGTCGAACTCCGCGAGGCCCGCCTTGAGCTCCTCGAGTGCGCGCATCGGATCGGCGTCGCTCGGGCCCGAGACGACGATGCGCACGAGGTGGCGGAACGGCGGATAGCCGAGCGCCTGGCGGCGCGCGAGCTCTCCCGCGAGGAAGCCGGCGACGTCGTGGCGCGCCGCGTATTGCACGGCGCGCGAGTCGGGCTGGAACGTCTGGATGATGACGCGGCCCGGCGCATCCCTCCCGCTGCGGCCGGCTAGCTGGGTGAGGAGCTGGAACGTTCGCTCCTCGGCGCGGAAGTCGGGCAGCGCGAGTCCCGTGTCGGCGTCGACGACTGCGGCGAGCTCGACGCCGGTGAAGTGGTGTCCCTTCGCGACCATCTGCGTGCCGACGAGGACGGCGCGCTCGGCCGCGGCGAACCGCTCGAGCGCGGCGCGAAGCTGCCCCGGTTTCGAGACGGCGTCGGCGTCGAGGCGGATCCGTTCCAGCTCGGGGACGTGCTTCTCGAGCTCGCGCTCGAGCCGCTGCGTCCCGGCGCCGATGCGCGCGAGCTCGGCCGAGCCGCACGCGGGGCAGGAGTCGCCGGCGGGCTCGCGCGCGCCGCAGTGGTGGCAGCGGAGGGTTCCGTCGCCGTGGAGCGTGAGCGCGACGTCGCAGTTCACGCAGCGGCGGGTCGCGCCGCAGGCGCGGCAGTGGAGCGCAGGCGCGACGCCGCGACGGTTGAGCAGGAGAATCGCCTTGCCGCCCTTGTCCGCGAGCCCGCCGAGCTCGGCGAGGAGCGGCGCCGAGAGCGGGTACGCCTTCTCGCCGCGCAGGTCGACGACGCGCACGGTGGGCATCGGCGCACCGATCCGTCCCCCGAGCTCGAGCCGCTCGAGCGCCTGCCACGACTCCGGCCGCGGCGTCGCTGAGCCGAAGACGGCGACGGCTCCTTCGAGCGCGGCCCGCTTCGCCGCGACGGTGCGCGCGTCGTAGCGCGGGTCCGACTCCTGCTTGTACGAGGCGTCGTGCTCCTCGTCGACGCAGATCACGCCGAGCGACACGAGCGGCGCGAAGACGGCGGAGCGGGCACCGACGACGACGCGCGCGTCCCCAGCGAGGATGCGCTCGCGCTCGTCGCGACGCTCGGCTTCGGAGAGGCCGGAGTGGAGCAGCGCAACGGTGTCGTCGAAGCGAGCGCGGAAGCGGCCGACCGTCTGCGGCGTGAGCGCGATCTCGGGCACGAGGACGATCGCGCCGCGCCCCGCGGCAAGCGCCGCCTCGCACGCGCGGATGTAGACCTCGGTCTTGCCGCTGCCCGTCGCTCCCTCGAGGAGGACGTTCCCGCCGCCGGCCGCAAGCAGCTCGGCGATGCGCGCGAGCGCCGCGTCCTGCGTCTCGGAGAGCTGCGTCGGAGTCGGCCCGGCGGGAAGCTCGGCGGCGGCCCCGGGATCGCGGCGCTCGCCGCGACGCGACGGATACTCGGGCGCGACGAGACCGAACGCGCGCGCGGGCGTCGAGCCGTAGTAGTCCGCGAGCCAGAGCGCGAGATCGACGAGCGCAGGCGGCAGCTCCTCGAGAACGCGCTCGATCGCGGCCGGCTCAACGCCCTCGGGAGCCTCGACCCCGACGTCGATGACGACGCCCCGCCGGCGCGCGTTGGCGAACCGGATCTCGACGACGGCTCCCTTTCCCACCTCGTCCGGCACCTCGTACGTGAAGGGCCGCGCCAGCGCGCGGGCGCTGACGAGCGGGAAGACGGAAGCGAGCTGTGACACGGGTGGCGAGCGTAGCCCCGCCCCTGGTCGGAGCCTGCGCCCCGCGGTCAGCCGCTGTGCAATTGCCACGAAGTTGCGACTGCGGCGCGACAGGTGCGCCGGTAGCGGGTTATAGGGGTCGACGAAACCCGGACACATTCCCCCCGGGGCAACCGCACGCCATCCCGAGATTCGGCTCTACAGGACACGTGAGCCCGCGGCCGAAGTCACTGGGCACGCGACTGCGCGGAAAGCCTCTTGCGTTTGTCGCAGGCCAGCGGTCGCTGGACGGCAATTGGTGGTTCATGAGAGAGTACGGGAGGTGGGTAGACGATGAGCGCAACGGCCAAGCACGTCGAAGGGATCCTCGCCGAGCGGATCGACAAGGACTTCCTGGAGCCGATCGCGGACTTCCAGGATCCGAGCCAGGAGTGGCGCCGCCTGTTCTCGGAGCTGTACGGGACGTTCCTGCTGGTGATCGTGGCCGCCGGGGGCGGGATGATGGGCCAGGCCTTTCCCGACACGATCAGTCGCACGGCCGCGGTCGTCGCGCCGGGGCTGATGGTGATGGGGATCATCATGTTCATGGGCAAGGTCTCCGGCGCGCACCTCAACCCGGCGGTCAGCGTCGCCTTCTCGCTGCGCGGCGACTTTCCCTGGCGGCGCGTGCCCGGCTACGTCGTCGTCCAGCTGATCGGCGCGTCCCTCGCGGCCCTGTTCCTACACGAGGTGATCAAGGTCTCGGCGAAGTACGGCTCGAACTACCCAGCGAGCGGTTACTCGAACTGGCAGGCGCTCCTGATGGAGGCGCTGCTCACGCTCGGGCTCGTTAGCGTGATTCTCGGCACCGCATCGGGCGCCCAGAACATCGGCGTTTTCGGCGCGATCGGCGTCGGCGCCTACATCGCTCTCGCCGGGTTGTGGGGCAGCCCCATCTCCGGCGCCTCGATGAACCCGGCCCGCACGTTCGGCCCCGACCTCGTCGGCAACGACTGGACGAGCTACTGGGTCTACATCGTCGGCCCGCTCCTCGGGGCCGCGATCGCAGTCGGATTCGCCTACATCCTCCGTGGCGCCGGGGGTGGGAGGGCCAGCTCGGCAGCTGCGCAGGGCGAACTGGCAACCGAGGTTGCGAGACCCGGGCAAGCCTAAGTTCCGGACAGCCGGCTCGCACCCCGCGAGTCGGCAGGTCGGTCCGGGTTTGGTCGGTCGCTAGTGGGTGGGGAGCGGGCCTAGGCGCCTGCGGCGGCCACGACGAAGTCCGTCGCGAAACCGAGCAGCACGCCGGCGAGCACGAGCCACATGACGAGCACGGGATTGCCGTACTTGCGGTTCACGGCGAAGAGCTCCTGCACGACGTAGAGAATCGAGCCGCCGGCGATCGTGAAGAACAGGACTGACACCGCCTCGCTCGTCCACGCCTGTCCGACCACGGTGCCGAGGAAGGTCGGCGCGCCGCCGATCAGGCCGAGGAGGCCGAGGAGTCGCCAGCTCGGGACGATTCCCGCGCCGCTCAGCGGCCCGCAGATGCCGAAGCCCTCGGTCGCGTTGTGGAGGCCGAATCCGATGATCAGCGTCACGGCGAGGGCGATCTCGCTCGCGGCCGCCGCCTGGCCGATCGCGAGTCCTTCGCCGAAGTTGTGCACACCGATGCCGATCGCGATGAGGAACGACAACCGGATCGCCGGGTTCGTGAGGTCAAGACCGCGGCGCGCCGCGAACTCGTCCACCGCCGCCGCGCCGGGGCCGACAAGCGGCGACGAGCGCCGAGCCGCGCGAGTCTTCATCCACGCGTCGTAGTAGACGAGGCTCATCAGGCCGGCGACGAAGCCGGCGGTCCCGAGCACCGACAGACCAACCACCCGGCTCCAGTTGTTGGCGTGCAGCGCCGAGTCGATCGGCTCGACCGCGTTCGACATGACGTCCCAGAAGAGGAAGACGAGGATCCCGGTCGCGAGCGCCGACAGCCCGGTGCGCGTGTTCGCGCTCAGGCCTCGCATCCGCCCGACCGGGAGGCCGAGAAAGATGGTCAGTCCGGCGATCGCGCCGAGGAGAAGTATCTGCGGTGTCGACATTCTCGGCTCCTGCCTGCCCGTGTAAGGCATCCCTTACACGCCGGCCGAGGCAATATAGCTGCATGCCTTCGCCCGGCCACTCCATCGACGACTACCTCGAGACGATCTACTTCCTCGCCTTCCCGATCGGCGAGTACACGCCGCGCGGTGCCGGCTCTCCCCCGCTCGCGTCACGCGTCGCCGAGATGCTCCACGTCTCGCGCGCGTCGGCGGGAGAGATGCTCAAGCGTCTCGAGGCGGAAGGGCTGATCGTGCGCGGTGAGCACAAGGAGGCGCTGCTCACCAAGACCGGCCGCGCCCGCGCCGAGCGCGTCGTGCGCAAGCACCGCATCATCGAACGGCTCCTCACCGATTTCATGGGCTACACCGCGTACGAGGCGCACGAGCGGGCCGACGAGCTCGGCGACACATTCGACGACGAGATGGTCGCCCGCATGCACGAGAAGCTCGGATACCCGGACCGCTGCCCGCACGGCTGGCCTGTCGAGCCGGATGTCGAACAGGCGGAGAATGCCGAACTCGCGCCGCTCGCGTCGCTTTCCGTCGGGGACGGCGCGACGATCGTGCGTCTCGCAGAGCACGACGGCGACCTTCTCCACTGGTTCTACGACCAGGAGCTCGTACCGGGGACGGAGCTCGTCGTCGAAAGCACCGACACAGCCGCCGATCAGCTCGTCGTCCGCACCGGCAGCGGCACGCGTTCCGTCTCGGAGAAAGCGGCGGCCGGCTTGTTCGTCAGACCGTCGTGATCGTCCGGCCCGCGACGGCGGGCGACCTCCCGTTCCTGATCGCGATGCTCTACGAGGCGGCGTGCTGGCGTCCGGGCGCGCGCCCGCCCGCCGACGTCGTCCTCACCAAGCCCAACACCGCCCGCTACCTCCGCGACTGGGGCCGACCGGGTGATCTCGGCGTCGTCGCGGAGGAGGACGGCACGCCCGTCGGCGCGGCGTGGATCCGGCTATTCGACGACACTGATCGCGGCTACGGCTTCGTCGCCACGGACGTTCCGGAACTCACGATCGGAGTCGCGCCGGCCGCGCGCGGGCGCGGTGTCGGTACGCGACTCCTCGGAGAGATCGCCGCGGCGGCGACGTCCCGCGCGATCAGTCTCAGCGTCGAGACGGACAATCCGGCCGTCCGGCTCTACCAGCGCGCGAGCTACCTCCCCGTCGCGGAAGACGAGGGAGCGTGGACGATGCTGCTCGAACTCAGGCCGGAGTAGCCGCGGCCGTTCCGAGCCCCGCGGCCTCACGCAGCGCGTCGGCGCGGTCGGTGCGCTCCCACGTGAAGTCGTCGTCCTCGCGCCCGAAATGCCCGTATGCAGCGGTTTTTGCGTAGATCGGCCGCCGCAGGTCGAGGTCGCGGAGGATCGCCGCGGGACGCAGGTCGAACTGTTCGCCGATGAGCGCCTCGATCTGCGGCACGGGGATCGCCTCCGTCCCGAACGTGTCGACGAGCACCGAGAGCGGATGCGCGACGCCGATCGCGTACGCGACCTGGATCTGACACCGCTCCGCGAGCCCGGCTGCGACGACGTTCTTCGCGACCCAGCGCGCGGCGTACGCGGCCGAGCGGTCGACTTTCGTCGGATCCTTGCCCGAGAACGCACCGCCGCCGTGAGGCGCCGCACCGCCGTACGTGTCGACGATGATCTTCCGCCCCGTCAGGCCGGTGTCGCCCATCGGCCCGCCGGTTACGAACTTCCCGGTCGGGTTGCAGTAGACGAAGTCGCGGTCGCCGAGCCGCTTCGTGTCGTACAGATCCTTCGGGAGGATCGGCTCGATCACGTGCTCGACGAGGTCGGGCTTGAGGAGTGTCTCGATGTCGAGACCGTCGCGATGCTGTGTCGAGATGAGCACGCGCTCGATCTCGACCGGCCGCTGGTGCCCGTGCTCGTCGGTCTCGTACCGGACGGTGACCTGCGTCTTGCCGTCGGGCCGCAGGTACGGGAGCACGTCGGCCTTCCGCACCTCGGCGAGCCGCCGCGCGAGCCGGTGCGCGAGCATGATCGGCAGCGGCATGAGCTCCGGCCGTCTCGTTCGACGCGTACCCGAACATCATCCCCTGGTCGCCGGCGCCGAGCAGATCGAGCGGATCGGTGTCGCCGTGCTGGTTCTCGTAGGAGTGGTCGACGCCCTGCGCGATGTCGGGCGACTGCTCGTCGAGCGCGACGACGACGCCGCACGTCTCCGCGTCGAAACCGAACTTCGCGCGCGTGTACCCGATCTCGCGGATGCGCTCGCGCACGAGGCGCGGAATGTCGACGTAACACTTCGTCGTGATCTCGCCGGCGACGACGACGAGGCCGGTCGTGATCAGCGTCTCGCAGGCGACGCGGCCCTTCGGGTCGTCGGCTGAGAACGGCGTCGAGGACGGCAGTCCGAGATCTGGTCGGCCATCTTGTCCGGATGACCCTCGGTGACCGACTCGGAAGTGAAGGAAAACGCACGATTCGGCATGACGAAAAGGCTAGCTGCCTACGCGGGCTGCGCGCCGGTCTTACCGGGTCGTGCGCCCACCTTGAACGTCGCGGCGGCGAGGAGCCCGAGCAGCGAGCGTGGGCACGTCCATGAGCACGCGGTAGACGAGCGCCGCCGTCACGGCCTCCGCGTTCGAGGCGCCGAAGGCGACGAGGATTCCGGTGAGGCCGAGCTCGACGAAGCCGAGCCCGCCGGGAGTCGGCGCGAGCGAGCCGATCACCCGCGACACCGCCCACGCGCCGAACGCCTCGACGAGCGTCACCGCGCCCGATGTGATCCCGACCGCGCGCACCGAGACAACGAGCAGCAGGAAGACGGAGAGGTGGTTCGCGAGCGTCGTCAGTGTCAGGTACCACCAGCGAGCCCGGATCAGCACGATCGACTCCGTCCGGAAGCGCACGAACGCCTCGCCGTTCCAGGTGACCGGCGCTTTGTGAATCCACCCCTTCACCCGACTCGTCACCCGCGCGGCCTTGTCGCCGATCCGGCGGGTCAGCCGCGCATTCGCGAGGCCGACCGCGAAGGCGGCCACGATTACGCAGAAGACCGCGAGCGAGATCAGCGCCACCCATTCGAGCGTGCGGTTGCGGTCGCCTTCGGCCACCAACGCCGCGACGGCGACGATCGGGACACCGAGGATCATGAGCTGGTTCCAGATGCTCGTCACCGTCACCGCGAGCCCGACCGGACGGCCCTCGAAGCCCCACGACTTCAGCATCCCGAACGACGCGGCCATCCCGGCGGCGCCCCCACCCGGGGCGACGACCGAGACCGCCGTCGACGCGAGCGTGACCCGGCTCGAGTGGAAGTACGACAGCCCCGGCAGGGCCGCCATCCACGGCGGACCGAATGTCGCGACGTTGATCACTGCGGCGACGGCGAGCCCGACGATCCACGCCCACGAGAGGCCCTTCAGCAGCTCCCAGACCTCCCGGTAGTCCGCGATGTGCGGGAGGACGAAGGCGAACGTGAGCCCGATCGTCGCGACCGAGAACGCGATCATCAGCCACCGCGTCCAGCCCTTCCGCTTCTTCTTCTGAGCCTCTTCGAGCTCGACGCGGACGAGCTCGTCCTCCGGTGCTCGGAAAGACCCGCCGCGAGCTCAGATTCGGAAAGGTTCACGCGCCCAATGGTGCCCACGCGGCCCGCGGGCCGTCGGGTGCTAGGGGCCGACCGCCAGCGAGTAGATGCCACCGTCGCCACCACCCACGGTTGTCGCGAGGGTGGTCACGCTGCCGCCGCCGATCGGAACCTTTTTGATCGTTCCATCTTCGGAGTTGCCCCAGTAGACGTGGGTGCCGTCCACCGCCAGCGAGTCGGGTGCCGCTCTGGCCACTGGCGAGGGTGGTCACGCTGCCGCCGCCGACCGCTATCTCGTTCACCGTACCGCCGGCTCCGGTCGAGGTAGACGTTCGCGCCGTCCGCCGCGACAACGAGCGGTTCGATCTGGCCGCTGGCAAGCGTCGTAACGCTGCCGCCGCCGATTGGAACCTCGTTCACCGTCCCGACGGTGTCGACCCAATAGACGTTCGTGCCGTCCACAGCCAGCGCAATGGGTGCGCCGGCACCGCTTGCGAGAGTGGTCACACTGCCGCCGCCGATTGGAACCTCATCCACCGCCGCCCCCGGCCCGGTGACCCCCCAGTAGACGTGCGTGGCGTCGACTGATACGGAGTCTGGGCTACTCTGGCCGTGGCGAGCGTGGTCATACTCCGCCGGCGACCGGAACCTCGTTCACCGTCCGCCGTTGGCGTCGGCCCAGTAGACGTGCGTGCGGTCCACTGCCACGGCGTCGGGAAGGTTCTGGCCACTGGCGAGGGTGGTCACACGGCCGCCGCCGAGCGGGACCGCCTTCACCGTCCCGTTCGGGTCGAAGTTCACCCAGTAGACGTGCGTGCCGTTCACCGCTACCGAGGCGGGGTGCCTCTGGTCAGTCGCGAGCGCGGCCACGCAGCCGCCACCGACCGGAACCGCGTTCACCCTCCCGCTGGAATAGTCGACCCAATAGACGCGACTGGACCGACCGGGCTCCGGCCGCAGAGCTTGAGACGCGCACCGCCAATGCTTACCGGCAGCTGTGGCGTTGCCCTGTCGTTCGTTGGAGCCGCAGCCGGCGTGTAGGTGACGCCAACCCAACACGAGAGGCCATTGCCGATGCTCTTCCTCGTGCATTTGTCAGACGTGATCGAGAACGCCGACGAGCCGTTCAGAGTGATCTTTAGTTTTCCGGACTGCGTCCGCGTCGAGTTCCGAAGCCTGAACCCCTTCGGCGCGCACTGCCGTCATCGGTCCGAAGCCGTACGAGGCGAGGGCGGCTCCTCCGCGCGACGCAGTCCACCGGAGCGACGCAGACTCGGCCTTCCCCTGGCCAACCGCCGGAGCGACGAGCGCGACAACCCCGCCACCGCCGAGCCGCTCGCGCAGGGCCACCGCTTGTCGGCCCGGTCGGGCCTGATCCGCCACCGAGAAGGGTTGGCTCTGGCCGACGCGAGAGTCGTCACGCTGCCGCCGCCGACCGGAACCTCGTTCACCGTCCCGTCCGTTGGAGTTGACCCAGTAGACGTGCGTGCCGTCCACCGCCACCGATTGGGGGCTCGTTCTGGCCGGCTCGCGAGCGTGGTCACGGTGCCGCCGCCGACCGGAACCTCGTTCACCGTCCCGTCGTTGAAGTTGACCCAGTAGACGTTCGTGCCGTCCACCGCTACCGACCTCGGGGCGTTCTGGCCGGTCGCGAGGGTGGTCACGCTGCCGCCGCCGACCGGAACCTCGTTCACCGTCCCCGCTGTAGTTGACCCAGTAGACGTTCGTGCCGTCCACCGCCAGCGAGCCGGGGGTTCTGGCCGCTCGCGAGGGTCGTCACGCTGCCGCCGCCGACCGGAACCTCGTTCACCGTCCCGACCGGTTCGGAGTTGACCCAGTAGACGTTCGTGCCGTCCACCGCCACCGAGCCGGGGTCGTCCTGACCGCTGGCGAGGGTCGTCACGGCGCCGCCGCCGAGCGGAACCTCGTTCACCGTCCCGTAAGCCGGATACGTAGTTGACCCAGTAGACGTGCGTGCCGTCCACCGCGACTGAGTGGGGTAGCTCTGGCCGCTCGCGAGGGTGGTCACGCTGCCGCCGCCGCGCGGAACTGAGTTCACCGTTCCGTCGCCGTAGTTGACCCAGTAGAAATGGCCGGACGGACCGGCGCTGCTACCGGAGAGGCTCAGACTCGCGGCCGCCCCGTGCCCACCCGTAGCCCGGAGCGTCGCGCTGTCGCTCGTCCCATCCCCTAGAGGCCTGTAGGCCACGGAAACAAGGCACCATCTATTGCCAAGGCTCTTCTTCGTGCAGTGATCGAGAGCGATCGAGAACGCCGACGAGCCGGTCAAGCTGATCGCGAACTTCCCGGACTTCGACAGACCCGAGTTCCAGAGCCGGAACGCCTTCGACACGTGCGCACCGCCGTCGATGGCTCCCAAGTCGTACCGCGTCAGGGTTGCTGACCGCCGCGACCCCGACCACCGAAGCGACGTGGAGTCAGCCTTCCCCTGGCCGACGGCAGGAGCGAGCGACGCGACAACGCCTGCCACCGCGACCGCACCGGCTACCCACCGTCTGCGCTTCATTTGTGCCGAACCTTGGTGGTGCCGTCGAGGAGGAGGACGCGCTGGGACGCGTCGCGCCCGTGGGAGCTGTCTCGGTAGTAGCTGCCAACGACCGTGCAGCTTCCCGGTGAGGCGCACGACACGGCCAGAGAGCGACCCCCGCCGGGCCGTTGGCATCGCGGGGTAGCGGAGCCTCGACTCCACGTCGCCACGTGCCCGCCTCCTTCGTCACGAGCGCCACGTGGCGGGTTCCGCCGACGTAGTAGTCGCCGGGGGCGACGCAGTACTCGGGGGAGGCGCATGAGAGGCCGAGCGGCTCGAAGTACCTCCGCCAGTAGGCGCCGTTCGCATTCTTCGGTGGCTTCGCCCTTACGCCGCGTTGCCACTTGCCCGCGTGCTCGGACAACAGCACGCCCAGACCGGCACCGCCGTGCTATCTATGCCGACGTTGTACAAGCCGGCAGCGCTGCAGTTTCCGCCCGACACGCACGAGAGCGCGGTCAGGGCGGCCCCTTCGCCAGGCGCGTCGTCCGGCATGACAGGGTCGATTTGGCGCCACTTGCCGTGCGTCTTCGTCAGCAGGACCACCTCGTCGAGAGCCGCCAGAACCCCGGTCGCCGGGGGTGTAGTCGTAGCCGACCGCGCTGCAGCCTCCGTCCGGCGCGCATCGACGACAGACGTGAGGGTCGATCCGCCGACCACGATCTCCGCGTGCCCAATGTCCCGCCTTCTCTGTGAAGAGCAGGCTCACCCCATAGCTGCCGTTGGAGCCGCCCACCGCGGTGCAGTTTCCGGCCAGACGCGCAGGAGACCGAAGCGAGATAGGCAGCGTAGACCCGCCGGAGGACGTGCCTCGACCCCGACCCAATGGCCTGCCTTCTCGGTCAGAAGCAAACCCGAATATCCATCCTGGTAGCTCCCCACGGCAGTGCAGTTCTTCGCCGAAGGGCATGAGACCGCAGCGAGAAATGTCCCCAGGTCGGCCTCGGCGTTCGCGGGAAGTGGCGCCTCGACTCCTCTCGCCCAGTGGCCGGCCTTCTCGGTCAGCAGCAGGCCCGAGTACCCGCCCTCGCCGTAAATCCCGCCCGAGCCATTGAGATAGCCGCCCACCGCGGTGCAGTTACCGGCCGAAGCGCAGGAAACCGAGCTCAAGCGGACGGACTGGACAGGCCCTGCGTTGGCGGGGAGCTTGGCCTCGACTCCGGTCGCCCAATGACCCGCCTTCTCGGTCAGCAGCAGCCCCTCCTGGTCGCCGGCGTCGTTGTCGTACGAACCGACCGCGGTGCAGTTCCCGGGCGAGGCACAGGAGACGGAGCTGACGGAGACGGCCAGATACTCGCCGGTTGCCGCGTTCGCGGGCAGCGTTGCCGAAGTCGAGCGCCAGTGCGTCTTCGCGGGCATCGACGATTGCGGCGTCGTCGGCGTCGGCTTCGGCGGCTTCGGCGGCTTCGGCTTCTTGCCCTTGCTCGCCGTGAGCGCGATCCTGGTCCCGACCCTCAGGTGCTTGCCGGGCTTCGGATGCTGCGCCAGAACGCGCCCCTTCCGCGTCGTCGAATGGACGTACGTGACCTTCCCGACGCCGCAGTCGGCGGCGTTGAGCTCCTTCTTGGCCACACCGATCGGCTTGCCGACCACGTTCGGGACGACACACGAGACGGGGAGGCGAACTTCGATCGCTTTGCCCCAGCGGCCTTTCGTCTCGCTCACCACGAAGGGCCGTACGTTCGAGGTGCGGTCGGCGAAGTTGCCGCCCGCGGCGCATCCACCAGTCGCCGCACACGAAATCGCGTTCACCGTGGCAGCGCCGCCGGTGTTGAGCTCGCCGCGCCTGGCACTCGATTGCCTTGCCCCACCGGCCTTTCCTCTCGCTGACAACAACGGCCTGCTGCCGGGAGGCGGAGTCGACGTGGTAGCCGCCGGCGCTGCATTTGCCGGCCGCGGAACACGAGGTCGAGAACACCTTGTCCGCACCTGGCACCAAGATCGCTTTTCCCCAGCTGCCGTTCGTCTCGTGGACCACGAACCCGCCCGGCTCGGCATCGCCGCCGGCGGCGCAGTTGCCGGGCGCGGCACACGAAATCGAGAGGACGTCGGCATAGTTTCGCCCCACCGCGGCGGTTGGCACCTCGATCGCCGAGCCCCAGCTGCAGTTCGTCTCGCTGACCACAAAGGCCGGGGTGCCGTCGGAGCCGGAGTAGTAGCCGCCGGCGGCGCATCTGCCGGCCGCGGCACAGGAGATCGAGTTCACCGCGGCGCTCCCAGAGGTGTTGAGCGTCGCCATGCCCGGCACATCGATCGCCGTGCCCCAGCGGCCTTTCGTCTCGCCGACTACAAACGCCTGCTGGCCGAGAGCGCTCGCGTAGTAGCCGCCGGCGGCGCACTCGCCCGCCGCGCCACACGAGATCGAGTTCACCGCGGCGCCACCACCGATGTTGAGCGCAGCCGTGCCCGGCGCCTCGATCGCCTTGCCCCAGCGGCCTTTCCTCTCGCTGACCACAAAAGCCTGCTCGCCGATAGAGCTCAGGTAGTAGCCGCCGGCGGCGCACTCGCCGGGCGCAGCACACGAAACGGAGCTCACCTCGGCGAAACCGCCGCTGTTGAGCGCCGCAGAGCCTGGCAGTTCGATCGCCTTGCCCCAGCGGCCTTTCACTTCGCTGACCACGAAGGCCTGCCGGTTGCCGCTGCGATCGGTGTAGTAGCCGCCGGCGGCGCATTCTCCGGCCGCGGCACACGAGGCCGAGTTCACCGTGGCGTAACCGCCGCCGTTGAGCATCGCCGAACCCGGCACCTCGATCGCCGTGCCCCAGTGACCTTTCGTCTCGCTGACCACAAGGGCTTGCTGTTTGCCGCGGCCGTCGGTGTAGTAACCGCCGGCGGCGCACTTGCCCGGGCGCGGCACACGAAACGGAGCTCACGCTGCCCTGGCCGCCGCCGTTGAGCGTCGCCGCCCCCGACACCCCGCCGGCACTACTCGAACCGGCCGATACCGCGGGAGGAACAGCGCCACCGCGAGCGCGAGCGTCCTCATCGGACCAGTGTACGCCGCTCTGCCAACGGTGCCAAGACGCCCGTATGAGCCATTGTTCCGGACGCTCGACTACTCCTCCGTCGGAGCGCGTCCCATCAGGCCGCCCACAAGATCGCCTAGGCTCTGGCCGGAGAGAACCGCGCACACGCCTTCGGTGATCGGCAGCTCGACTTCGAGGCGGTGCGCGAGGTCGCGGAGGATCGGAGCGGTCGTCAGACCCTCGACCGTCTCCCCGATCTCCGCCACCGCCTGCTCGGGCGTGAGCCCCTGCGCGATGAGCTCGCCCGCGTGGCGGTTGCGGCCGTAGCGGCTGAAACAGGTGACGACGAGGTCGCCGATCCCCGCGAGGCCCGAGAAGGTCTCGGGCCGCGCGCCCGCCGCGTCGCCGAGGCGGCTCATCTCCGCAAGCCCGCGCGCGATGAGCGACGCCTTCGCGTTGTCGCCGAGCCCCAGGCCGTCGACGCCGCCCGCAGCGAGCGCGATGACGTTCTTCGCCGCCGCGCACAGCTCGACGCCGACGAGATCGGGGTTGACGTACACGCGGAAGAGCTCCGAGCTGAGCGCGTCCTGGAGCCGACCCGCGAGGAGGGCGTCCTCGCTCGCGATCACCGTCGCGGTCGGCAAGCCCGCGGCGATCTCCTCCGCCATGTTCGGGCCGGAGAGCACCGCGACCGGACGCCCGCGCACGCGGGTCGAGAGGCGCTCGCCCGTCGCCGGGTCGAGGCCTTTCGCGAGGCTGAGGATCGGCGCGTCGCCCGGTAGCGCCTCGACGACGTCGCCGAACGCGGCGCTTGGGACTGCGGCGACGATGACGTCGACGTCGGCCAATGGATCGGCCAGAGCATCTGCGAGCGCGATCGCCGTTGCGGCGCGCAGGTCGACGTGCTGCAGGTGGCGCGGGTTCCAGCCGTTCTCGGAGATCGCCTGCGCCTGCTCGGCGGTGTGGCACGCGAGCACGACCTCGTGCTCGCGGTCGAGCAGGAGGCGCGTGAACGCCGTCCCCCACGCTCCTGCACCGACGACGAGAAACCGCATGCGCGGAGCCTAGACCGCTGCCTGCGATGATGGGCTGAGATGGAGGAGCCGAACGTAGTCGTCGCGGGTGGAGGGCCTGCGGGGCTCGCCGCCGCTCTCGCGCTCGCCCGAGCGGGCGCTCGGGTGACGCTCGTCGAGCGGGATCCGCTCGAACGCGGCTCCACCGCGGAGTCGGCGTTCTCGGCCCCGCGCGGCGGCATCGCGCACTACCACGCGCCGCACGCGTTCATAGCGCGCGGCGCGAAGGTGCTGCGCGAGCGCGCACCTGACATCTACGAGGCGCTCCTCGAGGAGGGCGCGTTCCCCTTGCGGATCGCGGCCAAGCTGCCGGAGGCGCAGAGCGACGACGCCGAACTGATCCTCCTGTGCGCCCGCCGCCCGCTGATCGAGTGGGCGTTGCGCGAGGCCGTACTGCGCGAGCCGCTTGTGCAGACCAAGACAGCCCGAGTCGAGGGGCTGCTCGTCGAGAACGGACGAGTGACCGGCGTCAACGCGGACGGCCCCCTGCGCGCCGGGCTCGTCGTGGACGCGCTGGGGCGGACGTCCCGCTCGCGCCACTGGCTCGCCGAAGCCGGAGTCGACGTCCCCGAGGAGTCGCACGAGGTCGGGATCGTCTACTACAGCCGCTACTACCGCCTTCGGGACGGCGTCGACCTCCCGGAGAGCGCTCATCCGTATGGGCCGCGCGGCGAGCTCGGATACGCGAACTACGCGACCTTCCTCGGCGACAGACGGACGTTCGCGGTCGCGCTCATGGTTCCCGCATGGGACGGCGAGCTGAAGACGGCCTTCCGCGACCCGGACCGCTTCGACGCGACGTGTCGGCTGCTACCGGATACGCGCGACTGGGTCGACCCGGCCGTCAGCGAGCCGATCGAAGGCGTCGTCTCGATGGGCGCCCTGCGCACGACGTGGCGTGGGTACGAGAGCGCGGCTCCCGACGGCTTCGTCGCGGTCGCGGATGCGTTTTGCCACACCGACCCGACGTTCGCCCTCGGCCTCTCGTTCGGGCTCATTCACGCGTTCGTGCTCGCCGACGCGTGGAGCCGCGGCGAGGCCGAGGAGTTCTGGCCCGCCGTCGCGCCGGAGGCGCGCGAGCGATTCGAGCTGGCCCGCGACATGTCGACGATGCGCCTCCAGCGGCTGCGAGGAGAGACCCCGGAACCGACCCCGCAGGTCGCCGCCGTTGGCCGTCTGCTCGCGTGCCAGGCTCTCGATCCCGACGTGTTCCGCGCGACGTACCGCTTCACCGGCTTCCTCGACGCGCTCTCGGCCTCCGAGGACGATGCGCAACTCCAGGGCCGGATGGCCGAGCTGCTGCCGGGCGCCGCGGCCGCCCCGGCGCCGCCACTCGCGCGCGACGAGCTGCTTGCCGCCCTCAGCTCCGCTTGACGAAGTCGATCGAGACGGGGACGCCCTCGAGGCCGAACTTCTCGCGCAGCTGGTTCTCGACCCAGTAGCCGTAGTCGCGCGTCACGAGGCCGGGGTCGTTGACCGAGAAACGGAACCGCGGCGGGCGGACGCGAACCTGCGCGCCGTAGAGGAGGTTGAGCCGGCGGCCGCGCTTGCCGCTCGGCGGCTGTCGCGCCTCGCGCAGCTCGCCGAGAAAGCGGTTCAGCTCGGGCGTCGGGACGCGCGAGACGTGGCGGTCGAACAGCTCGGCGATCCCGTCGAGCAGCCGCTCGAGCCCGCGGGTCGAGTGCGACGAGATCGCGACGAAGGGCGGCCGCTGACGAAGGCGCCGGCGGAACAGGCCGCGCATGTCCTCGAAGTCGATCGTCGTCTTGTCCCACTTTGCGAGGACGACGAGCGTCGAGCAGTTCGCATGGCGCGCGACGTCGGCGACGGAGATGTCCTGCTCGACGACGCCCTCCGACGAGTCGACGAGGACGAGCGCGACGTCGGCCCGCTCGGCCGCCTCGATCGCGCGGAGCTCGGAGTAGTACTCGACGCCCTGCCGGTGCCGGCGCTTGCGGCGCAGGCCGGCGGTGTCGATGAGGACGAACGTCCGGTCGCCGCGCACGAGCACGGTGTCGACCGCGTCGCGGGTCGTGCCGGGAATCTCGCTCACGATCACGCGCTCGCGGCCGAGGAGCGCGTTGACGAGGCTCGACTTGCCGACGTTCGGGCGACCGAGGATCGCGACGCGAATCGCATCGTCGGGGAGTTGCGGCCGTCCTTCGGGGGCGATCCGCTCGAGCTCGGAGATGATCTCGTCGAGTAGGTCGCCGGTGCCGTTGCCGTGCAGGCCGGAGACCGCGATCGGATCGCCGAGGCCGAGCTTGTGGAGCTCGAGCATCAGCGGCTCGTGGCTCGGGTCGTCGATCTTGTTCGCGAGCACGAGCACCCGCTTGCGGGACTCGCGGAGAATCTGCGCGACCTCCTCGTCGCCCGGCGTCACGCCCGGCGCGGGCGTCGACGACGAAGAGCACGAGATCTGCCTCGCCGATCCCGTCGCGCGCCTGCGCGGCGATCGCCTGCGTCAGCGGCGTCTGGTCGGCGATGTCGATGCCGCCCGTGTCGAGGAGAACGAAGCGCTTGTTGAGCCATTCGCAGACGATCTCCTTGCGGTCGCGCGTCACGCCGGACGTCTCGTGGACGACGGCGTCGCGCGTCTCCGTCAGGCGATTGATGAGCGTCGACTTGCCGACGTTCGGGAAGCCGACGATGGCCACGACGCCGAGGAGCGGCGCGGGCGGCGTCGCCTCGAGGATCTCGTCTTCGTCGCTCATGGCAGCGTCACGTCGCGCGGCCGTCCGTCTTCGTGCACGACGACGAGCCATTCCCACAGCCGCCGCAGCTCGCGCTCGATCTCGAGCGACGCCTCGCGGTAGCCCTTGCCGCCGCGCGGCAGGCCGTCGAAGTGCATCGGCTCTCCCCAGACGACCGAGACCGGCGCGAAGTTCCCGACCTTCCACTTCTGCGAGCCGTGGATCGCGGCGCAGACGACCGGCACGTTCTCCTGCATGGCGACCATCGCCGCGCCGGGCTGCACCTCGCCGGGGACGCCGGAGCGCTGACGCGTCCCCTCGACGAAGACGCCGAGCACGTTCCCGTCGTGGACGACTTCACGCATCCGCCGTACGGCGTCACGATCGGACTCGCCGCGCCGCACCGAGATCGTCCCGAAGGTGCGGATGAACTGGCCGAGCCCCGGCACACGGTGCGCCTCGACCTTCGCGAGGAAGTAGAGCGGGCGCGGCGAGGCGAACGCGGCGCACGGGATGTCGATCCAGGAGAAGTGGTTGAAGGCGAAGACGGCGCCGCCGTGCTCCGGCACGCGCTCGCGCCCGTAGGTGCGAAGCCGTGAGGCGAGCGCGCCCGCTCCGCCGAACACCACCCGGCCGGCCGGGAGAAAACGTCGTGCGAGTTCACGCCGCGGCGGTGCGTTCGCGGACGAGCGCCTCGATCCGGTCGACGACGTCGTCGACCTCGAGGCTCGTCGTGTCGATCTCGATCGCGTCCTCGGCCGGCTGCATCCGCTCCGCGTCTTTCTTGTCGCGCTTCTTGATGTCGGTGGCGAGCGCGTCGGCGCCGATTCCCGGCCGTTCGGCGGCTCGGCGTTGCGCGCGAATCTCGCGGTCGGCGACGAGATAGACCTTCAGGAACGGCGTCAGGTGCGACGACCGTGCCGATGTCGCGGCCTTCGATCACGACGTCGCCTTCGCGGCCGAGCTCGCGCTGCCGTTCGCGCATCACCTCGCGCACGCCCGGATGCCGCGCGACGACGGGAACCATCCGGTCGATCTCCGCCTTGCGGATCGACGCGGTCACGTCGGTGCCGTCGATCCACACGCGATCGTCGTCGTCGAACCGCACGGTCTCCTGCTGCGCGAGTTGCGCGAGCGTGTCGGCGTCGCCGAGCTCGAGGCTGCGCTTCATCGCGAGCCACGTGAGCGCGCGGTACATCGCGCCGGTGTCGAGGTAGCGGAAGCCGAGCCGCTCGGCGAGCGCGCGCGCCACAGTGCTCTTGCCCGCTCCCGCAGGCCCGTCGATCGCGACGATCATCAGTGCTCCTTCAGTGAATGTCGCCGCGTCACTGACGAGCGAAAAGCGAGCGAGGCAAGGACGCAGGGAATCCCGATAGCAGTAGCTATCGGGGTGACTGAGGACGCCGCGTCGCGACACTTTGCAGCCGTCAGGGGCGTGGATGACGTTTGCTGAAGGAGCACTACCTTGTTATCCCGTCGAGGAGGTCGTAGAAGCCGGGGAAGCTTATAGCCGCCGTGTCGGCGCCCTCGATCTCGACGCCCTCGCGCGAGGCGAGGCCGGCGACCGCGGCGAGCATGGCGATCCGGTGGTCGCCGCGTGCGTCCATTCGTCCGCCTTTGAGCCGCGTCGGCACGCCGGTGATCGTCCAGCCGTCGTCGCGCGAGTGGATCCGTGCGCCGAACGCCTGCAGTCCGTCGGTCACGGCCTCGATCCGGTCGGTCTCCTTCACGCGGAGCTCGCGCGCGCCGCTCACGACCGTCTCCCCGCGCGCGTGCGATGCGAGGAGCGCGACGAGCGGCAGCTCGTCGATCATGCGCCGGCACTTCGTCGGCGGTGATCTCGGTCGCGATGAGCTCGCCCGGCTGCACCTGGACGGAAGCGACCGGCTCGCGGCCGAGACGATCGCGGTTGAAGACAGAGACGCGCGCGCCCATCCGCTCGAGCACGTCGAGCAGGCCGGCGCGGCGCGGGTTGACGCCGAGATCGTGGATCGTGATGTCGCTGCCCGGGATGAGGGCCGCTGCGACGAGGAGCGGCGCGGCCGAGGAGAAGTCGCCCGGGACCGGATCTCGCCGAGCCGCAACGCGCTGCCCGGCTCGACGGTGACCGAGCTCGCGGATCGGCGGATCTTCGCGCCGGCGGCTTCGAGCATCAGCTCGGTGTGATCGCGCGTCGGGATCCGCTCGATCACGGTCGTCGCTCCCGAGGCGTTGAGGCCGGCGAGGAGGATCGCGGACTTCACCTGCGCGCTCGCCACCTCCGGCTCGAGCTCGGCGCCGCGCAGCTTCCCGCCGCGCACCGTGAGCGGACCGTGGCCGTCGGTCGTCGCAATGTCGCTGCCCATGCGGCGCAAAGGCTCGGCGATCCGCTCCATCGGCCGCGTGCTGAGCGACTCGTCGCCGGTGAGCGTGAACTCACCCTCCTGCCCCGCCGCGATGCCGGCGAGGAGGCGCATGAGCGTCCCGGAGTTCGCGCAGTCGACCACGCCGGCGTGCAAGCCGCGCAAGCCGACGCCGTGGACGACAAGCTCATCCTCGCCGAGCCACTCGATCTCGACGCCGAGCTCGCGCATGCCGTCGACCGTCGCCAGCGTGTCGCCGGAGCGGCCGAAGCCGGTGACGCGCGTCTCGCCCTCCGCGATCGCCCCGATCAACACCGCGCGGTGGGAGATCGACTTGTCCCCCGGCACGGCGACGTGGCCGACGACGGCCACTGCAGGCTCGATCCTCATGAGCTCAACCGATCGTGCGTCCCATGAGGGACGCGAAGGCGCGAATCTCGTCCGCGAACGCGTGGAACTCGGATGTCGGGATCTGCTGGGCCGCGTCGCAGAGCGCCTCCTCGGGCCGCGGGTGCACCTCGACGATGATCCCGTCGGCGCCGGCGGCGACCGCGGCGCGCGCCATCGGCAACACGAGGTCACGGCGCCCGGCCGGGTGCGACGGGTCGACGATCACGGGCAGATGCGTCTCGAGCTTGAGGGCGGGAATCGCGCCGATGTCGAGCGTGAACCGCGTCGCCGTCTCGAACGTCTTGATGCCGCGCTCGCAGAGGATCACCTCCGAGTTCCCCTCCTTGACGATGTACTCCGCCGCCATGAGGAGGTCCTCGACCGTCGACGACAGGCCGCGCTTGAGCAGCACCGGCTTCGGCGCGCGCCCGACTTCGGACAGGAGCGAGAAGTTCGACATGTTGCGCGCGCCGATCTGGATCACGTCGGCGGCCTCGACGACTTGCTCGACGTGGCGCGGATCCATCAGCTCGGTCACGAGCGGCAGGCCGGTCTCCTCGCGCGCCTCCTTGAGGATCTCGAGCGCCTCGTCGCCGAGCCCCTGGAACGCGTACGGCGACGTGCGCGGCTTGAACGCGCCGCCGCGGAGCATCGTCACGCCCTCGGCCGCGACGCACCGCGCGGTCTCGAGCGTCTGCTCGCGCGTCTCGACCGTGCACGGGCCGGCGATGAAACCGAAGTAGCCGTCGCCGATGCGGCGGCCACGCACCTCGATCACGGTCGGATCGGGCGACAGCTCGCGCGAGACGAGCTTGTACGGCTTGAGGATCGGCAGCACCTGCTCGACGCCGGCGAACCCCTCGAGCGGCAGCGTCGCGAGCAGTTCGCGCTCGCCGATCGCGCCGATCACGGTCGCCTCGCGGCCGGGCGTCACGAACGCGGAGCAGCCCGCCTCCTCGAGACGCGCGACGACCTCGTCCACCTGCTCGGGGGTGGCGCTCGCTCCCATCACGATGAGCAGCTCGGGTGCGCCTGTGACAGCCATCGGAACAGCTTAGAGCGCCTGTTCATGAGTCGGCTGAATGCCGGTCGGTGGCCCTCTCAGACAAGCGAGCTGACTCCGACGGCGTAACGGCCACCGCTCGACCGCACCCGGCTCTCCGGCACAATCCCCTCCTCATGCCCGATGCAGCTCCAGCAGCCGAACCCGCAAAGCCGCGCGTCTTCTCCGGAATCCGCGCTACCGGCGACAAGACGCTCGGGAACTACTCCGGCGGCTACCGCCAGTACGCAGCGACGCAGGAGTCTGGCGACGCGTTCTTCTGCATCGTCGATCTCCACTCGATCACGACACCGATCGAGCCGGCGGAGCTCCGCGAGTACACGCTCTCGGGCGCCGCGATGCTCTTCGCAACGGGACTCGATCCCGAACGCTCGACCGTCTTCGCCCAGAGTCACGTCGTCTCGCACGCCGAGGCGGCCTGGCTGCTGAGCGCCGCGACGAGCTTCGGCGAGCTGCGCCGGATGACACAGTTCAAGGACAAGTCGGAAGGCCAGGACTTCGTCTCGGCCGGCCTGTTCACCTATCCGGTGCTGATGGCCGGTGACATCCTCCTCTACCAGACCGAGATCGTCCCGATCGGCGACGACCAGCGGCAGCATCTCGAGTTGACGCGCGACATCGCGGAGCGGTTCAACCAGCGGTACGGCGCGACGTTCACGGTCCCGCGCGGCGTCTATCCGGAGGAGGGCGCGCGCATCAAGAACCTCCAGGAGCCCGAGCGGCTCATGTCAACGACGCGCGGTGCACCGCAGGGTGTCGTCCGCATGGTCGACGAGCCCGACGTCGTGCGGAAGAAGTTCAAGACTGCCGTGACGGACTCCGAGACGGAGATCCGCCACGCCCCGGAGACGAAGCCGGGCATCTCGAACCTCCTCGAGATCATGTCCGTCGCGACCGCCGAGCCGGTTGCTGCGCTCGAGCAGCGGTACGTCGGCTCGGGCTACGGGCAGTTCAAGGAGGACGTCGGCGAAGCAGTCGTCGCACTGCTCGAGCCGATCCAGGAGCGCTACCGCGCGCTGCGCGCCGACGAGCGCGAGCTGCAGCGGATGCTCGCCGTCGGCGCGGAGAAGGCGCGGCGCGCGAGCGAGCCGACGCTCGAGGCGATGTACGACCGGATGGGCTTCGTCAAGCCGGAGGCTGGGCGGTTCTTCGGAGCTGCTCGACCTCGCGGGCTGTGAGCTCGCGCCACTTTCCCGCCTCCAAGCCGTCGAGCGTCAGTCCCGCGTAGACGCTTCGGTGCAGGTGGTTCACCGGATGGCCGACCGCTTCGAGCATCCGCCGGACCTGGTGGTTGCGTCCTTCGTGGAGGACGAGCTCGACGCGGCTGGGAGCGAGACGGCGGACGCGTGCCGGTGCGGTGACGCCGTCCTCGAGCTCGATCCCGTCGCGTAGCGCGGCGAGCGCCGCGTCGTTCGGGTCGCCGGCGACCGCGGCGACGTACGTCTTCTCGACGCCGTAGCGCGGATGGGCGAGCCGGTGCGCGAGCGGGCCGTCGTTCGTGAGGAGGAGCGCGCCGGTCGTGTTGACGTCCAGCCGCCCGACCGGGACGACGCGCGGCTCGCTGCGGACGAGGTCGACGACGGTAGGTCGGCCCTGCGGATCCTTCGCCGTCGTGACGACGCCGGTCGGCTTGTGCAGGAGGACGTAGGCGAGCCGCTGCCGCGCGACCTCCTTCCCGTCCACCGCGACCTTGTCGTGTGCGCCGACGACGGTGTTCAGCTGGCCGGGCGCGCCGTTGACCGTGACGCGGCCGTCCTTGATGAGCTCGTCGGCGCGGCGACGCGAGGCAACCCCGGCGCGCGCGAGAAAGGCGTTGAGGCGCACGAACGGAGCCTAGTTAGGACATGGCGCCTCCGGACACGTCCGGGACCTGGTCCCGGACGTGTCTGAGCGAGACGTGGCCCTCGGCGACGGTGTGGAGGCGCTCGCGGATCGCCTCCCGTTGGACATGGCGCCGTTGGACACGTCCGGGACCTGGTCCCGGACGTGTCTGAAGGGACAGTTACGCGGTGCGCTTCTCGGCGACTGTCTCGAGACGCTCGCGGATCGCCGCGGTGTCCTCGCCGACGTCGTCGAGGCGCGGCAGCTCGGAGAGGCTCTCGAGGCCGAAGATGCGTTCGAAGAGCGGCGTCGTGCGGTAGCGGATCGCGCCGCCGCCCGACTCGCGGCCCGCCTCGGCGACGAGGCCGCGCTCGACGAGGTTCGCCACCGCCGAGTCGGCCGCGACGCCGCGGATTCGTGCGATGTCGGGACGTGAGCACGGGCCGAGGTACGCGACGATCGCGAGCGTCTCGAGCGCTGCCTGCGAGAGGTTCCGCTGCGCCGGGCGCTCGAAGAGCCGCGCGCACGCCGCCGCCTCGACCGCGCGCGGCGCGGAACGCCCAGCCGCCGGCGACGTGCTCGAGCACGATGCCGCTCCTTCCCTCGGCGAAGCGGCTCGCCGACGAGCCCGAGCGCCTCCTCGATCTGCTCCGGATGCGCGTCCGCTGCCGCCGCGAGCTCGTCGAGCGAAAGCGGCGCCGACGCGATGACGAGCAGCGCCTCGACCGTCCGCGAGAGCTCGTCGAGCGGATGGGATGCGACTAGGCGGAGCGGAGATTCCATTCGGGGGTCCTTTCAGCTGGGATGTCCTTCTCCTCCGTCGAACGGAGGACGCGGATCGGAGCGAACGGCGCGGCCTGCTCGAGCAGGAGCTCGCCCGAACGCCGCAACTCCAAGACGGCAAGGAACGCCGACGCCTGCTCGAGCCGCGTCAGCTCGCGCACCTCGGTGTCGAAGTCGAAGCGCGAGCGGCGGCGCAGCACGGCGCGGAACCGTTCGAGGAACTGCGTGACCGGCGGGAAGTTGAGCGCCATGTGGCGCAGCGAGACCTGCGGCGGCTCCGTCGCGAGCAACCGCAGCACAGCGCCGAGCGCCTCGGGATCCTGCGGCGCGAGCGGCGTCTCGACCTTCGGCGCGAGCGGCGCCGGCCCGAGCCGGAAGTACCGGTCGCCCTCCGCCGCGAGACGCTCGCGGAGCCACGTCGCGGCTTCCTTCGCGCGCCGGTACTCGGCGAGCCGCCGCGCGAGCTCCTCCGCCGCCTCTTCGGGATCGAGCTCCGCAAGCTCGGCGTTCTCGTCGGGGAAGAGCGCACGCGCCTTCAGCTCGAGCAGCGCGGCGATCAACACGAGGAACTCGCCGCACGCCTCGAGGTCGAGCTCCTCCCGCTCGGCCAACCGCTCGAGGAACGTGACGACGATGCCGGCGAGGTCGACGTCCGCCAGGTCGAGCTCCTCCTTGAGGACGAGCGCAAGCAGCAGGTCGAACGGCCCCTCGAACGCGTCGAGGTCCAGCGAAAGCTCGCGAACGATCACGCGAGCAGCGTACGGTCGCTACCGGACGCGGCCCTTCGGGACAGCCATCGTCGGGCCGGTCTCGATCTTCCGCGGCTTCGCCTTCTGCTCGGGCTTTGGCTTCTTCTGGACCCGTCCGACTCTCCGTGGAAGAACTGCCACCAGATGAAGAAGCAGACCGAGCCGATCCAGACGAGGAGCGAGACCCAGAAGTTGGTCCGCATGCCGAAGAGGTGGTTCGACGGGTCGATGCGCAGGATCTCCTCGAACGTGCGGAACGTCGTGTACCACGCGACGTACAGGGCGAAGAGCGCCGGGCCGCTTGATCGTGAAGCGGCGGTCGATCCAGAGCAGGACGCCGACTCCGAGCATGTCCCAGAGAAACTCGTAGAGGAAGGTCGGCTGGTAGTAGCCGTACGTCGCCGTCGACTGGTACTGCGGGTCGATGCCCTGCTGGTGCGTCTGGTCGATGCGAAGCCCCCACGGCAGGCTCGTCGGCTTGCCGTAGAGCTCCTGGTTGAAGTAGTTGCCCCAGCGGCCGATCGCCCTGCGCGAGGAGAAGGCCGGGAGCGACGGCGTCCATCATCAGCCGGACGCTGTTGCCCGAGCGCCGCACGACGATCGCGCCGGCGATGAGGCCGAGGGGAATCGCGCCCCAGATCCCGAGCCCGCCGTCCCAGACGGCCGCGAACCCGTACCAGTGGTCGTGGATGGTCGAGTCCTGGTTCCAGCTCGTGATGTCGTGGTACGCGCGCGCGCCGATGATCCCGAAGATCACGCCCCACAGCGACATCTGGAAGACGAGATCCCAGTCCCCGCCCCAGCGAACCCAGCGGACGCCGGTCAGCCAGATGCAGCCGGCAATGCCGATCAGCAGCATCACGCCGTACATGTGGATCGTGAAGTGCGACGCGATCTGGAACGAACCGGACGACGGCGACGGGATGTAGGCGAGGAGCGCAGTCATTCGGCCGCGAATGTACCCGACTCACCGGCGAGGCGGGTTGGGAGACCTCAGCGACGACTCCTGAGGCGGATACGCTCCGGGCATGTATCCAAGTCGGCGCTACTGGATTTGGAGCTTCGGAGTCTGGCTCGTCTTGACGGTCGGCCTTTTCGTGTACATCGCGTGGGGTCCCTTCTTCCTGGGACCGGTCTACTGGACCGCGGTCGACCGTTGGTTCACTGGTCTCACTCCCCTATTCGTCTTCGTGGCCTTTGTGGTCGGACTCGCTCTCAACGCGCGTCGAGGTGCAGCGCGCACCGGTTCAGAGTGGCGTTGGTTCTTCGGGTGGGTCCTGTTCGGGCTCGCAACCGCAGCGGCGGCAGTCGAGTTCGGGCCGGTCATGCTCCTCCCCGCCGTTGCGCTCGGGGCGTGGCTCGTCCATCGCCGCGGGATGAGGCGCTCGGCCTACGGAGTCGTGGGCGGTCTGGGAAGCCTGCTCATCCTCTCCATGGTGTGGGAAAACGCGCGCACCCCTCACGCGTGTCAGGCAGTACCGCACGAGCCCAACACCATCTCCTGCCCGAACCATGCGGGATTCGTGCTGCCGTTTGCGCTCGGCGTGCTGCTGCTCATCTGCGGCGTCATTGCGGAGTGGCGGCGCCGCCGGCGGGAGCCCAGCGACCCCTCAAAGGTCTCGCCCGCGATCACCGGCGCCTGAGTCTCTCCCGCGTTCGTCCGCGAAGCTCGCGCGCATTCGGTCGAGAATGTCGTAGACCTCGTCACGGTCGAGGCGGATCCGGTCGGTGAGCGGGATCGGCTTGGCCCTCTGATGAGCTCGTCCAACTCGTAGAACAGCGCGCTCAGCGTGGAAGGGCCGCGAGGCAGAGCCGTTCGGAGTCGTTCGAGCAGGCGCTCCGCCTTGGCGCGGTCGAGCCGGACCTGGTCGGTGAGCGGAACGCCGTAGGCGTCGTGGATCGCCTCGTCGAACGCGTCGACCGCGAGCATCGCTTCGGTCGGCTCACGCTCCGGGACGTCGGGAAGCTCGCCGATCAGCTTGTCGAGGCCCCGCGTCATGTTCCGCGTCCAGAAGATGACCAGGACCTCCCCGAGGCTGATGAGCCCGAAGATCACGGCCGCGAGCCAGGCGCCCTCCACGACCGCGAGGACGAAGAAAGCCATGGAGACAACCCCGACGACAACAAGGATGACAAGGTCGAGGGGGAACTCCTTGAGCCGCGATGTGAGATTCCGACGCACCGGTCAGCGGCCCTCGGCGAAGCTCGCGCGCATGCGATCGATGACGTCGTAGACCTCGCTACGGTCGAGGCGGATCTCGTTCGTGAGCGGGATCGGCTTGGCGTTTCGGACGAGTTCGTCGAGTTCGTAGAACAGCGTGCTCAACTCTGACGGGCCTCAAGGCAGTGCCGCTCTGAGCCGTTCGAGCCGGCGGTCAGCCTAGCCGCGGTCGAGTCGAACCTGATCGGTGAGCGGAACGGCATGGGCGTCGTGGATCGCCTCAGGGAGCTACTGCACGGCGGCTTCGCCGAGCAGGTGCCGCACTTCGGCGAAGAAGTCGGGCTGCGGGTCGACGCGGTACTCCGGGCCGAGCTCGAGGAGCTTCGGGCCGACCGACGTGACGACGTCGACGTAGACCGGCATCTCGCCGGGGAAGTCGCGGACGACGACCGCGAGCTCGCGGATCACGCCGGCGCGGCGGTCGCGCGCGTCGACCTTGAGCCGCACCTCGCGCCGCTCCGGGATCGCCTCGAACGGCACGATCTCCATCGCGACGAGCTTCGTCTCCCCCGCCTGCTTGTGGTCGACGCGGCCCTTGACGACGAGCACCGCGTCGTGAGACGAGCAGGTCGCGCATCGCCGCGTACGCCTGCGTGAAGACGACGACCTCGACCGAGCCGGTGACGTCCTCGAGCTGGACGAACGCCATCGGCTCGCCCTTCTTCGTCATCGTCGTGCGCTGCGACGCGACCATGCCGCCGACGAGGACGATCTCGCCCTCGCGGCGGCGCTCGAGCTCGGAGACCGAGCAGTCGGTCTTGCGGCGCAGCTGGTCGCGGATCGCGCTGAGCGGATGCTCGGAGACGTAGAGGCCGAGGCTCTCCTTCTCGAGGCGCAGCAGCTCGGCCTTCTCGTACTCGCCCTCGGGGATCGCCGCGTGGTGGCGCTGCCGGCGTCTCGGGCGTGTCCCCCCATCCGACGACGCGAGGTCGAAGATCGACGCCTGGCCGAGGAGCCGGTCGGAATGCTGCCTCGAGCCGAACGAGAGCGCGTCCTCGAGGACGTGGAGCATCCCCTTCCGCGACGCGCTGGTCGAGTCGAACGCGCCGCAGAGGACGAGCGACTCGAGCGCGCGCTTGTTCGCGACGGACGGATCGACGCGCTCGGTGAAGTCCCAGATCGACGCGAACGGCCCGCCCTCCTCCCGCGCCGCGACGATCGCCTTGCACGTCGCCTCGCCGACGTTCTTCACCGCGTTCAGGCCGAAGCGGATCTTGCCCCTCGACGACGGCGAAGTCGACCTGCGACTCGTTGACGTCGGGCGGCAGCACCTCGATGTCGAGCTCGTCGCACGCGGCGACGTAGAACGGCACCTTGTCCTTCGTGTTCATGACGGACGAGATGAGCGCGGCCATGTACTCGCGCGGATGGTTCGCGCGCAGCCACGCGGTGCGGTACGCGATGAGCGCGTAACACGCGGCGTGCGACTTGTTGAAGGAGTAGTCCTGCGACTTCTCCATGTCGGCCCACAGCTGCTGGGCGACACCGGCGGGCGTGTCGGAGGCGGCGCAGCCCTCGAGGAACTTCGTCTTGAGCGACGCCATGAGCGAGTGGATCTTCTTGCCGATCGCCTTGCGCAGATCGTCGGCCTCGGCGGGCGAGAAGCCGGCGATCTGCTTCGCGATCTCCATGTACTGCTCCTGGTAGATGCAGATCCCGAAGGTGTCGGCGGTGATCGGCTTGAGGCGCTCGTCGGGGATAGGTGACCTGCTCGCGGCCGTTCTTGCGCGCCGCGTAGCTCGGGATGTACTGCATCGGGCCCGGGCGGTAGAGCGCGACGAGCGCGATGAGATCCTCGAACTCGGTCGGCTTGACCTGCCGCAGCGCCTCGCGCATGCCCGAGCCCTCGAACTGGAACACGCCGATCGCCTCGCCGCGCGCGAGCATCGCGGTACGTCAGCGTGTCGTCGAGCGGGATCGCGGCGATGTCGGGGATACCGGCGAGCTGGCACGCCTTGTCGATCACGTCGAGGTTGCGCAGGCCGAGGAAGTCGATCTTGAGCAGGCCGATCGACTCGATCACGGTGCCGGAGAACTGCGTCACGATCTCCTGGTCGGCGCCCTTCCGCTGGAGCGGGACGAGGTTCATGAGCGGCTCGGCGCCGATGACGACGGCGGCGGCGTGGATGCCGTCCTGCCGCGTCAGCCCTTCGAGCGGCTTCGCGAGGTCGACGATCTCGCGCGTGACCTCCTCGGCGTCGTACGCCTGCTTCAGCTCGGCGCCCGGCTTGAGGCAGTCGTCGAGCGTCTGGCCGGGGCCTTCGGGGATGAGCTTCGCGATGCGGTCGACCGTCCCGTACGGATGGTCGAGCACGCGCCCGGCGTCGCGCACGGCGGCGCGGGCGGCCATCGTCCCGAACGTGATGATCTGGGCGACGTGGTCGCGGCCGTACTTGTCGCGCGCGTAGTTGATGACGCGCTCGCGGCCCTCGACGGCGAAGTCGAGATCCATGTCGGGCATCGACTTGCGGCCGGGATTGAGCATCCGCTCGAAGAGGAGGCCGTAGACGAGCGGGTCGATGTCGGTGATCTCGAGGCAGTACGCGACGAGGCTGCCGGCCGACGAGCCGCGGCCCGGCCCGACGCTGACGCCGTTGCGGCGGGCGAACGCGATGAGGTCGGCGACGATGAGGAAGTAGTCGGAGAAGCCCATCTCCTTGATCGTCTTGAGCTCGAACTGGAGGCGCTCGCGGTGCTCGGGCGTCGGCGTGCCGTAGCGCTTCGTCACGCCGACGTCGACGAGGTCGACGAGGTACTCGAACGCGTCCTGGCCGTTCGGCGTGTCGAAGCTGCGGGAGGAGGATCCGGTCGAGCTCGATCTCGACGTTGCACCTTGCGGCAACTTCGAGCGTGCGCCGCATCGCGTCGTCGAGGCCGGGGAAGTCGAGCGCCATCTCCTCGGGCGTCTTGAAGTAGAAGTGGTCGGTCTCGAATTTCCAGTGGTTCGGGTTCTTGAGCGAGTCGCCCGACTGGATGCAGAGCAGCGCCTCGTGGGCGCGCGCGTCCTCGGCGCGGAGGTAGTGGACGTCGCCCGTCGCGACCGTCGGCAGGTTGCGCTTCGCGGCGAGCGCGACGAGCTCGGGCATGAGCCGCGCCTGAATGTCGAGGTGCGCGTTCTGCAGCTCGACGTAGACCTGGTCGCGGCCGAAGATCTGCTCGAGCCGGTCGAGCTCGGCCTCGGCGTCGGCGGGGCGGCTCTCCTCGAGCGCCTTGCAGACGCGGCCGGAGAGGCAGCCGGAGAGCGCGATCAAGCCCCGAGCCGTGCGTCTGGAGGAGTTCCCAGTCGACGCGCGGCTTGTAGTAGTAGCCCTCGAGGTAGCCGAGCGACGAGAGGCGGATGAGGTTCGCGTAGCCCTCGTTCGTCTCCGCGAGCAGCGTGAGGTGCGCCTGGCCCTTCTGCTGCTTGTGCCGGTCGTCGGTGACGTACACCTCGCAGCCGATGAGCGGCTTCACGCCCTCCTTGCGCGCCGCCTTGAAGAGGTCGACCGCGCCGGCGAGCGAGCCGTGGTCGGTGAGCCCGACCGCCGGCATCTCGAGCTCGGCCGCCCGCTTCGCGAGGTCCGGGATCCGGCACGCCCCGTCGAGGATGGAGTACTCCGAGTGGACGTGGAGGTGGACGAAGGGCGCGTCGGGCACGGGAGCACCAACATACTCCTTGCCCTAGACGACGCCCGCTCGACGCCGGCGGCTGGGTAACTTCACGCAATGACCGGCCGCCGCCTCCCCCTGCTCGTACTCCTCGTCGCCGGTCTCGTCGCGCTCGTCGCGCTCGTCGCGCACGGCCGGCCGCTTGCGGCGAGCGGCGGCCGCGGCGGTGTCCCGGTGTCGTTCTGGAGTTACGTCCTCACGACCGTGATCATTCTCTTGGCGCTCGGAGCCGCTGTTCATCCTCGCGTCGCTGCTCAGCGCCAGGCTGACGTTCACGACGGCCGGAAACGATCGTTCGTCGCGCATGTTCCTGCGCAGCTTTATCGGGATCGTCGTCGCATCGGGGTGGCGCTCGTGCTTCTCAGACACCACCACCCACACCACGGTTGGCGTCATCTGCAGTTCGGAGGGAAGGTCCCGAGGCAACCGGTCGTGGGAAGGACGGCAGCGTCAGAGTCCAGCGCGCAGCTTCGTGTGGCTCGAAGCCGTTGATCGTCTTCGGCCTTCTCGCCATCGTCGATCGCGGCTTCGACGGTGATCGCGCGGCGGAGACGCGTGAGCCCGCCGGACGCCGCGGTCGCGCCGGAAGCGGTCGCCGCAGGCGCTCGACGAGTCGCTCGACGACCTGCGCACCGATCCCGACTTGCGCCGCGCGATCGTGGCTGCGTATGCCCGCATGGAGCACGCCCTTCGCGTCACCGGGCTGCCACGGCGGCCGGCCGAGGCTCCGCTCGAGTACCTCGAGCGCGCGCTGCTCACCCTCGACACGAGCGGGCCGTCGGTGCGCCGCCTGACCGATCTCTTCGAATGGGCTAAGTTCAGCCACCATGAGCCGGAGCCAACGATGAGAGACGAGGCGATCGACGCGCTCATCGCGGTTCGGGACGAGTTGAGGGCACCCGTCGAGGTGCCGGCATGAGGACGCGGCGACTCGAGACTTGCCGCGCCACTCGCCGGCGCAACTCTCGTTCTCGTCGTCCTTCTCCCGCTCCGAGCGCTCCCGACCACGCGCGTGCTCGCGATCTGGGTCGTGCTACTCACCGCCATCGCGCTTCGTGAGCTCGTCCGGAACTTTCCTCGGGCACGGTGCCGCAAGCCTCGTTTCGAGGCGGCGTTACGGAGCCAGGCGACGTCCGCTCCCGAACCGCCCGCCCCGCCGCGGATCGAGCGTGAGTTCGAGCTTTCACTGGCATTCGCGGATCACGCGCACCGGACGCTCCTCCCGCTTCTGCGCACCGCAGCGGCGGCTCGACTCTCGATGCGCCACGGGATCGAGCTCGAGCGGCAGCCCGACGCCGCCCGGCGGGTCCTCGGGGAGCAGACCTGGGATCTCGTGCGGCCCGACCGGCCGGCGCCCGCCGACAGCCTCGCGCCGGGACCGCCGGAGGAAGAGATCGCTGCCGTCGTCACCCGGTTGGAGAGCCTGTGACCGAGGCTCGACGAACTGCGCGACCGCGCCGAGCAGATCCTCGCCGAGGTCGAGAAGGCCATCGTCGGGAAGCGCGAGCCGCTCGAGCTGATCCTCCTCGCGCTCCTGAGCGACGGGCACGTTCTCATCGAGGACTACCCCGGGCTCGCGAAGACGCTCATCGCCCGCTCCTTCGCCCGCGCGACGTCGCTCGAGTTCTCGCGCATCCAGTTCACGCCGGATCTCATGCCGGGCGACGTCACCGGCTCACAGATCTTCGACCAGCGGACGACGGACTTCGTGTTCCGGCCCGGCCCGGTCTTCGCCAATCTTCTCCTTGCCGACGAGATCAACCGCGCCCCGCCGAAGACGCAGGCCTCGCTGCTCGAGGCGATGCAGGAGCGGCAGGTCACGATCGAGAACTCGACCCATCTGCTCGCGCCGCCGTTTCTCGTCCTCGCGACACAGAACCCGATCGAGTACGAGGGGACGTATCCGCTGCCGGAGGCTCAGCTCGACCGCTTCCTCGTGCGAATCTCGATCGGCTACCCGGGCCGCGACGACGAGATCGAGATGCTCGGGCGGCGGCTCGAGCGGGGCCTCGACGAGGTGGAGCTCCAGCCGGTCATCGATGCCGCGACGCTCGTCGCGCTCCAGCGGGCGCTCGAGCAGGTGCACGTCTCCGACGCGATCGAGGGTTACATCGTCGACATCGTCCGCGCGACGCGCGAGTCGAGCCGGCTCTCCGTCGGGGCGAGCCCGCGCGGCAGCATCGCGCTGCTCAAGCTCTCGCGCGCCAAGGCGGCGCTGTCCGGCCGCGACTTCGTCATTCCGGAGGACGTGAAGGCGGTGGCGGTGCCGGCGCTCGGGCACCGGCTCACCGTCCGGCCCGAGCTCTGGGTGCAGCGCTTGCGCGGCGACGACGTTGTGCTCGAGGTGCTCGACGTCGTGCCCACGCCGCCGGCGGAGGATCCTCTGCGCGGGGCGAAGCTCGCGGCGCGCAGACGCGTGACCCGCTACACCGCGCCGCGTCTCTCCGCGTACGCCGCGCTCGCCGCCGCCGGGCTCATCGCGGGCCTCGCGCTCGGCCGGGTCGAGCCTGTTGCGCTCGCGGCCGCGTTCGTCGTCGCACTCGTCGCCGTTGCCGTGGCGCGCGAGCCGCGCGTCGAAGTCCGCCTCTCTCTCGACCGGGATAGCGCGCTCGAGGGCGAGGAGGTGACCGCGACGATCGACGTCTCGTCCGCCGACGGCTCGACGCGGCTCGACGTGCTTCTCCCGCTCCCCGATCATCTGAGCGCCGAGAGCAACGGCGCGGTCGCGCTTCTCGTCGGCAAGGAGGAGCCGCGAAGCGTCGAGATCGGGCTCCGCTGCGAGCGCTGGGGAGCCGTCTCTGTCGGACCGGCGCTCGTGCGGGCGCAGGACGCGCTCGGCCTCCGCACGTGGGAGGGTCGCGGAGGCGAGTTGCATCCACTCCGCGTGTACCCGCTGGAGGAGACGCTTCGCTCCCTCGTGCCGGCGCTCGACACGCAGGCGCTCGCGGGCAATCAGGTCTCGCGCCGTCGCGGCGAGGGGATCGAGTTCGCCGACCTCCGCGAATGGCAGCGCGGCGACCGCATCCGGCGCGTCAACTGGCGAGCGACCGCGCTCCGCGGGACGCTCTGGGTCAACGAGCAGCACCCCGAGCGCAACACCGATGTCGTCCTCTTCCTCGACACGTTCGCCGAGGAGCGAATCCAGGCCCGCGAGACGCATCTCCGCGCGGTCCGCGCCGCGGCGACGCTCGCGCACGCCTATCTCCAGCGAAAGGACCGGGTCGGCCTCGTCGGCTTCGGAGGATTCGTGTCGTGGCTCCTCCCACAAGGGGGTACGCGGCAGCTGTACGCGATCGTCGACCGGCTGCTTACGAGCGCGATCGTGGAAAGCTACGTGTGGCACGACATCAACGTGCTACCGACGCGAGCTCTCCCGCCGAAAGCGCTCGTCATCGCGCTGACGCCGCTCTTCGACAACCGCATCGCGACGGCGCTCCTCGACCTCCGCGGACGCGGCTACGACCTGATCGTCATCGACATCGCGTCGCCGGAGGCCGGATCACCGCTCGACGGCGCCGAACCGTCGCTCCCCGAGCGGCTGTGGAGGCTCTCGCGTGAGGCGCTGCGCTATCGCTTCGCCGAGGCGGGCGTTCCCGTCGCCACCTGGCATGACGGGCGAACCGCTCGCGGCCGCGCTCGAGGAGGTGAGCACATTCAGGCACCTCGCCCGGCCCGCGTAGCGACTGCCACCGGAGCGGCGATCGCGTACGGCCTCGTCATCGGCACGACGCTCGTGCGCGCCGGCGCGCACAAGCCGACGATCGGACTCGCCGCCGGAGCCACCGCCGGAGCCCTGCTCCTGTTCGTCGCACTGTTCTTCGACGGGCGCGCGCTCGGTCTCTCGCTCTTCCTCGGCGGGGCGACGTACGTCGGGTTCCTCGCGCTCGATCACCCCGGCGTCGACCCCGCTGCGCCGCTCGTCGCCGTACTCCTCCTGCTCACCGGCGAGCTTGCGGCATGGTCGCTCGACGAGCGCTGGGCGATGCGCATGGACACCGGCATCGTGTGGCGCCGCGCGGTCGCGCTGAGCGTTCTTGCCCTCGGCGGGCTCGCTCTCTCGACGCTCGCCGTCGCGACTGTCGGCGGCTCCCGCTGCTCATGGCCTGCCGTGGACGATCCTCGGAGCGATCGCCGCCGTCGCGGCGGCGGGGACGGCGATCACGCTCGTCCGGCGCTGAAATTTGTACTGCCCGACAACCGGAATGGCGTCGCCGGCGTAGAGCCTCCCGTAGGTAATCGAACCAAGGAGGAGACATCGTGCGGATTCCCATGCTGATCGTCGCCGCAGGCCTCGTCGCTGCCGCGGCCACGGCGGTCGCTCTGGCCTCAGGCAGCGGCCTGCCGAACATCGGCTCGCCGAAGATGACGGCCGAACCCGTCTACCGCGGCTACTACGACAAGCACATCGACACGTACATGCTCACCGACGTCTCGAACAAGGCGCAGGCGACGGCGATGCACATCAACTACTCGGCCGCGCTCGGGAAGATCAAGAGCCTGCCGCTCCAGTACTTCGTCAAGGGCCGCGCCGCGAAGGGCCAGCTCACCGATCTTCGCCTCGGAGCCGGGCGAGTCGAGCTACAACCCGCTGTGGGAAGAGGCCTGGGTCACGTGGAAGACCGGCGTGAAGCCTGTTCTCCTCGGCCGCGACGACCAGATCAACACCCTCGCCTCGAAGGGCAAGCTGACCGTGAAGGACGCGCACATCGTCCTCAACGCGCCGATTTTCACGATGGGGAAGTAGCTACTCGACCATGTAGGCCATGAGGATTGCGTCGACGTACCCGCCGTCGCCGCGGCGGTACTGCTGCTTTCGGTAGCCCTCGCGCTCGAAGCCGACCGCTTCGTAGAGCGCGATCCCGGCCTCGTTCCAGGGGAAGACGTGGAGCTCGAGCTTGCGGATGCCGGCCACGCGGGCCCAGGCGATCGCCGCCTCGAGGAGCGCCCGCCCGACGCCCTGGCGCCGCGCGGCCATTGCGACCATCAGGCCGACGTCGGCGACGTGCGCGCTCGACGGATGCGGGTCGCGGCCGACGGAGAGGCGGCCGACGATCTCGCCGTCGTCCCGCTCGGCGACGAAGACGGCGGCGTGCGCGTAGCGGCGTAGCGCCTTGAGGTAGCGGCGCTCGTCGCCGGCGCTCCTCCACTCCCCGGCGATGCTGATGAGCCAGCCCTCCGGCTCGGAGCTCACGGCGTCGGCGAGCCTCGCGAGCTGCTCGGCGTCGGACGGATCGGCGGGACGAACGCGAAAACTCACGCCGCGAGCGTACGCTTGCGCGCATGCTGGCGCGCCATCGTGACGCGCTCGTCGCCGCAGCGGTCGCCGGCGTTATCGCGGCGCTGCTCGTGTGGCTCGCGCCGCGCGGGGGCGACTACGCGGCGCATGCGTACCAGCGCGGGCTGTTCCTCCGGCACGGCTTCACCTTCTGGGACAACTACTGGTACGAGGGCCGGTACGCGTTCGCCGGCTACAGCCTCCTGTACTACCCGCTCGCGGCGTGGCTCGGGATCGAGCTGCTCGCGGTGCTCTGCGTCGTCGTCGCGGCCGCCGCGTTCGCGTGGCTCGCTCGAGCGTCGAGTGGGGCGAGCGCGCGGTCTGGGCGAGCCGGACCTTCGCGGTGCTCTGGCCTTGCGTCCTGCTCACCGGAGAGTTCCCGTTCATGCTCGGGATGGCGCTCGCGCTGCTCGCGCTCGTCGCGCTTCAGGCGGGACGGCAATGGCTCGGCGCGTTCCTGATCTTCGCGGTCGTCGCCGCGAGCCCCGTCGCGTTCGTGTTCCTCGCGGTTGCGGTTGTTGCGGTCGCCTCGGTCCGCAGTTACCGGCTCGTCGCGCCGTATGCGCTCGTCGCGGCTGCGCATCGCGGAGCTCGTCGTGCTCCGGATCTTCAGAGCCGGCGGAACACTCGGATTTCCGTGGAGCGAGGCAGTGGCGGCGATCGTCTTCTGCCTCGTGCGGGATCGCACTCACGCTCGGAGCCGAGCGCGCCGCTCCGTTGCGTCGCTTCTTCGTCGTCTATCTCCTCGTCGTGCTCGCCGCCTGGGTCGTCCCGTCGGGACTCGGCCACGACGTCACGCGCGTGCGGCTGCTCGCGCTACCGCTCGTGCTCCTGCTCGCAGCGTTGCGCCGCTGGCGTCCGCTTCCCGTCGTCGTCGCGGCCGTTCTCCTCGCCGCGGTCTGGAACATCCAGCCGCTCGCAAGCCAGTGGAGAGCGAGCGCGGCCGACGGCTCCCGGGCGGCGAAGGTCTGGACGGCGCCCGTCGCGTGGCTCCACGCGCATCTCGAGCCCGGGTACCGCGTCGAGGCGGTGGACACGAGCCAGCACTGGCCGGCGTACTACCTCGCGGGCGAAGGAATCCCGCTCGCCCGCGGCTGGTTCCGCCAGGACGACTTCCCGTTCAACCAGCTCCTCTACGCCCCGTCGCTCGACTACGTCGAGTTACGTCGACGTGGCTGCACCGACTCGGGATCGCTTATGTCGTCGACGACGCGCTTCCCGCTCGACCACACCGCGGTCGCCGAGGACGCGATGGTCACGACGACGCTGCACCGCGTGTTTCGCACCCCCGACGTCTCGATCTACCGCGTTCCCCACGCGCGCTCGATCGTGAGCGGCGGCGCGCGGGTGCTCGCGCTCGCACCAGGCGAGCCTCGTGCTGCGCGTCCCGCGCGCGGGCGACTATCGGATCGCGATTCGCTGGTCGGCGTTCTCGAGCGCGTCGAACGGCGTGACGTACCGCACACCGGACGGGATGACCGGCCTGCGGGCTCTCCGCCCCGGCGTCGCGACGGTCTCGTTCGCGCCTTAGGAGACTTCGCGGACGAGCTCGCCGAGCGGCTTCCGGTCCGCCGCGGCTGACCACTCCTCGGCGCTCCGCTCGCGGCGCTTCTTCGCCGGATAGCCGAACGAGATGACCGCCTTGACCTCGCCGCCGCAGATCTCGGCTGCGGCTTCGGCGTCGCGGATCCCGTTCGGGCACGAGCCGACACCCTCCGCCCAGGCGCGCGAGCATCATGTTCTGCGAGCAGCGGCCGACGTCGAAGCCGCCCGCCTCGCCGACGATCGCGACGACGAGCGTCGCGTTGCGGACGTTCTCGGGCGCGTAGACCGCGTCGGCGAGCCGCTCCTGCGCGGCGCCGCTCACGACGACGAACTCCCACTTCTGCGTGTTGCGCGAGCTTCCGGACAGTCGCCCCGCGTCGAGGATCCGGTCGCGCACGTCGCGCGGAATCGGCGTCGCGGCGTAGTCGCGCACGTCGCGCTTCGACGCGATCGCGAGGAAGGCGTCCACGCCGAGGATCCTACGGTCACGGTGTCCGACACCGCCTAGCGCGACCGCCGTGTTGTCAAGGCCGAGGTGTGCCGACTCCGCATCAAATCGGCCGGAGGCCGCGGTGAGCTCTCAGCACGAGGGCGCGGAAGACCGCGCTCTTCCGCGCCGGAGTTCAGTCAAGCCCCGTCGGAAGAGCGCAGCTCTTCCGACGGATTACTAGTCGCGCATGAAGTTCGGGACGTCGAGCTCGTCGTCCCCGCCCGACGTGCGCGGCGATGCTCGGGCGACGACCAGCTGGAGCCTTCGCTCGCGCGTCGTCCGCCGGCCGCGTCCGCCGAAGCCTGTCGCGACGACGGTGACCCAGACCTGGCCGGTGAGCCGGTCGTCGACGGTCGCGCCGAAGATGATGTTCGTGTCGTCCATCGCGGCGGCGCGGATCGCCTCGGCGGCCTCGTTGACCTCGATGAGCGAGAGGTCGTCACCGCCGGCGATCGAGAGCAGGATCCCGGTCGCGCCGGTGATCTCGGCGTCGATGAGCGGCGAACGCAGCGCCCGCTCGGCGGCCTCGCGCGCGCGGATCTCGACGCCCGCGGAGGAGAAGCCGATGCCCATGAGGGCCGACTCGGAGTTGGCCATGATCGTGCGGACGTCCGCGAAGTCGAGGTTGATGAGCCCCGGCATCGTGATGAGGTCGGTGATGCCCTGCACGCCCTGGCGGAGGACGTCGTCGGCGACCTTGAACGCGTCGAGCATCGAGGTCGACTTCTCGAGCACCTCGAGCAGGCGGTCGTTCGGGATGACGATCGTCGTGTCGCAGGCGGCGCGGAGATCGGCGGTGCCCTTCTCCGCCTGGCTGCGCCGCTTCGTTCCCTCGAACTTGAACGGCGTCGTGACGATGCCGACCGTGAGCGCGCCGAGGTCGCGCGCGATCTTCGCGACGACGGGCGCCGCGCCGGAGCCGGTGCCGCCGCCTTCGCCGGCGGCGACGAAGACCATGTCGGCGCCGCGCAGCTCCTGGCGGCAGCTCGTCGTAGTCCTCCTCCGCGGCGCGACGGCCGACGTCGGGATCGGCGCCCGAGCCGAGACCCTGCGTGAGGTCGCTGGCCGATGTGGATCTTGACCGGCGCGTCGCTCATGTGGAGCGCCTGCATGTCGGTGTTGACGGCGACGAACTCGACCTGCGTGATGCCGGCGTCGATCATCCGGTTCACGGCGTTGATGCCCGCGCCTCCGACGCCGACGACCTTGATCACGGCGAGGTACGCGCCCGCGTCGGCGGCGGCTGCGGTCGAGCGGTGGAGCACCGGCGGCGCCTCGGGCATCGGCTCGACGTAGCGCGAAACGGGCGGCGGCTCCGGCATCCGGATCTCGCGGCTCCGGTTCCGATTCGGGCTCCGGCTGGCGGCTCGGGCTCGACCTCGACCGCGGCCTCCTCCTCTTCCCAGCTCGGGACGTGCTCGACCGTCCGTTCGTCGACTGGCTGCTCCTCGGGCTCGGTCGGGCGGCGGCTCGACGACGGCGTCCTCGATGGACTGCTGCGTCGGCGCGTCGCTCTCGGCTCGGCCGGGGTCTCGCCGCTGCGCCTCGGCCTGCTTCTGCGCGGCCTCGGTCGCCTTGAACAGTTCCGCCAGCGGACCCTCACGCATGCTCGCGCGCCGACGCGCCATCGAGCACCTCCTTCGCGAGCTGGCGATACATCAGTGCGGCGTCGCCGCTCGGGTCGTACTTCGAGGATGGACTGGCCCTTCACCGGCGCCTCGGCGTAGCGCACCGTCTTGCGAATCTTCGTCTGGAGCACGAGGTCGCCGAAGTTCTCCCGCAGGATCTCGACCGCCTCGCGCGAGTGCAGGAGCCGCTTGTCGAACATCGTCGGCAGGATGCCCTGAATCGCGACGTCGGGGTTGAGGTTCTCGCGGATCATCGTCAGCGTGTTCTCGAGCTGGACGAGGCCGCGCAGCGAGAGGTACTCGCACTGGACGGGGACGATGACGCCCTGGGCCGCGACGAACGCATTGATCGTCAGCAGGCCGAGCGACGGCGGCGTGTCGATGAGGATGTAGTCGTAGCTCTCCTGCACCGGCGCGAGCGCCTTCTCGAGCGCGCGCTCGCGGCCGATCATCGAGGAGAGCGCGAGCTCGGCGCCCGCGAGGTCGATCGACGCGACGCCGACGTCGATCTCGTTCGTGAGGATGATCTCGGTGATCGGGAGCCGGTGGACGAGGACGTCGAACATCGAGCGGTCGATCTCGTCGGGGTTCCAGCCCTGCGACATCGTGAGGTTGCCCTGCGGATCGAGGTCGATCGCGAGGACGCGCTTGCCCTGCTCCGCGAGCGCGACGCCGAGGTTGAGCGTCGTCGTCGTCTTCGCGACGCCGCCCTTCTGGTTCGCGAAGGCGATCGTCCTCGCCATCGTCGGAGTCGGACCGCTATCCACGGTCCGCTCCTGCGGACGTGACATCAACCAGGCAGGCGTCATCCCGAGCTGGATCTTCGCAGCCGCGTCGGCCACTCCTCCATCGGTAGGTTCCGCGAGATGGAACGGAAGTGGCGCGTGCTGGGAGTCGTCTGCATTGCGGTGTTCATGCTCCTCCTTGACATCACGGTAGTCAACGTCGCGCTGCCGGATATCCAAAAGGAGCTGCACACGTCGTTCACGCAGCTGCAGTGGGTGGTGGACGCGTACGCGCTGACGCTCGCGGTGACGATCCTCAACGCGGGCTCGCTCGGTGACCTGCTCGGGCGGAAGCGCGTCTTCCTCGTCTCGATCGGGCTGTTCACCGTCGCCTCGGCGCTGTGCGGCGCGGCGGACTCGCCGCTGTTCCTGATCCTCGCGCGCGGACTGCAGGGGATCGGCGGCGCGGGGATGTTCGCCGTCTCGCTCGCGATCATCGCGCAGGAGTTCCACGGCCGCGAGCGCGGCACGGCGTTCGGGCTCTGGGGCGCGACGTCGGGATCGCCGTCGCGATCGGGCCGCTCGTCGGCGGCGCGCTGACGACGTACGCCGGCTGGCGCTGGATCTTCTTCGTCAACGTCCCGATCGGCATCGCCGTGTGTCGCGGGCGGCCTGCGCGAGCTCGTGGAGTCGCGGAACGAGGAGGCGGGCGGGTTCGACCTGCTCGGCTTCTTGACGCTCACGCCGGGACTGTTCGCGCTCGTGATCGCGCTGTTCGAGGGCAACAACTGGGGCTGGTCGAGCGGGCGGATCATCGGACTGTTCGCGGTCGCGGCCGTGCTCCTCGTCGTCGTTCGCGTTCATCGAGCTGCGGCAGCGCTCGCCGATGTTCGACTTCCACCTCTTCCGCGTGCCGACGTTCACCGGCGCGCAGACGACGGCGTTCGCGATCTCGGCCGGGATGTTCTCGATGTTCCTGTTCCTCGCGATCTACCTCCAGAGTCGTGCTCGGCAACTCCGCGGTGAAGACGGGCGTGCATCTTCCTGCCGCTGTCGCTCACCTCGTTCGTCGTCGCGCCGCTTGCAGGGCGCTTGTCGGCGCGGTTCCCGGTGCGCTGGTTCCTCGGCGGCGGACTCGCCGTGATCGGCGTCTCGCTCCTGCTGATGCACGGCTTGACGCTCTCGTCGACAGCGTCGTCGCTCGATTCCCGGCTTCATCGTCGGCGGGATCGGGATCGGCCTCGTCAACGCGCCGCTCGCGGCGACCGCGGTCAGCGTCGTCGAGCCGCAGCGCGCGGGAATGGCGTCGGGCATCAACAACACGTTCCGCCAGGTCGGGATCGCGACCGGGATCGCGGCGCTAGGCGCGATCTTCCAGAGCCAGATCGCGTCGAGCCTGCGCGCAGCCGGATGCCCCAGTCCACTTCTTCGCGCAATCGCTCACGCCGGCAATGCCGGTCGCGCTCACGGCTGATGCGTCCGGGATACCGTTCACGAGCAATCGACCGCTGCCTTCATCAGCGGCCTGAACTCGATCCTCCTCGTCGCGGCGATCGTCCTCTTCGTCGGCGCGATCCTCGCGTTCCTCCTAGTGCGGGAGAAGGACTTCGTCGCGAGCGGCCCCGCGGTCGCCGGCCACTAGCAGCGCCTCGGCGGCGGCTCGCGCGTCGGGGTCGCCTTCGACCTCCGCCCACTCGGTCGCCTCGCGGACGAGCTCGCGCAGCTCGGCGAGGAGCGACGGCGCGTCGGCTCCGGCGCGATCCATCGCTTCGATTCGTTCGAGCCTCGTGAGCACGGCGCGCGCCTCTTCCATGCCTCGACCGTACGGCCGAAACGCGTGACGTGTCTGTGCCAGTTAGCTCGCGCGACGCTGGAGATCCGCCGGGCGCGCCGGCGCGCCGAGCAGGACGTCGTCGAGCTCGCGGACGAGTGCGCCGCGGTCGTCGTGGAGGAGCACCGCGACGAGGAGCTGGCGGACGAGCTCGCAGTCGGCTCGCGCAGCTTCTCGACGAGCGTCGCCCTCTCCCCCGCCGTCTCGCCGAGCAGCGCGGCGCCGCGCATGACCGCGGCCCACGCGCCGTCGCCCTCGCCGAGCGCGCCGTCGAGCGCCTGCCGGAGCTGCTCGGCGCGGAACGGATCGGTCTGGAACAAGCGCGAGCTCCCAGCGGTCGAGCGCCTCGCCGAGACGGAGGTCGTCGTCGGCGACGGCGAGTCGCACGCGCAGGTCGGCGGCGACCGCGGCGCGGAACGGATCGAGACGCGTCGACTCGCCGGGCGGCGGCGTCGCCGCGATCGGGAGGACGGGACGGATCCCGAACGGCCGCCAGTCGAGCCGCTCGAACAACACCGGCCCGGCAGCGACCGGCGCGGCGGTCGCGAGGCGAATCGCGGTGACGGCGTCGGCGAGCTCGCCCGGCGCGTCGGGGCCTTCCAACGCCCCGGCGGGAAGCGTCCGCTCGAGCTCGAGCACGCACATCCGGTCGACCTCGCGACCGAAGTCGCGCGGCAGCAGTCCCGTCGCCTCGGGCCACATCGCCGAGAGCTCGCCGTGCGCGGCCTGGCGCACACGGATCCCGTCGCCGAGCTCGATCGGCGTGCCGACGGAGAGACCGACGAGCGGCGCGACGGCACCGTACGAATGGCCGTCGCCGAACATCGTCGCCTCGAGCTCGGAGTACGCCTTCTCGAAGACGTCGTCGTCCCAGTCGAAGCCGCCGCAGCCCTCAGCGACCTTGACGAGCAGCGGGACGAGAACGCTGCGGTAGATCGCGCGGTGCTGCGCTGGCGTGCGCGTCGTATGCAGTGGCGAAGATCCGCGCCGCGGGCTCGCGCTCGAGATCGGCGATCGCGTCGGCGACGTCGAGCCGCTCGTACAGCCGGTCGGCGCGCGCCTCGACGAAGCCGCGCACGAGCGGGCGGTACTCGTAGAGCGACGGCTTGCCGGGCGAGCCGTGCTCCTCGAACGAGAACGGGAGCGAGCCGCCGCTGTCGAGCTCGCCGACGAACACGGCGAACGCGCCGAGGCAGAACCGCTGGAGCGTGTCGTGGAGGACCGGCGAGCGCATCGCAACGGACCTCCTACGACGCCGGCGGCGGCTCCCCTCCTGCCTGGCAGCCCGGGCACCAGTACGCGATGCGCGCGTGCTCGCCCTGCGGCGCCGAGCGGATGACCGAGCCGCAGCGGATGGCACGCGCGGCCGGCGCGCCGATAGACCTGGCGTGACCGGGCGCGTGCCGGTGACGCTCGTCCTGCATGGCGCGGTGCGCCGCCGCGAGCACCGCGGCGAGCTCGTCGTCGGAGACGTCGGCGAGCGCGCGCCACGGCGAGACGCGCGCCTCCCAGAGCGCCTCGGCCTTCCACATGTTCCCGATCCCCGCAACGAGTCGCTGGTCGAGGAGGGCATCGCCGACCGCGCGTCGCTGGTCGGTCAACCGGAACCGCGCCGCCTCGGGCTCCTCGACGACGATGTCCGGCGCAGAACCGCGCTTGTAACAGGTCTGTTACGAGCTCGAGAATCGGCCCGTTCCACTGCACGGCCTCGTACTCGTCGCCGCGGAACACGAGCCACGGCGTCCCGCGCCACACGGTGCCACGGCGCTCGACGCGCCAGCGGCCGTTCATCCGCAGATGGCTGCGCAGGACGACGCCGCCCGCGAACGAGAGGTAGAGGTTCTTCCCCTGCGCCTCGACGCGCTCGAGGATCCGCCCGTCGAGCCGCTCGGCGAGACGCTTCACCGCCGCGCGCGGATGCGGCGTCTCGACCTCGACCTTCTGTCCGACAAGAACCTGCAACCGCGCGGCGGCGCGATGGAGCGAATCGCCTTCCGGCATGCCAGGAAGCCTACGATTCGGGAATGCGCAGGCCTTTCATCGGCGTGCGGTGGTGGCTCGGGATTGCGTTCGCGGTCGTGGCCGCGACGTCGACGGCGATCGTCGTCGCGCAGTTCTCGAACCGCTCGGAGGACGCGTTTCGCCGCCACGGCGAGCAGGTCGCGCTGCACGGACGCGCGCGCCGCGGCGAAGAAGCCGCCATCCGCGCTCGGAAGCGAGTTCCGCGACCTTCGCCTCGGCTACGCGAGGCGCCGACCGCAGCTCGAGCGCGACGCCGTCACCGCCGCGCTCGCGGGCAATCGTTCAGCCAGGGGAACGCGGACGGCAGCGTCTACGTCGCGGCGTCCCGTACCACGGCGCCGCGCTCGTCGCGAGTCGCGCGGCTTCCCGACGTCGCCGAGGCGATCGACACCGTCAACGGCGAAGCGCTCCGCGCGGGCGTGATCGCGGGCGTGATCGGCGTCATCGTCGGCCTCCTCCTCGCGCAGCTGATCGCGCTGCGGCTGCGGCGGCTGACCGTCGCGGCGGAGGCGAATCGCGAGCGGCGACTTCGAGACGCCGCTGCACTACCGCTTCCGCGACGAGTTCGGCGCGCTCGCGCAGAGCTTCGACCGGATGCGGCGGCAGCTTCGCCGCTCGTTCCGCCGGCTCGAGGCCGAGCGCGACCGGCTGCAGTTGCTGCTCGAGAGCCTGCACGAGGGAGTGCTCGCGATCGACCAGGATCTCGTCGTCCACTACACGAACGCCGAGGCGCGGCGGCTGCTCGGCGGCCGGCTCGCGGAGGGTGATGCGCTGCCCGAGCCGTGGCCCGGCTTCGGCCTGCGCGAGTTCGCGCAGACGCTCTTCGAGGAGCGCTCGACGCCCGCCCACGTGCACGTGACGCCCGACGAGAACCACGCGTACGGCGTCGTCGGCATCCCGTCGCAGCCCGACACCGACTGGGCGCTCCTCGTCATCGACGACCTCACCGAGCAGGAGCGGCGCGAGCTCGCCGAGCGCGAGTTCGTCTCGAACGCCGCGCACGAGCTGCGCACGCCGCTCACGACGATCATCGGCGCGGTCGAGGTTCTCCAGGCCGGCGCGAAGGAGGATCCCGTCGAGCGCGACCGCTTCCTCGCCCACATCGAGCGCGAGTCGGGACGGCTCGCGCGCCTCGCGCGGGCGATGCTCACGCTCGCGCGCGCCCACGCGGGGACCGAGGCGCCGCGCGTCGAGGCCGTCGCTATCGCCGCGCTGCTGCGCGAGGTCGCGGCCGAGCTGCGGCCGCACGACGGCGTCTCGATCGACGTCGAGGCGCCCGACGACCTGCACGGTGGAGTCGAATCCCGACCTCCTCGAGCAGGCGCTGCGGAACCTCGGTGAAAACGCGGTGAAGCACACGGCGCGCGGGTCGGTCGTCCTCCGTGCGTACGCGCGCGGCAACTCGGTGACGATCGAGGTGGAGGACTCCGGCCCCGGGATGAGCCCCGAGGTGCAGCGCCACGTGTTCGACCGCTTCTACCGCGGCGAGCGCGACGCCGAGGGGTTCGGCCTCGGCCTCGCGATCGTGCGCGAGACGGTGCGCACGCTCGGCGGCCGGATCGAGCTCGACTCCTCGCCGGGCGAGGGCACCGTCTTCCGCATCGTCCTCGCCCGCGCGCGCGTGCGCGAGAAGGTGGGCGTGTGACGGAGCGCATCCTCTTGGTGGACGACGACGCGGGCGTGCGCGACGTGGTCGCGTTCCCGCTGCGGCGCGAGGGGTTCGAGGTGGACGAGGAGCGCGACGGGCCGAGCGCGCTGGAGGCCGGTCTGGCCGGCGGCTACGACCTCGTGATCCTCGACGTGATGCTGCCCGGACTCTCCGGCACCGAGGTCTGCCGTGCGCTGCGGGCCGAGAGCGACGTCCCGATCCTCATGCTCACCGCGCGCGACGCGGAGGCCGACCGCGTGCTCGGCCTCGAGCTCGGCGCCGACGACTACGTGACGAAGCCGTTCTCGAGCGCCGAGCTGCTGAGCCGCGTGCGCGCGATCCTGCGTCGGCGCGAGCTCGACCGCGCGGGCGGGAGCGGGACGGTGCGCGAGCTCGGCGGCCTGAGGCTCGACCTCGGACGCCACGAAGTGACGGTCGACGGCGAGCGCGTCCACCTGACGCTGTCGGAGTTCAAGGTGCTGTCGCTGCTGGCCGAGCAGCCGGAGGCGGTCATCTCCCGCCGCGAGCTCATGCAGCACCTGTGGGCGAGCGAGTACGTCGGCGACGAGCACGCGTGCGAGGTGCACATCTCGAACCTGCGACGCAAGATCGAGCGCGACCCGACCCAGCCGGAGCGCCTGCTGACGGTGCGCGGCGAGGGCTACAAGCTCGTTCCGGCCTGATGCTCCGGCTGATTCAGGCTCCGATGGCCTTCGTGCAGCCGCCGGAACTCGCGATCGCGGTGTCGCGCGCCGGCGCGCTCGGATCGATCGCGGGCGCGACCTCTCTCCCGGACGCGCTGCGGGAAACGATCCGCTCGGTGCGCGCGGCCGTCGGCGAGGCTGCCGTTCGCGGTCAATCTCTTCGCGCCGCCGTACTCGTCTCGACGACGCGTACGAAGTCGTCCTCGAGGAGCGGCCGCCGGTCTTCTCGTACACGTTCGCGCCGGTCGATCCTGCACCGTTCCGAGAGCGCGGGATCTTCGTGCTCGGGACCGCGACGACTGCCGAGGAGGCGCGGGCGCTCGACGTCGACGCGGTCGTCGCGCAGGGCGCCGAGGCCGGCGGGCACCGCGGATCGTTCCTCGGAGACGAGCTCGTCCCGCTCGCGGAGCTCGTGTCCGCGTGCGTCGGCGACGTGCCCGTCATCGCGGCGGGCGGCATCACGACCCGCGACGACGTTCGCGCCGCGCTCGAGCTCGGCGCCGCGGGCGTGCAGATCGGCACGGCGTTCCTCTTCACGCCGGAGTGCCGCGTCCCGCGGGCGCATCTCGACGCGCTACTCAACTACGAGTCGTCGTCTCGGATGCGTACACCGGCCGCGCGGCGCGGATGGCCCGGACTCCGGTCATCGACGATCTCCTCGCCGGCCCTCCCCCGCTCCCGTACGCGGAGCAGCGCGCTGTCTCGGCGAAGCTCGGCCCGCTCTACCTCGGAGGCCTCGGCGCGCCGCGGGCGCGCCAGATACCGGCGGGCGACCTCGTTCGCGACCTCCTCGGCTACAAGCTCGTCTCCGCCTAGGGACGCCGCGAGCCGGAGAACGACGGCCTCCGGCTCGCGTGTTCCGAACGACGCGCTATCTGATGCGGAACGTCTTCGCGGCGGGCGTCGGATCCGGCTTGATGGAACCGACCGCGCGCACCTCGAACGTGTACTTCCCGGGCACCAGATTCTTGTAGGTGTTCCCGGACTTGCACGCGCCGAACGTGTGACGGCCCCTGGCTCCGGTGAGGAAGAGCACGCATTCGAACTTCGGCTCGGATGGGATCGCCTTGAACGCGAACCGTGCAGTGTTCTTGGCGCGATTGATGGTCGCCTTCGTGATCTTCGTGTCCGGAAGCCCGAAGTACTTGCCGGTGTTCACGGCGAGCCTGGCGAGATCGGGGAGCGTGTCGGCGTCGTACGCGCCGGCGGTCGTCGAGACGACGTGCCCCTTGACCGCGATCGCGTTGCGGTCGTCCGCCCACTTCGCGAGCAGAGTGGCACCCGGCGCGAGCGCGTCGGTCGTGTTGTCAGTACTCGGGAACGTTCCGAGCCCCTTGACGATCGGGTTGCTCGGTCGGAGCACGGTGCCGAGCGTCGTCGGGCTGTTTGGGTTCGGCCCAGGGACGAACGCCTCGTACCCGCCGGACTGAAACCGGCCCCTGGGATACGTGTTGTCGGAATCCCAGACGTCGTAGGCGGTCTGGAGCAGCGCGCCTCCCCCGTCCAGATACGTGGCCACCCGATTTCCCCAGGTGACCGCATGGGCATATCCGCCGCTGGAGCCCTGAGGGCCGCAGTTGTCGCCGGTCGCGACGACAAGGTTCCGCGAGGCGAGCATCGCGGGGGTCGGTGTTCCCGCGCTCGAGTCGAAGGTCGTGACCTTCGCCACTCCCGGCTCGGCCCTGATCGCGGTCGCCAGCGGACCCACCTGATCGCTACAGGTGCCCATGACCATGACCTTCATCCCGCTCGACGAAGCGTTCGACGCCGCTGTGGCAATGAGCAAAACCGCTAGCGCAGCGATGACGATGACCGCGTGTTGATGCCTTCTCCGACGTGCAAGCACGTGTGCTCCTCCTTTGTCTGAACTCTCGGCGGAACTATTCGACGCGCGTTCGGCGGTCTCCTCACGCGCGCAGAACGGCGCGGCGCGGGCCGGCGAGGAAGCCGGCTTCGACGAGGAGCGGCATGACGTCCGTCTCCGTGACCGGTTCGCCGTCGAAGCGCTCTACCGCTAGGCGCTTCGCTCCTCCCTGCTTCACGAACGCGACGAGCGCGGCGAGGGCCGGGCGGAGCCATTCGTCGTCCGGTTCGCGGAGCGGGACGAGCGAGCGGCCGCCGCGTTCGACGATAGAGCGCCGCCTCGCCGCCGAGGAGGACGACGTGCGCGCCCGCGACGCGCGCCGCGCGCGCGCCTGAGCGCTTCGGCCACGGGATGACGGCGCCGTACGGCTGCGCCGGGATCGGCGGCGGCGAGGACGAGCGGCTCCGGCCTCGTCTCCCTCGCGCGGGCGCAGCTCGCGCAGGCGCTCGACCGCGCCGCCGAGCGCGAACTGCGCGCCGCCGAGGCCTTCGACGAAGTAGCCGCGGCGGCACGTGCCGAGCGTCTCGAGCGCTTTCAGCTCGCCGTACACCGCGCTGTAGCCGCCGGGGATTCCCTCCGCGCGAACCGAGTCGCGCGTGACGATCCCGTGCCGCTCGAGGAGAAGCTCGGCGAGCGCGCGGCGGTCGGCGACGCCGTCGAACAGCGGCGCCGCGAGCGACCAGCGGCCCTGCGTCGCGGTCGTCTGCTGGATGCGCGCGCGCGAGAAGCGCCGCACGCGGCGGTCGGGGCGCGGTGCCTGGTAGCGGCGCTCGGCGCGGAGCGGCGCCCACGCGTCGTTCGTCACCTCTCCCGCCCAGACGAGATCCCAGAGCGCCGGGAGCGCATCCTCCACAGCGAGCTCCGACCAGAACTTCGCGCCGCCTGCGAGCGCTGCGCGGATCGCGTCGTGCGTCTCGCCTTCCGGCGCGGGCGCGGCGGACGGACGGCCGAGCAGCGCCGCGTCGTCGCGGAAGAAGACGGCCACGCGGTCGAGTCCCGCGCCGACCCAGACGAGCTCGCCCGACGCGCACAGCTGGTCGAGCTGCTCGGGCCGGTAGCCGGGCACGCGGCGCGGCAAGAGCTCCGATTCCCACAGCGCCACCGGCAGCGCGAGCGCCTGCAGCGGGATGAGCGCCTCGCGCAGCGACGCGCGCCGGTCGATCCCGTGCCAGCTCGGGAGGAAGCGCCCGAGCGCCGCCTGCTCGACCGGCTCGACTTCCTTGCGGAGCGCCGCGAGCGATGCGCGCCGCAGCCGGCGGAGGACTTCGGCGTCGCACCACTCGCGCTCCGTCCCGCCCGGCCGGAGCTCGCCGCGCACGAGCTTCTCCTCGCGTTCGAGCCGCCGCAGCTCCTCCTCGACGTCGACGCCGAACCACGCCGACGCCTCGGCGCGTCGTGAACGGCCCGCGCCCGCGCGCGTACCGCGCGACGAGGGAGAGCAGCGCGTCGGGCACCGCCTCGAGGTAGACGTCGGGCAGCCCGCCCGGCGGCATCACGCCGAGCGCGTCGCGGTAGCGGCCCGCGTCTTCGGCGGCGATGAGGCGCTCGTCGTCGGCGATGCGCACGCGGATCGCGCGCCGCTCCGCCTCGAGGATCGCGGCGTGCGACTCGTCGAACTCGCCCACGCGCAGGTCGCCGCGCAGGCGCAACACGTCATGGAGCGCCTCGGAGTCCTTCGCGAACGGCCGCAGCGACGCCTCGACGTCGGCGAGCGCGTCGGCGTCGATGAGCTCGCGCAGCTCCTCCTGGCCGAGCAGCTCGCGCAGCAGGTCGCGGTCGAGCGAGAGCGCCTGGGCACGCCGCTCCGCCGGCGGCGTGTCGTCCTCGTACATGTACGTCGCGATGTAGTCGAAGAGGAGCGACGACGCGAACGGGCGACGCCGACGCCGTCTCGACGTCGACGAGGTCGATCTCGCGCGCGCGGATCTGCGCCGAGCAGCCGCTTCAGCGCCGGCAGGTCGAAGACGTCCTGCAGGCACTCGCGGTACGTCTCGAGCACGATCGGGAAGCTCGAGTACTTCCGCGCCACCTGGAGCAGCCCCTGCGCCTTGAGCCGCTGCTGCCAGAGCGGCGTGCGCACGCCCGGGCGCCAGCGCGGGATGAGCAGCGCGCGCGCCGCGTTCTCGCGGAACCGCGCGCCGAACAGCGCCGTCTGCCCCACCTCGGCGAGGACGAGATCCTCGAGCTCGTCGGGATCGAGCATGAGCAGGTCGGTCGCGGGCGGCGCGTCGGAGTCGGGCAGGTGGAACGCGATGCCGTCGTCCGACCAGATCGACTGCACCTCGATGCCGAGCGACTCGCGCAGCCGCGCGCCGACCGCCATCGCCCACGGCGCGTGGACGCGCGCGCCGAACGGCGTGAGGATGCAGATCCGCCAGTCGCCGATCTCGTCGCGGAACCGCTCGACGACGACGGTGCGGTCCGATGGCACGGCGCCCGTCGCGCGCTCCTGCTCGCGGAGGTAGGCGACGAGGTTCGCGCTGCGCGCGCGGATCGAGATCGGGGATCGTCGGCTCCTTCTGCGCGACGACCTCGCGCGTGAACTTCCCGATCGCCTCGCCGAGCTCGTACGGACGGCCGACGCCCTCGCCCTTCCAGAACGGCACGGCGCCCGGCACGCCCGGAGCCGGGGAGACGAGCACGCGGTCGCGCGTGATCTCCTCGATCCGCCACGACGACGCGCCGAGGACGATGACCTGGCCGGCGCGCGCCTCGTAGACCATCTCCTCGTCGAGCTCGCCGACCCGCGAGCCGCCGTCGCCGGCGATGAAGACGCCGAAGAGTCCGCGGTCGGGGATCGTGCCCGCGTTCGTCACCGCGAGCCGCCGCGAGCCCGGCCGGCCGCGGATGACTCCCGCGGTGCGGTCCCAGACGATGCGCGGCCGCAGCTCGGCGAACTCGTCGGACGGGTAGCGGCCCGCGAGCATGTCGAGGACGTTCTCGAGCTGCGAGCGCGAGAGCTCGGCGAACGGATACGCGCGCCGAACGAGGTCGTGCAGCTCCGCGACCTCGATCTCCTCGTCGGCGCAGATGGCGACGATCTGCTGCGCGAGGACGTCGAGCGGATTGCGCGGGATCACCGTCTCCTCGATCGCGCCCTCGCGCATGCGCTGCGCGACGACCGCGCACTCGAGCAGGTCGGCGCGGAACTTCGGGAAGATGCGGCCCTTCGAGACCTCGCCGAGCGAGTGGCCGGCGCGGCCGATGCGCTGCAGGCCGCGCGCGACCGACTTCGGCGACTCGACCTGGATCACGAGATCGACGGCGCCCATGTCGATGCCGAGCTCGAGCGACGACGTCGCGACGAGGCACGGGATCCGGCCCGCCTTGAGGTCTTCCTCGATCACCGTCCGCTGCTCGCGCGCGAGCGAGCCGTGGTGCGCGCGCGCGATCTCTTCCTCCGCGGCTTCGTTCAGGCGCAGCGCGAGCCGCTCGGCGAGGCGGCGGTTGTTGACGAAGACGATCGTCGAGCGGTGCGCCTTGACGAGCTCGACGAGCGCCGGGTACATCGACGGCCAGATCGAGCGCGCGCCGACCTCGAGGCCGGGCGTGATGTACGAGTCGCCCGCGCCGCGCTCGTACTCGCGCTGGTTGAGCGAGGCGGTCGAGCCGAGCTCGCGCATGTCCTCGACGGGGACGACGACCTCGAGGTCGAGCTCCTTGGCGACGCCGGCGTCGACGAGCTCGATCGGCCGGCCGCCGCCGACGAAGCGGCCGATCTCCTCGAGCGGACGCTGCGTCGCGGAGAGGCCGATGCGCTGGAGCGGCTGCGCCACGAGCGCCTCGAGCCGTTCGACCGAGAGCGCGAGGTGCGCGCCGCGCTTCGTCCCGGCGACGGCGTGCACCTCGTCGACGATCAATGTCTCGACGCTCGCGCAGCAGCTCGCGCGCCTGCGACGTGAGCATGAGGAAGAGCGACTCGGGCGTCGTGATGAGGATGTCGGGCGGGTGGCGCAGCATCGCGGCGCGCTCCTTCTGCGGCGTGTCGCCCGTGCGCACCGCGACGCTGAGCTCGGAGCGCAGCCCGGCGAGCGGCCCGCGGAGGTTCCGCTCGACGTCGTAGTTGAGCGCCTTGAGCGGCGAGACGTACAACACGCGCAGCCCGGCGTTCGGCTCCGGCGTCAGGCGATCGATCGCGGAGAGGAACGCCGCGAGCGTCTTCCCCGAGCCGGTCGGCGCCTGGATGAGGACGCTCTTGCCGCTCGCGATCGACGGGCCAGCCCTTCTCCTGCGCGGGCGTCGGCGCGGCGAAGTTGCGCTCGAACCACGCCCTCGTCTCGGGACGGAAGACGTCGAGCGCGTCCATCGTTCGAGCATACCGCGGCGAACATGCGTTCGTGATGCTCCCGCGTTTACGCTCTGCCGATGCCGGGCGCGAGGAACGGAAGGTCGTGACGATCCTCTTCACCGACCTCGTCGGCTCGACCGCGATGGCCGAGGGACGCGACCCGGAGGACGTGCGCGCGATCCTCACGCCGTACTACACGCGGCTGCGCGAGCAGATCGAGCAGCGCGGCGGCACGGTGGAGAAGTTCATCGGCGACGCGGTGATGGCCGTCTTCGGCGCGCCGGTCGCGCACGAGGACGACCCGATCCGCGCGGTGCTCGCCGCGCTCGCGATCCGCTGCGGACATGGCCCGTAAGCCGCGACGACCCGGGTTTGATCGAGAGCGCGCGCGACGGCTTCCTCGCCCAGGGCGACCTGGCTCGCGCGGCCGAGGCATCCGCGCTGCTCTCGCGCGTCCTCTTCAACCGCGGAGACGCGGACGCGTCGAGGCGGGCGGGGGCGGAGGCAGTCGACCTCGCGCGGAAGGCGCCACTATCGTCCTCGACCGGTCAAGCGCTTGCGCAAGAGGCACGTGGACTTTCGCTCGTCGACCGCAAGTCCGAGGCGGCACTATCGCTCGCGCGGGAGGCGCTCGCGATCGCGGAAGACGTGGGCGACGTCGCACTCGCGTCACACGTGTGGAACACGATCGGCGTGACGCGCGTCGATCTCGGCGACCCCGATGGGATCGCAGATCTCGAGCATTCGGTCAAGATCGCCGAGGAAGGAGGCCATCTCTCCGCGGTCAGTTCCGGGCTGAACAACCTCGCGAGTTCGCTGACCATCCTGGGCAGGCTCTCCGACGCGCAGACCACCCTCACGCGCACGGAGACCTTCCTGAAGCGACACGGACATACGGCCGGTCTTACGTGGAACGACGGAGAACACGTGGCGCTCGCCGACATGGTCGGCGACCTCGATGGCGTCTTCGAGTGGGCGGAGCGATATTTTTCGCGCCCCGAGGCTGAGGACGCCTACCAGGCCCGCCCCGTCTGGGCGTGCCGAGCGCGCGCACTCCTCGCCCGAGGCCACGCCGAACCGGCAGTCGAGGACGCCGAGCGCGCCCTCGCGCGGCTTCGAGAGACCGGCCTCGACGCGCAGGTGACGGGCGGCGTCCTGTGCGCCACCGCTCGATGCTTCCGCGCGACAGGTCGAGTCGACGAGGCCGAAGCGCTGGTGAGCGAAGCACTCCCGCTGCTCCGGAGCATCCTCAGTCCGGATACGTGGGATCTCCCACTTGAGCTGGTCGAAGTCGACCGCGGTGACGAATACCTCCGCGCGACGGAGGGCCTGGCCTACAACCCGTGGTTGGCCGCCCATCGCGCCGCGGCGAGCGGCAACCTAGCCGGCGGCTCCGAGCTGTATGGGGGGATCGGAGCCCGTTTCGCCGAGGCGTGGGCCGGTTTGCTCGCCGCCGAGCGCGGCGACGCGTCGCGCGTCGAGGCCGCGCTGGCCTACTTCGAAGAGCAGCGCGCAACGCCGTACGTCCAGCGCTGCCGCGCTCGTATGCAGGCCTCTGCGTAGGATCCGCGGATGCCCGAGGCGCTCTGGTTCACCGAGGACGAGGAGGCGTGCCGGCTGCTCGCGGCCGATCCGTTCGCGCTGCTCGTCGGCTTCGCGCTCGACCAGCAGGTCACGGTGCAGCAGGCGTTCCTCGGCCCGCTGCGACTCAAGCAGCGGCTCGGGACGCTCGATCCGAAGAAGGTCGCGAAGGCCGACCTCGAGCCGCTCTTCCGGGAGAAGCCCGCGATCCACCGCTTCCCCGGCTCGATGGCGACGCGCGTGCACGAGCTCGCCGCGACCGTCGTCGAGGACTACGGCGGCGACGCGGCGCGCATCTGGACGGAGGCCACCGACGGCAAGGACCTCCGCAAGCGCATCGGCGCGCTGCCCGGCTTCGGCGAGATGAAGATCAAGGCGCTCGGCTCGGTGCTCGCGAAGCGCTTCGACGTCGAGGTCGCGCGCGATCTCGTGCCCGAGCCATCCCACCCTCGGCGACGTCGACTCACCGCAGGCGCTCGCCGACTACCAGGCCGCGAAGAAGGCGCACAAAGCCCAGTGGATGGCGTCGAAGTCCGCACGCTGACCGACGGCGGCCAGCCGGCCGAGGACACCGCGCACGCCCTCGCCTCGTTCATCGCCGCGGCGGAGAAGACGCTCGAGGTCGCGATCTACGACCTCAACCTCCCGCCCGACGCTCGCACGCGCATCGTTTGCGGCGCGCTCACCTCGGCGTCACGAGCGCGGCGTCGCCGTCCGCCTCGCGTACAACCTCGACCACGCGAAGGAGATCCCGATCGCCGCCGCCGCCGAGCACCGACCCGGAGACGCTCGAGGCGATGCCCTTCCCGACCGCGGCCATCCCGGGCGTCCCCGACCTCATGCACCACAAGTACGTCGTGCGCGACGGCGCGGCGGTGTGGACGGGCTCGACGAACTGGACGCTCGACTCGTGGACGCGCGAGGAGAACGTCATCGTCACGGTCGAGTCGGCGGCGCTCGCGGCGCGCTATCTCGAGGACTTCGAGCAGCTCTGGAGCGTCACGGCAGGTCTCGCACAGCGGCAAGGTCGACACCTCGCCGGTCGCCCCCGGCGTCGCCGCGTGGTTCTGCCCGCGCCGCGGCGAGAAGCTCGCGCACCGCATCGCGAGGACGATCCGCTCGGCCGCAGCGCCGCATCCGGATCGCGTCGCCGGTCATCTCGAACGGCCCGATCCTCACCGCGCTCGCGCAGGTCGTGTCCGACGGAAAGATCGACCTTGCGGGGGTCGTGGACGCGACGCAGATCTCCGAAGTTCTCTACCAGTGGCACCAGAACCAGCAAGAGACGGGGATCCCGGACGCGAAGGGCCCACTGCTGCGGGCGACGCTGACCGGAGCGCCGTTCTCGGGGAAGGTGACGACGCCGTACGCGCCGGGCTCGGTGCACGACTACATGCACGCGAAGGTGACGGTCGTGGACGACACGGTCTTCGTCGGGAGCTTCAACCTCTCGCACTCGGGCGAGATGAACGCGGAGAACGTGCTCGAGTTCTACGGACGCCGGGCTCGCGGAGCAATTCGCCACTTTCATCGACTCGGTGCGCGGGCGTTATCCGGCGGTTTCGCTGCCGCTCGCTCGTAGCGCTCGTCGCGTCGCGTCGCGCTGATCCACGCGACGCCGCTCTCCGAACGCGCCGGGCTGCGACGATCTTCCCCGCGGACAACCCGTGGAACACGCCGGTCGACACGCTGCCCGTCGCGAAGAACTCGGCGGCGATGATCAAGGCGATCGGCCGTCGACGCGCCGGTCCATCCCGACTTCGGCTCGGGCAAGTGGGACGGCGGGCCGATCGGGATCCCGTTCGACGTCGTCACGAGCGCGACGCCGAAGTCCCGCGTGCGGTTCGGGTACGCCGGACGAGTCGGACAAGGTGCGCTATCCGATCCCGAAGGGCGTCCACATCGAAGGCGGGTCGCACTCGACGGGAGACCGCCACGCGCTGCTCGTCGACAAGAGCGCGTGCCGGCTCTACGAGCTGTACGACCTCCACCACACGAGCGCGCGGCTGGAAGGCCGGGTCGGGCGCGACGTGGAGCCTCTGGTCGGACGAGCTCCGGCCGGCCGGGTGGACGTCGGCCGACGCCGCCGGGCTGCCGATCTTCCCCGGCCTCGCGCGCTGGGACGAGGTCTCGGCCGGCGTGATCGACCACGCGTTGCGGTTCACCGCGCCCGAGACGCGCCGCGCGTACGTCTATCCCGCGCGGCACTTCGCGTCGAACTCGACGAGCGCGTCGCTGCCGCCGATGGGCCTGCGCGTGCGGCTGAAGGCGAGCGTCGACATCTCGAAGTTCCCGCAGCAGGCGCGCGTCGTGCTCAAGGCGCTGCAGGTCTACGGGATGATCCTCGCCGACAACGGCTCGCCGTGGTACGTCTCCGGCGCGCCGAACCCGCACTGGTCGAACGACGACCTCCACTCGCTCGGCCAACTGACGGGCGCCGACTTCGAAGTCGTCGACACGAGCTCGCTCCCCGAGCCCGGCAAGTAGAGACGCCCTCGGAGCCACGTCCGGTACCTGGTCCGGACGTGGCCGTTTCGGACGTTCCGCGGAGCACAGCTCGCAGCGGACATTGAGCCTCGTCTACTGACACCGGACGGTCCGGACAGTTAGCGCGCGTCTTCGGCAGCGGCGTGAGGAGCGGCTCGACCTGCGCGCGGAGGTGCTCGAAGTTCGGCGGGAGGATGAGCGTCTCGCCGAGGTGCGCCGGATCCTCGTCCGCGGCGAAGCCCGGCCCCTTCGTCGCGATCTCGAACAGCACGCCGGTCGGCTCGCGGAAGTAGATCGAGCGGAACCAGAAGCGGTCGATCACCTGCGTCGGCTGCCCGCCCGCCGCCTGCGACGCGCTCGCGCCACGCCTCCTGCTCGCCCAGCTCGCACGCCCACGCGACGTGGTGGACGGTGCCCGCGCCGCGCGATCGGCGGCTCGGCGGGCGCCGGCTCGTACCGGATCCAGCCCTGCGCGCGAGTCGCCGCGCGTCAAGCCCGTCCTCGAAGCCGAGCGCCTCGAGGAACGCGGTCGGCTCCTCGCCGTACGCGCGCACGCCCTCGAAGCCCTGCAGCGCCATCTCGCGCGGGATCTCGGGATGGTCGGCGATCAACGGCGCGTCCGGCACAGACGCGACGACGAGGTCGTGCCGCAACCCGTCCGGATCGACGAACGGAACCGAGCCGACGCGCTCGCGCCAGAACTCGACCGCCTCCTCCGAGCCGACCCGCCAGACGACGGTGTGGATCATCCCCGCGCCGGCGCGCCCCTCGCGCGCGCTCGGGTACTCGAAGAACGTGATGTCCGACCCCGGCGTCCCGTCCTCGTCGGCGTAGAAGAGGTGGTAGACGGTCGGGTCGTCCTGGTTGACCGACTTCTTCACGAGCCGCAGGCCGAGCACGCCGGTGTAGTACTCGACGTTCCGCGGCGCGTCGGCCGTGATGCACGTGACGTGGTGGATGCCGTCGAGCTGCACGCCGTCAGCGTATTTCACTCGCTCCAGGGAAGGCGCCGGTCGCCAGCCGCGCCGATGGAGAGACACATGCTGAAGCGTGCGCTCCTCCTCGTCGCCGCGGTCACCGCCGTCGCCGGCGTTCTCGCGTTCACCGTCTCGCCGATCTCCCCGCAGACCGCCTGGGCCGCCACTCACGGCGGCGCCGATCAAGGAAGGGCCGAACACGCCGGCTCCGCGCAACGGGACGAGAGCGCTCAAGATCCTCCGCACCGACGTGATGAAGCTCGCGCACGACTACTCGCACAAGCGCTACCGCGCGGTCTGCACCGACCTGACGAAGAAGGAGCGCAAGCACCTCGGCGGCACGTCGAAGTGCATGCTCGCGATCGCCGTCCTCAACGCCTTCGTGCCGATCAAGAAGTTCACGATCACCGCGGCGAAGCTCGCCAAGAGCCACGCGCAGGGCACCGTCTCCCTCTACGTCAACGGGAACAAGAAGCACCTCGTCCACGCCGTCGTGAAGTGGGAAGGCGGCGCGTACCGCCTCGACCACCAGAGCGGCTGGCACCCCAAGCTCTAGCCGCAGCTACATCGCGGTCGAGCCGTACGCGCTCTCCCCGTGCATCGCCTCGTCGAGCCCGCGTTCGGCCTCCTCGCCGGTGCGCACCTTCGTGATGAGGTCGATGACGGCGAGCATCGCGTACGTGAAGACGAAGGCGTAGAGCGAGCAGCCGAGCCCCGCGGCGACCTGCTTCCAGAAGAACGTGCTCGAGCCGTGGATCAGGCCGGACGCCGCCGTTCGGGTTGACCACCAGGCTGCCGAAGACGCCGAGGAGGATGATCCCGAGCAGGCCGCCCATGCCGTGCACTCCCCAGACGTCGAGCGCGTCGTCCCACTTGAGCCTGTTCTTGAGCTGGATCGCCGCGTAACAGACGCCACCGGCCGCGATGCCGATGATGGGCGCGGAGTAGATCGGCACGTAACCGGCGGCCGGCGTGATCGTCGCCAACCCCGCGACCGCGCCCGTCAGGAGCCCGACGAAGTGCGGCTTCTTCGCGAACCACCACTCCACGAACAGCCACGTCACCGCCGCGAACGACGCGGCGAGGTCGGTGTTGAGGAACGCGAGCGCCGTGATGTGGTCGACCTTGAGCTCGCTGCCGGCGTTGAAGCCGTACCAGCCGAACCACAGGAGGCCGGTGCCGAGCGCGATGAACGGGATGTTGTGCGGCGTGTCGACGAACTTCCGCTTCCCGAGGTAGATGACCGAGGCCAGCGCCGCGAACCCGGCGCTCGCGTGCACGACGATCCCGCCGGCGAAGTCGCGCGCGCCCCACTGCTGGAGCACGCCGCCGCCCCAGAGCATGTGGACGAACGGGTAGTAGACGAAGAGCTGCCAGACGACGAGGAAGATGAGGTACGCCTTGAACGTGACGCGGTTCGTGAACGCGCCCGTGATGAGCGCCGGCGTGATGATCGCGAACATCATCTGGTAGACGATGAACACCGAGAGCGGGATCCCGTACGGCGCGTAGATCGCGTTCACGCCGACGTGGTTGAGGAACGCGTTGTGGAAGTTCCCGAAGATCCCGTCCTTGCCGCCGCTGAAGCAGAGGGAGTAGCCGACGAGCCACCACATCACGGTCGTGATGCCCATCGACGCGAAGCTCTGGATCATGATCGTGAGCGTGTTCGAGCGGCCCACGAGCCCGCCGTAGAAGAACGCGAGCCCCGGCGTCATCAGCATGACGAGGGCCGCTGCGAGAAGCATGAAGCCGGTGTTCGCGCCGTTCAGGTGCATCGGGATCTCCTTCGCTCGTCGTCGCCTGCCAGCGGAGAGAGTTCGCGTCCTTGTGCGGAAAGCCTGCTCAGGGTCGTCCGATCGCGAGCACCGACTTGGCGTCTTCGAGGTCGGCCTCGCGCGACGAGGATCTCGCGCGGCCCGGCCGCGGCCGAAGTTCTCGAGCGAAGCGTCGATCGCCTCGGTGTCGCGGTAGCCGCACTTGATCCCGTTGGCCCGGAGCAGCCCGCACACGATCTCGGCCTCGGTCTCGCTCGGACGACGACGGTCACGACGACGATCGTCCTCGTCGTCCATCAGCCGACCCCCGCCATGAGGAACGCCCGCGACTCGCGCGCCATCTCGCGGGCGATCACGAGGCGCTGCACTTCCTGCGTGCCCTCGTAGATCTGCGTGATCTTCGCGTCGCGCATGAAGCGCTCGACGGGGTACTCCTTGATGTAGCCGTAGCCGCCGAGGATCTGGACGGCCTCGGTCGTCGCGAACATCGCGACGTCGCCGCACTTGAGCTTCGCCATCGCGGACGCCTTCGTCAGCTCCGCGCCCGTCGACGCCCTCGTCGGCCATGCGGCCGAAGCGGTAGAGGAGCCCGCGCGCCGCCTCGCACTCGGTCTCCATGTCGGCGAGCTTCGCCGAGATGAGCTGGTGCTGCGCGATCGGCTTGCCCATCGTCTCGCGCGTCTTCGCGTACTCGAGCGCGTAGTCGGTCGCGCCCTGCGCGATGCCGAGCGCCTGCGCCGCGACGCCGGGGCGCGAGCGGTCGAGGATCCGCATCGCGATCTTGAAGCCGTCGCCCTCCGCGCCGAGGAGGTTCTCGGCGGGGATGCGCACGCCGTCGAACGTCGAGCTCGCCGGTCGTGGAGCCGCTGATGCCCATCTTCGGCTCGAGCCGCGCGACCGCGAAGCCCGGCGTGTCGGCCTCGACGACGAAGGCGGAGATGCCGGAGTGGGCCGCGTCGGGATCGGTCTTCGCGAAGACGGTGTAGAGGTTCGCGACGCCGGCGTTCGTGATGAAGCGCTTCGAGCCGTCGAGGACGTACTCGTCGCCCTCGCGGCGCGCGGTCGTGCGCATCGCGGCGCTGTCGGAGCCGGAGCCCGACTCGGTGAGCGCGTACGCGGGCAGCCACTCGCCGCTCGCGAACTTCGGCAGGTACTTCGCCTTCTGCTCGTCCGTGCCGGCGAGCTTGAGCCCGAGCGAGCCGAGCTCCTGCACCGCGAGGATGAGCGCCGACGTCGCGCAGACCTTCCCGACCTCCTCGATCGCGATGAGCGAGAGGAGCGTGCCGGTGCCGAGCCCGCCGTACTGCTCGTCGAAGAACAAGCCGAAGATGTCGTTCTCGCGGAAGAGCTCGACGACGTCCCACGGGAACTCGTGCGTCTCGTCGATCTCGGCCGCGCGCGGCGCGATCCGCTCGCGCGCGAGCTGGCGGACGAGATCGCGGATCTCGCGCTGCTCGTCGGTGAGGACGTCCCAGGCCATGCCGCAGAGTCTACGGCGCGGGCGCGATCCCAAGCGAGCGCTCGAGCGCTGCCGCCTCGGCGATCTCCTCGGATGTCGCGGCCCCGGCTGCCTCGAGCGTGCGCAAGAGCCGCGAGCGCCACCACAGCGCCTTGGTGTCCAGCGCCTGCCGAGCCTGTCCGGCCGCAGCCGCTGCGTCGCCCTCGGCGAGCAGCAGGCGCGACCACATGAGCGCGTGCGAGGCCCGCGCCACCGGCGACATCCGCTTCCCATCCACCGCCGCGCGGCGCCGGTCGAGCGCGAGCCGGGCGCCGGCGAGATCGCCGGCCTCGATCCACGAGTCGAGCACGGCTTCCAGTGCCGCCATCCAGCTTGGCTCGGAGTACACGAGGTCGAAGGACGCGAGGCGCGGCTCGAGCTCCAGTACGAAAGGCGGCATCAGCCCTGCCTCCGCAAACGCGAGGTTCATCGCGGCGACGATCACGAGGGCGTACGGCGATTGAGTAGAGGATCCGATCCCGTCGAAGGCCGGGAAGGCGCGCTCGATCAGGTCGGTGCGCGCGCGGGCGCGGGCGATCGGGCGCAGCGCGAACCATGTGCGCACCGCTAGCCGAGGAACAGCCCGCGTCTCGGACACCTCGAGAGCGCGAAAGCCTGCCGCGATTGCATCGTCCCAGCTGCCGGCAACGAGGTGAGACTCCGCCCGTACCTGATCGACCCAACCGGCCTGGTCTACGAGTCCACGTGCCTCGGCGAGCTCTGCAGCCGGTTCGAGTCCGGAGAGCCCTCGCGCGGGGTCGTCGAGGCCGTCGATGAACGCCTGTGCACGCTGCGCTCCGATCACTAGCTCCCAGCGGCCGCGGATCCGGGCCAGCGACTCGACCTCGGCCCAACGCTGCCGCGACGGTTCGTCGTCCTCGTCCATGGAGCTGGTCAAGAGCTGCAACGCGTCTAACTCCGCATCGAGGTCGCCGACCTTTCGAGCAAGGGCCAAAGCACGCTCAGCGTCGACGCGGGCACCGTCGAAGTCGTCCATCGCGCTGAGAACGGCTGTCCCGCGCAGGACGAGCAGCTTCGCCGTCGCCACGTCCTCGCGCTCACCGATCTCGGCGAGAAGCTCGTCGGCGAGCTCCCCCACGACGCTGAATCGCGTCGTCGCGTTCAGCAGCAGGCGCCCGAGCGAGTACGCCGCGTCGACGATGCCCTCGCGGGCGGCGTCCGCTCCCGCCTCGCGATAGGTGGCGAGAGATTCCTCGAGGAGCGGCAGCGCCTCGTCGACTCCGACCGCACTCGCGGTCGCCTCGCCGAGCAGCTGGAGGCGTCGCGCCCGCTCGAGCGAGTCGGTCGCCTCCGTCAGGTCGAGAGCACGGGCGGCGAGATCGCGGGCGCTCGCCCAGGCCGCGAAGCCGATCGCCACGCGGGCCGCCTTCTCGAACCACTCGCCGGCCTTGGTCCGGATCTCCTCACGCTCGCGCCCTCCGATGTCGCGCGCGAGCGCCGGCGCAGCGTCGAGCGCTGCAGCGTAGTCGGCCGAACCTCCGCGAGCGCGGGCGCGACAACGTCGGACGTCCACAGCTTCGCGCGGATCGGCGTCGCGGTACTGCGTGGTCGAAGCGGAACCGGCTTCTCCAGCGGCGCGCGGCTCGCGTTCACGGCGCAGCGTCGGTCAACGGTCGGCCGGCGACGCGGCGTGCAGCACCGTCGCGGGGAGCTCGGCGGCGGCTCATGGCTGACGGTCGACGGCGTCCTCAACGTCCTCGGCGCCGGCGGAGGCGGCACGGTCGCGGCGGCGGTCGGCAGCGGCTCCGCGCGCTCGACGAGCGCGGGAGGCAGCGCATCGCCGACGAGCTCGCGGACGAGCTCCTCCGTGTCGCGGGCCGGTAGCAACGGCAGGTCGAGCCGCTCGGCGCTCGCCACCCACTCCGGCCGCTCGTCCAACACCACCGGCCGGGAGCTCGCCACGACGAGACGGCCGGAGGAACGCGGCGAGGATCCGGCGAGATCGAGGAACGCAAGCAGATCCGGCGAGGCCCAGTGGACGTCCTCGACGAGCCACACTGCAGCGCGCCGACCGGCGATCGCGTCGAGGCCTTCGAGCCAGGCGTCGAACAGCTGCTCGCGCTCTGCGGCGGGGCTGACTCCCTCGGCTGCGCTCACGCTGCCGAGCAGCTCGGCGACAACGGCCGCTCGCGCCGCGGAAGCCCCCGCCGATCTCGCGAGTGCTTCGACATCGTGCTCGCCCGCGACGAGCTGACCGACCGGCTCGAACGGCGAGAGCACGTCGGGACGCAGGCGCGCGCGAAGGACGGTTGCGTCAGCGGCAGCCGCGGCGAGCTCGTCCAGGAGGCGGGTCTTGCCGACGCCGGGAGGCGCGATCACCGTCATGCGGCCGGTCGAGCCGACGAGCGAGGCGAGCTGCGCGACCTCCGCATCACGTCCCAGAGTCGGCGCGCGCAAACGGCCGAGCGCGCGCTCCCGCGACCGCTCGGGATGGATGCCGACCGCTCGCCACGCAGGAACGGGCTCGCTCTTGCCTTTCAGCTCGAACTCCGGCAGGCGCTCGAGCTCGATCGCGTCGGCAACCGCCAGGGCCGTCGCCTCGCCAATCGTCACCGTCTCAGGCTCGCCCGCCGCCTGCAGACGGGCTGCGGTGTTCACGACATCGCCGGTGACCGGGCCACGGTCGGGGCTCGCCGTCCCGTACACCGTCTCGCCGCTCGCGATTCCCACGCGCAGGCGGAGTGCGCCCGGAGCGAGTCCGAGGCCAGCGCCGACGCGCTGCACGGCAGCCACGAGCGCGAGCCCCGCCCGCACCGCGCGCTCCGCGTCGTCGTCGCGGACGCGCGGCGCGCCGAACACCGCCATCGCCGCGTCGCCGACGAACTTCTCCAGCTGGCCTCCGTGCCGCGCGACCGTCTCCCGCACCGCGTCGAAATACGCGTCCTGCACGAGCGTCACGTCCTCGGCGTCGAACTCCTCCGACAGCGATGTGAACCCGACGAGGTCGGCGAACAGGACGGAGACGACGCGCCGCTCCAGGGGCCGCTCGGGAGTCATTACTCCGGCTTGTGGCAGACCGCCTCGACGTTGTTGCCGTCGGGGTCGTGGACGAAGGCGCCGTAGTACGTCGGGTGGTAGTGCTCGCGCGAGCCCGGCGCGCCGTTGTCGGTGCCGCCCGCCGCGAGCGCCGCCGCGTGGAAGGCGTCGACCGTCGCGCGGTCGTCCGCACGTGAACGCGATGTGCGTGCCGGTGCCGAACGGCTCGCGCTGCGCGACCCAGAAGACGGCGTACTTCCCTCCGGCCCGAACGCGGCGGCCTTCGAGCTCCTCGAACGCGGCCGTCTCCTGCATCCCGAGCGGCTCGAGCGCCTGCCGATAGAACGCGCGGCTCGCGGCGAAGTCCTTCACGTTTACGCCGACATGATCGAACATGACTGCTCCCTTCTCGTAGTCTCGGACACATGATCCTCCGTAACGGGACGATTCGCACGCTCGACCCGTCGCTGCCGACCGTCGCGGCGCTCTGGATCGCCGGCGACCGGATCGCGGGCGGCGTCGGCGTGCACGAGACCGCGCTGCCGAGCCCCGACACGGTCGACCTCGGCGGGCGCTGCGTTCTGCCCGGGCTTCACCGACTCGCACGTCCACTTCCCGACGTGGGCGCTCTCGCAGCGGGACGTCTCGCTCCACGACTGCGCGCTCCCTCGCGGAGGCGCTCGACCGCGTGCGCGCGCACCCGCGCGAGGGCGCGTGGCTGCGCGGGCAGGGCTGGCGCGACGCCGACTGGCCCGACGGGCCGCCGACCGCCGCCGCGCTCGACGAGGTCGTCTCCGACCGGCCCGCGATGCTGATCTCGAAGGACTACCACGGGCTCTGGCTCAACTCGATGGCGCTCGCGCTGGCCGGCGGCGACCTCGAGGTGGACGGCGGAGTCGTCGTCCGCGACGCGGCGGGCGAGCCGACCGGCGTGCTGTACGAGGAGTCCGCGTGGCAGTTCAAGGCGCGTTACGTCGTGACGCCCGACGACGAGTACCTCGCCGCGATGCGCGACGGCGTCAAGGTCGCGGCGTCGCGCGGCGTCACGTGCCACCACGACAAGGACGGCTGGCTCGGCGCGATCGGGCTCTGGCAGCGGCTCGAGGCGCAGGGCGGACTGCCGCTCCGCGTCTGGCAGTCGACGCCGGCCGACACGCTCCCCGCGCTGCGCGAGCTCGGCCTGCGCAGCGGCGCCGGCTCTCCCCTCGTCCGGCTCGGCTACCTCAAGACGTTCATGGACGGGACGCTCGGCTCGCAGACCGCGTGGATGAGCGACGGCTCGGGCGTCGTGATCACGACCGGCGAGGAGCTCGAGGAGATCGTGCGCGAGGGCGCCGCGGCGGGCTGGCCGGTCGGCGTGCACGCGATCGGCGACGCGGCGAACACGGCGGCGCTCGACGCGTTCGAGCGCTCGCAGGACGCGTGGCGCGCCGCCGGGCTGCGGCAGCGGATCGAGCACGCGCAGTGCCTCGACCCGGCCGACGTCCCGCGCTTCGCCGAGCTCGGCGTCGCCGTGTCGGCGCAGTTCTCCCACGCGCCCGTCCGACGAGCACCTCGCGAAGCGCTTCTGGGCGGACCGCCTCGACGGCACGTACTCGTTCCGCTCGCTCGTCGACTCGGGCGCCGTCGTCGCGAACGGCTCCGACGCGCCGGTCGAGGAGCTCGACCCGTGGGCGGGCGTCGTCGCCGGCGTCCTCGACCACTGGCGCGAGGATCAGCGCCTCACCGTCGAGCAAGCGCTCCACGCGACGTGCGTCGCGCCGGCCTGGCTCTCGCACGACGAGCGCACGCGCGGCACGCTCGTCCCCGGCCGCTACGCCGACCTCGTCGTGCTCGACCGCGACCCGCTCACGTGCGAGCCGGAGGAACTACGCGAGGTGCAGGTCGTCGCGACGATGCTCGGCGGCCGCTGGACGCACAATCCGCCGCCCTGGGACTGAACCTACCTCCGCGCTAGGGGCGGCACTTAGGGTCGCCCCAGCTTCGTTCCAGGGCTCGCATGTTGTCTTGAACGAGCTTGTCGAACGCGCCGATGTCGTGGGCTTCCCACATGACGTCGGGTGTGACGCCGGGACCTTCGACGGTTGCCCGGTACTTGGTTCCGTGACCGCCGGGACGGCCCTCACGGGGGTAGAAGCCGTAACAGAAGTCGCCCCGGGTGCGACCGCGGTGATGGGTGAGGAAACCGCCTACGCGATGCCAACCCTTGCCGAGGCGCGAGTGGAACGAATCGACGTAGATGTTGCGGCCGTAACTGTCGAGGGGATTGCCCTGCGACGTGGAGCTGAATCCGTAGACCCCGACGCCGCGATAGGTGAGTCTGCCGAAGATATGGCGGAACCCGCCGTCGGCCCAGTTCTGGTTGATCTCCAGGTGCGCGATCGGGCCTCGCCAGTGGGAAAGATGTAGCTCAACGGCACCTCGCGTGCCGCCATACCCGCGGATCAGCCTTTGCCAGGACTGCAGCGCCCAGTAGCTTCCGTCCGGAGCCGTGCAAGCCTTGACGAGCCAGGCAAGCGCCGGCCCGTCGTACGGCCCACAGACCCCTCGGCCGCCCATGCCCCACCGGATGTGGAACTTGACCTGCGGCCGGCTCTTGCTCGGTGTTCGGGCGTTGATCGCGCCCCAGGCAGCCGCCCTCTCCCATCGACCGCCGTGGAGATAGGTGATGTGGGCGACTCCGTGACGGTCGATCGTCAGCGACGCGCGCGAGACGTCACGCTTGATGAGCGAACTCGCAAAGGCCGGCACCGCCGCGACCGCGGCGATTACCACCAACGCTAGAAGCACGAGGCTCCGCCGCATGCTCATCACCGAAGAAACACCCCCGCTTGAATCCTGTCCGCAACGGCTCATCCCACAAACATCGGCACGACGCAGTGCTCTCTTTATGCGAAACCCTCGCGCGAGCTAGAGCTTGCCGAGCTCGGTGTAGAGCGCGGCTGCGGTATCGATGACTTGGTCAAAGTACCGGTAGAGGATCCGCTCGTTCGGCGAGTGTACGTTCGACTCCGGCTACCAAAGCCGGTGATGATCGTCGGGATTCCCTTCGCCTCGAGCGCCGGGACGATCGCGCGCTTCTCGGTCCCGAAGATCGACGCCTGCCCGCGCCGTTCCGGGCCTAGCTCTAGCTGCTACTCGAGGCGAACTTCGTCAGCTGGCAGTTCGGCAGATGCTCGGTCGCGACCTTTAGGAGCAGCTCGTGCAACTGCCTGCGCTCGGTCGTGTTCAGCGGCGTGAGGAAGTCGTCCTCGAGTTGTTGCGAAAGCGTCCGCAGCTGTTCGAGCCTCTTCCGCCCGGCCGGCGTGATCGTGACGGTCTGCCGGCGGCGGTCGACCGTGTCCCGTTTCCGCTCGATCAGCCCGTCGCCCTCGAGTTCGTCGAGGAATCCGACGAGCTGGCCCTTGTCGTAGTCGAGAGCCTCGGCGATCGCACCCTGCGTCTCGCGCGAGCCTTCGTCGAGCACCGCGAGGATCGCATGGTGGTACGGGTGCAGCCCCGCCTCCTCGTACGCCTCGAAGCCCTGCTCCTTCGCGGCCATGCCGAGCTTCTTGAGGAGAAACAGCGCAGACGACACAAGCTCTGCGGGGAGCCGATGAACGGCTGGCTGCTCGGCGATTTGTGTCACTGCGGGAACAAATATAGCGGATCAACGTTCTGTTGTGTATATTGTTGAGTATCTCAACGGTTCTGGAGGTCAAATAGTGCCACTCACTACGAATACACGCCGCTGGAGCGCGCTGGCTCTCATCGTCACCGCCCAGTTCATGGTCATCCTCGACGTCGCAATCGTCAACGTCGCGCTCCCCTCGATCCAGCACGATCTCGGGTTCTCGGACGCGAACCTGCAGTGGGTCATCTCGGCGTACGCAATCCTCTTCGGCGGAGCGCTGCTTCTCGGCGGCCGGCTCGCCGACCTGCTCGGAAGGCGACGGATGTTCGTCGCCGGACTGCTCCTGTTCGCCGCGAGCTCGCTGCTCGCCGGCTTCGCCTGGTCATCCGCCTCGCTCATCGCCTTCCGCGCGGTGCAGGGTCTCGGCGGCGCGCTCCTCGCCCCCGCCGCTTTGTCGCTCCTGATGACGACGTTTGCCGAGGGCCGCGAGCGGAATCGCGCGCTCGGCATTTACGGCGCTGCGTCGGGTAGCGGCGCGGCTGCCGGCGTTCTGCTCGGCGGCGTCCTGACGAGCTACCTCAGCTGGTCGTGGATCTTCTTCGTGAACGTCCCGGTCGGCATCGCCGCCGCCCTCCTCGCACCGGTGCTGCTGGACGAGAGCCGCGCTGACCTCGGCCACCGGCACTTCGACCTGCGCGGCGCGGTGACCTCAACCGGGGGGCTGATGCTCCTCGTCTATGCGCTGACGCGCGCGACAACGGATGGCTGGAGCGCACCGCTGACCGTCGGCCTCCTGGCCGCCGCGGCCGGCTTACTCGGCCTCTTCGTAGCCGTCGAGGCCCGCTCGCCGTGGCCTCTACTCCCGCTCCGTCTGTTCCGACTGCCGACGCTGGCCGCCTCGAATGCAGCGATGGCGATCATCGGCGCGGTCGCGTTTTCGGAGTTCTTCATCCTCACGCTCTACATGCAGGACGTCCTCCACTACAGCCCGGTCGAGAGTGGGGTCGCGTTCGTCGCCTTCGCCGGCACGGTCGTGATCGTCTCGAACCTCGCGCAGCTGATCGTGGGACGGTTCGGCGTGCGGGCGACGCTGACCGCCGGGTTCCTCATCTCGGCGCTCTCGATCGCGCTCGTCGCGAGACTGCCGGTCGGCGCGCACTACTTCTGGGATCTCTTCCCTGCCTTCGTTCTCGGCGGTGCGGGCATGGCGCTCTCCTTCGTGCCGGTCACCATCGGCAGCCTGGCGGGCGTCCAGCGGGCGGATGCAGGAGTCGCGTCGGGGCTGATCAACACGAGCCGCCAGATCGGCGGCGCGATCGGGATCGCCGCGATCACGGCGATCGCTGCCGCCGCGACCGGTCCCGTCGCGAGCACAGGCCAGCTCGACCACGGTTACCGCGTGGCGCTGGTCGTGCTCCTTGGGCTGCTCGTCGCAGGCGCGACGATCACCGTGGCCTTCATCCGCCCCGCCCACGTCCCAGCCGTGCGGCCGGTCCCGGAGCTGACGGAGCTCGAGCTCGAGAGGGCTGCGTGATGGCAACCGTCGCGCACGAGCTTCCCGTCCGTCGACCGCAGCTCGTTGCCGCGCTCCTCGAGCAGATCGAGGAGCTGCGGCAGCGGATCTACGCGGCGCAGGCGAACGGGGTGCGCCCCGCAGGCTTCGGCGATCTGAAAGATGACCTCCGCGGGCTTCGCGAGGAGCTCGCGCGAGTCGTCAGCCGCTGAGCTTGCCGAGCTCGGTGTAGAGCGCGGCCGCGGTGTCGATGCCCTGGTCGAAGTACCGGTAGAGGAACTTCTCGTTCGGCGAGTGGACGTTCGACTCGGGCGTTCCGAAGCCGGTGATGATCGTCGGGATTCCCTTCGCCTCGAGCGCCGGGACGATCGGGAGCGTGCCGCCCGAGCGGACGAGCAGCGGCCGCACGCCGAGCACCTGCTCGAACGCGTCGAGGCCGTGCTGGATCGGCGGCGGCGTCGGGACGCATGAGGCCCGCGGGGACGCCCTTCCACTCGATCTCGACGTCGGCGCCGGCAGGAGCGGCGTCGCGCATGAGCTTCTCCGCGGCCGCGCCGATCACGTCCACCTTCTGGCCCGGCGCGAGGCGGATCGTCACCTCGCCCGCGGCGTGGACGGAGAGCGTCGTGTTCCGGACGCCCGGCTTGCCGCCGATGATCCCGTTGACGTCGGCGGACGGCTCGGCGAGCGTGCGGATGTTGAACTGCTCCGCCGCGTCGGGATCGAGCGGCCGCGCGCCCGCGAGCTCGAGCTCGTCGGCGCCGGACGGCAGCTGCTCCCAGCTCGCGAGCTCCTCGGCGGTCGGCGCGACGATGCCCTGCCGCAGCACGTCGGGCAGCAGCCCGTTCTCGCCGGCGAGCACCGACGAGAGGCACGCCATCAGCACGTGGACGGCGTTGAGCGCCGCGCCGCCGTACATCCCCGAGTGGAGGTCGCGCTCGCCGGTCGTCACCTTGAGGTCGAAGCCGATCAAGCCGCGCGTCGCGAGGCTGAAGGCGGGCACGTCGATGCGCGATCATCCCGCCGTCGAAGATGATCCCCGCGTCGGCGCCGGTCTCGTCCTGCTCGATCCAGTCGACGATCGTCGTGCCGCCGATCTCCTCCTCGCCGTCGAACGCGAAGCGGAGATTGACCGGCAGCGCGTCGCCTCGACGAGGCGCTGCGCGGCCTTGAGCATGATGAAGAGCTGGCCCTTGTCGTCGGTGATGCCGCGCGCGTAGGCCCAGTCGCCCTTCACGGTCAGCTCGAACGGGTCGGTCTCCCAGAGGTCGAGCGGCGCCGGCGGCTGGACGTCGAAGTGGTTGTAGACGAGGACGGTCGGCGCGTTCGCCGGGATCGGTCGAGGCCGGAACCTCGCCGAGCACGAGCTCCTTGTCGCCCCACGGCGTCAGCTGCGGCGGTGCCGCCGCACTTCGAGCGGATGAACTCCGCCGCCCACTCGCCGGCGCGCTTGACGTCCTCGCGGTGCGCGGGGTCGGCGCTGACGCTCGGGATCGCGATGAACTCCCGGAGCTCGGCGAGCGACGTCTCATCCACGAGGCGAGACACTACGCAAGTAGTGCGCTCCGCCGCCGAGCGAACCCGCCTCGTCGTCGGGGTTGAGGAGGCGGCAGGTCTTGAGCGAGAGGCAGCCGCAGCCGATGCAGGTCGCCAGCCGCGTCCGCAGCGCCTCGAGCGTCGCGATCCGGTCGTCCAGCTGCCGCGCCCAGCCGCGGGACAGGCGCTCCCAGTCGCGCTTCGTCGGCGACTTGCTCGCGCGGCAGCGTGTCGAGCGCTGCGCCGATCTCGCGCGAGCGGGATGCCGGCGGCACTGCCCGCCTGGATGAACGCGACCCGCCGCAGCGTCACCGGCGCGTAGCGGCGCTGGTTGCCCGTCGGTCCGCTCCGACTCGATCAGCCCCTTCCGCTCGTAGAAGCGAAGGGCGGACTGAGAGACGCCGCTGCGGCGGGAGAGGTCACCGATCGTCAGCACTTGACTTAAACCTTAGTTGAAGTTCTACGGTGCGGGCATGACGCTCACTTACGACGACCTGCCGGCGCTTCTCAAGCGCCTCACCGGCGACGAGAAACACGACTGGAGCTCCCTCTCGACGCTCGACGTCGTGTGGGTGCTGCACGACCGCGTCCTCGCCGAAGGCGACCGCTTCTTCCTCTCCAAAGGCCACGGCCCGACCGCGACGTACGCCGTCCTCGCCGCGAAGGGAATCCTTCCGACGCGAGATGCTCGACGGCTTCGGGACGTTCGACTCGCCGCTCGGTCACCACCCCGACCGGCTGCTCGTGCCGGGGATCGAGATCTCGAGCGGCTCGCTCGGCCACGGACTCGGCATGGCCGTCGGCTCCGTCCTCGGTGGCAGGCGCGTCTGGTGCCTCGTCGGCGACGCCGAGCTCGAGGAGGGCTCGAACTGGGAGGCAGTCCAACTGGCGGGAAGGCTCGGGCTCGGAGACCTCACCGTCGTCGCGATCGACAACCACTCCTCGTCGCACGGCTGGCCCGGCGGGATCGAGGCGCGTTTCGCCCTCGAGGGCTGGGACGCGACCCGCGTCGACGGGCACGACCACGACGCGCTCGCCGGCGCGTTGACGCATCCCGGGGACGCGCCGCGCCCACGTCTCGTCGTCGCCGACGTGGAGAAGAAGTGATGCGCCAGCGCTTCTACGAGATCCTGCGGGAGGAACTCGACGCGAACGAGCGCCTCGCCGCCGTCACGGCCGAGATCGGCAGTGCGACGATCGGCCCGCACCCGCGCCACTTCAACGTCGGGATCCGCGAGCAGCTGATGATCGGCGTCGCCGCCGGCCTCGCGCTCGAGGGCTACCGGCCCGTCGCCCACTCCTACGCCCCGTTCCTCGATCGAGCGTCCGTACGAGTTCCTCAAGCTCGACCTCGGCCACAACGACCTCGGCGCCGTGCTCGTCTCGACCGGCGCCTCGTACGACGCGTCGCACGAGGGCCGCACGCACCAGGCGCCCGAGGACGTCGCCGCGGTCGCTGCGCTTCCCGGCTGGACGATCCACGTCCCCGGCCACGTCGAGGAGATGGAGAGCCTGCTGCGGAAGGCGTTCGCGACCGACGAGCGCGTCTACCTGCGCCTGACGGAGGAGACGAACCACGCGCGTGCCGACGGCGACGGACGGCTCGTCGTCCTGCGGCGCGGCTCGCCCGGCGCGCCGCTCGCGCTCGCCGTCGGCCCGACGCTGCGGCCGGTACTCGAGGCGACCGCGGATCTCGACGTCACCGTCGCGTACCTGACGACGGTGCGTCCGTTCCCCCACACCGAGGTCCGCGACGCGCTCGGCGACGGCGAGGACGTCGTCCTCGTCGAGCCGTACCTCCGCGGCACGTCGTCAGCCGAGGTCAGCGCCGCGCTCGAGGACAAGCGCGCACCGCCTGCTCGCGCTCGGCGTCGCGAACGAGGAGTTCCGCCGCTACGGCACGGGCGCCGAGCACCGCGCGGCGCACGGACTCGACGCCGCGGGGATCCGCGCGTCGCTCGACCGGCTTCTTAGGCGACGTCTGACAGCGACACGGCGTCTGCCATCGCGCGGATCTTCTTGAGGCTCTGGTTCTCGATCTGGCGGATCCGCTCGCGCGTGACGTTGAACGTCTGGCCGACCTCGTCGAGCGTCCGCGGGACCTCTCCCCCCAGGCCGTAGCGCAGCTCGAGGATCCGCCGCTCGCGCTGCGAGAGCGCGGCGAGCACGCGATGGAGCAGCTCGTCGCGGAACGTCTCGTCGGCGACTTCTTCGGGGAGCGGCGCGTGCTCGTCGGTGAGGAGCTGGCCGAACTCGGTGTCCTCCTCGTCGCCGACGGGACGCTCGAGCGAGACCGGAACCTGCGCGCTGCGCATGATCCGCTCGACCTCCGCGCACGGGATGTCGAGCTCGAGCGCGATCTCCTCGGTCGTCGGGTCGCGGTGCAGCTCGGCGCGAAGCTGCCGCTCGGCGCGGACGATCTTGTTGTGCTTGTCGACGATGTGGACCGGCATGCGAATCGTGCGGCCCTTGTCCGCGATCGCGCGCGTGACGGCCTGGCTGATCCACCAGGTCGCATACGTCGAGAACTTGTAACCGCGGCGCCACTCGAACTTCTCGACCGCGCGGACGAGGCCGATCGTCCCTTCCTGGATGAGATCGAGGAACGGCAGTCCCTGGTTGCGGTACCGCTTCGCGATCGAGACGACGAGGCGGAGGTTCGCCTCGATCATCTGCTGCTTCGCGCGCAGGTCGCCGACCTCGATCCGCTTCGCGAGCTCGACCTCGCGGGCGGCGGTGAGGAGACCGACCCTGCCGATGTCCTTGAGGAAGAGCTGGAGCGCGTCGGTCGACATCTCCTGCGCCGACTCGTCGAGATCCGGCACGGCGACGGAGGCGGGTACGACGACCTCGACGCTGTGCTCGTCGAGTGCCCGGTGGAACTCGGCGACCTGGGCCGGCTCGAGGTCGAGCTCGTCGAGGGCGAGCGCGAGCACCTCCGCATCGATGCTGCCCGCCGCCCGCACGGCGTCGAAAAGAGTACGAACGTCGTCGCGCGCGAGCACGTCGACGACCGCCTCTCCCCCTGTGTTCCCCCCCGCAGCGATGCCGCACTGTGCCTGAACTTCGGCGCCACCGCCATAGGCCGTTCGGCCCAAAGACTCGTTACTTCTGTCCCAGCGCTTCGAGGAGCAGGCGCGCCTGCTTCGCGTAGGCACGGACTTCGGCTGCTCGGCGACGGCGAGGCGGAGTTGCGCCTTCCCCTTCGCGACCTGCCGCGACCAGAGGAGCAGGACGCCGAGGTGGAGGCGCACGATCGAGTCGCTGCGGGAACGTGGCCGTGAGCGGGCCGAGGTGCGGGAACGGCGCGAGCGGCTTCGCCGGGGAGAAGCGCGCGACGGCAGCCGCGACGAGCGTCTCGGGCGAGTGCGGCGCGAGCCGCGCGGCCTCGTTGAGCAACCGTCGCGCCGATGACGACCTGCTTCAGATTCCAGGCGCGCACACCGGCCTCGAGGTCCGCACGCGCCTTCGCGGGGACGGCCGAGGGATCGACGACGATCGGCGGCAGGCCCGGCGCGACGCCCGGGTTGAGCGCGTCGAGCGCGTCGACCGCGTACGGCGAGTCGGGGAACCGCGACGCGGTCTGCTGCCACGCGCTCGCGGCGTCGGCGTTCCGCCCCGCCTGGTAGTTCGGCCCAGCCGAGGTTGAGGAGCATCGCGGGATTGTCAGGACTCGCGGCCGCGATCTCCTTCACGCGCCGCGAGGCTCTCCGGTCCTGTCCACTGCGCGAACGCGAGGCCGAGCTTTGCCTCGGGAGGGAGTAGCGCCGGAAGATCGCCGCCGCCTGCCGCGGCATGACCGTCGCGGTTGAGGAGGCTGCTGCGCCTGTGCGAGCAGCCGGCGCCTCGGCGTCTCGCCGCAGGCGAGCTCGAGCTGCAGCACCGGCTTCCCGGCCGCGGCGTCGTAACCGCGCCCGGCAGCGTCGTGCTCTCGTGCCGCGACAGGAGAACGGTTCCGCCGACGATCGCGACGACCGCCGCGACCGCGCAGAGCGCGACGATTCCGACCACGCGCCCGCTCGCCACGGCGCGGAGCGTAGCCCCGACATCGCGCCGGTACCGTGCTTCCACCGATGCCGACGTACCGCGAACTGCTCGCCCAGCTGCGCTCCGAGATCGACGAAGTCGACGCGACTCGCGCGCGCGAGCTCCTCGCCGGCGACGATCCGCCGCTCCTCGTCGACATCCGCGAGTTCGACGAGTGGGCCGAGGGAAAGATCCCCGGCGCGATCCACATCCCGCGCGGCAACCTCGAGTCGCGGATCGAGAACGCGGCGCCGGACAAGTCGCGGCCGATCGTCCTCTACTGCGCGCAGGGCAACCGCACCGTCTTCGGCGCGAAGACGCTCGGCGAGCTCGGCTACACCGACGTCGTCTCGATGGCCGGCGGCTACACCGAGTGGAAGCGCAACGGCTTCGACACCGAGCTGCCCGGCGGGCTCGACGACGCGAAGCGCGCCCGCTACAGCCGGCATCTGCTCATCCCCGAGGTCGGCGAGGAAGGCCAGATGAAGCTCCTCGACTCGCGCGTCCTGCTCCTCGGCGCCGGCGGGCTCGGCTCGCCCGCGGCGCTCTACCTCGCGGCGGCGGGCGTCGGCACGCTCGGGATCGTCGACGACGACAAGGTCGACGCCTCGAACCTCCAGCGCCAGGTCTTGCACTCGACCGCGCGCCTCGGCGAGTGGAAGGCGGAGTCGGCGAAGCGGACGCTGCAGGAGCTCAATCCCGACGTCGAGGTGAAGACGTACGTCGAGCGGCTCACGTCCGAGAACGTCGAGCGGATCCTCGCCGACGGCTGGGACGTGATCGTCGACGGCACCGACAACTTCCCGACGCGCTATCTCGTCAACGACGCCGCGGTGTGGCACGGCATCCCGCTCGTGCACGGCTCGATCTACCGCTTCGAGGGCCAGGTCACCGTGTTCGATACGACACGCGGGCGGCCCGTGCTACCGCTGCCTCTTCCCGCTGCCGCCGCCGCCCGAGCTCGCGCCGTCGTGCGCGGAAGGCGGCGTGCTCGGCGTCCTGCCGGGCATCGTCGGCTCGCTCCAGGCGAGCGAGGCGCTGAAGCTCTGCCTCGGCATCGGCGAGTCGCTCGCCGGCCGGCTGCTGCTCTTCGACGCGCTCGTCACGGAGTTCAGCGAGGTCAAGCTGAAGAAGGATCCGGCCTGCCCGGTCTGCGGCGAGAGCCCGACCATCACCGAGTACGTCGATTACGTCGAGTTCTGCTCAGGGAAGGCCAACGCACGCATGAGCAAGGTGCGGATCCCACCGATGCTGCGCGAGGAAGTCGGCGGCGCGCGCGAGGTTCCCGCCTCAGGCGCGAACGTCCGCGAGCTGCTCGACGACCTCATGAGCCGCTTCCCGGCGCTCCGCGCGCAGATCGTCCGCGACGACGAGATCGCGCCGTTCGTCAACGTCTATGTCGAGGGCGAGGACGTGCGGACGCTCGACGGCCTCGACACGCCGGTCGAGCCCGGCCAGACCGTCATCCTGCTTCCGGCCATGGCCGGTGGCTCCGGATTGCACAGCGAAACGCCGCCGGCTCTCTCCTCGAGCTCGTCGGCAACACGCCTCTCGTCGAGCTGCCGCACCTCTCGCCGAAGCCGGCCGTGCGCCTGTACGCGAAGCTCGAGGGACAGAACCCGACCGGCTCGATCAAGGATCGCGTCGCGCTCGCGATGATCGAGGCCGCGGAGACGAGCGGCGAGCTCGAGCCCGGCCGCGAGCTGCTCGAGCCGACCTCCGGCAACACCGGCATCGCGCTCGCGCTCGTCGCGAAGCTCAAGGGGTATCCGCTCACGTGCGTCCTGCCCGAGAACGCGACGGAGGAGCGACGCCAGCTGCTGCGGCTGTACGGCGCGCAGATCGTCGAGTCGCCGGGCGCGGAGGGCTCGAACGGCGCGCGTCCGCGTCGCGCTCGAGCTCGCCGAGCGGGAGCCGCGCTACTTCATGCCGTTCCAGTACGCGAACGAGGCGAACCCGCGCGCGCACTACGACGGCACGGGCGCGGAGATCGCGGCGGCGCTCGACCGCGTCGACGTCCTCGTCGCCGGGCTCGGCACGGGCGGCACGCTCATGGGCGCAGGCGCGCGTCTGCGGGAGAGCTTCCCGGACGTCGTCGTCGCCGCGGCCGAGCCGCTGCCGGGCGATCCGGTGATGGGGCTCCGCTCGCTCGACGACGGCTACGTGCCGCCGATCCTCGACGTCGCGAAGATCGACCGCAAGCTCCTCGTCTCGAACGACGACGCGGTCGACGGCGCTGCGCGCTCTGCTCGACGAGGAAGGGATCTTCGCGGGCGTCTCGTCGGGCGCGGTCGTCCACGTCGCGCGCCGCCTCGCGGCGGAGCTCGAGGAGCGGCGTCGTCGTCTGCATCCTCCCCGACGGCGGCTGGAAGTACCTCTCCGCCGGCTTCTGGCACGGCGACGAGATCGACGAGGCGAAGCTGTGGTGGTGATTCCGCCCGAAGTGCGCGAGGCGCTCGCGGCGCACGCGCGCGCGGAGCTACCGAACGAGATGTGCGGCCTGCTCCTCCTGCGCGACGGCGTCGCCGAGCGCTTCGAGCCCGGCGCGCAACGCGCTCGCGTCGCCGTACCGCTTCGAGATGGAGGTCGACCCGGAGCTGTGGTTCGTCGAGGACGAGGGCTACACGCTCGCCGTCGTCCACTCGCATCCGTCGACCGAGCCGAAGCCGTCGCGCACGGACGTCGCGAACATCGGCCTCTGGGAAGGCCGCCCGTACCTCATCTACTCCGTCGCGCGCGACGAGCTCGCCGCGTGGAGGTTCGTCGACGGCGCGTTCGAGCCGCTCGAGCTCGGCTGACTACTCGTGCGGCGTTACGACCGCGGACGCGACCAGGCCATCCGCAAACTCGAGCCGGAGTTCCTGGGCCGACGAGTGGGCGATCTCGTCCGACTCGCGCCACCGATAGACCTGGCTGCCGGTGACGAGCACCGCCGAACCATCCTCCTCGTACGCGGCGCGCTCGAAGCGGAAGTACGGATCCGCCGTCGGGCCGGTCTCCAGGCTCGCCAGGAAGTCGTCCCGGTCAGCCACGTGGCTGCCGATTGTGAACCGGAACGACGGCGTCACCATCGCGCCGATCGCCTCGCCGTCGAACGCGTTCATCGCGACTACGAAGTTCTCGGCCGTCTCCCGTCTCACCTCGCCCGGATTCTAGGCGGACGCTTAGGATCGACCGATGCGTAAGGACATCCCGCTCGACGAGCTCGCCGACTGGCTCGCCCTCCCGCTCGTCGCGGTGCTCGCGACGTACCGGCGCGACGGCAGCGTCCTGCTCTCCCCGGTGTGGCATCGCTTCCGCGACGGCGGCTTCGACGTCGTCTGCTTCCCCGGCGACATCAAGGTGAAGCACCTCCGGAACGACCCGCGCGCGTCGTTCCTCCTGTACGACCACGCGCCGCCGCTGCGCGGGCTCGAGCTCCGCACCGAACCCGTCCTCTCCGAGATCGAAGGCACCGAGATCATCCGGGACATGGCCCACCGCTACCTCGGCGAGGAAGGCGGCAACGCGTACGCGGACAGCGTCGGCGACAAGTTCGTCCTTGCTCCGCCTCGAGCCGGGGCAGCTCCGCACCTGGGACTTCGAGGGCGACTTCTGACACCGGACGAGCTCGCCCGCGCGTGCGCCGACGCGATGATGGCCGCCGACTCCGCGAGTCGCGAGGCCGGAATCCGCCTCGAAGCGATCGGACCGGGCCGCGCGACAACCACGATGCGCGTCCTCCCGACGATGGCGAACGGCCACGGGATCTGCCACGGCGCCTACGTGTTTCTCGTCGCCGACACGGCGTTCTCGTATGCGTGCAACACGTACGGAGACGTGACCGTCGCGGGCGGCTGCGACATCGTCTTCGCCGCGCCGGCGCGCGCCGGGGATGAGCTCATCGCGGAAGCGGTCGAGCGCTCGCGCTTCGGCCGAAACGGGATCTACGACGTCACGGTCCGGCGTGCCGACGGCGAGCTCATCGCGGAGATGCGCGGCCGCAGCCGGACAACCGGCGACAAGATCCTCACGCAGACGAGCGATTAGGTCAGCGAGAGACGCGACTCGCAGGGGCCGGTGCCCGGACCCGCGCGAGTGAGCCTGACCGGGCTTCCGGGACTCCGTACTTCATTGACCCAATTTGAACCGCTGCCGCGGATTGGATGCGCTGCAGGTCTCGAGGAAGACCGCCACCCCAGCCGCGGCTCGAGGAATCGAAAGGCAAGTCGCCGTACCGCTGGCCTGGATGCGCCCAACGCTTGTGAATCGCAAGCGCTGTGACTTCAGGAAATTGCAATTCTCAACTTTCAGCGATACCCCGTCGCCGGGCTTGCGGCCGGCTGTGTCGACGCACATGCCCTGCGACTCGACGAGTAAGTTGGAACCGTCGGAATTCTTGGTAAATGTCCACCGCTCGGTTGCGTACGGCGCGCACGCCGAGAGCGAAAGTTTGCGGCCTTGGGTCCCCCCTGCTGCCACGTCGATACAGAAGGTCGTATCCACCTGTGACTTGATCTGGAAGGCCTCTCCGTGCGCCGTGCTCGGCGTCGTATGGGGATCGACAATCGCCACCGCGGCGGCAGTGCCGGCGAAGAGCGTGACGAGCCCGACCGCTAGGGCGACTTGGAGGAACGCAATCTTGCGGAACGCCTTGGTCATCGTCTGCCTCCCAGGTTGCCTCTCGGAGTTCGTCGGGGTGATATCGCGTTGCAATGCTACGCCCGCGACGCGTACTCGACGTTCGCGAACGGCCAATCCGCCACAAGCCACGCGGTGACCGCGCGCCAGAGCGGAGCGTCGAGGTGCGCGTGGCTCGCCCTGACCCACGACCGCGCCTGGGCATCGGCCTCGGAATCGCGCACCGGATAGATGTAGACGCATCCGATCACGTCGCGGCTCGCGGGATCGAGCACGGTGTACGTGAACCCTTTGCGCGCGCGGAAGTCGTCGGCATGCATCTCGAGATCGGCGCGGTTCTCGTCCGTCGTCATCTCGTGCGGCCAGGAACCCCACGGGAATCCGGGCGTCGAGCGGATGTGCTCGAGCGACGACGTCCAGGCCTCGTAGTCGGAGGCGTTGTGCTCCGGCCCAAGCGGCTCGAGCACGAACTCGGAAGTCTCGATCCCGAGCGGCACGGAGAAATCGGGTGGAACGAACTCGGCCATGGCGCCACGGTAGCCCTGGAGGCCTCGCCTGGGCCAGCGCGCGGAAATGTCACCTGAGCGAGGCGGTAATACTTCGAGTGTGAGCCGCCAACCGTTTCCGAGACCGGGGGAGCAACTCTCCGACCGGAACGTTTCCGAACGGAATGCATCAAACCAGGCGTCCGGATCCGCGAGTTCCAGCGCGCGCTGCTATCGGTGCAGCGGCGGCCACGTCTTCAGGCTCCGTTACTCGTACTGGTGGGGTGCTCCGAGGCCAAGAGCCCGGCTTGGCTTCGGCTGGTACATGCGCTGCCCCGTCGGGAACCACTGGGCGCTGGTCAGGCGGGTCAAAGTAGTCGAACTGACCGAACGGGAACGACAGGCCGTCGAACGGGAGCCCTTCGGCTTTTTCGATGGCGCGAAGTCCGCCGGCGCCTTGTGGGTCTTAATCGGCCTGTTTTCTCTGATCATGTCGGTCGTAACCCAGACGTGGTGGCTCACTGCCCTCGGCGCGCTATGGATCTGTTTTTGGGGCGCGGTTCTCGTCCTGGCGATCCGCCGCGGAGGCACCGAGCAGCGCGGCACTTGATGCCCGAGCGGGAAGCAGCGTCGCCTGGGCCAGTACTCGGGAATGTCCCTCGAACCGCGTGTGACGATTCGTGCTGTGGCGGCGTAGATTCTTCGTGGTGAAGTGGACGGCCGTCTTCGTAGTCGTTGGTGTCTTGACCGGTTGTGGCACGGGTTCAGCGACGCCTCCCACCGCGGTGGCCCGAAGTTCGTTGGGGGCAACCCGCCCGAACCTGGTCGGAGGCATCTTCTACACCGGACGCGTACCCCGCCACCTGGCGAAGAACGGTCTTCAGGCCGGTCGCGTCGATGTCCTCGAGACAAACCGTGGACTCGTCGCACGGGAATGGGTTCGGCGCTATGAAGGGTTTGCATTCCGGCTTCGGCCCGGTGTCTACACGCCGCAAGCGAAGATTTCGCTGGGCACCTGCACCTACGGCGGCTCGGCGGACGGAACGGTCGTAGTGCGCAAGGGGCGCATCACTCGCGCGAACCTTTACTGCATGTGGCACTGAGCGAGGCCACGTTGGACTGCCCCAGTGCTCTGGAATGTCCCCCGACGGGCTACGCACTCATGCGGGCGTGATACCGGCGAACCGTCTGGTCCAGGATCCGTACCGTCTTGTCAAGAATCCGGAGGGCGGCGAGTGCGAAGACTCCCCATACGAGGATCTGGAACCAGAAGTGCTGCATTTGCCCGTCGAGAGAGTCCCGATAGGCGATAGCAACGGTCACCGCCGAACTCGCGGTCGCGGTGACGACCAGGGCGGCGATCTGTTTGCCGCGGCTACCCATGCCCCGCACGATCACCACGGTCCATGAGACAAACAAAGCGCAAAGCAGAAGGCCAGTGGCCCACGTGGACATCCTCGGAGTTTACGCCGGAGTAGGCCGAGCGGCAACACTAGGAGGACGGCTCGAGTGGGCGAGCCCCCGCTCTCGCCTGAGCTCTACTGCTCCTCTGCCTCGTCGAGTTCCTCGCACTCGAGGCAGACCCAGTCGCCTTCGGGATCGTCGCCGGCGCTGAGCGCCGCCGGGACCATCGTCACGCCGCAGCGCGGGCAGATCGGCGGGCGGTCGTCGCCAGCGCTACTGAACCTCGTCCTCGTCGTCGAGGAGCGCATCCGCAGGATCACGCCGCTTCGGGCGCTCCTCGAACGTGACCGCGATCAGCTCGATCCGGTTCGCCGTCGACCTCGAGCGACGTCGAAGCGCATCCCGTCGTACTGCGACGTCGTCGCCGGGCGCGGCGACCCGGCCGAGCTGCCCGAAGACGAAGCCGGCGACGGTGTTGAAGTCCTCCTCGGGGAGCTCCGTCCCGAAGCGCTCGTTGAAGTCGTCGATGGAGAACATCCCGTCGACGCGGTACGTGTCCTCGCCCGTCTGCACGACCGGCTCCTCGGCGACGTCGAACTCGTCCTCGATCTCGCCGACGATCTCTTCGAGGAGATCCTCGAGCGTCGCGATCCCGACCATGCCGCCGTACTCGTCGAAGACGATCGCGAAGTGGTTGTTCGTCGTGCGCATCTCCTGCAAGAGCGAGGCGAGATCCTTGCTCTCGGGGACGACGTACGCCGGGCGCAGCAGCGACTCGAGCTCGAGGCCGGCGAGGCCCGCCGTCGTGCATCGCGCTGAAGAGATCGCGGACGTGGAGCACGCCGACGATGTCGTCGAGCGTCTCGCGGTAGACGGGGAAGCGCGTGTACGGCGAGTCGAGCACCGTCGCGAGCGCCTCCTCGGGCGGCATCTCGACCGAGATGGCGACGACGTCGGGCTTCGCGACCATCACGTCGGCGACGTCCTTGTCCCCGAAGTCGAAGACGCCTTCGATCAGCTCGCGCTCGCCGTGCTCGATCTCGCCCTTCGCGGTCGAGCGGGAGAGGAGCATCCGCAGCTCGGCTTCGGAGTGCACGTCGCGCTCGGCGCCGGACGAGTGGAGGCCGAACGCAACGCAGGATCTTGTCGGTCGCCGTCCGCAGCAGCCAGATGACCGGACCGAAGACGACGAAGAAACCGCGCACCGGCCTCGAGACCCAGAGCGCCGTCCCCTCCGCATGCCCGAGCGCGGCGCCCTTCGGCACGAGCTCACCGAAGACGACGTGGAAGAAGGTGAGGATCCCGTACGCGAGGATGATCGCGAGCGCCGTCGCCATCCACTTGTCGAACTGCTTCGACAGCGTCGCCTCGCCGAGCGCCCCGATTGCCGAGCGAGGTGAGCGTGACGCCGAGCTGCATCGCGGCAATGAACCGCCCCGGATCCGACGTGATGCTCAGGACGCCGCGCGCGCGTCGGTCGCCCTCGTGCTGCAGCTCGATGATCCGCGTGCGCCGCGCCGTGACGAGGCCGTACTCCGCCGCGACGAAGAACGCGTTGAGCAGGATCAGGAGAGCGACCCCGCTGAGCTCCAGAAAAAGAGTCACGCCCTCACCGGGAGGGCGTCGGTACTAGGAAGGTTGTCGTCCACCTACGCGCCGGAGTATACGAGACCTCGATCGGACGATGCGAACGTATGTTCGCTACTCTGTCGCGACGGATGCGCGTCGAGTACCGGGAGGAGCCGTGCCGCAACGCCCTCAACCGCGTGCGCGGTATGCCGTTCGCCTGGTCGCTCAACCCGTACATGGGCTGCGTCCACCAGTGCACGTTCTGTTACGTCCGGTCGTTCGAGGCGCGCGCCGACCGGCCGTGGGACGACCGCTACGGCGCGAGCATCCGCGTCAAGACGAACATCGCCGACGTGCTGCGCCGCGAGCTCGCGCGCGCGAGCTGGGCGAGGGAGCCGGCCGTGCTCGGCGCCGCCACCGATCCGTACCAGCCGGCGGAGGGGCGCTACCGGCTGACGCGCGCGTGCATCGAGGCGTTTCGCGACGCGGCGAGCCCGTTCTCGATCATCACGCGCGGGCCGCTCATCGTCCGCGACGTCGACGTGCTCGCTGAGGCGGCGAGCCGCGCGGAGGTGTCGGTGACGTTCTCCGTCCCGACGCTCGACGACGAGATCTGGCGCCGTACGGAGCCGGGCACTGCTCCGCCGCGCCAGCGGCTGCGGGCGCTGAAGCAGCTCGTCGACGCGGGAGTGAAGGCGGGAGTCGGGATGGCGCCGATCCTGCCCGGGTTGAGCGACAAGCCCGAGCTCCTCGCCGAGGTCGTGCGCGAAGCGCGCGCCGCGGGAGCGACCGGGATCTGGGCGAACCTCCTCCACCTCCAGCCGGGCACGCGCGAGCACTTCCTCGCCGCGCTCGAACGCGACTGGCCCGAGCTGCTGCCGCGCTACGAGGAGCTCTACCGCCGCGGCTCGTACTTACCGCGTCGCGACGCCGATCCGGTGCGCGAGCAGGTGCGCGCACTCGCCCGTGAGCACGGCGTCCGCGACCGCCGCCGCGTGCGGCTCCAACCGGCGAAACCGGCCGAGCAACTCAGCCTCTCGCGTGATGGGGCTGTGTGACCGCCTCCCACCCCCGTAGAATCGAGCGAGCCGTGGCGGACTCCCGAGATTACGACGCTGATCGTCGACGACCACGAGGTCGTCCGCGAGGGACTTCGCCTCTCGCTCAGCCGCGCGCCGCACATCCGCGTGATCGGCGAAGCGGCCGACGGCGAGGCGGCCGTCGAGCTCGCCGAGCGCCGCAAGCCGAACGTCGTGATCATGGACGTCCGCATGCCCGGCATGGACGGGCTCGAGGCGACGAAGCTCCTCACCGAGCGCGTCCCCGAGAGCGCCGTGCTCATCTTCACCGCGTACAGCGAGCGCAGCCTCCTCAGCCGCGGCCTCGAGTCGGGCGCGAAGGGCTACGTCCTCAAGGAGGCGCCGCACGAGACGCTCCTCCGCGCGATCGAGAAGGTCGCGAGCGGCGAGGGATACGTCGACCCCGCGCTCATGCCGGCGTTCCTGACCGGCAAAGACGACGACACGCTCACGGCGCGGGAGCGGGAGATCCTCCAGCTCCTCGCCGACGGGATGTCGAACGCCGACGTCGCGACGAAGCTCTTCATCAGCCAGGAGACCGTGAAGAGCCACGTCCGCCACATCCTCGCGAAGCTCGAGGCCGACACGCGCACGCAGGCCGTCGCGATCGCGCTCCGCGAAGCGATCATCGACTAGACGCTGAAGCCGCTCAGGCATGTGACCGACGCCGACCACCGCGAGACCGAGCAAGTTCTCGCGGCCGAGCAGGACGAGCGGCGGCGCATCGCGCTCTTCCTCCACGACGGGCCGGTGCAGTCGCTCGCCGGTGTCGCGCTCATGCTCGATGCGTCGTTCGATCTCGTCGAGCGCGGCGATCTCGACGAGGCGCGGAGCATCATCGAGCGCGCGCTCGATCCGCACGCGTTCGACCGTCGGCGAGCTGCGCGACCTCTCGTTCAACCTCGAGCCGGTCGTGCTGCGCGACCACGGCTTCGCCGCCGCCCTCGACGCGCTCGGCGAGTCGCGCGCGCGCGAGCACGAGATCGACCGTCTCGTTCGACGTCGCGGCGGTGGACACGCTCGGCGAGCGCGAGCAAGCGGCGCTGTACCAGATCGCGCGCGAAGCGCTCGAGGAGGCGATCCGGCGCGGCCCTCCCTCCCGCTTCGAGATCAGCGCGACCGCGGACGCCGAGGCGCTGCACCTCGTGATCCGCGACGACGCGCCGAGCGAGCGACGGAAGCGCGCGCTCGAGGTGTCTGGCGGAGCGAGCGCGCACGCTCGGCGCGGCGCTCGCCGTCGAGAACGAGGACGCCGGGACGACGATGATTCTCGAGCTCCCGCTGCGTGGCGCGAGCCAGAAACGTTCCTCCCCGATGAGCGGCCATCTCCTCTTCGTCTGGAAGCCCTCTGGCTACGAGCTCGTCGAGCAGGACGGCGACGCGCCGACGGTCGGCGCCGAGGTCGAGCTCGACGGCCAGCACCTACGCGTCATCAAGCTCGCGCCGTCGCCGCTGCCGGGCGACAAGCGCGCCTGCGCGTACCTCAGCGCATAGCGCTTCGCGCGCCGAGAGCCAAGACCGCCGCGCTAGCGGCGGGAAACAAGCCCTTGCGCACGAAGCGCGCCGGAACCGCGCTTCCGGCGCGCGGAGTTCCGCCAATCAGCGAGCGAAGCGCCAGCTTCGCGAGCTATCAGTCGAGCGGTTGGTTCTGGACGTTGTGCTCGGTCGCGTACGCGTCCGTCAGCTGGTTGACCGTGCCCATCCCGTCGGGGAACGCGTAGTTGATCTTCACGAACGGCTCCCACTTGTCGGGCAGCGCGTCCTCGGGGAAGATCGCCTCGACCGGGCACTCCGGCTCGCAGGCGCCGCAGTCGATGCACTCCGCAGGGTCGATGACGAGGATCCGGTCGGCCTCGTGGATGCAGTCGACCGGGCACACGTCGACGCAGGAGCGGTCTTTGATGTCGATGCAGGGCTCGGCGATGATGTACGTCACGAGCCCGACTCTACCGAAGGCGACCAGCTCGCTCACGACGGTACTGATCCGCTCGTCGAGCGCGGATTTCGCGAGCACCTGATCGAAGCCGGCGGCGTTCGCGGCGCGCAGCCCGGCGGTGTCGGTGTGGTTCGTGAAGCCGACGATCGGGACGTCGGGATACGCGTCCGCGACCTCCTCCGCATCGACGCGCGAGACGTCGGCGAGGACGAGATCGGGATCGTCCGTGTGGTCGGTCGTGATCAGACGGTGCTCCGCGGAGCAGCACGTCGAGCTTGCCCCGGATGAACAAATCGACCCCACACAGCAGGATCGTCGCCACGGGAGAAGACTAGAACGCGGTCATGACGGCCGCGGCGAGCAAGGGCGCGCTCGAATGGATCACGTACTCCGCCGCCACCGAGCTCGGCCCTCGCGGCATCACGGTCAACGCGGTCAACCCAGGGCCAAACCAGACGGGGTGGATGACTCCCGAGATCGAACACGAAGCCGCCCGACGGACGCCGTTGGGACGGGCCGGGCGCCCGGAGGACGCGGCGGCGCTCGTCTCCTTCCTGCTCTCCGACGATGCCGCCTTCATCAACGGCCAGGTCATCACCTCGGACGGCGGGCACCGCGTGGCCGGCGGATCGTGGCCCCGCTGAACATCACGGCTTCGTCAGCCCGATGTCGTCGAGCAGGCGGTTCAGCCCGACGTGGAGCCACCAGTCGCGATGGAAGAACAGGAGCAGCCCGAGCGCGACGAGGATGCACGCCGCTCACGACCTGGATGACGTGGTAGCGGTCGCGCAGCCAGCGGAACGCGCCCATCGCCCGCGCGAACGCGATGCCGGCGAGGAGGAACGCCGCGGCAAGCCCGAGCGCGTACGCGGCAAGGAGCACCGCGCCCTTCACGACCGTCCCCGTGTTGCTCGCAAGCACGAGCACCGCGGCGAGCACCGTCCCGATGCACGGCGCGGCGCAGACGGCAAACGCGCCGCCGAGGAGGAAGCCCGAGCCGCTGCGCCGCGCGCCGCCGAGGAGCCCGGGCGCGAGGATCCTCTCCGGCACGGGCAGCGAGTCCCATGAACGCGAGCCCGACCACGACGAGGACGAAGCCGGCGATCTCGTTCTGCGCGTCCCCCGAGACGACGCCGCCGATCGCCGCGGCGCCCGCGCCGAGCACGACGAAGACGACCGTGAAGCCGGCGACGAACGGGAGACTCGAGGTGACGACGCGCCGGGCGACGCCGCGCTCCCCGAGCCGGTTCGCCTCGACGCTCGAGAGGGCGGAGAGGTAGCCCGGCACGAGCGGCAGCACGCACGGCGTGATCACCGACACGAAGCCGGCCGCGAACGAGATGGCGAGGCGGGTGCCCATCAGTCGAGTCCGTCGGCGAGCAGTTCGTCGATCTTCCGCTCCGTCTCGTCGTCCAGGCCGGACGCCGCGTCGGGCGGCGGCTCGTCGTCCCGCCCGCGACTCCAGCGCCAGACGCCGAACGCGAGGACGAGCGCGCCGCCGAGCACCGCCGCGATCGGCAGCCACCACGCGAGCAGGTCGAAGCCCTGTGCGACGGCTCGGCGAGGATCGCCGGGCCGTAGTTCGCGCACGAGCGCCGTCTCGATCTGCTGCGCCGTCCAGCACGCCGCGATCTTCTGGGAGATGAACGCCTCGATCTGCTGCGCCGCCGGCGAGTCGGACTGGTCGAGCGTCGTGTGGCACGTCGGGCACATGACCTGGCCCTCGAGGAACGCGAGCGACGTCCGCGGGTGCGCGCACGCGGCGGCCGGCGCCGGCGAGCACGAGCGCCGCCGCCGACGACCGCGAGGAACCGCGCGATCACGAGACCTCCTGCAGCGCCGCGCGGAACTGCGCCGCAAAGCCGGCGTCGGTGATCGGACCGGCGAGGTGCGCGACGATCGTTCCCGTTCGCGTCGAGGACGTACGTCTCGGGCACCTGCGAGATCCCGTAGCTGCCCGTGACGTCGCCCGAGCCGTCGTTGAGCATCGGGAACGTCAGGCCGTGCGCGCTGACGAACGTCCGCGCGTCGGAGGTGAGGTCGTGGTAGTCGACGCCGACGAAGTCGACGCCGCGGCTCCGGTAGCGCAGCCAGTCCTGCTCGAGCACGGGCGCCTCCGCCTTGCACGGCGTGCACCACGACGCCCAGAAGTTCAGGACGACGGGATGGCCGCGCAGCGACGCGAGCGACACGGAGCCGGGGCCGTCGAGCCGCGGAAGCGTGAACGCCGGCGCCGGCGAGCCGACCGGCGGCGCGTGCTGCTGGTGCGTGAGCTTCCAGACGAGCAGCGCGAGCAGCCCCGCGACGCACGCGAGGGCGACGACCTGCGCGACGCGCTCTCACGCGCGCCGGTCACGACTTCAGCGCCGCGTGGAGGTAGCGGTCGAGCTCGCCGGCGTACGGCTGCTCGCTCACCGGCCCGAGGATCTGCACCGCCGACGATGCGGCCCTGCCGGTTGAGGACGTACGTCCCGGGCAGCCCCGGGATCGCCGTACTTCCCAGTCAGGCCGTACCGCCGCCGCCGACCGTCGGATACGTCACCCCGTGCGCCGAGATGAACCGCTTCGCGTCGTTCGACGCGTCGTTCGTGTCGATGCCGAGGACGACCACGCCCTGCGAACGGTAGTCCCGCCAGACCTTCTCGAGCGCCGGAGCCTCGCGCTTGCACGGGCCGCACCACGAAGCGAAGAAGTTGAGGACGACCGCCTTGCCGCGGAGCGACGCGAGCGAAACAGCGCCGGCGCCGTTCAGCCGCTGCGAGCGAGAACGCCGGCGCCCGCTGCCCGACGCGCGGCGGCGGCGGCTGATGCGTGAGCTTCCAGAGGAGGAGCCCGGCGAGCACTCCCACCGCGGCGATGGCCAGCGTCTGTCCCGCGAGCACGAGCCGAGCCGCGGTCGACGCGCACGTCAGCTGGGCGATGATGAAGACCGGCGTCCCGACCCGCACGTGCTTGTACAGCCACTCCGCGTCGGGAACCTGCATGCGGATGCAGCCGTGCGATTCCGAATGGCCGATCGACCACGGCTCGCTCGTGCCGTGGATCCCGACTCCCGGCGCGCTCAGCCCCATCCAGCGCGTGCCGAGCGGGTTTCCCGGCCCGGGCGGAACGGGCTTCAGCCCCTTCGCCCACGCGTCCTGCGTCGGCGGGTACCACCACGGGTTCTTCTGCTTGACGACGATCTCGAAGTGCCCGAGCGGCGTCGGGTAGATCGGCTGGCCGGTCGCGACGGGGAACGTGCGCACGTAGTGCGTGCCGTGGAACAGGACGAGCCGATTGATGCCGCGGTGGATGACGATGATCGGCCCGTTGCTTGACGTCGGGCGCCTTCAGCACGCGCAGCGGCGCGACGATCGTCGTCCGCGTCCCGGTCGTGGATCGCGTCGCGGATGAGGATCTCCGTCGCGACCAGCTGCGCACGCGATGGCCCGGATGGTCGTGGAAGAGCCTCGGGTGGCCGTTGTGGATGACGATCGACGCCCGGGACCGGCGCGCGGTACGTCTTCGCGGCGAGGTTCTTCGACCCACTTGTGCACGCGCGCACTTGCCGAACGTCGGCGTGAGCGGGACGGCGGTGTCGGCCGGCGCCGTCAGAGCCGTCTGCACGGCGGCGTCGACCGGCACGGACGTGTGGAAGTGGACGGGCTTGACCGGGAAGGAGTGATGCGCGACGCGCACGACGAGCGGCGCGGAGTACGTCTGCTTGACCGCGACCTTCGCCTGCCAGGCGGTCATCCCGCCGACGTCGACCGGGCCGATCGTCACGCCGGTCGCGATCGTCGTCGGCGCCGGGTCGGCGTGCGCGACGCTCCCGCCCGCGACAAGGGCACAACGCGGCGATGCAGAAGAGGGATCCGGCGTGTCTCACGTCTTCGTGCCGACGGGAGTCGGTCCCGCGACGCGCGAATTGTAGCCGAGCGGCGGCGGTCAAAGCGCACCGATCACGGCTGCGGCGCAATCGCCACTCTCGTCATCGCCCCTGGGATTCCCCCATACTGCGCCTGTGCAAACCGGACGGCAACCGCCTGCCTGGATCGCGGGTCTCGTGCTCACGCTCTCCCCGTTCATGGACTGGTACGCGGCGACGCTGCCGAACGGGCTCGACGTACTCGGTCACCGGCTGGCATACCGGCGCTCTCGGCAAGCTCGTCTTCTTCATCGGCCTCGCGACGCTGATTCTCGAAGCGCTGCGCGAGGCCGGGATCGAGCTCCCTCCGTCGGTACCCGAGCACTTCGTCCTCATCGGGCTCGGCGCGCTCGCGTCGATCTTCGTCCTCGTGCGCCTCGCCTCGATCCCCGAACACGTTCTTCGCCGCCGGTGGCCGCGGGATCGGCATCTTCGTCGCGCTGCTCGCCTCGTTCGGCCTCGTCGCCGCCGGGCTGCTCCGCGTCGCCGAGCGCCCCGCCTAACTCGGAGAGAATCGCCTTCGCCTGGTCGACGAGCTCGTCGAGGTCGAAGCCCTTGCCGACGAAGCCGCGCGCGCCGCTCGAGGCGGCCTGACGCATCGGCCGCGTCGTCGACCTGGCCGCTGAACATCGAGGACGGGGATCGAGCCGACGCCGTAGCGCTCCTGGATCTGGCGCAGCATCTCCCAGCCGTCGACGTGCGGCATCATCACGTCGAGAAGGATGAGCTCGGGCTTGCGCGCCTCGATCGCGGCGAGCCCTTCCGCGGCGCTGGCCGCCTCCTGCACGGCGTAGCCCTCGCGCTCGAGCTGGAGCCGGACGAGCTCGCGCATGCCGACGTCGTCGTCGACGAGCAACACCGGCGGACCCGCTCGGCTGGCGCCCCGGGCCGGAGCGGACGATGAACGCCTCGAGGTCGCCGCGGCGATACCGGCGGTGGCGGCCAGGCGTGTAGAAGGTCGGGATCCGGCCGTTGATCCGACCACTTGCGGATCGTGCTCTGCGCGACGCCGAGGAACTTCGCCGCCTGCCCGAGCGTCATCCATTCCGGCTCGCGCCGGCCGTCGTCCTCGCGGTAGCTCACAGGAGGGAAACTGTCCAAATCTGTCTCTTTTTACACGTCAGGGTGTGTAATCGACGGCGCCGAGCTGGTACGCGTCGAACGCGGCGGCGAGCACGAGTCGTGAGGTCTCGCGGCCAGCCGGGGAGCGCGCTGCGGTCGTCGAGGAGCTCGCGCGCCCACGACTCCGCCTCGCCGTACGCGGCGGCGAGCTCGCTCGAGCGTGTACGTCTGCGCCGACGCGTTTGCGCAGCTCGCCGACGATCGAGGTCGAGGAGCTCGAGCAGCTGGTGGTAGCGGCGGACGTCGTCCCGCGCGGCTTCGAGCCGGCGCGTGCCGTCCTCCCACTCGTGCCTCGCGACTGCGACCGCGCTCATGGTCGCTCTGACGAGGGTGCAGCAGCGGTCGGGCCACAGCGGCTCGAGCTCGGCCGCGATCCGCTCGCCGAGCTCGTAGCCGGGGCGCGCGAGCGCGTACGCGACGTGAGCGTGGAGGCACTTGAGGCTGCCGCTGCGGCGTGAGCCGCCGACGCCGAACTCGAGCGACGCTCCGCCGTCGCGTCGCCGCTCCGAGTCGCCCGCGAGCTCGCGACGGATCCGGCGCTGCTCGTCGTCGGCCGCGGCGAGGCTCGCCGCGAGCTCCGGCTCCTCCCGCGCCGCCGCGCTCCAGCGCTCGACTCCGCCGGCCGCCTCGAGGCGCGACACCGCCGCGACGAGGTGCGGGCACGTGAGGTAGTACGTCGTCGGGAACGGGTCGCCGTCGACGGTGTACGGCTGCTGCTCGGTCACCGCGGGCGCGCCGAACGGGCAGCGAACGGCGACGCGATGGAAGGCGCGCGGCTCACGCCCGAGCTGACGTGCGACGAGGTCTGCGGTCAGGGTCAGCGTGAGTGCCCACGGCGCGACGGCATTCTGCCTGCGCCGCCACTGCGGGATGTCCTTGACGATGAAGAGGTGCTCGCCGGAATGGATGTAGCCGAGGAGTCGTTCCTGCGCGACCAGCGCCGCCGCGGACGACGCCTCCCGAACCTTCCGCTCGAGAATCGCCTGTTCGCGCTGCGAGCTTCTACGACCTCGGCGGCCCGCTGCGGCCCGCTGCGCGCGCGAGGCGAAGTAGTCGTGCAGCGGCCGGTAGTAGAGGAGTCCGACGAGAACGAGAACGGCGACCGCGAACCAGCGACGGCCGGGAAGCTTGCGCGCAGGACTGCGAGCGGCACGGGAAGCCATAGCTCCGAGATTTCTCGGGCCGTAGCTCAGTTCCTCTTTGCGCGCCGTCGAGGAACGAGGGCGTAGATCCGGCCGACGCCGACGAGATAGAGCCGGCCGTCTGCGGCGACCGCGGTGAGTACTCGCCGTCGTTCCCACGTCTGCGATGACGCGACCGCGTCGCGGCGTCGAGGGCGTACGTCTTGTGCGGATCGAGCGTGGAGAAGTAGACGATACCGTCGATCACCGACGCGGCGCCCGAGATCGCGCCGCCCGCGTGGAACGTCCCAGCGCATCGTTCCCGTCGCGCCGTTGATCGCGTAGAACGTGTGGTCGTACGACCCGACGAGGACGACGCCGCGCCACACCGCCGGCGACGCGTAGACATAGCCGCCGTCCCGAAACTCCAGAGTGGGCTTCCGTCCGCGGCGGAGAAGGCGTAGACGCTGGCCGTCGATCGAGCCGACGTACACGCGGCCGTCCGACGACCGAGGCGGTCGAGTAGAAGTTGCCGCGGCCCGCTGCTCTGCCAGAGCAGCGCTGCCGGTGCGCGCGGTCGAGGGCGTAGAAGCGGCCGCCGTAGTTGCCGACGAACAGGCGTCCGTTCGCGAGCGCCGGTGACGCCTTGACCGGCGCCGCCCGTGTCGAAGCTCCAGCGTTCCGCCCCGGTCGCGGCGGCGAGCGCGTAGACGCGGCCGTTCGGTGTCGCCGAAGTAGACGGTGCCGTCCGGCGACGAGCGGCGACGACTCGCTCTGCGCGATGGTGCGCCGCCAGCGAAGCGCGGCCCGTCCGCGCGGAGAACGCCGACGATCTCGCCGTCTCGGAAGCTGCGAGCAATGCGAGTCACCGATGAACGTCGCGAAGACGAGACCGCCGGCGAGCGCGGGGGACGCCCAGCCGCAGCGGCGCGAGTCGTAGCTCCACCGCTCGGCGCCGGTGGCCGGGTCGAGTGCGTGGATCCGCCCGTCGAAGCTCTCCTCGTACAGCAGGCCGTAGCCGGCGACGGCGGAAGCTCGAGGAGCGTGTGGCCGTGGAACGTCCACAGCCGGCGGAACGGCGGACGGAGGCCCGGCACGGTCACCGACCGTGTGCGCGCGTTGTCGGCGCCGTACGTCGGCCACGGCAGCGCGGTTGTGCTTGCGCCGGTGGCTGAGGCTGCCGTGATCGGCGGGCGTCGACGTCGTGTGCGATGCGGCCGGTGCCGCAGGCCGCGAGGACGACCCACGGCCGCGACGAGCACGCAGGTCGGCGAGCACGCCATCTCACGTGGACGGCCGCTCGCCGCTGAGATGGCTCCAGAGGTTCGAGACCATCCGTGAGATCTTCGGCCAGTGCGCGCTCGCTCCGAAGTTGAAGACGCCGGCGTCGAACACGGTGGAGCGTCCCATCGTGTAGATCGTCATGTCGGCGTCCTTGTCGCCGAACTCGTTGGGGATCTCGGCGACGACGTCGGTGTCGTCGGGCGACGACGGTGTTCGGCTCGTCGATCTCGATGCCGTACTTGCCGAACGTCGCACCGTCCTGCGGAGGCCCGTCCCCTTGAAGAGCCACGGCGCTGCCTCGCGGTCGATGACGTGGTACGGCAGGTTCGGCGCTAGCGGCCGTGGTTCCAGCCGACGTACTGCGCGCCGACGAGCGACGCCTCGGGCTTGTCGAGGCTGCGCCAGGTGGTGCGCCCGACCATCGTGTTCCCGTGCACCTCGACCCGGTAGAAGAAGTTGTTCGCGGAGAGGAAGGCGAGGTTGCGGCCGGCGTCGCGGTACTGCGGTGATGAGCTTGTAGACGTGCGACGTGACGTACTCCTCGTGCCCACCGAAGACGATGCGCCTTGTAGCGAAGGAGCTGCTTGACGCTCGTGATGTTCTCGAGGTCGTCGTCGGAGAAGAAGTCGGCGCGGTAGCCGCTCTTCCAGTACCAGCGGAGGAAGCCGACGTCGAGAACCTTGAACTGCTTCGGGAGCCCTGCGGGGACGGGCCGGCCCCTGACGTCGTGGCCGACGAACGGATGCGTGAGGTCGATGACGTGAACGGCCGAGTTGAGATACCAGCTGTCGCCGGCGTAGGCGTTGTACGCGTGCCACGTGTTCGTCGGCTCGATCACGAGCACCGGCGCCGTGCCGAGCCGCTTCGGGCGGAGGACGAACGGCGCGTAGTCGCTTCCGCCGCGCCAGGTCAGGCGGGCCACGTAGTCGCCGCTCGGCCAGTTCGCGCCGAGCCGAGACGTGAGCCATCCACTTCCCGGATGCCGGCGGCGGGTGACGAGCTCGGGCCGTGACGGCTTGCCGAAGGTGTTCCGTCCGGCCCGTGCGTGTACTTGTCGGATTCGCCGGCGCCGGCGAGGAAGAACTGAAGGGTGACGCGACGAGTCGTGCTGCTTTCGATCTGGAGCGCGGCGACCTGCCCGGGGGCGTAGCTGCGCGCCTCGAAGCCGGCGAGGAGTGGCGTCGTGGCCGCCTTCCCGGGCTGAGCACGATGGCGTACAAGACCACGAGCGCCACGACGAGAGCGACGTTGAACGCGAGGTGAGGGTAAAGCGCCGGCGATGGGTCTGGCGCACCGTCAGGACGCAGCAACCGCGCTTAACGGCCGGCTAACGGCGCGACGGCCGCCGCGCGCGGGGCGCGACCTTCAGATGGATGACGCCCGCGTGTCGGGCGGTGATCTGGCACGCCTGGCGCTCATGGCGCGCAGCCGTCGAGAGCCGCGGCCGCCAACCGCGCTACTAACGGCGGCGCCTAACGGCGCAGACGCACGGCTACGCCGCGGCGCAGAGGGTGCTAGAACCTCCTCTGCGATGGTCGATTTCGCCATCCTCGGTCCGCTCGAAGCACGCGCCGACGGCGAGCCGATCACCCTCGGCGGGCCGAAGCAGCGCGCCCTCCTCGCGGCGCTCCTCCTCGACGCGGGCCGCGTCGTCTCGCTCGACCGGCTCGTCGAGATGCTGTGGAGCGGCGACCCGCCTGCGACCGCGGTCGCGTCGCTCCAGAACTTCGTCGCGCAGCTGCGGAAGGCGCTCGGGCCCGACGTGATCGAGACGCGGCCGCCCGGCTACGTCGTACGGCTCGAGCCGGACCAGCTCGACGCCGCGCGCGTGCGCGCGCTCGTCGACGAGGCGCGTGCGAGCGAGCCGGCGCGCCGGGCGGAGCTGCTCGGCGAGGCGCTCGGGCTCTGGCGCGGCGAGCCGCTCGCGGAGTTCCGCTACGAGGCGTTCGCGCAGGAGGAGATCGCGCGGCTCGAGGAGTTCCGGCTCATCCTCCTCGAGGAGCAGGCGGAGGCGCGGCTCGCGATCGGCGAGCACGCGGCGCTCGTCGGCGACCTCGAGGCGCTCGTCCGCGCGCATCCGCTGCGGGAGCGGCTGCGCGCGCAGCTGATGCTCGCGCTCTACCGCTCGGGACGGCAGGCCGACGCGCTCGAGGTCTACCGCCACGGGCGTGAGGTGCTCGTCGAGGAGCTCGGCCTCGAGCCGAGCCCGATCCTCCGCAGCGTCCACGCCTCGATCCTCCGCCACGAGACGTTCGCGGTCAGCCGCGGCGCGATTCCCGAGCTCGAGCACTTCGAGGAGGTCGCCGCCCAGATCCTCGCCGGGAAGGTCACGATCGTCGTCGGCTCCGGCTCCGAGCCGCTCGCCTCCGAGCTCGCGCGCCGCTTCGGGCTCGAGGAGGAGTCTCGCCCGAGCTCGCGCGGATCTCGCAGGCGGTCTCGGTCCTGAATGGCTCCGGCCAGCTCTACGACACGCTGCACACGCTCGTCGAGAGCGACGGCGAGCCGACCCCCGTCCACCGCTTCCTCGCCGGGTCTTCCCGCGCTCCTGCGCGAGCGGCAGGCCGCGCAGCCGCTTCTCGTCACGACCGGCTACGAGCTCGCGCTCGAACGCGCGCTCGAGGAGCGGGATGAGACGTACGACACCGTCTGTTACCTCGCCGCCGGCGCGATGCGCGGCAGCTTCTGCCACATCGAGCCCGGCGGCGCGGCGACCGTCATCGAGCGCCCGAACGCGTACACGCGCGAGCTCGACCTCGACGCGCGCACCGTCCTCCTCCACCTGCAGGGACGCGTCGACGGTACGACCGACCGCGCCTGGGAGAGCTTCGCCGTGACCGAGGACGACTTCATCAACTACGGCGACGTCGGGCGGCGGCTGCCGGTCGGGCTGGCGGCGCGGCTGCGGCGGACGCATCTCCTTCTGCTCGGGTACACGCTCTCGACCTGGACGCTGCGGGTCGTGCTCGAACGGCTGTGGGGAAGCGAGCCGCTGCCGTACCGCTCGTGGTCGGTGAACGCCGGACCGCAGCCGCTCGAGCGGGAGTTCTGGCGGCGCCGCGACGTCGACGTCGTCGACATGGCGCCGGCCGCGTACGTCGCGGAGCTCGAGCGCGCGCTCGCGGAGGCGGCCAGTGAGCGACGGCACGTGACCGGCGTGCCCGACAGCCCGTACAAGGGACTCGCGGCGTTCGACGACTCCGAGCTCGACGCGCTGCCTCTTCTTCGGACGCGAGCCGGAGATCGAACGCGGCCGTCGCGAACGTCCTCGCGAGCCGGCTCACGGTGCTGTACGGGCCGAGCGGCGTCGGCAAGAGCTCGCTCCTGCGCGCGGGCGTCGCGCAGCGGCTGCGGGAGCAGAGCGAGCGCGCCGGTCGTCGTGCACGACGCGTGGGCGGAGGATCCGGCGGGCGGGCTGATCGCGTCGGTGCGCGAGGAGTGCGGCGAGCTCGGCGCGACCGCGGGGCTCGTCGACACCGTCGCGGCGGCCGCGGGCAGCGCGGCGAGGTCTACCTCCTGCTCGACCAGTTCGAGGAGTACGTCCTCTACCACGGCGACGGACGGCCCGCTGAGCACGGCGCTGCCGGAGCTGCTGCGCCGGCCCGGGCTGCGCGTCAACGTCCTGATCGCGATCCGCGACGACGCGCTCGCGGAGCTCGACGAGTTCACCGCGCGGATCCCCGAGCTGTTCGCGAACCTCCTCCGCCTCGACCGGCTCGACCGGGCCGACGGGCCGCGCGGCGATCCTCGGGCCGCTCGAGCGCTACAGCGAGCTGAGCGGCACGACGTTCACCGCGGAGGACGCGCTCGTCGAGGCGGTGCTCGACGAGGCGTCGACGGCGAACGGCGTCGAGGCGCCGTACCTCCAGCTCGTGCTCGAGCGGCTCTGGGAGCAGGAACGCGCCGACGACTCGCAGACGCTGCGACTCGCGACGTTCCGGCGGATCGGCGGCTCGCGCGCCGTCGTCGACGAGCACGTCCAGAGCGCGCTCGACGCAGCTTTCCGCGCCCGAGCAGGAAGCGGCGACGCGCGTCGTGCGCCAGCTCGTCACGCCCTCGGGGCGCAAGCTCTCGCACGAGGCAGGCGACCTCGCCGAGTACGCCGCTGTCGAGCCGGCAGAGCTTCGCGCCCTGCTCGAGGAGCTCGGCCGGCGGAGGATCGTGCGTGCAGTCGACGGCGACGCCGGGCGCGGCGGCGCGCTGGGAGATCTTCCACGACGTCCTCGGCCCGCCGCTCCTCGCCTGGCAGCAGGAGCACCAGCTGCGCGACGAGCGCGCTCGCGCCGCGCGGCAGCGGCGGCGCCTGCAGGTCATCGCCGCGGCGTCGCTCGCCGGCTTCGTCCTCGTCGCGCTGCTCGCGACGTTCGCGCTCATTCAGCGGAGCAACGCGCAGACGCAGGCGCGGCGCGCGCACGGACGCGCGCTCGCGGCGCGCGCGCTCGCCGAGCTCGACGACGAATCCGCAGACGAGCGTCGCGCTCGCGCTCCGGCCGCGAGCTCGCGCCCGGCGCCCAGACGACGAGCGTCCTCCGCACGAGCCTCGCGGCGATGCGCGAGGAGCGGGTCTTCCGGCTCGGCGGCACGATCGTCGCGGCCTCGTTCGCGCCGCACGGGGACCGGCTTCCTCGTCGCGAGCAGCAACGGCAAGCTCGAGTCTACGTACCCGACGACGGACGTCCTCCACACGTCTTGCGCCACGCGGGCCGGCGCTGACCACGGCGGCGTGGAGCCTCGGCGGCGACGCTTCGCCGCCGGCTCGTCGACGGCGAAGTACGCGTCTGGGGCCAGGGCGTCCCGCCCGGGGCACGAGATTCGCACGCCGCTCAGCGATCACCGCGCTCGACTTCGAGGGCAGGACACGCTGCTCGATCGCGCAGCGGCGACTGACGTCCGGCTCGACGACGAGAGAACGGGGAAGTGCGAAGATGATCGCGTTCACGGGAGCGTCGAAGCGGCGGCGCTCGATCCGAGCGCGACGACCGTTCGCGGTCGCGTTCAAGCACGGCAAGAGCACGACGGCCGAGCTGATCGACGCCCACACCGGCGCACGTGATCAGGCGTGCTGCCGGAACAGGGCATCCGCTCGTTCGCGTTCAGCCCGAACGGGAAGCTCCTCGCGAGCGGCAGCTACGACCGGACGGCGCGCCTCTGGAACGCGCGCACCGGCCGGCTCCTCCACGTGCTGCCGCACATCGGCTACGTCCTGCGGGAGAACTTCTCGCGCGGACGGCCGCACGCTCGTCACGGCGAGCTCGGACGGCGCCGCGTACGTCTGGGACGTCGCGACCGGCCAGCGCGAGCTGCTCCTCGTCGGCGCGACCGGCGCGGTCGAGGACGCCGCGATTCAGCCCCGAACGGGAACGAGATCGCGACCGGTTCGGCCGACCGGCTCGCACGGATCTACAACGCGCATCAACGGCGGCTGATCGCCCCGCTCAGCGGCTCGGCCAACGCCGTCACGAGCGTCGCGTTCGACCCGAGCGGGCGCACGCTCGTCACTGCTTCGAGCGACGGCACGGCGCGGCTGTGGGACGTGCAGCCGCCGGGAAGTCTCACGACGATCGACAAGCACAAGAGCCCGGTTCGGACGTTCTGGCTCGGCGACAATCCCGTGACGGTCGCAGGGCGGGTGGCGCGGGAAGCTCACGCGCACCGGCCGCGTTCTCCACACGCTCACGATGAACGCGCCGATCGTCGCGACGGCGAGCCAGGGCAACCACTTCGCGCTCCTCGACAAGGCAGGGCACGGTCACCAGGAGCTGGGACGGAAGCCTCACGATGAACCCGAACTTCCGCGTCACCGCGATCGCCTTTGCGCCGGACGGAACGCTCTTGACCGGTCAGTCGAACGGAGACGTCATGGCGAGGCGCAGACGTCGTCGGCAAGGTCGGCGGCCCGGTACTCGAGATCGAGACCGGCGGCAGCCGCTTCCTCGTGCGCACCGCGAACGAGGTGCGCGTCTACACCGACGACGGGCACGCTCGTGAGCACGATCCACACCGCCGCGGACCACGCGACGCTCTCCCCCGACGGACTCGGCGTCGCCACCGCGAAGGGCTCCGTCGCGCAACTCTGGGACGCGACGACGGGCAAGCTCCTCCACACGCTGACGCGGCCACCGCTCGGGGATCACCGCGCTCGCGTACTCCCCGAACGGCCTCGAGCTCGCGACGGTCAGCTACGACCACACCGGCGTCGTCTGGAGCGCGCGCAGCGGACGGCTCATCCACCGCCTGATCGGCCACTTCTTCGCGATCTACGCACGTGGGCTGGAGCACGGACGGGCACTGGATCGTCACCGCGAGCCAGTACACCGCCGGCCTCTGGAACGCCGCGAACGGCCAGCTGATGTTCTACGTCGGCCGCACCGACGCGCCCGCTGACGGGCGCCTCGTTCAGCCCGATCGGCGACTGGATCCTCACCGGCAGCCGCGACGGCACGGCCCGCGCCTACAACTGCCAGGTGTGCGAGCCGCTCCGGCAACTCGAACAACTCGCCGCACTGCGCCTCCGCCGGCTCGCGCGCTAGACGCTCTAGGCGACGTCGACCTTGATGACGTTCGTCGAGCCGGGGATGTTCACGGCGGTGCCGGCAGTGATGACGACGCGGTCGCCGGACTCGACGATGCCGGCGTCGCGCGCGGCGTCGATCGCGAGCCGCCAGAGATCCTCGACGTCGCCCGTCTCCGTGATGAGCACCGGCGTCACTCCCCACTCGAGCGCGAGCTGGCGCATCGCCCAGTCGACGTGCGTGAGCGCGACGATCGGGCGGCGGGGACGGAGCCGCGCGACGGCGCTCGCGGTGCTGCCCGAGAACGTCGGGACGAGGATCGCCTTCGCCTGCAGCGCCTCGGCGACGTCGCACGCCGCGTTCGACATCGCCTGGCCGATCGTCGGATCGTCCGCGGCGTCGGGGATCTCGTGGCGGTAGTCGAGGCTCGGCTCGACAGCGCGCGCGATCCGATCCATGTACGCGACGGCCTCGACCGGGTACTCGCCGACGGCCGTCTCGCCGGAGAGCATCACCGCAGACGTCCCGTCGAGGATCGCGTTCGCGACGTCGCTCGCCTCGGCGCGGGTCGGCTCGGGCGAGTGGATCATCGTCTCGAGCATCTGCGTCGCCGTGATCACCGTCTTCCCGAGCTCGAGCGCCCGGTGGATGATCCGCTTCTGCACGAGCGGGACGACGGCCGGGCCGATCTCGACGCCGAGGTCGCCGCGCGCGACCATCACCGCGTCGGTCTCCGCGAGGATGTCGTCGAGGACGTCCACCGCCTCCGCCTTCTCGATCTTGGCGATCACGTGCGCGTGCGAGCCGGCCTGCTCGAGCAGGGCGCGAAGGTCGCGGACGTCGGCCGGCGAGCGGACGAAGGAGAGCGCGACGAAGTCGACGCCCGTCTCGAGCGCCCAGTCGAGGTCGTCCATGTCCTTGCGAGTCAGCGACGGGATCGGCAGCGGGACGCCGGGGAGGTTGACGCCCTTGTGCGAGGTGACGGTGCCGCCGACGACGACGGCGCATGTGGCGCGGCCGCTCTTCACCGCTTCGACGCGAAGGCGCACGCGGCCGTCGTCGATGAGGACGTCGTGGCCCGGCTGCGAGCACGTCTCCGATCACGGCGGGGGCGATGGGAAGGTCGCCGGCGCCGCACGCCTCCTCGGCGGCGACGGTCGATCTCGTCGCCCGCCTTCGAGAACGACGGGCTCCGCCAGCTCTCCGATCCGCAACTTCGGCCCCTGCAGGTCGGCGATGAGCGCGACGGGCGACCGAGCTCGGCGGCGATCTCGCGCACGAGCCACGCCTTCTGGGAGTGCTCGGAGTGCGTGCCGTGCGAGAGGTTGAACCGGACGGCGTCGACACCCGCGTCGAGCAGCGCGCGGAGCCGCTCACGCGAGTCGGACGCCGGCCCGAGCGTGGCGACGATCTTCGTCCGCCGGTCCATCGCCATAGAGTCGAGCGTACCTGTGTCCGCTCTCGTCGATCAGTACGCCTTCGTGCCCGCGCGCGGCGGCATCCTTGCGGTCAACGGCACGCTGCCGTCCGTCTGTACGGAGGGCGGAGAACTCGCCGATCTCCGCGCCGTGCTCCCGCCCGCGCGCTTCCTCCGCGTCGCCGGCCACGTCGAGATCGCGGCCGACCACATCGCTCGCCTCCGCGTCTTCGAGCCCGTCGACGCGGACGGCGTGGCACCCGAGGAAGTTGATGTACCCGAACCGCTGCGGCCGGCGTTCGCGCAATGCGTCGCCGAGTTGCGTGGAGCGCCGCCGCCGCCGCGCCGCCCGGCCTGGTCGCAGCCCGGCTGGCACGAGCAGGCGGAAGCGTGGGCGGGCGCGCCGCTCGAGCCGATCCGGATCTGGCCGCTCTCCGCGGTGCTCGGCAACGACGACGTCATCTTCAAGGCCGTCTTCCCGCTTTTCCGCCACGAGCCGGCGATCACGGAGGCGCTCGGCGTCCCACGCGTTCTCCGCAGCGACCACGAGCGCGGCTGGATGCTGCTCGAGCGACTCGAGGGCACGGAGGCCGAGGATCACGCCGCGGCGCTGCGGGAGCTCGCGCGCGTGCACCGCGAATGGGCCTCACGCGTCGACGAGGCGCTCGCGCTCGGCGCGCATGACCGCCGCGCGCCGTCCGCGCTGCCCCACACGCTCATCCACGGCGACTTCCATCCCGGGAACGTCCTGGGGACGACGATCATCGACTGGTCGGATGCGGCCGTCGCGAACCCGCTCCACGACGTCAACCACTACCTCCTCAATCGATCGACGAGTCGCTGCGCGGCACGTTGCTCGACGCGTACGCCGAGGCGTGGCCGGAGTACGACATCCACGCCGAGGCCGCCGCGTGCGAGGCGGAAACGTACGAGTACATCGCGGCCTCCTACGCCGGGATCACCGCCGCGCTCGCCGACGACGACCGCTGGTGGTTCGCCGGCGAGGAGGCGCGCTGGCTCGCGCGCGCTAACGACGTGCGCGCGGGAAAGCGTCCCAGCCGGGAGACGTAGCGCACTCTTCGCACACAGTCGGCAGAAGCCGTGACGCCCCGGCAGCGACGCTGCTGGCGTGAGAATCGTCCCCGGGGTAGCTCAACTGGTAGAGCACCGACCGTCACTTGCAGAGGTGCCGGTTCGAATCCGGCCCCCGGGGCGCTACTCATGGCATACTCGACCCAGTTGACGGTTGGCGTGCTGATTGAGCTGCCTGGGAGGCCCGCTTCGGCGGGCCTCCCGCTTTTCAGGAGGAGCACTCGCCTGGGCCAGTGCTAACCTCTCGCCCGAGAGAGCAGACGGGGCTGGGACGCTAGCGCTTCGCGCGCGGGAAGGCGTCCCAGCCGGGATACGTAGCGCGCGTCGCCGAGCTCTTCCTCGATGCGGAGGAGCTGGTTGTACTTCGCGACGCGGTCGGTGCGCGCCGGGGCGCCCGTCTTGATCTGGCCGGTGCCGAGCGCGACGGCGAGGTCGGCGATCGTCGCGTCCTCCGTCTCGCCCGAGCGGTGGGACATGACCGCGCTGTAGCCGTTCGCGTGCGCGAGCCGCACCGCTTCGATCGTCTCGGTCAGCGTGCCGATCTGGTTGACCTTGATGAGGATCGAGTTGCCGACGCCGCGCTCGATGCCCTCGCGCAGCCGCGCGACGTTCGTGACGAAGAGGTCGTCGCCGACGAGCTGGACGCGGTCGCCGAGCCGCTCCGTCGTCGCCTTCCAGCCGTCCCAGTCGTCCTCGGCGTTGCCGTCCTCGATCGAGACGATCGGGAACTTGTCCGACGAGACCGGCCCAGAACTCCGCCATCTCCGCCGGCGACGCCTCGCGGCCTTCGAAGCGGTAGACGCCGTCGGAGAAGAGCTCGCTCGACGCCGGGTCGAGCGCGATCGCGACGCGGTCGCGGTGGCCCGCGCGCTCGGCCGCCTCGAGGATCGCCTCGATCGCCGCCTCGCTCGTCGGGAGATCCGGCGCGAAGCCGCCCTCGTCGCCGACCGCGGTCGAGAGGCCGCGCTCGTGGAGGAGCGCCTTCAGCGCGTGGTACGTCTCGGTCGCCGAGCCGCAGCGCCTCGGAGAACGACTCGGCGCCGACCGGGACGACCATGAACTCCTGGAGGTCGATCGAGTTGTCGGCGTGGACGCCGCCGTTGATGACGTTGAGCATCGGCACCGGGAGCGTCGTCGCGTCCGCGCCGCCGAGGTGGCGGAAGAGCGAGACGCCCGCGTCGGCGGCCGCGGCCTTCGCGGTCGCAAGCGAGACGCCGAGGATTGCGTTCGCGCCGAGCCGGCCCTTGTTCGGGGTGCCGTCGAGCTCGATGAGGCGCCGGTCGAGCGCCTCCTGGTCCAGACGTCGAGCCCGCGGATCGCGTCGGCGATCTCGCCGTTGACGTTCGCGACCGCCTGCGCGACGCCCTTGCCGCCCCACGCGGCGCCGCCGTCGCGGAGCTCGACCGCTTCGTGCACGCCGGTCGAGGCGCCCGACGGGACGATCGCGCGCCCGTCCGTTGACTCTCGACCTCGACGGTGGGATTGCCGCGCGAGTCGAGGACTTGGCGGGCGTGGACGTGGCGAATCTCGGTCACTCGGTCTGCTCCTTGGCCTGGTCGTAGTACGCGTCCTGCCGCTCGAGCGGCAGCTCGCTCCAATTCTCACCCGCCGCCGCCGCGAGCGCCTCCGCAACCTCCACCCGCCGGCGGAAACGCTGCGCCGCGCGCGCGCAGCGCGAGCTCGGGATCGACGTCGAGCTTGCGCGAGACGTTGACGGCGGCGAAGAGCACGTCGCCGAGCTCGTGCGCGGACGGCTCCTCCTTCAGCTCGCGCAGCTCGTCCTCGAGGTCGGCCATCGCGCCCGGCGAGGTCGGGGTACTCGAAGCCGACCGCCTTCGCGCGCTGCTGGATCTTGCGCGCGTACAGCGAGCCCGGGAAGCCCGTCGGCGACGTCGTGGAAGATCCCCTCCCGCCCCTCCTGCTCGACCTTGATTCGCTCCCAGTTCGAGCGGACGCGCTCGGCCGTGTCGGCCTCGACATCGCCGAACACGTGCGGGTGCCGGCGCACGAGCTTCGCGTGAACGCCGCGCGCGACCGCCGTCGAGATCGCCGGCGCCACGCTCCTCGAGCAACAGCGAGAGGAAGTAGACCTGGAAGAGCAGGTCGCCGAGCTCGTCGAGCAGCTTCGCGTCGTCGGCCGCGAGCGCGGCGTCGGCGACCTCGTAGGCCTCCTCGACGGTGTGCGGGACGATCGTCTGCGCCGTCTGCTCGCGATCCCACGGGCACTCGCGGCGCAGCCGCTCCGTCAGCGCTTGAAGTTCAAGGAGGGCCTCCGCGAGAAGGCCCTCCCGATTCGTCGGCTCAGCCAGTAGTAGTCGGCGTCGTCACGCTCGACGGGAGCGCGGTCGTCGTCGGCGGCGCGTAGCCGGACTGGTAGTTCACTTTGCCCTTGTACTCGTTCGTGCAGGTCGGTGAGCCACTGCTGCCACAGCCGTCGTCTGCTGCCTGCTGGAGCAGGCCTGGTGATCTCGCCTTTGCCTGGAAGGTCGCTGTGCGCCTTGGTTTTGACCGCGACGAGGATGTGCTCCACTCTGCGCGTCGTCTGCGCCTTGCCCGTCGTCTTCGACCGGGCCGAGCGCCTTGATGATGAACCAACCGCCGTTCGGCTGGCGGTCGCGTCGACCGGCGCGGAGATCTGCCCGGTCTTGAGCGCGAACGCGGCCTTCACGTAACGGGGCCATCAGACCGCCGTACTTCGCCGCGGTGAACTTCGCCATCCGGTCGCCGCGCTGCCGGGATCCTGTCGGAGTACTTCTTCGCCAGCGTCGCGAAGCTCGCACCGTTCTGTCAGTTTCTGCTCGATCCTGTTCGCCAGCCTTGTCTTCGACGAGGATGGGCGACATTACGCGTCGTCGGCTGGGTCATGGAGTACTGCGCGAGGTTGGCGTCGTAGTAGTCCTTCTCCTGCTTGTCCGTCACCTTCGCGCTCGCCGTGACCTTGTCGTGGATCTTCGTCGCGAGGAGGTTGATGTACACCTGCTCCCTCGCGGCCTTCATCGACAGCTTCGCCTTCTTCAGCGCGGCCTGGAACTTCGCCTGGCTCCCGCCGTAGTTGGTCTTGACGAGATTCGCGATGAACTTGTCGATGTCGCTCGGCGTCACGGTGACGCCTTCCTTCTTCATCTGCTGCTTGCACCTCGGCGATCTGGACGAGCTCGGCGACGGTCTGGTTGCGCAGCGCCGTGTACTGCGGCGTTCCGGGCGTCGGTCGTCTGGCCCTGCAGCTTGGCCGCTGTCACGGCCTGCGCGAAGAAGTCGTTGAACTGAGCGAGCGTGATCGGCGTCCCGTTGACCACCGCGATGGCGTTCGCGGGAACGTTCTGGGAGCCGCCGCCGCAGGCGGCGAGAGAGACGACGAGCGCAAGGAGAACGGGCACAAAGAGGAGACGATTCTTCATTTCCATCCAGTGAGGTCGGGGGCCGCGGGAGCGCCGCGCAGATTGGGTTTCAGGCAGCTCGGCGTGCGTCCAAGATAGCATCGACCAACTGAACCGCTTGGGTCAATTCCTCCTGCCCGCGCTGGCTCACCTCCTGGCTCGAAGACGCGTAGATCGCCGTTTTCGCGCGGTCGCGCAGCTCCCTCAGCTCGCGCTGAGCCGAGCACGAGCCGGCCGACCGTCGCCTTGCCGCCCTGGAAGACGAGGTAGTCGGCGCCGAGGAGCGCGACCTTGATTTTCGCCTCCTGGATGCGGAAGAGGTTCTCGACCGGCTCGGGGAGCGGGCCGAAGCGGTCCTCGAGCGCGAGCTGGAGCTCGCGCAGCTCGTCCTCCGTCTCGGCGAGCGCGAGCCGGCGGTGGACGTCGATGCGCAGCGCCTCCGAGTCGACGTACGCGCCGGGGACGTAGGCGTCGACACGCGCGTCGACGCGGACCGGCCGGCCCGACGGTGCGCTTCTGTCCCTGCATCTCGGCAACCGCCTCGTTGAGGAGCTCGACGTAGAGCTCGAAGCCGACGGCGGCGACGTGGCCGGACTGCTCCCCGCCGAGCAGCTCGCCGGCGCCGCGGATCTCGAGGTCGCGCATCGCGATCGCGAAGCCGGCGCCGAGCTCGGTGTGGTCGGCGAGCGTCGAGAGCCGCGCCCGCGCCTCGTCGGTCAGCTCGCGCGCGTCGGGATAGAAGAGGTACGCGTACGCCGTCGCGTCCGAGCGGCCGACGCGCCCGCGGATCTGGTAGAGCTGGCTCAGGCCGAGCATGTCGGCGCGCTCGACGATGAGCGTGTTCGCCTGCGGGATGTCGATGCCCGACTCGATGATCGTCGTCGAGACGAGCACGTCGGCGTCGCCGCGGAGGAACGCGTGCATCTTCTCCTCGAGGTCCTTCTCCTTCATCTGCCCGTGCGCGACGAGGAAGCGGAGCTTCGGGCAGAGCTGCTGCAGCTGCGCGGCGCGCTCCTCGATCGTCTCGACGCGGTTGTGGAGGAAGAACGCCTGGCCTTCGCGCTCCACCTCGCGCTCGAGCGCGAGCTTCACGAGCTCCTCGTCGTACTCGCCGACCGTCGTGCGGATCGGGCGGCGACCCTCGGGCGGCGTCTCGATGATCGAGATGTCGCGCATGCCCGCGAGCGAGAGGTGCAGCGTGCGCGGGATCGGCGTCGCGCTCAGCGTGAGCACGTCCACCTCGAGCCGCAGCGACTTGAGCAGCTCCTTCTGCGCGACGCCGAAGCGCTGCTCCTCGTCGAGGATCACGAGGCCGAGCTCCTTCGGGATCACGTCGCGCGAGAGGACGCGGTGCGTGCCGATGAGGACGTCGACCTTGCCGGCGCTGAAGTCGGCGAGGATCCGCTTCGTGTCCTTCGGCGCGACGAAGCGCGAGACCATCTCGACGCGGATCGGGGAAGTCGCGGTAGCGCTCGCGGAAGGTGTTGAAGTGCTGCTCGGCGAGGATCGTCGTCGGCGCGAGGAGCAGCACCTGCTTGCTGTTGACCGCGACGGCGAACGCGGCGCGCACGGCGACCTCCGTCTTGCCGAAGCCGACGTCGCCGCAGACGAGGCGATCCATCGGGCGCGGCGTCTCGAGGTCCTCCATCACCGCCTCGATCGCCGTCTCCTGGTCGGGCGTCTCGCGGAACGGGAAGCGACGCTTCGAGCCGCGGCAGCCACTCGTGCGAGAGGTCGTACGCGATGCCCTCGCGCGTCTGCGCGCTGCGCGTAGAGAGCTGATGAGCTCGCCGGCGAGCTCGCGGACGGACTCCTTCGCGCGCGACTTCATCGTCTGCCACGCCTTGCCGCCGAGCTTCGAGAGCGCGGGCGCGCCGGCTTCGGCGCCGACGTAGCGCGAGACCTTGCCGAGCTGCTCGTGCGGGACGTAGAGCCGGTCCTCGCCGCGGAACGCGAGCAGGAGGTAGTCGCGCGTCACGCTCGCGACCGTCTTCGTCTCGAAGCCGAGGAGCTTGCCGATGCCGTGGTCCTCGTGGACGACGTAGTCGCCGGTGCGGAGGTCGGCGAAGCTCTGGAGCGCGCGGCCACCGAGGCGGCGCTCGCGCGGCGCGCGGCGGCGGAAGACCTGGTGGTCGGGCAGGACGACGAGGCCGAGGTCGCGCCAGACGAAGCCGCGCCGCGCCGGGGCGATCGCGAACAGGAGCTGCGGCTCCTCCGGCAAGTCCTCTCCCGGCTCGAGCACGCGCGCTTCGATGCGGCGGAGGAGGTTCTGCGTGCGCAGCGCCTCGCCGCGGTGCGGGAACGCGACGACGACGCGCTGGCCGGTGCGGATGAGCGCCGCGAGCTCGTAACTCGGCCTCGGCGAGACCGCGCGACGCGATCGCCGGCTTCTGCGCCTCGAACGCGAACGGCTGGTTCTGCGGGAACGGATCGAGCTCGGTCGCGCCGTCGAGCGACGGCGCCTTCGGACGCCGTCCTCCTCCCAGACGCGACGCACGGCATCGGGCTCGAAGACGAAGTCGGGCGCGCCGGCGAGCGCCGGGACGAGGTCGTCGGGCACGGCGGCGTCGGTCTCGTCGTCCGGCGAGCGTCGGCTCGACGAGGTCGACGCTCCGCTCGGCCGCGGGATAGAGCGTCGCCTCGGCGACCGGGTGAAGGGCGCGCTGCGTGAACGGCGAGAACGCGCGCACCGACTCGATCTCGTCGCCGAAGAACTCGACGCGGAGCGGTTCGCGGCCGGTCGTCGGGAAGACGTCGACGATGCCACCGCGCACCGCGAACTGGCCGCGGTCGTCCACGCGCTCGACGCGCGCGTAGCCCGCGAGCGCGAGCGACTCGGCGAGCGCGTCGACGCCGGGCTCGAGCCCGGGCCGCACCTCGACGGGATCGGGACGCGCCTCGACCGGCGCGCAGTCCCTCCGCGAGCGCGCGCGCCGACGCGCACACGAGCCCGCCGCGCTCGAGGACGTGAAGCGCGCGGGCGCGCTCGCCGACGAGGTGCGGCGGCGGCGCAAGGCCCGACTCGTACGAGACACCGCGGCTCGGCAGCAGCCCGACCGCGTCGTCGCCGAGGAACCACGCCACCGCATCGGCGGTGTCGCGCGCGTCCGCGTCCTCGGGCAGGAGAACGACGAGACCGCGCCCGAGCCGCTCGTGCAACGTCGCGAGGAGCGGCGGCAGCGCCGCCTCCGAGACGCGCGCGCGCGTCGGCAGCGCGTCGAGCTGAACGCGGCGACGCGCTCGTCGGAGACGAGCTCGCGAACTACGGCGTGAAGTACCGGACGGTCCATGACTTGTGACGGAACTCGCGTTCCGCCCGGTCATCGTATGCGGAAGGCGATCCTCCAGAACGACACCGGGGCGCCTCTCGGCGCCCCGGTCGAAGACTGCGTGTCGGTCGAGATCAGAGCTGGTCGCGGCGGTGAAGTCGAAGGCCGACGTCGATCAACTTCTCCGGTGGCCAGCACCTTCTCCTTCCACTCGATCTTCGTGAAGTTGAGGCTGAACTCGTCTGGAGGTCTGGCCTCCCGGCTCACCCCCGGAGCAGCCGGTAGCTGGAGACCAGCACGTCCTCCAGCGTGATCACCAGGTAGACCTCCTGGTGCTTGGCTCCGGCCTTGCGACACGTCCAGCGCCGCCTTCTCGATGTGCTCGCCGGTGGCGCAGGCGATGCAACAGCAAAGGCGATGCCTTGCTCCGACGGAGGAGGTGAAGTGGAAGTCCTGGACCGAGACCTTGCCGGCGCCGCTTCCCGCGGGTCGCCGTCCCGACGTTGGTCTCGCCCCAGCTCCACGACTGGAGCTCGATCCATTTCTCGTGCCCTACTGACGATGCTCTCGCCGTCGACTCCGTCGATCTTGAGAAAGTAGTCCACCGCTGCCATTCGCTATCTCCTATCTCGCCAGTGTGATGTGGAAGGTCGCGGTGCCGTTGCCGCCCAGCTCGCGGGCGTTCTGGCGGGCGACATAGCTGCCCGTTACGCCCGCAGTACCGACCGGTGCCACCGAGGATCACGAAATGGCCCTTCGTCGCCCCTGGCGACGGCGCCGAGCCCGTGGATCGTGCCGTCTCTCAGCGTGAAGGTGTGGATCTCCAGGCTGGACGCGCCGGCCGCGAACGGCGAGTCGTGGGTGAGATGCGCGGCGCTGAACTGACCGACTACCTTTCCCGTTCGGGCGGTCGAGCAGTTCGCCATAGGCGCTGTGCCGGTCACCACTTTGCGGCAGCTTGACCTCGTAGCTTCGTCGGGGAATCCAGGTGGAAGCCTCGGCCGTGAAGAAGGAACTTCGTTTCCCCTGTCTTCAGCGCCGTCCCTCCGATCTTCGGCGTTGCCGCCTGCGCGCCGGTCGCGCCGATCCCGACCGCCGCTGCGGCAAACGCGAGCCCGCGGCCGAGCACGCTACGCCTCGACGTTGTGCGGGTGGTCTCCTCCATTCCCCTACCTCCTTGTGAAACTGCCGCGGGTACCCGGTGTCCCCGGCGCGCCAGTTGCACGCGAGCATATTGATCCGCAGCAATGGTTTCAATAGGGTGACGAGAGTTTCACTAAAGTCGGGCGCGTGAGCAGAGAGCGCCTGCCGCTCGATATGAGCGACCCCTCGACGATCGCGGAGCTCGGATCCGTGCTCCGCGAAGCGGGGTTCTCCGGCGAAGGGGTGCACCAGACGTTCGACGCAACCGGCGAGCAGCTCTCGGGGCACGCCGACATCTCGGTGCGCATGCGCCGACTGCGGGAAGCGGGGCCGCTCGGGACGCTCATCCGACTCTTCATCATTGGCATGCCGGTCGAGGCCGACGCCGCCGAGTCCGCCTTCCTCCCTCTCGGGCTTGAGCGCGCCGAAGCGCTCGGCATCGTGCGGCGCGACGGCGACGAAGTCGCGCCTGAGATCCGCATCGTCCCCCACGACGAGGTGCTCGTCGCCTCCGACCGGCGGCCCGTGGAAGGGGAGCAACTGCCGTTCGACCACGTCGCCGGTGTTCACGATCCATCGGTGATGCTGTCGCACCTCACCGTGCGGCGTCACGGCGAGCGGACGCTCGACCTCGGCACCGGGAATGGGATCCAGGCGATGCTCTCCTCGCGGCACAGTGGCTCGGTCCTCGGCACCGACATCAACGAACGCGCGCTCGACCTTCGCTGCGTTCAGTGCCGCGCTCAACGGCTGCGCGAACGTCGAGTGGAAGGCGGGAAGCTTCTTTGAGCCGGTTGCCGGCGAGCGCTACGACCTCATCACGACCAACCCGCCGTACGTGATCTCGCCGGAGTCCGCGTACGCGTTTCGCGACAGCGGGATGGAAGGCGACGCCGTCTCGCGGATGGTGGTCGAGCGTGCTCCCGAGTTCCTGGCAGAGGACGGATTCGCGACCGTGCTCGTGAGCTGGGCCATGCGCGGCGAGGAAGACGACGACGTAACGGCGCCGCTCAAGGAGTGGGTGGCGGGAAACGGCTGCGACGCGTGGCTTCTGTACTACGGCACCGACGATCCGGCGACGCACGCGGCGAAGTGGCTCCCCCAGGACACCGACAACGACCCCGACGCGCACGACGCCGGGATGAAGCGCTGGCTCGCCTACCTCGAACGGCTCGGCATCGAGGGCGTGTCGTACGGCGCTGTGATCCTCCGCCGGCGGGGCGGGACGGCGAACTGGGTACGCGCCGATCGGCTGAATGGCGACCGTTTGGGGCCGGCGAGCGACCACATCCTGCGCGTGTTCGACTCGGGCAATTTCCTCGCGGCGCTCACCGACCCGCGGGCGCTGCTCGCCGAGCGGCTCATCCTCGCCGACAAGACCGAGCTCGAGCGGCGCACGGTGTTCCGCAACCGCGAGTGGGTCGTCGAGGCGATCGAGCTCTCGCTGCTGGAGGGTCTCTCCTTCAAAGCGACGCTCGACCCGACCATCGCCGGGATGCTCACCGCGCTCGACGGCACGCGCACGCTCGGCGAGGTCGCCGGCGATATGGCGCGACTGCAGACAGAGACCGTGGCGAGCATCGAAGAGGCGCTGCTACCGGTCGCATCGGAGATGCTCGCCGCCGGCTTTCTCGTGCGGTCCTAGCGACGCTCAGCCCGCAGACGGTTGCTCTTGCGTCTGGCGCAAGAGCGCGTACTCTGGACGACGTGCGAGGGGGCGAGCGCTGGGGGCCGCTGAAGGAACGTCCGTTCCGCCTGCTCTGGTTCGCGCGCACGAGTTCCGCGATCGGCGACTCGCTGATCCCCGTCGCGCTCATCTTCTCCGTCTACGAGATCGACGGCACCGTGACGGAGCGTCGGCGTCGTCTTCGCCTGCTATTTCGCGGCCGGAGCAGGCGGTGACACTCGCCGGCGGCGTGTGGGCGGACCGGCTGCCGCGCCGCGTGGTGATGATCGCGGCGGATCTCATCCGGTTGGGAACGCAGGCCGTGACGGCGGTACTCCTGATCGGCGGGACGATGCATGTCTGGGAACTCGCCGTGCTGCAGAGCATCGCCGGCGCGTGCGGCGGATTCTTCAACCCGGCTTCGACCGCACTCGTCCCGGAAACCGTGAGCGCGGGTCGCCTGCAGCAGGGGAACGCGCTCCTCGCGCTGTCGCGAAGCGCCACGATGGTCTTCGGGCCGGCGCTGGCGGGAGTGATCGTCGCCGGGCCCGGACCGGGTTGGGTGTTCGCGATCGACGCAGCAAGCTTCCTCGTCAGCGCCCTCTTCGTCGCATCGATGCGTGTCGACTCGCACATCCGCCCCGCGGCGAGCCATTTCTGGAGCGAGCTGCACGACGGCTGGCGCGAAGTCCGTCGTCACCGCTGGCTTACGGCCGGTTTCCTCGGTTACGCGCTCGGCAACCTCGGTGTCGGGATGTACGTCGTGCTCGGTTCGCTCGTCGCGAAGGAGGATCTCGGCGGCGCGACGCCGTGGGGCTTAATCGTCGGTGCCGCCGCGGTGGGGAGTGTGTCGCGGCGGTCTCATCTCGTACCGCGTCAAGCCGCAACGGCCGGTGGCGGCGGCGTTCGGGATCTGGGCGTTCATGGCGTTGCCGGCCTTCTTCCTCATCCGGCCGTTCCCGCTGCCGGCCGTCATGGCGGCGGCAGTCGCGTTCGGTCTCGCGGTCATCATCGGCAACGTCCTCTGGACGACGGCGATGCAGAGAGAGGTTCGGCCGGAGCGGCTCGCGCGCGTCGCGTCGTTCGACGTCCTTCTCTCGCTCGGTCTGCTGCCGATCGGCTACGTAATCGCCGGCCCGCTGTCGGTCGCGCTCGGCGTCCGGGCCGCCCTCGCACTGGCCGGCTCGTGCATGTGCGTCCCGAACCTCGCGGTCGTTCTCTTCGTGCCCGACGTGCGCGCAGTGCGCGGGGCTACTGCTCCGCTTCGACCGCAGGCTGCGGCTCCGGCGGAATGAACAGCACGCGCCGCGTCCAGTGCGGCAGCCACCAGTTCGCCTCGCCGAGGAGCTTCATCACCGCCGGCACGAGGAGGACACGGATCACGGTCGCGTCGAAGATGATCCCGGCCGCGAGCCCGATCGCGAACACCTTGATCTCGTAGCCCGGGCTCGAGGAGAGCACGAGGAACGCGAACATGAGGATGAGCGCGGCGCTCGTCACGAGCTTCCCCGTCCGCGCGAGGCCGAGCTCGATCGCGCGGTCGGTCGAGCCCGTCTCGTCGTACGCCTCGCGCATCCGCGAGAGCATGAAGACCTCGTAGTCCATCGAGAGGCCGAAGAGGAACGCGAAGATCATCAGCGGGATCCACGGCGGGATCGCTTGCGTCGCCGTGATGTTCCAGAGCGACGAGCCGTGCCCGTTCTGGAAGATGAAGACGATGATCCCGTACGCCGCGCCGAGCGAGATGAGGTTGAGGACCGCGGCCTTGATCGCGAGCACGATCGAGCGGAACGCGCGCGTCAGGAGGATGAGCGTCAGGAGAAGGACGAACGCGAGGACGTACGCGAAGTTCCCGTAGACGGCGTGGATGAAGTCACGGTCGACGGCCGCCGGGCCGCCGAGCGGTCGCGCCGGTGCCCGCGAGCGCTGTCGTTGACGCGGTCGATGATGTCCTGGATGCCGGGCGCCGCGCCGTCGATCGCCGGGAACGCCTCGATGAGCGAGTCGTCGCCGCGATGCCAGCCGGGGCCGGGCGGGGCCGGCGCGCCGACGACGCCGTGGACGCCGCGCAGCCTCGCGAGCGAGTCCGCCGCGATCTCAGTCCGGCGGTCCGGGCCGGCCCGGTGGTCGACGTTCGACGAGGATGACGAACGGCTTCATCACGCCGGGCGAGATGCCGGCGTCGGCGAGCATCTGCCGGCCCTCGATCGCCGTCCCGGCGCCGGGGAAGTTCTTCAGCTGCGCCTCGTTCGGGTTGAGCTGCAGGCCGATGCCGACGAGCACGGCCACGATCGCGAGGCCGGCCAGGGCGACCGGCCACGGGCGGCGCAGCACGAACCGCGCCCACTTCCCCCACGCGCCGTCCTCGGGATGGCCGCGGTCGGTGAACCGCGTCGGCATGACGCGCACGCTGTTGATCCGCTCGCCGAGCACCGCGAGCAGCGCCGGCATGAGCGTGATCGCCGCGATCACCGAGACCGCGGGGATGAGCATCCCGGCGATCCCGATCGAGCGGATGAACGGCAGCGGCAGGATGATCATCGAGAGCAGGCCGATGGCGACCGTCGAGCCGGAGACGATCACCGAGCGACCCGCGTGCGTCATCGTCTCGACGAGCGCGGTCTCGACGTCCTCGCCTTCGCGCAACTCGTCGCGGAAGCGGAAGATCATCAGCAGCGCGTAGTCGATCGCGACGCCGAGGCCGACGAGCGCAATGAGGAACTGGACGATGATCGAGACGTCCGTGATGTACGTCAGCGCCCAGACGAGCGTGAACGTGTTGAGGATCGCCGCGACGGCGACGGCGACCGGCATGAGGATCGCGGGCAGCGTCCCGAAGACGAAGAGGAGGATCACGAGGGCGCCGAGGGCGCCGATCACCGCTTCGACCAAGACGTTCCCGCCGCCACTCCCGTGCGTGCTCGCCTCCTCGAGCGGGTCGTGGCCGGTGACGTTCGACCTCGATCCCGCTCGGCAGCCCCTTCTGTGCGGCGGCGAGGATGTCTGCGGCGCCGCTCGTCGTCGAGAACGTCGCGAGGCCCGGCGGGTAGATCTCCTCGAAGGTCGTGTGCTTGTCCTGCGAGACGTACATGAGGTTCTGCGTCAAGAAGTACGAGCTCACGCGGGCGCCGGGCGACTTCGCGGCGGCCCGCTTCATCGCCTCCTCGATCGCGGCGCTCTTCGTCGCGTCGCCGGTCGTGTGGAAGACGACGACGGTCGGCGGGCGGATCCCGGTGTGGAACCGCTCTGAACGTGCGCTGGTTCGTCTCGTACGCGGGCTTGCCCGGGATCGAGAAGCTCTGGAACCAGCGCTTGCTCACCTGGCTCGCGGCGAAGACGCCGAACAGCGTGAGGAGCGATCCACACGCCGATCACGGCGCGACGGTGGCGCGAGACGAAGTGAGCGAGGCGGGCGAGCATCCGCCAGAGAAACTACACGCGGCGGTTGATCTCGAGCTGAGCCTGTGTCAAGCCGTCGGCGGCGAGCATCTCGACCGCATCGGCGGCGCTCGCGACGATCTCCTCGGCATGCTCGTGCGCCTCGAAGTTCGCGAGCACCCAATCGGCGAGCGGCCGGTGGTCGCCGCGCTCAGGGCGGCCGACTCCGATCCGCAGGCGGAGGAAGTCCTGCGTGCCGAGCGTCTGCGCGATCGAGCGGAGCCCGTTGTGCCCGGCGAGTCCGCCGCCATCCTTGAGCTCGAGACGACCGAGATCGAAGTCGCCCTCGTCGTGGACGACAAGCACGTCCGCCGGCTCGATCTTGAAGAACGCCGCCGCCGGCCCGACGGCGCGGCCCGAGTCGTTCATGTACGTCTCCGGCTTGAGGAGCGCGAGCTTCTCGTCGCCGACGCGCACCTCGGCCATCTGGCCGGAGAACTTCGCGCGCCACGAGCCTGCGTGCCGCCGCGCGAGCTCGTCGACGACCATCCAGCCGGCGTTGTGCCGGTTCCGGGCGTGCTCGCGGCCCGGGTTCCCCAGGCCGACGACGAGGTACAAGGGTTACTCCTCGGAGCTGGCTTCGTCGCCGGAGGCTTCCGCCTCGGCGTCGGCAGGAGCTTCCTCGCCGCCCTCGCCCTCGGCATCCTCGCCTTCGCCAGCAGCCTCGGCCGCCGCGAGCTCTTCCTCGGTCGGCTCGACGACCTCTTCCCGCGTCGGAGCCGTGATCGTCGCGACGACCGACTCCATCTCGCCGAGGATCGTGACGCCTTCCGGCGCGGTGAGCTCCGCGAGACGCAGCGTGCCGCCGATCTCCATCGTGGAGACGTCGATGTCGATGTGCTCCGGAACCTCGAGCGGCAGCGCCTCGACCGTGACCTCGCGCAGCACCTGCGAGAGAACCCCGCCTTCCTTCACGCCCGGCGCGACGTCGCCGCCGATGAGGTTCACGGAGACGGACGCGTTGATCGTCTGGTCGAGCCGCACCTCCTGCAGGTCGATGTGCGTGACGCCGCCGCGCACCGGATCGACCTGGTACTCCTTGAGGATCGACGCGTGGGTCTTGCCCTTGCCGTCGATCTCGACGTCGAGAATCGAGTGAAGGCCTGCGGCGCCGGTCAGTGCGCGGCGCAACTCGCGCGACTCGACGCAGATCGCAACGGGCTCGCCGCTGCCGTAGAGAACGCCGGGCACGAAACCCTTCTTGCGGAGGCGGCGCGTCTCGGCGGAGCCGAGCGTTTCGCGCTCAGTGACGAGGAGTTTTGTACGTTCGCCAGCCATACCGGCGGCGGAGTGTACCGTCCCGGCCGTGAACTTCGAGGAACTGCTGGCGGGCTGGGACGGCGAGGACGTCGTCATCCGGCACGACTCTGAGAGCGGCGCGTGGATGTTTGTCGGCGTCCACTCCACCGTCCTCGGCCCCGCCGTGGGCGGCACGCGCATGCGCGTCTACCCCACGCCGGCCGACGGGCTCCAGGACGTCTTGCGGTTGTCGGCGGCGATGACGCAGAAGCTCGCCGGGACGGGCTTCCCGCGCGGCGGCGGCAAGGCAGTGCTCGCGGTGCCGGGCGAGCTGCCGACCGGTGAGGCGCGCCGCCGGCTCCTCCTGCGCTACGGCAAGCTCGTCGCCTCGCTCGGCGGGACGTACCGCACGGCCGGCGACATGAACATCAAGCCGGCCGACCTCGACGTCGTCTCGGAGACGTGCCCGTGGGTCTACGGCGCGGCGGCGAGCGGCGGCGACAGCGGCCCGGGCACCGCGCGCGGCGTCTTCCACGGCATCCGCGCGACCGTCGAGCACGTCTTCGGCTCTGCGGATCTTGCGGGCCGCTCGGTGCTCATCCAGGGAGTCGGCGCCGTCGGCGCGAACCTCGCGCGCGAACTCGCAGAAGCCGGCGCGCGGGTGCTCGTGAGCGACGTCGACGAGGCGCGCGCCGCCGCAACGGGCTTCGAGACCGTCGCGGCGGACGACGTATTCGGCTTCGAGGTCGACGTCTTCGCGCCATGCGCGGTCGGTGCAATCCTCAACAGCGAGACGATCCCGCTCCTCAAATGTCGCGCCGTCGCCGGCGCCGCGAACAACCAGCTCGCGGAGCCGTCCGACGCGGAGCTCCTGAAGGAGCGCGGCATCCTGTTCGCCCCCGACTACGTCGTCAACTCGGGCGGCGTGATCTACCTCGTCGCGCTCGTCGACGAGGGTCGTGACGAGGCCGGGATCGAGGCGGGGCTCGCCGGCATCGCCGACACGCTCCGCGGCCTGTTCGCGGAGGCGGACGCGGCCGGAATCACGCCGAACGAAGCGGCGAACCGCATGGTTCAGAGACGGCTCGCCGCGTAATGCGTGCGCTCGTCACAGGCGGCGCCGGCTTCATCGGCTCCCACGTCGTCGATGCACTGCTCGCGCGTGGAGACGAGGTGCACGTCGTGGACAACGTCTCGACCGGCTCGCGCGACAACCTCGCCGCCGGCGCCGAGTTCCACGAGCTCGATATCCGTGATCCGGCCATCGAGACGCTCGGAGCCGAGCTTCGTCCCGACGTCGTCTTGCATCTCGCCGCCCAGGCCGACGTCGGCACCTCCGTCGAGCGGCCGGTCTTCGACGCCGAGGTCAACGTCGTCGGCACGGTGCACGTCCTCGAGGCGGCTCGCGCAGCCGGAGCGCGCGTCGTCTTCACGTCGAGCGGCGGCGCGATCTACGGCGAGTGTGACGAGCCCGCCACGGAGGAGCACGCCCGGATGCCTCTCTCCCCGTACGCCATCTCGAAGCTCGCGGGCGAGGAGTACATCGCCGGCTGGAACCGCCTCCACGGGACGAGTCACGTCGTTCTCCGCCTCGCGAACGTCTACGGCCCGCGCCAGATCCCCGAGCTCGAGGGCGGCGTCGTCGCGATCTTCCTCGACCGCCTCGCCGGCGGAGAGACATGCTCGATCTTCGGAGACGGCGCCCAGGTGCGCGACTTCGTCCATGTGAGCGACGTCGCCGCCGCGTTCCTCCGCGCCGCCGAGACGGGCACCGGCACGTACAACGTCGGGACGGGAGTTGCGACGAGCGTCCTCGACCTCTACCGCCTCTGCGCCCACGCGGCGGGAGTCGACGACGAACCGAACTTCGCCCCGGCGCGCGCCGGAGACCTCCAGCGCAGCGTCATCGACGCAAGCCGAGCAGAGCGCGAGCTCGCCTGGCGTCCCGCCACGTCGCTCGCCGACGGTCTCGCCCGAACCTGGGCCGAGCAGGCGAAGTAGCCGTCAGGCGACAGGGAGCGCTGGCCCAGCCCAGTCCGCTCACGGCCTACCCGCCTATTCGGACGATGTGATTCTCACTATCGCAGCCTGCTCCCGATGTCAAGCAACGTGTGTGCGGCGACTGCGGGCGGTCGTTCTCACACCGTCCACGGCTTCCTCTACCGGGAGGGCGACGCCTATGCCGTCTACCACGCACTCCTACAGCGAGAGCACCCGTCCACGGTTGTCGACCTGGCGTTGACGTTCGGAAGCTGGGACGAGGAAGCTACGGCGTCCGACCGGACCAGAGTCGGCATCCGGACTTGGCCGGACGAGGACGAGTTGAAGCTGCACATCGCAACGGTTGAGGAATGCCTCCTGGGGAGACTCGGAGACTTTCGGACCGTTGCAGATCGCAGCGACGTTCTAGGTACGCCGACTGAGCGGGACGCGATGCTGGCAGCCGAGTTCGTGGTCGCCCAGGACGGCGGGTTCGCGAGCACCTTCGCTAGCCACCGCTCAGGGGACATTCCCGAGCACTGGGGCAGGCGCGGGGTGGTCAGCCGAGTCGTACCGTGGAAACGTCTGATCGCCTATTCCGGGCAGTGCGGGGTGGCGCGGCGGCGGGCGCAGAGCACAGGACGCGCGCTCCCCACGGGAGCGCGGTCGACCGTTCAGCCGACGGCGAATAGGCAGAGCGTCGAGAGAAGAGCCAGGACGCGACGGCTGCGAGAGGCGAGCTGCGTCAACGCCAGAAGATCCATCGAATCAATCGTACGCGGCGCTCGCAAGGCCCGGTGTCCTCGGGTGACATTCCCGAGCACTGGCGCAATCTACCGTTGTCTCGCCAGCGGCTCTACGGCAGGCTCTCAGCGGTGAGCCGGCCTGAGTTGACTGCTTTCAGGAACAGCTCGTAGTCCCTCTCGTTCTGGTCGGCATAGGTGGCGGCGAAGCGTGCGATGGCTCGGTCGAAGGCGTCGCCGAGCCGAGGTAGGAGGCGATGGCGATCCGATCGCCCCAGCGGCTGTGCGCTCGGGCGAGTGTGGCTCCGCAGACGCGGGCGTACATCGCGGCTCCCGCGGGTTGGATGGTCTCGATATCGAGCCCGCCCTTCCAGTCCTGGAATTGGCGGACGTAGTAGTCGCGGCTGACCCCGTCGAGGCCACGGACGCGTTGCCAGCCGAGGAAGATGTCGGTCGCGGCCTGCATCAGCCTTTGCCCGTTGACGACTCGCTCGCCGTGGTGACGGTGACTGCTCGGGCCGAGGAACCGCTCCATGACCGAGGCCCCGGCCTCTTTGACCTGGAGGAACAGGGGGTCGTTGTGGTCGCGACCGACGAGCAGGAGGATGTAGCAGCGGGTGCCGACGCTGCCGACGCCGACGACTTTGCGTGCCGCGTGGACGTACTGGAACTCCTCGAGCGGGTGGCCGTGACGGCCGAGCGTGCGGCGGTACGAGCTCAGAAGCTTCTTGATCAGCGGCACGGGGTCTTCCCAATCGGTCCCGGGCACGATCAGGTCTTCGATCGGCACGATCAGGGGCGGGTCGGCGACGATCTTGAGCTCGGCGCCGCGCTTCTTGGCCCGCTTGGCAAGGACACGAGTCGAGTCGCGGGTGTACGCGTCGGAGACCATCTTCTTCGCCGAGCGGTGGTCCCGCTTGGCCACTCGCTTCACCTGCACGGCGTCGTGGTAAAGGCTGAGCAGCTCCCCGGCGTCGAGATAGTCGTACCAGGCTCCGAGCGTCGGGAGTCCTGCTGCATGGCGCATCTGACCGCGGTACGCGGCCACGCTGGTCGTCACAATCTCCCGTCGCTCCTCAGCGCTGAAGCCGCGCTCTCGCCCGAGGATCTCGAAACTCGCCGCCAGTCGTTTCACGTCCCATTCCCACGGGCCCGGCAGCGTCTCATCGAAGTCGTTGATGTCGAAGAGCATCTGCCGCTCGGGCGAGCCGAAGAGCCCGAAGTTCGAGAGATGCGCGTCGCCACACAGCTGCACGGTCACGCCCGAGTTGGCAGTCGCCGCGAGGTCGGACGCCATGATCAGCGCGCCCCCGCGGTAGAACGCGAACGCGGACGCAGCCATCCGTCCGTACCTGATCGGCACCAACTCGGGCACCCGGTTCACGGCCTGTTCTTCGAGTAGACCGATCGGATCCTGCCGGTCAGGCGGCGGCGCCCAGTGCCCGTGCTGCGACCTCGGCGCGACCTTCCGCGCCTCCCGGCCCCGCGCCACCCGCTCCGCCACGGACAGCCGGGCACGCCGCCATGCCGAGGCAAACGGCCCCTCGCGCGTGCTCACTAGAAGAGCTGGTTCTCGCCGCCGAAGATCGCCGACACAGAGTCGTCGGCGAAGACGTTCATGATCGCTTCGGCGAGGAGGCCCGAGACGCTGAGGACCGTGAGGTTGTCGGGGCGGTTCCGCGCGTCGGTCGGGACGCTGTCGGTGATCACGATGCGATCGATGTCGGAGTTGCCGATCTCCTCGAGCGCGTCATCGGAGAAGAGCGCGTGCGTGACGAAGACGTTCACCTCGGTCGCGCCGTGCTCCTTGAGCGCCCGCGCGCCGGCGATGAGCGTGCCGCCGGTGATCGTGACGTCGTCGCCGATGATCGCGACTTTGTCCCGCACGCGACCCGTGACCTCGGTGATCTCGGCCCGCTCGTGCTCGGGCCGCATCTTGTGCATGATCGCGAAGCTCGCGTCGATCATCTCCGCGAAGCGGACGGCGTGCTTCGCGCGACCCGCGTCCGGCGCGACGGCGACGACGCCCTCGCCCGTCAGCCCGAGGTCGCGGAAGTGCGTCGCGAAGAGCTGCAACGCGGTCATGTGGTCGACCGGAATCGTGAAGAAGCCCTGAATCTGCCCCGCGTGGAGATCCATCGTCAGGACGCGGTCGACTCCCGCGAGCTGGAGCATGTCGGCGAAAAGGCGCGCCGAGATCGGCTCGCGCGGCTTCGCCTTGCGGTCCTGCCGCGCGTACGGGTACCACGGGATGACCGCTGTGATCCGCTTGGCGGACGCGAGCTTCGCCGCCTGAATCATGAGCAGGAGCTCCATGAGGTTCTTGTCCACGGGCGGGCAGCCGGTCTGAACGATGAAGACGTCGGCGCCGCGGATCGACTCGAGATAGCGGCAGTACGTCTCGTCGTTCGCGAACGTCTTGAGCTCTACGTCGCCGAGCTGGACGCCGAGCTTCTCGGCGATCGACATCGCGAGCTCGGGGTGCGAGCGGCCGGCGAAGACCATGAGCCGCTTCTGCGGCCCGCGGACGATGAAGTGCTCGGGGGACGGATCGTCCGTCACGAGGCTCCCTTCGAGACCCGGCAGTGCCAGCTCAATCGCCGTCGAGGCTTCCATGCTTCTCGTACACCCACCCTTCCTTGGTGACCTGACGCGGAGCAAACCCGGCTAGCGAGCCCGGCGGCACATTCTCCGTTATGACGGTGCCCGGCGCAATCCATGTGTTGTCCCCAATCTCGACGGGTGCGAGGAACGTATTGTCGACTCCGGTCCTGACGTTGCTGCCGATCGTCGTGCGCTTCTTCGGCTGACCGGGGATGTGGCTGAAGTTCGCAGTGACGTTGCCGGCGGCGACGTTCGTGTCCTCGCCGATCTCCGCGTCGCCGATGTAGGAGAGGTGCGGGATCTTCGTGCGCGCGCCGACGCTCGCCGCCTTGAGCTCGACGAACGTGCCGACTTTCGCGTCGGGGCCGAGTTCGGTGAGCGTGCGGATCGAGGCGAACGGGCCGATCTCGACGCCGGTCGCAATGCGGACGTCGCCGCGGATCACGGTGAACGGATGGATGACGACGTCCGACTCGATCTCGACTGTCACATCGATCCATGTCGAGACCGGGTCGACGATGGTGACGCCCGCGAGCATGTGCTCGGTGTTGATGCGCTCGCGGAGGCGCGCGATGACGGCCGCGAACTCGACGCGCGTGTTGATGCCGTCGGCCTCGAGCGGATCCTCCGCGCACTGGGCCGCGCATGTCTCGCCGTCGCCGACGAGGATGCTCAGCGTGTCGGTGACGTACAGCTCTCCCTGCGCGTTGGCAGGCGTGAGCCGCTCGAGCGCGGGCCAGAGCTTCGCCGCGGCGAAGACGTAGATGCCGGAGTTGACCTCGCCGAGCGCGAGCTCCTCCGATGAGGCGTCGCGCGCCTCGACGATCCGCGCAAGCGCACCGTTCGCGTCCCGCACGATGCGGCCGTACGCCGCGGCATCGGCCGGTTCGAAAGAGAGGACGGTCGCGGCGGCTTCGGCGCCGCGATGGGTCTCGACGAGACGCGGCGATCGTCTCCGGCCGCAGCGCGGGCACGTCGCCGTTGAGGACGACTACGTCGCCGTCGAAATCGCCGAGCACCTCGCGCGCGCAGCGGACCGCGTCGCCGGTGCCGCGCGGCACCTCCTGCACGGCGACATCGACGCCCTCGTAGAGCTCGCGCGTCGACGGCGAGGCGACGACGACGACCCGCTCGACGCCGACCGCGCGCGCGGTCTCGACGACCCAGTCGACCATCCTCCGCCCGAGCAGCGGATGGAGGTGCTTCGGCGTCGCGCTCTTCATGCGCGTACCGATCCCTCCGGCCATCACAACTGCTGCGAGCGGCTTCGACATGTCAGTCAAAAGTGGCTGGGGCGCCAGGATTCGAACCTGGGATCACGGGACCAAAACCCGTTGCCTTACCGCTTGGCTACGCCCCAGGGCAGTAGCGATTCTACTAGCGGCGGTCAACGAAGAGATACGCAAGCCCGAGGATGGCGACAACGATGACTCCTCCGATGAGAGCCCACTTCACGAGCCACCCCAGCGTGACGAGCACGAACGCGAGCAACTGCGACGCCGCGAAGATCCAGACCACCTGACGGACGACGTTCGACTTGGCATTCCGGCCGAGCAGATAGAGGAGCACCGCGATGGCCGCGAGGGCCATCACCGTCCACTTCGTCAGGTCGTGGGAGAAGACGACGATGACGCCCTCGATAGCCGCGATCCAGAGCGCGATGCGCACGCGATGGAACCGCAGGCGGCCTGCGAAGCCCGGCTCGACGGTGCGGTGCTGGACGTCGGTCGTCACGGGTCAACCGTACCAGCATGGTGCCGCGACCCAGGTCGCCCCGAACCGTTGCAGAGACCGGCTCGCGGCCTCGGCGTCGGGCCGGTCGAGAAACAGCCCGTAGAGCGCCGGCCCGGCTCCCGAGACGTCGGCGCGGAACGCCCCGGAGGCGCGCATCTCATCGGCGAGCCGCGAGCTAGCGAGGTCGTTCGACGGGAGACCGGCGAGGTCGAGCGGGCTCTTGATTCGCGCGAGCGCGTCGAGGAGCGCGCCGCGGTGCTCGTCCCACCCGCGCGCGCCTGCGCGCGCGTCAAACGCGGCGTAGACGTCCGCGGTCGAGCTCTTCGTCGTGTCGTGCGGGAGAAGTAGGACGACCCAGAAGTCCTGGGGGAGGTCGACCGGCGCGAGCTCCGTTCCGTCGCCGGAACCGAGCTGCGGCCCGTCGTGGAGGAAGAACGGAACGTCAGCGCCGATTCCGGCCGCCAGGGCGTGCAACTCGTCTGCGGCAAGCGGCTCGGCGAGCGAGCCGTTCGCGAGACGCAGCGCGGTGGCGGCGTCGGAGCTGCCGCCGCCGAGTCCCGCCGCAAGCGGGATGTGCTTCTCGATCTTCACGCGCCAGCGCGGCTCGACTCCCGCGGCGGCCGCGAGGCGTTCGAGGGCGGCGCGAACGAGCGTGTCGCGCTTGAAGCCGACAACGCGAAGCTCCGCCGCCTCCTCGATCTCGATCCGGTCGACGAGGTCGATCCGCTGATAGACGGTCAGCAGCTCGTGCTTGCCATCCTCGCGGGTCGGGCCGACGACGAGCGCGAGGTTGATCTTCGCCGCGGCGGGCGCGCGCCTCACGTCCCTGGCCGCCTTTCGCTCCCGCCCGGCAGAGCCGGGCTCCGCGAAAGGCTTACGACGCTGGACGGCAGGACACTGCGCGCGCGCCGCTCGGTCGTACTACATGTACTGCCCTTCGCGGCGCGCACGTGCGTCCTTGGCCAGCGTCGCCCCAGGAACGTGAGCAAGATCATCCGAGCGCCTCGGCGAGTGTCAGGAACTCGCGCGGCGCAAGCGCCTCGGCCCGGGTGTTCTCGGGCCGGCCGAGCGCCTCAAGCGCCGCCGCCGCCCGTTCGCGCGGGACGAGACCCGCGAGCGCGAGCGAATTCGGAAGCGTCTTCCGCCGGTGGCTGAACGCGGCCGTGACGACCTGCTTGATCCGCGCGAAACCCGCGGGCAGCTCGGTGCGCCGGAAGGCGACGAGTGCGGAGTCGACGTTCGGCGGCGGCCGGAACACCGTCCGCGAGACGGGGTGGAAACCGGTTCGCTCGGTGGCGAGCTGGACGAGCACCGACACCGCGCCGTAGTCCTTCGTGCTTGGCGCGGCGAAGAACCGGTCAGCCACCTCCCGCTGCACCATCACGCACCAGAGGCCGACGTTCGGAAGGCCGTCGAGGCTCTCGACGATGAGCGGCGTCGCGACGTTGTACGGGAGGTTCGCGACGAGCTTCGTCGCGTCCTGCGGGAGTTCGAGCTGCAGTGCGTCGCCGAAGACGACGTCGACGTTGAGCGCGATGTCGCGGAGCGCAGGCTCGAGGTCGCGGTCGATCTCGACTGCGTGGACGCGCGCGACGCGCTCGGCGAGAAAGCGCGTCAGGACTCCTTCGCCCGGGCCGATTTCGAGCACGACGTCGTCCGGCCCGAGCTCGGCGAGACGCTCGATGACGCCGAGAATGTTCGCGTCGGCGAGGAAGTGCTGGCCGAATTTCTTCTTCACAGCGAGAAGCATGCAGTCGCGTTCGTGTCGATCTGCCGCTCGAGCTCGGCGGGATCCTCCCCGCGCACCTGCGCGAGCGCCGCGAGCGTGTGGACGACGAAGGCGGGCTCGTTCGGGCGGCCACGCATCGGTTGCGGCGCGAGGTACGGCGAGTCAGTCTCGGCGAGGATCCGGTCGGCGGGGACTTCGGTCGCGGCGAGGCGGAGGTCGACCGCTTTCGGAAAGCTCGCGTTGCCCGCGAACGACACGTACCACCCGCGCTCGAGAGCGGTCGGCAGGAGGTGCGGCGACGAGAAGCAGTGGAGAACGACCGTTCCTCCGTGGTCGGCAAGCACCGCGAGCGTGTCGTCGTCGGCGGCGCGTGTGTGGACAACGACGGGCTTCCCGAGCTCCTCCGCGAGCCCAAGCTGCTGCGCGAAGAGGCGCTGCTGCGCGTCGCGCGGCGCGTAGTCGCGGAACCAGTCGAGACCCGTCTCCCCGACCGCGACCGCCTTCGGGTGCGCGAGTAACTCGCGGAGCGCGGCGACGTCGTCGTCCGTCGTATCGCCCGCTGCGTGCGGGTGGATGCCGAGGATGGCGTGCACGCCGTCGTGCGCCTCGGCGAGGAGAAGGTTGCGGCGACAATCCTCCACGTCGGTGCCGACGGTGAGGATGCGCGTCACACCTGCCTCCGCCGCGCGCGCGACGACCGCGGCGGGATCGTCGAGCGCCGCCAGGTGCGCGTGCGTGTCGATCACGGGACTTCGGCGGCCAGCACTTGCGCCGGGTCGAGCTTCGTGAACAGCGGACGCGGCTCGCGGAGCGCTTGGCCGGGCGGGAGCTCGCTCGGCGCCCACGTCCCGACCCAGCTCGCGTAGTCGCCGGTGAGGATGCTGTGCGTCGAGCCGTCCTCCTCCGCGACGGTGCGGATCTCGAGCGGGCCGGCGATGAAGCCGTCGTAGCCGAGGAGCTCGTGGAGGGCCTGCGAGCTGAACGGAAGGAACGGAAGGAAGAGCGTCTTGAGCGAGTCGACGGCGCGCAACGCGACGTAGAGCACAGTCGCGGCGCGGTCGCGATCCGTCTTCACGAGCGCCCACGGGGCCTGGTCGGCGAGGTACTGGTTCGCGAGCGCGCTCGTCGCCATCGCCTCGGCAAGCGCGGCGCGGAAGCGCGCGCTTTCGATGTGCTCGCCGATCGTCGCGAACGCGCGCTCGACGGCGGCGAGGAGCGCCTCGTCGCCCTCCGTCAGCTCGCCCGGCTCGGGAACCGCGCCGAAATTGCGGTGCGCGTTCACGAGCGTCCGGTTGACGAGGTTGCCCCAGTTCGCGAGCAGCTCGTCGTTCGTGCGACGAACGAACTCCTCCCACGTGAAGTCGCTGTCCTGCGTCTCAGGCCCGGCGGCCGTGAGGTAGTAGCGCAGCGCGTCGGCCTCGTAGCGGTCGAGGAAGTCCTTGACCCAGATCGCATGACCGCGGCTCGTCGATGCCTTGCTGCCGCTCATCGTGAGGTACTCGCTCGAGACGACGTTGTACGGGAGCTGGAGGTCGTCTCCGTAGCCGAGCAGGATCGAGGGCCAGATCACCGTGTGGAACGGGACGTTGTCCTTGCCCATGAAATAGAAGCTGCGCGAGTCGGGGCTCTGCCACCACTCGCGCCATGCCTCAGGCCGATCGACGTTGTGCGCCCACTCGACCGCCGCGGAGAGGTAGCCGATTACCGCGTCGAACCAGACGTAGATGCGCTTCGTGTCCTGGGGGTAGCCCTCGACGGGGACCGGGACGCCCCAGTTGATGTCGCGGGTCATCGCGCGCGGCTTCACCTCGCGCGCGAGGTTGAGCGCGAACTTGCTGACGTTCGGGCGCCAGTGGGTCTGTGCCTCGATCCACTCGACGAGCCGCTCGCGGAACGCCGGCAGATCGAGGAAGAGGTGCGTCGTCTCGCGGAAATCCGGTGTGGAACCGTCGATGATGGAGCGCGGATCGATGAGGTCGACGGGATCGAGCTGGTTGCCGCAGTTGTCGCACTGGTCGCCGCGGGCCTCGCCGTAACCGCAGATCGGGCACGTCCCTTCGATGTAGCGGTCGGGAAGCGTGCGGCCTGTCGTGGGCGCGATCGCGCCGAGTGTCGTCTGCTCGATGAGGAAGCCCTCGTCGTAGAGCTTCCGGAACATGTCCTGGACGATCGCGTAGTGGTTGCGCGTCGTCGTCCGCGTGAAGCAGTCGTACGACATGCCGAGGCGGACGTAGTCCTCGAGAATTGCCGCGTTGTTCCGGTCGGCGAGCTCTTGCGGCGTCACACCCTCGCGGTCGGCCGAGACCATGACGGGAGTGCCGTGCTCGTCGGTGCCGCTGACCATGAGGACGTCGTTTCCCTTGAGGCGGTGGTACCGGGCGAAGATGTCGGACGGCACGCCGGGGCCGGCGACGTGGCCGAGATGACGTGGCCCGCTGGCGTACGGCCACGCGACGGCGACGAGGATCTTCTGCGGCGTTTCCGGCATGGGCGAAAGATGATACGAGCCGCCCGCCGCAGGTCTTAGGCTGCGCGTTGCAGAGGCACCCCGGTGCTGAATGCGATGACCTCCGCCGGGACCACTTCGGGCCGGCGGCGCCGCGAGAACGCCGTGACAAGCGCGAGGAGCGCGGCGACGATTCCCGGCGCAATCGAGAGCGCGAGCGGCTCCGCCTCGAGCGCGTGCGCGAACGGTCTCGCGACGGCAGGGAGGTCGCCCAAGAGTGGCTCGGCGAGCGGTAGGCGGAACTCCGGCACATCGGTGCGGTAGGTGCGTACCACCGGCGCCGGACTCTCCTTCGGAGTCGGTTTGGTGGTCGGCTTGGACGTCGGCTTCGCGGTGGGCGCGGGTTCAGCAGGCGCCGCGACGGCCCTCGGGGCAGGCGCACGAGCGGGAGCCTTGACGACAAGCCCGCCGCCGCGCGCGTGCGTCGGGACGCGAACCGGTTTCGAGACGGGCTGAGGCGCCGCCGACGGCGTGGTCGTCGCCGGAGGCTGCTGAGGCGGTGGCAAAAGCCCGAGCGGGTCGACGTAGCCGAGTGGATCGTCCGTGTGACGGATGCCGAGATGGAGGTATGGAACGGACTGCTCGGGAGTGCCGCTCGGCCCGACCGTGCCAACGACATCACCCTCCGCTACCGACGCGCCTTTCGCGATTCCGATCGAGCCGAGATGCGTGAGCGTCACGGAGTGCCCGTCGGTGGTCTCGATCGTGAGGCTCTCGCCGCTCGTCGGCACGAAGCCGGCGAAGCTCACCGTCCCGCTCTCGGGCGCGACGACAGGATCGCCTGTCGCGGTCGCACCGATGTCGACCCCGCGGTGCTGGCCTGCGGCGTACGGGTGCGCCTCGTCGTACGAGAACGGTTGGAGCACCGGCCCTTGCACGGGCCAACTCCACGCGCTGGCGACGGGAGCCCAGACGAGAAACGCGACGACGACTGTTGTCAGTTTCAGCAACATGGAAGCTAAAGATAGCCGTCGCACGAGGCGTTGTCAAATCAGATTACAACGATTGCTTGTAGAGGGTGTTCCGCGCGATGCCCGTCAGCCGCGAGACGATCTCCGCCGCCTGCTTCCGCGGCACACCGGCCGCTACGAGCTCCGCCACCGCTGCGAGCGCCGTGGCGTCGTCCGGTGCCACCCGGGTCCCGGGCCCGAGCACGAGCGTGATCTCGCCCTTCGGCGGCTCAGAAAACCGCTCCGCAAGGTCAGCGGCCGAACCGCGCGCGATCTCCTCGAACCGCTTCGTCAGCTCACGGCACACCGCAACCTCGCGCTCGGGAGCCGCGGCCGCGAGGGACCGCAGCGTCGCGGGAAGCCGCTGCGGCGACTCGAACGCAACGGCCGGCCACCGCCACGCTGCGAGCTCCGCCCACACCTCGGACAGCCGCTTCTCGCCGCGAGGCAAGAAGCCGAGGAAGCGGTACTGCTCAGCGACGAGTCCCGACGCGACGAGCGCCGTCTCGACCGCCGACGGCCCCGGCAGCACCGTCACCTCCACCCCCGCCTCGAGCGCCGCCCGCACGAGGCGCGCGCCCGGATCGGAGACGCCCGGCATCCCCGCGTCCGACACGAGCGCGACCCGCTCACCGCCCGCGAGCCGCGGCAGGAGCTCGGCCGTTCGTTGCGCTTCGTTGTGCTCGTGGTACGAGACGAGACGGGCGTCAATCCCGTGCCGCTGGAGCAGCCCGCGCGTGTGGCGCGTGTCCTCGCAGAGAACGACGTCGGCCGCCGCGAGCTCCGCGAGTACGCGGAGCGTCACGTCCTCGAGGTTGCCGATCGGCGTCGCGCAGACGGCGAGCGGCATCAGAGACCGAACTCCGCCCGTTCGACCCAGCGGTCGACGCCGATTCCGTGGAGGTCTTCCACCCCGGGTACCGTAATTGCCTGGATGGGCGCCCCCGAGGAGAAGCCGTACCGGGTCTACCGCGGGGGGCGAGACAAGGGAAAGGTCCCGCTCGCCGGCCGCGACCGGGCATCGCGGCGCGCTAGCCGTAGCGGCGGGCCGGGTCCAGGCTCCGGGTCGGGCGCAGGGAAGATCACGCGCAAGAGCGATCGCGCGCGGCGCTCACGGCTCTGGTTCGGCTGGACGTGGCGGCGCTGGACGCTCGTCACGATCCTCTCGCTCGTACTCCTCTTCATCGTCTGGTCCGTCGCCGGCTACCTCTCCGTCGCGAGCGGCGTTGACGCCGCGAACAAGCGCGTGCCGGCCAAGGTGCGCGCCGCCCTCACGCCCGACAGCGGGTCGCTCTACGACAGCGGCACGAACATCCTCCTGCTCGGCACCGACCACGCAACCGGGAAAGGATCGCAGGGCCGGAGCGTCGACCAGCACTCCGATTCGCTCACGCTCCTCCACACCGATCCGAGCCGCGGCCGGCTCGTCTACCTCTCGATCCCGCGCGACCTCTGGGTGAAGGTTCCCGGGCTCGGCTACTCGAAGATCAACGCCGCGATGCAGGCCGGCGGCCCGAGGCTCGCGATCCGCACGATCAACGAGCTGCTCGGCAGGAGGCTGCGGGTCAACCACGTCGTGTTCGTCGACTTCAACCAGTTCGTGAGCCTCATCGACGCCGTCGGCGGGATCACGGTGAACGTGCCCGAGAACATCCTCTCGAACAAGTTCGACTGCCCGTACAGCGCGGCGAAGTGCGCGACGTGGAAGGGCTGGGAGTTCCGCAAGGGGCCGATGCACATGAACGGCCACCAGGCGCTGATCTTCTCCCGCGTCCGCGAGAACCAGCTCGATCCGGCGTACACCGACTTCGCGCGCCAGCACGACCAGCAGCTCGTGGAGCAGGCGACGCTCGCGAAGCTCGCGAATCCGTCGCAGTTCTTCTCGCTCCCGTTCAACGGCAGCTCGCTCCTCAAACCGATCTCGACCGACCTGTCGACGTGGCAGCTCATGCAACTCGCGTGGGTGAAGTTCCGCTCGTCGACCGGCAGCGACCTCCACTGCCGCCTCGGCGGCTCGGCCCAGTTCGTGAACGGGCAGGACGTGATCGTCGGGGACACGTACAAGGAGCGGCAGGTCCTCGCGGCGGTGCTCGGGCTCGCCGCGCCGCCGAAGCCGAGCGGCCTCTACGGGCCGGGCTGCACGGTTGGCGCGACCGGCAAGTTCAAGTAGGGCTGCGTCAAGCCTTGATGGCAGCGAGCGCCTGGAGCACGGCCGCTCGATCGGCGGCGGGGGCTTTCTGTCCAATCCAGACGGTGACACCGCAACCTCTGGCGCAGGCGCGCGACGCAAAGGCGCCGCTCCACCACTGTCCTCCGGCCCCGCTACCGCCGAGCTTGTCGAGATTGAGCGGAAGCCGCAGTGGTAGGCGCGGAGTGGTCTCCATGGAAAGGCGATTGAAGGCGCCTTCAGACACCCTGAGGAAGACGCCGTTGCGATAGGTCGGGAGATCGCCGAAATCGCCGGACTCAAGCTTGGGTACGCGTAGCTCCTGTTGGGACAGGTCGCTGGTCACGACTCCCTTCGCCCAGCGGATCTCGTGGAATCTCGCGGGCGTCGGCACATTGAGCCCGCCTACGCTCGACCAGCGGGTAAACGCGACGTGTTGGCTGCTTCCGCATCCCACAACCGCGAGTGCCATAACCATGCCCAGCGTCCCAGCCCAGAGCAGCTTCACGATGTCAAACATACGACGCCGGTCAGTCAATTGTCACGCCGACAACGTGCTCGCCCGCGCGCTAGTCGCCGCTCGAGGCGGGCTTCTCGACCAGGAGCGCCCTCCACTGTCGCCTCGGCGGCTCGGCCCAGCTCGTGAACGGGCAGGACGTGATCGTCGGGGACACGTACAAGGAACGGCAGGTGCTCGCAGCGGTGCTCGGACTCGCCGCGCCGCCGAAGCCGAGCGGCCTCTACGGGCCGGGCTGCACGGTCGGCGCGACCGGCAAGCTCAAGTAGCGCGGACGTCGGGCGATCGTCCCTCGGCCTCCTCCTTGTAGTTCGTCGCCTTCTGTACGAGCTCGCGGAGCATAGGATTGGAGGCTTCGCCGAAGCGCTTCACGACCAGGTCGTAGGCCTCAATTGCCTCATTCGAGCGCCCCATGCTTTTGAGGATGTGCCCCTTCATGAGGAGCGCACTACCGACCGTTGAACGGATTGCCGGCTCGGGCGCGTCGCCGAAACGCTCAACGACTAGGTCGAACGACTCGATCGCCGCATCGGGCGGAACCAGCTCACCCCTGAAGCCCAGCGCGCCCTTCATCCAGAGCGCGTGCGCAGCAACATCGCGGAGTGGCGGCTCGGGTGCATCGCCGATGCGCCGCACCACCACGTCGTAGGCCTCGATCGCCTCCTCCCAGCGGTCGAGGTCTTGAAGCGCATGCGCCTTCCGGTTCATCGCCATCGTGACGCGGTCGCGTAGTGCCGGATCGGATGCCTCACCGCCGCGCGCGATCCCGAGATCGAAGCGCTCGATCGCCTGCTCCGCCAGCCCGTCGCGGTAGAAATCTTCCCCTTCGTCGAGGAGCGCCATCGCCTCCTGCTCCCGCGAGCGCGGCTCTGGCGGCTCAGCGACCCGCTCCCCCACAGCGTTGTCGCCGATCGTTGTAGGAGGGCTGACGAGCACCGCTTCGACCTCCTCGACCCAGGCCCGCCAGACGTCCTCTTCGCCTGCCTCACGCCATAGCTCAGCGAGTTCGGACTCGTCTCCCAGCACTCGCCGCAGCGCCCCGAGAGCAAGTGTGCGAACTTCGCGTGGACGCGCCTCGCCGAATCGACCTAGCCAGTCTGAGATTTCGTCGGGAAGGCTGATCGTCGGGTCATCAACCGCCGCAACCACCGCGGCGGCGGCCCAGGCGATTTGACCGGCGGGTGCCCTCAAGTAGCGGTTCGGGTCGATGTCGGCGGCACCCCGAAGCGCGACCTCAACGAATCCCCAGTCGGTGGCTTCCTCGAGCTCCCACGCCCAATCGGACGCCCCGTCGTCGTCGAACGGCCCGTTACCCCAGGTGCCCATCACGCTCCCCTTGCGTCGCTGAAGACGACTCTACGGAGAAAGGAGGGAACTAATCGCTGCTCGAGGCGGGCTTCTTCTTCTCGGCCGGCTTCGAGTCGCTCTTGCTCTCGCCGCCGGAGGACGAGCCGCCCTCGCCGCCGCCGCCGTCCTTCTTCGCGGCCTTCCCCTTGCCGTAGTCGGTCGTGTAGAAGCCGGACCCCTTGTAGTGGATCGCGATCGGGTACAGCACCTGCTCGACCGGCGACGCGCCGCAGACGTCGCACGTCTCCGGGGCCGCCGCACTCATCGACTGGAAGCGCTCGAAGTGGTGGCCCTTCGGGCAGCGGTACTCGTAGATCGGCACTAGCTGGGTGGCGATTCCGAGGCGACCGGCTCCACCGCGAGGCGCGGCCGGCGGAAAACCGGCACCCGGAGGCGGATCGGCGCCGGCGCGCTCGTCGGCACGAAGCGGGCCGCCGCGCCGATGACGGCGATCCCGCCGGCGAGCTCGTACGCGGCGGAGTCGTTGATGAGCAGCGAGGTGACGAGCGCGACGCCGACCGCGAGGAGAAGATCGCGCGTCGCCGGGGCGTTCGCCCTTCTCCACGCGACGACGAAGACCGCCGTGAGGACGAGCAGGAGCGGGACGACGAGCGTCCAGGCGTGCAGCGCCGGCAGATAGGACAGCGGCCAGCGGCTCGCGAGCGAGCTGAGCAATCCCGTCCCGTTGCCGGAGAACGCACTGCGCAGGTGGTCCGGGCCCGGCTGCGCGAGGCCGCGCTGGACGAGCCAGAGAACGGCGAACGCCGAACCGGCGAGGAGCGCGATGAGGCCGCTCAGCCGCAGGCGGAAGAGCCTCCAGCCGAGGACGGCGAACGCCACGCCCAGCACGATCGCGCCGCCACCGTCGGCGCCGAGGCGGCTGTCCGTCACCACGACGAGACCGAAGAAACCGAAGAGGAGGAAGCCCGCGGCGCCGAACCGCCGCCGCGCAAGTACGGCTCCGGCGAGGAGCGGCACGAGGAGGAGCGTCTCCAGCTGGTTGCCGATTCCCCAGAACCGCGAGTTCTGCGTCGGGCCGAACGGGTTGATCGCCTGCCACGCCGGGTGCGTCACCATCGCCGCCGCATAGAGGAAGACGACGCCGCCGTAGAGCACGAGCAGCGCGTCGTCGCTGCGGCACACACGTGCCAGCGCGAACGCGAGGAGCGCCGTTCCGGCCAAGATCCCGGCGACGAGAAGCACTTCGTTCGAGACCTGCGCGACGCCGAGGCCGAGGTTGACGAGCAGCGCGGCCGGCACCGCCGTCACCGCCGCGCGCATGCCGAGGAGCGCCAAGAGCAGCAGGAGCCCGGCGACGATCAACAACGCCGTGGTCTTGAGGTGGTTGTTGGACTGGATCTCCTGCCCGAGCGAGGCGAGGCGCCCGACCGCATCGCTCGACGCGACCCACGAGAGCCCGGTCGAGGGCGGCGAGCGCGGTCGGCGCGATGTCGACGATCGAGAGGAGGCCGGGGATGTGCGTCGTCGGAGAGACGAGGAGGCCGTGATAGTTCTGGCCGACGATCGCAACGCGGTAGAGCTGGTCGTTCTGTAGCGTGCCGGTGCGCGGCGGGAGCTGGAGGACGATGCACATGTCGACACGACGTGGAGACGTACGAGCCGCTCTCCTCGTCGGTGCCGATCAGCGGTTTGAGGGGCGGCGTGCCGGCGATGTGCGAGTTCCGCGCCGCGCCGCGCACGAGCTCGGCAAACGCGCTGCGGTGGCTCGTCGTCGGTCCGACGCCGGGGCGCATCAGACCGACGGCGCCGCGCTTTGCGAGCGCCGCGAACGCGCCGTCGCTCATGTGGTCGACGATGACCACCCGAAACCGCGCACCGGGCGGATTCATCCGTGCAGACGCCACGCCCGGGACCGTGAGCGCGACAACGGCCGCCGAGGCGACCGCGAGAAGGACGAAGAGACGAGAACGGCGGAGCAAGAGTTCTCCTATTGTCGCTGATCTGCGCAGAGAGCTGCCACCCCTATGGGTCATTCGCTGCCGACTGCTGCTCGAGGAGCTCCTCGAAGCACGGCGCGCTCTCGAAGGCGCCGAGCCCGGCGGGCCGCTCGAGCCGCTCCTCCCGCAGGCGCCGCAGCCGCCGGCGGCGCCGCGCAGTCGCCACCGCAGCGGAGGCGCCGACGAGGCCGCCGAGGAGGAAGTCAAACGCTCTCCCGCCCTTCCTGTCCGCCTCCATGGGACGATTGTGCCGTGCGCATCGCAACATTGGGAGACGTTTTGCTCGACGTGGTCGTGCGGCTCAAGGAGCCGCTCGCTCCCGGCGGCGACGTGCGCGCGGCGACGCGCGCCGGCGCCGGCGGGCAGGCGGCGAACGTCGCGGCGTGGGCGGCGGAGCTCGGGGCGGAGGCGCGTTGCATTGCGAAGCGGGGAGACGACCCGGCGGGAGAGCTCGTCGCGCGCGAGCTCGAGGCGCACGGCGTCGAGCTTCTCGGGCCGGTGGCTAGCGGCTCGACGGGCGTCGTCGTCTCCGTCGTCGAGACCGGCGATCGCGCACTCGCATCGGACCGCGGCTCGGCGACGACCTTCGCGCCGGAGGAGCTCGACGCGGCGTGGCTCGCGTGCGACGTCCTCCACGTCTCCGGCTACGCGCTCGTACGCGAGCCGATCTGCGCGACCGCTCTCCTCGCCGCCCGGCTCGCGCGGGAGGCGGGCGCGCGCATCTCCGTCGACGTGGCGGCGTGGACCGAGATTCGGAGCTTCGGTCCCGTCCTGTTTCGCGAGCTCCTCGACGAGCTGGCTCCCGACGTCCTCTTTGCGACCGAGGCCGAGTGGGAGCTCTTGGGCGGCGCATTTCTCACCGCGCCCACCGGCGTGCTGAAGCGCGGCGCGCGCGGTTGCAGCGTGTTCGACGGCGAAGCGAAGCTCGACTTCGCGGCGCTCGAGGTGGACGCGGTCGACCCGACCGGCGCGGGCGACGCCCTCGCCGCCGGGTTCCTCCTCGGCGGCTCGCTCGAGGAAGCAGCGCGACGCGGGATCGAGGCCGCCGCGCGCTGCGTCGCGAAAGTAGGGTCGCTGCCGTGAACGTCGAGGCGCTGAACGACGACCAGGCCGCGGCGATCGCGGAGTGGCGGTACGAATTCCCGTACGAGTGGTACGACACGTCGGCCGATCCGCGCCGCGTCGAGCTTTTCGCGAACCCGGCCCGGCGCACGCACCTGCGGGCGGTCGTCGACGGCGGCGAGCTCGTCGGTTTCTTCAACTTTGTCCCGGAAGGCGGCGAGGTGCGCATCGGGCTCGGGATGCGCCCGGATCTGACAGGGGGCGGACTCGCGCAGCCGTTCATCGAGGCCGGCCTCGACTACGCGCGGCGCGAGTGGCGGCCGCGGCACTTCCGCCTCTGGGTCGCGCGCTGGAACGAGCGTGCGCTGCGCGCATACCGCCGCGCCGGCTTCCGCGAAGTGCCGCCGGCCGAAGAGAGCCGCTTCGTTGAGATGGAGCGACCGGCGTGAGCCTTGCTGAGACACTCGAGTGGCACTACCCGGAGCCGTACGACTTCTACGATCCGGCCGACGATCCGCCAGTTCACCCCGAGCGGTTCCGCGTCGTCTGCGGCGAGGACGGACGTGTTGAGGCGTTCTGGTATTTCGACAAGCCGGAGCCCGGCGTGATCGAGATCGGGATCGGGCTCCGTCCCGATCTCTGCGGTCGCGGCCTCGGCGAGCGCCACATGCGAGACGAGCTCGAGTACGCGCGACAGGAGTGGTCGCCTCACACGTTCCGTCTCTACGTCGCGTCGTGGAACGAGCGTGCGATCACGTTGTACGAGCGGCTCGGCTTCCGCGAGATCGGCGAACGGCACATGCGGAGCTTCGAGAAATTCGGCGAGCACGAGTTCATGCGGATGGAGATGCCGGCGTGATCCGCATCTCCGCCGAGGTGCGCGACGCGCTCGCGGCGGGCGGCGCCGTCGTCGCCCTCGAGACGACGCTCGTCGCGCATGGGTTCCCGCCCGGCGAAGGCGTGGCGGTCGGGCTCGAGTCCGAAGCGCAGGTGCGCGCAGCGGGCGCGGTTCCCGCGACGGTCGGCGTGCTCGACGGCGAGGTTCGCGTCGGGCTGACGGAGGAGGAGCTCGCGCGTTTCGACGTCTCTGCCCGAAAGGCCGGCCCGCGCGACCTCGGGGCCGCGGCAGCTCAGGGTGCGGTCGCCGCGACGACGGTCGGCGGGACGCTCGCCGTCGCGCGCGTCGCGGGGATCCGCTTCATGGCGACCGGTGGGATCGGCGGCGTGCATCGCGGTTTTCCGAGCCCGCCCGACGTCTCCGCCGACCTCGGTGAGCTCGCCCGCACGCCCGCGCTCGTCGTCTCGGCCGGCGTGAAGTCGCTCCTCGACGTGCCCGCGACGGCGGAGCTGCTCGAGACGCTCGGCGTGCCCGTGCTCGGCTTCCGCGTCGACACGCTGCCTCTGTTTTACGGGGCGAAGGGAGGCCCGCCGGTCTCGGCGCGCGTCGAGTCGGCGGAGGAGGCGGCGCGCGTCGCGGCGGCGCACTGGGAGCTCGGCGGCGCCGGGCTCCTCGTCGGCCGTCCTCCCGACGAGCCGATAGAGGACATCGAGCCGCTGATCGAGGAAGCCCTTGCCGCGGCTGCGTCGGAAGGAGTCTCCGGTCAGGCGGTCACGCCGTTCGTCCTCTCGTACCTCCACCGCGAGAGCGGCGGCCGCACGCAGGAGGCGAACCGCGCCCTGATCGCGCAGAACGCGCGCCTCGCCGGCGAGATCGCGGTCGCGGCACTGTCCTAAAGAGCCACGTCCGGAACCGGGTTCCGGACGTGTTCAAAACGGACATGGCCAGAACCGCGAATCCCGCTCCACACCTCGAAGACATGTCCCGCGCGGCCATGTCCGGGACCGGGTTCCGGACATGTACCGTCGGGACATGGCGCGCGGTACTGGAAGGGCCTGCTGCGGAGGAGGCGGAACGGCGCCTCGACGAGCTCAAGCGCGGGCTCAAGGACGAGCCGCCGGCCGAGTTCGAGGCCGCCGTCTACGGCTGCACGGCGGACGACCCCGAGCCGCACTTCCTCGGCGTTGCTCGGCGAGGTCGACCCGGATGAGCTCTTCGCCTCGGGCGACGCGTGGGGCGTGACGGTCCGGCGCGTTGCCGTGCGCTAGCCGAGCGTCGAGACGAACTCGTCGATCGAAAGCGCGGGCAGCGTGTGGACGCGGGTCGAGCCGCGCGCTCCGAGCGCGACCGAGACCTTCGCGATCGTCGCCGTGTCGGGCGCCTCGACGACGTTGACGAAGTCCCACTCGCCGAGCGTCGCCCACTGGTGGAGCACCTTCGCGCCGAGCTCCTCGACGTCCCGGTTCACCTCCTGCAGCCGGCCCGGATTGCTCTGCAACGTCTGCACGCCCTTTTGGGAGACGCGCGAAAGAAGGATGTAGATCGGCATTAGACGACTGTATCGGGGACAGGTTGCCGCCTGCTCGTTCTTGAGCAACCTGTCCCCGATTCCGTTTCCCTAGACCACCGGCTTGACGCGCGCGGCCTGGTCGACGTAGAGCAGCGCCGTCCCGACGAAGAGGAGCGGCGAGAGGACGACGCTCGCGAGGAAGAGCGCGGCCGAGATCCCGGCGTTGCCGAACCCGCGCAGGACGAAGACAAGCACCGACTGCGACAGCACCACCAACACGGCGAGGATGAACAGCGAGCCGATCGCGTGAACGAAGTCCGCGCGCGCGAGCCTCCACGCCCGCGCGAACGCCGCGCCGACCGGGCCGTTCTCCACGACGAGCACGGGCACGACAAGGCCGAGCGCCGTCAGCCAGATCAGTCCCGGCAGGATGTAGGCGAAAACGAGAAACGGCACCGGCGCGAAGACGAGCCAGCCGACGAGCCACGACGCAACAAGGCGCGCACGCGAGGGTTTCCGGTCGAGGACGAGCACGCACGCGGCTACGTACGACGCGGTCACGAGCGCGCCCGCGAGCGTTGGCGCGAGGATGAGCTGCAGATGCCGCGACACCTGCGTGAAGAGCGCCGCGACGATCGCGGGTGGCACCCCGAGTGCGAGTGACGGCCAGAAATGGTCGCCGTAGAAACGCACCGACTCGGCGACGAGCTGGCCGACGGTGCGCTCGCCCGGCGGCAGGGCGACTGGACGCGACTCGGCCACGTCGCGGAGGGTATCGTCGCGAGTCATGAGCTACGACGTCGTCCACTACGCCGACCTCGACTGGGAGGAGCGGCCCGGCCACGAGGGCCAGGCGCCGCGGAGCGCAGCGTCCGTCACCGACCCCGCGCACATGACCGAGTCGCGCGCGCGGATGTGGCGCTACCCGGCGAACACGCGCGGCCGGCGGCACCTCGATCCGGATCAAGAAGAGGTGTTCATCCCGCTCAAGGGCACGCTGACGATGCTCCTCGGCGAGCCGTATGAGCGCGTCGACGTCGAGCCGGGCGGAGTCGTTGTCGTCCACCAGGGCACGCCGCTCCAGATGCGGAACGAGACCGGCGAGGAGATCCTCGTCTTCGTCTACGGCGCGCCGACCGAGCACGGCAACGCCGAGTTCCTAGAAGACGTCGAGTCGGTCTAGCGTCGCCGCGAGGACGCCGAGCGCGTCCTTGAACAGCCATTTCGTGCGATCGGGCTCGTCGGGCGAGTTCGCGATGACGCGCAGCTCCACCGCCGGGACGCCCGCGAGCGCGCACGCGCGCAGCACTCCAAAACCCTCCATCGCCTCGACCTCACACCGCGTCGTCCCGCCGACTGCGGCCGACGTCCCGATCGGCAGGACGGGTGCCTCCGGAAGCCAGGCGCGCGCACGGGCGAGCAGCGCCTCGTCCGGCTCGACGTGATCGACGACGGGAATCGCGGCGCGGAAGTCCTCGTAGACGGCGATCGAGCCGAGCACGACGGTCAGCGGCTCGATCGTGCGCGAGCCCGCGATGCCGACGTGGAGAACCGCGTCGGGGCGCTGCGTGGCGAGCGCCGCAGCGACTCGTGCGGCCGCCTCGACCGGCCCGATGCCACAGCACAGCGTGTCGGCGCCGTCGAGGTGCGCGAGTTCGCGCTCAGTGGCTGCGACGACGAGCAATCAGCCGCGCTTGAACCAACGGGGACGGGCCTGTCTCGCGAGTCGTTCGGCCTCGATTCGCTCGATCGTCTGCTGGAACTCTTCCCTGAGGCGACGGCTCCGCTCGCGCATCTCTTCCCAATCTTCGCGCTTCCTCTTGCTCACGAATCCTCCTCGAGGAGGTCAACGACTTGATCGAGTTTGGCGTCGATCGCCTCAAGATCCTACCGAGGCCTGAAAGTAGCTCGATTACTGCGTCGAGTTGGTGCTGTGTTGATACGTCGCGCCAGAACCGCATCTCACGATTCTGGGGCGCCGGGGTCGAGCGGACTATCGACCGCCCGAGTTATCGGCGATCGGGAAGCCGTTCCTCGCGGTAGACGACGAGGTCGCGGCGGTAGTGCCGGTGGACGCTCTCGACCTCGGCGCGGACTTGCCGCTCGAGGCGCTCGATCTGCGCGTTTGCCTGCCGCAGTTCATCCTCCATCCGCAGGACGAGCTCGACGCCGGCGAGGTTGAGTCCAAGCTCATTCGTGAGCCGCTGGACGATGCGCAACCGCGCGATGTCCGCTTCGGAGTAGAGACGCGTGCCGCCGGGCGTGCGCCCCGGCCGGACGAGACCCTTCGTCTCGTACATCCGCAACGTCTGCGGATGCATGCCGACGAGCTCGGCCGCGACCGAAATCATGTAGATCGGCCGGCCGTCCATCAGCCGCCCGCCTTGCGCAGCTCCTCGAGGAGCTCGCGCTCCTTCTTGTTGATCCGCTTCGGCACCTGAATCCGCACGCGCGCGAGGACGTCGCCCTTGCCGCTGCCTTGGAGCTTCGGCGCGCCGCGGCCCTTGATTCGCAGCAGCTTCCCGTCCTCCGAGCCGGCGGGAATCTTGAGCGAGACGGCGCCTTCGGGTGTCGGCACATCCACCTTGCCTCCGAGCGCGGCGATCGTGAACGGGACCTGCACCTGGACGACGAGATCGTCGCCGCGCCGCTCGTACGTCTCCGAGGGCGCCACTCGCGTGATGACGACGAGGTCGCCGTTCGGGCCGCCGTTCGCACCGGCCTCGCCCTTCCCCTTGAGGCGGATCTTCGTGCCGTCCTTGACGCCCGGCTTGATCTTCACCGTGTAGTTGCGGAGCCGGCGCTCGCGGCCCGAGCCCTTGCATTTCGAGCACGGCTTCTCGATCACGGTGCCGTTGCCGCGACAGCGCGGGCACGGCTGCGAGAGCGCGAACAGGCCCTGGCTCTCGGACGTGACGCCGCGTCCGTTGCACTGCGGACAGATGACGGGTGCGGTGCCGCGCTGCGCGCCGGTGCCGCCACAGTCGGAGCACGCGACCGTCACCTCGACGGGGATCTTCGCCTCTGCGCCGCGCAGCGAGTCCTCGAAGGAGAGACGCACCTCGGTCTCGAGATCGTGGCCGCGCACCGGCTGAGGACGGCCGCGCCCGCGACCGCCGGTGTTCCCGAAGATCCCGCCGAGGATGTCGCCGAGATCGACATTGCCGAAGTCGACGTTGCCGTAATTGACGTTCGGACCACCGCCCGGGCCGGCGCCTCGGCCATTTGCGGAGCCGAAGCGGTCGTAGTCCTTCCGCTTCTTCTCGTCGGAGAGGACGTCGTAGGCCGTCTGGACTTCCTTGAAGCGCTCCTCCGCGGCCTTGTCGCCGGCGTTCGCGTCGGGATGGTGCTCGCGCGCGAGCTTGCGGTACGCCTTCTTGATCTCGTCCTGCGAAGCGCCCTTCTTGACTCCGAGCGTGTCGTAGAGCGACGAGCTCATATCCGCTCCCGCCGCCGGCAACGCCGGCGGCTCCGCTCTCTGGTGAGCTCCGTCAAGCCTACGCTCACTCCGCCACGATCACGCGCGCAGGCCGGACGACGCGGTCGCCGAGCTTGTAGCCCTTCTGCACCACGTCGAGGACGGAGCCGCTCTCGGCCTCCTCGGACGGCTGCGCGAGCAGCGCCTCGTGGACGTGCGGATCGAACTTGCCGTCCGTGTCGATGAGCTCGATGCCGTGCCGCTCGAGGAGCGAGGCGAGTGAGCGGTGGACGAGGCGGACGCCCTCCTCGAGCTGCGCCTCCTCGTGGTCTTCGGCCGCAGCGAGCGCACGCTCGAGGTCGTCGATGACGGGGAGCAGTTCGGTCAGCAGACGTGCGTTCGCGAGCGCGACATACTCCTCGCGCTCGCGCGCGACGCGCTTCTTGTAGTTCTCGAAATCGGCGGCGAGCCGGAGCAGACGGTCATCCTCGACCGCCTGCTCCAACTCTTCCACGACCTCGTTCTCGACGGGCTCGTCACTCACTGGTGACATCCTCGTACTCGGCGTCCTCGACGACTTCGTCATCGGACACGGAGTCGCCGTCGCCGCCCGCCGGCGACGCCTGCGCCTGCTGCTGCGCGTCGGCATACATCGCCTCCGCGAGCTTGTGCGACGCCTCGGTCAGCGCCTCGGTCTTCGCCCGGATGTCCCCGAGATCGTCGCCCGCGAGCGCCGTGCGGAGCTCCATGATCCGCCCCTCGATCGTCGACGCGTCGGCCTCGTCGATCTTGTCGCGGTGCTCCTTGAGAGAGCGCTCGGTCTGATACGCGAGCGTCTCGGCCATGTTCTTCGTGTCCGCCGACCTCGCGCATCCGGCTCGCCTCGCCGGCGTGCGCTTCCGCGTCGCGGATCATCTGCTGCACCTCGTCGTCCTTGAGGCCCGAGCCGCCTTCGATCTTGATCTGCTGGGTCGTGCCGGTGCCGAGATCCTTCGCGGTGACGTCGATGATCCCGTTCGCGTCGATGTCGAACGCGACCTCGATCTGCGGCATCCCGCGCGGCGCCGGCGGGATGCCGACGAGCTGGAACTTGCCGAGCGTCTTGTTGAAGCCCGCCATCTCCGACTCGCCCTGGAGGACGTGCACCTCGACCGACGGCTGGTTGTCCTCGGCCGTCGTGAACGTCTCCGCCTTCTTCGTCGGGATCGTCGTGTTGCGCTCGATGAGCTTCGTCATGACGCCGCCCTTCGTCTCGATGCCGAGGCTGAGAGGCGTGACGTCGAGCAGGAGGATGTCCTTGACCTCGCCCTTGAGCACGCCGGCCTGCAGCGCGGCGCCGACGGCGACGACCTCGTCGGGGTTGACGCCCTTGTGCGGGTCCTTGCCGACGATCTCCTTGACCTTCTCCTGCACCGCCGGCATGCGGGTCATGCCGCCGACGAGGACGACGTGGTCGATCTTCGCCGCGTCGAGGCCGGCGTCGGTGAGCGCCTGCTTCGTCGGGCCGACGGTCCGCGCGAGCAGGTCGGCAGTGATCTCCTCGAGCTTCGCGCGCGTGAGCGCGAGGTCGAGGTGCTTCGGGCCTTCCGGCGTCGCGGTGACGAACGGCAGGTTGATCTGCGTCGTCATCGTCGACGACAGCTCGATCTTCGCCTTCTCCGCCGCCTCGTACAGACGCTGGAGCGCCATCTTGTCGGCCGCGAGGTCGATGCCCTGATCCTTCTTGAACTCGCCGGCCATCCAGTCGACGATCGCCTTGTCGAAGTTGTCGCCGCCGAGATGGTTGTCGCCGGCGGTCGACTTGACCTCGAAGACGCCGTCGCCGAGCTCGAGCACCGACACGTCGAACGTGCCGCCGCCGAGGTCGAAGACGAGGATCGTCTGCTCGGCGCCTTCCTTGTCGAGGCCGTACGCGAGAGCGGCCGCAGTCGGCTCGTTGATGATGCGGAGGACGTTGAGACCGGCGATCTTGCCGGCGTCCTTCGTCGCCTCGCGCTGGGCGTTGTTGAAGTACGCGGGAACGGTGATCACCGCGTCGGCGACCGACTCGCCGAGGTACGCCTCAGCGTCGGCCTTGAGCTTCTGGAGGATCATCGCGCTGATCTCCGGGGGCGCGTACTGCTTGCCCTCGGCGTCGACGCGGACGTCGCCGTTCGGGCCCTTCTCGACCTCGTACGGGACGATCGTCATCTCTTCGTTGACCTCGTCGAACTTGCGCCCCATGAAGCGCTTGATCGAGAAGATCGTGTTCTGCGGGTTCGTGACCTGCTGCCGCCGGGCCGGAGCGCCGACGAGCCGCTCTCCGTCCTTCGCGAACGCGACGACGGACGGGGTTGTGCGCCCGCCCTCCGCGTTCGGAATGACGGTCGGCTCGCCGCCTTCCATCACGGCCATGCACGAGTTCGTCGTGCCGAGGTCGATGCCGATTGTCTTTGCCATGTTCCGTTGTACCTCCTGGGTTCAGATCCATACGTGTAGAAAACTTGAGTCTGTTTGTAGCAGATATCGGTCCGCGGACGGATACGGATGCCGCGACACCGCACGGGAGCTAGAACGAGTTCCATGAGAGCCACTGCAAAACTCATCCACGGAACGCTGCGCAACGAGGTCCTCGTGCGCGACTCATTCGTCCTCGAGACCGATGAGCCCGAGACCGCGGGCGGCGAGGACACGGCGCCGACACCGCATGAGCTCCTCGCGGCATCGCTCGCGGCCTGCGTCTCGACGACGCTCGCGACGTACGCGCGAACGAAGCGCTGGGACCTCGGCGACGTCCTTGTCGAGGTCGAGTACGACGCGCACACCACCCCGCGCCGCTTCCGCGTCGACGTCCGCCTCAGCGGCGACTACGACGCCGAGCAGATCGCGCGGCTGGAACGTGCCGCCGCGACATGCCCCGTCCGCCGTTCCCTCGAGGCGGGGGTCGCGATAGAGGAGCACGTGCACGCCTCGCTCCCCGTCTAGCGGAACACCCCGATCAGCGCACCGCCTGCGACGATCAGCGCGGCCCCGATGATCAGTCGGCGCCCGATCTGCTCTGAGCCGCGTAGGACCCACAGCGCGAGCACGACTCCTGCGAGCGACTCGACCGCGACGAGCGGCGCGACGACGGTGACGCGGCCCCGGTAATACGCCTCGAAGAGAGACACGTACGAGCCTCCGAAGAGGACCCCTGCCGGGACGAACGGGAGCCACCGGCGCGAGATCCCGCGGCGCGCCCAGAGGGCGATGAGCAGCCCGCCCCCCGCGAGCGCCGCCGCCGCAGCGACCGCGGGAGGCGGAGGCGTTCGTCCCACCGCAAGGTGCCGGACGACGTTGTCGCGGATCGCGAAGAGCGTCGCAGCGGTGATCGCATAGAGGAGCCCGATGCGGCGGAGGTGCGCGGGCCGCCCGCGCTCGCGCGCGAGCTCGACGCCGCCCGCGACGACGAGCACGGCACCCATGATGAGCGGCACGTGCACCGGCTCGCCGAGAACGACGATCGCGAGCGTCACGGAGACGAGCGGCGCCATGCCGAAGACCATCGAGGCGCGCGATGCCCCGGCATCGCGAATCGCGTACGTGACGAAGATCTGCGCCGCGCCCGGTGAGAGCAGTCCGGCGAGGAGGAACGGCCACGCGGCGCCGGAGTGGATCCCGCGCGCGGGCGCCTCGGCCGCCACGGCGATCACCGCAACCGCAAGCGCCGGTACGACTGTCGCGACAGTCGCGAGGGCAACGTCGGGATCCCGCTGCAATGCGATACGCAGCGCGACGCTCATTCCCCCGAAGAGCACCGCCGAGAGAAGTGCGAGGCCGACGGCGGCTATATGCCCTCCAGCGAGCCTTCCGGCGCCCGGCGTCCGTGCGAGAAGAGCGGGATGAAGATGTGCGCGAGCGGCCCGATCGAGAGTGCATAGACGACCGTCCCGACGCCGACCGTCCCACCGAGAGCCCACCCCACGCCGAGCACGATCAGCTCGATTCCCGTCCTGACGACGCGGATCGAGTGACCGCGCGCCGCGAGCCCCGTCATGACGCCGTCGCGCGGCCCCGGCCCGAGGCCGGCGCCGATGTAGGCCCCTGTCGCGACACCGCAGCTCAAGACGCCGGCGACGAGGAACGCGATCCGCCAGGTGAGCGCATGCGGTGCGTGGACGTGGCCGAGCACGACGTTCATGACGGCGCCGACGAGGACGACGTTGCTGATCGTCCCGATCCCCGGCCGCTGGCGCAGTGGGATCCAGAGGAGAAGGACGGCGGCGCCGACGAGGATCGTCCACGTCCCGATCGCGAGCCCGAACGTCCGCGACAAGCCTTGGTGGAACACGTCCCACGGGTCGAGGCCGAGACCCGCGAGGACGAGCAGCGACGAGCTGATCCCGTACAGGAGCAGGCCGCCGTACAGCTGGACGAGCCGGAGAGCCATCGCCACAACGCTACGGGCCGCCACCCGTCCAGCGCCCAGGTAGGCTCGCGCCGATGGCGGTCGAGGGGGGAACAACGCTTGCGGCGGAGCTCGCGGAAGATGCGGCTGCGCGGCTCATTCGGTACGCGCAGATCGACACGCAGTCCGACGAGGACTCGGAGACGTACCCGAGCACCGCGGGTCAGCTCGTCCTGCTCAACCTCCTGCGCGACGAGCTCGAGGGGCTCGGCCTCACCGACGCGGCGATCGACGGCAACGGCTACGTCACCGCGACGCTCCCGTCGACGGTCGACCGCGACGTCGCGACCATCGCACTCTTCGCCCACGTCGACACCGCACGCGAGGCGAACGGCAAGGCGAACCCGCAGCGCATCACCTACGACGGCGGCGAGATCGAGCTCGGAACGTCCGGCCAGGTGATCCGCCCGTCGGAGTCGCCCGAGCTCGCGCACCACGCCGGCCACGAGCTCATCGTCACCGACGGCACGAGCCTGCTCGGCGCCGACGACAAGGCCGGCGTCGCCGAGATTCTCGCCGCTATCGGCTATCTCATCGCGAATCCCGACCTCCCGCACGGCCCGGTGAAGGTCGTCTTCAACCCCGACGAGGAGATCGGCCGCGGCGTCATCCACCTCCCCATCGACGAGCTCGGCGCGGTGGCGGCGTACACCGTCGACGGCTCGACGACCGGCGAGGTGCAGTGGGAGACGTTCTCCGGCGCGCAGGTGCGGATGAAGGTCCGCGGCCGCGCCATCCACCCGGGTTGGGCCAAGGACGAGCTCGTCAACGCCGTCAAGCTCGCCGCCGAGATCGTCGCGCGTCTCCCCCACGACACGCTCTCACCGGAGACGACAACCGACCGCGAGGGCTACGTCCACCCCGTCACGATCTCGGGCGACTCGTCGGAGGTCGAGCTCCGCTTCATCGTCCGCGACTTCGACGACGCAACGCTCGACGAGCACGTCGCCTTCCTCCATGCGCTCGCGGAGGAGGTCTGTTCGGCCGAGCCACGCTGCTCGGTGACGATCGAGGACCGGATCCAGTATCGGAACCCCGCGGCCGCGCTCGCGAAGCACCCCGAGATCGTCGCGAACCTCGAGAAGGCTGTCCGCCGCGTCGGACTCGAGCCGCGCCACACGGCGATCCGCGGCGGCACCGACGGCTCTGCGCTCACCGAGATGGGCCTCCCGACGCCGAACATCTTCACCGGCGGGCACGACGCGCACAGCGAGCGCGAATGGATCTGCGTCGAGGACATGGGACTCGCCGCGGCGACACTCGTCGAGCTCGCGCGCGTTTGGGCCGAATAGCGCTTCGCTTCGCTCGCTTCGTGGGGGAAACCATGTTTCCCCCACGGGCCCCCTTCTTCTGCGCGCGTGGACGCGCAGGCGCATGTGTGCCGCGCCCGCGCATGTCGGGCGCGGCGACGCCTCGGTTCCAGGTCCGGTACTCGGGGATACGCTTTGTCTGATGGAACCGCTTTTGGATCGGCTCGGGCGACCGCTCGAGACTCTGCGCGTGTCGGTCACCGACCGCTGCAATTTCCGCTGCGTCTACTGCATGCCGAAAGAGGTGTTCGGCCGCGAGTACGCGTTCCTCGACCGCCGCGAGCTGCTCTCGCTCGAGGAGATCGCGCGCGTCGCGGGCGTGTTCGCTTCGCTCGGTGTCCGCACCGTGCGCATCACCGGTGGAGAGCCGCTCGTGCGCCGCAACGTCGAGCACCTCGTCGAGCTCCTCGCGGCCATCGAGCCGAAACTCGAGCTCGCGCTGACAACGAACGGCGCCGCGCTCGCGGAGAAGGCCGAGGCGCTCGCGGCCGCCGGGCTCAGCCGCGTCACGGTGAGCCTCGACTCGCTCGACGACGACGCGTTTCGCGCGATGAACGACATCGACTTCCCGGTCGGTCGGGTCCTCGACGGAATCGACGCAGCGGCCGCGGCCGGGCTGCCGGTCAAGGTGAACGCCGTCGTCAAGCGCGGCCTCAACGATGCGGGCGTCGTCGAGCTCGCCGAGCATTTCCGCGGCACCGGCCACGTTCTTCGCTTCATCGAGTTCATGGACGTCGGAACGACGAACGGCTGGCGGCTCGAGGACGTCGTCACGGCGGACGAGATCGTCGAGCGGATCGGCGAGCGCTGGCCGCTCGAGCCCGTCGCCGCCGAGAGCGTCGACGCGACCGCCCGCCGGTACCGCTACGCCGACGGCGCCGGCGAGATCGGCGTGATCGCTTCCGTCACGAAGCCGTTCTGCGGCGCGTGCTCGCGCGCGCGCCTCTCGGCCGAGGGCCGCCTCTACACGTGCCTTTTCGCAGCCCGCGGCCACGACCTCCGCGCCCCGCTCAGGAGCGGCGCGACCGATGAGCAGCTCGCCGAGACGCTCCGCGGCATCTGGTCGCGGCGCACCGACCGCTACTCCGAGCTTCGCACCGCAGACACCGCGGCGAAGGCGAAAGTCGAGATGTCGTACATCGGAGGTTAGGGACCTCCGAGCGACACATTAGGATTCCGTTATGGAGCGGGTTGCTTCGCTCGGCCGCCGGATCTTGCCGCGGGGCTGGGGTCACTTCGGACTCCAGGTCGGACTCTGGTTCGGCTTCTACATCTCGTACCTCGCGGTGCGGAGCGAGGTCGACCAGAAGCCCGCGGTGGCGCTGACGAACGGCGTCAAGGTCATCAAGTTCGAGCAGAGGCACATCCACCATCTCTTCGAGCTGACCGCACAGCGGATCGTCGACTCGTCCCACTTCCTTCTCACGGCAGCGGCGTGGACGTACTGGAACTCGGAGTTCACGGTGATCGGCCTGACACTGCTCTGGGTCTACCTCCGCCGGCACGAGCGGTTCGCCCGCTTCCGCAACGCGATCCTTCTCGCGAACCTCATCGGTCTCGTCGGCTACTTCCTCATGCCGACCGCGCCGCCGTGGATGCTCCCGCACTGGGGTTTCGTCGGCGGTGTCAACCACACGAGCGAGCTCGTCCACACGTTCGGGAACCAGTACGCCGCGATGCCGAGTCTCCACGCAGCCGACGCGCTCATCGTCGGTTACTGCCTCGCCTTGAGCTGCCGCCGCCTGTGGGCAAAAGTGCTCTGGGCGATGTGGCCGCTCTGGGTGTGGTTCTGCGTCATCGCGACCGCGAACCACTACGTCCTCGACGTGCTCGCCGGGATCACGGTCGCGGTGTTCGCCTTGCTCGTGACCGGCGGGTGGCGCAGGATCCTCCGTTCCGGAGGAAGCGCCCTTGACCCCCTATCGCAAACTTGCTATGGTCGCGATATAGCAGGATTGCGATATTGGAGATGAACGCCACTCACTTCCGGCGCGTGCAGGAGAGTTACACCGCCGGATTCCGCTCCCTCGCCAGCCGCTCTGTCACGGGCCTCGCACGCACCCGTGTCACACCTAACGTCCTCACCACCACCGGCGTCTCGCTCTGCCTCGCGGCCGCCGTCCTCGTTCCATTCGAGGACCGGAACGCATGGCTCGTCTACTGGCTCGCGGCCGGGATCTTCGTCGTCGGCTCGCTCCTCGACATCCTCGACGGGGCGCTCGCGCGGGTCGGCGGAAAGTCGACGCCGTTCGGGGCGTTCCTCGACTCGACGACCGATCGCGTCGGCGAGGGCGCGATGCTCGCCGCGATCGCGCTCGTCTTCTCCCAGGAGGGGAAGGGCTGGGCGGTCGTCGTCGCGGTTGCCGCGGTGGTCGGGTCGTTTCTCGTCTCCTATACACGCGCGAAGGCCGAGGCCATCGGACTGCGTGCCACGGTCGGGTTCGGCTCCCGGGCCGAACGCGTCGTCATCATCACCGCGGGGCTCGTCTTTGCACCCTGGGGAGGACTGCCGTGGGCGATCGTCGCACTCTGCGCGATCACGTGGCTCACCGTCGTTCAGCGCGTCCTGCATGTCCGCAAGCAACTTCTTTCTGGAGGAACCAATGTCCGCTGAGAACGGCTCGTCGAACGGCAAGGCCCGGCTCGACGACGGCAAGGTCCGCGTCGCGATCGTCGGCGTCGGCAACTGCGCGAACTCGCTGCTGCAGGGCCGCGAGTACTACAAGGACGCGCCGGACGACCAGTTCGTCCCCGGCCTCATGCACGTCAACCTCGGCGGCTACCACGTCCGCGACATCGAGTTCACAGCCGCGTTCGACGTCGTCAAGGGCAAGGTCGGAGAAGACCTCGCCGACGCGATGTGGGCGCATCCGAACGACACGATCAAGTTCGCCGACGTCCCGAAGAGCGGGATCAAGGTCTCGCGCGGGATGACGCACGACGGGCTCGGCAAGTACCTCTCCGAGATCGTCGAGAAGGCGCCCGGCCCGACCGACGACATCGTCGGGATCCTCAGGGAGACGAACACCGACGTCGTCGTCAGCTACCTCCCCGTCGGCTCGGAGGCGGCGGCGAAGTGGTACGCCGAGCAGTGCCTCGAGGCCGGCGTCGCGCTCGTCAACTGCATGCCGGTGTTCATCGCACGCGAGGACTACTGGAACAAGCGCTTCGAGGAGAAGGGCCTGCCGATCATCGGCGACGACATCAAGTCTCAGGTCGGCGCGACGATCACGCATCGCGTCCTCACCTCGCTCTACCGCGAGCGCGGCGTCCATCTCGACAAGACGATGCAGCTCAACGTCGGCGGCAACTCCGACTTCCTCAACATGCTCGAGAGGGATCGGCTCGAGTCGAAGAAGATCTCGAAGACGAACGCCGTCACCTCGATGCTCGACTACGACCTCGGCGCGGGCAACGTCCACGTCGGCCCGTCCGACTACGTGCCGTGGCTCACCGACCGCAAGTGGGCGTACATCCGGATGGAGGGCTCGGGCTTCGGCGACGTGCCGCTCAACATGGAGCTCAAGCTCGAGGTCTGGGACTCCCCGAACTCCGCCGGCATCGTCATCGACGCCGTCCGGATGGCGAAGCTCGCGCTGAACAACGGCGTCGCCGGCTCGCTCGTCGGCCCGAGCTCCTACTTCATGAAGTCGCCGCCGCAGCAGATCGTCGACGACGAGGCGTACGAGCTGACCGAGGAGTTCATCAAGAAGAACGCCCGCAAGAGTCGCGAAGAGCAAGGCCGAAGCGAAGGCGTAGGAACGGCGATGGAGACCGCAGCGGTGCCAGCGGAACCGGGGAAGCTGACACCGCTCGCGGTCCTCGTCCCGAGCCTCGCGACGGTCGTCGTCGCGGTCATCGCGCTCGTCGCCTCGCACTCGTTCGCGCTCGCGGTCCTCGTCCTCGTCCTCGGCTTCGCGATCACCGCGCTGGTCGGTTCCCGGTGGTACAGCAGGCGACTCGTGCTCGGCACTGCCGCTCTCACCCTCGGCGGCGGCGCGCTCGGGACGGTGTTCCTGACGTTGTGGGCGCTGGGCTCCGCCCTCGGCTGCACGCAGGAGATCAGTGGCTGGTGGATCGTGGGCGCCCTCGTCGGCGCAGCGCTCGTCTACCTGGCCCTGGGTACCTTCGGGTTCCGAGCGGAATTCCCCCTCGTGGTCGTCACATTCGCCGTGATCCTCGCCCTCGTCACGATGGGCGTCGTCTTGGGGCTCGCCCCGGAAACGCCGGATCCGAACTGCTCGTCGTAACGTGAGCGCGCGGATCGATACCGCAGCGAGGTCGGCCAGTGAGTGGCTCACGTCGCTCGCGGTTCTGAGCCCCATCCTCCTGTCGGTCGTCGTCGGCCTCTGGAGTTACTTCACGTCGCCGGTCCTGCTCCTCGTCGTGATCCCTCTCGGGTTCCGCGTACGAGGCAATCCGACTCACGCGCGGAAGGACGACTCCGGCGAGCGCGATCGGGTGGTTCGTCGTCTCCTGCGCCTTCCTCCTGTTCGTTCTCTTCGTGGCTGCACTTTCTAACTCCGGTCTCGGCAGCTAGGAATACTGCGAGACGTGCGTCTTGAGCTTCGCCCCGCGAGCGAGCTTGCTTCGACCGAGCGCGTCGAGCTGTTCAACGCCGGCTACGAGGGATACGTCGTACCGATGCACATCGACGAGGCGGCCCTCGCGTGGATGCAGGACAAGCTCGACTTCGATCTCGACGCTTCGCGGGTCGCCTTCCGCGACGGCGACCGCGGTTGGCTTTGCGAACCTCGCCGTCCGTGGCGACGAGGCATGGGTCGGCGGCGTCGGCGTCGTCACGAGCGCCCGACGCACTGGCGTCGGCGAGGCGTTGATGGAGGCGCTCCACGAACAGTCGCGCGAACTCGGCGTCAACCGCGTCTGGCTCGAGGTGATCGTCGAGAACACCGGCGCGTTCGCGCTCTACGAGAAGCTCGGCTACGCGGTCACGCAGGACGTCGACGTCTGGACGCTCGACGGCACGGAGGGCGAGCACGACGCGCGCGAAGTCTCCCCGGCCGAGATCGAGCTTCCCGCGCAGCACGAGCCGTGGCAGCGCGCCGACGGGACGCTCGCGAACTACGACGACGTCCGCGGCCTCGTCACCGACACGGGTTCGATGCTCTTCTGCGTGCGCTCGAAGGTGCAGCCGCAGCGGTACACCGGCGAGCCGGAGCCGCTCATCCACGCTCTCCGCACGTACGGCGACCTCTACTGGCTCAACCTCCCGCACGGACGATCCGGCCGCGGCCGTCCTGCGCGAGCTCGGCGGGACGGTCGCCGTCCGCCAGCACGAGATGGTGCTCGACCTCTAGAGCGGCCATAACATGGAGCGCGTGCGTGTAGCTCTCGTGACGCCGTTCGCCTGGTCGCAGCCGCACGACGTCAACGAGCACGTCGCGGCGCTTGCGGGGGAGCTACGGCAGCGCGGCCACGAGGTGACCGTCCTCGCGCCGTCGAATCGCGCGCGCGATCTCGCCGCAAGCAGACGTCTCCTCCTTAGTGACAGTCTGTCACTTGGGGATTTTGTGGCGCTCGGGCCGGCGGTGCCGATCTCTCGGCGGAGCCGGATGGGCGTGCCGGTCGGCGTCCGCGCGAGTCTCTCGCTCGCGCTCGCTCGCGGACGATTCGACGTCGTGCACGGCTTCGAGCCGGGCTTGCCGAGCCTCTCGTACCTCGCGCTCCGCGACTCCGGCGCGCTCACTGCCGCGACGTTCTTTTCCGCGGAGCGTCTCTCGTATCCGCCGGCGCGCGCCCAGCGCGAGCGTCTCCTCGCCCGCATCGACGCGCTCCTCGCGACGACGCCAGAGGTCGCGACCGCTGCCGAGGCGCGCTTCCCCGGCCGCTACGAGCTCGTTCCGCAAGGAATCGACCCCGATCTGTTCGCGCCCGCCGCGAAGAACGAAGCGCGTCGTGCTCGAGTGGAGGGAGGGCGAGCGTCCGCTCCTGCGCGCACTCGTCGCCGAGCTCGAGCAGCAGCCCGGCTGGGAGCTCGTGCTCATGCGAACCCGCACGCCCGCGTCGAGCCCGTCGGCCTCGCGGCGCCTACGCGGTCGGATGCGCGTGCGGACGGCACGGAGCGGCGCAGCCCGCGCCGAGATCCTTCGCTCGGCCGCGATCTTCGTCCCCGCGCTCGGCGGCTCGGCACGACTCCTCGCCGAGGCGCAGACCGCCGGAGCGGCGATCGCGGCCCCGCCTGGGCGCGCCGCGCAACCAGAGCTCGCCGCCGCCGAGACGGGACGCCTGATCTCCGACGACGCTTTCCGTGCGCGCCGCAGCGACGAGAGCCTCGCTGCCGCCGCGACGCAGACGACCCAAGCGCTCGCCGACCACGTCGAGGGCGTCTACGAGCGCCTCGCCACGCGCCGCCGCTCGCGCTCCTCCGCCGGCACCGCCAACCGCGAGGGCGACTGGATCCTCGCCGACCTCCACCTGCACACGAGCTGGTCGCACGATTGCTCGATCGAGGTGGACGAGCTCCTCGACCACGCCGAGAGCGAAGGCTTGGGCGCGATCGCCGTCACCGACCACAACGTCTTCGGCGGCGCGCTCGAGGCGGTCGAGAAGGCGCGCGGCCGCAAGCTCATCGTCATCCCGGGCGAAGAGGTGAAGACGAAGGACCAGGGCGAAGTGATCGGCCTCTTCCTCAAGGAGGAGATCCCGCGCGGCATGTCCTTCGGCGAGACGGTCGAGGCGATCCGCGCCCAGAAGGGCATCGTCTATCTCCCCCACCCGTTCGACCGGATGCACGCGATCCCCGAGCCCGCGACGATCCACCGCCACCTCGCCGACGTCGACGTCTTCGAGATCTACAACGCGCGCCTCCTGTTCGAGAACTACAACGACGAGGCCGAGCGCTTCGCGCGCAAGTACAACCTCCTCGCCGGCGCCGGCTCCGACGCGCACGTGCTCGCCGGTGTCGGGACGGGCGTCGTGCGGATGCGCCGCTTCAACGGCCCGGAGGAGTTCCTCGTCTCGCTCCACACCGCCGAGGTGCTGCGCCGGCCGAAGTCGCTCGTCTATCTGCAAAGTCTGAAGTGGGTGGCCCAAGCGAAGAGCAAGTCCAAGGAGAGAGTCCGCTAATACCGAACTTCTCCACGGGGCACTGTGACTGTGGCGACTGACGAAATCTTCGAGAAGTACCTGCAAAAGGCGATCACCGAGATCAACGCTCTCGGTGACGAGCTTGCGCAGGCCAGCGCCGGGTCGCGCGTGCCGGTGCTCGGCTCGGGGCATCCGCTCGCCGACGTCTTCCTCCTCAAGCACACGCCGCGACCGGCGGAGGTGCAGGAGGGAGTCGCGTTCTACGGCCGCTCCGGCAACGCGCTGCTCAAGTCGCTGCAGCGGCTCCGCGTCGACCCGCTCGCGGTGTACGGGACGAACTGCCTCAAGTTCGTGGACGGCGACGAGGACGAGTCGCGCGCCTTTCTCTCCCGCGAGCTCCACATCGTCCAGCCGAAGCTCGTCGTCGTGATGGGCGAGCCCGCGCGTGAGTTCCTCAACTCCGTCAAGTTCCCGCTCGCGCGCGAGCTCGAGCCGACGCAGGGCGAGCTGCAGGAGTTCACGCCGACGATCCAGGGACTCGTCACGCCCGACATCGACGAGTCGCTCGACGAGCAGCCCGCGAAGACGGCGTTCTGGAACGCCTTCAAGATGCTCGGCGAGTGGTGGAGTCAGACTCCTCCGTACTAGGCCTCCCGTGGCGCGTCGTCGCGTTCGTCGGGTTCGCGATCGCGGTCGTGGCGTGGTTCATCCTCGCTCCGTACCTCGGCGCGGTCTCGGACTGGCACGCCATCCTCATCGTCTCGGTAGGAGTTCTGCCGGGAACGCTCCTGCTCGTCTACATCGCGCTGCCGCTCTCGCGGCTGCGCTGGAGCATGCTCGTGCTCGTCGCCGTCGCGCTGGCGCTCGTCGCGCTCGCCTGCAGCCAGGGAAGCGGGACAGGATTGGCGCTCACGGGGAACTTCGCGAAGCTCTGGGCCGCCGTCTTCGCGGGCTGGGCGTTCCTCTACCTCTTCGCGGATGTCGGACTCGTCGTCCTCATCGCGTTGCTCATCCCCATCGTCGACGCCGTCTCCGTCTTCACGCCCGGAGCGCCGACGCACGAGATCGTCAAGCACCACATCGCGATCTACAACAACGTCGCGGTCGCCTTCGTCGGGCCGCACGACGCGCTACGCCCAGCTCGGCCCGCCGGACATTCTCTTCTACGCGCTGTTCCTCGGCGCGACCCTGCGCTTCCGGCTGCGGCCGGGCTGGACATGGCTCGCGACGACAGGGCTCTACGCGGCGTCGTTCCCCATTGCGATCGCGACGCACGCGGACGGGCTCCCGGCGTTGCCGTTCCTCTCGGCCGGCTTCCTCGCGGCGAACGGTGACCTGCTCTGGAAAGCCGTCCGGAAGCGCGCCTAACGTCTCGCTCGTGCTTTTCGCGAGCCTCGACTACTACATCCGCTGGCCGATGCACGGCGGCTACAACTTTGTCAGCGGGCCGCTCGCGGACATCACGCTCATCACCGCGTTCGTCGGCTGGACAGCGCTGTTTTGGCGCAACCACAACTGCCACGTGCACAACTGCTGGCGGCTGGCATGGCACCCGCATCCCGGATCACGGGCATCCGGTGTGCAAGAAGCACCACCCGGACGCGCACAAGATCACGGCCTAGCTCTTCGCCTCGTCGTCTACGTCGGCGCCGTGCATGACGTCGTGCATGCTCGGGCCGCCAGCAGGGTCGGGATCTCCGTGGGCTAGGACTTCCGCCGCTTGATCCATGCCTACCGGCCCCAACGAGCCCGGGCGCAAGCACCGCCGTGCGCAAAGCCCCCTTCTCCATCTCCGCCCCGGCGACCTCGCGGGTCACCTCGTCGAGGTTCTCGAGGGCTTGCTTCTCCTCCGGTGACTCGGCTTCCTCTTCTTGAACGGCCACATGGCCGGGAGCCTACGCCGACCGCTCGAGCAGCGCCACGCACTCGACGTGCGGCGTGTGCGGGAACATGTCCACCGGCGTGACGCGCAGCAGCTCGTAGCCGTACTCCGCGCGTAGCGCCTTCACGTCGCCCGCGAGCGTCGTCGGGTTGCAGGAGACGTACACGAGCCGCGGCGCGCCGATCCGGCCGAGCCGGCGCAGCGCCTTCCCCGCGAGCCCCGCGCGCGGCGGGTCGACGACGACGACCTCGGGCGAGCCGGAGCGCTCGAGCAGCTCCTCGACGACCTCGCCGACGTTGCCGGCGTAGAACGCCGAGTTCGTGATGCCGTTGAGCTCCGCGTTCTCGAGCGCGCACGCGACCGACTCCTCCGAGACCTCGATCCCCCACACCGTCAGCGCGTCCTTCGCGAGCGACAGCCCGATCGTGCCGATCCCGCAGTAGAGATCCCACACGGTCTCGGTGCCGGTCAGCCCGGCCGCCTCGCGCGCGAGGCCGTAGAGCCGCTCGGCCATCGCGGTGTTCGTCTGGAGGAACGCGTTCGGGCGGACGCGGAACCGCAGGCCGCACAGCTCCTCCTCGATCCACTCCTCGCCCCAGAGCAGCCGCGTCGGCAGGTTCGTCACCTCGGCCGGCGTGTCGTTGACCGCCCAGTGGATCGAGCGCACCTCGGGGATGCTGCCGCAGCACGTCGACGAAGTAGCCCGGCTCGAACTTCTCCCCCGGCGCGGTGACGAGCTGGACGAGCGCCTGCTGCGTGTTGCGCCCCTGCCGCACGACGAGGTGCCGGAGATAGCCGCTGCCGTCCTCCTGCGAGTACGCCGCGAGCCCTTCCTCGCGCGCCCAGTCGCGCACGGCGTCGCGGATCCGGTTGCCGACGTCGTCGACGAGCCAGCACTTCTCGACTTCGAGCACCTCGTCCCAGCGGCCGGCGCGATGGAACCCGAGCGCGGCGCCGTCGGGCGTCTGCGTGATCGAGTACTCGAGCTTGTTGCGGTAGTGGAAGATCTCCGGCTCGCACGGGACGATCGGCTCGAGCGGCGGCTCGGCGATGCCGGCGAGGCGGACGAGCGAGTCGCGAACCTGCGCTTCCTTCTGCGCGAGCTGCGCGTCGTAGGCGAAATCCTGGAAGCGGCAGCCGCCGCACTCGCCGAAGTGCGCGCACTGCGCGTCGACGCGATCCGGCCCCGGGCTGAGGATCTCGGTCGCGACCGCTTCCGCGTGGCTGCGCTTGACCTTCGTGACGCGCGCGCGCACGCGGTCACCGGGCAGCCGCCGCCGGACAAAGACGACGAAGCCGCCGTGCCGCGCGACCCCGTTACCGCCGAACGCGAGCGACTCGACGTCGAGCTCGAGCTCTTCTCCCTTTGCCACCGGCGCCGCCATGCGGCCACCGTAGCGGGATCGCCCTACGAGTACGGCGGATGGAGCGGCAGGATGAGCGGCGCGCCGCGGCTTCTGGTCGAAGTCGAAGTCCTTGGCGAGGTCGCCGAGGATCGTGTGCGTTCTCGGGGACGAACGGCCGCGAGTCGGGACGGCCGTCGGTGCGCGGGTCGATCCGCTGGCCGCCGAGGAAGTCGTCCTCGATGAACTTGAGGTACGCGTCGAAGCTCAGCGTCTGGTGGTCGACGTAACCCGTGCGCGCGTACGGGCTGATCACGAGCCCGGGCACCCGCAGGCCGTAGCCCTGCGCGTTCACGACCGGCGGCTTGACGTGGTCGTAGAAGCCGCCCCAGTCGTCCCACGAGACGAAGATCGCGGTCGAGCGCCAGTCGGGGCTCCGCATGATCGCGTTGATGAGATTCGTGACGTAGGTCTGGCCGGCGCTGACGAGCGCCGGCGGGTGCTCGCTGTTCGTCTGAGACGGCACGATCCACGAGACGGACGGCAGCGTCCCGTCCTTCGCGTCCTGGTAGAAGCGGTCGAGCGGAACGATGTTCCCGAGCTGGTTGTCCTCGCGAACCGTGTCGAAGCGCGGCAGCGGGTTCCAGATGTTCGGGGTGTTCGCGCTCTGGCGCGCCCTGCTTGCAGAACATCTGGCTGTTGGCGCAGTCGGGCTGGTCCCCCTGGCCGACGTAGTAGCGCCAGCTCACGTCGTAGCGGTGGAGCAGGTACGTGAGATCGGTCCACGGGAAGTCCGGCTTCTTCGAGCTCGGTGGTGCCGACGCGCGCCGTGCCACCTGCGGTCTTGCAGCTCATCGGGTCGCCGGCCTTGCTGCACTGCGCCGACCAGCCGGAGACCATCGCGAGGTGCGCGCGGCAGGCTCCACGCGTTCACCGACTCGAACATCTTGTCCTGGAGGACGAAGTGGCGCGCGTACGCCCAGTAGTTCGGGATCTCGCGCGAGTCGTGGTAGCCCATCACGTCCGGCGTGGACGGCGCGACCGAGCAGCCGGGCACGTGAGGGGTTCAGGCGACAGGCAACGGCGCTTCCTATGCGTGCCTGAGTCTGGAAGCCGTTCATCTTCCCGCCGCGCGATGTCGTGGAGCCCTGCGGCCGTGCCGTGCGGCCCGCCGGCGTTGCGGTCGCCGGCGTCGTGGTACGGCCGCGACGCACGTCTTCGCCTTCGGATCGGGCAGGCACGGAACCGTGCCGGGATTGCCGGCGAGCCCCGGGATCCCGTCTGCTCCGGGGTACGTCCCGAAATAGGAATCGAACGAGCGGTTCTCTTGCATGATCACCACGACGTGCCGGATCTTGTGGATCCCGCCGTGACGTACCGGCAACGTCTGAGGCTGAGTCTGAGTCTGAGAGGCGTGAGAACCATGGAGCTCGAGCGTGAGACCGAGCACCACCGCGAGAACGACACCGGCTCCGAGAGCCAGCAGCAGAGCCCGCCTCACCTGAGCGTCGTCACATAGATCTTGCGGGTGCGCGGCCCGTCGAACTCACAGAAAAAGACGCCCTGGTAGGTGCCGAGCGCGAGACCGCCGTCTTTCAGCGGGATCAGGACCTGCGGGCTCGACGCGAGCGACGCGCGCGCGTGCGACGGCGCGTTCGGACCGTCCTCGTCTTCGTGCGTCCACTCCCAGTCGTCGCCGACGACCCGCTGGAACGCGTTCTCGAGGTCGGTCACGAGCTCGGGGTCGATCCGCTCGTTGATCGCCACGCCGGCGGTCGTGTGCGGGACGTAGATCAGCGCCGCGGTCGCCCCGTTCGACGCGCCGTCTTCCTGGCCGAGCGCAGCACGAATCTGGTCGGTGACCTCGATCAGCTGGAGCTTCCGCTCGGTCTCGAGAACGATCTCGCGCACGGCACTTATCCTAGAGCGATGCCCGAGCAGCTGAGCAGCGGACAGGTCGACGGCCTCCGTGAGGACGCCGATCGTTTCATGGCGGAGCTCGACGAAGAGTCCTATCTCCACTTCTCCGGTCAGAAGGAGACGCTCGAGCTCGCACCGATCTATGACCGCCATGCGGAGCTGACCACGCTCGACACTGCGCTCGCTCTCGGCGATGTCGCGGGCGCCGGCACACGCAACGACCGCGAGCTCTGGCGATTCGCATGCGAGGGCTATCTCGGGAACTTCGTTCGCGACGAGGCAGAGCGGATCGCCGCGCTCGAGGCGACGCTCACGGCGACGGTCGACGGTGAGGAGATCGCGTATCGGAACCTGCGGCCGGCGATCATGAACGAGCCCGACGGCGGTCGGCGCGAGCGCCTCGAACGCGCGAGGAACGAGCTGACGGAGACGCATATGCAGCCCGACTACGTTCGCGCCTCGCAGACCGTCCACCGCGAGACCGAGCGGCTCGGCGCCCCGACGTACACCGACCTGTACCGCGGTTTCGCCTTCCCGCTCGACGACCTCGCCGAGCAATGCCGCGACTTCCTGCGCGATACGGAATCGCTCTGGGAGGACGCCGGCGACCGGTTCTTCCGCGCCCGGGTCGGGCTCGGCCTGAGCGAGGTCGAGCGCTGGGACGTCGGTCGCGCGTGGCGGGCCATGAAATGGGACTCCGCCTTCCCCGCGGAGCGCATGCTCCCGGCACTCGAGGCGACACTCGCGGACTGGGGCATCGACCTGCACGCGCAGGAGAACGTCGAGCTCGACCTCGATGACCGCCCGAACAAGGACCCGCGGGCTTTCTGCACCCCGATCGAGATTCCCGGACGAGTGATCCTCGTGATCAAGCCGAGTGGAGGGCCGGACGACTGGGATGCGCTGTTCCACGAGGCCGGGCACACGGAGCACTTCGCCCACACGTCCTCGGCGCTGACGATGGAGGAGAAACGACTCGGCGACAACGCCGTAACCGAGGGTTGGGCGATGCTGCTCGAGCACCTCGTCGACGACCCCGTATGGCTTTCCCGGCGGCTCGACTTCCCGCGCCCGCACGAGTACGCGGCCGAAGGCGCGGCGCGGCTGCTGTGGTTCGTCCGCCGCTACTGCGCGAAGCTCTTGTACGAAGTCGAGCTGCACGCCGCGCCCGACCCGACCGCCATGCGGCGTCGTTACGTCGAGCTGCTCACCGACGCGCTCAAGGTCGAGCCGAGCGACACCGACTACCTCGCCGACGTCGACACCGGCTTCTACGCATCGCAGTACCTGCGCTCCTGGGCGTTCGAGGCGCAGCTCCGCGCGTACCTGCGGGAGAAGTTCGGCAACGCGTGGTTCTCGAAACGCGACGCCGGCTCGCTCCTCCGCGAGCTCTGGGCCGAGGGACAGAAGCCAACCGCGGACGAGCTGCTCCGCGAGGTGACCGGCGAGACGCTCGAGCTGGCCGCGGTCGGCGACCGTGTGCGTGAGGCGCTCGCCGCCGCGTAGCGCAGCTGGAGGATCGACGCGGAATATCGCGGGCATGCCGTCCGTTGTGAACGGCATGCGAACCTTCGAAGACATTCACGAAGAGATCGAGCGGCTGAGCGAGGAGCGAACGGAGCTGTGGCACCGGCTGTCCGGCGGGCACGATCCGGACGTCCGCGCGGAGATCCGGACCCTCGACACGAGGCTCGACGGCCTGTGGACCAAGAGCAGCGCGCGCTCCGTGCCCGACTGCGCTTCGGCGATCGCGAGAAGATCGTCGCCCGCGCCCGCGTCGAAGAGCGGCTCGAGCGCGCAGCCTGATCCACTTTCCCTCCCCCGGAGGATCGGCCCGGTCGCGCACCGGGTCGATCCGTTTTCCGGGCCGCCTAGTCCGTCCTCCGATGGAGCCAGCCGGGCTCGAACCGGCGACCTCCTGGATGCAAACCAGGCGCTCTCCCAACTGAGCTATGGCCCCGCGGCCCGCATTGTAGGCGCGACTCGGTTGCGAGTAGCCGCCGCGCAAGCGACACTTAGGCGGTGACCGAGTTGCCGGACATGCGGACGCGCTACGAGCACGCTCTCGCTGAGGTCGCGGAGATGAAGCGGGCTCTCGCCGAACGCGCGCGGCACGTCGCCGAGCTCGAGCAGCGCCTCATGCGCCAGGTCGAGGAAGGCGCCCGGGAAGTGGCCGCGACGGCCGGCGGACCCGGCGCGACCCCGCAGCCCCCGAGCCGACCGAGAGCGACCTCTCCCGCGCCGTCGCGGCCGCCGAGGCGGAGAAGGCACTCGCCAGCGCCGAGCGCGAGAAGCTCGACGAGCGCGAGCGGAACATTCGCCGAGTCGAGCGCGAGCTCGCCGGCCTTCGCGTCCAGCTCGAGAAGGAGTGGCGCCGCGTCACGGGCTCCGCCCCACGCCGCCATCGCCCGCAGCCGGCGAAGCCGCAGCCCGAGACCGAGCCGCCGCCCCCGACGCCGCTGCCGCAGCCGCCGTCCGAGCCCGAGCTCGAGCCCGCAGCGACCGCGCGCCGGCGCACGACCCGGCGCCGGTAGCCCGAAAGCCGGTCCATCCGTCCGGCGATCTCGTTGGTATCGTCGGAGACGGGCTGTTCCGCGGCGAGTTAGGGGCTCCTCGCGGCGGCCTTTCCACGCATGTCCACGTATGTGAATCCCGTCGATCCGCCCGACCTCGGCCTGCTGCCGACCTTTCGCAGGCTCATGCCCCTGTGGTGGGAGGAGCGCCGCCTGGGCTTTTTCGGGCTCGCGTGCTCGTTCGTCTACGTCGTCATCTCGGTCGCGATCCCGTTCCTCGTCTCGCGCGGCGATCGACAACGCGATCGACACGAGCGGCACCCAGCCGACGTTTCCCGACCTCGGGCGCGATCTCTGGCCGTACCTCGCGATCATCCTCGCGCTCGCGGCGATCCGCTTCGTCATCAACTTCTTGCGGCGCTTCGCGACGGCCCGGATCGGGATCCGGATCGAGGCCCGGATGCGCGAGCTCCTCTACCAGGCGTACCTCCGCTACCCGCGCGCGTTCTACGACCGCCACGCGACCGGCCAGGTGCTCTCGCGCGCGACGAACGACCTCTACCCGATCCGCTACTTCATCGGCTGGGGGCTCGTGCAGGGGATGCAGAGCCTGATGATGATCGTCGGCGTCGGGATCGTCCTCGTCACCATCGACGCGCGCCTCGCGCTGTACACGCTCGTCGCGCTGCCACCGATCACCTGGCTCACGCTCCGCTTCGCGCGGCGCGTCTCGCCGATCTCACGCCAGGTGCAGGAGCGGAAGGGCGACGTGACCGAGGCGGCCGACGAGGCGGTGGTCGGGATCGAGATGGTGCAGGCGTTCGGTCGCGAGGACGACGTCCGCGAGCGGTTCGGCGGCAAGGCCGAGGGCGTCCGCGCGACCGTGCTCCGCCAGGCCGGGCGTCGAGTCGCGCCACCTGCCCGGGCTCTACTACCTGCCGGCGCTCTCGGTCGCGGCGGTCGTGTACTTCGGCGGCCAGGCGTACATCGACGGCAACCTCTCGATCGGCCAGTTCTACCTCTTCGAGACGCTGCTCCTGCAGCTCGTGTGGCCGCTCGAGGCGCTCGGGTGGATCACGAACCTCGCGCAGCGCGCGCTTGCGTCCGCGGGCCGCAGCTTCGCCTGGCTCGACGGGATCCTGCCGCTACCCGAGCCGGAGACGCCGCAGCACCTCCCGAAGGGACAGGCCATCGGGATCCGCTTCGAGAAGGTCGGCTTCGCGTACGGCGGCGAGGTCGACGTCCTCCACGATCTCGACCTCGTCATCGAGCCCGGCGAGATCGTCGCGATCTGCGGGCCGACCGGCGATCGGGGAAGACGTCGCTCCTCAATCTGCTGCCGCGCTTCTACGACCCGAGCGCGGGACGCGTGCTCGTCGGCGGTGTCGACACTCGCGACCTGCCGATCGCGGAGCTCCGCGCCGACGTGGCACTCGTCACGCAGCGGCCGGTGCTCTTCTCCGTGCCGCTGCGCGAGAACCTCCTCGCCGGGCGCGACGACGAGGACTGGGAAAGGGCACTCGCCGCAGCGGCGGCCGCAGGCGTTGACAGCTTCGGCCCGACGCTCCCAGAGGGCTACGACACGCTGATCGGCGAGCGCGGCGTCAACCTCTCTGGCGGTCAGCGCCAGCGCACGGCGCTCGCTCGCGCGCTCGCCACCGACGCGCGCATCGTCGTGCTCGACGATCCGCTCTCGGCGGTCGACACGTTCACCGAGCGGCGCCTCGTCGCTCGCCTCCGCCCCGCTCTCGCCGGACGCACCGTCCTCATCGCGACGCAGCGGCTCTCGACGGTCGAGGTCGCCGACCGCGCCGTCGTCCTCAAGGACGGCCGGATCGTCGAGTCGGGGACGCCGCAGGATCTGCTCCGCGCCAACGGCCCGTTCGCGGAACTGTTCGGCGACGAGGTGGTGGCGGCGTGAGGCGCCTGACGAAGTACCTCGAGGGCCGCCGGCTCGCGGTCGCGCTCATGATCCTCGTCGGCACCGGCAACGCGGCCGCCCAGACGGGCGGCTGGCTGATCGTCCGGAATGCGATCGACAACGGCATCGTCGCCAAGAACACGCGCTACCTCGCGATCTCTGTCGTCGTCTATCTCGCGGTCGCCGCGGCCGGCTGGATCCTGCAGGGATGGCTGATCCGCGGGCTTGCGGCCATCGGCCAGGCAATCGTCATCGGCCTCCGGCGCGACCTCTTCGACCACCTGACGGGACTCTCCCTTCGGTACTTCTCCCAGCAGAAGGCGGGCTGGATCATCGCGCGCCTGACGAGCGACGTCGACGCGGTCTCCGACACGCTCTCGCAGGGGATGCCGACGCTCGTCTCGAACGTCATCCTTCTGCCCGGCGCCGTCGCCGCGCTGTTCATCGTCGACTGGCGGCTGGGCCTGATCACGCTCGTCGTCCTGCCGCCGGCGATCATCGTCACGGTGTGGTTCCAGCGGAAATCCCATCCCGCAAACGTCGAGCAGCGGAACCGGATCGGGGCGCTGACTGCGCAAATCGCCGAGTCGGTCGCCGGCATGGCGGTCGTGCAGGCGTTCAACCGCGAGCGACGCTTCCAGCAGGAGTTCGACGACCTCAATTCCGCGAACCGCGACGCAGGCGACGTACGTCCAGAAGATCTTCTCGGTCTTCTTCCCGTCGATCGAGTTCCTCGGCGTGATCGCGATGGTCGCGGTCATCGCCCTCGGCTCGAGCCTCTACGGGGCAGGGACGCTCACGATCGGGACGCTGATCGCTGCGACCGGACTGCTGCAGCTCGTCTTCCAGCCGCTGCAGGAACTGTCGGACGTCTACGGCCAGCTGCAGTCGGCGGGAGCGGCGATGGTGAAGATCGCGAGCATCCTCGACGAGGAGCCGGAAGTGCACGACAAGCCCGGCGCGGTCGAGCTGCCGCGGATCGAGGGCGACCTCGATCTCGACTCGATCGTCTTCGCGTACGGCAAGGAACCGGTGCTCCACGGCGTCTCGTTCCGGCTGTCGCCGGGCCAGTGCTTCGCGCTCGTGGGCGAGTCGGGCCACGGGAAGTCGACGCTCGCAAAGCTCATCGGCCGCCACTACGACCCCGATCAGGGCGCGGTGCGCGTCGACGGGCACGATCTGCGCGACGTCCAGCTGCGCTCGTACCGCCGCCAGCTCGGCGTCGTTCTCCAGGATCCGTTCCTCTTCAGCGGCACGATCGCCTCGAACATCCGCTTCGCGAAGCCGGACGCGACCGACGAGGAAGTCGCCGCTGCGGCCGCCGCGGTCGGCGTCGATCGCGTCGCGGCGCGTCTCTCGGGCGGCCTCGACCACGCGGTGCGCGAGGGCGGCGCCGGTCTCTCGTCGGGCGAGCGGCAGCTGATCTCGATCGCGCGCGCTCTGCTCGCTGACCCGCGCATCCTCGTCCTCGACGAGGCGACGTCGAACATCGACCGCCCGACGGAGGTGCTGATCGAGCGCGCTCTCGACCGCCTGCTCAAGGGACGGACGTCGATCATCATCGCGCATCGTCTCTCCACCGTCCGCCGCGCCGACGAGATCCTCGTCGTCGAGAACGGCCAGATCGTGCAGCGCGGCAGCGAGCGCGAGCTTCTCACGCAGGACGGGCCGTTCCGCCGCCTCGCGCACGCCCTCGAGGGCGGCGAGCCGAGCTCGCGGCTGCGGGCTAGGACGTCTCTTCGGCCTGACGGTGCTCGTGCTCGTGTTCGAGCACGCCGAGCGCGACCTCGACGACGCGGGGATCGAACTGCGTTCCTGCCGCCTCGGCGAGCCGCCGTAGCGCTTCGGGGTGGCTGAGGCTGCTGCCGGTACGAACGGTCGGTCGTCATCGCGTGGTACGCGTCGCAGACGAAGATGATCCGCGACTCGAGCGGGATGTCCTCGCCGGAGACGCCGTCCGGATAGCCCGCGCCGTCCCAGCGCTCGTGGCAGTGACGCACGATCGGCCGCACGCTCCTGGAGCCGGTCGATCGGGGCGATGATCCGCTCACCGAGCTCCGGGTGGGTCTCGACGAGAGTCCTCTCCGCCGCGGTCAGGCGACCCGGCTTCGAGAGGATGTCGCTCGGGATGCCGATCTTGCCGATGTCGTGGAGCAGCGCGCCGAGCTCGAGCCGCTTCAGCGTCCGCTCGTCGAGCCCGAGCGCCTCACCGACGCGAAGCGAGAGGTCGCTGATCCAGCGCGCATGCTGCGAGGTGTACTCGTCGTTCGCCTCGAGCGCGTTCGCGAGCGCCTCGACGGTGGAGACGAACGTCCGCTCGAGCCCTTCGTAGCTCGAGGCGTTCGCGATCGCGAGCTTCGCCTGGTGCGCGAGTCCGCCGAGCAGCCGGAGCTCGCGCTCGCCGAAGTCGCTCGCGCTCGACGAGCGCAACGATGCAGCCGGCGCGACCGTCGACCTCGAAGGGCGCGACCGCGTATCGTCCCGCCCGGCAACGCTCGGCTCGGCGACGATGCCGGCTCGTAGTCCGCTCGGACCGAGCGACGTAGGGATCGCTCGCCACCGAGATGCTCTCGGCCGGGAATGTCCAGCCGGCGAGCTTCGCCGACCACTCCGGCGTGTGACCGTACTCCGATGCGAGCCGGAGCTCGCCGTCGCGCTCGAGCCAGAGGGACGTGTGCCGGCTTCCGAGCACCCCGGCCGAGAGGCTGCGTCACGCGATCGACGATGTCGTCCCGTTCGACGAGCGTCGCGAGCTCACGACCGAACTCGAGGAGAGCGGTCGCGCTCTCGGCCTCGCGCCGCGCCGACTCGTAGAGGCGCGCATTCTCGATCGCGACGGCGGCGTGGCCGGCGAGAACCTCGAGCAGCCGAACCTCGTCCTCGTCGAACTGGTCGAGGCCGAGCTTCGAGACGACGATCACGCCGACGACCTGCGAGCCGTACCGGAGCGGCACGGCGAGGAGAGACTCCTCGATCGCCGGTGTCCCTTCGATCTGGTGCCCGAACTCGTAGTTGACGGCGTCGCCGACGACGATCGATTCGCCGAGCTCGGCGCAGCGGCCGGTGATCCCCACCCCGATCTTGATCCGCAGGAAGTCGAGGGACAGAGACCTGATCGTTGGTCGAGAGTCCGCCGAGGAACGCGACAGGGACGAGATCCGTCCCGTCGGCCACGAAGACGCGGCAGTTGTGGTAATCGATGAGCGACCGCAGCTCGGCCGCGATCTCCTCGCCGATCTCGCGGACGTCGTTGATGCGGTTGAGCTTCCCGCTGAGGCTCTGCAGCATCTTCAGATGCGCGATCGAGCGCACGTCGCGCGCGGCCGTCGGCGCGTCGGGGCGCTCGGTCTCGGTGTCGGAGTAGAGGACGACGCGGTTCTTGCCCTGCGCCTTCGCGGTCATCATCGCCGCCTCGGCGCACGCGGCGAGCTCGCGCGGGTTCATCGCGTGCTCGGGGCCAAGCGCCAGACCGACCGAGACCGCGAGGCGGCCGACTCCGGGGAACTCCGAAGCGGCGAGCCGGCGCTCGACGCGCTCCGCGACCTTGAGCGCGTTCTCCTCGGTGCAGCCGACCATCACGACGGCGAATTCCTCTCCACCGAGGCGGCAGACGGAGTCGTCGGGCCGCACGCTGGCCCGCAGCACTTCGGCCAGGAAGCGGAGGAGCTCGTCGCCGACGGCATGGCCGTGGACGTCGTTCACATGCTTGAAGTCGTCGATGTCGAGCATGAGCACCGCGACCGGCGAGTGGACGCGGCTCGACTCCTGCAGAGCGTGAAGGAGCTGCTCGTAGAAGACGCTGTGGTTGAGAAGCCCGGTCAGTGAGTCGGTGCGCGCCTGATGCTCGAGCCGCTCGCGGATCTCGGCGTTGTCGAGCGCGAGCGCGGCGGCGTCGCCGAACCGCTTCGCGAGCTCGAACTCGGTGTTCGGTGAACTCGACGCCCTCGCCGTCGCGGTAGATGTTGAGGGCTCCCTTGACGTGACCGCGCGCGATGAGCGGCACGCAGATGAACGACTCCGGCTCGACCGGCGTCCCCGGCACCTGCGCCACGCGCGGGTCGAGGTGCGCCTGGTTCGCGAGCACGGCCTCGCGGTGGCTGACGGCCCAGCCGGTGATCGCCCTGGCCCTCGGTGACGCTGACGGTGGAGCTCATGATCTCGTCGACGTACTGGTCGTGGACGACGAGCGCGGGCTTGAGCATTCCGTTCGCTTCGTCCGCCTGGTAGATCGTGAGCGTGTCGTGCGGGATCAGCTCGCCGACGGTGTCGGCGACGCGGCCGAGAAGCGCGTCGAGCGACTGCTCCGCGAGCACTTCGTGGAAGACGTCGGCCAGCCGGCGGTACGACTCGACGAGAGTCGTTTCGCCGAATGTGTCCTCGTCGGAGAGCAGCCGCAAGTGGAGAGCTCCGCATTGCCACAGTAGGGAAGCATCGGTACCGAATCCAATGCGGGCCGTCCCTCGGTGGAGGGATCGCTCGGCTCAAGGGAATCCAGCGTTACCGGGACAGGGCCGGCGCGACGAACGTGTGGTTCCACCGCCGCGCTCCTCTGGCGCCGGGCAGGCGCACCTTGTACGCGAGCCGAACGGTCACCGGGTGCCGGACGTCGACGACACGCGGGATCTTGACGGCGATCGGGAAGCCGACGGCACCGCTGCCACATGCCGAAACGCGTCCGTTGACGCGCATGTCGATCCGGATCGCGCTCGGGCGGAGCACTGTCAGTCGCGTCGGCCACCAGACGCAACTGATGCTGCCCGTCGTCATGAAGGCGACGCGCGCAGGCGAGAGGAACAGCGCGCCGTTTGTGCGCAGCCGCGGGCGCAAGTCGTTCGGGAATCCGGTGCTCTGGACGTTGGGATGCGAGAGCACGACGCTCGGGAACTTCCCGGAGGGCTTCGTCGTCGTGGTCTGTTTCGACGTGCCGCCGCAGCCGGCTGCAACCAGGGCCGTCAGCGCGCCGACGGCGAAGAGACGGGAGAGGCGCATCAAGCTCCCGAGTCTATGGCGGGTCCGGTAAGGCGCTGACGGCGTCTTCGAGCTCGGCATGGACGGATTCAGCGACGTAAACCGTCCACGGATGCGCCCATGCCCCACCCGTGTACGCGACGACCGGCGTCCCGCGCGAGTGCGCGTACCACGCCTCCATTGCCGTCCCCTCGTCCGGCGTCGTGAAGTCGGCGAGCACAACGTCGCACGCGTCGATGTCGGCGAGATCGCCCTCGACGATCTCGTGCTCGTTTCCCTCCGTCCGGCCACGGAAGTCGCGGCGCATCGGGTCGACCGGCTCGAAGCCGCGGGCGCGGACGAGCTCGATCGCGCGGCGGCGGTACTCGTCCGCGAACGGCGGCCCGGCGAGATAAACGCGCATCACCCGGAGAGTGTGCCCCCTAGAGTGTGCAGGTGGAGTTCGTTGCCCTGGGACATAGCGGAAGCGAGCACTACGCCGGCCTCGAGTCGTTCCCGAACCCCGGCGTGACCGAGGTCGAGATGACGAGCGACGAGCTCACCGCGGTGTGCCCGATCACCGGACAGGCGGACTTCTACGTCGCGTGCATCACGTACAGCCCCCAGGGGCTCTGCCTCGAGTCGAAGTCGCTCAAGATCTATCTCTCGCGCTTCCGCAACGAAGGCGTCTTCGCAGAAGCTCTCGCCGTCAGGATCAAGGACGACGTCGCCGCCGCGCTCGAGCTCGACCGAAACGCCGTCACGGTCACGCTCGAGCAGAAACCACGCGGCGGAATCACGATCACCGCAACCGCCTAGCGAGGTACCCCCAAGGGGTGAACTTGCCTGGCCGGGCAATCCGATCGGTCGATGGGCGACGTAAGCATTCCCGATCGCCCCCAACCCAAGGAGTTGCCCCCACATGTCGAAACTCATCGCTCTTGCGGCCGTCGTAGCCGCCGTTCTCCTCCCGGCGGCTGCCAACGCAGCGACTACGACAAAGCTTTCCGGCGTCGTGGTCTCGAAGCAGACCACGCGCCACACGCTCGTCGTCGCCTCGTCCCACGGGAATGTGACGACGGTTCGCGCCACCGTTCGCCAGTTCCGCGCGACACCCCTCGGGTCGCGCATCTCGGCGATCGGAACCAAGCTCGCCGACGGCTCGCTCCACGCGACGCGCATCACGCACACCGGCAGGACGAAGAAGGCGCACATCCGCGTCACCGTCCTGAAGACGAACGGTGCGAAGCTCCTCGTCGCCGGTGGCGGCAGCGCGTTCGCGCTCCGGCTCGGTAGCAAGGCACAGGTCCACGCCGCTGCGCGCAGCGGCCCGAAGCCCGGTGACCAGATCGAGACCGACGTCAAGCTCTCGCACGGCGGACTCGTCGGCAGCCGTGTCGCAGACCACCGGGTCGTCCGATCTGATCGACTTCTCGGGGAAGGTCACCGCGATGGACGCCGACGTCGCTCACGATCGCCGACGACGGCGTGTCGACCGTGGTCGCGATCCCTGACGGGGTCAGCGTTCCCCCGGCTCGTCAAGGTCGGAAGCGAGGTGGAGATCGTCGCGTCGGTCTCCGGCGCGACGCTCACGCTCGTCGCGATCAAGATCGACGGTGACGGCGCGGAGAGCGGCGACGACGGCGGCTCGAGCGTCGGCGGCGACTCGATCGTTCACGTCGAGGGGTTCGTCACGTCCCTCGACGCCGGCTCGATCACGATCCAGCCCGGCCACAGCGCGAGTCCCGGTGACCTTCGCCATCCCCGACGGGTTCACGCTGCCGGCAGGTCTCGGCAGCCGGAAGCCGGGTCAAGGCACGCGGCGATGTCGTGAGCACCGTCCTCACGCTCACGCGGCTCGAGCTGAAGACCGACGGACGGCGACTCCGGCGACACCGAGACGGAAGGCACGGTGACGGCGCTCGACTCCGGCTCGATCACGATCCAGCCCGCCGAGAGCGGCACGCCGCTCACGTTCGCGATCCCGGACGGCTTCACGCCTGCCCGAGCGGTCTCCAGGTCGGCTCGGTCGTCGAGCGCGAAGGGCGACGTGGTGAGCTGCGGTGCTCACGCTGACGAAGCTCAAGCTGCAGGATGGCGAGGGCGGAGGCGGCGGGGATCACTAGGCCGCACTAACAAGCGCTCGGCACGAAGGCCGGGAAGACCCGCTCTTCCCGGCCGAAGTTCCTTCAAATCCGCGAGCGAAGCGTCAGCTTCGCGCGCCGCTTTAGTCGCCCCAGTCGAAGTCGCGGGCGCCGCCGGTGTTCCAGAAGCCGCGACTCCTCGGCCACCGGAGCGACGTCCTCGACGGTCGCGTCCTCGACCTCGGCCTGCGGTCGGAGCTGCTCGCTCAACGCCTCGGCCGGCGCGGCCCTCCGGCCGGCCCAGATGCCGAGGCCGACGTCCTCGAGGGTCTCGTCGCTGAAGTCGGGATCGACGCCGTCCATCGTCTCCTCGAGCAGCGCCTGCTCCTCGCTCTTGAAAAGCGGATGGTTCTCGAGCGGATCCGTCTCCTTGTAGCCCTCGATCGGCATCTTGCCGTCGAGCCGCGCGTTGCGCTCCTTGAGCGCGAGGTGATCCTGGATCACGCGCTCGAACATCGACGATGTCTCTACAGACATGGGCAAACAACCTCCATAGGCTTGCGTCCTCGGGCCCAATGATAAGCAAATCCAGCGGGTTTTCCTGTTCGCGACTTGTGAAAGAATGTGGCCATGGCCAAGAAACTCAAGCTCCGCCCAACCGCCTGGGCGCTCGCCGTCGCCGCGTGGGACATCTACCGGCGGCTGCCGCCGAAGCAGCGGCAGCGGCTCCACGCCCTCGCGCTCAAGCACGGCCCGAAGGTCGCAAAGAAGGTCACGGCGACGGCGACCAAGACCGAGACCAAGCGCAAGAAGTAGCTAGACGCCTGGCTAGAGACCGAGCGCGGCGCGGACGATCCGGTCCTGCTCGCGCAGGTGCGCGGTCGGATAGCCCTCGCTCGGGCTCGCGCGCCACGGCCGGCCGACGTACGTGAGCGCCACGCCGTCGGGCTTCGCCTCCTCGAGCCGGTGGCGGATCGCGCGCCACGCCCCCATGTTCTGCGGCTCCTCCTGCACCCAGACGAGCTCGTGGAGGTTCGGGTAGCCGGCGATCAGCGCGTTCGCCTGCTCGGCGGGGAACGGATAGAGCTGCTCGAGCCGCGCGATCGCGACACCCGGTGCGTTGCCGCGCTCCTCGTGGCCCTCGATGTCGTAGTAGACCTTGCCCTGACAGAGGACGAGGCGCGTCGACCGACGCGCGATCGGCCGTCGCGTCGTCGAGCAGCGGGCTGGAACTCGCCGTTCGCGAGATCGTCCAGTGCTCGCGCCCGCCTGCTTGAGGCGGAGCAGCCCCTTCGGCGTCATGACGATGAGCGGCCGCGCCGTCGCGTCGAGCGCCTGGCGCCGCAGCAGGTGGAAGTACTGCGCCGACGTCGTGCAGTTCGCGATGCGGATGTTCTCCTGCGCCGCGAGCTGGAGGAACCGCTCGAGCCGCGCGCTCGAGTGCTCTGGCCCGTTCCCCTCGTAGCCGTGCGGGAGCAGGAGCGTGAGCCGCGTCGACTCGCGCCACTTCGAGAGGCCGGCGGAGATGAACTGGTCGATGACGATCTGCGCGCCGTTGACGAAGTCGCCGAACTGCGCCTCCCAGAGCACGAGCGCCTCGGGCGCGGCGGCGGAGTAGCCGTACTCGAAGCCGACGCACGCGTACTCCGAGAGCGGCGAGTTGTAGATCTCGAACGCCGCGCCCGCGTCGTCGAGGTGCTGGAGCGGCGTGTACGTGCCGCCCGTGTTGACGTCGTGGAGGACGGCGTGGCGGTGCGAGAACGTGCCGCGCTCCGTGTCCTGACCGGTGAGACGGATCGGGATCCCGTCGACGAGGAGCGACGCGAAGGCGAGCGCCTCCGCCTGGCCCCAGTCCATGCCGCCCTCGTCGATGCGCGTCGCGGCGGCGCTCGAGCTGCTTCATGAGCTTCGGGTGCGGCGTGAAGCCGGCGGGGACGCGGAGCAGCTCCTCGTTGAGTGAGCGGAGCCGGTCGGCGGCGACGGCGGTCACGACCTGCTCGCCCGTCGCGGCGGGGACGTGCATGTCGTCGGGACGCGACGGCGGCTCGGGCACGCCGAACGTCTCCTTGAGCGCCTCGTGCGCGGCCTTCAGCTCGGTGACGACGTTCTGCTCGAGCTCGGCGGCCTGCTCGTCGGTGACGTCGCCTTCGGCGACGAGCTCCGCGGCGAACTGCTCGCGCACCGTCGGATGCTCGGCGATCGCAGCGGCGAGGAGCGGCTGCGTGTACGCGGCCTCGTCCTGCTCGTTGTGGCCGTGCCGGCGATAGCCGACGAGGTCGACGACGACGTCGTGGCCGAACCGCACGCGATACGCGAGCGCGAGCCGGATCGCCGCGAGCGCGGCCTCCGGGTCGTCGGCGTTGACGTGGATGATCGGACAGTCGAATCCCTTTCGCGAGGTCGCTCGAGTACCGCGTCGAGCGGCCGCTCGTCGGGTCGGTCGTGAACCCGACCTGGTTGTTCGTGATGAGGTGGAGCGTGCCGCCGGTCGAGTAACCCGGCGAGCGCCTCGAGGTTGAACGTCTCCGCGACGATTCCTTGACCGGCGAACGCGGCGTCGCCGTGGAGAAGGATGGGGAGCGCGACGATCGGGTCGGCGTAACCGTCGCGCGAGGAGCGATCGGTCTGCTCCGCGCGTGCGCGACCGTCGACGACGGGATTGACAGCCTCGAGGTGGCTCGGGTTGGAGACGAGCGTGACCGTGATGTCGCCGGCCTCCGTCGAGCGCGTGCCCTGCGCACCGAGGTGGTACTTCACGTCGCCGCTGCCGCCCTCGTCGCGTCGAGACGACGGCCTCGATCGTCCGCTCACCCTCGAACTCGCGGAGGATCGACGTCGTACGGCCGGCCGACGACGTGCGCGAGGACGTTGAGACGGCCGCGGTGCGCCATCCCGATCACGACCTCGTGCGCGCCGGCCTCGGCCGCGAGGTCGATCGCCTCGTCGAGCATCGGAACCATCACGTCGAGGCCCTCGACGGAGAACTGCTTCTGGCCGAGGAATGCGCGGCCGCAGGTAGCGCTCCATCCCCTCGACCTGGCTCAACCGGCCGAGCAGCCGGACGCGTTCGTCGCGCGTCAGCGTCCGGCGGTAGCGGCCCGACTCGATCGCCTGCCGCAGCCAGACGCGCTCTTCGTGGTCGGAGATGTGCTCGATCTCGTACGCGATCGTTCCCGTGTACGTCGCGAGGAGCCGCGGCAGCGCGTCGGCGAGCGTCTCTCCCTCGACGTGCAGGCGGAGGAGCGACGCCGGGATGCGCGCCTGCAGTTCTGGCGTGAGCTTCGGGATCAGCCGGAGCGGTTCGAGCGCCGGGATCGCCGGGCGGCTCCGCGCCGAGCGGGTCGAGCCGCGCGTTGAGGTGGCCGTGCATCCGGATCGCCTTGACGAGCGCCATCGCCGCGGCGACGCCGCCGAGCAGCTCCTCGTCGGGGACGGCGCCGGGACGCGGGCGGCGGAGCGCGAGCCGCGGCAGGAGCCGGCGGCGCGGCCGGCGGAGCCGGAGCGAGCAGGCGCCGTTCCCCGCGAGCTCGAGCAGCCGCGCGAGGCCCGGCTGCGTCGCGAGGACGGCGGCGGGATCGCTCTCGAAGAGGTCGCGCCACTCCTCCGGCACCGAGCCGGGGTTGTCGAGGTACTGCTCGAGAAGAAGCGCGGCGTAGCCCGAGTTCGGGCCGTCGACCTCAGGGCGTCCCATAGCTGTCCCGTTGTAGCAGCGGCCGCCGGGCTACCAGAGCGCGTGGCTCGTCGCCACGGCGAACGCGAGCCCGAGGAAGAGGCAGACGCCGCCGATCAGCACGGCCGCGAGCTGAAGCCTCCCCTTCGCCATCCCCGCCGCGACGAGCGCGATGACGAGCGACGGGACGATGAGACGGAGCGGGTGCCAGAAGATCCCGAGGAAGCTGATGAAGATCGCGAACGACGCGAGGTAGCCGGAGACGGTCTCCGACGTGCGTCCGCGTCGGCGGGGTCGCGCACGATGCTCGCCTCGGCGTCGTAGCTCATCCGCGCCCCAGCCTATCGGCGCGGGCGTACGCGGCACGCGAGGTGCGGGCGTACGCGCGCGCCGGACCGCCGTGCGGCCGCGAGCGGGGCGCGAACGCGGCGAATCCGGTCGAATCCGGGCAGCGGATCGTCGGGCGAGACGCGAACGCGCACCGGCTCCGGCTCGCCGTGGTTCGGCTCGGACTTGATCGCGTGGTAGATGACGCACGCAGAGATAGACGATGGGGATCTTGAGAATCACCATCAGGAAGACCAACTCCGTGAGGGAGTCCGGGCCACCCACCGCCTTCGAGTCTACCCGGCTAGGGGTGCCCTAAACCCCGCGCTTTACGGAACCGAGACGTGCGGCCTCAGGCGGAGGCGGCCCAGACGTTGAGCGCTTCGACGACGAAGCGAAGCCTCAGCCCCGCTTCGGTCAGCTGGTACTCGACGCGCGGCGGGCGCGTGTCGAAGACGACCCGCACGAGCACGCCTGCTTCCTCGAGCTCGACGAGTCGCGCCGCGAGCGTGCGCGGCGGGATTCCCTCGAGCGTCTGCTTGAACTCGTTGAAGCGGACGGCTCCCGCTTCCGCCGATGCCCACACGATCGCGAGCGTCCAGCGTCGCCCGAGGAGATCGACCGCGCGGGCGATCTCCTCGGGCAGCGGCTGACAGTGGTTACACCGCACGGAGATGGGATTGCGCCGGCTCGAGCGCGAGGTCGAGCACTTCGCCGAGCGTCATGACCGGATGGAACGTCATCGCCTCGCGCACGTCCGCCGGGACGTCGTCGAGGTCGGCACGGTTCCGCTCGGGGATGATCACGTCGGTCAGTCCGGCCGCGTGCGCGGCGAGCACCTTCTGCTTCAGCCCGCCGATCGGAAGGACGCGCCCCTGCAGCGTGACCTCGCCGGTCATCCCGACCGTGTGCTTCACCGGCCGGTCCGAGAGGAGCGACGCGAGCGCGGTCGCCATCGTGATGCCGGCGCTCGGGCCGTCCTTCGGGATCGCGCCGGCCGGCACGTGCACGTGGAAGGAGCGATTCTCGAACGCCTTCGTGGTCGATGCCGAGCTCGTCCGCGTGCGAGTGGATGTACGAGAGCGCGATCCGCGCCGACTCCTTCATCACGTCACCGAGCTGGCCCGTGAGGACGAGGTCGTTGCCGCCGTCCATCGCGGTCGCCTCGATGAAGAGGACGTCGCCGCCGGCGCCGGTGACCGACGAGGCCGGTCGCGACGCCGGGCACAGCCGTGCGTTCCGCGACCTCCTGGAACACCTTCTGCCGGCCGAGCGCGTCACGCACGACGTCGATGTCGACGGTGACCGGCGGTTCGACCTGCTCCGACGCGATGCGCGTCGCGGTCTTGCGGAGGATCGTCCCGAGCTCGCGCTCGAGCTGGCGAACACCGGCCTCGCGCGTGTACTCGGAGACGACGGTCTGGATCACGTCGTCGGCGATCGAGACCTCGTCCTCCTGCAGGCCGTTCCGCTCGACCTGCCGCGGCCAGAGGTAGCCGCGCGCGATCGCGGTCTTCTCGTCGACCGTGTAGCCGTCGAAGCGGATGACCTCCATCCGGTCGAGGAGCGGGCCGGGGATCGTGTCGGCGACGTTCGCGGTCGCGATGAAGAAGACCTCGGAGAGGTCGAGCTCGACGTCGAGGTAGTGGTCGCGGAACGAGTGGTTCTGCGCCGGGTCGAGCACCTCGAGGAGCGCCGCAGACGGGTCGCCGCGCCAGTCGGCGCCGACCTTGTCCACCTCGTCGAGGAGGATCACCGGGTTCATCGTCCCGGCGTCGCGCAGGGCGCGGACGAGCCGCCCCGGCAGCGAGCCGATGTACGTGCGCCGGTGGCCGCGGATCTCGGCCTCGTCGCGGATGCCGCCGAGCGACATCCGCACGAACTCGCGGTTGAGCGCACGCGCGACCGACTCGCCGATCGACGTCTTGCCGGTGCCGGGCGGGCCGATGAGCGTGAGGATCGCGCCCGCTCTTCTTGTCGTTCGGGATGCCGCGGTCCTGCGCGCAGCTTGCGCACCGCGAGGTACTCGACGATGCGGTCCTTCACGTCGTCGAGGCCGGCGTGATCGGCGTCGAGCATCTCGCGCGCGCCCGTCGGGTCGAGCGTCTCGTCGCTGCGCTTCGACCACGGCACGGCGACGAGCCAGTCGAGGTACGTGCGGATCATCGACGCCTCGCCGCTCGCGTCGCCCATCGCCTCGAGACGCCGCAGCTCGCGCTCGGCCTGCGCCCGCACGTCGTCGGGCATGCCGGCTTCGTCGATCTTCGTCCGGTACTCGTCGACGACGGAGCCCTCGTCCTCGCCGAGCTCCTTGCGGATCGAGTTCATCTGCTGGCGGAGGAACCACTCGCGCTGCTGCTTCTGCGCGCCCTCCTCGACGTCGTCACGGATGCGCTTCCTCACTTGCAGCTCGGCGAGCCGCTCGCGCTGGATCGAGAGGGAGAACTGCAGGCGCTCGACGACGTCGACCGTCTCGAGCAGCTCGACGCGCTGGGCGAACGTCACGTCGGGCGCGTACGCGCACGTGTCGGCGAGCGCGCCCGCGTCGGTGATCGCGCGGAGGAACTCGCGGATGCGGTCGTCGGCCTCGCGCAGGTCGAGGATCTCCTCGACGACGGCGCGGTACTCACGCTCGAGCTCGCGCGTCTGGACGGGCGGCGGGTTCTCGTCGGGCTTCTCCTCGACCTCGGCGCGGAGCCGGCCCATCGAGTCGGTGTGCGCGACGCCGATGACGCCGCGGTGCAGGCCCTCGAGCGAGACGGCGCGCGCGCCGCCCGGCAGGCGGACGCGGTCGCTGACCTCGGCGACGGTGCCGACGGCCGCGTACTCGCTCTCGTGCCGCGGCACGAGCAGGACGCGGTCCTCGTCGCCGACGTCGACCGTGAGGGTGACGTTCATGCCGGGGAAAACGACGGTGTCCTCGAGCGGGACGAGCAGCAGGTCGGTCACTGCAGTCTCCAATCCGTGTACTAGGTATACGGATTGTACCGCCTAGGTCGAAGCCACCGCCACGATCGTCTGGGCCGCGCGGATCTGAGTCTCGAGCGGGAGTACGTCGAGCGGTGGCAGGTGCACGAAACCGCCCTGCGCGCCGCTCCGAAGGAGCGCGTAGAGGACGTGGTTGCAGAGGTAGCCGCCCGGCGTCGCGGGACACGTCGGCCGGGATCTCCTCCGCCCGGAGCGCCGCGACGATCTCGTCGACCGGGAGCGTCGAGGCGAGCGCGAGCGGTCCGTCCGCGTCGATCGGCCGGCCCGAGCCCGCGGCTGCCGTCGTTGTCGGTGCGTCGACGCCTCGTCGAGGTTGTGGGCATATCGCTCGACCGTGATCGCGGTGCGATCCGCGGCGAGGCCGAAGCAGACGACGAGATCCGGGTCGGCGCTCGTCGACAGCGCGGCGAAGCTCCTCGCCCGCGCGCTCGTACGAGACCGGAAGGACGACGCCGTCGAGGGCCTCGGCGATGAGCGCCGACGGGTTGACATCGTTGCTCGCCGAACGGCTCGAACCCGGTGACGAGCACGCGCGTCATGCGTGGCCGTCGCCTTCGACTCCCGCGGCCTCCATCGCCGCCTCGAGATGGGGGAACTCCTCGACGCGCACGACGCGACCGTCGTCGCACGTAGACGATGCCGGCCCAACGGCCGAGGAGGTACGAGCGCCGGCTCTGCAGCGGACGCTCGTCGGTCGGGTCGACCTCCACGCGCGAGAACCGCATGCTGACGACGACGCGATCGGGCAGGCCGATGGCGCGATCGACGACGACGTGGTACTCCTCCGCGACCCGCTCGGCGAGCACCTCGAGGACGCGATCGCGGCTGACGAGGACCGCCTCCTCGCCCGCAGCGACCCACTCGACGTCCGGATCGAGCATCTCCCCGAGCGCGGCGAGATCGCCGGCGACGAAGGCGCGGTAGCCGCGAAGGAGAAGCTCGACGCTCGCGTGACTCACGCGGCGGAGTCTATGGAGCCGAGGGGGATCGAACCCCTGACCTCGTGGCTGCCAGCCATGCGCTCTCCCAGCTGAGCTACGGCCCCGGGACGGCCAAGTCTAGCCGCGACGTCGCCCACTTGCACTGGACGCGAACCAGCCGGCCGTCAACGTCGAAGACGAGGTCGTACCGCGTTCCGTCGCATGACCGGGCCGTAGACGTCGATGCCGAGCTTGGCCGCTGCGTGGAACGATGGCCGTCTCCGCGATCGCTCCCTTCTGGTCGGTCGTGAGCACGTCGTCAATCGTAGTTTACCGCTAGCGGACAACAGCTAGCCGCCGCCGCAGGCGCCGGCCGGGTCCATCCCGGCCGCGGCGGCGATCCCGGCCACGACGAGAGCGGCCAGCGATACAGCCGCCAACCAGAGTCCCGAGCTTGGCCCAGCGCGGCGTTCTCTCGAGCGCGTGATGGCTCGCACGGACCGATCGGAGCGAGAACCACAGCGCTCCGACGGACGGCCACGCCCCAGCACGACGACGAGCAGATCCGCTCGCACGCCCCAGTGGTGCGCCCACTTGATCGACGCCGCGAGGAGCGCCAGCGAGAGGAGTCCCGAGGATCCCACCGAGCCGCGCGCTCATCGACGTCCGCGAGGTGGCGGGAGAGGAACGCGAGCGACGGCGGCGTCTGCTGGAGGAAGAACGACCCGGAGTGGCAGCCGGCGGAGAAGCTCGACGACCGCGCCCGGCGGGAGTGACCTTCGCGAGCGCCTCGACTCCGGGCTGGAACGGGTCGTCGTTCCCCGAGGCGACTCGCACCGGGATTCCCGCGAGCGCGCGCGTGTGCGTGACGACGTCGGCAGCGGCGAACGCCGCCGGCGACGCATACGCAGCGGCGTTGACGCCGCTCGCCTGCGCGTAGCTCGTCCACACGGCGGGGCTGATCGCGGCGACGGCGCGGAAGAGGTGCGGGAACTTCTCCGCGAAGAGGATCGCGCCGTAACCGCCCATCGAGGTGCCGAGGACTCCGACCTTGTGCGGCGCCCGGCCGAGCCCGAGCGCGACGGCAGAGCGGGATCAGCTCGTTCACGACCATTCCCATCGGGTCGTCGCCGGGATGCGGGTTCCAGTAGCCGCGGCCCGCCGTCGACGGTGACGATCGCCATCGGCCGGAGCGGCGCGCCGTCGACCTGAAGCGCCAGAGCTTGCGCAGGCGTCAAGTCCGCCGACTCCGCTCGTGTGGTCGCCGCCCTCGCCGTGGAGCATGACGACGAGCGGCAGGCGGTCGCCCGGCTTGTGGCCCGGCGGGTACGCGATCGTGTACCCGACGTCACGGTTGCGGGCGTGCGAGTAGAACCGCTTGGAGAACGACGGCCCCGGCGCGAGAAGTGGAGCGGCGGATGCGGGACGTCGCAGGCGCCGGTGACGATGTCGAGCGTCGTGCTTCCCCGGCAGGACGCCGTGCTCGACGAGCTCGTACAGCGTCGCGCCGCCGACGACGAGCGTGCCGGCTCCGGCGAGGCCGAGCTTGAGGAACCCGCCGCGCGTCAACTGGCGCAGAGCGCCGCGCGAGCGTCCGCCCCGGCGCGCCGCGCGACGAGGAGCGACGCGACCATCGCGCCGACCGCGGCGAAGTCGATCGCGCCGACGTGGAAGAGGTCTCGCGGCCCAGCACCACCGGCCGCGATCCAGCAGCAAACCGCCGCGACGAAGACGATCATCGCCGCGCAGGAGATCCGGGCAAGCGCGAGCTCGAAGCGGAGGACGCGCGGAGACAACTCGAGGCGGCGGATCGTCCGGGCTCCGCCGGCGACGGCCGCGACGATCGCGACCGGGCTGGCCACCATCCAAAGCAGCTCGTCCGGCGGGAAGCCGAGTAGCGCACCGGGGTGCGCCCAGTAGGACGTGACCGAGAGCGTTCCCGCCCACGCGAAGGCGGCCGCATGCCCCGGCAGCAGGTGCTGATGCGCCCACGGGTGGCCTCCGGTTCCGGGCCAGCCGGCCGCGAAGTGCCGGCCGCCGAGAATCGCGACGACGGATCCGGCGACGCAGACCGCGAACGGGCCGGCGATAGCTCGCCCTCGCCCGGCCGCGAACCGAGCCGCGACCGTCCAGACGACCGGCACGACTCCCGCGAGCGCAAGCGCGGCAAAGACTCCGAGAAGACACGACATCGCGACGATCGCCGCGGTTGTCGCGGGCGCGGACGGGCGCGACCACTGCCAGCCGATCGCGAGCTGCGCCCAAATCGCCGTTCCGAACAGGACGAAGACCGTGCCGGCGGAGACCAACGTCGCGAGCCGCGCGTCAGCCTGGATGACGCCACCGAGACCGAGCCGAGCAGCGACTCCATGCCGCACGATGTCCAACGTGCGCGACCAGGAACGCGGCCGATCCGCGATGTCCGCGAGCAGAAGCTCGGAGAACTCGTCGCCGTACCGCTCCCGCCACGCCGGCGGGTACCAGCGCAGGAGCCGCCGTGCGCGCTTCTCCGCCCGGCTCATGCCGCTCCCCACTCCGCGGCCAGCCGCGAGAGCCCGACGTCGGCGACCTAGCCGCTCGCGCGAGAGATGCTCGCGCAGCGCCGTCGCGCCCGCCGCGGTGAGCCGGTACGGGCGCCGCCGATCTTCACTCGGGAGCGCCTCGATGAGGCCGAGCCCTTCGAGGCGGTTCAAGGCCTCGTACAACGTCCCCGGCGCGAGCCGCACGCCGGCGAACTCCTCGACGTCCTTCGTCAGCGCCCAACCGTGCTTCGCGCCTTCTGCGAGGCTCGAGAGGATGAGCGTTGCAGGACCGGCGATCTCGCGCTTGGCAGCCATGGTCGCGATTCTATATCGGCGGCCGGTATATCGTCAAGCGGACTAAACCGCGGCGACGTCGAGCTCGACCGACGGGCACGTCGTTCCAGAGTTCTTCGAGCTTGTAGTACGCACGCGCCTCGGGTGTGAAGACGTGGAGGACGACGTCGATGTAGTCGGCGACGATCCACGCGCCCTCGCGCACGCCGTCGACGATCGGTCGGCAGGAGCTTCTCCTTCTTGAGCTGCGACGTGCACCTCGTCCCAGATCGCTGCCGTCTGCCGCGGGTTGCGCCCGGTGGCGATCACGAAGTAGTCGGTGAACGAGCACTCGGGCCGCATGTCGAGGATGACGACGTCTTCCGCCAGCTTCTCGAGGGCGAGAGCGGCGATGCGGCGGGCCTGTTCGAGAGAGGTCAAGCGGGCTCAGTGTATCCGCGAGTCACGGACGGTAGAGCCAGCGGTTCTCGATCAGCTGTGCGACCGCCGGCGGGACGTCTTCCGGCGACGAGCCGGCGCGAATGTCCGTCGACGCGGCGGGATTCGGCTCGATGTCGAGGAAAACGACTCGCTCCGGTCGCGCGAGTTGCGCAAGCACCGCGTCGAGTTGCTCCCGCGGGAAGCCGGGCCGTGTCGCGACGGCGAGCGTCGCGCGCTCGAGCACTTCGTCCGGCTCGGCCCATTCGAGAAAGCCGGCGAACTGGTCCGCGCCGACGACGAAGACGGGATCCTCAAAGCGATCGCTGCGCAGAAGGTCGATCGTGCGGGGATGCCGGTCGAGGCGCACGTCGTCGCGCGGGAACGCGGCGCGGGCGAGCGCGAGGCGATCCTCGGGCGAGGCCTGCGTCGTGCGGTGCGCCGGCCGCTCGCTCACGAGGATCACGAGCCGCTCGACCCCGAAGTGCTCGCGCGCAGCGTCGGCGACCGCAACGTGGCCGACGTGCGGCGGGTCGAACGCGCCTCCGTAGAGGACGGTCACTCCCACGCGAGCACGTCCTCGCCGAGCTCGACCTCGTCGCCGGCGCGCGCGCCGGCTGCCTTGAGGATCGTCTCGAGCTCGGCCTCCGGCGGCGCCTTGCCGGTGACGCGGAAGCCGCTCTCGGTGCGGAAGATCCGGAACCGCCGCCGCTCGGAGCCGGGCTTGTAGACGAGGAAGTCGACCATCTCGTCGGCGGGCTCGCGGCGTCCGGCTCCTCCTCCGGCGGCGCGAGCTCGAACAGCGCGCGGCGCAGGTCGTCGAGCCCCGCGCCGGTCGCGGCCGAGAGGCGAAGGACGCGCTCGATCCGCTCGTCCTCGACGCCGAACGCCGGCGGATCCGGACTGAGGTCGATCTTGTTGAGGACGACGATCTGCCGGCGCTCGTCGAGGCCGGCGCCGTACGCGGCGAGCTCGGCGTCGATCGTGTGCCAGCGCTCGTCGGCGTCGCCCTCCGACGCGTCGATGACGTGGACGAGGAGGCGCGCGCGCTCGAGGTGCGCGAGGAACTCGTGCCCGAGCCCGATGCCCTCGCTCGCGCCCTCGATGAGGCCGGGCACGTCCGCGACGACGAGCTGCCGCCCGTCGGAGGACTCGACCGTCCCGAGCACGGGCGAGAGCGTCGTGAACGGGTACTCGGCGATCTTCGGCCGCGCGTTCGAGATGCGGGTGAGGAGCGACGACTTGCCGGCGTTCGGGAGACCGACGAGCGCGGCGTCGGCGAGGAGCTTGAGGCGCAGCTCGATCTCCTTCTCCTCGCCGGGCAAGCCGATCTCGGCGTAGCGCGGCGTCTGCCGGGTCGGGCCGGCGAAGTGCTTGTTGCCGCGGCCGCCCGTCCCGCCTGCGGCGACGACGACGCGAGCGCCCGGGCGCGCGAGGTCGGCGACGAGCTCCTCTCCCGACGAAGACCTGCGTCCCGACGGGAACCGCGAGCTCGGCGTCGGCGCCACGCGCGCCGTGCGAGAGGCTTCCGCCGCCGATCGCCGCCCCGCTCGGCGCGCACCTTCTGGTTCGGGCGGAAGCCGGAGAGGTCGCGGCGCCGCAGGTCGGCCACGAGCACGACGTCGCCGCCGTCGCCGCCGTCGCCGCCGTCTGGCCCGCCGCGCGGGACGAACTTCTCCCGCCGAAAGTGGATCGAGCCGTCGCCCCCGCGGCCCGCGACGACGATCAGCCGCGCGCGGTCGTGGAACATGGCTGAGCTAGTCGCCGTCGACGACGCGAGATGAAGCGGCGCTCGCCGCTCGTGCGAAACGCGACCTTGCCGTCGCGCATCGCGAAGATCGTGTCGTCCTTGCCGATGCCGGTGCCCGGGCCGGGGCGGAAGCGCGTGCCGCGCTGGCGGACGATGATCATCCCGGCCGACACGTCCTGGCCGTCGAACATCTTCACGCCGAGCATCTGCGGGTTCGAGTCGCGGCCGTTGCGCGACGAGCCGAGTCCCTTCTTATGTGCCATTAGCTACTTCTCCTCCAGTGCGTGCTTCGAGCGCCGCGATCGCGCCCTTGCGCGCCTTGCCGGACTGCTCGGCCGCGAGCGCCGCCTCGACCTCGGCCTTGCTCCAGCCGGCCGCGGCCGTCGTGATGTCGGCGATCGTCATGGAAGCGACGTCGATCCCGGTCGCAGCCTCGGCCTGCGCCGCGGGCTTCGGCCTTCTCGACCTTCTCGGCCTTCGGCTTCGCCGCAGCCTTCTTCGCGGCGCCGCCGATCGACTCGATCTCGATGCGCGTGAGGCGGCTGCGATGGCCGTTGTGCCGCTTGTAGCCGGTGCGCTGCTTGTACTTGCCGATCCGAATCTTCTCGCCGAGCTCATGCCCGAGGACGCGCGCGGTCACGGTCGCCGACGGCTCGAGATCGGGCGCGCCGTTGCCGCCGACGAGCAGGACGCGAGGCTCGAAGGTCTTGCCCTCGTCCACCTTGAGGCGGTCCACGAGCAACCACTCGCCCTCTTGGACGCGGTGCTGCTTACCGCCGAGACTGATGATTGCGTAACCGCTCATATGCGTGGAAAACGCGGGCTCTGGCCCGCGAGTCGTGCAGTGTAGCTAACGGATTTCGTCGCCCCACTCCGACATCGGGACGTAGTCCCATTCGCCGTCCGTGGACTCGGGTTCCGGCTCGGGCGGTCCGGCTCGGGGCGGGCTCAGGCTCGGCCTCGCTCTCCAACTCCGGCTCGGGGCAGGCTCAGGCTCGACCTCGCTGGGCCGGGCGTCGGCTCGCTCTGGCCAGGCTCGTCGGGCTCGAGCTCAGCCGCGGCTCGTCGCCGTTCGTCTCGACGGCAGGCTTCTTCTTGCGGTTGCGCCCGCCGCGCGACCCGCGCCGCGTCCGCTTCTTCGGCGCCGGCGCCTCGTCGCCGTCGGCCGGCTCGGCGACCTCGGCGTGTCCTCGTTCCGCAGTCGCTCCTCCGCGGCCGGCTCTTCCGGTGCGGCGGCGTCCTCCGCGGCGGGCTCGTCGGCCTTCTTCTCGCCGAGATCGTCGCCGGGCAGGTGGATCGTCGCGGCCGGCTTCTTCCGGTTCCGCCCGCCTCGCGAGCCGCGTCGCGTCTTCTTCTTCGCAGGAGCGGCACTGGCCTCGTCGTCGGCGTCCTCCGCGACGTCTTCGACGATCTCCGGCTCGTCGTCGGACATCGAGCTCCTCGTCCGGTTCCTCTGCGACGGTCGTCGCGAGCTCGGCGCGCCCGCACCCTTGCGCGCCGGCGGCTTGCGGGTCGGCTTCTCGGCCTCGGCCTCGGCGGTCAGCGGCTCGGCCGTCGCCTTCGTCTTCTTCGTGAGCACCGCGTACGCGCGGCCGTCGAGGACGCGCTCGACGCGAACCTTGAGGCGCTTGCCGACGAGGCTCGCTGCCTCGGCGACGACGACCTCGAGCCCGTCCGAGCGCCCGACCGCCGCAGTGCCGTCGTAGCGGTCGATCTCGCCGAGCTCGAGCATCAGCTCCGCGCCCTCCTCCAGCGAGGTCGCCGGCGCGACGTCCGCGAGCTTGCCCTCGGAGAGGACGACGAAGTGGTCGAGATGCGTCTCGGGCTTGCCGGAGAGGAAGAACCGCTTCTTCGTGATCGCCTCGAGCTCGATCAGCCGCCGCGCGCCGGGGCCGACGAGCGCGCTCGCGATCGGGTCGGCAAGCTCGATGCGGAACGCCTGCGAGCGCGATCCCGCCAGCGAGCGCCCGCAGGCGCCGCTCGACGTCGATCGCGGCGGACGCCTCGGAGTAGACGATCCCGTCGCCGCCGCACGTCGGGCACTTGCGGGTCATGACCTCGCGCGGGCCGTCGGTGACGTTCTGGCGCGTCATCTCGACGAGCCCGAGCGGCGAGATCTCGACGACGTACGTCTTCGTGCGGTCGCGCTCGAGCTCGGTGCGCAGCGCTTCCTCGACCGCGGCGCGGTTCTTCGGATTCGCCATGTCGATGAAGTCGATGACGATGATCCCGCCGACGTCGCGCAGCCGGAGCTGGCGGACGACTTCCTTGACCGCCTCGAGGTTGTTCTTCGTGATCGTGTCCTCGAGCCGGCCGCCGGAGTTCTTGCCGCGACCGCCGACGAACCGCCCGGTGTTGACGTCGATGACGGTGAACGCCTCGGCGTAGTCGAAGATGAGATAGCCGCCCGAGGGCAGGTCGACGCGCCGGCCGATGCGTCGAGCGGATCTCCTGCTCGACGCCGAACGTCTCCATGAGCGGCGCCTTCTCGCGGTAGCGGACGACGCGCTCGACCATGTGCGGGGACGTCTTCTTGAGGTAGCCGACGATCCGCTTGTGCGTGCGCTCGTCGTCGATGTACGCCTTCTCGAAGTCGCCGGTGAAGAGATCGCGGACGACGCGGAGCGGCAGCTCGGCCTCCTGGTAGACGAGCTCGGGCGCTTTCGCGGCCTTCGCCTGCGCCTGGATCGACTTCCAGAGCCGCTGGAGGAAGACGAGGTCGCGCTCGATGTCCTCTTCGGACGCGCCTTCGGCGGCGGTGCGGACGATGACGCCGCCCTCCTTGACGTTGAGGCGCTTGAGGATGTCCTTCAGGCGGTTGCGCTCGTCGTCGTCGAGCCGGCGCGAGACGCCGAGACCCTCGCCCTGCGGCACGAGCACGACGAAGCGGCCGGGCAGCGAGATCTGCGTCGTGAGGCGCGCGCCCTTCGTCTTCATCGGATCCTTGACCGCCTGAACGAGGATCGTCTCGCCGCGCTTGATCAGGTCCTGGATCTTGCGGCCGTGGCCCTTCTCGATCTCCGGGCCGACGATCTCGTCGACGTAGAGGAAGCCGTTCTTCTCGAGGCCGATCTCGACGAACGCGGCCTCCATCCCCGGCAGGACGTTGTCGACCTGGCCGAGATAGATGTTGCCCGCGATCGAGCGGTGGTCGGGCCGCTCGAGATAGACCTCGGCGACTTGGCCGTCCTCGAGGACGGCGACACGCTTCTCGCCGACGTCGACGGAGACGAGCAGCTCGCGCTTCGCGGCCGGGAGCGGGGCGCGGCGCTGCGGCTCGCGGCGGCGGCGCTGCTGGGACTGGTCGCGGCGGCGTTCCTGCTTCTGGGAGAGCTGGCGTTCGGGCCGCTTGCCGCCTTCTTTTCGCTCGGGGGCCGCGGTCGTCTCGGCGGCGGCGCCGGCGCCGGCGGTGCCGGGCTTCTTGCGTCCGCGACCGCCACGGCTGCCGCGCCGGCGCTTCGGCTTGGTCGGATCGCTGGATTCGGGTGCCGCCGCGTCGTCTGCGGCAGCGGGGGTTAGCTTCAGGCTCAGGCCTGGACTCGAGCTCGCGCGCATCGTCCGCGCGCTGGTCAGCGGAGGACTTCCTCCGGAAGCGGAACCAAGGCAAAAGAAAACTCCTTCGAGGTGGCGCGCAGCCGCGACACCGCAGACCGTGTCGCGCGCGCGCTCGTTGTTGTCAGTGGAAAGCATGAAATGCCTCGAACGGCAGGGTAGCAGCGCACCTCCTGCGCGTACTCCGTCCGGTCCCGGACCTAGCATCGTGCCCATCCACGAGCGGGAGGTGAGCGCGTGGCGGCAAAGCGTGAGGCAGAGGAGCTCCTGATGATCGAGGAGGCCGACGCATGGTTCGAGTACCTCGAGACGACGCGGAGCCAGGCCGAGACGCGCTACCACGAGATCGAGCCGTGGGCGTGGGCCCGGCTCACGCAGCGCCTGCGCGCGATCCGCGCCCGCCGCGCCCGCTTGCGCCCAGCTGCCGCCTAGCGCTTACGCGCCGTCGGCGCCGCGACGCCCGACCACGCGCGTGGATCGCGAGCAGGACGCCCATCGCGGCGAGGTTCGCGATCATCGCTGAGCCGCCGACGCTCACGAACGGCAGCGGGATGCCGGTGATCGGGGCGATTCCCATCGTCATGCCGACGTTGACGAAGATCTGGAAGAAGAGCGCGACGACGATCCCGCCCGCGACGACGGCCGAGAAGAGATCGCGCGCGACGGTGACGACGCGCAGGCCTCTCCAGAGCACGAGCAGATAGAGCGCGAGGAGGATCACGGCGCCGACGAACCCGCGCTGCTCCGCATAGCTCGCGAAGGCGAAGTCGGTGTTGCTGCGCGGGAAGGAAGCCTCCGTTGACCTGCGACGACGCGTTCGGGCCGACGCCGCGGATCTGGCCCGCGCCGACCGTGATCTTCGACTGTTTTTGGTTGTAGCCCTGCGCGTCCGAGCACTTCGCGGAATCGACGAAGCACGTGAGGCGCGCCTGCTGGTAGCCCTTGAGGAACTGAACGCCGACGGCCGGGCCGATCCACAACACGCCGACGACGATGACGCACGGCGATCAGCCCCGAGCGTCGCGAGATGCCACCACGGCGTGCCGGCGACGAAGAGCATCGCCGCGAGGGCGGCCATGTAGACGAGCGCGGTGCCGAGGTCGGGCTGGACGAAGACGAGGAAGGTCGGCAGAGCGCCGAACAGCAGCACGCTCAGCGTCGTCGACCACTCGCCGATCGCTGCCTGTCGCTCGGCGAGCAGACCGGCGAGCGCGAGGACGACGAGGAGCTTCCCGAACTCCGACGGCTGGAACTGAAAGAAGCCGACGTCGATCCAGCGTGTCGCGCCGCCGGCGGCCTTGCCGGCGAGGTAGACGACCGCGATCAGACCCACGGTCCCGCCGTAGATGAGCCGCCAGTAGCGGCGGTAGAGAGTCGGGGTCGACGAGCGCGGCGGCGACGAGCACCGAGTCCGCCCGCCGCTGCGTAGAGGATCTGCTTGTTGAGGTAGTAGTTCGGATTGCCCGCGACGTCGTGGCTCGTCACGCCGCCGATCCCCCAGAGGCCAACGACGACAAGAGCCGCGAGGCCGGCGACGAGGATCCAGTCGAACGAGCGCACGACGGCGAGGAGGTGCAGCGCCTCGCGCTCGCGCCGTCCCGCTCTCTGTGATCCCGCGTATTCGAGCATCAGTCGGAGTGGATGTAGCCGAGTTGGCCGGTGTTGACGTGGAAGAACTTCGCGAACACTCGCTCCGCCGCCGGCGCCGCGGCGTCGCCGCCGTAGCCGCCGTTCTCGATCACGGCGCACACGACGAGCTTCGGCGAGTTGAACGGACCGTAGCCGCACCACCACGACTGGTTCTCGAGGCGCGTGACGCCCGGGAGCGAGACGACCTTCTGCGCCGTGCCGGTCTTGCCGGCGATCGGCACCGGGAAGTGGCCGAAGACGCCGTACGACGTGCCGAACGGCATGTGCGCGCCCTCGAAGAGCCCCGCCTGCACGACCCGAGGTTCGACGGGTCGAGCCCGGGAATCGGCCGCGGCGCGGCGGGCACCTGGCGTCGGGACGAGCGTCTTGTTCGGGTTCTCGACGTCGAGCAGGATGTGCGGCTGGACGAGCTTGCCGCCGTTCGCGATCGCCGAGTAGAAGCGCGCCATCTGGAGCGGTGTCACCGTGAGGTCTCCCTGCCCGATCGCGAGCTGGATCGAGTCTCCCGGCTTCCAGAGGCGGTCGATCTGCCAGTTCGTCGGGTCCGTCTTGCGCGTGTACGTGCGGTGCTTCCAGCCGATCGTCGGCAGGAGGCCGCTCGCCTGCGGGCCGATCTCGATCGGCGCCTGCCGGCCGAAGCCGAACGCGCGCGCCCAGCGCTGCTCCGGCTGGCCGCGGTCGGGCGGCAGGAGATAGAAGGCGTTGCCGAGGCGGTAGAAGTACGTGTCGCACGAGTACGCGATCGCCGTCGGGAGCGCCATCCCCTGATTGACGGTCGGGTCCCAGTTGTGCCAGACATGGTGCCCGGTGTCTTCGGGGGCGACGTACGTGCCCGTGCACGGCTGCGAGCGCGGTACGGATTGACGATCCCCTCCTGCAGCGCCGCGATCGCCGTGAGCGGCTTGAAGATCGAGCCGGGCGGATACTCGGCGTCGAGGACGCGGTTGAGGAGCGGATAGTTGTGGGCGACCGCGGACGGCGTGCTGCCGCCGACTCCGGCGTCGTTGAGCTGGCGCTGCGTACGCGGCCCGAGAAGAGCGACGGGTTGTACGTGGGCGAGGACGCCGACGCGAGAATCGCGCCGGTCTGCGGATCCATCGCGACGATCGCGCCACCGTCGGCGGCCCACTGGCCGTTGTTGTGCGCGAGCTGGATCCCGTACGCGAGCGCGTTCTGCGCGGCCTGCTGGAGGCCCGAGTCGAGCGTCAGCGAACGGTCTGCCCCGGCGTGGCGGCCTTGACGAGCGCCCGCCGGCTGCGCCGCTGGCCGAAGGAGTCGACGCGCACGCGCGCCGCGCCGTCGATCGCCCTGCAGGTAGGAGTTGAACGCGGTCTCGATCCCCGACTGCCCGATCTCGTCGCCGACCGGAAGTCCTGGTACGCCGTCATCTTCGACTCCTGCGGGGTGATCGGCCCGACGATGCCGAAGAGCTGCGCCGCGAGATCGCCGTGGGGGTACCGGCGGACGTAGGTCTGGCCGAGGCTGACGCCGGGGAACTGGCTCGCCCGTTCCTGGAGGTACGTCACGAGCGGCGCGGGGGCCTCGGGGCGAACGACGATCGGGTCGATCATGTCGTCTCCCGTCTGCTCCCGCTGCCGGATCTCCCGGAGGATCGTGCGGAGCGGGAACGTGCGTGATGCGCGCGAGCTCCGTGAGCTCGCGGTGGCGGGCATCGGGCCGACCTTCGGCAGCGCCGAGGGATAGAGGTCGACGGACGTCACGGCTGCGCTCGTCACGAGCAGCGTCGCCGTTCCGGTCGACGATCGCGCCGCGCGCCGCGCGCACGGGGATCTCGCGCGTCTGTTGCGCGTGTCGCGCGCGCGGCGTACTCCGGGCCGGCGAGAACCTGCAGCGTCCAGAGCCGCATCACGAGCGCCGCGAAGCCGACGAGGAGAAGCGCGCCGAGGATCGCGAGCCGTCGCGCGAGCTTCGGCGTGACGCGATACGGCTCGACAGCGGACTCGCGCTCGGCGTCGCCTCCGCCCTCGCGCCTGCCCTGTCCGGGGCGCGCCCTGCGGTCGTGCTAGCCAAGGAGCTGCACCTCCGCGCTCAGCTCGGCCGGCGCCTGCGGCCGCAACAGCCGCCGCACGACCGCGTAGACGGGGCCGGTGAGGACGAGGTTGAGGAGCACCGCCGGCAGGAGACTCGCGAAGACGGCTCCGGCGGGAGCGCTCTCGCCGAGGACGAAGTGGACGACGAGGAGCCCGATCTCGTAGAGGACGGTGACGACCGCGATCGAGAGGTACGGCGCGTGCCCGCGGTCGCGGCCGGTCGTCTCCCCGTACCGGCCGATCCAGAAGCCGGCGAGCGTGAGGACGAGCGACGTGAGGCCGAGCGCCCCGAGCGAGGCGGTGTCGACGATCAGGCCGGCGAAGAAGCCACCGACCGCGCCGGCGATGCTGCCGCGCAGGAGCGAGATCGCCACAAGCGTGACGAGGAGCAGATCAGGCGCTGCCCCGAACACGTCGATCTGGGAGAAGATCGACACCTGCGCCACCGCCGCTACGAACAGCAGGACGGCGATCTTCACGCCATCCCAGGGGCTCACTTGTGGTGCTTCTTCGTCGCGACGAGGACCGAGACGGCCTGGAGCGAGCTGAGATCGGCCAGAGGCTGCAGCTCCACCTGGAGGAACGACGACGTATCCGTCGCGTGCGCGTACGTGACCGGCCGATCGGGATCCCGTACGGCTCGAGCAGCGGGTAGCGCGGGTCAATCGTCCCCTGCGTCACGATCTGGTCGCCGACCCTGACGGGGAGCTGCTTCGAGACCTGGTCGAGGATCAGCGCCGCCGGCGCTGCTCGGGTGAACGACGCCGCTCGCGTTCGTCCGGACATCGACCGCCGGCACGTACGATCTGCGTGTCGCTGAGCAGCGTGACGACGGCTGTATCGGGATAGACGTTCGACACGCAGCCCGACGAGACCGTCGCCGCTCACGACGGGCGCGAGCTTCTTGATTCCTGCGGACGATGCCCGCGGTGATGACGAGCGAGCGCGCGAACGGGCTCGACGATGAAGAGATGACCCGGGCCGTCACGGCGCGGTACCCGTCCGGGAACGTCGGCCCAGTGCGGAAGTGGAGCTCCTTTGCGACAGCCTGTGTACTTGCCGCGCCGCTTCCGCGTTGAGCAGCGCTTGACTCCGATAGAACGCGAGCTTCCTTCTTGAGTTTCGCGTTCTCGGACTTCGCGTTCGCGAGGCCGTCGAAGTAGTTGTATGCGTCCCGGAACGGCTGCGCCACGCGGACGGCGGCGATCTGGAACGGCCGCAGGACCGTCGAGCCGGCACCCTCGATGTCGTGCAGCGCGCCCGAAGTCGGCGAGCGGAACGAGATCGTGAGGAGCGCGAGCGCGACGAGCACGAGCGCGACGAGAACCGCACGGCGAACGAGCGCGCTGCGAACCTTCGAGGGGTACGGAGTCGGCTTCGAACGCTGGACGGACGGGCGAGCGCCGCCGAGCGCGCGCTGCGACTGCGGGGTAGCCACCGCGTAAGGGTACCGCCCTCGTGTGAAGGGCGTATTAGCGCGCCGACGTCTCTGCACGAAGGCGCGGAAGACCGCGCGCTTCCGCGCCGGAGTTCCTCAATCCCGCGAGCGAGTCCGCAGGACTCGCTCGCGCTAGTAGCGGCGGCCGTTGCGGCCGCGGGCGCGGGCGCGGTTCGAGCGGTGGATCGCCTCGAACTCCTCGAGGCTCCGGCCGGAACCGACCGCGACGCACGTGAGCGGGCTCTCGGCGAGATGGACGGGCATCTGCGTCTCGTGGCGCAGCCGCTCGTCCAGCCCGTTGAGGAGCGCGCCGCCGCCGGCGAGGACGATGCCGCGATCCATGATGTCCGCGGCGAGCTCGGGCGGCGTCTTGTCGAGCGTCGACTTGATCGCCTCGATGATCTGCGTGACCGGCTCGTCGAGCGCGCGGCGGATCTCCTCGGAGGTGAGGATGACGGTCTTCGGGAGGCCGGTGAGCATGTCGCGGCCGCGCACCTCGGCCTGCAGCTCCTCCTGCATGTCCCAGGCAGAGCCGACCTCGAGCTTGATCTCCTCGGCCGTCTGCTGGCCGATGAGGAGCTTGTAGTCGCGCTTGATGTGATTGATGATCGCCTCGTCCATCTCGTCGCCGCCGACGCGCAGCGACTGCGAGACGACGATCCCGCCGAGCGAGATGACGGCGACCTCGGTCGTGCCGCCGCCGATGTCGACGATCATGTTCCCGGTCGGCTCGGCGACGGGGAGTCCGGCGCCGATCGCGGCGGCCATCGGCTCCTCGATGAGGTACGCCTGGCGCGCGCCGGCCGAGAGCGTCGCCTCCTCGACGGCGCGCTTCTCGACGCCGGTCACGCCGGACGGGACGCAGACGACGACGCGCGGATGCGCGAAGCGGTGCTGGTGCACCTTCTGGATGAAGTGGCGCAGCATCTGCTCGGTCACGTCGAAGTCGGCGATGACGCCGTCCTTGAGCGGCCGGATCGCGCTGATCGTGCCCGGCGTGCGGCCGAGCATGCGCTTCGCCTCGACGCCGACGGCGTGCACCTCGCCCGTGCGCTGGTCGATCGCGACGACCGACGGCTCCGAGAGGACGATGCCGCGACCGCGGACGTAGACGAGCGTGTTCGCGGTGCCGAGGTCGACCGCCATGTCGCGGCCGCCGAAGCCGGTCAGTCCGCTGAAAAGGCCCATCGCGGCGGCACTCTACCGGCACGAACCTTTGAGCCCGTCGTGACGATTTGCGGCTCTACGGTGCACTCCATGAACATCGTCACGCTGATCGGGAACCTCGCGACCGACGTCGACCTCCGCGAGGTCGGCCCCGACAAGAAGGTGGCGAGCTTCCTCCTCGCCGTCGACCGCGCGAGCAAGGACGGCGGCGCCGACTTCGTGAACGTCTGCGCGTGGGATCGCCAGGCGGAGCTCTGCGCCGAGTACCTCGGCAAGGGCCGCCGCGTCGCCGTCGACGGCTGGCTGAAGTCGCGCTCGTGGGAGGAGGAAGGCAAACGGCGCACGGCGATCGAGGTCGTCGCGCGGCGGGTCGAGTTCCTCGGCGGGCCGCGCTCCGACGACGAGGACGCAGGCGGCGAGGTGATCCCGTTCGAGGCGCCGGTGGCCGGCTAGAGCTTTGCGACGAACTCCTCGATCGCGGCGACGCAGACCTCCGGACGCTCGCCGATCAGGAGGTGACCGCAACCGGCGATCGTACGGAGCGGGGCACCGAGGCGGCGTGCGTACTCGATCCCGTCGTCGAGCTTGACCCACTTGTCGCTCGCGCCCCAGAGGCAGAGGACGGGACACGTCGATCCGCTCGAGCTCGTCGAGCGGATCGGTGCCGAGGAGCGCGCGGCCGGCCTGACGCGTCTTCGTGTGGAACGCGGGGCCGGTGAAGAACGCCTCGGCCATGTCCGGCTCGAGCGCGGTCGCATCTCCCACTCCCCACCAGCCGAACGCGACGCGTCGGCCGAGCGTCGAGCTTGCCCACGGCTCGCCGATGCGGAGCGATCGCCTTGCCCGGCTCGACGAGTCCCATCAGCGTCACGGTCACCCGTCCGAGCGCGCGTCGACGAGCCGCACGCCCGCTGCCGCCGCGAGGACGACGCCGCGCACCGCCTCGGGCCGCCGCACCGCCGCGCGCAGCGCAACCGTCCCGCCGAGCGAGTGGCCGACCCACACGGCGCTGCCGATCCCCTCCGCCTCGGCCATCGCGAAGACCGCAGTCGGCGAAGCCGTCGAGGTGCGCAGCGTCGGGCAACGCACTCGGAGCGCCCGTGCCCCGGCAGGTCGGGAACGAGGACGCGATGCTTCCGCGCGAGCTCGGGCGCGATACCGCGCCAGTTCTCGATCGTCCCACCGAGCCCGTGCACGAGCACGACGCGGCGGACCGTCACCGGCAACCGCATAACGAAGCCGCGCGCCGTCCACGACGAGCTCGCGCTCATCAAATTCGTAAAGACGATGTTTGCGCTCCGTCACCACTAGGGCATATTCTTCCGCTCAATGGATGTTTTGCAGGAGCAGGCCGAGTGAGGCCTGCAGTCCCTACAACCGAGGGTACGAGCTAACCCGCAGCGCAGTGTGCGCGGCGGGTTTTTTCGTTCCAGGAGAGGAGTAAGCTCGATGGCGAATCACCTCACGCCGGAAGAACTGTCCGAGGAGCTCGGTCTCGAGCGCGAGGAAGTGATCCGCGTCTGCGTCGAAGAGGGCGTGCCGATCTACCAGGGAAAGATCGACAAGTACCTGTTCCAGGCCCAGCTGCGAGGCGACCGCGCAGGCGCAACGCCGCCTAGGAAGATTCGACGTCAGGCGCTCTTACGCGCCGGCGTCTTGCGTGAACGAGAGCCGCCCGCCAGTTCTCGGGGCGGCTTTCTCGTTCTTGGCGGCACGGCGATCCTGCACGTCGGCGACGCTGCTGGCGGAGCGCCTCCATGAGATCGATCACCGGCGTCTCGGCGACCGGCTCCGGCGCGACGACCTCGTGGCCGGCGAGCTTCTCCTCGAGCATCGTGCTTGAGATCCTCGCGGTAGTCGTTCGCGAAGTCCTCCGGCGACCACTCGCCCGCGAGGCTCGAGATGACCTGGCCGGCGAGCTGAAGCTCGGCCTCGGCGATCGCCGTCTCGCCGACGACGTCCTCGATCTCCTTCTTCGAGCGCACGTCCTCGGCGAAGAACAGCGTCTCGAGGACGAGCGCGCCCTCCTGCGCGCGGATGAGGCAGAGGTTCTCCTTGCCCCAGAGCACGAACTTCCCGACCGCCGCCATGCCCGACTCCTCCATCGCGCGCAGCAGCAGGACGTACGGCTTGCGCTGCGCGCTCGGCGTCGGCCGGCGAGAGGTAGTACGAGCGGTCGAAGAAGACAGGGTCGACGTCCTCGAGGCGGACGAAGCGGAGAATCGCGATCGACTGCGACCGCGTCAGCGCGACGGCTTCGAGGTCGGACTCCTCGACGAGGACGTACTGGCCCTTCGCGAACTCCCAGCCCTTGACGAGCTCGTCGGCCTCGACGTCGCGCTCGTGGACGGGGCACCAGCGCTTCTGCTTGATCGGCGTGCCGCACTCGCGGTGGAGCGTGCGGAACGACACATCCTGCCGCTGCGTCGCGAGAGCGAGGCCAACGGGGATGTTGACGAGGCCGAAGCTGATGGATCCGTTCCAGATCGTGCGCATGAGGAAAGGCGAATTCTAGTCGGACGCGTCTTCTCCTCCGGTTTACGATGGAGCACATGGAGCGGCGCACAGCGCCCGAGCTCTGGCGCGAAGCTGTTCGCAACGCGCCGGCCACGCCCGCGTACCTCGAGGAGGGGCCGGCAGGGCTGGAGCCCCGTGTCGTGGGACGAGGCGACGGAGCGGATCGACGCGCTCGCGCGCGGACTGCTCGCGCACGGCGTCCGGCACGGCGATTGCGTCGCGGTCATCGCGCGGACGTCGGTCGACTGGATCCTGCTCGACTGGGCGATCATGTCGATCGGCGCCGTCGTCGTCGGCCTCTATCCCACGAGCTCGGCGAAGGAGTGCGCGTACGTGCTCGAGCACTCCGAGGCGGTGCTCGCGTTCGCGGAGAACGACGAGCAGGCGCGCAAGCTCGTCTCGGTCCGCGGCTCGCTGCCGGCGCTGCGCGAGATCGTCCCGTTCGACCGGCTCGACAAGCTCGAGGCGGAGGGACGCGCCTCGAAGCACCTGCAACCGGATCCGGTCGCCGAAGACGACCTTGCGACGCTCATCTACACGTCCGGCACGACCGGCCCGCCGAAGGGCTGCATGCTCACGCACAAGAACCTCGTCACCGCGGCGACGAAAGTCCGCAGACGACGCTCGAGATGCCGGGCGACGTCGTGCTCCTCTTCCTCCCGATGGCGCACAGCTACGCGCGGCTCGCGCACCAGGCCGGCGAGCCATCACAGCGCGACGATCGCCGCAGTCGCCGACGTCGCGCGCGTGCCCGAGGCGCTCGCGACGGTGCAGCCGGCCGTCCTCCCCGCCGTGCCGCGCGTCTACGAGAAGATCCACGCGAACGCGCTCGGGGAGATCGAACGCGCCGGCGGGATGCGCCGGCGGATCGGGCTCTGGGCCGTCTCCGTCGGCGGGAAGGTGAGCCGCGTCGAGCGCACCGGCCGCAAGCCGGGGCCGTGGCTCACGCTCCAGCACTCGCTCGCCGACAAGCTCGTCTTCGCGAAGGTGCGCGCGCGGCTCGGCGGCAAGCTCCGCCTCGGAGTCTCCGGCGCCGCGCCGCTCTCGATCGACGTGATGGAGTTCTTCCACGCCATGGGCGTGCCGGTGATCGAGGGCTACGGCCTCACCGAGACCGCGAGCTCGGCGACCGCGAACGACCCGGCCGACTTCCGGATCGGCACGGTCGGGCGGCCGGTCGACGGCTGCGAGATCAAGCTCGCCGACGACGGCGAGATCCTCATCCGCAGCGACTCGATCTTCGCCGGGTACTACAAGGATCCCGAGGCGACAGCAGCCGTGCTCGACGACGACGGCTGGTTCTCGAGCGGCGACGTCGGCGAGATCGACGCGGACGGCTTCCTCAAGATCACCGACCGCAAGAAGGATCTGATCATCACCGCCGGCGGCAAGAACATCGCGCCGCAGAACCTCGAGAACGCGCTCAAGTCATCGCGCTTCATCTCGCAGGCGATCGTCGTCGGCGACCGGAGGCCGTACGTCACCGCGCTCCTGACGCTCGACGAGGCCGAGGTCGCATCGAGCGGCCGCGATCCGCAGCAGCTCGTGCAGGAGGTCGTCGACGAGGTGAACCGCGACCGCGTGCGCGTCGAGCAGATCAAGAAGTTCGCGATCGTCCCGCGCGAGTTCTCAGTGGAGGAGGGCGAGGTGACCCCGACCCTCAAGCTGCGCCGCCGGGTCATCCACGACCACTTCGCCGCCGAGATCGAGCAGCTCTACGCGGGCTAGCGCGTAGCCCGCGCCTGGGGCGCCGCTCGCAAAGGAGGCAAGCGCGCGGCGCGCAGGGCAGTACGCCGGGTACGCCCAAGCGGCGCGCGCGCAGCATCCTGCAGCGAGCGGTGTCAGGCGGCGACGGACGAGCCGGGCTCAGCCCGGCGGGAGCCGACGCCGGCAGGCGCGGGCTAGCCGAGGATGCGCGTCGCGCCGTAGTACTCGGACGAGTACCAGCCGGTGAGACTGTCGATGCTCACGACCGTCCCCGTGTGCGGCGCGTGGATGAACTGGTTGTTGCCGATGTAGATCCCGACGTGGCCGAGCCCGGCGAAGAAGACGAGGTCTCCCGGCTCGAGCTGCGACCGCGACGGGTGAACGGCGTTCGGATAGTTGTACTGCGACACGGTGTAGTGCGGCAGCGAGACGCCGAGCTGCGCGTAGACGTACATCACGAGCCCCGAGCAGTCGAACCCGCTCGGACTCGCGCCACCCCAGACGTACGGGACGCCGAGGTACTGCTCCGCGATCCCGACCGCGCCGCTGTAGCGGTCGCCCGGGATGTTCCCGCCGGTGACCGCCGCTGCCGCCGAGCTCCGACTGCGTCTGTTGCGCGAGCGCCGCTGCCTGGGCCTGCCGCGCCGCGGCGAGCTGGCTGGCGCGCTGCTGCCGCCTGGAGCTGTGCGATCTCGGCGCGGACGGAGTTGTAGAGGCGCTGCTCCGCGGCGAGCTTCGCGTCGATCGCGTGCTTCGCGGCGGCGCGCTCGGCAACGAGGCGGCCGACGGAGCGTCGCGCGCTGTGCAGGAGCTGCCGGTGACGGACGATCGAGCGCTCGTACGACGCGACCTGCTGGATGAGCGACGAGTTCTGCGTCGTGACCGTGTTCTGGGTCTCGAGCCGGTTGACGAGGTCGTCGAGGCTCTGCGCGCCGAGGATGACGGCGAGGGACGACTCGCTGTCCTGCGACGTGTAGATCGCAACGAGCCGCTGGGCGAGCGCCTTCTGCGCGGCGGCGAGGTTGCCGCGCGCGACGCCGAGCGCCTGCTTGTTCTCCGAGAGCTGCTGCTGGACGAGCTGGAGCTGCGCGGTGGCGGCCTGGTAGCGGCTGTTCGCGACGTGCGCGGCCGAGTCGAGCTGCTGGAGTTGCACGAGCACGCGCTGCGCCTCGGCCTGCTTCGGCCGAGATCGGGGGTGCCGCTGCCGCCGCCGCGACTGCGACGCAGAGCAGAGCTGCGAGCAGCGCTGAAGCTGCAACCTGCCGCTTCAGCGTGCGGATGACGTCCTCCGGACCGTCACAAGTAGGGGACCTTAACAGCGCCAGCGGACGTTCGTCGGCGGACAACGGACCCGGAAATTGCTGCAATTTGGCACAAAGCCGTTCACAGAGCCGCCGACGGGCGCTCGCACAAAGTCGACATCGGTTACGGTCCACGCGGTCGTGGCACGACTCATTCGATCACGGACTCGCCCGGCTCGCGGCGCTCGACGCTCGCCGTCGGACTCGTCGCAGTTTCGTCCGCGCTCGCCTCGCAGACGCGCGCGTCAACCACGGCCGCCTCGAACCGCGGCAGCCGCGCGCACCAGGCGCTGCTCGAGCTGTACGCACTCGACAGTCGCCTCCAGGCGGCTCAGGCTCGGGTCGCGTACCTCGCGAGCGAAGCCGCGATGCTGCGGCGCGAACGCAAGGCGCTTCGATCCGAGCTCGTCACGAGCCCGCACCATGCTCGCCGGTACGCAGCGACAGCTGGCCTTCCAGCTCCGGACGCTCTACGAGCAGGGCGCGGTCGATCCGCTCGCGGTCGTGATCGGCGCCACGTCCCTCGGGACAGGGCCTGCGAGAGCTCGACGACCTCAAGCGGAGCGCCGCCGAAGAGCAGCCGGGTCATCGCCGAGACACGCGCCGCCGAGCGCCGGCTCCTCCATGCGCGGCGAACACTCGCTTCCGACGCGCGACGGCTCGCGCGCTCGCTCTCGTCCGCACGCGCGGCCGAGCGAGAGCCTCGCGAGCAGCCGCGGCGAGCAAGTCGGCGTTCGTCGCATCTCTCCGCGCCAGCGCAGGCGCCGCCAACGACGGCGGGACTGCTTTCGACGCGCAGGGGCGGCGGCGAACAAGTCGCAGACGATCGGCGCCGTCACCGCCGCCGCCCCAGCCGCCGCCAAAGAGCGGCCGGAAGATGGTCGTGAGCGCGACGTGTTACATCCTCAAGGGAACGACGGCGAGCGGCCTGCCGACCGGGCCGGGCATCGTCGCCGTCGACCCGACCGTCATCCCGCTCGGAACGAAGCTCTACATCCCCGGCTACGGCAAGGGCATCGCCGCCGATGTCGGGGGCGGGATCAAGGGCAAGATCATCGACCTCTGGTACTCGACGTACGCGCAGTGCGCCAAATGGGGCAGGCGCACCGTGACGATCACGATCTACTAGAGAAACCGTCGCCGATTTCTGGCACACTCCCGCGCGAAAGGGGGGGCTTCGCGGTGGCGGATCGGATCGAGATCGGAGGCGGACGCGATCGTCGGACACGCTTCGCGTTCTGCTCGTCGACGACCAGGATCTCTTCCGCACCGGCCTGCGGAACCTCTCTCGAGCAGGGGCTCGACATCGTCGGCGAGGCCGCCACGGGCGCCGAGGCCGTTGCGCATGTCAGCGAGCTCTCGCCCGACGTCGTCGTGATGGATCTCAACATGCCGGCGATGGGCGGCGTCGACGCCACCCGGCACATCGCGGAGATGGCGCCGCTGACACGCGTCGTGGTGCTGACGATCTCCGACGAGGACAGCGACGTCACCGACGCGATCCTCGCCGGCGCGTGCGGCTATCTCCTCAAGAACGCCTCGATCGAGGAGCTCGTCGCGGGGATCCGGGCCGCGGCCCGCGGCGAGGCGCTCATCTCACCGCACATCGCCGAGAAGGTGCTCCAGCGCGTCCGCGCGACGAGCGCGCACTCGGGAATCGAGGCACTCATCCGCACGGAGCTGTCGGAGCGCGAGATCGAGGTGCTGAAGCTCATCGCGAACGGCAAGGACAACGCGCTCATCGCGGCCGAGCTCCACATCAGCCCGAAGACGGTCAAGAACCACATTTCGAACATCCTCATGAAGCTCCAGATCGACAACCGGATCCAGGCGGCGGTGTACGCCGTCCGCTCGGGGATCGTCTGAGCTGCGCACGAGACTAGGCGCGATGCGCCGCCTTCTTCGCCTCTCCGTCTGCGCTGCTCTCCTCGCGGTCGTGCTCGTCCCGGCAGCGACGGGCCGTAGCACGTCGCTCGCGCAGCAGCTCGCGGCGGCGCTCCACTCGAAGAAGGTCAACCCGGCGAAGACGGGCGCCGTCGTCTACGACCTCCAGACCGGAAGCGTCGTCTACGCGCTCCACGCCGAACGTGCCGCTCCATCCCGCCTCGAACGAGAAGCTCGCGACGACGTACGCGGCGCTCGCCGCGCTCGGGCCGTCGTTCCGGATCGAGACGGACGTGCTCGGCGACGGGACGCAGAACGGCACGACGTGGCGGGCGACGTCGTCCTCAAGGGTTACGGCGACCCGACTCTCTCCCGGGCCGAGCTGTGGTCGCTCGCGCACCAGGTCGCGCGCGACGGCATCACGCACGTCAAGGGCCGCGTGATCGGCGACGAGTCGTGGTTCGACACGCGCCGCGTCGGTCGTCGGCTGGAAGCGCAAGTTCTATCTCCACGAGTCGCCGGCGCTCTCGGCGCTCATCGTCGACCGCGGCTGGGACGAGCGCGCGGAGACGCAGCCCGCGCTCTATGCGGCGCAGCTCTTTCGCCGCTACCTCGTCGACGCCGGCGTGTCGGTGCGCGGGCCGGCGCAGACCGGCGTCGCGCACGCCGACGCCACGGCGCTCGGTTACGTCGTCTCGCCGCCCGTCGCCTCCCTCGTCCGCTTCATGGACATGTGGAGCGACAACTTCACGGCCGAGATGCTCCTGAAGCAGGTCGGCGCGGTGCAGCGCGGCGCGGGGACCGCGGGCGCCGGCGCCGCGGAGACGCGCGAGCTCCTTACGCCGCGGCCGGCGTGTCGCTGCAGGGGATCCGGATCGTCGACGGCTCGGGCCTCTCGCGCATCGACCGCTGGACGGCCGCCGGCCTCGCCAACGTGCTCCGCCAGATGTGGCTCGATCCCGACCTCCGCCGGTACATCACGGCCTCGCTGCCGGTCGCCGGCGTGAGCGGGACGCTGCGTCTACCGGATGCGGAACAGCCCCGCGTACGGCTTCGTCCGCGCGAAGACGGGCACGACCGACAACTGCGTCGGCGCTGTCGGGCTTCGTCGGCGACCGCTACGTCTTCTCCGTCGTCGAGAACGGGTACCCGGTCAAGCTCAAGGCCGCGCATGCGGACGCAGGACGCTTTCGCCGAAGTGCTCGCGCGCGCCGCGAAGAGCGGCCCTTAGCTCTCGCCGAGCAGGGCGAGGAGGTCGGCCTCGGCGAGGATCGGCACCTCGGCCTTCTGCGCCTTCGTCAGCTTCGACGCGCCCGGCTCCTCGCCGACGACGAGGCCGGTCGTCTTCGCCGAGACGGAGTCGGTGACCTTCGCGCCGAGCGCCTCGAGCCGCGCCTTCGCTTCGTCGCGGGAGAAGCGCTCGAGCGTGCCGGTGACGACGTACGTCTTGCCCGTGAGCGGGCCTTCCTTCGGCCGCTCCTCCTCCCCCGCCTCGAAGCGCAGTCCGAGGCCGCGCAACTCTTCGACGAGCGCGCGGTTCTGCTCGTCGGCGAACCAGTCGACGACGTCCTCGGCGCGGTCCGGCCCGAAACCCTCCGTCTCGGCGACCTCCTCCGGTGTCGCCGCCATGAGCCGGTCAACAGTTCCGAAGTGGCCCGCGAGCGTGCGCGCGAGCACCCAACCGATCCCCGGGATGTTGAGTCCGAGCAGGACCCGCGAGAACGCGACGTCCTTCGAGCGCTGGATCGACTCGATCGCGGCGCTCGCAGAGATCTCCGCGAAGCCCTCGACCTCGAGGAGCTGCTCCTTCGTGAGGCGGTAGAGGTCGGGCAGCGACCGGACGAGGCCCTTCTCCCAGAGGACGCGGATCGTCTGCTCGCCGACGCCGTCGATGTCGGCGACGCCCGTCCAGTTGATGAGCGTCTCGAGGCCGCGCGACGGGCACGCGCGGTTCGGGCAGCGGTGCATCGCCTCGCCTTCCGGCTTGACGATCTCCGAGCCGCACAACGGGCAATGGCGTCGGCATCCGGAACTCCTTCGTCCCGCGCCGGTGCGCCCCGGCCGGCCCGACGATCTGGGGAATGACGTCGCCGGCGCGCTGGACGATGACGTCGTCGCCGGCGCGGATGCCCTTGCGGTTGATGTCCTCCTCGTTGTGGAGCGTCGCCCGCGTGACCGTGACGCCGCCGACGTGCACCGGCTCCATGATTGCCCACGGATTGAGCGCGCCCGTCCGACCGACGCGGACGCGGATCTCGAGCAGCCGCGTCACGGCGGTCATCGGCGCCCATTTGTACGCGCGCGCCCACCGCGGCCGCTGATGGAGGACACCGAGCCGTCGCTGCTGGTCGAGCGAGTCGACCTTGATCACGACGCCGTCGATCTCGTAGTCGAGCTCCATGCGGCGCTTCTCCCACTCGACGCACGCGGCGGCGACCTCGTCGATCGACTCGAACCGCTCGACGTACGGATTCGTGCGCAGGCCGCGCTCGCGGAGCCACGCGAGCATCTCGGATTGCGTCTCGAACTCCACGCCTTCGCGGTGACCGACGCCGTAGACCCAGATCGACAGCGGGCGGTCGGCGGTGATCGCCGCGTTCTTCTGGCGCAAGCTTCCCGCCGCGGCGTTACGCGGGTTTGGTGCGAGCTTCTGCGTCGTTCCGGCGAGGCGCTCGTTCAGCGCGCGGAAGCCGCTCAGCGGGAGGTAGACCTCGCCGCGCACCTCGATCACAGCGGGCGCATCGCCGGTCGAGGCGCAGCGGGATCGCCTGGATCGTGCGGATGTTGCGCGTCACGTCCTCTCCCTGGACGCCGTCGCCGCGCGTCGTGCCGCGCGTGAGCAGGCCGTTCTCGTACGTGAGGTTGACGGCGAGCCCGTCGATCTTCGGCTCGAGGAGATAGGCGACGGGCTCGTCGGTAGCGAGGCGCTTGCGGACGTCGGCGTCCCATTTCCGCACGGCCTCGTCGGTCGTGACCTTCTCGAGCGAGCCCATCGGCTCGAGGTGCCGCACCTTCTCGAAACGATCCGACAACCCGCCCACCCGGAGCGTGGGCGAGTCGGGAGTGACGAGCTCCGGGTGCGCCTCCTCGAGCGCGACGAGCTCGTCGTAGAGGGCGTCATACGTCGCGTCCTCCATGATCGGCGCGTCGTCGACGTGGTACGCGACGAGCGCGCGACCGACGATCTCGCGCAGTTCCGCGGCCCGCTTCTCAGGCGAGGACGGCAAGCAGCTCCTCGGCCGTGTCGACGATCGTGTCCGGCTCCTCCGCCTCGAGACGCTCGCGATCGTGGATGCGGCCCCACGTCACGGCGACGGCGAACATGCTGGCGGCCTTAGCGGCGCGGATGTCGAAGGGCGAGTCGCCGACGTAGGCCGTCTTGGCGGGATCGGCTCCGAGGCGTTCGGCCCCGAGAAGAAGAGGCTCCGGATCGGGCTTGTGACGCTCGGTCTCGTCGCCGCCAACGATCACCGCGAAGAGATGTCCAAGCGGGACGACCGTGAACGCGAGCTCAGCCGTATCGCGCCGCTTGGCGGTCACGATGCCGAGCTGCCGGCCTTCGGCATGCAGCCGCTCGAGAACGTCTCCGATCCCGACGCACGCCTCGAGCTCGTCGTGGAGCGGGATGTTGTGCGCGCGATAGACGTCCACGAGCTCCGTCGCGCGGTCGGGATCAATCGCCACCATCTGCGCTTCGAGCCCAGGCCCGCCGACCGTCTTCATCAGCTCGGCGTCCGTGTACTCGCGCCCGAGCACCTCGCGCGTGGCGTGGCGCATCGACGCGAGGATGATCGCGCCGGAGTCGACGACCGTGCCGTCGAGGTCGAAGAGAACGGTCGGAAATCTCACTGTGGCTGATCGTAGGCAACGGAGACGAGGTACAGCCCCCACGGCGGCGCGGTCGCACCGGCATCAGCGCGCGGGCTTCCGTCCAGCAGACCCGCCACCGTCTCAGGCGCCTCGAGCATCGTCCCGACGAGGCTGCGCACCATGTGCCGGAGGTAGCTGTTCGCCGTGATCTCGAAGTCGAAGTGGTCGCCGCGCCGGATCCACTCGGCCCGCTCCACTGTCCGAACGAAGACCTGGTGATACGTCTGCGTCGGGGTGAAGGCGCGGAAGTCGTGCTCGCCGACAATCGCCTCGGCGGCTGCCGAGAGCACCACCTCGTCAAGCGAACGCGAGACCCACCAGCTGCGCCGGCTCTCGAACGGCGAGGGCGTCGCGCGCATGAAGAGCCGGTAGCGGTAACTGCGCGACCGGGCGGAATGGCGCGCGTGGAAGTCAGTCGGTGCCTCGGCCGCCGAGGTGACGGTGATCTCGTCGGGGAGCCGCGAGTTGAGCGCGCCCGCCGCACGCTCCGGCGGCGGCCCGTCCTCGACATCGACCGAGACGACCTGACCGAGCGCGTGGACTCCACTGTCGGTTCGTCCTGCCACGGCCAGGTTCTCGACCGAGGCGAACGTCTCTGCGAGCGCTGCCCGCAGCACGCCCTCGATCGTCGGCAGTCCCGGCTGCACCGCCCAGCCGCGGAAGGGCGTGCCGTCGTACTCGAGCGTCAGGATGAGGCGCACGTCAGGCAGTCCTGACGGTGTTTGTCAAGGTTGCCTTATGCTCTACCATTTTGCATCCTGATCTATACACTCTAACCGATGTCCGACGACCACAAGTTCCTCCTCCAGCGCGTCCAGCCGGCGATGGTCGGCCTCATCGACGGGTCGCTCTCGACGCTCGCCCCGATCTTCGCAGTCGCGATCGCCTCGCACGACACCCGCTACGCGTTCATCGCCGGTCTCGCGACGTCGCTCGGCGCGGCGGTGAGCATGGGCTTCTCGGAGGCGCTCTCCGACACCGGGGAACTCACCGGGCGAGGCAGCCCCTTATCGCGCGGCGTTATCACCGGCGGCGGAACGTTCCTCGGCGGGATCCTCCACACGCTGCCGTTCCTCATCTCGGACTACCACGTTGCGCTCTTCTTCGCGATCGCCGTCGTCGGCGTCGAGCTACTCACGCTCGCCTACCTGCGGTGGCGGTTCTTCCAGGACACGTTCATCCGCGCGCTCGGCATCGTGACCTTCGCCGGCATGATCATCGTCGGCATCAGCGTCGCCCTGGGCTCAGCCCTGGGGACGCCCGGTGGGTGACGAGCTACCGGGCTGACGGGTCGAAGTCGACGAGCTCGAGATAGACCATCTCGGCTGCGTCACCCTGGCGGGCGCCGAGCTTCACGATCCGCAGGTAGCCGCCGGGCCGGTCGGACATGCGCTCCGCGACGTCGGCGAACAGCTTGTGGACGACTTCCTGGGAGCGAAGCTCGGCGAGCGCCTGACGCCGCGCGTGGAGGTCGCCGCGCCGGCCGAGCGTGATCATCTGTTCGGCGAACGGCTTGACCGCCTTCGCCTTCGCCTCGGTCGTCCGAATCCGCCCGTGCTCGATGAGCGAGCACGTGAGGTTCGAGTACAGCGCCTTGCGATGCGCCGAGTCGCGGCCGAGCTTCTTGCCGGTACGAGCGTGGCGCATGCTTACGCCTCGAGGCTCCCAGAGCCGTTCTCACCGCGGAGATTGAGACCGTGCTGCAAGAGCGTGTCACGCACTTCCTCGATCGACTTCTTCCCGAAGTTCGGGATCGCGGCGAGCTCCTGCTCGCTCTTCATCACGAGGTCGCCGACCGTCTCGATCCCGACCCGCTTGAGGCAGTTGTACGAGCGAACGCCGAGCTCGAGCTCCTCGATCGGATAGTTCTCCATGCCGTGCGCGAGCGCCGTCTCGGGAGTCGCGCCGCCCTCGATCGGGTCTGCCTCGCCAAAGCCCTCGATGCGATCGAGGTCGGTGAAGATTGCGAGCTGACGGATGAGGATCTCGGCCGCTTCGCCGAGCGCGTCCTTCGGATCGACGGAGCCGTCGGTCGTGATGTCGATCGTGAGCTTGTCGTAGTCGGTGCGCTGGCCGACGCGCGCGGCCTCGACCTCGTACGCGACGCGGCGCACCGGCGAGAAGATCGAGTCCATCGGAATGACGCCGATCGTGTGCTGCTGCCCGCGGTTCAGGTCCGCCGGCGCATAGCCGCGGCCGCGACCGATGGTCAGCGTCATCTCGAGCCGGCCCTTGTCCGACAGGTTCGCGATCTCGAGCTCGGGGTTGAGGATCTCGAGATCCGCCGGCGCCTCGATATCGGCGGCCGTGACCACGCCCGGGCCCTTCTTCGCGATGTGCACCTCGATCTCGGGCGACTCGCCGTGGAGGCGCGCGATGAGGTTCTTGAGGTTGAGGATGATGTCGGTGACGTCCTCGCGGACGCCTGGCAGCGTCGTGAACTCGTGCGCCGTCCCCTCGACCTTGACCGAGGTGACCGCTGCGCCCTCGAGCGAGCCGAGGAGCACGCGCCGGAGCGAGTTGCCGAACGTGTAGCCGAAGCCGCGATCGAGCGGCTCGATTGCGAAGACCCCGCGGTGATCGTCGACGTCCTCGTTGACGATCTTCGGGATCTGGAAGTTCATCTCTCTAGTTGCCAAGCGGATTCCCTCTTTCCGTTACTTCGAGTAGAGCTCGACGATCAGCTGCTCCTGGACAGGCGTGTCGATCTCGGCGCGCTCGGGCTGCTTCAGCACCTTGCCCGTGAGTCCGTCGTGATCTGCCTGGAGCCAGGGAGCGACCGTCGAGACGAGATCGGTTGCGTCACGAATCACCTGCTGCGCCGACGAGCTCGGCGGAACGGTGATCAGGTCGTCCGGCCGCACCTGGTAGCTCGGGATGTTCACGCGACGGCCGTTGACTTGGAAGTGGCCGTGACGGACGAGCTGGCGGGCCTGCGCGCGCGAGGCGGCGAAGCCGAGCCGGTAGACGACGTTGTCGAGGCGCGTCTCGAGCATCCGCAGGAGCTCCTCGCCGGTGACGCCGGTGCCCTTCGCGGCCTTTTCGTAGTAGTTGCGGAACTGCTTCTCGAGCAGACCGTAGAAGCGGCGACACTTCTGCTTCTCGCGGAGCTGCAGCAGGTACTCGCTCTGCTTGATGCGGCCACGGCCGTGCTCACCCGGCGGATACGAGCGGCGCTCGATCGCGCACTTCTCCGTCAGGCAGCGCTCGCCCTTGAGGAACAGCTTCATCCCCTCGCGGCGGCAGATGCGGCACTTAGGTCCCAAATCTCTAGCCATGCAGCTCGCGCGCCATTAGACGCGTCTCCGCTTGCGCGGGCGGACACCGTTGTGCGCCTGCGGGGTGACGTCCTTGACGGACAGGATCTCGAGGCCGGCGGCCTGGAGCGAGCGGATCGCCGTCTCGCGGCCGGAGCCGGGACCCTTGACGAAGACCTCGACCTTCTGGAGGCCGTGCTCCATCCCCTTGCGGGCGGCGGCGTCGGCCGTCACCTGCGCGGCGAACGGCGTCGACTTGCGCGAGCCCTTGAAACCGGCGGAGCCTGCGGACTCCCACGCGATGACGTTCCCCTCTTTGTCGGTGAGCGCGACGATCGTGTTGTTGAAGCTCGTCTTGATGTGCGCCTGGCCGATCGCGATGTTCTTGCGGACGCGGCGGCGCGTGCGGCCCTTCGTGGCCGCCGCTCTACGGGGAGGAGCCATTTAGGTCGCCTTCTTCCCGCGGCCGACGGTCTTCTTCGGGCCCTTGCGGCTGCGCGCGTTCGTCTTCGTACGCTGGCCGTTGACCGGCAGGCCGCGGCGATGCCGGATGCCGCGGTACGCGCCGATCTCGGAGAGGCGCTTGATCGCCTGTTGCCGGTCGCGCCGGAGATCGCCCTCGACCTCGAGCTCGGCGTCGATGTAGTTCCGGAGCTTCGTGACCTCATCGTCGGTGAGGTCCTTGATCTTCGTGTCGGGGTTCAGGCCGAGCGCGACCGCAATCTTGTGCGCCGTGGGCTGGCCGATCCCGTAGATGTACGTCAGCCCAATCTCGAGCCGCTTCTGGTTCGGAAGGTTCACTCCGGCGATGCGCGCCATCTTAGCCCTGCCTCTGCTTATGACGCGGGTTGGTGCAGATGACCATGGTCGTGCCGTGCCGCTTGATGACGCGGCAGCGCTCGCACATGGGCTTGACGGAAGGACGGACTTTCATAAGTGAGTTACCTGTGCCGGTAGGTGATCCGACCGCGGCTGAGATCGTAGGGACTGAGCTCGACCTTGACCTTGTCGCCCGGAAGGATGCGAATGTAGTGCTTCCGCATCTTTCCGGAGATGGTCGCAAGCACGGCATGTCCTCCATCGAGCTGCACCCGAAACATCGTGCTCGGGAGCGCTTCGACGACCTCGCCTTCGACCTCGATCTTCTCTTCCTTGGTAGGCAAATTCCCTTCAGTGGAGCGGGTTGGGAGACATGAACACGCGCACGGCCCAGCCGTGCGCGCAAGCGGGTCATCGTAGCAAAGGCGCTTTCGCGGTTGTCAGGATCCTCGGGCCGCTGTCGAGGACGGCCACGGTGTGCTCGAAATGGGCAGCGAGCGACTCGTCGACCGACGAGATCGACCAGTCGTCGTCGTGGACGTAGACCTCGGGCTCGCCGGCCGTGATCATCGGTTCGATCGCGAGCGTCATCCCCTCCTGCAGCACCGGCCCGCGGCCGGGTGGGCCGTAGTTCGGAATCTGCGGGTCCTCGTGGTACGAGCGCCCGACGCCGTGGCCGACGAGGGCGCGGACGACCGAGAAGCCGGCGTCCTCGACGACGACCTGGACGGCGTGCGAGATGTCGGAGAGATGGTTGCCCGGGCGCGCCCGGTCGACACCGGCGGCGAGCGCCTCCTGGCAGACGTCGAGCAGTCGCTGCGCCTCGGGCGAGATCTCGCCGACCGGCAACGTGACCGCGCTGTCTGCGACAAGTCCGTCGAGCGTCACGCCGAGGTCGAGCGAGATGAGATCGCCCTCGCGCGCGGCGTAGTCATTCGGGATCCCGTGCACGACCATCGAGTTCGGCGAGATGCAGAGCGCGGTCGGGAAGCCCTTGTAGCCCTTCGACGTCGGAGTCGCGCCGTTAGCGGCGAGGTGCTCGTCGGCTATCCGGTCGAGCTCGCGCATCGTGACCCCGGGCTCGAGGTGCTCACCGACGAGGGCGAGCGTCTCGACGAGCAGCGCCCCCGCCCGCGCCATCCCCTCGATCTCGGCGGCGGACTTGCGGATGATCAAGCCGCGCGGCCCTCCGTCGAGTCGAGGGCGCGCCGGATCTCCTCGAAGACCTCCTCGACGGCGCGTTCGGCATGGACGCCGACGACGTTCGCCTGCCGGGTGCGGTAGTAGTCGATGAGCGGGAGCGTCTCACGGTCGTACAGCTCAAGGCGCCGGTTCATCGCTTCCGGCGTGTCGTCGGAGCGGCCCTCCTCGGCCGCGCGGCGAACCATCCGCTCGATGAGCACCTGGTGGTCGGGGACATGGAGGTCGAAGACGACGTCGAGATCGCGGTCGAGATCGCGCAGCAGTGCGTTGAGCGCTTCGGCTTGCGGCATCGTGCGCGGGAAGCCGTCGAGGATGAAGCCGGCGAGCGTATCGCCGCGCGAGAGACGGTCTCCGATGAGCCGGATCATGAGCTCGTCGTTGACGAGGTCGCCGCGATCCATGACCTCCTTGAGCTCTCGGCCGAGGTCGGTCGGAAGCTCCTTCATCTCCCGGAGCATGTCCCCCGAGGCGATGTGGGGGATCCCGTACGTCGCGGCGATGCGCTTCGCCTGGGTGCCTTTGCCGGAACCCTGCGGACCCAGCACGAGAATGTTCATCTAGCGCAAAAAGCCTTCGTAGTGGCGCATGACCATCTGCGACTCCATCTGTCGCATGGTCTGCAGCGCCACACCGACGACGATGAGAACGGACGTCCCGCCGAGGGCGCGGTAAACAGAATTGTCGAAATGGAACTGATTGATGAAGATCGACGGCAGGACGGCGAGAGTCGCAAGGAAGATTCCGCCGAAGAAGGTGAGACGGCTGAGGACGCGGTCGAGGTACGCCGCCGTCGGCGGCCCGGGCCGAATCCCGGGGATATAGCCGTTGTACTTGCGGAGGTTGTCCGCCTGGTCGACCGGGTTGAATGTGACCGACGTGTAGAAGAACGTGAAGACGAAGATCAGGAGCCCCTCGACAAGCAAGTACTGCCAGCTCGTGTAGTTGAAGTTCGCCGTCAACCAGTTCTGCCACGCCGGCTTGAAGCTCCCGATCGTCTGCGGAAGGGCGAGAACCGCCGCGGCGAAGATGATCGGGATGACGCCGGCCATGATCACACTGAGCGGCATGTAGGTCGAGTTGCCGGCCGACGAGCCGCGGCTGCCGAGCTGCCGGCGCGCGTACTGGACCGGAATCCGCCGTTGCCCCTCCATGACGAACACGACGGCCACGATGACTCCGATCACAACGATCGGGAGGAGGAGCCTGGCGGTGGCGGTGCTTTGTGGTCCGATCCATCCGCTGACGCCCTGGGGAATGTAGGAGAGGATCGACGCGAAGATGATGATCGAGATCCCATTGCCGACGCCGCGCTTCGTGATCTGCTCGCCCATCCACATGAGAAGCGCCGTACCGGCGGTGAGCGTGGAGACGATCAGCAGCACGCGGCCAACGCCGAAGTTCGGAATAGCCGCGTTGCTCCCGGTTGGCGTGAGATTCTTGAAGAGGAAGGCGTAGCCGAGTGCCTGCGCCGCGGCGAACCCCACTGCGGCGTAGCGCGTGTACTGCGTGATCTTGGCCGTGCCGGCCTCTCCCTCTTTCTGCAGCCGTTCGAGCGATGGCACGACGACCGCCAGGAGCTGAAAGATGATCGACGCCGTGACGTACGGCATGATCCCGAGCGCGAACAGCGAGAAGTGCGACAGTGCCGAGCCTGAGAAGAGATTGAGTAGGCCCAAGGCGCCTGCGCCCTTGCCGCTGCTGAAGATGTTCTCGATCGCCGACTGGCTGACGCCCGGCGCGGGGACGATCGAACCTAGGCGGTAGACAGCGAGGACACCGGCGGTGAAGAGGACGCGCCGGCGCAGCTCGGGGACGCGCCAGGCGTTCGCGAGCCACGCGAACATGGCCTAACTCTCCTCTTCCGCTGTCTCGGGTTCGCCGGTCTCGGCGGCGGACGCTGTGGCATCCGCCGGTGTGGCGTCTTCAGTCGCCTCCTCGTCGCCGGCTGACTCTTGGGCAGACGCAACAGGCTTCGCCTTGTGGTGACGCACCTTTTTGACCTTCGGCTCGCGGAGGAGCTCGACGGTGCCGCCGGCCGCCTCGATCTTCTCGCGTGCGGAGGCGGAGATGGCGTGGACGCGGACGGTGAGCTTCTTTGTCAACTCTCCGTCGCCGAGCAGCTTGACGTCGATCTTCGTGTTCTTGAGCAGCCCCTTCTCGACGAGCGACTCGGGCGTCACCTCGGCTCCGGCATCGAAGCGGTCGAGGTCGCGCACGTTGATCGGCTGCGTGTAGGTGCGGAACGGGCCGATCGGCATCGCGTCGGCGGACGTGTTGCCGCGCATCTTGGGGAGCCGCATGAAGAGCTTCGTCTGGCCGCCCTCGAAGCCGGCCGGCATCTTGTGATGGCCCGAGCGCGACTTCTGACCCTTGATCCCGCGGCCGGAGTAGCGGCCCTTGCCCGAGCCGAGCCCGCGGCCGACGCGCTTGCGGTCCTCGCGCGGCTGCGCCGGCGTCAAATTGGAGAGGTTGAGTTGCTTCTCAGGCATTTTCGACCTTCACGAGGTGGCGGACTTTGCGGAGCATGCCGGCGAGCACCGGCGACTCCTCGTGCTCGGCGCTGCGGCCGATCTTGCCGAGCCCGAGCGCGCGCAGGGTACCGCGATGCCGCTCGGACTGCCCGATCTGGGACTTGATCTGCGTGATCGTGACCTTCGCCATTTAGGCGTCGTCCTTCTTGCGGCGGAGCGAGAGCCGCTTCTTGTGCTCTTCGGGAGCAGGTGCATCGGCGGGTGCGACCTCTGCGTCGGCGGCTGCCTCGGCTGCGGGAGCTTCCTCGGCCACGGGCGTTTCGACGGGCGTCTCGTCGACGACCGGCGTCTCTGCCATGACGGCCGCTTCCTCGGCGGCCGGGGCGGCTTCGCCGTCGACCGGTGCTTCCTCCACCTCGTCGGCCGGAGCCGCCGGCTTGAACGGAAGCACCTCGCTGATCCGCTTGCCGCGGATCTTGGCGACGTCCTCCGGGCGGCGCAGCTCCTTGAGCGCGACGACGGTGGCCTTCGCCATGTTGATCGGGTTCGTCGTGCCGAGGCTCTTCGCGAGGACGTTGCGGACGCCTCCGAGCTCGAGCACCGCGCGCACGCCGCCGCCGGCGATGACGCCGGTTCCCTCGGAGGCGGGGCGCAGCATGACCCTCGCCGCGTCGAACCGGCCGAGGACCTCGTGTGTGATCGTCGAGCCGTGCTTCGGGATCGTGAACATGTTCTTCTTCGCGTCCTCAACGGCCTTCGTGATCGCGAGGGGTACCTCGCGCGCCTTGCCGTAGCCGAGGCCGACGCGGTCGACCTCGTCCCCCACGACGACGAGCGCGGTGAAGGAGAAGCGCCGGCCGCCCTTGACGACCTTGGCGACGCGGTTGATCTCGACGACGCGCTCCTTGAGCTCGCGTGTCTCGGTGTACTCGATGCCACTCATCAGAACTTCAGTCCTCCTTCGCGGGCGCCTTCGGCGAGCGCCTTCACGCGTCCGTGGTAGAGGTAGCCACCGCGGTCGAAGACACACGACTCGACGCCGGCCTTCTTGGCGGCGGCTGCGAGCGCCTTCCCGACCTCTTCGGCCTGCTTCGACTTGTCGCCCTTGAAGGACTTCGCAAGCCCGAGATGCGACGCCGACGCGAGCGTCTTGCCCGCGATGTCGTCGACGAGCTGGGCCTCGATGCCGCGGTTCGAGCGGAAGACCGCAAGACGCGGCGTCTCGGCGGTGCCGCTGACTTTCCCGCGCACGCGCCGGTGACGGCGGAGGCGAGCCTCTCTGACCGTCAGGCTAGGCACGCTTTCCGACCTTCCGACGCACGTACTCGCCTTCGTAGCGGATGCCCTTGCCCTTGTACGGCTCCGGCTTGCGCACCTTGCGGATCTCGGCGGCCGTCTGGCCGACCATCTGCTTGTCGGTTCCCTTGACGACGATCTCGGTCGGCGTCGGGACGTCGAATGTGATGCCGGTGCGCGGCTTGATCAGGACCGGATGCGAGTAGCCGACGTTGAGCTCGAGGTCGGAGCCCTTGAGCTGCGCGCGGTACCCGACGCCCTGGATCTCGAGCTTCTTCTCGAAGCCCTTCGTCACGCCCTCGACCATGTTCGCGACGAGCGTCCGCGTCAGGCCGTGGAGCGAGCGATCCTCACCGCGCTCGGTCGGGCGGGTGACGGTGACGATGCCGTCGGCCAGTTCGATCTTCATCCGCGCCGGCACCTGCTGCTGCAGCGCGCCGAGCGGGCCGGTGACCGCGACGCGGGCAGGCTCGATCGTGACGGTGACACCGTCCGGGATCGTGATGGGTGCTTTTCCGATACGACTCATGCGGTTACCAGATGAAAGCGACGACCTCGCCGCCGATCCCTTGCTCCTGTGCGGTGCGAGCCGTGACGAGACCCGTCGACGTGGACAGGATCGCGACGCCCATCCCGCCCAGCACGCGCGGCAGACGATCCTTCCGCGCGTAGACCCTGCGGCCCGGCTTCGACACACGCTTCAGGCCAGAGATGACCCGCTCGCGGTTGCGGCCGAACTTCAGATCGATGACGAGGGTATCGAAGGACTCGCCCTTCTCGACGTGGTAGTCGCGGATGTAGCCCTCCTCTTTGAGAAGGCGAGCGATCTCGACCTTCATCCGCGAGGTCGGCATCGAGGCGTGCTCGTGCAGCGCCTTGTTGGCGTTGCGGATGCGCGTCAGCATGTCTGCGATCGGATCTGTTAACACGTCTCTTCTCCTACCAACTCGACTTCGTCATGCCGGGAATGGCGCCCTCGTGCGCGAGCTTGCGCAGGCAGATCCGGCAAAGGCCGAACTTCTTGAATACGGCGCGCGGGCGGCCGCACTTGTTGCAGCGCGTGTAGTTCCGCACCGCGTACTTCTGAGGTCGCCGCTGCTTCACGACGAGCGAGGTCTTCGCCATTATTTCCCGCTCCGGCGCCGGCCGAGCCGGCACCTCCGCTCGTTGATGAACTCCGTCGAGCCTACGTTCATTACTGCTGTCTCCCTTCGCCATCCGCGGACGCGAACGGCAGGCCGAGAGCCTGCAGCAGCGCGAGCGCGTGCTCGTCCGACTTTGCGCTCGTCGTGATCGTCACGTCGAGGCCGCGGACGTCCTGAATGTCGTCGTAGTTGATCTCCGGGAAGATGAGCTGCTCGCGCACGCCCATCGAGAAGTTGCCGCGCCCGTCGAACGAGCGCTGGTTGAGGCCGCGGAAGTCGCGGATGCGGGGCAGCGCGATCGACACGAACCGGTCGAGGAACTCGTACATGCGGGGGCCACGGAGCGTGACGCGCGCGCCGACCGCCATTCCCTCGCGCAGCTTGAATTGCGCGATCGACTTCGTCGCCTTGCGCACCTGGGCGTGCTGGCCGGCGATCGTCGACAGTTCCTCGATCGCGCGGTCCATCGCCTTGGAGTCGGTCTTCGCCTCGCCGACGCCCATGTTGAGCGTGATCTTCTCGACGCGCGGCACCTGCATGATCGAGTCGAAGCTCGAGCTCGTCCTTGAGGCGCTCGCGGATCTCCCCTTCGTACAGGTCCTTGAGGCGCGGCGTGTATGTCTCGGTCTTGGTTGCAGTAGGCATTACTTGTCGATCTCCTCGCCGCACTTCTTGCAGACGCGAAGGCGGACTTCCTTGCCGGAAATGGTCTTCGTGATGGTGCTGACACGGGTCGGCTTGCCGCACGTCGGACAGACGAGCATCACGTTCGCGACCGGGAGCGGCGCCGGCAGGTCGACGATCCCGCCCGGCACGACCGAGCCTCCGATGCCCGTCGTGTTCTGGATCGCGCGCGGGCGGCGGTGCTTCTTGATCACGTTGATGTTCTCGACGAGGACCTTGCCGTCCTTCGGCAGCGCCTCGATGACGCGGCCTTCCTTGCCGGCGTCCTTGCCGCGGAGAACGTGCACCCGGTCGCCCTTCTTGATCTTCATGGTCTGGGACACGGCTAGAGCACCTCCGGGGCGAGCGAGACGATCTTCATGAAGTTCTTCTCGCGCAGCTCGCGCGCGACCGGCCCGAAGATGCGGGTGCCGCGCGGATTGCGCTGGCGCGTCGATGATCACGGCGGCGTTCTCGTCGAACGCGATCGACGTCCCGTCGTCGCGGCCGAACGGCTTCTTCGTCCGCACGACGACGGCCGTGACGACCTCGCCCTTCTTGACGGCGCCCTGCGGCGTGGCCGTCTTGACGGTGCCGATGATGATGTCGCCGACCCGCGCGTACCGGCGGTGGTGGCCGCCCTTGACGCGGATGCAGAGGATCTCGCGGGCGCCGGTGTTGTCGGCCACCTTGAGGCGGGACTCCTGCTGGATCACTTCGCGACCTCGACGATCTCGGCGAGCCGCCAGTGCTTCGTCTTCGAGAGCGGCTTCGTCTCGACGATGCGGACGACGTCGCCGATGTTGGCGGCGTTCTGCTCGTCGTGCGCGTGGAACTTGACGCTGCGCCGGATGACCTTCTTGTACCTCTGGTGCGAGGTGATCACGTCGACCTTGACGACGATCGTCTTGTCCATCGCACTCGAGACGACGACGCCGCGCCGTTCCTGCCGGCGGCCGCGCTCGTGCTCGGGCTTCGGCAGGCGGACGATGGGCTTGCGCTCGCCGGTCGCAGCCGGGCGGGACGGACGGGTCTTCTGGGGGCGCAGCGCGCGCGGCAGCCGCTTCCCCTTCTTCTTCGGCTCGGACTGCGGAGCGGCAGCAGGCGCCTCGTCGGAGGCCGGGGGCCTCGGCCTCGGCGCTCGGCAGCGGGCTCGTCAGCGGAGCTCCTCGACCGGAGCTTCTTCCGACCTCGACGGCAGCGCTCCTCGGCCGGAGCCTCTTCGACGGCAGCCTCGGGCTCCGCAGCCGGCTCTTCGGCCACGGGCTCCTCGGCGGGAGCCTCCTCGGCCGGAGCCTCTTCCACGGCAGCCTCAGGCTCCGCAGCGGCTCTTCGGCCACGGGCTCCTCGGGCGCCTCCTCGGCAGCCGGCTCTTCGGCGGCAGGCTCTTGCGCAGCCTGGGGTCTCTGGCGCGGAGTCTCCTCCGCCTCGGCCTCTACCGGGGTCTCTTCGACCGCTTCCGGCTCCACCGGGGTCTCCTCAGTTGTCTCTTCGTTCTCGCTCATGCTCCTGCCTTCTCTGCTTCGCGCTCCGTCACGACGGTGAGGATGCGGGCGATCTCGCGCTTTGCGAGCTTCAGACGCGCCGAGTTCTCGAGCGCGCCGGTCACCGACTGGAAGCGGAGGTTGAATAGCTCCTTCCGCCGCTCGGCGAGCCGGTCCCCGAGCTCGTCGTCCGTCATCGAACGCAGTTCCGATGCCCTAGTCAAAGAGCTCAGCCTCCCGCTTCACAACCTTCGTCTTGATCGACAGCTTCTGGCCCGCGAGCCGGAGCGCCTCCTTGGCGAGCGGCTCGGGAACGCCGGCGAGCTCGAACATCACGCGGCCCGGCTTGATCACGGCGACCCAGCCCTCGGGCGAGCCCTTGCCGGAGCCCATGCGGGTCTCGGCCGGCTTCTTCGTGAAGCTCTTGTCGGGGAAGACGTTGATCCAGACCTTGCCGCCGCGCTTGATCTTGCGCGTCATGGCGATACGAGCCGCCTCGATCTGGCGGTTCGTGATCCAGCCGGCGTCCATGGCCTTGAGGCCGTAGTCGCCGTACTGGACGACGGTCTGGCCCGTGGAAGCGCCACGCCGGCGGCCACGATGGACCTTCCGGAACTTCGTCTTCTTCGGCATCAACATTTAGCCGTCACCCTCCTGCGGCTCAGTGTCGGCCTCGCCTTCGGCTCGGTGTCGGTGGCCGTCGGCTCTGCCTCGGTCTCAGCCTTGGGCTCGGCCTTCTTGCGCGGTGCGCGCTTCGGCTTTGGCTTCTCCTCGGCGGCCGGCGTCTCGACGACCGGAGCCTCAATCACTGCCGGAGCCTCGACGACGCTGGCGGCTCGACAGACAGCTCGGGCGCCGGAGTCTCGACAACCGGCTCGGTTGCCTGAACCTGTGTCTCCTCCACCTTCGGCTGCTCGGTCTGCTGGTCGGGGCGCGGACCGCGCCCGCCGCCCGCAGGGCGGGAGCCACCCGGACCACGGCGCTGACCGGGACGACCGCCACGGCCACCCGCGCCGCCGGGACCGCCACCACCGGGGCCACCGGGACCGCGCTTGCGCTGGCGCACCGGGCCGAGGCCCTCGCGATCCTGACTGCGGTTGCGGCCGCTCTCGCGCGACGCGCCGAGACCCTCGAGCGCACCGCCGCGACGGCGGCGTGCGTCCTGGTCGCCGAGGCGCGCCGTGTCGGTCTCGCCGAAGCCCTCGGGCATGATCTCGCCCTTGTTGATCCAGACCTTGACGCCGATGCGGCCGGCGGAGGTCTTCGCCTCGACAAAGCCGTAGTCGATGTCGGCGCGGATCGTGTGGAGCGGGACGCGGCCTTCGCTGTACGTCTCGCTGCGGCTCATCTCGCCGCCGCCGAGACGGCCGGCGCAGCGGATCTTCACGCCGGCGGCACCGGAGCGGATCGCCGAGGCGAGCGCGCGCTTCATCGCGCGGCGGAAAGCAACGCGGTTCGAGAGCTGCTCCGCGATCGACTGCGCGACGAGCTTCGCGTCGAGCTCGGGGCGCTTGATCTCGTTGATGTTGATGTGGACGTTCTTCTGGGTGAGCGCATGCAGCTCTTTGCGCAGCGCGTCGACCTCGACGCCCGACTTGCCGATGACGATGCCCGGGCGCGCGGTGTAGATGTCGACCGTGATCCGCTGCTTGTCCTTGCGGATCAGGATGTCGGACAGCCCCGCGTGCGCGAGCTTGCCGTAGATGTGGTCGCGGATCTTGACGTCCTCGAGGATGTAGCCCGCGAACTCCTTCTTGCCGGTGTACCAGTTGGACTTCCAGTCGTGGATGACGCCCACGCGGAGTCCGCCCGGATGAATCTTTTGGCCCATTAGCTCTGCGTCTCCTCGGTGGTTTCGGTCTCGTCGGCCGGGGTCTCTTCGACGGTCTCAGCCTCGGCGACGGGCGTCTCTTCAACTGCAGCCTCAGTCTCGACCGGCGTCTCCTCGACGGCGGTGGTCTCCTCGACGACGACCTCCGAGGCCACAGCTTCGGCCTCGACCGGCTCCGTCTCTGCCTGGGCCTTCTTGCGCGGCGCGCGCTTCGGCGCGGCGGCGGCCTGAGCAGCGGCGGCGGCAACAGCCGCTGGGCTCTGGGTGAGCTCGATCGTGATGTGGCACATGCGCTTCTTGATCCGGTCGGCGCGGCCGCGCGCGCGCGGCTTGAAGCGCTTCAGCGTCGGGCCTTCGTCCGCATAAACCGCCGCAACGAGAAGCGTGTCGCCGTTCCAGTGGAGATCGGGGCGCGACTCGGCGTTCGCGACGGCCGAGCGCAGCACCTTCTCGACGTCCTTCGCGACGGCGCGGTTCGAGAACGCGAGGATCGTCCGCGCCTCGGGCACGCTGCGCCCGCGGATGAGGTCGGTGACGAGCCGCGCCTTGCGCGCGCTCGAGTGCACGTAGCGCGCTTGCGAGCGCACGGTCTGCTTCTCCTGCTCCACAACGGCCACTAGCGCTTCACCTTCGCTGCCCTGTCGCCGGCGTGACCGCGGAATGTCCGCGTCGGCGCGAACTCGCCGAGCTTGTGGCCGACCATCTGCTCGGAGATGAACACGGGCACGTGCTTGCGGCCGTCGTGGACGGCGATCGTGTGCCCGACCATCTCCGGGAAGACCGTCGACGAGCGCGACCAGGTCTTGATCATGTTCTTGGAGCCCGAGGTGTTCATCGCCTCGATGCGGCTCATAAGCCGCTCCTCCACGAAAGGCCCCTTCTTGCTTGACCGCGACATTTAGCGGCGTCCCTCCTTACCGCGACGACGGCCGCGGACGATCAACTTGTTGGATTCCTTGTGCTTCGAGCGCGTGCGCTTGCCGAGCGTCGGCACGCCCCACGGGGTGACCGGATGACGGCCGCCCTTCGACTTGCCCTCGCCACCGCCGTGCGGATGGTCGACAGGGTTCATCGCCGAGCCGCGCACCGAGGGACGCTTGCCCTTCCAGCGGCTCCGTCCGGCCTTGCCCCAGTTGATGTTCTGGTGGTCGACGTTGCCGACCTGGCCGACGGTCGCGCGGCACGTGAGCGGAACGCGGCGCATCTCGCCGGACGGGAGGCGGAGGACGGCGTAGCCGGCGTCCTTCGCGACGAGCTGGATGCCCGAGCCGGCCGAGCGGGCCATCTTCGCGCCCTGGCCCGGCTTCAGCTCGACGTTGTGGACGAGCGTTCCGGTCGGGATGTTCTCGAGCGGCAGGGCGTTCCCGACCTTGATGTCGGCCTCGGGGCCGGACTCGACCGTCGCGCCGACCTTCAGCTGCGCGGGCGCGAGGATGTACGCCTTCGCGCCGTCGGCGTAGTGGAGCAGCGCGATGCGCGCCGAGCGGTTCGGGTCGTACTCGATCGCGGCCACGGTGGCGGGCACGCCGTCCTTGACGCGCTTGAAATCGATGATCCGGAAGCGGCGCTTGTGACCGCCACCCTGGTGGCGCGTCGTGATCCGGCCGTTGTTGTTGCGGCCGCCCTTCTTCGTGACCGGCTCGAGCAGGCTCTTCTCCGGCTTCGTCTTCGTGATCTCCTCGAACGTCGAGACGGACATGAAGCGGCGGCCGGCGCTCGTCGGCTTGTACCTACGAATCGGCATTACAACTGCGCTCCTTCGAAGATGTCGATCTTCTCGCCGGCCTTGACCTCGACGATGGCCTTCTTCCAGCCGGGGCGCGTGCCCTGGAACATTCCACGCCTCTTCGGCTTCGGCTGCACTTTGATCACGTTGACCCGGACGACGTGGACCTCGAAGAGCTCCTCGACCGCCTGGCGGATCTGCGTCTTGTGCGCGTCCTTGTGCACTTTGAACGTGTAGCGGTTCTCGACGATCTGGCCGTAGCTCTTCTCGCTCACGACCGGAGAGATGAGCACCTGGGCGGGATGAAGGCTCACGCTGACACTCCAGCCTTCACATTGACCAACGGCAGCGCAGCCTCGCTCACGAGGAGCGAGCGCGCCCAGACGACCTGCGCGACTTCGAGCTCCGCCGGAACGGTGATGAGCACGCCCTCGAGGTTGCGGAACGACTTGATGAGCGACTCCTCGTCCTCCATCGCGACGAGCACGGTCGGCGTCTGCTGACCCCACTTGGCGAGCAGCTCGACGGCCTGCTTCGTCGACGGCGTCTCGAACGAGTCGCCGGAGACGAGCCCGAGCGTCTCCGCCTGGGCGTGGTCGCTCAGCGCGGCACGCAGCGCGGCGCGCATGGCCTTCTTGTTGACCTTGACCGAGAAATCGCGCGGGCTCGGCGGGAAGACGACGCCGCCCCCGGTGAACTGCGCCGCGCGGGTCGTGCCGGCGCGTGCGCGGCCGGTGCCCTTCTGGCGCCACGGCTTCGCGCGGCCGCCGGAGACCATGCCGCGGCTCTTCGCCGCGCGCGTTCCCTGCCGGTGGGCGTTCAACTCGGCGCGGACGGCCTCGTGGACGAGGTGCGGCCTGATCTCCGCGGCGAAGACGGTCTCGTCGAGCGAGACCTCTTTCGCGCCACCCACTACCGGTGCCTTCGGCGCGGCCACTAGTGCATCTCCCTGATCTCGACGACCCCGTTCTTCGGGCCGGGGATCGCGCCCTTGACGAGCAGGAGGTTCCGCTCGGGATCGATGGAGTGGACGGTGAGGCCGACCTGCGTGACGCGCTTGCCGCCCATCCGGCCCGCCATCTTCATGCCCTTGAAGACGCGCGACGGGTACGCCGACGCGCCGATCGAGCCCGGCTTGCGGATGTTGTGCGAGCCGTGCGTGACCGGGCCGCGCGAGAAGTTGTGCCGCTTGATCGTGCCCTGGAAGCCCTTGCCGATGCCGATCCCGCTGACCTTCACCTTGTCGCCGGGCTGGAAGAGCTCGACCGTGACGCTCTCACCCTGGACGGCTTCGGCGAAGTGTCCGCGGAACTCGACGAGATGCCGGTACGCGCCGTCGACTCCGGCCTTCGCGAGATGGCCGCGCTCGGGCTTCGAGACCTTGCGGTCGGCGACCGGCTCCCACGCGAGCTGGACGGCCTCGTAGCCGTCGGCGTCCGGCGTGCGGACGGCGACGACCGGGCACGGGCCGGCCTCGATCACGGTGACCGGGGTCACGACGCCGCTCTCGGGATCAAACAGCTGAGTCATCCCCAGCTTCTTTCCGACGATGCCCTTCATCTCAGAGCTTGATCTCGATGTCGACGCCGGCCGGGAGGTCGAGCCGCATGAGCGAGTCGACCGTCTTCGGGGTCGGCGAGTGGATGTCGATCAACCGCTTGTGCGTGCGCACCTCGAAGTGCTCCCGCGAGTCCTTGTCCTTGAACGGTGACCGGATCACGCAGTAGACGTTCTTTTCGGTTGGCAGGGGCACCGGGCCGGTGATCGTCGCACCGGTGCGCTGGGCCGTGTCCACGATGTCGCGCGCAGACTTGTCCACCTGCTGGTGGTCGTAGCCCTTCAGACGGATGCGGATTTTTGCTTGTGCCACGGTGCCCCTACCTCAGCTTCCTAAGCGATGATCTCGGTGACGACGCCTGCGCCCACGGTGCGACCACCCTCGCGGATGGCGAACCGAAGGCCCTGATCCATGGCGATCGGCTGGATCATCTCGATCTCCATGTTCGTGTTGTCGCCCGGCATGACCATTTCCTGGCCGTCCGGCAGCTTGATCGAGCCGGTGACGTCGGTCGTCCGGAAGTAGAACTGCGGCCGGTAGCCGTTGAAGAACGGCGTGTGGCGGCCACCTTCGTCCTTACCGAGAACGTAGACCTCGGCCTTGAAGTGCGTGTGCGGGTTGATCGAGCCCGGCTTCGCGAGAACCTGGCCGCGCTCGACCTCCTCGCGCTTCGTGCCGCGGAGGAGTGCGCCCGCGTTGTCGCCGGCCTGTGCCGAGTCGAGCGTCTTGTTGAACATCTCGACGCCCGTGACGACCGTCTTCTCCACCTTCTCGTGGATGCCGACGATCTCGATCTCATCGCCGATCTTGATCTCGCCCTGCTCGACGCGGCCGGTCACGACGGTGCCGCGGCCGGTGATCGTGAACACGTCCTCGATCGGCATGAGGAACGGCTTGTCGAGGTCGCGCACCGGCTCCGGGATGTAGGAGTCGACGGCGTCCATGAGCTCGACGACCTTGGCGCTCCACTCCGGGTCACCCTCGAGCGCCTTGAGCGCCGAGACCTGGATGATCGGGATGTCGTCGCCGGGGAAGTCGTACTTCGAGAGGAGCTCGCGCACCTCCATCTCGACGAGCTCGATCAGCTCGGGATCGTCGACCATGTCGGCCTTGTTGAGGGCGACGACGATCGCCGGCACCTCGACCTGGCGGGCGAGCAGGATGTGCTCGCGCGTCTGCGGCATCGGGCCGTCGGCGGCCGAGACCACGAGGATCGCGCCGTCCATCTGGGCGGCGCCCGTGATCATGTTCTTGATGTAGTCGGCGTGCCCCGGGCAGTCGACGTGCGCGTAGTGACGCTTCTCCGTCTCGTACTCGACGTGCGCGGTGTTGATCGTGATGCCGCGCTGACGCTCTTCCGGCGCCTTGTCGATCTGATCGAAAGCCACGGCCTCGCCGCCGCCCTTCTCCGCGAGCACCTTCGTGATCGCGGCAGTGAGCGTGGTCTTGCCGTGGTCGATGTGACCGATGGTGCCGACGTTGACGTGCGGCTTTGTGCGTTCGAACTTCTGCTTGGCCATGTGTGGCTCCTGGTCTCCTCTTCTGGTCTTTACTTACTGGCGCCCGAGTCGATGATCTCGGTGGCGATTGATTGCGGAACTTCCTCGTACCGGTCAAAGTCCATGTGGAAGTCGGCCCGGCCCTGCGACATCGAACGCAGGTCGGTCGAGTACCCAAACATCTCCGAGAGCGGCACGAGTGCCTTGACGATCTGCGCGTTGCCGACAGGCGTCATGGACTCGATCCGGCCCCGGCGGCTGTTGAGGTTACCGATCACGTCGCCGAGGTAGTCCTCGGGTGTCGTCACCTCGACGGACATCATCGGCTCGAGCAGCTTGGGCTTCGAGCGCTTGAGTGCCTCCTTGAAGGCCATCGAGCCGCAGATCTTGAAGGAACGCTCGCTCGAGTCGACCTCGTGGTACGACCCGTCGACGAGCTCGATCGCGATGTCGACGACGGGGTACCCGGCGAGCACTCCCGAGTCCATGGCCTCCTGGATACCGGCGTTGACCGCGGGGATGTACTCCTTCGGGATCTTGCCGCCGGTGATCTTGTCGCTGAACTCGTAGCCTGCGCCGGGCTCCTGCGCGCGGAGGTTGATGACGACGTCCGCGAACTGGCCCGAGCCGCCAGTCTGGCGGACGAACTTCTCGCGGAGGTTCTCCACGTCGCGGCCCGCCGTCTCGCGGTACGCGACCTGCGGCCTGCCGACGTTCGCCTCGACGCTGAACTCGCGCTTGAGGCGGTCGATGATGATCTCGAGGTGCAGCTCGCCCATCCCGGCGATGAGCGTCTGCCCCGTCTCCTCGTCGGATGAGACGCGGAAGGTCGGATCTTCTTCGGCGAGGCGCTGCAGGCCGATGCCGAGCTTGTCCTGGTCGCCCTTCGACTTCGGCTCCACCGCGACCGAGATGACCGGCTCGGGGAACGTCATCGACTCGAGCACGATCGGGGCGTTCTCGGCCGAGAGCGTGTGGCCCGTCGAGGTGTCCTTGAGCCCGACACCGGCGGCGATCTCGCCCGCGGTGATCGAGGCGCGATCCTCGCGGTGGTTCGCGTGCATCTGGAGGATGCGGCTGATCCGCTCCGTCTTGCCGGTCTTCGTGTTGAGGACGCGGTCGCCGGCCTTGAGCGTGCCGGAGTAGACGCGGAAGTACGTGAGCTTCCCGACGTACGGATCGGACATGACCTTGAAGGCGAGGGCGGAGAACGGTTGCTCGGGCGAGGGCAGGCGCTCGATCTCGGCGCCCGTCTTCGGATCGATGCCGATCATCGGCGGTACGTCAAGCGGGTTCGGCAGGTAGTCGATGATCCCATCGAGCAGCGGCTGCACGCCCTTGTTCTTGAACGCGGAACCGAGCAGCACCGGCGTGATCTCGTCGGCGAGCGTGCCGATCCGGACGGCGCGCTTGATCATGTCTGGCGTGACCGAGGACTCGTCCTCGATGTACGCCGCTAGCACGTCGTCGTCGAAGTGCGAGATCGTGTCGATGAGCTGGTGGTGGTACTCGTGCGCCTGCTCGGCGAGCTCGGCCGGAATGTCGGTCGTCTCGAAGTCCTGGCCGAGGTCGTCCTTGTAGACGATCGCCTGCATCTCGACGAGATCGACAACGCCGGCGAAGTTCTCCTCCGAGCCGATCGGGATCTGGATAGGCACCGGGTTGGCGCCGAGCTTGTCGCGCATCGACTGCACCGAGGCGAAGAAGTTCGCGCCGGTGCGATCCATCTTGTTGATGAACGCGATCCGCGGCACCTTGTACTTGTCCGCCTGCCGCCAGACCGTCTCGGACTGCGGCTGGACGCCGGCGACCGCGTCAAACACGGCGACCGCGCCGTCGAGGACGCGGAGGCTGCGCTCGACCTCGACTGTGAAGTCCACGTGCCCGGGCGTATCGATGATGTTGATCCGATGGCCGCGCCACTCCGCGGTCGTCGCGGCAGACGTGATCGTGATGCCGCGCTCCTGCTCCTGCGCCATCCAGTCCATCGTCGCGGCGCCCTCGTGGACCTCGCCCATCTTGTGGGTACGGCCCGTGTAATAGAGGATCCGCTCGGTCGTCGTCGTCTTGCCCGCATCGATGTGGGCCATGATCCCGATGTTGCGGACGCGATCGAGCGCGACGGCGGCTTGTTCTGACATCTTCGTGCTCAAGTCTTCTTCCCCCTCGTCTACCAGCGATAGTGCGCGAAGGCCTTGTTGGCCTGCGCCATCCGGTAGACGTCGTCCTTGCGCTTGTACGCCCCACCCTGCTGGTTGAGCGCGTCGAGAATCTCGTTGGCGAGCTTGTCGGACATGCCCTTCTCGCGCCGCTCGCGCGCGTACGTCACGAGCCAGCGGACGGCGAGCGTGCGCGCGCGCCGCTGCGGCACCTCGATGGGCACCTGGTAGTTCGCGCCACCGACGCGGCGGCTACGCACCTCGAGCACCGGCGTGACCGTCTTCACGGCTTGCTCGAGCACCTCGACGGCCGGGCGGCCGGTCTTCGTCCCGACGGTGTCGAGCGCGCCGTAGACGATCTGCTCGGCGATCGACTTCTTGCCGTCGAGCATGATCTTGTTGATCACCTGCGTCACGAGGACGGAGCCGAAGACGGAGTCGGGAGCGGCCTCGCGGGCCTGGATCTCTGCGCGGCGAGGCATTACGCGCCCTTCTTGGCGCCGTACTTCGAGCGCGCCTGCTTGCGATCGGCGACCCCGCCGGTGTCGAGCGCGGCGCGGATGACCTTGTAGCGATAGCCCGGAAGATCCTTGACGCGGCCGCCGCGGACGAGCACGACGGAGTGCTCCTGGAGGTTGTGGCCTTCGCCCGGGATGTACGCACCGACCTCGGCGCCGTTCGTCAGGCGGACGCGCGCGACCTTCCGGAGAGCCGAGTTCGGCTTCTTCGGGGTCTGCGTCATGACGCGCGTGCAGACGCCCCGCTTCTGCGGAGCACCGGCGAGCGCAGGCGTCTTCGTCTTCGCCTGTGGAGCCTTGCGGCCCTTGCGCACGAGTTGATTGACAGTCGGCATAAGTCTTTTCTTGTTCCCCAGTCTCGAAAAACACGGTCTTCGCAAAGAAGACGGTCGGCGAAGACGCAACAGCGCCCCCTGCCAACCGGCCCGCGGCATGGTAGCGAACGAGCGCAGGGGTCGCCAGAACAGGAATTCCGAATTACAGTCCGACCTCCATGCGGCTCGCCATAGTTCTGCTCGCCATAGCGCTCGTCCTCTGCATCGTCGCCGTCGTCGTACTCGTGCGGCGCGCGAGGCGCCGTCCGGAACCACAGATCGCCGAGGCCAGTGCGGTCGCGAATCTCGAGGCGCGGATGGAGGAGCTCGCGCGCGAGCTGCAAGAGAGCGTGCGTCGTGCCGAGGAGGAGACGCAGCGCAGCCGGTTCCTCAATCAGATCGGGACGACGGTCGACCTCGACCACGTCCTCGAAACGACGCTCGAGGCAGCAGTGGCGCTGCCACGGGTCGACGCCGTCCTCGTCCGGCTCGACGGTGCAAGCGAGGGGAGCGGCGAGGGCAGCGACGTCTCGAAGGCCATCACCGGTTCCCGCGGTTTCGGCGAAGACCAGCCGGATGCGAGCGCGTTCTTCGGGCAGCCGGGTCACTGGGGCGCGCGGTCGGTCGAGCTCTCGTACCGGTATCCGGAGTCGGCCGAGGGAGTCATCCGGGCTGCGCTCGGTGTCCCGCTCGTCGACGGCTCCGGCGGAGTCGGCTGGCTCGGCATCTTCTCCCGTGATCCGCAGGCGCGGTTCGGCGACGACGACCTACGGCGCGCCGAAGAGCTCGCGGAGCGCGTCGCGCCGGCGCTCGAGAACGCGCGACGCTTCCAAGAGGCGCGCCAGCTCGCCGACCTCGACGCGCTGACGGGACTCCACAACCGCCGCTATTTCCATGAAACGCTCGCGCGCGAGGTCGCCCGCGCGCACCGCTACGCGCGCGGTCTCGGGCTCGTGATCGTCGACATCGACGACTTCAAAGGGGTCAACGACCGGATCGGGCATCTCGCGGGGGACGGCGCGCTCGCTGAGGTTGCGGAACGCATGCGCGAGGCGGTGCGCGAGTCCGACATTCCGTGCCGCATCGGCGGGGACGAGCTCGCGCTCATCCTCCCGGAGTCGCGGCTCGCCGACGCGCAACGGCTCGCGACCCGCATCGAACAGGCCGTCGTCGCGCGGCCCATCGCGCGCGCGGGGCACATGCGTGTCTCGACCGGTTTCGCCGAGCTCCAGTCGAACGACGACTCCACGATCCTCTTCGAGCGCGCCGACCAGTCGCTCTACGCCACGAAACAGGTGCGGCACAGCAGCGGCGGGCGCGCGGCCGCCGAGTAGCTGCTGCGACTACTGCACTGCGAGGAACGGGACGTACTGCGCGAGGTCGATCGCGGCGGGCTCCGGGAGCTCGTCGCCACGGCAGGTCGCGACGTCGAGGCGGCGCCGTTGCTCCCCGATCGTCCAGCGCTCGAACGCCCGCGCGCGGCCGAAGCCCTCAAGTGAGGTTGCGACGGCGGTGCGCACCGTGCCGACCGGCAGCGAGCCGAGGGCGACGGGGGCGCCAGCCGGCCGCACCGTGTACGCCCCGAGCAGCGTCTCGATCCTGGACTTGTGGCCGGAGCGAACGGAAAAGACGGAAGCCGGCGCCGTCCCGGAGACCGCGTACCCGTCCTGCGCGCCACCGAGCCAGGGTGCAGCGGGCGACACGTGCACGCGGCGGACGGGAAGCTGCGCGTACGCGTTGTAGAAGCGCGAAATCTCGGCGGATTTCGGAGGGAGGACCCCCTGCTCCTGCGTGAGCTCCGCGCGACGAATCTCGTCGGCGAGCACGGCTCTCGAAGAAGCGACGCTGAGATGCGCCTGCGCAAGCGCAGCGACGTACGCGGCACGGCTACCGCCGAACGACGCGCCGACGACTTCTCGTTCCACCGCCCGGATCGCGTTGCGCGAAGCGCCGGCGTAGTGCGCCTCCACGAGCCGCTCGAACAAGAGGCTCAGTGCGGCGTTCCGGTCGCCGGTGACTGCGGTGATGCGCCTGAGAGCGGCCTGATCGACCGTCCCGTAGCCGGGTACCTCGCAGAACGCACGAGCCGGAAGCGAGATCTGCCCCGCGGTCCGCGAAGCGTCGAAGTCATGACCTAGCGTGCGCGACGCGTTGCAGAGGCCGCCCCGCCGTGCCCAGAGCCAGACGCAGGCCGCGGCGGGCTTGGTCGGGTCCACCTCCTCCGGATTCCACTGCTGCCAGCCCCACGAGAAGACGGATCCGAGCCGGAGCTCGCTCGCAACCTCCTTCGCCGACAGCGCGTACCACTTCACGACCTGGTACCACGCCGACGCCGGCTCGAGGCCGCTGCGGCCGCCGCCTCTCTTCTGGGAGAGGACGCTGACCATGATCCCGAGCCGGCTCGCGGGGATGCCGATGGCCATGAGCGGCGCGACCGCGTCGCGGTACCGCTCGCGCAGGAGGCGATTGCCGAGCACCGGCCCGCGCTTCCAGACGGGAGTCGCCGGGACGTACGCCTCGCGCACGATGTCGGCGACCTGCGCCACTTGGAGCCACCAGGAGACTGCGTCGGGAGAGCCGAGATACGGCGAGCGCCCGATCAAGAGAACCGGATGTGCGCCGAGCTTGGCGAGCTCCTGGAGGTACGCGAGCACGTTGGCGCGGTACTGGGCGTTCGACGCCGACCACGGGGTCACGCTCGTCGTGCCCCACAGCTCGTTCTCGACGACGAGTGGCGACGAGCAGCCACCGCTTCGGTCGACCGCTGACTTGTACTGCGCCTGCGCGGCCGCTTCGATCGTCCCCGGATCCGCCGGCGCGTCCGGCGTTCCGACCCTCCGCGCCAGGTGGACATCGAACGAGTACGTCGCGGCGCCGAGGGCACGCGCCTGCGCGGAGTAGTCGGTCTGGCTGTCGCCGTTCGTAAGCGCGAGGACGGTGCCCCGCCGCGCCATGACCGGGAGCAGAGTCGACCAGCTGTAGTCCGCCCAGACCGTCTGGTTAGCCGGGATCCCGCACTGGCCGGCCCAGGTGGGCCGCGAGGCCGCGGGGTGCACCGCAACGAGAGACGCCGCCAGAGCGGCCATCGACACAAGAACGACCTTCTTCACGACCCGGCCTGTGTAGCAGAGAGGGCGGCATATCGCCGCCCTCCCTGTGCAGTAACGATCAGTTCGTCGCGCTCAGTCGCCGAGCTCAGTCATCGAGGGGGGAATCGACCTCGGGGATCTCTTCCGCCTCGAGATCCGACTTCGGCTCTTCGAGCACTTCGCTGCCGAAGCCGAACTTGAGGTCATTTAGCGCGTCGGAGCCGTCGGAGCCGATCTCCTCGAGCGCGGCGAGGAGCTGCTCCTCCGTCTGGGGCCTAACGAGCGCGCTCGCCGGCACCTTCGAGGACGGGCCGATCTCGATCGTCCGGTAACGCTTCAACCCGGTCGCGGCCGGAATGAGCTTCCCGATGATGACGTTCTCCTTCAGCCCGAGCAGCCGGTCGACCTTGCCTTCGATCGCAGCGTCGGTCAGCACCTTCGTCGTCTCCTGGAAGGACGCGGCAGAGAGGAACGACTCCGTCGCGAGCGACGCCTTCGTGATGCCGAGGATGAGCGGCTCGTCGGTCGCCTGCTCCTTCTTCGCCTTCTTCACGCGGGCGTTCTCCCGGTCAAGGACGAGCTTGTCGACGAGCTGACCCGGCAGGAACCCGGTGTCGCCGTTGTTCTCGACGCGGACCTTCTTCAGCATCTGCCGGACGATCAGCTCGATGTGCTTGTCGTGAATCTCGACGCCCTGCGACTTGTAGACCTTCTGCACCTGATCGACGAGATAGAGCTCCGTCGCGGTGTAGCCCTTGAGGCGCAGGAGATCGGCCGGAGCGATCGACCCCTCGTGGAGAGCGTCGCCCGCCTCGACGCGCTGGCCGTGCACGACCGAGAGCCGCGTGCGGCGTGGGACGAGGATCGAAAAGTCGTCCTCCTCGTTGCCGCTGTCGGCCACGACGGTGATGCGGAGCTGGCGCTCGGTCTCCTCGATCCCGACAGTGCCCGAGATCTCGGCGAGCACCGCAGCGCCCTTCGGGTTTCGCGCCTCGAAGATCTCGACGACGCGCGGCAGGCCGTGCGTGATGTCCGCGCCGGCGATACCGCCGGTGTGGAACGTCCGCATCGTCAGCTGCGTGCCCGGCTCGCCGATCGACTGCGCGGCGATGATGCCGACCGCGTCGCCGATCTCCGCGAGCTCACCCGTGGCGAGGAACGTGCCGTAGCACTTGCGGCACACACCGGTATCGGCCTTGCACTTGAGTACCGAGCGGACGGGCATGGAGAAGTCGTCGGCGATGTCGTCACCGAGCTCCGCCACGATCTCGCGGAGCCGCAGCACGTTGATTTCCTCGCCCGCCGACGCGACAAGCGTTTTGCCCGGCTTGCCCGAAGCGAGCGGCTTGTACACGTCCTCAGCGACGATCCGGCCGGCGACGGACTTGTTGAGGCCCTCCGGGAGGAAGAGGGGCAGCTCGACGTAGTCCTTCGTCTTGCAGTCCTCCTCGCGGATGATGACGTCCTGCGAGACGTCGACGAGACGCCGCGTGAGGTAACCCGAGTCGGCCGTGCGGAGAGCGGTGTCGGCGAGACCCTTGCGGGCGCCGTGGGTCGAGATGAAGTATTCGAGCACCGAGAGGCCTTCCATGAAGTTCGCCTTGATCGGCCGCTCGATGATCTCGCCCTTCGGATTCGCCATGAGACCGCGCATGCCGGCCAGCTGGCGGAGCTGCGCGAACGATCCGCGGGCGCCGGAGTCGGCCATCATCGCAATCGGGTTGAGCCGGTCGAGGTTGTCGACCATCGCGTTTGCGACCTCGTCGGTTGCCTCCGTCCAGATCGACGTGATCTGCTCATGGCGCTCCGACTCGGTGATGAGGCCCTGGTCGTACGCGTCCAAGACGCGCGCGACCCGCTCCTCGTACCCCGCGAGGATCTGCTCCTTGTTCGGCGGGATGACGATGTCGTTCTTCGAGATCGTCACGCCGGCGCGGGTGCCGTAGCGGAAGCCGAGCGTCTTGATCGTGTCGAGCACGTGAGCGACGGCGGCCGCGCCATGCGAAGCGACGAGCGCGGCAATGAAGTTGCCGATCTCCTTCTTCGAGAGCGTGCGGTTGACGTACTCGTGCGACGCGACCGTCTTGCCCTTGCTGGCCGTCTCCTGGAGCGCACGCTCGATCTCCGCGTTGAAGATCACGCGGCCCGAGGTCGTGAGGATGAGCTCGCCGTTCCAGAGGTATTCGATCGGCGTCTGGAGGTCCAGTTGCTTCGCCTCGACGGCGAACTCGACTTCTACCTCCGTGCGGAACCGCGGCGGCCGCGGGTCGAGCTTGTCAACCGTGAGCGCGTTGAGGTCCTTGTCGGACGACGTGAGGAGGTAGATACCGAGCACCATGTCCTGCGTCGGCGTCGCGAGAGCCTCGCCGTGCGCCGGCGAGAGGATGTTGTTCGACGAGAGCATGAGGACCCGCGCCTCGGCCTGCGCCTCCGCCGACAGCGGCACGTGCACGGCCATCTGGTCGCCGTCGAAGTCCGCGTTGAACGCGTGGCAGACAAGTGGATGGACCTGGATCGCCTTGCCTTCGACGAGGGTCGGCTCGAAGGCCTGGATGCCGAGGCGGTGGAGCGTCGGGGCGCGGTTCAGCAGCACCGGGTGCTCCTGGATGACCTCCTCGAGGATGTCCCAGACCTCGGCGTGCATCTGATCGACGTGCCGCTTCGCCGCCTTGATGTTCTGGACGATCTTCCGCTCGACGAGCCGGCTCATGATGAACGGCTTGAAGAGCTCGAGCGCCATGAGCTTCGGCAGCCCGCACTGGTAGAGCCGGAGGTGCGGGCCGGAGACGATGACCGAGCGGCCGGAGTAGTCGACGCGCTTACCGAGCAGGTTCTGCCGGAAGCGGCCCTGCTTGCCCTTGAGCATGTCGGACAGCGACTTGAGCGGCCGGTTGCCCGGGCCGGTGACGGCGCGGCCGCGGCGGCCGTTGTCGAAGAGCGCGTCGACGGCCTCCTGCAGCATCCGCTTCTCGTTATTGACGATGATCTCCGGCGCGCCGAGGTCGAGGAGCCGCTTGAGGCGGTTGTTCCTGTTGATGACCCGGCGGTAGAGGTCGTTGAGGTCTGACGTCGCGAACCGGCCGCCGTCGAGCTGGACCATCGGGCGAAGCTCCGGAGGAATGACCGGGATCGCCTCGAGGATCATCCACTCGGGCTTGTTCTCGCTCGTAATGAAGGCGGTGACGACCCTGAGCCGCTTGATCGCGCGCTGCTGCTTCTGGCCCTTCGACGTGCGAATCGTCTCGCGGAGCATCGCGGCCTCATTGACGAGGTCGAGCTCCTTGAGCAGTTCGCGGATCGCCTCCGCTCCCATGCCGCCGTTGAAGTAGACGCCGAACCCGTACGGCGAGCCGAAACGGTCCTTGAGCTCGCGGAAGATCTGCTCGTCGTTGACGATGAGCTTCGGCTCGAGCTCGCGGAAGAGACGCCACGTCTCCTCGAGGCGGTTGACGGCGTCGACCGCGGCCTCCCGCGCGTCCTCGCGCCGCGACTCGATGTCGAGGTACATCTCGCGCACCTTGAGCGCCCACTGGCCGATCGCGTCGAGATCCTCTTTCGTGATCTTGCCGTCGGTGCGGAGGCAGAGGTCGTTGGCGAGCTCGCGGATGTCGACGCCCCCCTCCCCGACAACACTGCTAGCGGCGTCGATCGTGTCCTTGAGCAGTCCGTTACCGAGCTCGCGCGCCTTCTCGAGGTTCTTGAGGTCGACGCCAGAGGCGACAGCCTGATCCTCCTCGCTCAGCTCGGTGCCGGCGAGAAGCCCGTCGACGACGCGGCGGATGTGCTTCGTGACCGCCCCCTTCGCTGAGCCGGTGGCCTTCTCGGCTTCCTTCTCGAGCGGCGCGATCGCCGCTTTGATCTGTTCGGCCGCGGCGGCGACGATCTCGATCTCGCGCGGCGTCAGCCGGCGGTCGTCGCGGATCGCGGAGTTGCGCACGAGCTCGCGGATCTTCTTCGCGTCCTCGGTCGTGATCTGCGGAACGAGCTCGACGAAGAGACCGCCGGCAAGCGTGCGCACGTCTTCGAGCGTCGGCAGAACCGCCTCCTCGGCCCACGTGGAAAGACCGCGCGTCCAGAAGTCGTCGTCCTCGTCGAAGCCCTTCTCGGCGCTCTTCGCGAAGTAGTCGCGACGGCGCTTCAGGCGTCCTTCGAGCGCGGCGAGTGCCTCATCGCGGTCGACGTCGACCCGCTCTGCCTCGGCCTTGACCTGATCCTCGAGGCCGTTGAGGTCGGCGGCGCGCTTCTCCGTGTCGACCGCGGTGACGATCGAGGCGGCGAAGTAGAGAACCTTCTCGAGCTCGCGCGGGGCAATGTCGAGGAGGTAGCCGATGCGGCTCGGGACGCCCTTGAAGAACCAGATGTGCGAGACGGGCGCGGCGAGGTCGATGTGCCCCATCCGCTCGCGCCGCACCTTCTGCCGCGTCACCTCGACGCCGCAGCGCTCGCAGATGATGCCCTTGTACCGGACGCGCTTGTACTTCCCGCAGTAGCACTCCCAGTCGCGGGTCGGCCCGAAGATGCGCTCGCAGAAGAGACCGTCGCGCTCGGGCTTGAGCGTGCGGTAGTTGATCGTCTCGGGCTTCGTGACCTCGCCGGATGACCAGTCGCGAATCTGCTTCGAGGACGCGAGACCGATCCGGATCGCGTCGAAATCGTTGATATCGATCATGTTTCTCCCTCAGTCCCTTCTAGGAAGGCCAAAATGCTCAGTCCTCGAGTTCGAGATCCGCGACGGGCTCGCCAACAGGCTCGCCGTCGCCGTCGTCCTTGTCATCCGAGACCACGACGTCGTCGAGATCTCCGAGCGACTCGTCGGTCGGCAGCGTCAGCTCGCCGTCCGCGTCGACCCGCTCCTGTCCTTCTTCTGTCTCCTCGGCGGTCGGCGCGCGGCCGACGGCGCGGAGTGAGCCGGGCGAGAGGTCGATGCCGAGCTCTTCCGCCGCGCGGAGCAGCTCGTCCTCCTCCTCGCGCACCTCGACCTCGCGGCCCTCGTCCGAGAGGACGTGGACGTCGAGGGCGAGCGACTGCATTTCCTTCAGGAGCACCTTGAACGACTCGGGGATCGACGGCTCGGCGATGTTCTCACCCTTGACGATCGCCTCGTATGCCTTCACGCGCCCGACGGTGTCGTCGGACTTGATCGTGAGCATCTCCTGCAGCGTGTACGCAGCGCCGTACGCCTCGAGCGCCCATACCTCCATCTCGCCGAAGCGCTGGCCGCCGAACTGCGCCTTACCACCGAGCGGCTGCTGGGTGACGAGCGAGTACGGGCCGGTGCTGCGGGCGTGGATCTTGTCGTCCACGAGGTGGAGGAGCTTGAGGATGTACATGTAGCCGACGGTGACCGTCTGCTCGAAGGGCTGGCCGTCGCGGCCGTTGTACAGCTGCACCTTCCCCGTGCACTGCCGGCCGACCGGCGCCTTCGGGTCTAGGTCGAACTGGATCGGCGAGTCGGGGTTCTGCTTCGTCCACTGGAGCAGCGCCTCATCGACGTCGGCCGGTGACGCGCCGTCGAAGACGGGCGTCGCGATCGGGGTCGGGTTGCCGCCGTTGATGATCTGCCGGCGGTGGCGCCAATCCACCTCGCCGTTCTTGCGGCCGGTGTTCGGGCTCGTTCCGTCCTCGCCGCCGAAGACGCCGTGCGCCGCGGCCCAGCCGAGGTGCGTTTCGAGCACCTGGCCGATGTTCATCCGGCTCGGCACGCCGAGCGGGTTGAGGACGATGTCGACCGGGCGACCGTCCGGAAGGAACGGCATGTCCTCCTCGGGGACGATCTTCGAGATGACGCCCTTGTTGCCGTGGCGGCCGGCGAGCTTGTCGCCTTCCGCGATCTTGCGCTTTGTCGCGACGAAGACGCGGACGAGTTCGTTGACGCCCGGCGACAGGTCGTCGCCGTCGGCGCGCGCGAACGTCTTGACGTCGATGACGACCCCGCCTTCGCCGTGCGGCACCTTGAGGCTCGTGTCGCGGACCTCGCGGGCCTTCTCCTTGAAGATCGCGCGGATGAGCTTCTCCTCGGCGGTGAGCTCGGTCTCGCCCTTCGGCGTGACCTTGCCGACGAGGAGGTCGCCGGCGCCGACCTCGGCACCGATGCGCACAACCCCACGCTCGTCGAGCTGCGAAAGCGACTCCTCCGAGCGGTTCGGGATGTCGCGCGTGATCTCCTCGTCGCCGAGCTTCGTCGAGCGAGCGTCGATCTCGTACTCGTGGATGTGGATCGACGTAAGGATGTCGTCCTTCACGAGGCGCTCCGAGAGGACGATGGCATCCTCGAAGTTGAAGCCCTCGAACGGCATGAACGCGACGAGGAGGTTCGCGCCGAGCGCGAGCTCGCCCGTGTCGGTCGAGCTGCCGTCAGCGATGACCTGACCCGCGGCCACCTTGTCGCCGAGCAGGACGATCGGCTTGTGGTGGATGAGCGTGCCCTGGTTCGAGCGCATGAACTTGATCATCGGGTACTCGTTCTTGCCGTCCTTCGACTCGACGACGACCTTGTCGGCATCGACGTCGACGACGGTTCCGGCCCTCTCCGCGATGACGACATCGCCGGAGTCGACTGCGGCGCGGTACTCGAGGCCGGTGCCGACGAGCGGCGCCTGGCGCACGAGCAGCGGCACTGCCTGCCTCTGCATGTTCGCGCCCATGAGCGCGCGGTTCGCGTCGTTGTGCTCGAGGAACGGGATGAGCGCCGTCGAGACCGACACGATCTGCGCCGGCGAGACGTCCATCAGCTCGACGTCCTTCGGCGACGCGGTGACAGCCTCGCCCTCGGGGGAGCGGCAGAGGACGGAGTCCTCGACGAAGCGGTTGTTCTTGTCGAGCAGGGCGCTCGCCTGCGCGATGACGTACCGCGTCTCCTCGACCGCGTCGAGGTAGACGATGTCGTGGGAGACCTTCCCGCCCGACGCTTTCCGGTACGGCGTCTGGATGAAGCCGAACTCCGAGACCGTCGCGTACGACGCGAGGTAGCCGATCAGGCCGATGTTCGGGCCTTCCGGCGTCTCGATCGGGCACATGCGGCCGTAGTGCGTCGGATGGACGTCGCGCACCTCGATCGGGGCGCGCTCGCGCGTGAGGCCGCCCGCGCCGAGCGCCGAGAGGCGGCGCCGGTGCGTGAGACCTGCGAGCGAGTTCGTCTGATCCATGAACTGCGAGAGCTGCGAAGAGCCGAAGAACTCCTTCAGCGCGGCAACGACGGGCCGGATATTGATGATCGTCTGCGGCGTGATCGTGTCGACGTCCTCCGTCGTCATACGCTCGCGGACGACGCGCTCCATGCGATAGAGACCGACGCGGAACGCTTCCTGGATGAGCTCGCCGACGGTGCGGAGACGACGGTTGCCGAAGTGCTCGTACTCGTCGAGGTCGTTGACGATCGGCGCGCGCGGGAGCTGCGCCGCCTCGGCTGCGAAGTCCTTCGACTCGGTGTCGACGCCGAGCTTGACCGGCAGCTCGATGAGCTTGCGGACGAGCGCGACGATGTCCTCGGTCGTGAGGACGCGGCAGTCCTCCGGCACCGACACGCCAAGCCGCTGGTTGAGCTTGTAGCGGCCGACCTTTGTGAGGTCGTAGCGCTTCGGATCGAAGAAGAGCGAGCGCAGAAGGTTCCGCGCGTTGTCGAGCGTCGGCGGCTCGCCGGGACGCTGCTTCTTGAACACCTCGATGAGGGCCTCTTCTTCGCGGGTCGAGGGGTCCTTGTCGAGCGTGTTGACGATGTACGGCGAGTTGTCGAAGAGGGCGAGAATCGCCTCGTTCGTCGTCGTGTCGAGCGTGTGGCCCGTCGTCGGATCCTCGGCCGGCAGCGCGCGGAGGAGCGTCGTGATCGGCAGCTTCCGCTTGCGGTCGATGCGCGCGAAGACGATGCCCTTCTTGTCGATCTCGAGCTCGAGCCACGAGCCGCGGCTCGGCATGAGGTTCGCGGTGAAGACCTGCTTCGTCGCGTCCTTCGGCTCCATCAAGTAGGCGCCCGGCGAGCGAACGAGCTGCGTCACGATGACGCGCTCGGTGCCGTTGATGATGAAGGTGCCGTGCTCCGTCATCATCGGGAAATCCCCCATGAAGACGGTCTGCTCGCGGATCTCGCCCGTGTCCTTGTTCACGAAGCGGACGGTCATCGAGAGCGGCGCCTGGTAGCTCAGATCCTTCTCGCGGCACTCGCGGATCGACGCGGCCGGCTCCCCAAACTTGTAGGAGCCGAACTCGACGGCGAGCGAGCCGGTGTAGTCCTCGATCGGCGAGATGTCGTCGATCGTTTCCCGTAGTCCCTCGTCGAGGAACCACTTGAACGAAGCCTTCTGAATATCGATGAGGTTCGGCAGGTCGAGAACATGCTCGAGCCGGCTAAACGACTTACGAGCGCGGGGCGAAACGACCGTCGTGGTCAAGAAGAACAGCCTCCCTTGGGACGTGCGAAATTCGGCAAGTAATCGGCGGCAGTGCAGACGAGCGGGGATGCGCCGCAGGCCTAAGCGTGGCGCAACCAACCAGGGTACCGGAACGACCCCTCCCGCCGCAAGCCGAAGCCTCGGCGAAAGCCGGTATTGCCGTGCGAGTTTAGCAACTCGCCCGGGGAATAACGGAACTTCGCGCGCCGGAAGCGCGGTTCCGGCGCGCTGCGTGCCGTTCTGTTGGAATTGCTCGGGCGGGATGCCTGGCGCTCCCCCTATGTGCCCTCAGCACGAAGAAGGCCCGGGATCGCACTCCCGGGCCTTCGTCGTTCCGCCTCCTCGAACTGAAGTAGTGAAGCTACTTCAGTTCGACAGAAGCGCCGGCCTCTTCGAGCTGCGCCTTGATCGAGTCGGCCTCGTCCTGGGCGACGCCCTCCTTGACCGGCTTCGGGGCCGAGTCGACGAGGTCCTTCGCTTCCTTCAGGCCGAGGCCCGTGATGGCCCGGACGACCTTGATCACCTGGATCTTCTGGCCGCCGGCCTCGGTGAGGACGACATCGAACGCCGTCTTCTCCTCGGCCGCCTCGGCCGGTGCACCGCCGCCACCGGCGGCAGCGACCGCGACCGGAGCGGCGGCGGTGATGCCCCACTCCTCTTCGATCTTGTTCTTCAGTTCGACCAGCTCGAGTACGGTCATCTTCCCGAGCTCGTCGAAGATGGTGTCAACAGCCATTACGCGTTCTCCTCTTCGGTTTCGGCGGTTGGCTCGGGAGCCTCCGCACTCTCTGCAACAACTTCCTCGGTCTCAGCCGCGGGCTCCTCCGCCTCGGCGGCAGGCTCTTCCTCGGCAGCAGGCTCTTCGTCTGCTGCAGGCTCCTCGGCTTCCGCGACCGGCTCCGGTGCAGCTTCCTCGGCTGCCGGCGCCGGGGCGTCCTTCTCGAGCTGCTCGATGCGGGCGTCGATGAGCCCGACGAGATTCTGAAGCGGCGCGGCGAACAACGCCGCAATGGAGCTGAGCGGCGCGATGATCGCACCGAGCACCTGGCCGCGGAGCACGTCCGTCGGCGGAAGCGTGGCGAGGCTCTCGACCTCGGCCGCCGTCATCGCGCGGCCCGACATGACGCCGCCGCGGATCTCGAGCACCTTGGTGTCCTTGGCCGAGTCGGCGAGCGCCTTCGCCGCCGCGACCATGTCGCCGTCGGCGTCGAGGAACGCAATCGCCGTCGGGCCTTCGAGCAGCGCGAGCAGCGCGTCGGCCCCAGCCGCCTCGGCGGCGCGGCGCGTCAGCGTGTTCTTCGTCACCGTGAACTTCGCGCCGCTCGCGATGAGGCGCGTGCGCAGATCGTCGATCTGCGGCATCGTCAGGCCGCGATAGTCGGCAACGAGGAGCGTGTCCGCGGCCTTCAGGCGCGCGGTCAGCTCATCGACAACGTGTTCTTTGTGTTCCTTCTTCATCTCACCTCGGCGGGTCTTCTGTCCTCACAGGGAGGACTGCCAGCGGTCTCAGGCGGGGCAGCTACTAGGCGGAAACTGTAGCCGTCTCCTGCGGTTGTTCGTCAATCTCGTCGAGAATGCCGCGCGTCTTCGCCGGATCAAGGCGAATGCCCGGGCCCATCGTGCTCGTGAGCGTGATCTGATGGATGTAGCGGCCCTTCGAAGCGGACGGCTTCGCGCGGATGATCTCGTCGAGCACTGCCGCGTAGTTCTCGACGAGCGCGCGCTGCTCGAAGCTCTTCTTGCCGATCGAGACGTGGACGTTCGCGCCGCGGTCGGTGCGGTACTCGAGCTTGCCGGCCTTCGCCTCGGAGACGGCCTTTGCGACGTCCATCGTCACCGTGCCCGTCTTCGGGTTCGGCATGAGACCGCGCGGGCCGAGGACGCGGCCGAGCTTGCCGACGTTGCCCATCTGGTCGGGCGTCGCAATAGCGACGTCGAAGTCGGTGAAGCCTTCCTCGATCTTCTTCGCGAGATCGGCGGAGCCGACGATGTCGGCGCCGGCCTCTTCGGCCTCGCGCGCCTTGTCGCCCTCGGCGAAGACGGCGATGCGGACGTCCTTGCCGCTGCCGTTCGGAAGCATGAGCGTGCCGCGCAGCTGCTCGTCGGCGTGGCGGACGTTGAGACCGAGCCGGAAATGCACCTCGACGGTCTCGTCGAACTTCGCCGCGCCCATCTCCTTCAGGAGCTTGAAGCCCTCGGCCGGCGTGTAGAGCTGCTCGCGCTCGAAGAGCGCGCGGGCGCCGCGATAGCGCTTGCCGTGCGCGGCCATCAGCCGTCCACCTCCACGCCCATCGAGCGGGCCGTGCCGGCGATGATCAGCGCGGCCTGTTCGACGTCGCGCGCGTTGAGGTCGGGCATCTTCGTCTCGGCGATCTGGAGAACCTGCGCGCGCGTGAGGCGCCCGACCTTGATGCGGTTCGGCTCACCCGAGCCCTTGTCGAGCCGCAGCGCCTCTTTGATGAGGACGGCCGCCGGCGGCGTCTTCGTGATGTAGGTGAACGAGCGGTCCTCGTACACCGTGATCTCGACCGGGGTGATGCGCCCGTTCTGGTCGGCCGTCTGGGCGTTGAACGCCTTGCAGAACTCCATGATGTTCACGCCGTGCTGGCCGAGCGCAGGGCCGACCGGCGGCGCCGGGTTGGCCTGCCCGCCGGGGATCTGGAGCTTGATAAGAGTGAGAACCTTCTTCGCCATCTAGTCCCTTTGTAGCTGACTCAGTCGAGTTTCTTGACGTTTTCGAATCCGACCTCGACCGGCACCTGCCGCTCGAAGATGTTGACCATCACCTGAAGCTTCTGCGCGTCGGCGTTGACGTCGGTGATCTCGCCGTCGAAGTCCGCGAGCGGGCCCGGAGGTTATCTTCACCGACTCGCCGAGCTGGAACTCGACCTGCGCGCGCGAGGCGAGAGCCGCAGGCGACGCGGTGTGGAGGATCCGGTCGACCTCCGGCTGCGAAAGCGGCGCGGGAGTCGCGCCGGCGCCGACGAAGCCCGTCACGCCCGGCGTGTTCTTCACGACCGTCCACGCGTCGGCGTTCATGTCCATGTTGACGAGCACGTAGCCGGGCAGCGTCCGCTTCTCGGCCTGCACCTTCTGGCCGTCCTTCGTCTCGATCACCTGCTCGGTCGGGACGACAACGCGGCGGAACCGCGACCGCTGGTTCATCGACTCGATCCGGTGCTCGAGATTGGTCTTGACCTTCTTCTCGTGCCCGGAGTAGGTGTTGATCACATACCACTTGAACATTGCTCGGTTACCTCAGCAGGACGTGTTGAACGACATATGTCCAGACCCGGTCGTTCACGTAGAGATACGTGCCGACGATGACGCAGGCGACGATTACGACCGCGGTGCCGCTCACAGTCTTCTGCTGCGTCGGCCACTCGACTTTCTTGAGCTCGGCGATCGCCTCCCGGATGAAGCGAATGCCCCAGATCCCGCCACGGCTTTCGGTCGTCTCAACGCCGGCCTCGGTCTTCGGCGCGGCGCTTTCGGTCGCGTCTTCGCGCACCGGCTCGACGGGCTGCGGCTTCGGCGCAGGCTGGAGCGGCGGTGTGCCGGCCGCGATGCCGCGCCGCTGCCGGCGCTCCTGACGAGACGTGCGAGCCATGGTGACTACCGGGTCTCCCGGTGGAGGGTGTGTCCACCGCACCAACGGCAGTACTTCTTGAACTCGACGCGGTCCGGCGTGTTCCGCTTGGACTTGTTCGTCTGATAGTTACGGCGCTTGCATTCGGTACAAGCGAGCGTGATTGCGACTCTGACTCCGGTTGCCATTTCTCTTTCTCAGATCGTGTGTGGGACGCTGTAGTAGCGCCGGGTGGGCTCGAACCACCGACCTCCGCATTATGAGTGCGGCGCTCTAACCAGCTGAGCTACGGCGCCCCGGGCTGCGGAAGTGTAGCGGCTCCCGCGAGCAACGCCACCGCCGGGGAGTGACAAACTATGTCAATGCTTCGCAAGGTCGCAGGAGCCGTCGTTGGGCTGGCCGTTGGACTCGGCTGCAGCGCGTGCGGGAGCACGCACACCGTTCGGCAGTCGACAACGACAATCAGAACGACAACCGTGGCGAAGGTCGCGCCGATCTCCTTGGGGTCCGACCTGAACTTCGTCATCCTTCCGCCGATCCACGGCGCCGGCGACGACACGCTCGGCACGTTCACCGTGGCCGGACGGTATGGCTATATCGCGGCAAAGTGCACAGGCCAGGGTCCGATGAAGGTCGCCGGCTTGTGGACAGTCCCGTGCGAACCCGCAATGGGCGTTGACGAACTGGGATTCGACACCCCGGGGCAGCGGATCCACCTCGCGGTGCGCGCCAAGCCGGGGACGACGTGGTGGCTCGCCGTCGGAGAGCACATCCCGAGGCTCGTTCGCGCCCACCGCACGCTCGTTCTTCTCCACCGCTCGGGCGTCGGCAGCAAGTCGCTCGGCACGTTCCACCTGGGCGCGAGAGTCACTATCGGCCTCACGTGCACGGGCCAGGGCGCCTTCAATGTGTTTTTCAGGTCGACGCCGCCGATCCGCGTTCCCGCGGGACTCGAAACTTATTGCCCCGAGGGCAATGTCAGCGAGCGTCTTCCCGCCAAGAGTGGCGTGGGTATCTCCGTCGAAACTGGCCGGAAGGTTCGCTGGACCATCACCATTTCCGAGACGGAGTTAGCTACGAGCGCGCAGCGATGAAGTCGAGCGTGCGCTGCCAGGCCTGCGTCGGAGGCGGCCTGGAAGTCCTCCTGCTTGCGGTCGAAGAAGCTGTGCGGCGCGCCTTCGAACTCGACGAGCTCGTAGTCCTTGCCGGCGGCGCTTAGCGCTTCCTCGAACGCGACGTTGTCTTCGTGCGGGATGCCCTGGTCGTCGCCGCCCTGGAGCGCGAGGATCGGCGCGTCGAGTTGCGGGACGAGGTCGATCATCCGGCCCGGCCTGCCGTAGAAGCCGACGGCGCCCGCGAGACCGTGTCCCGACGCGGCCGCCGCCCACGAGCCGCTGCCGCCGTAACAGAAGCCGACGGTGAAGATCGGGGTCGGCGCCCATCGAGCTCAGATGCGCGACGCTCGCGCTGACGTCCGCCTGCACCTGCTCCATCGTCAGTTGCTGGACGAGGGGCATGTAGTCCCAGTCGTTCGGACGCTTCTCGACACCGGCGGTGCGACCGAAGTAGTCGAACGCGAGAGCCACGATGCCGCGCTCGGCGAAGCGAAGCGCGAGCTCCTCGTAGAAGCGGTAGAGGCCGCGAACGTCCGGGCAGGATGACGACGCCCGCGCCGAGCTCCTCCTCCGGAATCGCGAGGAAGGCAGCGAACCGGTTGCCGTCGGCCGCATCGAGCACGAGGTCTTCGTGCGCGACGGCCGCGCCCGAGATCGGCGGGATCGGCGGCGCGGAGTCGTCGTCGAAGCACATCCGCGGGAGCCTAGAGGAGCGCACGACCACGCGGCGTAACTTCCGAACGTGACAGACGAATCGCACCGCGACGCGATGAACGACGCGATCCGCGCGCAGCGTGAGCGGGGCAACGTCCCGAAGTCGATGCTGCCGCCCGAGGCCGACTCTGCTCCCGTGCCCGCGGCGCCGGAGCCCGTGACGCCGGAGCCCGAGCCTGAGCCCGCCTCAAAGCGCGGCTTCATGTCGCGCCTACTCGGCCGCCCGTAGGCCGCAACGACCCGACGGCTGACAAGGTCTCAGCACGAAGGTGCGGGAGACCGCGCTCTCCCGCACCGGAGTTCCGCCATCGCCCGTCGGAAGAGCGCAGCTCTTCCGACGGAATTAGCCCTTCGAGATGAGCGAGTACATCCGGAACATCGGGAGGTACAACGAGATGACGATGACGCCGACGATCGCGCCGACGAAGATCATCATCGCGGGCTCGATGATCGTCGTGAGCGAGGCGATCGCCGCGTCGACCTCGTCCTCGTAGAAGTCGGCGATCTTGTCGAGCATCTTCTGCAACTCGCCCGACTCCTCACCGATTTTCATCATCTGGGCGACCATCGGCGGGAAGACGTCGTTCTCGGAGAGCGGCGTCGAGAGCGCCTCACCGGCGTGGATGCTTTCTCGGACATTCACGAGGGCGCTCTCGACGACCCAGTTGCCGGCGGCACTCCCCGTGATCTCGAGCGCCTTGAGAATGTCCACGCCCGACGCGACGAGGGTCGCAAGGGTCCGGGTGAAGCGCGCCATTGTCACCTTCCGCGCGGTCTCGCCAATCTTCATCGGGATGCGCAGCAGGAACGTGTCCCACTGCTTCCGCCCATTCTCCGTCTGCTTCCACCAGCGGAACACGAACGGCGTGGCGATCGCGAGCGGGATGATCACGTACCAGTAGTCGCGGAAGATGTTCGACACGCCGACAACGATCTTGGTCAGGGTCGGAAGGTCCCCGTTGAGCTGGGCGAAGATCTTCACGAAGATCGGGATGAGGAAGAGGAGCATCGCTGAGAGGACCAGACACGCGAATGTGAAGACGAGAATCGGGTAGACCATCGCGCCCTTGACGCGACGCCGGATCGCCTCCTGCTTCTCGATCTGCATGGCGACGCGGTCGAGGACGATGTCGAGGATTCCTGCTGCCTCGCCTGCCTCGACCATCGCGATGTAGAGGCGCGAGAAGACCTTCGGATGCCGCGCCATCGCCTCTGAGAGCATGAGTCCCGCCTCGACGTCGTACCGCAGCTGCGTTACGACCTCGGCGAGCGCCACCTCGCTCGTCTGATCCTCCAGCACGACGAGCGCCTGCACGACGCTCAGACCGGCGTCGATCATCGTCGCGAACTGGCGGGAGAAGACCTGGAGCGACTTCGCCTTCACGGCCTTACCGAACGTGATCCGTTTCTCTCCGATCCCACTGCCGCTCGCGATCTCGGAGATCTTGTCGGCGAGCAGGCCGCGACGCTGGAGCTGCTCGCGCGCCGACCCGAGATCGTTCGCGGCGATTACACCGTCGACCTCAAGGCCGCGCGCGTTGATCGCTGTGTAGGCGTAGGAAGCCATGCGCTAGTGACTCGTCGTGAAGGTCGGCTGGGTCTGGACGGTCATCGGGGCGGCGGAGCCGAGCGGCTCGAGGATGAGCGTGTACTTCCACCCTCCATCCTGCTCGAGCGTGAGCGGGACGCCGACGTGGAGCGTGAAGTGCTGTTGCGTGCCAACGACGTCGACCACTGCGGACTTCGGGGCCACGCTGTGGAGCCGGAAGAGCGGGACACCGCTCAGCCCGGGGGCGTGCCCGAACGTCGCTCCGATCGCGAGCGCGAGCTTCCGGCCGTTGAGGGAGATGACCGCACCCGTCAGCGGCACTGACGCCTGCTTCGAACCGCCGCTGTTCTTGGCGGCCTTCTGCTTGGCGATCTTCTTGCTCTTGCTGGTTGAGGACGTCTGGGTGGCGGCGTGCGGCCCGTTGTCGAAGAACGGATCCTTCAGGCCCAGCCCGACAAACGAGCTCAGCGCGCGGACCGGTGCCGCCACGACTCCCGGCGTGACGGGCGCGTCGGGCGAGCCGGCGGTCGGGATCGCGGAGGCAGGCGTCGTCTGCGCGGCCGGGGCGGCCGAGAGCGCTTCCGGCTTGCCGCCGAGATGCGTCAGCGTCGTGTACGCGTAGAAGACGGCGGCGAGCATCGGGACGGCGAGGACCATGAGGATCTTCTTCTGCTTCGCAGCCTTCTTCTGCGCTGCTGCCTGTGCGGCTTTCGCTGCCATGGTTCTCTCCTAGCTTCCTGTCGTGGTCGTGGTGTCCGTGGACGCGGCGGCCGGAGCGGCCGCACCTGCGGTGACGCCGTAATAGAAGGCCGCGGCCGAGATCGTCGCGAGCAGGTCGTGGCCCTTCGCACCCGGGTTGAGCGTGAGCCCGTAGACGGCGAAGAGCGGGCCGTGCGCACTGAGGTGCCCGTGATGGTCGGAGACGAGCGTCCGGAGGTGTCCGACGAATCCCACCACCTTGGAGTACGAGCCGGTGACCGTGAGGCTGATCGGCAGGACGGTGTAGCCGGTGGCCGTCGCCTGTGCCGCCGACAGCGAGATGCCGGTGACGTGGACGCCGGATGCCGTCGCGAGCCGGTTGAGCTCGAAGAGAAGGCCAGGCTGATCCCCCTGTGCCGGAAGCGCGGTGTCGAGCGCGTAGATACCGGCGGAGTGGATCGCGGGCTGCTTGTTGGTGTGCGCGCTACCGCCGATGAGCGTCTCGAGCTGCGTCTGCGCGAGCTGCTCCTTGGCCGCTGCCGCCGCCGCGTCCTGCCGCTGCGGCGAGACGAGCGCCATCCAGCCGATGACGACGAGCAGGACGTTGAGAACGGCAAAGGCCACAATGAGGCGGATCCGGCGGGTCGAAAGCGTCATCCCTAGCCTCCGGTGGTGGTCGTCGTGTCGGTTACGGGAGGCGCGGTGACGGCCGCGGGGAGGGCCATCTGCGCCGTGACCTGGAAGGTCTGGAGGTTCGATTCGCTACTCGCCGCGGTGGTGTTGACGAGCGCAACCTGCGAGACGTGCGGGACACGCGCGAGCGTCGAAAGCAGGACGGCGATGTCGTTCGACGAGAAGGCCGTACCGCCGATCAGGATGGCCCCGCTCGTGCTGCCGGTGCCGCCGATGGTCATGTTCGTGACGGTGACCCGGCCGGGCACGACGTACTCGAGCTGCCGGAGCAGCACGTCCCACGCCACGCGGGTCGCGAGCGCGGAGTCGAGCGCGACGTGCCAGGGCTCCGCCTGCGACAGCACGACGGGCGTCTCGAGGTGCTTCGGAGTCGGCTGGCCCGCGGTCGGCTGCTGGCTTTGGGCCCGGACGAGCGCGGTCTGCGCCGTCGCAAGCCGCTGCTGCTCGGTAGAGGCTTGCGCCTTCTCGAGGAAGAAGCCGCCGGCCATGATCGCCGCCACGAGCACGGTGACCGCAACGCCTGCGCCGAGGGCGCGGTCGACGCCGCCGTCCCGGCCGTTGCTCTCCTCGGGGGGAAGAAGGTTTACCGCACGCATCGTCTTCTCCTCTAGTCCTTGATCCCGAGCCCGACCGCGATTGCGAGCGAACCGATCTCGGTTTCGTCGATGGGCTGAGTCACTTCGAGCCGGCCGAGCGGATCGCCGAGCCGGACCGGGACGCCGAGCAGGCGCGAAAGCTCCTCCGGCAGGCCGGTGAGCGTCGCGCCGCCGCCGGTGAGAACGATCTCGCCGATAGCGAGGCTCCCCGGTTGCGACTGGTAATAAGTCAGGGACGAAACGAGCTCGCGGACGAGAGACTCGATCCCGTGATGCAGCGCCTCGAGAGCTGCGGCAGCCTGGGCCGGCTCGAGACCGTCCGGGGCGTAGCCGTCGACAAAGGAAAGGGTGCGCTTGACGGAGTCGACCTCCGCCTCGCTCATGTCGAGAGCCTGTGCAAGCCCCGCGTTGAGCTCAGCGCCGCCCCACTCGAGGACGCGCGTGAACTCGCAGACGCGGCCGTCGGAAACCGCCAATGTCGTGCGGTCGTGACCGATCGAGACGGCGACGATCGCCGACTCGTCGCGGTCTGCCGGCGGCGCGAGCGCGCGGAGCAGCGCGAACGCCTCGAGGTCGATCCCCGAAAGCGTCAGGCCGGCGAGGCGACACGCCTCGACATAGCGCTCGACGAGCTCGCGATGCGCGACGACGAGCAGGACCCGCCGCAAGAGCTGGCCACCTTCCGCCTCCCTCTCGCCGAGTACGCGGTAGTCGAGCACCGCCTCGTCGAGCGGGATCGGAAGCGCCTCCTGGGCGCGAAAGCGAATGGCGTTCATGAACTGGCTTTCGTCGTCGATCGCCGGGAGCTCGACGCTCCGCACGCCGATGCGGCTCGATGCGACACCGAGCTGCACGCCCTTGCGCGGCAGATCGTTGTCGTCGAAGAACGTGCGCAGCGCATCGGCGAGAGCCTGGACGTCACGGAGCTCCCCGCCGCTGACGATGCCGCTCGCGAGCGGCACGCGCGCGATCCGCTCGAGCTTGGCGCCGCCGTTGTTCGAGATGCAGGCGGCGGCGATCTGCGAGCCACCGATCTTCAGCCCGACGATGCGTTCCACCTTCCCGTGTCCCAGCGACGGCTTCGACGCGGTCGGGAGCTTCGACATGGAGAAGCTCGGCAGCGACGACCGCGAGACCTTGGGCAGCTTCGGAAGCGTGCGCTTGACCTTCGGCTCGCTCTTCGCAGCCTCGGCCGTCGGCTTGTTCCGCAAGCGGATCTCCTTCTTGAGCGACTTGGGGATCACGGGGAGGCCACCCGGAGGCCCGCGTTGCTGTTGGGATTGGCGTTCGGGTTGGGGTTGTTGACGGCCGGGGCCGCGATCGGGACACCGCTCGCTCCGACGACCACGCCGGCGCGCTCGAGGATCCCGTGGAGCTGCTCGACCCGAGTCGTCCGCGCGAGCGCCTCTTCGAAGTTGACGATCTGCCGGAGCACGAGATCGGCGAGCGCCTGCTCCATCGTCTGCATGCCGCGCGACGAGCTCGTCTGCATCACGGTGTAGACCTGCTCGACCTTCGCCTGGCGGACGAGGTTCCGCACGCCGTCGTCCGGCAGAAGGATCTCGAGCGCCGCGACCCGGCCGGAACCGTCGAGGGTCGGCAGCAGGGTCTGGGTGACCACTGCCTGCAGCGAGTTCGCGAGCATGATGCGCACCTGCTGCTGCTGGGCCGGCGGGAAAACGTCGATGACGCGGTCGATCGTCGAGGAAGCAGTCTGCGTATGCAGCGTGCCAAAGACCAGGTGACCCGTCTCTGCCGCAGTGAGCGCTGTCGAGATCGTCTCGAGGTCACGCATCTCGCCGACGAGCAGGACATCGGGATCCTGGCGGAGAGCGGCGCGCAGGCCTTCGGCGAACGACCGTGCGTCGGTGCCAATCTCACGCTGGTTGACGATGCACTGCTGATGGCTGTGCAGGAACTCGATGGGATCCTCGATCGTGAGGATGTGATCGTGGCGCGTCCTATTGATCTCATCGACGATCGCGGCGAGCGTCGTCGACTTACCCGAGCCGGTCGGCCCGGTGACGAGCACGAGGCCGCGCGGCTTCTCCGCGAGCGTGTGCAGCACCGGCGGCAGCCCGAGCTCCTCAAGCGTCTGGATCTTGCCGGGGACGAGGCGGAACGCCGCCCCGATCGAACCGCGCTGGAAGAAGGCGTTCACACGGAAGCGCGCGACGCCCGGCAATGAATAGGCAAAGTCGATCTGCCGGTCGAGCTCGAGCAGCTTCTGTTGCTCCGACGTGAGGATCGAATAGAGAGCCTGCCTCGTGCTCTCGGGGTCGAGCGACGGGGCGTCGGCCGCAGGCGTGAGCTTCCCACGGATCCGGAAGGCCGGCGCCGTCCCAACCGTGAGATGAAGGTCCGACGCGTCGAGCTCGAGCATCTGCTCGAGCAGGGCGTCGATAGAGGTTGCGTGCGTCATGGCCAGGGGTATCGGCACGCACCGCCCCTCACTTGAGTGGTTCGACGGCGACTACATCAGTCGCCTCCAGCTACCCCAATCGAGGGCTACTGCCCGAGCCGCGCCTCCACCGATAACGGACACACAACCACCATCCCTATTCCCTCGTGGAAGGAAACCATTCGTTATGTTCGATCGCATCAAGACGCGGCTCAGCTCGGAGGCAGGCTTCACGCTCATCGAGCTCCTGGTCGTCATCGTGATTCTCGGCATCCTCATCGCCATCGCTGTGCCTGCGTACCTGAGCTTCAAGAGCAGCGCCCAGGATGCGGCGTCGAAGTCGAACGTCCGCTCGACCATTCCGGCGGCGGAGCAGATGAACGTCAACAACGGCAACTACGCCGGCATCACGGGCGCCACGCTGCGCACGTCGACTCCGGGTATCGGCGCCAAGGTGAAGGCCGTCGCGCTCAACACGAACGCCGGCTACTGCGTCGAGGACGACGAGGGCAACGGTGCCTGGGACTACATCGGTGGCACCGCCACTCCCGTGGGCGCCTTCAAGTTGGCCACGATCCAGAGCGGCACCTGCCTGGCAGCCGGCGGAACCGCGGCTACCTAGGTCACCACGTACTTGCTGGACGCCGAGGGCGCGGGAAACCGCGCCCTCGTCTTTTTCCCGAGGAGTTCGTTCGAGGGCTTAAGTCGAGACTCCCTTGCTGCCGAAAGGAGAAGTGATATGCGGCCTCTGCGCGACGAATCCGGCTTCACCCTCATGGAGCTCATGGTTGTCATGACGATCACGCTCGTCATCGTGGCCGCGCTCGCGAACATGTTTAGCTCCGGAATGACCGCGACGTCAAAAGCGAACGCGGCTCTGGCGTCGCAGGCGAACCTCATCGTCGCGGTGAACCGGCTGGAGTTCGAGGCCCGCTGCGCCTCGGCGGCCAAGCTCGTCTCCGGCGGCCAAGGCGTGACGTTCACCCTGCCGACCTACTGCCCGAACGCGACAGGGACGTACACCTGGTGCGTGACGAGCGGCGCGCTCATCAAGTACAACGGCCTCTCCTGCACGGGCAGCGGCGTCGGCCAGACGTTCGCGACGAGCGTGACCTCGGCGACGCCGTTCTCCTGCGTCACCGGCGGGCAGTACCCGCGCCTCCAGGTCGACCTGACTTCGAACGCAGGGACGACGACCGGGTCGGCCGCGACCGGGACCACCGTGATCACGCTGCGAAACGCAACCTCTGCGACGGCGTGCGCATGATCCGCCGGCCATCATCTGTATACGGGATCCTGCAGCGGTTGGTCCGCGACGAGAAAGGCGTTGCGCTCGTGATGGCGCTGGCCATGATGGCCATACTCTCGATCATGACCGCCGGTGTCCTGCTCGCGGGCACGGCGAACGAGAGCACCTCCTACGTCTCCGACCAGCAGCGGGAAGCTTTCGAGATTGCCCAGCAGGGACTCGCGTATGCCGAGGGCATGCTCGACTACAACACTGCGCACGGCGTCGCGGTGAGTGTCGGTACGGCCTACGCGCAGCCCGCGCAGCCTGTCGGCGCGGGGACGTACGCCGTGCAGCAGTCGAGCGGCAACACGTACCTCGTCGGGACGGGCACGGTCGGCCCCTTCACCCGGACTGTGAAGGCCCAGGTGGCCCCCGCACTCGATGTCGAGGTCATCCTCGACACCAGCGGATCGATGCAAAGTGCGTGCACGGGCACCGTGACCGGAATCAGCAACCCCGAGAAGATCGACTGCGCGAAAGCAGGGATGCAGGCACTGCTCCAGGGACTCTGGCCGTGCTATTCGACCCTCAGCTCCTGCGGATCGGCTACCGCGAACACCGGCGAGCTCGGAGCAAACGTCGCGAACGCCGTCGACGAGGTGGGTCTGATTGCGTTCCCGGCGCTCTCGAGCATTAGCAGTCGCCCGTACGAAATCGACTGCAACTCGAGCGACAGCTTCGCGGTCACGTATCCCAACCCGCCCACTGGCAACCAGCCCGGCTACAACATCGTGGGTCTCTCGAGCGACTACCGCCCCTCGGACGTGAACACCACACTCATCCCGACCTCTAACCTCGTCGAAGCCGTCAACTGGGCTCAGTGCCCGGGGGCACCCGGCACGTACTCAGGCAACAGCAACAGCACCGCCATGGCGAGCGGGACGTCCTACTTCAGCGTGAGCGCTGCCGCTGCCGGCTCCGCCACGGCGACCGCCAACACGACCACGACGAGCCAGACGGAAACGCTGACCGGACTCACGTTCGATCCCTCCGGCACGGCCAGCGGGCTCTCGTACACGGCAACCGTTGGAGTCGTAAGCGGAGCCACGTGGACCGCAACGGCGCTGACGTGCACGAGCTCCGGCGGCAATCCGTGCACGATCTCCGGCAGCATCTCCGAGCCCTCCGGGACGAAGCTCAACCTCAAGGTCGTCTCCTCGGGAAGCGGAGCCACCCGCACCGGTACGTGGACGGTCTCGTACACCGGACCGCCCGGCCAGTACCCCGGCGGCGACTACTACGGGCTCAAGGTCATCGGCGGTCAGGGCAGCTACCTCGCCGGGGCGATCAACCACGCCCAGTACGCCCTCTCCCACGCCGGACGCCCCGGAGTCACGAACGTCATCATCGTCCTCAGCGACGGCGCGCTCAACTCCCCCCACTCGTGGACGGACAACACCCCGTGCAACACGGCCAACAACGCCGCGACTGCCGCGAAGAACGCCGGCACCCTCATCTACTCGATCGCCTACGACTCGAGCGGCGGTAACTGCACGGACACGACCGGTACGTTCCACAACGCTTCCGGCACCACGCTGATGTCGAGCGTCGCCAGCAGCTCGAACACGTTCATCAACCAGCCGAATCCCGGCGACCTGACTACCACCTTCACGCACATCGCCGGCGACCTGAACGGCTTGCGTTTCATCGGCTAGCTCCGGCATCACTGCCGCTCGCGACGCTCCATCCACGTTCGTGGGATGGAACGCGCTCGATTCCACGCGACCCGACCACATCCCTCGGCCGGCTCGCACCGGTACCTGCCCGAGCGCGAAGCATTCCGCTCGCGCCGTCAGCCCCAGGCGAGCGCCGCGCACACACCTCGAGGGCATGGAGTCTCACGGTCTCTCCCAGGAGTTGAATGTCCCGCTCGCCTCGGTAATCAGAGCTCATGCGACTCGGAGTCATGAAGACGGCGACATCTCCACTGACGCCGGAGGAAGTCCGGCATGTACGGAGCGTGCTCCACACCGCGCACCCGCACAAATCCATCGCCTCATGTCGCCGAACTCGATTAGGTCAGCGGCGCTTGCGGCAGAACTGAGGCCGCTCGGATCGCGGGACCCCCACCTGGAGCACGGCACCGGTCTACGACCTGACCGCCACAGCCCGGATCGCGGGCTAGCTCACTCGGGATGGTGCGAGGCGTCACGCCCCGTGCCTCCCCCTTCCTCCTACACTCTGACCTGTGGCGAAGTATTGGTACGCCGCCGGGTTCTGTCTCTGTCTCGCCCTCGCCGGGTGGCTCTTATACGCCCTCGCCCTCTTCCTCGTCCACGCGAGTGACTGGCACCTGACCGCCAAGACGATCACGCTGGTGCTCGTTTTCTTCGGGGGAACCGCCGCGCTACTCATCCGTCGCGCCTTCCAGTTTCAACGGAAGAGCCGGAATTTCGCCAAACCCTCGTAGCTAGCTAGTGGGGCAGCGCCAATCTCCGGCGCGGCTTCGTGCCATGGAGATCGCGGCGTGGCTCAAAACACCCCTGCTCACCGCCGCCCCGCGGGGTGCGACACGTTTTCTTGCTCCATCCCCATCCCCCGCCCACCCAAAGGGGACGGTTGGAGATTGCCGATCCAACCGTGTCGCGGGTGTCGGAACTTCGTGCCAATACCGTACGCACACCGCGCGGGCACCGCACCGACTACGGCGCCACGCGGGTCGCAGCGAAGCGCGGCCGCGCCGAGCGACTACTACGTAGGCAAGCCGGAGTCGAAGCCCGTCTGCATTACGACGACCTTCGCGCCCCCGGCGCTCATGTTGCGGACGAGGACGGTGATGATCTTCTCCGTCCGGGCCGATCCGCTCACGTTCGGGTTGGCGATCAGCCGGATGAACGTCTCGAGCTTGTACGTCTTGTGATCGCCGCCCGTGATCGTCTGAACGGGCGAGCACTGGGCAGACGAGCCGCAACTCGAGATCGTCGCGTCACTACCGCTCCCGGGCAGTGCGGTTTCGTCGGTGTTGTAGTACGTGTCGGTCGACTTCACCGAAGCGAGCGTCGTCGAGTCGAGTCCGATCGAGGCGTACGGGATAGCTGCGTAAAGCTCGAGCTGGTTGTTCGCGATCAGCCCGGCCTGAGTGGTCTGGGCCGTTGAGTTGATCGCGAAGTAGCCGAGGCTGTAGGCGCCGATGAGCGCGAGCAGCGCGACGGTGATGATGAGGACAGCCGCGACGAGCTCGATCATCAGGAAGCCGTCTTCGCTCTGTGCACGTGTACGCATAGAGCATTGATCGGCAAAACTCGGCCGGCGCTAAAGCCCTGTTCGCCGGTGGCCGATAAGAACCCGTGATGAACACGACGACCTTCAGCCCCCACGCCCGCATCGGCGCGCTCCTCGGCGTGCTGCTGACGGTGCTTGCCGCCTCGGCGATTTTCTTCCTGCACGGCCATTCGAAGCCCGCGACGGTCGCTCCGTTGACTGTCGTACCTCAGCCGACACACTCCAAGCCTGTCCCGGTTGCGCGGCCGACGGTCAATCCTCTTTTCCCCACCCCGATCCGCGCGGCGCTCGCGTATTCCCCGCTCGTCGTCGTGGGCTTCTACAACCCACACTCCCCCGTCGACATGCTGACGATCGCGGAGGCGCGAGCCGCAGCCGCGTCCACGCATGTGGTGTTCCGCCCCGTGAACCTCCTCAATGACAAGGTTGCAGGCCCCCTGACGGCGCTTCTGCCCGCCGGCGAGCTACTCCCGAACCCCGGGTTCGTGATTTACAAGCGGCCGGGAGTACTCGTCTACCGCTCGGACGGCTACCTCAAGGCCGCAAACGTCGTGCAGGCGATCAAGGACGCGCGTTGAGCGCATTCTTCGCGGCCGACGAGCGCGAGATGTTCGTCCGCCACGCAGAGCTCGACGGGCGCTCGATCGCCCGCCTGCGCGTGATGGACCGCGGAGATTCCTGCGTCGTGGAGGGCGAGGTTTTCCCCCGCGACGCACCGCCGACCCACGCCGGCCCGTACACCTTCGGCGACGTCGGCCAGGCGACCGCGTTCGTGACCGAGGCGATGGAGTCCCTGCTCTACCTCGGCTGCGAAATCCGCGCGCAGTAACACCGGCGCGCTCACGCGAATACCCCCTTCGGCCGATACCGGGACACCGGCGTCACCGGAATGGTTCGCCCGAATCGGAGTGCCACTCGCAGCACGGGTACGACTGACAGCTCTGGGAGGAGCGAGTCCCCGAACTCCGCAACGAGGGAGATCGACGTGATCATTCGCAGGTTCCTTTTGCTCCTCCCGCTCGGAGCCGTGCTGATTGGCTTTGCCGCCACTCGGCCGGCGTTTGCCGCGGCGGCGCCCCCGGGCGTTCAGGCGTACTACATGTTCGGCGCGACCGTGACCGGCTTGAAGAGTGAGGCCTATGCGGACGCATGCAACTTTGCCGCGAACCAGCCGGACAACCAGACGTACATCCTGCTCCTCGACTTCGGCGCCGCCCGGATGTTTCCGGATGGCACACCGGGACGATCGACTTCAGCAACACGTCCTTCAAGACGGCGAGCATCCGCCTCGCCCTCGAGACGGCCGCCGACGGGTACCACAACTGCCATGTCAAAGGCGGCGTGATCATCGAGTTCGGCAACAGCAACTACCACATGTCGAACGTCGGCATGAGCAACGCCGATGCGTGGAATGCCGGCTACGACCAGGAGCAGACGGCCGAGGACTTGTCGCGACTACCAGGTCGCCCACGGGTACTCGAGCCAGGGTTCCGGCGCGGGCAGCGACATGGAGCCCAGCTACGACGGGCCGATGATCACGAAGCAACTCGTCAACGGCGCGTCGGCTCAATACTGGGCGCTCTACGACGACTACGGCTCGGCCGACGGCTGTCCGACGAGCGGCAGCAGCAACGGCCCGTGCAACAACGGCTGGGACGTCAGTGATGTCGGCTACGTCTCCTTTCACGGGCTCGCGGTGCCGCTCCCCGAGATCTACTACGCGGT
>CAWFLY010000013.1:0-27012 GCA_963816735.1 uncultured Actinomycetes bacterium
CTAGGCTCCGTGCGATGTCCGAGCCGACTTTTGCCGACGTCGACGCCCTCGTCGGGCCGGCGACTCCGCACTTCGCGTACCAGCTTCGCGCGCGCGTGCGTGAGCTCGTCATGGACTTGCCGGAGGGCCATCCCGTTCGCGCGTACGCGGACGAGAAGATCGCGCTGCTCGACGACCTCGGCTACGCCTCGTCGAAGGCGGCGGACAGCCATCGCGAGCCGCGGACGCGGCCGGGCTGGAACGAGCTCCCGAGCTCGGCGCCCGCGGACGCACCGCTGCCGCGCGCATGAGCCATTCCGTCCTCGTGACGGGGGGAACGCGGGGAATCGGCAAGGCAATCGCGCACCGGCTCGTCGCCGACGGCGCGACGAAGGCCGTGCTCGGCTACATGCGGAACCACGAGGCCGCCGAGGCCGCGGCCGAAGAACTGCGCGCGACCGGAGCCGAAGTCGTCCTCGTGGGCGGCAACGTCGCCGAGGAGAAGACGATCGCCGAGCTCGCGTCCCACGGCCCGTACCGCGTCATCGTCTCGAACGCCGCGACCGGCGTCGTCCGCCCCGCGCTCGAGACCGAGGACAAGCACTGGGACTGGACGCTCAACGCGAACGCCCGCTCGCTCCTCGCCCTCGCGCGCGCGTGCGCGCCGACGATGGACGAGGGCGGCTCGATCGTCGCGATCTCGAGCCTCGGCTCGCAGCGGGTGCTACCGAACTACGTCCTCATCGGCGTCTCGAAGGCGGCGCTCGAGACGTGCGTCAAGTACCTCGGCGTCGAGCTCGCGCCGCGGATCCGCGTCAACGCCGTGTCGGGCGGCGTCGTCGACACCGAGGCGCTCGACTGGTTCCCGAACAAGGAGCAGATGCTGAAGACGGTGAAGCGGACGCCCGCCGGACGGCTCGTCGAGCCGGAGGACATGGCTGCAGTCGTGTCGTTCCTCTGCTCCGACGACGCGAAGATGATCTGCGGCCAGACGCTCATCGTCGACGGCGGCTACTCGCTCTCCGCGTGAGATGGAGCCGACCGAGGAGAACTTCCGCGCGTTCGACGCACTCCACCGCGCCCGTCACGAGCCGGACGAGCTGCCCGCAATCGTCGCGCGCACCCTCGGCGACCTGAAGAAGAAGCGCGTGCTCCATCTCCTGTGCGGGACGGGAGAGGCGACGGCCGCGCTCGCGGAGCTCGGCGCCGTCGCAACCGGCCTCGACCCGCGTCACGCGTCGCTCGAAGCGGCACGCGAGCGGTGGCCGAAGATCCTCTGGGTCGACGGCGACCTGCAGGACATTCGCCGGCCGCTCGCGCGCAGGAAGTTCGACCTCGTCTACGCGGGCGAAGGCGTGCTCGACCGGGTCGACGACCTCAACGGCTGGGCCACGGGAATCGCCGCCGTCCTGAAGCCCGGTGGCGAGCTCCTCGTCTTCGACGACCACCCTGTTGCGGACTGCGTAGACGGGCTGCTTCGCTGGGACGGCAACTACTTCCGCGACCCGTCCGACCCGAACCGTCTGTGGCGGCTCGGCCAAGTCGTCAGCGCGCTCGCGCGCGCGGGGATCCACGTGCAAGCGCTCGAGGAGTACCCCGGCGGAACGTCGCGCCGACGGCACGACAAGCGCGTCCCGGCGACGTTCCTGCTCTACGCGCGACGCACCGGCTAGCCGCGGCCAAGCAGGCGCGCGGCGGTCGCCTTCGCGATCATGCCCGCCATCGCGGGGTTCTCCTGCAGGCGGCGCACCGAGTACTCGTACCACTGCTCGCCGTACGGGACGTAGACGCGCAGCCGGTGGCCCTCCGCGACGAGCTCGTCGCGCCGCTCCTCCCGCACGCCGAGGAGCATCTGGAGCTCGTACTCCTCGCGCCCCAGGCCGCGCTGCGAGACGCGCGCGAGCGATTCGCCGATCAGCCACTCGTCGTGCGTCGCGATCCCTACGTACGAACCGCCGTCGAAGAGCGCGTCGAGGCAGCGGAGGAAGTTGACGCGAATCGCCTCGTCGTCGGTGAACGCAACCGCCGCCCGCTCGAGGTAGATCCCCTTGCAGATCCGCACGCTCGGGCGCAACTCGGCGAGCGCCGCGATGTCGTCGAGAGTCCGCCGCAGCCGCGCCTGGAGGACGACGCCGACGTTGTCGTGGCCGTCCTCACGCAGCTCGCGGTACAGCCGCAGCGTGTCGTCGGTCGTCGTCGCGTCCTCCATGTCGATGCGCACGAAGTTCCCCGAGCTGAGGATGTCGAGGAGGTTCTCGCGGCAGAGCTCGTACGAGAGACCGAGGCCGAGCGCGGTCGGCTTGACGCTGACGTTCGCGTCGAGCGAGTCATCGTCGATCGCCGCGAGGACGTCGCGGTATGCCTGCGCGATCGCGCGCGTCTCGTCCTCGCGCGTGATCTCCTCGCCGAGGACGTCGACCGTCGCCATCTTCCCGCCGGCGTTGAGGTCGCTGACAACGGCGACCGCCTCCTCGAGCGTCGCGCCCGCGATGTAGCGCGCGGAGAAGTGCTGGACGACCGGCTTCGGCACCGCCGGCAGGAGACGAACGATGGCGGAATCGAGCAGCGTCACGGCCGCGGCGATTCTATGTCGCGGACCTAGCGCGGCTCTTGCATGAACCCCTGGCGCGCAGCGCTGACGAGCGCCACCGCCTCGGGGAACAGGACGCGCATCGCGTCGCGCAGGGCTATCGCCTGCTCGTCGACGCCGCCCGGCGGCTGGATCTGCTGAAGGGCCGCGGAGGTGAGCTCGACGGCGGTGTTGAGCGTCAGCGTGGCGAACTGCTCGCGCTGCGCCTCCTGCACGCTCTCGGCCTGAGCCTCGGCAAACTCGCGCAGCCCGCGCATGATCTCCTCGGGATCGCCTCCGAATCCGAAGCCTCCGCCTTCCATGAACTCAGGGTAGCGGCAGCTTGTAGTTCCGCTCGATCTCTTCGGTGAGCGCCTCGACGGTTCCGACAGCCGACTGCATCGCGGCTGCGAACGGGGATCCCGCGGCGGAGCCGAGCGCGTCTTCGAGCCGACGCGATGCGACTCCGATGGCGTCGAGGTACTCGCCGCTCGCGAGCCGCGGTTCCTGCGAGACAAGCTCGGCGAGTGCCGCGGCCGCGGCCTCCGCGTCTTCGATTCCCTCCGGCGCCTCACGCTCGCGCAACTCGGCGAGCTGGGCGCGGAGGTGCGGCAGGTCGCCGCCACCAGCGGACTCCTCCGCGACCTCGCAGAGTGCGGCGAGCGACGCGGCCTCACGCACGAGGCGCATGTCCGTGATCGGGCGCGACTCGCCGTCGAGCGCGAGCCACGAGTGCCCCGTCGCCGCCGCGAAGGCGCAGAGGTAGACGCGACGGCCGAGCGTCTCGACCGCGACCACTCCGCCGAGCTCCTCCCCCGGCGCCGCAAGCTCCGCCGCGGCGACCGCAATGGACTCGAGCTCCTCCCTCAGCGACACGGTTCGAGCATAGAGTCGGGCGCATGGATGCCCGGAAGCTGTTCGCGCCTCTTGGGCCGACGTACGACCGTTACGCCCGGCTCCTCTCGTTCGGCCAGGACCCGCGCTGGCGCGCGTTTCTCGTCTCGCGGATCCCGCCGGAGGCACGCCGCATGCTCGACGTCGCCTCCGGCACGGCCGCCGTCGCGATCGAACTCGCGCGCGCCGCGCCCGAGCGCACGATCGTCGGGATCGACCAGAGCCCGGAGATGCTCGCGGCCGGGCGCGAACGGGTCGCATCCGCGGGCCTCGCCGAGCGGATCGAGCTGCGCGAGGGCCGCGCCGAGTCGCTCCCGTTCGCCGACGCCGAGTTCGACGCGCTCACGTTCACGTACCTCCTCCGCTACGTCGACGACGTCCCCGCGACGCTGCGCGAGCTCGCGCGCGTCGTGCGACCCGGCGGCGTCGTCGCGATGCAGGAGTTCGGCCTGCCGCGCGGCGTCTGGCGGCCGCTGTGGGAGCTCTACGTCCGCATCGGCCTGCCGGTCGCCGGCGCGGTCATCGCGCCCGGCTGGCACGAGGTCGGGCAGCTTCCTCGGCCCGAGCATCCGCAACTTCTGGAAGGAGTGGCCTGAGCCGCGGCTCCTCGACGCTTGGCGCGACGCGGGATTCGACGAAGTCCGCGCACGGCGCATGAGCGTCGGCGGCGGCATCGTCGTCTGGGGCACGCGGCGGTGACCGCCCCCGCGCGGCCGGCGTTCTACGCCCTGCGCCGGGGCGGCTGGCGCGACTACGTGACGCTCCTCCACCCGCCGTACACGCTCTGGCACCTCTCGTACGTCGCGGTCGGCGCGGCGCTCGCGCCGCGGATGGACTGGGCGCTGCTCGGCTGGACGGCGCTCGCGTTCTTCCTCGCGCTGGGCATCGGCGCGCACGCGCTCGACGAGCTGCGGGGCCGCCCGTTGCAGACGCGAATCCCGACGCGCACGCTCGTCGTCCTCGCCGCAGCGTCGATCGGTACCGCGTGCGTGATCGGCTGCGCGATCGCGGTGCAACAAACCTTGTGGCTCCTCGTCTTCGTCGCCTTCGGCGGATTCATCGTCGTCGCCTACAACCTCGAGCTGTTCGGCGGCGTGTTCCACAACGGGTTCTGGCTTTCGGCTGCGTGGGCAGCGTTCCCCGTCCTCACCGCGTACTTCGCCTCCGCGCACACGATCGGCGTGGCTGCCGTCGCCGCCGCCGCGTATGCGTTCGCGATGATCTGGGTGCAGCGCATGCTCTCGACACCGGCTCGGGCGGTGCGGAGGAAGCCGGCGAGCGAGGTCACGGACGCGGAGCGCGCGATCGCGCCCGCCGCGGAGCGAGCCCTCCTGACGCTCGCCGCCGCGTCCGTGCTCCTCGCTGCGGCCCTGCTTCTTGCGCGCGCCTAAAGACCTCTAACGGAACGAGCACGGGCCGCTGGAACGCGCTGTGCACGCACGCTGCGGCGTCCTCAGTCGCCCCGATAGCGCCGCTATCGAGGCTCCCTGCGTCCTTGCATCGCACGCACCCAGCACGCCCCATCGGCGCGTGGTCATTCAGCTAGAGGCCTAGACTGGACGCGTGTCGCTCACGACGTTCGCCGATCTCGTCTTCGCGGCCGGCGTCGTCGCCGCGGCGACAGCGCTGACGCTCGCGGCGCTCCGGCGCGGCTCGAAGTCTGTCCTCACGGGGATCGTTGCGCTCGAAGGCGTCGCGGCGGTCGGGATGTGGGTCGCGTTTGCGTTACGTCACGACCGCTCGCTCGCGGTCGCTGCGGGTGGCTTGACCGTGTGCCTCCTCGCCGCCACGGCCGCCCTGCTCCTCGCGGAAGCTCTGCGCCAGGCGGCTGAGACCGACCGGCGCCTCGCCGAAGCCGAAGCTCATCTCCTCGCGGTCGTTGAACGCGAGCGCGAGACACGCGCGTCCGAGCTCGAACTCACGCTCGCCCGCGCCCGCGCCGACTCGCGCTCGATCCTTGAGGAGCAGGAGCGACGGCTCGCCGAGGAACGGCGCGCCGTCGCCGAGCAGCAGGAGCGGACGGTAACCGCCGCGCTCACGACGAGGCTCGCCGAGGCTCAGGCGCAGGTCGAGCAGCGTCTCGCCGGCTGGGCGGAAGATCTCGACCGCACCGCCGAGGCGACGAAGGCGCAGATCGCCGATCTCCGCCGTCGGCAGGAGCAGATCGTCAAGGACATCGAGCTGCGGATGCACGCCGAAGCGGAGCAGTTCGCGGCCGAAAGCGAGGGACAGCGCACGGCGCTCGCGAAGATCCGCTCCGACATCGAGCGCACGCTCGCCGAAGCGCTCGCCCTCTCGACGAACGAGCTCGACGTCCACGCAGCCGAGCGTCGCCGGGCGCTGCACGAGCTCGAGGAGCGGCTGTCGCGCGGAGAGCGCGCGCTCGCCGAGCAGATCCAGCGCGAGGAGAACGACGCCGCGCACCGGATCAAGGCGAGCTTCGAGGACGTCGCGCGTCGCCAGGTCGAGCAGCTCGACCGTCAGGTCGAACGCGCCATCGCGTCCTATGCGTCCGAGGCGTCCCAGCAGTTCGCCGCCGTCGTCAAGACCGCCCGTGAGGACGCCGCGAAGCGCCTCACGCGCGAGCTCGACCGGTCCGTCGGCAACTTCGCCCGCGAGGCGGAGACGGTGCTTGCCGAGCAGCTCGCGCACGTCGGCAACGCGGGAGCAAAGCGCGTAGAGCGCCGCCTCGCCGAGGTCGCGGCCGAGCTCGAGAAGCGGCAAGAGGAGCTACAAGCCGACATCGATCTGCAGCGCGGCGTCCTCGAGACGCGCCTCAAAGAGCTCGGACGCAAGCTTCCGGCAGAAACAATCTGACCAATTCCTAAAGAAATCCTCGCATTTGGCGATCTAACTAACCGTTAGAGGGTTCGTCAGTACGAGCGAGAACCTGAGGAGCCATGAGCGAGACGATGAGCGACACCGCCACCGAAATCCTTGAGCCCCCGACCGACGAGCGCTCGAAGGTCGAGAGCTGGCGCCTCCACGTTCTCATCGAGGCGGGCTATCCGCTCTCGCTTGCTGAGCGGCTGGCCGTGAGCGAAGCCGATCTCCACACGGCGTGCGAGATGATCAACAGCGGCTGCACGCACGAGACGGCCGCCGAGATCCTCCTCTAGGAGGAGTTGGCGAAAGGGTGCCTGCGCACCGTTCCGCCAATTCCTCCTAACCGAACCCACAGGTAGTGGGTCAGTTTTGACGCGCTATAACGAAGACATGCATCGGGCGCTACGCCGCGTTCAAGAAGACATGAATCGAGCGCTACTTCGCCTCCCGTTCGTACGCGCGCTACTTCGCCTGCCGTTCATACTTCGCCTGCCGTTCGCCTTCCTTCTCCCGGCCATCGTGATCGGCGGCATGGCGTATTACGGCGGCCACAGCGGTCGCGAATACAACGGCGCTAGGACGTTCGGCGAGGCTGTCAAGATCGGAGTCGCCTTCGGCATCTCTCGTTCTCGCTCAGCTTACGTCCTTAGGGCCGCCGTTCTCTGGTTGCGTGACCGCATCTTCGGACGAGAGCCGGGCGCTTAGCCGCACGAGTACGCTGCGCCGATGGCGAAAGTCGAGGCGCTCCCGTACGACGAGCGGACCGTCTACTCGGTCGCGTCGTTCAACGAGGGCGTCGGGCGGTGGCTCGGCCGGCTGCCGAGCCTCTGGGTTGAGGGCGAGGTGACCGAGCTGCGGCGGCACGACCGCTGGGCGAGCGTCTTCTTCACGCTCAAGGATCCCGCGGACGGCTCGTCGGTCGGCGTGACGATGGCGCGCGGGAAGTTCGACGCGCTCGGCCTCGACCTCGAGAACGGCGAACGCGTCCACGTCTTCGGGCGCGCGGAGCTCTACGAGCAGCGCGGCGAGTTCAAGCTCCGCGCGCTCACGGTCGAGCGCTTCGGGCTCGGAGCGCACCTCGCGACGCTCGAGCGGCTCAAGGCGAAGCTCGCCGCGGAAGGTCTCTTCGCGGCCGAGCGGAAGCGGGCGCTGCCGTTCCTCCCGCGCCGGGTCGGCATCGTCACGGGCAACGACGCAGCCGCGAAGCGCGACGTCGTCACGACGATCCAGTCCCGCTTCCCGCCGGCTCGCGTCGCTCGTCGCGGAGACGTACGTCCAGGGGCCACGCGCGGCCGCGGAGATCGTCGCCGCGCTCGGCGCGCTCTGCGAGCAGCCGGACGTCGACGTGATCGTCCTCACGCGCGGCGGAGGCAGCTTCGAGGATCTGCTCCCGTTCAGCGACGAGCGCGTCGTCCGCGCCGTCGCGGCGTGCCGCGTCCCCGTCGTCTCCGCGGTCGGCCACGAGCAGGACACCCCGCTCTGCGACCTCGCGGCCGACGTCCGGGCGTCGACGCCGACCGCCGCCGGCAAGCTCGTCGTCCCCGACCTCAATCAGTTGTCCGGCAACCTCGACCGTGCGCGCGAGACGATCGCGCGTGGCGTCCGCCGCGTGCTCGAGCGCGACCGCGACCGGCTGACGCGAACCGGAGACCGGTTGCGCGCCGCTCCGCGCCTCGGTTTCGAACGCGACAGCATCCGCCTCGAGCGCACACACGAACGCCTGCGCCAAGCGCCGGCGCTCACAGTCGAGCGGAAGCGGGCGGGGCTCGAGAGCACGTCCGCCAAACTCGCCACGTTGTCACCGTTGCAAACACTTCGCCGAGGGTACGCGATCGTGCGGACGGACTCCCGCCTCGTAACGACAAGCACTGAGGTCGCGTCCGGCGACCGCGTCGACATCACGCTCGCCGACGGCGCATTCGGCGCGCGCGTGGAGGAGGTCACGCCGTGAGCGAAGGCTCGACGGAGCTCACCAAAGAGCGGAGGCGCCGGCTCTGCCGGCGCCGGGAGCGGGGATGAGCGAAGCGGAGCCGACGTTCGAGCAGGCACAGGCGGAGCTCGAGCAGATCGTGGAACGCCTCGAGCGCGGCCAGGTTCCGCTCGACGAGGCGATCGCCCTCTGGGAGCGCGGCGAGCAGCTGCACGCGTTCTGCCGCGCGAAGCTCGACGCCGCACAGGGCAAGGTCGAGGAGCTGGCTAGCCGCCTTCCGGCAAGCCTCCGGCAACTCCGCCTGATCCGCCGTCGGCATAACGCGGAGCATCGCGAACGAGAGTCCCTCGCGCGCGAGGAAGAGCAGCCCGACGCCGATCCCGACCGACGCCTCGATCGCCTGCAACCCGAAGCCGTACGCGACCCCGGTGGCGTACGGGACGCCGTACGCAGTGAGCGCCGACGCGATCGCGACCTGCACGAGACCGACGTTGCCCGGCCAGAACGGGATGATCGTGACGACGTTCATCACGAGCAGGACGACGCCCGCGGCCGGCAGCGGCGCGTGGATGTCGAACGCGCGCATCGCGGTATAGACGGCGAGGAGCTGGCACGTCCAGCCGCATGATCTGAAGGAAGATCGCGAGCGCCGTCGCGCCCGGCGAGCGCATCACGTGAAGGCCGGCGCGCGCCATCGCGAGCAGCCGCCGCAACTGGCCGAGCGCCTCGAGCTCGTGATGTGCCCCGCCGGCGCCCGCTCACGTACGCGACCGCGAAGAGCACGATGCCGACGGTGCTGACCACGCCGAGAGGTCGTCCGCACCGAGGACGGGATCGTCGCCGTCGCAACGACGTAGAGGATCGAGCATGCATCACGGGGACGATGTCGAAGACGCGGTGCGCGAACACCGTTCCGACGAGCGTCGCCCACGCCCCCTTCCGCTCCGGCATCTTCCGCGTGAGAACACCCGACCCGCGCGAGCTCGCCGATCCGCCCCGGCAGCACGGCGTTCGCGAACAGACCGACAGAGAACGCGGAGAAGACGAGCATCGCCTTCGGCCTCGGCGGATCCATCGCGGAGTGGATCACGGTCGTCCACGCAAGCGCCCGCGACGACGACCGAGAGCAGGTTCAGGCCGATCGCGACGACGACCCATTCCCACTGCACGTTCGAGAACGCCGTTCCGATCGCGGTGAAGCTGCCGTGCCTCCACCAGATCAGCGCGCCGAGCCCGCCGAGAATCGCGACGGTGTAGCTGATACGAACGACGCGGCCTGACGGAAGCCGCAGCGGGATCGAGCGATTCGGCGCCGGCGGCGGGTCGTCGTGTTCGGAAGGGGCCGCACCCACCTCGCCATTATCGTCGGCGGGCCTGATGCACCTTCGCTCGCCCCACGACCGCGAGATCTTCCGGCTCGCGCTGCCCGCGCTCGGCGCGCTCGCCGCGGAGCCGCTCTACGTCCTCGTCGACACCGCAATCGTCGGCCACCTCGGCGGGCCGCAGATCGCCGCGCTCGGCCTCGCGGGAACGGTTCTCGCCGGTGCGTTCACGATCTTCAACTTCCTCACGTACGGAACGACCTCGATTGTCGCGCGCGCGTCGGGAGCCGGTCGCCGGGACGAGGCCGCACGGCTCGCGGCGCAGGCGCTGTGGCTGTCGCTCGGAATCGGCGTCGTGCTGCTCGTCGGCGTGCGAGATCGTCGCGGAACCGCTCCTCCAGGGACTCGGCGGGCACGGCGCTGTCCGGCGACTACGCGCTCACGTACTTCCGCATCGCCGCGTTCGGACTGCCGGCCGCGCTCGTCGCGCTCGCGGGCACCGGGTACCTGCGCGGCGTCTCGAACCTCCGCCGTCCGCTCGAGATCGTCGTCGTCGCGAACGTCGCCAACCTCGTGCTCGAAGTCCTCTTCGTCTACGTCTTCCACTGGGGAATCGCGGGCTCCGCCGCCGGAACGGCGATCGCGCAGGCGGGAATGGGCGTCGCCTTCGTCGTCGAGCTGCTGCGTCCGCACGCGCCGTCGCGTCGTCCGAGCTGGCGGGAGATGCGGCCGATGGTGCGCATCGGCCGGCAGATCTTCGTCCGCACCGCCGCGCTCTACGCGTGCTTTCTCGTCGCCGCCTCGGTGCTCGCGCGGATGGGCGATGCCGAGATCGGCGCGCACCAGATCGGCTACGAGCTCTTCCTCTTCATCGCGCTCGTCCTCGACGCGGTCGCGATCGCGGGTCAGGTGATCGTCGGGAGGATGCTCGGCGCCGGCGACGCCGACGGCGCCTACGACGCCGCGCTGCGGATGATCTGGTGGTCGGTCGCGATCGGCGGCGTCTTCGCGCTGATCCTCGCGCCTCTCTCCCACGCCCTGCCGGCGGCGTTCACGAGCGACCCGGACGTACTCCACCAGGCTGCGCTCCTCTGGCCGTTCCTCGTCGTGATGCAGCCGCTCGGCGGCGCCGTCTTCGCGCTCGACGGGATCCTCATCGGCGCCGGAGACACGCGCTATCTCATGTGGTCGATGCTCGCCGCGAGCGCCGTCTTCATCGTGCTCGCCGCGCTCGCCCTCGCGCTCGACTGGGGAGTGCACGGGCGTCTGGGCAGCGCTCGACGTCCTCATCGCCACGCGCCTCGCGCTCCTCTGGCCGCGCTTCGCGACCCGCCGCTGGGCGGTCGTGGGCTGGAACTAATTCTCCTCCTATAGCAGATCTGCTATATATCCCTCATGTCTGCGCCCCCTCGGCTCGCCGCTGGTTCGGCTCGGGTGGCGGCTGGATCATCGTCGCGACGAGCCTGCTCGTCTTGATCACTCAGGCCTTAGTCGCGGTCACCGCGTGGCCGCCGCTTCGTGGTTGGGGGCTCTGCAACGAGCATCTGATCGGAGGAGGGAACATCGGCCGCGCTGTCGAGCTCGCCCTGCTATGCGGCTTCTTCGGATCTGTGGCTTTGGTTGCTCTACACAACGACGCACGCAATGTCGCCGTCGCCCTCGTGGTTCTGGCGGCGCTCTTGAGTGTTTGCGTGGCGCTGGTCATGCTCGACTCGGCGGCGTTCGCGGTCCGCACGCCCGGCGGCTCGGATCCTGGCGACTGGAGCTGCCCGGACAAGACTGTCACGCAGCATCGACAGCGTCTCGTACCTCTACGTCGTGTGGGGAAGTCGCGATTGCGCTACTTCTCCTCCAGGCGGCACGCGCCTTCGGTCACGCCCGCGTCGTGCGCGAGACCGAAACCGACCACGACTAAGATCGACCGATGGACGGGGGTCTCGCCGAGCTTCACACGCACCTCGGCGGCTCGGTCTCGTCCGACACCCTCTGGTCACTCGCCCACGAACAGGGCATCGCGCTGCCGGTCAAGGACTACTGGGACTTCGACCGGCTCGTCACCGTCTCCGATCCGCGCGGCGTGCCTGACCTCGACGCACTCGACGCGATCTATCACTGGACGGAGCTCATCCAGTCGAGCCCGCTCGCCGTCGAGGTGTCGGTGCACGGCGCGATCGGCGGCGCGTACCGCTCGCAGGGGATCACGACGCTCGAGCTGCGGTTCAACCCGATGAAGCGAAACCGCGGCGGCGAGCGCGACCTCGACCACATCATCCTCGCCGCGATCCGCGGCCTCGACGTCGCGAGCCTCGAGTACCCGCAGGTGCGCGCGGGCCTGATCCTCATGATGGACCGGACGTTCACGCCGCGGCAGAACGAGATCATCGTCGAGAAGGCGATCCGCTGGGCGCCGCGCGGCGTCGTCGGCATCGACATCGCCGGGCCGCGGCCGGGCGGCGAGCGGTACGACTACGCGCAGGTGCAGCCGATGGTCGAGACGGCGCGCGCGGCGGGGCTCGGCGTCACGATCCACGTCGGCGAGGAGGGCGGCGAGATCGGCCGCGAGGAGATCGGCCAGGTGCTCGAGCTCCTCCAGCCCGACCGGATCGGCCACGGGATCCTCGCCGCCGGCGACCCCGAGCTGATGAAGCTGTTGCGCGAGCGCGGGGTCGTCCTCGAGATCTGCCCGACCTCGAACCTCTTCACGAAGGCGCTGCCCGACGAGGACGCGCTGCGCGACGTCTTCCGGACGTTCGTCGAGAACGGCGTCCGCTTCACGATCGCGACCGACGGGCCGGAGATGATGCGCACCCACCTGCGCGACGAGTTCGACCTGCTGCTGCGCGTCGGCGCACTGACGCAGGATGAGCTGGAGGAGGCGAACCGCCGCGGCCACGAGGCCGCTTTCGTGAGCGGTTTCCGCACCTCGCAGCCGAATACCCCCGTCGGCCGATAGCTCGTCCTCGGCGCGGTCGTAGCGTTCCACGCCATGACGACGAGACAAGAACTGCCCGACCTCACCGAGCGCCAGCTCCAGATCGTGAAGCTGATCGCGCAGGGCTGCTCCAACGATGAGGTCGGAGCGAAGCTCGGCATCGCGCCGCGCACCGCGAAGGCTCACTCCGACGCGCTGCGGCAGAAGCTCGGTGTACCGAGACGGCGGCATATCCCTGCCGCGTTCAGGGCGCTCACGGGCGTGGATCCTCTCGCCCTCGCCCACGAGCCCGCGCCGGCTATGTCCGGCGTCGGGGGCTGACGGCAACCCGCGCCTGGCCCTCACCAGGCGCGGGAGCCCCCACTTTGTGACGAGAGGCACGCAGGAGTAGGGTTGCGTCGCGGGCGTGGCCCGGTCAGGGGAATGGTCGAGACGATCACACCAGCGGTTTCGCCCGCGCTCGCGCACATCATCGAGCGGCCGCGACTCATCGCGCGCCTCGAAGAGGGCGGCGAGCTCGCGCGTCTTCGTGTTCGCCGCCCGCCGGCTACGGCAAGACGACGCTCGCCCGCCAGTGGGGAGAGCGGCAGGACTGCCCGGTGGTGTGGTACCGGACGAACCGCGCGTCCGGCGACGTCGCGTTGCTGGCGGTCCAGTTCGACGAGCTCTTCACTTCGCTCGCGCCGGAGCTCCCGCGCGACCCGGGCAAGGTCGCGGCGATCGCGGCCGCGAATCCGAGCCCGAGCCCGCTCGGCCGCGCGCTCGTCCGCACGTTCGGGGCGATCACGCAGGACATCCTCGTCATCGTCGACGAGTGGGAGGCGGCGGAGACGCCGGAGTCGGACGAGCTCCTCTCGATGCTCGTCGACGGGATCCCGGTGCGGTGGGTGATCACGACGCGCGAGCGGCCGGACTGGTTCAAGCCGCGCCTGAAGGTCTACGGCGAGGGCCTCGAGATCGGAGTCGACGAGCTGCGGATGACCGACGAGGAAGCGGCGCAGGTGCTGGAGGCCGCCGGCGCCGAGTCGCGGGCCGAGCGCGAGGTCATGCGCACCGCGGACGGCTGGCCGGCGGTGCTCGGCCTGGCAGCGATGAGCGGCGAGGTCGACTTCAGCTCCGACCGCCTGCTGTCTGCACACCCTCGACGAGTTCTTGGCCGATGAACTGCTCGCGACGGCGACCCCGGAGACGCAGGAGGCGCTGATGCTCCTCGCCATCTCATCAATCGTCGACACCGACCGCGCGGAGCTGCTGCTCGGCGAAGCAGCGGCGCGACGAGGCGATCTCGAACGCGTCCGTCCACGGACTCCTAGCCGTCGGCGAGGGCACCTCCCTGTTCTTCCACCCGCTACTGCGCGACCTGCTCGTCCGCCGATTCACAGGAGACCGCCGGCGAGGAGACGCCGCGCGCGCTCCTCGACAAGTGCCGACGCCTGTTCGATAACCGCCTTTGGGACGAGGCGCTCTCGGTCGGCGAGCACTCTCTCGACGCGGACTTCATCGCGGACGCCATCGCCGTCGCGCTCGACGACCTGCTAGCGGCGGGCCGGACGAGCAGCCTCGACCGCTGGGTCACGGCGCGCGAGAAGGCGGAAGTTGAAGGCGGCCTGATCGATTACGCCGAAGCCGAGCTCCGCCTCCGCCAAGGCGACTTCGACCGGTCAATCGCGCTCGGAGGGTTCGCCGGCAACACGCTCGCCGGAGATCTTGCGGCCCGCGCACATCTTGTCGCAGCGAGGTCGGCGCACCTGGCGAGCCGCGCGACACTGCGCGACAACCACCTCTCGCTCGCAAGCGAGCTAGTGACGGAGCCGAGGACAGAAGCCGATCTCCGATGGCTCTGCTTCGTGGCCTCCAGTGAAGACGAGCGCCCGAACGCTGACGCAGTTGGCCGACGAATTGCTGCGGTTCGACTACCAAACCCACGATCACGCGCTGCGCGTCGCAACGGCCGATTCTCCATCTCGGATTTGAACGCGGACCGCTACGCGAGCACGTCGAGGCCGTCCGAGAGCCGCGTGGCCCTTGTGGACACGGCCTCCGATCCGTACGTCAGCACCTCAATGCTGAACGCATTCGCGTACGCGCTGTTTGCCGCCGGCCAGTACCGCGACGCGCTCGCGGCGGCCGATAAGGAGATCGCGATCGCCGAGGAGTTCGAACTCCCGTTCGTCATCCCGTACGCGGAGATCAATCGCGCCTGCGCACTCACGGCGTTGCGCGAGTTCGCTGAGGCACGGCGAGCGTTGAGCGTCGTCGAGAAGCGCGTCCGAGGCGACTCCGATCCGTTCCTCGCCTCGCAGCACGCAAACCAATCCGCCGCCCTTGAAATCGCGCGGGGCAATCTCGGCCGCGCCATCGACCACCTTGCTGCATCCGGCCATCCCCGTGCGCCAAAGGGCACTCAAGGCACACACCACGCCCTTCGAGCCCTTGTGCTGACGGCGCTCGGCGACTTCGACGCAGCGGAAGACCAGGCCGATCAGGCTCTCGGCAAGTCGCGCGGACTCGAAACTCGTGCACTTCTCGCCGCCGCAACCGCCGTCCGCGCGGCGATCGAGAACGCACGCGCCGCGTGCGTCGAAGCCTACGAGGAAATTGTCGAGTCGGGCTTCAACTATGTGCTACCGCTCGCGTGGCGAGCTCGCTTCGAAGTCGCCGTAGTGCTCCTAGAGAGTCCCGAGCATCGCGACTCGGTGCTCTCGCTGCTGTTCAGCGCGAACGACACGGCGATCGCCAAACGGTCAGGGATCCCGGTGCCGCGGGCGACGAGCCGGAGACTCAACCTCTCCGCGCGCGAGCAGGAGGTCTGCGAACTCCTCGCCGAGGGCCGGACGAATCAGGAAATCGCGACGATGCTCTTCATCAGCCTCTCGACCACGAAAGTGCACGTGAAGCACATCCTCGAGAAGCTCGGAGTCCGCTCACGGACTGAGGCAGCGCGCATTTGGGAAGAAGCGGTCTAGCTGACAGCTTGAAGCGGAACGAGTTCAGTCGACTCCTCGGCGACGATCTCGTCCCAGTCAAAGACAAACCGCGAATCGAGCCCTGTCCGGTAGTCCTCGTCGGCCGACGCAAGAATCGCCTCGAACGCTGCAACGACCGATGTATCGAACTGAGTACCAACCGCCTGCGCAAGCCGAAGGCGCGCAACCTGGCTCGGCATCGCGTCTCGGTACGGGCGCTTGGAGGTCATCGCGTTGTAGGCGTCGGCGACTGAGATGATCTTCGAGAGGAGCGGGATCTCGGTGTCGGGCAGACGGTCGGGATATCCCTTACCGTCGATCCACTCGTGATGGTGGCGAACGATCTTCGCGATCCGGCCGTGGTCCTCGATCCCGACCTTCCGGATCAGCAGCTCTCCCCACTCGGGATGCTTCTCGATTACCCGGCGCTCCTCCAACGTCAGCGGGCCAGGCTTCTCGATGATTTCCCGTCGGGACGCGGACACTTGCCGATGTCATGGACCAAGCCACAGAGGTGCGACAAGTTCGCAGTCGTCCGCCGAGAGGCCCATCCGCTCAGCGATGTCGCGCGCGTACGTCGCGACCACGAGCGAGTGACTGGCGGTGTAGGGGTCGCTCTCCTCGTAGATCGCGACGAGACCCGTCATGAAGCGGGCGTTCGCGGTACGCAGACGTGAGTTCGCGGCGGCGAGATGGCGAGTGGCTTCCTTCTCCTGCTGATACAGGTGAAGAAGCTGCTGCGCTGCGAGCGTCGGAACGAGGAGGATCAGCGCAATGACCAGTGAGTAGGTGTGGTCGGTGAACACCAGCAACGCCAGCAAGCGGGACATAGAACGGAACCGTCAGAAACGAGACCGATGCGAAAGCCCGGAGTTGGCTCGCGTAATTAATGCCGCGAATGCGCGCCGTGGTACTAGCCAGGACGACCCTCAGCCACGAGACATGCGAGACGACGCCACCAGGCTTGCAAGCACGTACTGCCCCAAGCCTGATGGGTGCGGGATGAACGTCCACGCCGCTGCACCAGCTGCGGCGCCCGTAAGAGCCCGGATCGGCGTGTAGACAGCCCACTTCAGCCGAGAGTCGCGGAAGTCCCAGAGATTCGAAATCGCTCCCACCGTCAACCCGCCGAGCGGACCGAAGGCGATCGCGGCAAAGACGAGCGGGATGAACGACACTGACATTGTCGTCCGATCGGTAAGGGCAACGCCCTTGCCGCTCGGCGACCGCGGCGATCCCGACCCAGAACCACGATCGCCCAGAGAGGCGGAAACCGGTATCCGTCAGACCAGAGCGCGACTGCGACGCCGATCGTAGCTGGCGATCAAGACCGCTGCCCAAGCCAGCGAACGAAGCGTCTGGGCGGCATGTTCGGCGAAAAATCTGACGCAGACTTGCGTATCCCCCAGAAGGGGTATAAGCTTCCGTTGCCGTCAGTCCCCGATCGATCGGAGCGTCCAATGCGTACGTCCCTTGTTCGCTTCGCTCTCCGCGTTACCACGGTGGAGCGATGAAGAGCTGGTAGACCGCCGTCGGATAGTCCGTTATCCACAGGCTGTGGGCATCCCCTCGTTGAGGGATTTGTCCACAGCGGCGGATATCTGGATCGACGGCAGAAATTCACAAGCGCCGGGTGTACTAGTTCACCCGGCGCTTTGTGTTTCCTCGTTTAGAGCCAGCCGCTCGCGCTCCCTCTAAACAAGCTAGGCGATGAGACCGCGGCGAAGCCCGACGGCCACCGCGTGAGCCCGCGAGCGGGCCTGGAGCTTTGCGAGCAGGTGGCGCACGTGCGACTTCACCGTCTCCTCCGACAGGAAGAGCCGCTCGCCGATCTCGCGGTTCACAAGGCCGTCCGAAATGAGCTGAAGCACCTCGACCTCCCGGTGCGTCGGCGCCTGTTCGAGCGCGCGCACGGGAGCCTGAAGGGCGATCACCTCGCCGCCGCCATTCCCACGCCGGCGCGCCGCCACCTCCTCGAAGTGGCGCGAGTGCGTTAGATAACGGCCGAGAATCTCTTTGCGCTCAGCGGCGTCCATCGCAGTCCGTATCGGCGCAATCCCCCTTGCGCTTTACCGCCAACTCCCCGAACGGGGGTATTGCGACCGCTACTTCCTTACGCAGATCGACGCGTAATCGAAGCCGTACAGGACGTTGTTCACGTAGCACTGCAACCGCACACGGGCGCTGAAGAAATCGACGTTCTCCCGGTTGAGGAACGGCACCCACGGAGCCTGTTGCATCACTTTGCGATCAAGGCGCCGCCATTGCGCGTCGACGGTGTGCGTGAGTTTCGGCTGCTGCGTGAGCGACTCGATCTCGCGGGTCACCCCCGGCGCGTCGAAATACGCGTAGTTGTCGTTCCGCCGTGTTGCCGTCTGGCGGCCGTCGAGGAGGACACCGAACCAGTCGAGCGGGTGGGGATAGTCCTGGAGCCAGTTCGCGAAGCCGATCTGGGCCTTCGTCGATGGGTCGCTCAGGGTCGACCAGTAGTCGCTCGCCGGCACGACCCGCTCGTGCGCGTGAAAGCCGAGCTTGTTGAGGACCGAGACGAGGTACTCAGTGAAGGGCCGGTCGCCCGGCACGTCGTGGTTCCAGACGGTCACGCGCTTCTCGCGTTTCGACAAGTGGGCGTTCGCGACGAGCCGCTTCGCCTTCTGGAGGTCGTGGCGGTAGAGCTTGTGAGCCCGGTACGACGGGTAGTCGCGCGGAAGGATGTTCTCCGTCGCCCGGGCTGGGCCGCCGGCGAGGCGCACGAGCCACTTCCTCGAGATTGCGTCGTTGATCGCGCGCCGCACCGCCAGCCTGTCGAACGGCGCGACATGCGTATTCATGAAGAAGTAGTCGAGGCTCGACTGCGTGGCCTTCCGCAAGCGGTGCTTGTAGTGCTTCTCGAGGCCGGGAAGCCGCGTGTTCGGGACCGGCAGGTAGCCCATCCAGTCGTCCTTGCCGCTCACGACCGAGTGGAGCGCCGCGCGGGCCGTGGGGACGATGTCCCACGTCACGCGGTCGGGATTGCCGGCGGGAACGTTGCCGCGGAAGCGCCATGCCTGGAAGTACGGGTTCCGCACCGCGACGATCCGCGAGCGCGGTTGATAGCTCACGATCTCGTACGGGCCCGTCGCCGGTAGTGGATGGAGCGACGAGTCGGAGCGTGGCGCGCTCGACGGCACCGGCGCCGCGAACTCAGAGGCGAGGACGTTCTCGAAGTCGCCCTCGGGAGCGATGAGATGGATGGCGATCGTCCGCTTGCGATCGTCGGTGCGGATCCCGCTGATCCCGCGCTTCGGGGTTTTCGCGAAGCGCGCAGCGCCGGCGATGTTCGCGAAGAGCGCGGCGCCTGCGGAGTCGAGGACGACGTCCCGCTCGATCGTTCGCTTGAAGTCGCTGGCGAGCACCGGCATACCGTTCGAGTAGCGCAGCCCGCGCCGAAGACGGAGCGTGTAGGTGCGGCCGTCCGCCGAGATGCGCGGCAGCGCCGTCGCGAGGTACGGGACGAGCGTCGCGCTCTCCGAGCCGCTGACGTGCTTGTAGCCGATGAGCGGGAGGTAGACGTTCCACATCACGCCCCAGCCCTCGGCCGTGTCCGAGAGGCCCGGGTCGAGGTAGTCCGTGTCGTCCATCGCGATCTTGAAGTCGGGGAACTCGTGTGGCACGTCGCCCGGCTTCGTCACCGGAGGCGGCGGCGACTCGGCGGTCGTCGTCGCGGCGGTGGTCGGGGGAGTCGCGGCGCGGCCGCTGCCGCCGCAGCCGACCGCGAGAAGGACAAGCAGGACTGCGGCGAGGGCGAGCCGAAGCGGCGGCGCCTGGCGCACGAACGTGTGTTCGCCTACGCTCTTCGACATGCAACTCAGGCTAGACGCCGCCGACCGGCTCGTGGAACTTGTCGAGGAACGCCGCGGACCGGTACCTGCGGAGGACGCGGCGCGACGGCTGTTCGCCCTACGCCAGGCTCCGGTCGCCCTCGCGCGGTCGCTCCTGACGGAGGTCGTGGAAGCCGATGCGCGTCTGGCGTGGAACGGCGACACGGTTGCGCTCGCGAAGCCGCCCGGAGCCGAGCTCCTCCTCGAGCGGGCGACGTTCGTCGTCGTCGACCTGGAGACGACGGGACTCCGGCCGGGAACCTCCGCAATCTGCGAGATCGGCGCAGTCCGGATCCGTGAGCTCGAGCCGGCGGGCGAGTTCGAGACGCTCGTCGATCCGGGCCTCCGCATCGCGCCCGGCGCGTCGGCGGTCACGGGGCTGCGGAACGAGCAACTACGTGGCGCGCCGCGTCCGCCCGAGGCCGTGCGGCGCTTTCTCGACTTCGCCGGCGACGCAGTTCTCGTCGCGCACAACGCGCGCTTCGACCTCGCCTTCCTCGACCGCGAGACCGAGCTGCTCACCGGCTCGCGCATCGCCGCGCCGGTCGTCGACACCGTCCTCCTCGCGCGAACGCTCCTCGCGGGACGCGTGAAGGGCTTCTCGCTCGGGCAGCTCGCGTGGTGGCTCGGAACGGACGCGCGGCCGTGTCATCGCGCACTGCCCGACGCGCGCGCGACGGCGGAACTGCTCCTCGCGTTGATCGGGCTCGCGCAGGAGCGCGGTGCGCGGACGGTCGCGGATCTCGGCTCCCTCGCCGCGACGCGGAGCCGTCGACTGGCTCGACAAGCGCCACCTCGCGTTCGGCGCGCCGACCCGACCCGGCGTCTATCTCTTCCGCGGACGCGGCGACCAGGTGCTCTACGTCGGCCGGGCGCGCGACCTGCGGGCACGGCTGCGGTCGTACTTCCGCAGCGACCGGCAACGGCCGGCGGTCGAGGCGGCACTCGGCGCGACCGAGCGGATCGAGTGGCGCGTCCTCGGCTCGGAGCTCGAGGCCGCGCTCGAGGAGCTCCGCCTCATCCGCGAGTTGCGCCCTCCGGGCAACGCGCGCGTCTCTCGGCCGGAGCGCCACGTGTGGCTCAAAACTCGCGGCAACGACGTGGTCGCCACGCAGAAGTTCCCTTGTGACAAGTTGTCACAAGGGCCGTTGCGGTCGCGGCGGCGAGCGCAACTCGCGGCGCGCGCGCTGACGCCTGAAGACCTTGCGCGGCCGGCAGATGCGTTGCCGCGCCTGCAGCGTCGACTCCGCACACTCGCCGAGGCTCGCCGCTTCGAAGATGCCGCGCGGCTCCGCGACCGAATCGCGCGCTTTGCAGGGAGTTTGCGGCGAACTCGACCGACTCGACCGGCTGCGAAAGCTCGAGTGCTGCGTCCTCGCTCCAGCCCTCGATCCAGCTTACGTCACCGCGATCTTCATCTCCGGCGGCCGGGTCACTGCCGAACGGACGCTCCCGCCCGGCGGAGGCGCAATGCTCGAGATCGAGGCCGGTCTCGCGGCGTGTCGTCGGCAGGAACGAGCTTGTGACACGTTGTCACAAGGAGGGCTCGAGCTCGACGAGCTGCTGCTCGTCGACTCGTTTCTCCGCAAGCCGCCGCCCGAGCTGCGGGTCGCTCCGCTCGACCGCGAACGGATCTACGCGGCTGCGACGGAGATCAGGTCTCTCAGCGCGCCGAGCCGCGCGAGTGCCTGACCCTCGAGCTGCCGGACGCGCTCGCGCGTCAGGTCGAGCTCGTTGCCGATCGCCTCGAGCGTCCACGGCTCGCCCTCGAACCCGAAGCGGAGCTCGAGGATGCGCCGCTCGCGCTCCGGCAGCGCCTCGAGCGCACGCCGCACGCCCTGCCGGCGGAGCGACTCCTCAGCCTCGTCGAACGGATCGGCAGCCTCGCGGTCGGCGAAGAGATCGCCGAGCTCGCCTTCGTCGTCGGCTCCGACGGTCTGGTTGAGGGAGACCGACGCGTTCGCGGCTCCGAGCGCCTCGTCGATGTGCTGCATCGGGAGGCCGGTCGCCTCGGCGAGCTCCGCCTTCGTCGCCTCGCGGCCGAGCTCGACCTCGAGCCGGCGCGCCGCGCGCGAGAGCTTCTGCTGGCGCTCGACGACGTGGACGGGAACGCGGATCGTGCGCGCGTGGTTGGCGACGGCGCGCTGCACCGACTGGCGAATCCACCACGTCGCGTACGTCGAGAACTTGTAGCCGCGGCGCCAGTCGAACTTCTCGACGGCGCGGTTCAGCCCGAGCGTCCCCTCCTGGATCAGGTCGAGGAACGGAACGCCGAGCCCGCGATAGCCCTTCGCGATCGAGACGACGAGGCGGAGGTTCGACTCGATCATGCGGCGCTTCGCCGTCGGGTCGCCGCGCTCGATCCGCTTCGCGAGCATCACCTCGTCGGCGGCGGTGAGCAGCTTGTGGCGTGCCGACGTCGGCGAGGAAGAGCTGCAGGCTGTCGGCGGAGCCGGAGATCGCGACGGTCGGACGTCGGTGCCTCCTCCTTCTCCTTTTCCTTCTCGTCCTCGGCCTCGTCGGTCACCTCGGCGGCGACGGGCGCGGCCGCCGCGGGCTGGCCGATCTCGAGCCCGGTGCGCTCGAGCTCGCGCGTCAGCTCCTCGACTTCCTGCTCGTTGAGCTCCTGCTCGGCGGCGAACGCCACGATCGCGGCGGGATCGATGAAGCCGCGCTCCTCGGCACCCTCGACGATGGCGCGGATCTGATCCGACTCGAGCAGTTCCTGCAGCTGGTTCTGAGTCAGAGCCCTCCCCGTCCTTTCACGAGCGTCGCGAAACGTCAGTCTTCTCACCATAGGAGCGGAAATCTTGAGCCCGCCGACTTGATCCCTCGGTCGAACGAGGCGGACGCGCAAGTGTATTCCGCGTCTCGGCTGGCTCCGCGGAGAAGCGTCAGGACGATTTCCGCCGGCCGCGCGGGCTTCTTCGACGGACCCTTCGCGCGCCGCTCGGCGAGCAGTTCGAGTGCGCCGTCGAGGTCGAGGGACTGCGGATCGTCGCCGCGACGGAGGCTCGCGTTCGTCTCCCCGTCGGTGACGTACGGGCCGAACTTGCCCTCCTTGACGACGATCGCTTTGCCGGTCGTCGGGGTCGGCGCCGAGCTCCGCGAGCGGCGGCTTCGCCTGGCCGCGGCGGCGCGGCGGCTTCGGTTGCGCAAGCACGGCGAGCGCCTCCTCGAACGTGATCGTGAGGAGCTGCTCCTCGCTCTCGATCGAGCGCGTCTCCTTGCTCCTGCTGGACGTACGGCCCGTACGGCCCGTTCTTCGCGACGACCTCCTCGCCGTCGGCCGCGGCGCCGAGCGAGCGGGGAAGCGTCAGGAGCTGCAGCGCGTCCTCGAGCGACACGGTGTCGACGGACATCGACTTGAAGAGCGACGCGGTGCGCGGTTCGTCCTTCGAGTCCTCCGGGAGCACCTCGGTGACGTACGGGCCGTAGCGGCCCGTCTTGGCGACGATCGCAAGCCCGGTGGCCGGGTCGACGCCGAGCTCGTGGTCGCCCGACGGCTGCGCGAGTAGCTCCTCGGCCTTCTCGATCGTCAGCTCGTCGGGGACGAGGTCGGGCGGGATGTTGGCGCGCTGCCCGTCGCGCTCGAGGTACGGGCCGTAGCGGCCGACGCGAATCGTGATGTCGCTGCCCGGGATCTTGAAGCTGCTCACCTCGCGCGCGTCGATCGCGCCGAGATCCTGAGTGAGATCGAGCAAACCGGGTTCGCCGTCACCGAAGTAGAAGCGATGGAGCCACGCATTGCGCGCCTCCTCACCGGCGGCGATGCGATCGAGGTCGTCCTCCATCGACGCCGTGAAGTCGTAGTCGACGTACCGCGTGAAGTGCTGCTCGAGGAGACCGACGACGGAGAAGGCGAGGAACGACGGCACGAGCGCGCCGCTGCGCTTCGAGACGTAGCCGCGATCGAGGATCGTGCCGATGATCGAGGCGTACGTGGACGGGCGTCCGATGCCGAGCTCCTCGAGCGTCCGGACGAGGGTCGCCTCGGTGTAGCGCGCGGGCGGGTTCGTCTCGTGGCCTTGCGGCTCGAGCTCCTTCAGCTGCGACCGCGTCCCCCTCGGAGACGTTCGGGAGGCGGCGCTCCTCGTCGTCGTCGCCCGCCGCGCGGTCGTCGTCGCGCCCCTCCTCGTACGCCGCGAGGAAACCGCGGAACGTGATCACCGTGCCGCTCGCGGCGAACTCGACCGTCTCCGCGGCGGACGACTCGCCGCCGATCCGCAGCGAGACGGTGCGTCCCTGCGCGTCCTTCATCTGCGACGCGACCGTGCGCATCCAGATGAGCTCGTAGACGCGGAACTCGTCGCGCGACAGCTCGCTCTGCACCTGCTGCGGCGTGCGGAAGGAGTCGCCGGCGGGACGGATCGCCTCGTGCGCCTCCTGCGCGTTCTTGACCTTCCGGGTGTACTGGCGCGGCGCGTCGGGGACGTACTCCGGCGCCGAAGAGTTGGGTCGCCTGGTTGCGCGCGGCGGTGAGCGCCGACTCCGACAGCGTCGTCGAGTCGGTGCGCATGTACGTGATGTAGCCGTTCTCGTACAGGCGCTGGGCGAGGCTCATCGTCGTCTGCGCCGTGAACTTCAGCTTGCGGCTCGCCTCCTGCTGGAGCGTCGAGGTCATGAACGGCGCCGCCGGCTTGCGGGAGTACGGCTTCTCCTCGACCTTCGTGACGCGGAACGACGCGCCCTCGAGCCGCGAGGCGAGGCCGCGCGCGGCGTCCTCGTCGAGCTGGGTCGCATCGCCGCGGAGAGCGCCGTCGGAGCCGAAGTCGCGGCCCGTCGCGACACGCTTCCCGTCGAGCCCGACGAGCCGCGCCTGGAAGCTTTCCGGATCGAACGTCGCGAGGAGGTCCCACCACGCGGCGGCGCGGAAGGCCATCCGCTCGCGCTCGCGCTGGACGATGAGCCGCGTCGCGACCGACTGGACGCGGCCGGCGCTGAGGCGGGGCATGATCTTCTTCCAGAGCACCGGCGAGATCTCGTAGCCGTAGAGACGGTCGAGGATGCGCCGCGTCTCCTGCGCGTCGACGAGCCGCACGTCGATGTCGCGCGTCTCCTCCAGGGCCCGCGAGATCGCCGGCTTCGTGATCTCGTGGAAGACCATCCGCTTGACGGGAACCTTCGGCTTGAGCACCTCGTACAGGTGCCAGGCGATCGCCTCGCCTTCGCGGTCTTCGTCGGTCGCGAGCAGGAGCTCGTCCGCGTCCTTGAGGAGCGCGCTTCAGCTCGGCGACCTTCTTCTTCTTGTCCGCGTCGACGACGTAGAGCGGGCGGAAGTCGTCCTCCACGTCGACGCCGAGCCGGGCCCACTTCTCCTTCTTGTACTCAGCCGGGATGTCCGCGGCGCGCTGAGGAAGGTCGCGAATGTGGCCGACGGAGGACTCGACGACGAAGTCCGGACCGAGGTATCCCGCGATGGTCCGCGCCTTCGCAGGGGACTCGACGATGACTAGGCGCTTCGGCACGGCCGGTGAGGATAGCCATGGCTATTGGATACTGCTTTGTGAAATGAGAACGCCTCCTGTCTACAACGTCGTTGCGGCTTTGAGCGCGCCCGTGCTGTACGGGCCCTATCGGCTGCGGGTTCGCGGCAAGGAGAACCTCCCCTCCTCGGGCGGCTACGTCCTTACGTGCAACCACGTCTCGAGTTTCGACCCGTGGCCGCTCGGATGCCGCTCTGGCCGAAGGTCTGGCTTCGCATCATGGCGAAGTCCGAGCTGTACTGGTGGCCGATGCGCCTCATTGTCGACGGCGCCGGCGCGTTCAAGGTGCGGCGCGGACTCGCCGACACCGAGGCGATCGAGACGGCCGTGCAGCTCGCGCGGGACGGCGAGACGGTGATGATGTTTCCCGAAGGGACGCGCCGGACCAAAGGACTCGTCAAGAAGCACGAGGCGCGTCCGCGCACCGGCGCCGCGCGGATCGCGCTCGAGGCCGGCGTCCCGCTCGTGCCGGCAGCGGTGGCGGGGACGGACCGGCTGCTGCGCTTCGGTCCGATCCGCGTCGCCTACGGCGCGCCGGTCGACATCGACGACCTGCGCGGCAGCGACGACCTGCGCGCCGCATCGCAGGAAGCGACCGACCGGCTCATGGCGCGGATCGCGGAGCTCGAGGCGTCTCTCGCGTGAGCGTCCTCCTCGCCATCGACGGCGACTCGTTCGCGCACCGCGCGTACCACGGACTGCCGAAGTCGATCCGGCTCAATGCCGTCGTCGGCTTCACGAACATGGCGATGCGGCTCTGGCAGGCGGAGAAACCGGACTGCGTGCTCGTCGCCTGGGACACGCTGACCGTCCCGACCTACCGGCACGAGGCGTTCGAGCCGTACCAGTCGGGTCGCGTCTTCGAGGATTCGATCGTCGAGCAGCTCGAGATCCTCCCGCAGGTCACCGCGGCGTGCGGATTTGCGACGGCGAAGGCGCCGGGATACGAGGCGGACGACTTCCTCGCGGCCGGCGCGAAGGCGTGGCCGGGAGACGTGCTCGTCGCGACCTCCGACCGCGACGCGTTCCAGCTCGCGAGCGAGCGCGTGACGATCCTTCAGCCGGTGCGGGGCGTGAGCGAGCTCGCGCGGATCGGGCCGGCGGAGGTGCGCGAGCGCTACGGCGTCGAGCCCGAGCAGGTGCCCGACCTGATCGCGCTGCGTGGCGACCCGTCGGACAAGCTGCCGGGCGCTCGCGGGATCGGCCCGAAGAAGGCGGCCGAGGTCCTCCGGCAGTACGGGACGCTCGAGGCGGCGCTCGCCGACGGGCGCTTCGCGGCGGAAGCGGAGGACTTGCGTCTCTACCGGCGAATCGCAGCGATGGACGCCTCCGCCCCCCTTCCTCCCCTCGCACCAGCACCACCCACGTGGGCGGAGGCGTCCACGATTCTCGACGGTCTCGGCCTCGGCGGCCTCGCGGAGAGGGTGCGCGCTGCTATCGACGTCCTGACGCATCCGGCGATGGCGCGGCTGCACCCGACGGGAAACCATCCCGAGCGGCCCGAGCGGCTCGCCGCGTTGCTCGCCCACCAGCACGTCTGGAGCGAAGGACGCGAGGCGACCGAGGAAGAGCTGTTGCTCTGCCACACCGCCGAGCACGTCGCCCTCGTCCGGGACACCGAGGAACCGATCTGGCTCGACGGCGACACGCTCTGTTCCGAGACGAGCTACGAGGCGGCGGCGCTCGCGGCGGGAACGGCGATCGAGGCGGCGCTCCGCGGCGGCTTTGCGCTCGTCCGGCCGCCGGGGCACCACGCACTCGCCGGACGCGCCATGGGCTTCTGCATCTTCAACAACGTCGCGATCGCGGCCCGCGCGGCGCAACAGCGAGCTCGGCGTCGAGCGCGTGGCGATCGTCGACTTCGACGTCCATCACGGGAACGGGACGGAGGCGATCTTCCGGGACGACGACACCGTTCTCTTTGTGTCGCTGCACCAGTGGCCGTTCTGGCCCGGCAGCGGCGGGCCGAACGAGCAGGCCGAGACGACGCTCAACGTGCCTCTCGCCGCGCTGTCGGGTGACGCCGAGTACCTCGATGCGTTCGACCGCGTCGTCGCGCCGGCGGTGGAGCGGTTCGAGCCCGAACTCGTGCTCGTCTCGGCCGGCTTCGACGCGCACGAGGAGACCCGCTGGCCGACATGCGCGTCACCGAGGACGGCTTCCGCGAGCTCGCGCGGCGCTGCCGAGCGCTCGGAGATCGCGTCGCCGCGGTCCTCGAAGGCGGCTACGAGCTCGACACGCTGCCGCG
>CAWFLY010000014.1:0-18229 GCA_963816735.1 uncultured Actinomycetes bacterium
GTCGATCCGACCCCGGCGCAGCTCGCGTCGGCGCGTCGCTGCGAGGAGAAGTTCGGCTTGGGGCTCGAGTTCGTCGAGGCGTTCGGCGAAGACGTCCCGCTGCCCGACGCGTCGTTCGACATCGCGTTCTCGGAGTACGGCGCCTCGATCTGGGCCGATCCGTACAAGTGGATTCCCGAGGCGGCTCGGCTCTTGAGGCCCGGCGGCGAGCTCGTGTTTCTCCGCAATTCGACGCTCGTGCTGCTCTGTGCGCCGCTCGACGACGAGGAGGCGCCGGCGAGCGAGACGCTGCAAACGCCCCAGTTTGGGATGCACGAATTCCAGTGGCCGAACAGCGGCATCGAATACCACCTCGCGCACGGCGAGTGGATCCGGCTGCTTCGCGCGAACGGCTTCGAGATCCTCGATCTGATCGAGATCCAGGCGCCCGCCGACGCCGCGACGCACGAGCAGTACGCCTACGTCACCGCCGAGTGGGGCCGGAAGTGGCCGGCGGAGGAGATTTGGCGAGCCCGCCTGCAGACGCGCTCCTCCTAGCGTCGACCTCCCCGCGGCGGCGCGAGATTCTCGAGCTGCTGCGCGTCCCGTTCGAGGTCGTCGCGCCCGCCTACGAGGAGACGGAGGACGACCCGGTCGCGCACGCCGTTGGCAAGGCGCGGTCGGTGCTAGCCGCGGCCGGCGGCCGGCCGGTGCTCGGCTGTGACACCGAGGTCGTCCTCGACGGCCGGGTATACGGCAAGGCGGCGAGCCCTGACGAAGCAGAGGAGATGCTCGAGTCGCTTGCGGGCCGGACGCACGAGGTCGTCTCGGGCCTCGCGCTCCTCACCGATGCGTGGGAAGAGGTGCACGCCGAGACGACGCGAGTCACGTTCCGTTCCCTGCGGCGCGCGACCTCGCGCACTACATCGCCTCGCGGGAGTGGGAGGGCCGCGCAGGCGCCTACGCGATCCAGGGCCTCGGTGCGTCGCTCGTCGAACGGATCGACGGCGACTTCTTCAACGTCATGGGCCTTCCGGCGGCGCTGCTCGTCCGAGTCCTGGCCGAGCGCTTCCCCGGTACGTACGGCTTCGGCTGAGCGGATGGTGTCTCCAGGTCGCCAGCGCGGCTAGGACTGCGAAGAACAGCGCGTAGTCCGGCGCGAGGGCCAGAGCGAGGAGCGGTACTGCCCAGGCAGACAGCAGCGAGGCTCTGCCGGAGCGTCGAAGCAGGACCAGGGAGAGCAGGTAGATCGCCGCGGCAAGACAGCCGAGGCTGGACTTACGGCCAGCGTGATGCCGAGACCGGCGCCGATTCCCTTGCCGCCTCTGAATCGGAGCCACACGGGGAACACGCTCCCCGCCATCGCGGCCGCGCCGACCGCCATCACCTCGTGGACCGAGAACCCATACCCTCGCGCGGCGAACGGCGGCGCGAAGCCTTCAATACGTCGCCGGTGAGCACGACAATGGCAGGGGGCCAGCCCAATACGCGGCGGACGTTGGCGAAACCGATGTTGCCGCTTCCGTGTTGCTGAATGTCTACGCCGTAGAGATTTCCGACGATCTTGCCGAACGGAACGGAGCCGACAAGATATGAGCCCAGGACGAAAGTGAGAACGGTGAGGGAGTCAGACATGCCGTCCGGTGAGTATCTCTGGCCGCGCCTTCGGCTGGATATTCGCCTTGCGGATCTCGTATTTGCCCTCAGGGCGTGCCTGCGACCGGCAGCGGCGACGGAGGCGAGCGTTCAGCAAGCGTGGGGCGGGGGAGACGCGACTGCGTGCTCTTCGGTCTGCTCGGCGTTCGATCTCGTCCTGCAGGCGCTGCCGCCGGGCGACGGGGACGAGGTCGTTTTCTCGGCGCTGACCCACCCGGACATGGTTCGCATTGCCGAGGCGCACCAGCTCAAGCCGATCCCGATCGATATCGACCTCGAGACGTTGGCACCGCAGACTCATCTCCTCGAGCGGGTCATCTCGTCTCGCACGCGGGTCGTCGTTGTCGCACACCTCTTCGGAACGCGGATCGATCTCAGCGCGATTGCCGCGCAAGCCAGGCGGGCGGGCGCTCTGGTGGTTGAGGATTCCGCCCAGTGCTTTCGCGGTCCAGGGGGCGGGCGGCGACACCTTGGCCGATGTTTCTCTCTTCAGTTTTGGCCCTATCAAGACAGCGACGGCGCTCGGTGGCGCAATCGTCGAGGTCAAAGATCCTCAGCTGTTACGGCGCATGCGCGCGATCGAAGCGTCCTGGCCCCGGCAGTCGCGATGGACGTACCTCCGGCGCGTAGTTCGCTTCGCCGGATTGCTCGCACTTACAAACCCGCGGATCTACCGGCTCCTTGATCGAGGTCTCACACGGTCGGGTCGTGACCTCGATCGAGTGGTCACTGCCGCGGTGCGTGGCTTTCGGTCCGACTTGCTCCGGCGGATACGCCAGCGCCCAAGTCCCGCGCTCCTCGCAGTAGTGGTGCGCAGGCTCCGACACTTCGACAAGGCGCGGATCGCGGCGCGGACCGAGCTGGCGAAGACGTTCTCGGCCCGGTTGCCTCCGGCGGTCGATCGACCGGGGCGGCGCGCGATCGGCGAGTGTGACTGGGTGTTCCCCGTCCTTGTCGACGACCCCACTCGATTGCGGACGGCACTGCGGTGCGCGGGTTTCGACAGTTCGTCGGCCACGACGAGCATCGCGACCCTTCCAGCGTCCGAGACCGCGGAGCGATTCCTCGCCCGCGTGGTGTTTCTCCCGCTCTATCCAGAGATGCCGGAGAATGAAAGAGCGTCGCTCGCCGAGACGGTCGTACGAGCGTCGAACGGCTTCGGCTGGCCGCCGAAGGCCGTCTGGCAACGACCCATTCCGAGCGTGTGTGCGTCGGCCGACGCCAACCGCAGATGGAGCTGGATTCTCCGGACGATGGATGATTACCGCCGAGCCGCGCGCTTGTCATCCGGATGCGCCTGCAAGTGCTTGGCGAGGCGTGCAAGCGTGTAGATGTTCGGCTTGAGGAACGCGACCATTGAAGTGGAAGCTGGTGGCATGTCGCTCGTCTTCGCTTGGCTCCGTGGGGGGGTTCAGGCCGTCGAACTCCCGAGAGTGCCGTTCAGGAGCTTGAGATTGTTGTCAGGCAGCGCGCGGGTCTGGGCTTGGTCGCCGTGTCCCTGATCGGCCAGGGCTCTGCAGATGTTGTTCGCGAGGGTGACGTAGGCCACTCGCGAGAGGCGCTGAGCGCTTCGCCCGCTGCTCCGCATGCGGTCGCGAGTAGTGCCGTGGCACCGCAGACCAATACAAGCCGAATGGCGGGTTTCAACGTCACAATCGGGGTGCCCAGATTCGAACTGGGGACCTCTCCGACCCGAACGGAGCGCGCTACCAGGCTGCGCCACACCCCGAGAACGGGCCATAGGGTAGCGGGCATGTCGGTCGAGGAGTTCGCGGAGGAGTGGGATCTCACGCTCGGCGAGCATACGCCGCGGCGCCGCCTCGGAACGTCCGTCCGGGTGAAGCTCGCGGACGGCACGCCGGCGGTGCTGAAGATCGGGATTCCGCACCGCGAGTCCGAGCAGGAGGCCGACGCGCTCGAGCGCTGGGACGGAGACGGTGCGGTGCGGCTCTGCGGCGGGACGACGCGCGGAGCGCGTTGCTCCTCGAGCGCTGCGAGCCGGGGACGTTCCTGTCGGACGGCGCGGACGACCCGCTCGGCGTGCTCATCGACCTGCTGCCGCGGCTCTGGAAAGACCCGACCGGATTTCACACGCTCGCCGACGAGGTGGAGCACTGGGCGCTGCCCGGGGAGCTCGGCGACCTCGCGCGTGAGCTGGCCGCCACGCAGGGCGAGCTCGTGCTTGTCCACCAGGATCTGCATGGAGAGAACGTCCTTGCCGCGGAGCGGGAGCCGTGGCTCGTGATCGACCCGAAGCCGCTCGCGGCCGAGCGCGAGTTCGCCGTCGCGCCGATCGTCCGCTCCGGCGAGCTCGGGCATTCGCGCGAGGAGGCGCTCGGCCGGCTCGACCGGCTCTGCGCCGAGCTCGCCTTGATCGCGAGCGCGCGCGACTCTGGACGATCGTGCAGACCACCGCATGGAACGAGGACGCGGCGTATCCCGAGCACGGCGCGGTGGTCGAGTGGCTGAGCTGAGAGCCGTTCTCTTCGACGTCGACTTCACGCTCGCCCGGCCCGGGCCGGAGTCGGCCGGAGGGCTAGACGTGCGCGCCGGCGCGCGGCACGGCCTCGAGCCTCGACGCGGCGCGCTACGAAGCTGCGTCGCGACGCGGGCGCTCGTGGATCTCACCGCCATCCCGAGCGAGCACGACGACGAGATCTGGTTCCGCTTCACGGAGCGGATGAGCGCGGGATGGGCGGCGAGGGCGACTCTGCGTACGCGTGCGGCGTCGAGATCACGCGCAACTGGGAGCTGCCACGAGAACTTCGAGATGCTACGAGGACGTGCCCGACGTGATCGCGGCCCTGCGTGCCGCCGGCGTGCGTCATGGGCTTGTCACGAACTCCGCGCGCGACGTCGCGGCGTTCGGCGCGCCACGCACGAGCTCGACGTCGACGCGGGGATCAGCTCCTCCAGCACGGCCGCACGAAGCCGCACGCCTCGATCTTCCGCGCCGTGCTCGACCTGCTCGGTGTCGAGCCCGCGGAGGCAGCGATGGTCGGCGACCGGATCGCCGACGACGTCGAGGGCGCCGCCGCGATCGGGATGCGCGCGATCCTTCTCGACCGCGACGGGATCCACCCGGGCTTCGAGCCGCGGATCACGGGTCTGCGTGAACTCCTTCCCCGGCTCGGCTTGCAGGCGTAGGCTTTGTTCTGATGCCTGCTTGGCTTGTTTGGGCTCTGCTCGCTGTGGCGCTCGCCGTGGGGGAGATCCTCACGCCGGGGATGTTCTTCCTCGGTCCCGATGGCGCTTGCGGCGGTGGTAGCGATGATCGTTGCCGCTCCGGGCGGGCCGTTCTGGGTCCAGATCGTCGTGTTCGGCGCCGCGTCCGTCGCGTCGCTCGCAGTCCTCCGGCCGATCGCGCGCCGACACCTGTCGACGCCGCGCGCGATTCGTACCGGCACAGCCGCGCTCGAAGGCGCGAAAGCTGTTGTCCTCGCAGCGCGTCGACGACACGGGCGGACGCGTGAAGATCGGCGGAGAGGAGTGGAGCGCACGCTCCTACGTTCAGGACGAGGTATTCGACCCCGGCACACAGGTCGAGGTCGCGCAGATCGAGGGCGCCACGGCGCTCGTCTACAAATAAGGAGCTGAACTCCGCATGTATCCCCTGATCGTTTCGGCGTCGTCGTCTTTGTCGTCCTCCTCACGCTGTGGAGGACGGTCAAGATCGTTCCCCAGGCGCAGGCCGGCGTCGTCGAACGCCTCGGCCGCTACTCGCGCACGCTTACGCCCGGGCTCACGCTCGTCGTCCCGTTCGTCGACCGCATCCGGGCGTTGATCGACCTGCGCGAGCAGGTCGTCTCCTTCCCGCCGCAGCCGGTGATCACCGAGGACAATCTCGTCGTCAGCATCGACTCGGTCATCTACTTCCAGGTCAGCGATGCGAAGTCGGCGACGTACGAGATCGTGAACTACATCCAGGCGATCGAGCAGCTCACCGTCACGACGCTTCGCAACGTCATCGGCGGGATGGCGCTCGAGAAGACGCTCACGTCGCGCGACGAGATCAACGGCCAGCTGCGCGGTGTGCTCGACGAGGCGACAGGCAAGTGGGGGATCCGCGTCAATCGCGTCGAGCTGAAGGCGATCGACCCGCCGGCGTCGATCCAGGAGTCGATGGAGAAGCAGATGAAGGCCGACCGCGAGAAGCGGGCCGTGGTCCTCACTGCGGAGGGAGAGAAGCAGTCGCAGATCCTCACCGCGGAGGGCGAGAAGCAGTCCGCGATCCTCCGCGCCGAGGGCGAGCGGCAGGCGACGATCCTCGCCGCGGAGGGACAGGCGAAGGCGATCGCGACCGTCTTCCAGGCGATCCACGACGGGAAGCCCGACGCCGAGCTTCTCGCCTACCAGTACCTGCAGATTCTCCCGCAGATCGCGCAGGGTGAGGCGAACAAGGTCTGGATCATCCCGAACGAGGTCCAACAGGCGCTCGGGAAGATCGGGGGCGCAGTCACCGACGCGAGCGGGAAGTCCGGCGTAACCGCCCTGGCCGTCCGTCCGCAGCTGCTGAGGACAAGCGGCGTCAGATCCTCGACGCTGCCGTTCGCGTGTTCGCGCGCAAGGGCTTCCACGCGAGCCGCGTCGGCGACATCGCGGAGGAAGCCGGCGTCGCGCACGGGTTCCTCTACCACTACTTCGACTCGAAGGACGCCGTGCTCAAGGCGGTCTTCGAGGAGAACTGGAACGTCCTCATCGAGCGGATCGGGAGTGTCGAGGAGACGGACGAGCCGGCCGTCGACCAGCTCCGCCACGTCTCGGCGATCATCCTCCGCACGTGGCTGCACCTGCCCGATGTCGTCCGCGTCGTCGTCCAGGAGTTCGGCCGCAGCCCGGAGCTTGCGGAGCGGATCGGCGACCTCGAGCAGCCGATCGACCTCATCGAGCGCGTCATCGCGCGCGGCATCGAGCGCGGCGAGTTCCGGCAGGACATCGACTCGCGTGTCGCGGCGACGATCGTCTACGGCGGCATCGACGAGCTGCTCACGGCGTGGGTGCTCGACCGGCTGTCCGTCGAGCGAGAGCCGACGTCGCGGCGGCGGAGAAGACGTTCTTCGAGATCAACCTCAGCGGGCTACGAGCCGACTAGCTCGGCGAAGCGCGCCGCGCCGACGTTGCCGCCCGAGAGGATCACGCCGACCGTGCGGTCGCGCGCGTCGAGCTTGCCGGAGAGGAGCGCGGCGACGCCGACGGCTCCGCTCGGCTCGGCGACGAGCTTCATGCGGTCGTAGAGGAAGACCATCGCGTCGACGATCTCCGTCGTCGGTCACGGTGCACGATCTCGTCCACGCGCTGCGCGGTTGACCTCGAACGTCAGCTCGCCCGGCTCCGGCGCCTGCAGGCCGTCGGCGATCGTGCGCGGCACGTCGATCCGGACGCGCTCGCCGGCTGCGAGCGACTGCTGCGTGTCGTTGCCCGTCTCCGGCTCGACGCCGACGACGCGGCACTCGCGGGCGCAGCGCCTTCGCGACCGTCGAGCAGCCGGCGATCAGCCCGCCGCCGCTGACCGGGACGAGCAGGACGTCGAGGTCAGGGACGTCGTCGAGCGAGCTCGAGCGCCGCCGTGCCCTGGCCCGGCCATCACGAGCGGGTCGTCGTACGGCGGCACGAGCGTCGAGTCCGCGCTCGGCGGCGAGGGCGGCGCCGATCTCCTCGCGGCTCTCCGTCGCAGCGGTCGTACGTCACGACCTCGGCGCCGTAGCCGCGCGTCGCCTCGAGCTTCGCGGCGGGCGCGTCCTCGGGCATCACGATCGTCGCGCGCGAGCCGAGGAGCTTCGCCGCGAGCGCGACCGCCTGCGCGTGGTTGCCGGAGGAGTACGCGACGACGCCGCGCGCGAGCGCGTCCGCGTCGAGCGACGAGATCTTGTTGTACGCGCCGCGGAACTTGAAGGCGCCGCCGCGCTGGAAGCACTCCGCCTTGATGTGGACGCGCGGCGCCGACGCGCTCGTCGAGCGTGCGCGAGGTGACGACCGGCGTGCGGTGCGCGACGCCGGCGAGTCGCGTCGGCGGCGGCCTCGACGTCCGCGAGCTCGATCATCGGCAAGGGCTCCAGTGGGGCAGGAACAGCCCGAATCCCCAGAGCGAGCCGTTGTAGAGGAAGTACGCGGTGCGCGAGCTCGCGCCGGTCGGCGACGAGCGCGTCGTAGCCGTTGCACGTGATCGTGCGGAGCCGGCCGGCGCGGTCGTGCACCTGGAGCGGCGTCGCGCCGAGGCGGAGGCCGTTCGTCGCGCGCCAGCCCTGTCGGCTGCCAGAGCGTGTAGACCGCCGACGACACGCCGGTGGACGAACTCGACCGCGAGCCCGTGCGCGTCGAACGGCTTGTACGTGAAGTACCACGTCGGCCGCGCGCAGTCGTTGCAGACGCCGAAGCTGATGGCCGAGCGCGGCGCGGACGGCGTGCGTCGTCTCGCCGAGCCGGATCCCGCCGAGCGAGCTGTCCCGGGACGAGCGTCCCGGCTCGCGGCAGGCCCGCGGTGGCCGGGACGGCGAGTGCGGCGGCGGCCACGAGGGTCACGAGGAGCGTCTTCCTCATATGCTCGGAGTATGTCGTTCTGGGATTCCGTTGCGGGGCTCGAGCTCCGCGTCGACGGCTACACGCTCGCGCGCCGCGAGTCGCAGACGCCGTCCGGCTGGACGCGCGTCACGACGATCGTCGAGATCGCCGGCGACGAGGTCGCGGGCGTGGGGGAGGACGTCACGTACGAAGCCGAGTCGCACGACGGCGTGCCGGCCGAGCTCGATCTCGCGGGGACGTGGACGCTCGCCGACTTCTCGCGCTGCCTCGACGGCTACGAGGAACTCGCGGAGGGCTTCCGCCGCTGGGCGTTCGAGAGCGCCGCGCTCGACCTCGCGCTGCGCCAGAACGGTCTCGGGCTCGGCGAGGCGCTCGGCCGTCCGGAGCGTCCCGTCCGCTTCGTCGTCTCCACCCGCGCGGACCCGGAGAGCTGGCTCGCGGTCGCGCCGGAGCTCGAGTTCAAGCTCGACGCCGAGACGGACTGGGATCGCGACCTCCTGCGGCGCCTGCGCGCGCTCGGCCGCGTGCGCGTCGTCGACCTGAAGGCGTACTACCGCGGCACGAGCGTCGATCTCGATCCCGACCCCGAGCTGTACCGCGCGATCGCCGAGGAGCTGCCCGACGTCGTGATCGAGGACGCGTGGCTCGAGGACGGCTGCCTCGAGGCGCTCGCCGGTGCCGAGGACGGCTGAGCTTCGACGCTCCCGTCCACTCGCTCGCCGATCTGAACGGCCTCTCGGTCGCGCCGCAGTGGCTCAACATCAAGCCGTCGCGCTTCGGCACGGTGCGCGAGCTGCTCGCGACGATCGAGGCGGCGGAGGAGCGGGGGATCGCGATGTACGGCGGCGGCCAGTACGAACTCGGCCCGGGCCGGCTCCACATCCAGCGACTCGCGAGCGTCTTCTATCCCGACGGCCCGAACGACGTCGCCCCGTCGGCGTACAACGAAGGCGACCCGCGCGAAGGCCTCCCGCAAAGCCCGCTCCCGCGCCCGAGCGGCCCAGGCCTCGCTTAGGCGACGAAGCGACAAGAGGGTCGTCGAGTCTTCGTCGATCCGCCAGTGATGACGAGAGCGCGAGCGTCAGGGCGCGCGCAGGGTGCCGTTGCTCGTCCCAGTGCTGTGTGAATGTTGCGGTCCGGCGAACTTCACCGTGATGGTCACGCTCACGTGGCCGAGCCGCTTGAGCAGCTTGAGCTTGCTGGGCTTCAGACGAAGCGAGAGTTTCGCGTTCTTGCCCGGACGAATCTCCGTGCCGACGCGGTGGACCGAAAACCCGTGGGACTTCCATGTCGCGGTCACGGATGTCTCCGTGACCGCGGAAGGTGTTCTTGTTGCGGACCGGGATCTTCACCGTTCCGTCGCTGCCTGCCTTGAACGAGTGGCTGATCGCGATGTTCTGGGCCGACTGCGCGTAGCCCGGGTCTGCGACCGTGATGCTCGACGCTCTTGGTGGTGGAGTCGCCGTCGCTGTTCGTAGCGCCGTACGTGAACGAGTCCGAACCTTGATAGCCGACGGTTGCCGTGTAGGTCACGTTGCCGAGTCCCGAAACCGAGCCGAGCGAGCCGTGCGATGGGCTGGAACGGATCTGGAACTGAACGGGGATGCCGCTCTGATCCGAGCACGACAGGTGGATTTTGAGCGGGATGCCGCCCGTTGCGCCGTTGATGATCACCGGATTGCAGTCGGGGAGGTAACCGGGGTAGCGGGCGATTCCATGCGCGAGCAGATCGTTGCCCGCAGTGGTGAACAGCCCACCGACATGGAGCCGGCCCCCGAAAAAGGTCACCGCGTCACCCGGTTGGGGCAGTGGCCCGTCGTTGGTTCCGTTGTTGCCGAGCGAGTGCCAGCTGCTGCCATCGAATTCTGCGATCTCGTCGGCCTTGGGATCGCCGTTCGCGTTGACGAACGTGCCGGCTGCGTAGACGTTCGTCCCGTCGCTGTACGGCCCGTTGATGACTGTCGGCGTCGGGAACCGCCGTCGGTTGTTGCGGTGTCGGAGCCAAGTGCGCTCCACGCGGATCCGTTCCACTTCGCGACGTTGTCCGCCTGCCGATCCCGCCGATGTCCTTGCTGTCGGTGCCGACGTACACCGTGGTGCCGAAATCGTGATGCTTCGCGCGATGCTGTCGACTGCGCAGCCACAACTTCCACCGCCCGGCCGAGCGTGCCAGCCGCCGCCGTCGAGGTAGGCCACGTGGTCGGCGGCGGCGATTCCGTCGAGATTGAGGAAACCGCCCGCGACGTACAGAGCGTTATTGCTGTCTTTCGCCATCGCGTAGACGCCGGTGCCGTTGAACTCGTTGAGAGCGTTGACGATCGTGCTGGTTGCCACGCCCGTGCCCAAGTCACACGCGACCAGCCGATCGGCGGAGGAGATCCCTCCGCCGTTCGCGAAGCCGCCCCCGACGTAGAGCTTTGAGCCAATGATCTGGAGCGCGTTGACGGTGGACGTCACGAGCTGCGTCCCGCTCGAGCACAGCGACGACCACGTCGTGCCGTTCCAGACCGCGGCGAAGCTCGGCCTTGGCGTCACCGCCGGCATTGGTGAAGGTGCCGCCGGCATAGATGTTGCCCCCGCTGTAGGCGATTGCGTTGACCGCCCCATTGAGCTGGGAGGCGGCTGAGTTGACCGCGCTCCACGTCGTGCCATCCCACTTTGCGATGTAGTCCGCGGCTGCGAGGCCGCCCGCGTCGGTGAACGACCCGCCGACGTAGAGGACGCCCGGGTTGTCGGTGTTGAGTGCGTACACGGCGCCGTTGAGGACGCGGTCGTCGCGGTCGCCCCATGGCCGAGGTGGTCCCAGCCGCCCGACCCCGTTGCGTGCGCTAGACCGGCAATTGCGGCCGATGCGATGAGCCCGACTGTGACGGATGCTGCGATCCAACGACGCTTCATGGCCGTCACTCTGTCACCAATAGCGCGAGGTCGTCGCTAGGGCCGCCTAGCGGAACGCGTTCTCGCCGGTCAGCGCCTTGCCGACCGAGAGTGTGTGCACCTCGTGCGTGCCCTCGTACGTGAGGACGGTCTCGAGGTTGTTCATGTGGCGGATGACCGGTACTCGAGCGTGATCCCGTTGCCGCCGAGGATCGACCGCGCCGTCCGCGCGACGTCGAGCGCGCCGCGGACGTTGCCCATCTTCCCGAGCGAGACGTGCTCGGGCCGGAGGATCCCCTCGTCCTTCATGCGGCCGAGATGGAGCGCCATGAGCCCGCCGCGGTTTACCTCGAGTGCCATTTCCGCGAGCTTCTGCTGCGTGAGTTGGTAGCCGGCGATCGGCTTGCCGAAGACGATCCGCTCCTTCGCGTAGTCGAGCGCTGTCTCGAGGCATGTGCGCGCCGAGCCGACGACGCCGAACACGATCCCGAAGCGCGCCTCGTTCAAACAAGACAGCGGCCCGCGTAGCGAGTCGATCTCGGGGAAGCGGTTCTCCTCCGGCACGCGCACGTCCTTGAGCACGAGCTCGGACGTGACTGACGCGCGCAGCGAGAGCTTGTGGTGCATGAGCGGCGCCTCGAAACCGGGCATGTCCTTCTCGACGAGAAAGCCGTTGATCTGGCCGTCCTCGGTGCGCGCCCACACGACCGCGACGTCCGAGATCGAGCCGTTCGTGATCCACATCTTCGCGCCGTTGAGGATCCAGTCCGAGCCGTCGCGCTTCGCCGATGTCCGCATCGCGCCGGGGTCGGAACCGGCGTCCGGCTCGGTCAGCCCGAAGCAGCCGATCGCCTCGCCGGCGTGCATTGCCGGTAGCCAGCGCTGCTTCTGTTCTTCGGAGCCCCACTTCCAGATCGCGTACATCGAGAGCGAGCCCTGCACGGAGACGAGCGAGCGGATTCCCGCGTCGCCCGCCTCGAGTTCCTGGCAGACGAGCCCGTACATGACGGCGCGCGCCCGGCAGCCCGTAGTCCTCGAGATGCATCCCGAACAAGCCAAGCGAAGCGAGCTCGGGGATGAGATCGAGCGGGATCTCACCCTTCTCGAACCACTCGCCGACGTACGGCTTGACCTTGTCGGTCACGAACTGCCGCACCGTGTCGCGGATCGCGCGTTCCTCGTCGGAGAGAAGCGCGTCGATGCCGATGAAGTCGAGCGGATCGATCTCCGTGCTCTTCGAGGTCGTGGCCACGGCGTAACTGTACGGATCCATGCGATTTCCCGGGACGGGAGGTAAAGTTGACTGACGGTTCAATCAACTCGGCGGAGGTCTTTCGGTGGCTGCAATCGACTCGAGCACGGCAACAGGCGTTTCCTTCTCCCTGACCGACGAGCAGAAGGAGCTGCGCGCGCTCGCACGTGAGTTCGCCGAGAAAGAGATGCGCCCACTCGAGGCCGAGTGCGACGTGGCGATGCGCCATCCCGTCGAGGTGATCGAGAAGGCGCACGAGACAGGCCTCATGAACCCGCACGTCCCCGAGGAGTACGGCGGCGCCGGCCTGTCGGTCTTCGACGGGATGCTCATGGGCGAGGGAGGCTCTACTGGGGCTGCTCCGGCATCGGGACGTCGATCACAGCGAACAGCCTCGGATCCGGCCCCGTCGTCGGCTTCGGCACGGACGAGCAGAAGCGGGAGTGGCTGACTCCGCTGCTCGAGGAGCCGATCCTCTGCTGCTTCGGTCTCTCCGAGCCCGGCGCCGGCTCCGACGTTGCGGCCATGAAGACGACCGCGGTGCGCGACGGCGACGACTACGTCCTCAACGGCTCAAAGACGTTCATCACGAATGCCGGCTACGCGGCGTGGGCGACGATCTTCGCGAAGACGGATAAGAAGGAGATGTCGTGCTTCGTCGTCCCGATGGACGCGCCCGGCGTGACCCTCGAGTCGCACCTCGACAAGATGGGTCAGCGCGCGACCGACACGTCGGCGTTTGCGCTCCAGGACGTTCGCGTCCCGGCCGCGGCCCGGATCGGGGAGGAGGGAGACGGTTTCAAGATCGCGATGGCCACGCTCGACGCGACGAGGCCGGGCACGGCGATCGGCGCGGTCGGCGTCGCACAGGCCGCGCCTACGAGCACTCCGTCGAGTACGCGAAGCAGCGCGTCACCTTCGACATGCCGATCGCGATGCACCAGGGCGTCAACTTCATGATCGCCGACATGGCGACCGAGATCGAGGCATCGCGCCTGCTCTGTTGGCAGGCGGCGTGGATGCTCGACCAGGGCTATGGCCGCAAGGCGACGCTCTACTCCTCTTTCGCGAAGCGGTTCGCGGCCGACACCGCGATGAAGGTCACGACCGACGCCGTCCAGGTCTTCGGCGGGTACGGCTACTGAAGGAGTACCCGGTCGAGAAGCTCATGCGCGACGCGAAGCTCTTCCAGATCTACGAGGGCACGTCGCAGATCCAGCGCCTCGTCATCGCGCGCGAGATCTTCATGCCGAAGGGCTAGGGCTCGAGCGGCGGCCGAGGAGGGTCATGTCGTGTCGCTCGAAGCACGCAGCGACGTCCGCGCGGTCCGGGGTGCCGTTGCGGGTGAGCGGGCCGAGCTCCTCGTAGAAACGGTGTCCGCCGCCGGGCGTGTAGACGATCACGATCTCCGCGTCGGAGTCCGTGAGATTGACGAACGCGTGGGGCAGACCGGCCGGCATGAACGCGAAGCCACCCTTCTCGAGGACGGCCTCTTCCTCGCCGACGCGCACCTTGAAGCGGCCGGAGAGGACGTGGATCGTCTCTTCTTGGGTGTGATGGACGTGGAGCGGCGGTCCGCCGTGCGGCGCGACCTCGACGACGAAGTAGTCGAACGCGCCGCCGGTGTCGTCACCGGTGACCTTGAAGATGAGGTCGCGACCCGGGCCGGACTGCAGACGGAGGCCATCGTCGGGAGTGAGGAACTTCGGGCTCAATGTGGTCTGCATTTCGGCACCTCCGGATATAGTTGATCGGCGCAAGTAATTTAGCGAGGGATACTTGACTGAGTCAACCAAAATCCCGAGCCCGTCCCTTCACCGACACCGAGTTCGACGCGTGGCGCGGGTTGATCCGCATGCGCGAGACCGTGATGCGGGAGATCGACACGCGGCTCGCGGACGCGGGCGAGATGTCCGTGGACGACTACGGGGTGCTGATCACGCTCGTCGGCCGGCCGCAGCGGCGCTTACGGATGAGCGCGCTCGCCGAGCGCCGGCTTCTCACCGCGAGTGGGATCACGCGGGCGGTGATGCGCTTGGAGAAGCGCGGGCTCGTCCGCGGGAGCGACGATCCCGACGACCGCGCGCGTCGCTCGCCGTGATGACCGACTCCGGCTCGCTGCTCTTCGCCGCGCGCAGCAGGTCCACCACGCGACGGTCCGCGAGCTCTATCTCGGGCAGCTCTCCGATCGGGAGCAGCAGCAGCTGGCGCGGTTGTTCGAGAAGGCGCTCCCGGGCGTCGTCAGCTCGCAGGAGTGGCCCCCGCCTCGGCGCGGCTGATCGCTTCGGCGAGCCAGGCCGGGAATCCGGGTTGGCCGCATCGTTGCCGCGTCCACGCACGCGTGCTCTGTGTGCCCGTCCGCGACAGCTCGTCTCCGCGCGTGATCGCGTACTCGTACCGGAAGCGGGCGCCGCGCAGACCGACGCAACGACAGCTGACGCACCGAGCTCGTCGTCGAACACCGCCGACGTTCGGTAGCGCACGAGCGACTCGAGAACGAGCGCCTCGATCCCCTGGTCGCGGAGCGCCTGGTAGCCGCCGGCGAACTCGCGCAGGTACTCGACGCGAGCCACCTCGAACCAGACGACGTACGCCGAGTTGTGCGCGATCCCTTGCGCGTCCGTGTCCGCGAAGCGCACGCGCACCGGTGTCGAGAACGTGAATCCGTCCATGCCGCGAGCCTATCCCCTTGACAGACATAGCAAACGTGCTATAGATCGACATAGCAAACGTGCAATACGTGCTCTCTCGAAGGAGGAGAACGATGGAAGGCGTCAGCTCCCTTGCTGCACCGCTCTTTGCCGGACTCAGCTTGACGCTTCTCTTGCGCGCCAGCACTCCGCGAGGCGGAAGTTGGGCCGCGCTTGTGGGAATCGGCCTTGCGGCCTGCGCCGCCGTCGTCGTCGGCTTTTCGTTTCCGAACACGTTCTCCGAAGACGGCGGGGAACCGTTCTTCACAGAACGCGTCGGAGCCGAGTTGACGGTCGTTTTCATCTTGGTGCTCTGGCTGATCGGCGTCGGCGTCGGCGCGGCCATCTCCGCCGTCAACGCGGCGCTCGGGCGCAGGGCCAGGGGCGACGCTCGTCTGGGACGCGAGTGATGTTCTTCGTCGTCTGGCTTGGAGTGCCGTTACTCCTTGGACTCTGCTCGGCGGCGGTCTTGTGCGCGATCTCTCGGCTCGGCGCTCTCTGGGCGGTTCTGATCGGAGCGCGCTCGCTTTCGGGTTCGTCCTGCGGGTCTACCTCGGCGCGCCCACGACATACGAATCCGGGACGGAGAGCGAGCTATTCCTCGGACGCTATTGGGAGCCGCAGTTCGTCGGAGTCCTCGCCGCGGGCGGCTTCGTGTCGTGGCTCGTCGGAGTCGCCGCGGGCGCCGTCATTTCCTCTCTGCTCTGGCCGCGATCTCGCGGCATGGGAGAGTGACGTGTCGAGCGCTTCTAACTATGGACGAGCACACTGCGGTTCGTCCCTCGGAAAGGGAGTGGAATGATTCTCACACTGGCCTTGACCCCGTTCGTTCTCGCCCTTTTCGTGACACTTGTCCTCCGCGCCACGGTGCGTAACGGCACGGCCTGGGCCATCGGCGTCGGCGTCGTTCTTGCGGTCGGCCTCTTCGTGTGCCGCGCGCTACTTCACGTACCACTGCGAGGGTGGTTACAGCAACTGCGGAGAGTATGACCTGAGCTGCCTGGACTACCAGCATCCCCTTTATCGGCTTCGTGCTCTGGCTTCTGGGCGTGGGCGCAGGTGCTGGAGTTTCGCGCCTTTTCCACTCCTTGGCAGGTCGTGCAGGCGTAGCGTTGGCGAGTGAGCGTGAACAATCTCGCGGAGCTGCTGCGCAGCGGCAGCCGTGCGTCGTCCTGACGGGGGCGGGGATCTCGACCGAGTCGGGGATTCCCGATTTCCGCTCCGCGGAGGGGATCTGGGCGCAGTACGACCCGTTCGAGGTCGCGCACATCGACGCGTTCCGCCGTGATCCGGCGCGCGTCTGGGAGTTCTACGCGTTGCGGCTCGACGTGCTCGCGCAGCGCCGAGCCGAACGCCGGGCACCACGCGCTCGCGCAGCTCGAGGAGGCGGGGCTCGTCCGCGCCGTCGTGACGCAGAACGTCGACGGACTCCACGCGCGCGCCGGCTCGCGCGAGATCGTCGAGGTACACGGCTCGCTGCGCGAGGCGGAGTGCATCCACTGCGGCGTCCGCGTGCCGATGGCCGACGCGGTCGCGCAACTGCCGTTGCCGCCGTGCCCGGAGTGCGGCGAGATCCTCAAGCCGGGCGTCGTGATGTTCGGCGAGATGCTGCCGGCGGAGGCGATCGCGCGGGCGCAGCAGCTCGCCGCGGAGGCGGGGCTCCTGCTCGTCGTCGGCTCGTCACTCGAGGTCTATCCCGTCGCAGGGTTACCGCAGGAGACGCTCGCGGCAGGAGGCTCCCTCGCCATCGTCAACCGCGGCCCGACGCCCTGGGATGCGCACGCGGACGTGGTTATCGACGGCGGCGCGGGGGAGACTCTCGCGGGCGCTGGCGGGTATGGTCGGTTAACCGAACGAGGAGGAGCGATGGCAGAGCGGAAGCAGGACTTGGTGGCACAGTTGTCCGACCTGAGCGAGGCCGCCATTCAGCGGCTCTCGGAGGCGCCCGGCGCCGACAAGGCGGTCTCGGCGTTCAAGAAGCTCGCAGAGCGCGTCGACGAGCTGTCGCGCCGCACGAAGGGCTACGAGGAGCTCGAGCACCGGCTCACCGCGCTCGAGAAGAAGGTCTCAGCGGCTCGCGAAGAGCGCGAGCAGCACCGGCGACACGCACAGCAGCCCGACGCAGGCGACAAGAGCTAGCAGCAACCCGCCGGCCACATCGGTCGGCGTGTGGAAGCCGGCGAGCTCGAGGAGCACGGCCGCGGCGACGAGCCACACGACGATGGCTGTCCTCGCGCGCGGCCAGCCGCTGCGAGGACGACCGCGACGAGCGCGCACCGCAGCGCGTGCCCGCTCGGCCACGACGAGTCGAACGCTGTGATGTGGACGCCGTCGCGGTAGAGCGCCGGTCGCGTAAGAGCGTGGCGGCAGATGACCTCGACGATCGACGACGCCGACCCAGACGGCAATCCACACCGGCGCGCGGAGCTTCCACGCTGCCGACGGCGACGATGCGCGAACGAGATCACCACCTGCCCGGGAAGCGTGACGATCTGCGTCACGGCGATCCCCGCCGGCTGCCAGGTCGCGTGGAAGAGCGGCACGAGCGACTCGAGAACGGTCGGCGGCCCGTCGTCCATCGCGCCCGCGAACGGCATGAGGTGATCGCACGCCCACTGATCGAGCCCCGTCAGCGCGCCGGCGACGACGAGCGCACCGAGCGCCGCGAACGCCGCAGACGACGCTAGTAACAGCCTGTTACGAGCGAGGGACACGGATGCGCAGCGCAGCGGGAGCGACGTCGAAGCGCGCCGGTGTCGTCCCGATCGGCTCACCGTCGACCTCGACGGGCAACGGCTCGGCCGCATCGATCTCGAGCGTGGCGCTGCGAACGTGATCGACCTTCGGATGCGAGAGGTACTTGCCGGAGTAGAGCCGCGGCGCAGTCGTGAGGAAGTCGAGCTTGTTCACGTCGCCGATGAGGACGACGTCGAAGAGGCCGTCGTCCTGGCTCGCGTCGGGCGCAAGGTGCATCCCGCCGCCGTGCCACCGTCCGATCGCGACGATCACGTCGTGCATCGCGCCGCGCCGTTCGACACCGCCACTCGAGCCGGACGGTCACCGCGGTGTTCTGCCACGCGAGGAACTCGCGCGTCAGCGCGTAGAAGAACGTCGTCCGGCCGCCGAGCCGCTTCGACATCGAGTTCGCGCGGCGTGCGACAGAACCGCTCATTCCCGCGGATCCGACGTTTGCGAAGTGACGCGTCTCGCCACCCAGCGTCACGCGACCGACGTCGACCGTGCGCGTTTCGCCGTC